>NZ_JAYJLG010000004.1:0-353055 GCF_051948705.1 Alcaligenes sp. Lyrl_28
GACGTGACCATTACCGGTACCGTGGGTAAAGACGTCAAGGCTGGTGATACCGTCACGGTGACCGTGAACGGTAAGGACTACACGACCACGGTTAACGCCGATGGCAAGACCTGGAACGTGGATGTTCCTGGCTCCGAGCTGGCTCTGGATGACACCGTCCACGCTAAGGTCGAGACCAAGGACGACGCCGGTAACAGCGCTAGTGCTGAAACTGACCGCGACTACGGTGTGCAGACCACATTGCCTGAAGCCGAGATTACGTTGGATCCGATCGCCGGTGACGGCGTGCTGGATCACAATGAAGCTGGTGACGGCAAGGGTACGATTGATGTGACCGGTACGGTTGGCAAGGATGTACAGCCTGGCGATACCGTGACGCTGACTATCGGTGGCAAGGAATACACCGGTACGGTTGGCAATGATCTGACCTTCAAGATCCCAGTACCTGTACAGGATCTGCTGAAGAACGATACGGTTGATGCCAAGGTAACGACGACAGACTCGGCTGGTAACAGTGCTTCTGCCAACGACTCCGGCCCATACACGCTGGATGTGGATCAGCTGATTGTTGATGGTAACGGTGGTGGCAATCCGAATGGTGGCGTGGGCGACGACGTCATTATTGGCGACCGCGGCGGTGTGCAAGAGAACATCGTTCACGGCCAGAGCTACAACATTGCCATCCTGGTTGACCGTTCCAACAGCATGAAGGAAGCCTCTGGTACGGATAATATGAACCGTATGCAGTTGCTCAAGGCTGCGCTGACGACCTTGGCTGAAAGCTTGGCCAATCATGAAGGCGGCACGGTGAACCTGAGTATTATTGGCTTTGGTACACGGGCTGATACGCCTATGGTCTTCAAGGACCTGACTCATGCCGATTTGATCAATCTGCTCAATTCGATTGATACCTTGAACGGCTACAACTCCGGTTGGAACTCCAATGTGGGTGGTACCAACTACGAAGCAGCCTTCAAGGCCGCTGAAGCATGGTTCAAGACTGGCGATGCACCTGCAGTCGACAAGTACGGCAACGCTTATGAAAACGTTACGTACTTCTTGACTGACGGTAATCCAACCCAGTACGGTACTGGCCAAGGTGCAGGTAGCGGTTACGACTCCACGGCTGATTCGCGTGGTAAGGCAGCCTACGACAGCCTGGTTACCTCTTCGGGTAGCAAGGTTTACGCCGTGGGTATCGGTAACGACGTCAGCGTGGATGTCCTGCGCAAATACGACAACACGGGTACTGAGGTTATTGACGTTGTCCGTGGCACCAAGGACGTGACTGACTTTGAAAACGGCCGTCATGACGGTTGGAACAAGGTCGGTGGTAACGGCACAGTCGGAGTCAAGAACCAGGGTAGCACTTGGTATCCTGATAACCGATTGGAAATTACGGATACCTACAGCCGTAATGGCGATACCGCGACTACCGTTCGTGGTCCAGGTATGAGCGTTGCTGCCGGCAGCTACGGCAAGTTGAGCTTCCACTATGCTGAAAGCGGCCGTAACAGTGCCGACGTCTTCAAGTGGCAACTGCAGAAGTACAACGAGAAGACAGGTAACTGGGAAGTTGTGCAGGAAGGCGGTCGTCCAGGTAGCTCCGGCACCATCACGACCAAGCCCGTGGGCGAAGGCCAATACCGCTTCGAGTTCCTGGTGGACGATCGTTCCAGCAGCAGTAACTACAAAGTCTATATTGATGACGTGACGCTATTGTCCTCCGGCAATCCTCAGGATTGGACAGAGGTTAACAAGGTCGACATCGTCAATACCAAGGAAGACCTGGATGCTGCCCTGAAGGGTGGTTCGGTAACGAACGATCCAGCACCAGTCGGCAATGACACCATTCTGGGCGGTGATGGTAATGACATCATCTTCGGTGACACGATTAACACCGATGGTTCCGTCTTGCCATGGGATGAAGTGGGTGGTCGTCCGGATAATCTGCCAGAAGGTTCCGGCCTGAAGGCACTGGAAGTGTTCCTGCAGATGAAAAACGGCGGTACACCCGCAACCGGCGTTGAGTTGTACGAGTACATCAAGCAGAATCACACCGCCTTTAATGTGGCAGGTGACCAGCGTGGCGGCGACGATACGCTGGATGGCGGTAAAGGCAATGACATCCTGTACGGCCAAGGTGGCACCGACACCCTGATCGGCGGTGCGGGTGACGACATCCTGTTCGGCGGCGAGGGCAATGACACCTTCGTGTGGAACATGGGGGATGAAGGCACTGTCAGCAAGCCGGCTGTGGATTACGTGATGGACTTCGGTGACTCCGGCACCGATACGCTGGATATCACCGATCTGTTGTCGGGCCATAACCTCAATAATGGTGATTTGAGCCAGTACTTGACGGTAGGCCGTTCGGATAGCGGCAAGATGGAGATCGGTATCAGCTCTCAAGGCAACGGTCAGATTGATCAGAAGATCATTCTGGACAATATCGCCTTTGACGCAGAGAAGGCAGCCCAAATTGCCAACTCGCTGAAAGACGGTACTTTGAAGTCATCCGATTTCTAAATCGTTAGCTGACACGGCGCTATCTCATCGATAGCGCTACGCCCCACAAATCCGCATGGGTTTGTGGGGTTTTTTGTCTGTGGCTTGTCGTCAGCGCCAATAGCAGATGTCTGACTTTTCTGCCTATGATCCTGGAGTATCGAGCGAATCAGCCAGTGAAATCAGACGGGATGAAGCCCCTGGTCGCTTCAGATCCTTTTGTATGCCTGTCTGTGCGTGGTCGTCCGACCGGTTTGCCGACTTGCTTCCTGATTCGATAGTATGACGGGGCAGGTAGACTGATTTTGCGTCCGAAATACGCTGCCGATGCGGTATTCAGGTGTTATGGCAATTGCCAGGCTCTCGCTAAATAGGCAAGCTGTAAGGCCGTTATAAGGGTTTGCTTATTTGGGACTGACGTGTTCTTGTCTTTTGCCTGGCTACGCCTTTTTCTTCGATCTAGGGTTGCGCTGCTTGTGCTGGTCACACTGCTGGTTGGAGTGTGGCTGCCTTTGTCAGTGCCAGCCTTGCAGTTCGAGGCCAGCAAGATTCGACAGACGGCGGTCGCCCGCTTTGGTGCCCGGGCCGGAACAGCGATTGACCGGTGGATGGCTAATCTGGAGTCTGCGCGGGGCTTAAGCGAGCGCCGCCAGCTCGATGTCGTCAATGATTTCTGGAACATGACGGCAATGGCAGGTGAGGACATCCATATTTGGGGACAACTCGATTATTGGGCAACCCCCGTCGAGACTCTGGGAAAAGGGGCCGCTGATTGTGAAGACTTTGTGATTGGCAAATATTTTTCCTTGTTGCATCTGGGTGTGCCCAATGAAAAACTCCGATTGATTTATGTCAGGGCGCAAGTGGGTGGCCAAAGCATTGCCCATATGGTGTTGGGCTATTACCCTACGCCGCAGTCCGAGCCTTTGCTGCTGGACAACTTAAGCGGCTCGATCCGTCCCGCCAGCCAGCGTCCCGATTTAACGCCTGTGTTCAGTTTTAACTCGCAAGGCGTGTATGTCGGTAATGCCCAAAAGGGCTCGGTAGACAGCATCAGTCGTTGGCGTGGCTTGCTGGACAAAATGCGTAAGGAAGGCTTTGTGCCATGATGATGAGCCCCAGGCTGTGCGGGTCGGGGCGCCGATCAGAAACAACGACCAGGGTGGCCTTTCAAGGCGGACTAGACAAGAATTTATGGAATATACGGAAGCGCTATGTCTTTACTTAAACAGCTACTGCTAAGTGTCTCGTGCGCGATTCTTGCTATTTTGGTCGGCACGCTGTGGTTTAGCGTCGATTCGGCACGTCAATACCTGAGCAGCCAGTTGCAGGCCCAGGCAGAGTCGGCGGCGACTTCGCTGGCCTTGACCTTGTCGCAGCCCAGCAACCAGGACCCGGTCACCCAAGAGCTGTTGATTGCTGCTTTGTACGACACCGGGCAGTTTGAGCGTATCCGCTTCTCTGATACCGCCAACGCCGTATTGGTTGAGCGCAGCACGCAGCAGGAAACGCAGGTCAGCACGTCCTCACCGGCATGGTTTGCCAACTCCTTGCCCATTGAGGTGCCTGTGGCGCTAGCGCATGTCAGTAATGGCTGGAACCAGATTGGTACGGTTGAGGTCAAGCCTGCCGATGAGTATGCCCGCGCCAGTTTATGGAAAAGCTTTGTGCGCGTGACCTTGCTGGTGCTGGGCGCCGGGATTGCGTGGGGCGTGTTTGTATTGATGGTCATGGCCTGGTTGCGTCGGGCCTTGCGTGACCATGTGCAGTTCGAATTGCAGCAGATGGATCAAAGTGACTCTGCGCCCGGTCGCAAGAAAGTACGCCTCATTCCTGAGTTGGAAGAGGTCGCCCATACTTTAAGTACCGTGCAAAAGCGGATACGGGTCAGCAGTCAGGAACAAAATGCCCGGATCGAACAGTTGCAGCTGGAGCTCAATTGCGACCCCGTCACTGGTCTGGCTAACCGTAAGTACTTTGTCAATCTGTTCCGGCAAGTGCTGCAGCAAGAGCAGGGTGGTCATGTCTTGCTGTTTCGACAGCGAGATTTGTTGCCATTGAATACCTCCTTGTCGCGCGATGCAGTGGATGCCTGGTTGAAATTGGTGACCCAGCGTTGCGCTGAGCTGTTGCGGGAAAATGGTATGGACGTGGGTGATCTGGCGCGCTTGAATGGCTCTGACTTTATTGTGCTGCTCAAGGGGCAGACGGGCCCTCAGGTGATGGGTTTTGCCCAGGAGCTACGCACGGCCTTGCAGGAATTGCGCCAACCCTTGCCGGACGGCAGCCTGTGTCGCTGGTCCATGGCGATGACGAACTATGAGGCTCACGATTCGCTCAGCGCTGTGATGACACGCCTGGATAATGCGCTGATGCGCGCTGAAGGGGCGGGGCACCAGGAGGTGGAGTACCGACCTTCGGAAGGGGGGCATCACGAGGCGGGTTCTTCAATCGGCGAGCAGGAGTGGCATTCACGCATTGAACGCGGCCTGGAGCAGGGGCGTATTGAGCTGAGCGTGAAACCGGGTGTCGAAGTCTGGGGTCAGGCAGGCCAGATTTACGATGCCACCCTGAACTTGCTGCCCGAGCAGCCAGGGCAGGCCAGTTTGCCCGCTTATCTCTTCATTCCCGTGGCGGTGCGCCTGGGTCTTTCGGCGCAATGTGATTTGCGCACCATGCAATTGGCCAGCGACTGGCTGGCCACGCATGAAGGCAGTCTGAGCGTGCGAGTGTCATGGGCCTCCGTGGTCAAGCCGGACTTTGCGCAGCAGGTGGCCGATGTGCTGTCCAAGACAGGTGACAAGGCCCAGCGTCTGATCATTGAACTGGATGCCTACTGTCTCAGCGAACACGATGCGGAAACGGTCGCGTTTGTGGATAAATTGCGTCCTTTGGGCGTGCAGTTTGGCTTGCGTCGCGTTCTGGAGCAGCCCGAATCCATTTTGTGGTTGCACATGATGGCCCTCAAGTACATCGTTCTGGATGACGAACGGGCGCAGACCTTGCAGGCTGAGGTCGGAGGACGTCATTTGCTGATGGCGTTTCTGCAAAGCTTGCAGGAACTGGGTATTGGCTTGCGTCGGGTTACACGTGCCAGCAATAGCGCCCAACTGGACGAGTTGTTGCGCGAAAACGCCGTGCTGCCAAGGCCTTAGCAAATAAATCCTTGTTTTTCTGGGGCTTATTTGCTAGTATATGTGGCTTACCTCTTTATTTTGACCGGAGAGGCTTTAGTCGCCTATCCGGATTGAAGTTGGTAATACAACGTTTTGTCTCTCGCAAGATTTCAACCTAGGGTTCGGCTTGCCGGACCAGATCGAGATCGGGTTTACGGTATCGAACTGGCTGGATCCGAATCTGACGGGACCAAAACTGGTTGTGTGACCCAGTCATTTTGGCTGGATCGTTGCAATTAAGTTGGAACAGGAAAAATCATGATTCAAATGCAGACCACGCTGGACGTGGCCGACAACACAGGTGCGCGTTCCGTAATGTGCATCAAGGTGCTGGGCGGCTCGAAGCGCCGTTATGCCGCAATTGGTGACATCATCAAAGTTACCGTTAAAGAAGCGGCCCCGCGCGGACGCGTCAAAAAAGGCGAAATCTACAACGCTGTAGTGGTTCGTACCGCTAAGGGCGTGCGCCGTAAAGACGGTTCGCTGATTCGTTTCGGTGGCAATGCTGCCGTATTGCTCAATGCCAAGCTGGAACCCATCGGCACCCGTATCTTCGGACCCGTTACGCGTGAACTGCGTACCGAGAAGTTCATGAAGATCGTGTCCTTGGCTCCCGAAGTGCTGTAAGGAGCGCGAAAAAATGCAAAAAATTCGTAAAGGCGACGAAGTTATTGTGCTGACCGGCCGTGATAAAAAACGCCGTGGCACAGTACTGCAACGCGTCGATGCAGACCACGTTATCGTGGAAGGCATCAACGTAGTCAAAAAACACGTTAAAGCCAATCCTATGGCTGGCACGCAGGGTGGTATCGTCGACAAGACCATGCCTATCCACATCTCGAACGTTGCACTGTTCAACCCAGAAACCGGCAAGGGCGACCGCGTTGGTATCCAGGTGATCGACGGTCAGAAAACGCGTGTTTATCGTTCCAGCGGCAAGGCCGTTGGCGCCAAGGCTTAAGGGGCGGATAACATGGCACGTTTACAAGATTTCTACCGCGAAAAAGTGGTTGCCGACCTGCAAAAGCAGTTCGAGTACAAGAGCATCATGGAAGTACCGCGCATCACCAAGATCACTCTGAACATGGGTGTCTCGGAAGCGGTTGCTGACAAGAAGATTATCGAGAACGCGGTATCGGACATGACCAAAATTGCTGGTCAAAAACCCGTTATCACGAAAACCCGCAAAGCTATTGCCGGTTTTAAGATTCGCGAAGATTACCCGATCGGTTGTATGGTGACCCTGCGCGGTCAACGCATGTACGAATTCCTGGATCGTCTGGTCGCTGTGGCTCTGCCACGCGTACGTGACTTCCGTGGTGTGTCGGGTCGTGCGTTTGACGGCCGTGGCAACTACAACATGGGGGTTAAAGAGCAAATCATTTTCCCCGAAATCGAGTACGACAAAATCGACGCAGTGCGTGGTCTGAACATCAGCATCACTACAACTGCCAAGACGGACGAAGAGGCCAAGGCGCTGCTTAGCGCGTTCAGCTTCCCGTTCCGCAACTAAGGGGCGCAACGTGGCTAAACTTTCCCTCATCAATCGCGACATCAAGCGCGCCAAGCTGGCTGAGAAATTCGCCGCCAAGCGTGCAGCACTGAAAGCGATCATTGACGACCAGTCCAAGTCTGACGAAGAGCGCTACGAGGCTCGTTTGCAGTTGCAACAATTGCCACGCAACGCGAACCCGACCCGTCAACGCAACCGTTGCGTTATCACCGGTCGCCCCCGTGGTGTTTTCAAGAAATTCGGTTTGACTCGCCATAAAGTGCGCGAAATGGCAATGCGCGGCGAGATCCCCGGTATGACCAAGGCCAGCTGGTAGGAGAAATACACATGAGCATGAGCGATCCAATCGCCGATATGTTGACCCGCGTGCGTAACGCGCAAATGGTCAACAAGACATCGGTTAGCATGCCCTCCTCGAAGCTGAAAGCAGCTATTGCTGCTGTGCTGAAAGACGAAGGCTACATCGAAGATTTCCGTATCGTTGGCGAAAAAGCCAAGCCAGAACTGGAAGTCACCCTGAAATACTATGCCGGCCAGCCAGTCATCGAGCGCATCGACCGCGTTTCGCGTCCTGGACTGCGCATCTACAAAAGCAGCACAAGCATCCCTCAAGTCATGAACGGCTTGGGTGTTGCCATCGTGTCCACGTCTCGCGGCGTGATGACCGATCGCAAAGCACGTGCAGCTGGCGTCGGTGGCGAAGTGCTGTGCTACGTGGCATAAGGAGAACATCATATGTCACGTATCGCTAAGTATCCCGTTTCCTTGCCCAAGGGCGTAGAAACGACTATTGCCGCTGATCAGATCACGGTCAAAGGCCCTCTGGGCACTTTGGTTCAATCTCTGACTGGCGACGTCACCATCGAACTTCAAGACGGTCAGCTGTCTTTTGCCGCTGCGAACGAAACTCGTCACGCAAACGCAATGTCCGGCACCGTGCGCCAACTGGTCAACAACATGGTTGTTGGCGTGAGCGCCGGTTTCGAACGCAAGCTGAGTCTGGTTGGCGTGGGTTTCCGTGCCTCCGTCCAGGGTAATGCCTTGAAGTTGCAACTGGGTTTCTCGCACGACATCGTGCACGACCTACCTGAAGGCATCAAAGCCGAGTGTCCTACTCCGACCGAAATCGTGATCAAGGGCTCGAACAAGCAGGTGGTTGGTCAGGTTGCCGCTGAAATTCGTGGCTATCGTCCACCAGAGCCTTACAAAGGCAAGGGTGTACGTTACGTCGGCGAACGCGTCATCCTCAAGGAAACCAAGAAGAAATAAGCCCGCAGGCAAGGACGAATCATGGACAAGAAACAATCCCGTATGCGTCGTGCAGTGGCTACTCGCCGCAAGATCGCCGAACTGCGCGTACACCGCCTGTCGGTGCATCGCACGAATACGCATATTTACGCGAGCATCATCTCGCCCGAAGGCGACCGCGTTCTGGTCAGTGCTTCCACTGTCGAGAGCGAAGTTCGCAAAGAATTGGCCGTTGGCAGCAACGTAGCGGCAGCCAGCCTGGTTGGCAAGCGCGTCGCCGAAAAGGCGAAGGCTGCGGGCATCGAGACGGTTGCTTTCGACCGCTCGGGCTTCCGTTACCATGGCCGCGTGAAAGCGCTGGCCGAGGCCGCGCGTGAAGCCGGCTTGAAATTCTAAAGGAATTATCAAATGGCTAAAGCACAAGGCAGACAGGCTCCAGAGCAAGAGCGCGATGATGGCCTGAAAGAAAAAATGATTGCGGTCAACCGCGTCAGCAAAGTGGTTAAGGGTGGTCGCACCATGAGCTTTGCTTCGCTGGCCGTGGTCGGTGACGGCGATGGTCGTATCGGCATGGGTAAGGGCAAAGCCCGCGAAGTACCCGTTGCTGTTCAGAAGGCAATGGAACAGGCCCGTCGCGGCCTGATCAAAGTGCCTCTGAAAAACGGCACCTTGCATCACACCGTAGTTGGTAAGCACGGTGCAGCCACCGTTCTGATCTCTCCCGCAGCTGAAGGTACTGGTGTTATCGCCGGTGGCCCAATGCGCGCTATCTTCGAAGTGATGGGCGTGCGCAACGTCGTAGCCAAGAGCCTGGGTTCCAGCAACCCATACAACATGGTTCGCGCTACATTGAACGGTTTGCGTGCTTGCTCGACACCTGCTGACATTGCTGCCAAGCGCGGCAAGACAGTTGAAGAAATTCTGGGGTAAGTCATGGCACAGAAACAAATCAAAGTTACGTTGGTGCGTTCGGTCATCGGCACAAAGCAAAGCCACCGCGACACCGTTCGCGGCCTGGGTCTGCGCCGAGTCAACACCAGCCGTGTATTGGTTGATACTCCTGAGGTTCGTGGGATGATCCGCAAGGTGGATTATCTGGTTACGGTCTCGGAAGCCTGAAAGGAATCGGGATGTCTGAATTGCAATTGAACAATCTCAAGCCCGCCGCTGGCGCCAAACACGCAGCACGCCGTGTTGGTCGCGGTGTCGGTTCCGGCTTGGGTAAAACCGGCGGACGTGGTCATAAAGGCCAGAAATCGCGCTCGGGTGGTTTTCATAAAGTCGGTTTCGAAGGCGGTCAAATGCCTTTGCAACGTCGTTTGCCCAAGCGTGGTTTCACCACCCTGGACGACCACCTGTACGCAGAAGTACGTCTGTCCGAACTGCAAAAAATGGATGCCGAAGTTATCGACGTCCAGGCACTGAAGCAGGCTGGCGTGGTTGGCCAAATGGTGCGTTACGCTAAAGTCATCAAGTCCGGTGAACTTTCCCGTAAAGTTGCGCTGAAAGGCATTAATGCAACGGCCGGCGCTCGCGCCGCGATCGAAGCAGCCGGCGGCTCGCTGGAATAAAAAGGGGTCACGGTGGCAAAAGCTCAGGCACAGAGTAAGTCGGGTCCGCGCTACGGCGATTTAAAACGTCGTCTCGTTTTCCTGTTGCTCGCCCTGATTGTCTACCGCTTGGGTACGCACATTCCGGTACCAGGCATCAATCCTGATGCCTTGTCCGAACTGTTTACTCAAAACCAGAGTGGTATTCTGGGTTTGTTTAATATGTTCTCCGGTGGTGCTTTAGAGCGATTCTCAGTGTTCGCACTGGGAATCATGCCCTACATCTCTGCGTCCATCATCATGCAATTGATGACCGCTGTGGTGCCCACGCTGGAAGCAATCAAGAAAGAGGGTGAGTCGGGTCGTCGCAAGATCACGCAATACACCCGTTACGGAACGGTCTTTTTGGCTTTGTTCCAGGGAGTTGGGATTTCCATCGCTCTAGAATCGCAGCCCGGTCTGGTTATCGACCCAGGGATGCTGTTTCGCTTCACGACAGTGGTAACACTGGTCACTGGCACCATGTTCGTCATGTGGCTCGGTGAGCAGATTACTGAACGTGGATTGGGCAATGGTATTTCCATACTGATCTTCGCCGGTATCGTAGCGGGTCTGCCTAATGCTTTGGGCGGTATGCTTGATCTGGTGCGTACGGATTCCATGTCGATTCTATCGGCACTGTTTATCCTCGTTTTAGTAGCCGCCGTCACGTACTTCGTCGTCTTTGTCGAGCGTGGTCAGCGTCGTATCACGGTGAACTACGCCAAACGGCAAGTAGGCAACCGTATCTATGGTGGTCAAAGCTCGCATTTGCCGCTGAAACTGAACATGGCTGGCGTGATCCCTCCGATCTTCGCTTCGTCCATCATTCTGTTGCCAGCGACAATTGCTAATTGGTTCTCCAGCACGCCCGGTTTGGGTTGGTTGCGTGAAATCGAGGCTGCTTTGTCGCCGCGTCAGCCGCTTTACATTACTTTGTTCTCCGCGCTGATCATCTTGTTCTGCTTTTTCTACACGGCCCTGGTGTTTAACAGCCGCGAAACTGCAGACAACCTGAAAAAGAGTGGAGCTTTCGTACCAGGTATTCGTCCCGGTGACCAAACAGCGCGTTATATCGACAAGATCTTGATGCGTTTGACCTTGGCCGGTGCGATCTACATTACCTTGGTGTGTCTGGTACCAGAGTTCTTGCAAATGCGCTGGAATGTACCGTTCTATTTTGGCGGCACATCCTTGCTGATTATTGTTGTAGTAACCATGGACTTCATGGCGCAGGCCCAGGCCTATGTCATGTCACAACAATACGACTCGCTGCTCAAGAAGGCTAACTTCAAAGGCTCGAGCTTGCCGATGCGGTAATTCACGAAAATGGCAAAGGACGACGTCATTCAAATGCAGGGACAGGTTCTTGAGAACCTTCCCAACGCAACTTTTCGCGTCAAGCTGGAAAATGGTCACGTAGTGCTCGGATACATTTCAGGCAAAATGCGTATGCACTATATCCGGATTCTGCCGGGCGATAAGGTCACTGTGGAGCTCACGCCCTATGATCTATCCCGAGCACGAATTGTGTTCCGCTCCAAATAAGCGGCCGGTTACAGGAAACTAGGAGTCAAACCATGAAGGTAATGGCATCAGTAAAGCGGATCTGCCGCAACTGCAAAATCATTAAACGTCATGGCGTGGTGCGTGTCATCTGCACCGATCCACGCCATAAGCAGCGTCAAGGCTAAGTTGCCGAAACGCAACCGATTTAACAAGGAATAACCATGGCCCGTATTGCCGGCATTAACATCCCGCCGCATCAACACGCCGAAATCGGTCTTACCGCGATTTTCGGCATCGGTCGCACCCGCGCTCGCAAGATTTGCGAAGCATCGGGTATTGAATACTCCAAGAAGGTCAAAGATCTGACCGACGCGGAACTCGAGCGCATTCGCGAACAGATCGGCTTGTTCACCGTTGAAGGTGACCTGCGTCGTGAAGTTCAGCTCTCGATCAAGCGTTTGGCTGACTTGGGAACTTACCGTGGCATGCGTCATCGTCGCGGTCTGCCAGTGCGCGGCCAACGTACACGCACTAACGCTCGCACCCGTAAAGGTCCGCGTCGCGCCGCCGCGTCCCTGAAGAAATAATCGAGGAATAGAAGATGGCCAAAGCTTCTAGCAGCGCTTCACGCGCACGCAAGAAAGTCAAAAAAAGCGTGTCGGACGGGATTGCTCACGTCCACGCTTCTTTTAACAACACGATCATCACCATTACTGACCGTCAGGGCAACGCATTGTCCTGGGCTACGTCGGGTGGCGCTGGCTTTAAAGGCTCGCGTAAATCCACGCCGTTTGCCGCGCAGGTTGCCGCTGAAACAGCCGGCCGTACTGCCATGGAATACGGTATTAAAAATCTTGAAGTTCGCATCAAGGGCCCCGGTCCAGGCCGTGAATCGTCTGTGCGTGCTCTGAATGCTCTGGGTATCAAGATCACCAGCATTGCAGACATCACACCGGTTCCGCATAACGGCTGCCGTCCGCCCAAGCGTCGTCGCATCTAAGGGGAAGCGAAGTGGCTCGTTATATTGGACCAAAATGCAAGCTCTCGCGTCGCGAGGGTACCGATCTGTTTTTGAAGAGCGCTCGTCGTTCGCTGGATTCCAAGTGCAAACTGGAATCGCGTCCTGGTCAGCACGGCCGCACCTCGGGTGCCCGTACGTCTGACTTCGGTCTGCAGCTGCGCGAAAAGCAAAAGCTCAAGCGCATGTACGGCGTGCTGGAAAAGCAATTCCGCAAATACTACGTTGAAGCTGACCGCCGCCGTGGCAACACCGGTGAAACGCTGATTCAATTGCTGGAATCGCGTCTGGACAACGTGGTGTACCGCATGGGTTTCGGCTCCACACGTGCCGAAGCTCGCCAGCTGGTTAACCACCGTGCTATCGAAGTCAACGGTCACACCGCTGACATCGCTTCCATGCTGATCAAAGCCGGTGACGTGGTTGCCGTGCGTGAGAAAGCCAAATCCCAAAGCCGTATCAAGGAATCCTTGGAACTGGCGACCGGTATTGGCCTGCCTCAGTGGGTGGAAGTGGACGCTGCCAAGCTGTCCGGCGTGTTCAAGCAAGTTCCTGACCGCGCTGACGTCGCTCAAGACGTTAACGAATCGCTGGTTGTTGAGTTGTACTCGCGTTAATTTTTTACGCGAAGACCACTTATACAATGCAGTAAAGCAGGCCCACTTCCCGTTTTTCGGCAAGTGGGCTTTGCGATACTTTCTGCTGGCTTAGGCCAGTTTCCGTCAGCCTTATCGGTGTAACGAGCCGAGGGTATTGAAAAGGAAATCGAATGTCTCAAGGTTTTTTGAAACCCCGTTCCATCGAAGTTGAACCGATCAGCAAAAATCACGCCAAGGTGATCATGGAGCCTTTCGAGCGCGGCTACGGCCACACTCTGGGCAACGCACTGCGTCGTATCTTGCTGTCCTCCATGACCGGCTATGCACCGACTGAAGTGCAGATTACCGGTGTGGTGCACGAGTACTCCACGCTGCCAGGCGTGGGCGAGGACGTGGTTGATATCTTGATGAACCTGAAGGGCGTGGTCTTCAAGCTGCACAGCCGTGAAGAAGTTACGCTGATCCTGCGCAAAGAAGGCGCGGGTCAAGTTCTGGCCAGCGACATTGAATTGCCGCACGACGTTGAAATCATCAACCCCAATCATGTGATTGCCACCTTGACCGACGACGGCAAGCTGGAAATGCAAATCAAGGTTGAGCAAGGCCGTGGCTACGTTCCTGGTAACGTGCGCGCCCTGGCCGATGATCGTACCCACACGATCGGTCGTATCGTGCTGGACGCATCTTACAGCCCGGTGCGTCGTGTGAGCTACGCGGTCGAAAACGCCCGTGTGGAACAGCGTACTGACCTGGACAAGCTGGTTCTGGACATCGAAACCAACGGCGTGATCTCGCCCGAGGAAGCCGTGCGCCAGTCTGCTCGTATCTTGATGGATCAGATCTCTGTGTTTGCTGCTCTGGAAGGTGTGGGCGATGCCTACGAAGCTCCAGTGCGTGGCGCTCCACAGATCGATCCCGTGTTGCTGCGTCCTGTCGACGATCTGGAACTGACGGTTCGTTCCGCCAACTGCCTGAAAGCCGAAAATATTTACTACATCGGCGATCTGATCCAGCGTACCGAAAACGAACTGTTGAAGACACCAAACCTGGGCCGCAAGTCCTTGAACGAAATCAAGGAAGTGTTGGCCGCACGTGGTCTGACTTTGGGCATGAAGCTCGAAAACTGGCCGCCACTGGGTCTTGAGCGTCCATAAGTAGTAAGCAAGACAGTCATTTCTTAGACGCTGCTTACACTTTTTCTGGTGTGGTACACCTGCAAAAAGTGTAGGTGGCGGCTAAAAATGTGCTATTGTTTTGCGCTGTCCATCTGGTCCGCAGCTTAGCTGATAGAAGAACCGGATTTACGCATGTCGCATACGCGGCGTGCCAACTAAGATTCATTATTTAGGAAAATCATCATGCGTCACCGTCACGGTCTACGTAAACTGAATCGTACCAGCAGCCACCGTTTGGCCATGTTCCGCAACATGTCCGTGTCCCTGCTGACCCACGAAGCCATCAAAACCACCCTGCCTAAAGCTAAAGAGCTGCGCCGCGTGGTTGAGCCCCTGATCACTTTGGCTAAAAACCCAACCTTGGCAAACCGTCGTCTGGCTTTCGCCCGTCTGCGCGACCGCGATGCAGTGACCAAGCTGTTTGAAGTTTTCGGCCCACGTTACCAAGAGCGTAACGGTGGCTACACCCGCATCCTGAAAATGGGTTTCCGTCAGGGTGACAACGCTCCTATGGCATTCATGGAGCTGGTGGATCGTCCAGAAGTTCAGGAAGAAGCCGCTGCTGAATAAGCATCGCTTGTTTCTCTCGTAGTATTGAAAACGGACTCTCAGGAGTCCGTTTTTTTATTCCCACGGTCTTTCTTGCACCCTGAGAAGAAGGCTCTGGATGTTCCAGACGCGGGCATGGGGTTCCGGCCTCACCCGTATTTGTTTTTAGTCTGCCCGCGCAGCAGCTCCCCTTTAGACCAGGAAGTTTGAGGCCCCGCCTGCCTTCGCATGCTTGCCGAGACTGTTTTCAAATTCCCGCACCCATTGATCCCACGTTCAGCGTAAAGGCCCGCTTACTGGTTTCGTGATCAGGAAAACGCTGCCTGTATTGACAGCAAGACGCTGTTATATAAGGGTTTTTACTGATATGGGTGCTGTGTATCGCTTTATGGTTCAAATAATTGCAGGCAATTGATAAAACCCGCAGTGATTCGATAGTAGGGCTGACGGCCGCTCCCTAAAATCTGCGCTATATCAGCTTTGCCATGGTGGCGGGCTGCAAAGAACGACGATTTTCAGGAGACTGGCGATGGCACAGAATACATTGCTGACACACGATAAGTTTCTGCTGGGTACGTTTGCCACCAATTGTGGCGGCGGCATGACGGTATCGACCTTGCCGGATCGCTGGCAGGCTACTTGGGAAAACAATCTGAAGCTGGGCAAGCTGCTGGATGAGGCTGGCATCGACTTCATGCTGCCCATTGCCCGTTGGATCGGTTACGGCGGCGAAACCGATTTTCATGGCTATGTGCTGGAAACCGTGACCTGGGCGACGGCCTTGCTGGCTAACACTCGCAATATCAGCGTGTTTGCCACTGTGCATACCGTTGCCAACCATCCCGTGGTGATTGCCAAGCAGATCGCCACCATGGCGCAGATGAGTGGCAATCGGGTTGGTCTAAATATTGTGGCGGGCTGGAACAAGCCTGAATACGACGCCTTGGGAGTCACGTTGCCGGACGATCATGAAACCCGGTATGGCTATGCTCAGGAATGGTTCGACCTGATCAAGAAGATCTGGCACCACGACGGCCGTTTCGATTGGGACGGCAAGTATTTCCAGGCCAAGGGAGTATATGGCAATCCTCGCCCTGAGTTTGATCCGCCTATCTTTAATGCTGCCGGTTCCGGTCAGGGGCGTGAGTTCGCCAGTCGTAATGCCAATTTCCTGTTCACCCCGGCCATGGAGCTGGACCGTTCCGCCAAGGAAGTGGCTGAACTGAAGGCGTTGGGCGAGTCGCAAGGTCGCAAGGTCGATGTGATGACCTTTTCGCATGTGGTGTGCCGTCCCACCGAAGCTGAAGCCAAGGCTGAGTGGGAGCGCATCATGGGCAACATCGACAATGGCGCGGTCGACAATCTGATGCGCCTGCAGTTTGCCCATGCGCACTCCTTCCCGCATGAACTGCTGGAACAGATTCGCGAACGTATGGCAGCCGGTCATGGCGGCTTCCCGCTGGTGGGTACGCCCGAGCAAGTGGCTGATGGTTTGTGTGCACTGCACGCGGCCGGTTTCCGGGGAACAACCTTGTCCTTTGTGGACTATGTTCAGGAATTCCCGTATTTCCGTGATACTGTGCTGCCTTTGTTGCAGCAGCGCGGCATTCGCTAAGAGCGATCGGCTGGCTATCGGGCAGGGGCTGACTTGCCGGGGGAATAGCCAGTACATGTGCGCCCTGCAGGCGGCGCTGTTCGGATGACAGCGCTGCCCCTACGATTAGAAAAGGTGAATCATGCCTGTGGAATTGGCTTTCTTACCGACAGAACAAGCGCTTGAGGCGCCGGGAGTTTCTGCCGATCAGTTCAAACGTGCTATGCGCCATCTGGGCGGCACAGCCAGTGTGATTACGGTTGAACATCAAGGTCAGCGCAGTGGTCTGACGGCGACCTCGGTGACCTCGGTAGCGGCGGATCCTGCAGAGGTGCTGGTTTGCGTCAATCAAAGCTCCTCGTCCTGGCCTTTGATGCGCGACAGCGGTTTGTTTGGTGTAAATATGCTGGGTGCCCAACAGGCTGACCTGGCTCTGCAGTTTGCCGGTTTCAAAGGCGAGCAAGGTGATGCACGTTATGCCGGGCACGATTGGCTGTGTACCGAGCATGGTATTTGGCTGGCTCGACAGGCCCCTGCCGCTTTGGCTTGCCAGATTGTGGAGGTCATCGAGCGTCACAGCCACGCCTTGGTGCTGGGCCGTGTGCTGCAGGTGCATCATGCCGAGCAAGAGCAGGATTCGCCCCTGCTGTATTGGCAGGGGCGGTTTGGACGGTTTCAGGGGCAGTAGCTCGTCGACGTAGCGACCTTTGGCCGGCCCTGTGAGCCCGGCCTAGGGATTGTCTCGATGTTGCAGTGCGGGAGGCTGTGTCACACTAGGGCACAGCTTTTTTTATCGCTTGTTGCGACGCTCATGACCACCATACTGAATCGCTATGCCCAGCTGCATTCGCAGGATGTGGACTGCGTTCAGCACTATATCTCCCAGGTTTTCTGTCCGCACAGCCTGACCCTGGCGGATACGCGTCAGCGCCTGAACGCCCGTCTGTATTTACGCCAAGGCCAGGATGTGGCCTATGGTCGTTTGCGCTATGGGGCGCAGGTGCAGATTGAGCCTCAGCCGCTGGATGACTTCTATCTCTTGCAGATTCCCCTGTCGGGGCAAGAGCAGATCCATACGGAACATGGACGCTTTGCCTCCACATCACGTCTGGCTTCCATCATCAGCCCGACGCAAGCTTTCAGCATGGAACACAGCCTGGAAGCCGACAAGTTGTTCGTCCGTATAGGTCGCCAAGGGCTGGAGCGTCATTATCAGGACTATTTTGCGCAGCCCGTGCGTGGCCCATTGGAGTTTCAGCCCTCCATTCCTTTTGATGCGCCCGGTGGTGCCAGCCTGCGTCGCCTGCTGGACTGGCAGTTTGCCGAAGTGTCCGATGGCACCTTGTTCGACCAGCCCCGTCAGGTGCGCCAGTTTGAGCAGACCCTGATTTATGCCTTGTTCGAACTGCATCAGCACAATCAGCCTGCGCACAAGACGCCGGCCGCTTTGCCCCATGTTTTGCGGCGTGCCCTGGACTTCATGGAAAGCCAGGCCGGTCAGCCTATCACCATTGGCGATATTGCCCAGGCGGCCGGTGTGAGCGTGCGCAGTCTGTACGCAGGGTTCCGGGAGCATCTGGGCGTAGCCCCCATGGCACGTTTGAAACAAATGCGTTTGGAGGCAGCCCGGCGTTACTTGCAACAAGGCGGGATGTCGGTCACCGAGGTTGCCTTGGCTTGCGGTTTTACGCATTTGGGGCAGTTTTCCGCGGATTACCGGCATAGCTTTGGCGAGCGCCCGTCTGAAACATTGAGCGGCTTGAGTCGTCCCCGGGCTGGCAGCTAAGCATTGCCATCCGGCGCTACACTAAGGGCTCTGACTAGGAGCCCCGCATGTCCGCTGATACTCCCCCTAATTCCAAAACGCCCTTAGCCTTGACCTTGCCCGATCTGGACGCGCAGCAGCTGGTGCTGGCGCAAACCACGGTGCCGGATATGATGCTGGCCAAATATCTGGCTCATCATCTGGTTGAGGACGGAATTGCCGCTTGTGCGAACCTTGCGCCCAGCAGCTTGTCCATGTACATGTGGCAAGGGGAGTTGCAAGGCGATGAGGAAATCACGCTGACTTTCAAAACCACAGTGGCCCGGCTACCGGAATTGGCAGATCGCTTGCGTGAGCAGCATCCTTACGAGCTGCCTGAATTGATTGTGCTTCCGGTTGTTGGTGGTTTCACCGCTTATCTGGATTGGGTTCGTACCCAGACACGCCCTGCGTGAGTGCAGATAGCCCAGCCTAATAAATCGGAATAGATTTGTGCCTTTGTCTTTAAAGCGTTCTCCATTTTCCGCCCACGGCCCTGGGGCCTGGTTTGCTGTTTTTTTTGCCCTGATGCTGGCCTGGCTGGCAACGCCCTTGGCGGCGCAGGCAGAAGAAGAGTTTCTGGACCCTGAGCAGGCGTTTGTGTTGACGGCGGCCATGAGTCAGCCCGATCAACTGGATATCCACTTTCAGATTGCGCCTGAATACTATATGTATCGCAAGCGTTTCGCCGTCTCGACCGAGAAGGCGGAGCAGGTAGGCAAGCTTCAACTGCCCGAAGGAGAGCGGGTTTACGATCCTACCTTTGACGAGGTCATGGAGGTCTACCGCCATTCGGTTACGTTGCGCGTACCGGTCCTGGCAGACAGCTCCATAGGACACGATCTGACGGTCGATGTGGTCAGTCAGGGTTGTGCCGACGCAGGTCTATGCTATTCCCCGTCGACTCAAACGCTGACCTTGATCCCCACCGGGCAGGGCTGGGAAGTGGCGGGGCCTTTTGGCGTGGTGTCGGTGCCGGCCCCAGGAGAGGGGGCAAGCCAGAATCCGGCCCAGGCGAACCCCGATTCCACGGTAGCCCCTTCCCGTAGTGCGGGGGTGGCCTCGGCATTGAGCCTGAGTGATGTGGGCCTGGCCGACTACCTCAAGCAGGCTGGGTGGGGTCAGATCGTGCTGCTGAGCTTTGTGTTTGGCTTGCTGCTGTCCTTTACGCCCTGCGTCCTGCCGATGGTGCCGATTTTGCTGTCCATCATTGCTGGACGGAATCAGCCTGCGCCATCGCGCTGGCACGGCCTGAAGATGGCGTTCGCCTTTGTGCTGGGTCTGTCCCTGGTCTACACCTTGCTGGGTGTGGCCGCCGGCTTGCTGGGAGCCGGTTTGGCGAGCTGGTTGCAGAACCCGTGGGTATTGGGTCTGTTCGCCTTGATCCTGGTGGTGCTGGCCTTGTCCATGCTGGATGTCTTCACGGTACAGGCTCCGGCGGCGCTGCAAAATCGTTTGAATAAAACCATGAACCGTTTGCCGGGCGGGCAGATGGGTGGCGTGTTCCTGATGGGCATGCTGTCTGCGCTGATTGTCGGTCCTTGCGTGGCAGCGCCTCTGGCGGGCGTGCTGCTGTTTATCTCGCAGACGGGGGATGTGGTCCTGGGGGGGTTGGCCCTGTTTGCCTTGGCCTGGGGTTCAGGCGTCTTGCTGCTGATTGTGGGTGCGGGTTCGGGCAGTGTCTTGCCCAAGGCCGGCGCCTGGATGGAAAGCGTCAAGACCGCTTTTGGAGTCTTGTTGCTGGCTACCGCCTGGTGGATGGTCTCGCCCCTGATGTCTGGCACGATGGCTGTCTTTGGCTGGGTTGTCCTGGCTTTGTGGGCGGCTGCCTTGCTGGGCGCGTTTGGGCGCGGCACGGCTGCACGTACGCCGTGGTCGGGCTTGCGACAGGGTGTGGGCATGATGCTGGCGGTCTGGGCCATCATGATGATGATCAGCATTGCCCTGGGTCGCCCCAGCGTGATTCGTCCTTTGGAAGGGCTGAAATCCTCGGGTACGGTGACGGCAGCCCAAAGCCAGGTTGAGTTCCAGCGCGTACTGACCCTGCAGGAGCTGGAAGGGCGTCTGGCCAAGACCATTCGCCCCGTAATGCTGGATTTCTACGCAGACTGGTGTGTGTCCTGCATTGAAATGGAGAATTTCACGTTTAGCGATCCCGCCGTTGCGCAACGCATGGCGCAGTTTGAGTTGCTGCAGGTGGATGTGACGGCCAACACCCCTGAGGATCGGGCATTGCTGAAACATTTCCGCTTGTTTGGACCTCCCGGCATCCTGTTTTTTGATTCCAAAGGGAAACAGCTGGAGCAATTGCGCGTGATTGGTTTTCAGGATGCCAGCCGCTTTTCCAAAGTGTTGGATGAGGCTCTGGCCGGTGCTTGAAGACGTTGATTTTTTCGAAACCGGGCTTATCGGTGCCTAACAGTCGGTAGATCGTCGCGTACAAGCAACAAAAAACGCAGCTCATGGGCTGCGTTTTTTGCGTTCTGATTGATGTGAATCAGCAGTTCTGTTCGCGCATCAGCTTGGCCGCTTCGATGGCGAAATAGGTCAGAATGCCATCCCCACCGGCACGCTTGAATGCCAGCAGCGATTCCATCATGACCTTGTCGTGATCCAGCCAGCCGTTCTGGGCAGCGGCCTTGATCATCGCGTATTCGCCACTGACTTGGTAAGCGTAGGTCGGCATGCCAAACGCGTCTTTGACGTCGCGCAGAATGTCCAGATAAGGCAGGCCGGGCTTGACCATGACCATATCGGCACCTTCGCGGATGTCGGCCGCCACTTCGCGCAGCGCTTCATTACGGTTGGCCGGGTCCATCTGGTAGGTGTTCTTGTTGGAGCGGCCCAGATTGGCCGCTGAACCCACCGCCTCGCGGAACGGGCCGTAGAAGGCACTGGCGTACTTGGCCGAGTAGGCCATGATGCGGGTGTGGATGAACTGGTCCTTGTCCAAGGCGGCGCGGATGGAGCCGATACGGCCATCCATCATGTCGCTGGGAGCCACAATGTCTACGCCTGCCTGAGCCTGCGTGTGAGCCTGACGGATCAGCATGGCCACCGTCTCGTCATTCAGGATGTGGCCAGCATCGTCCAAAATGCCGTCCTGGCCGTGGCTGGTATAGGGGTCCAGAGCGACATCAGTCAGCACGCCCAGCTCGGGAAACTGCTGCTTGAGCATGCCCACCACCCGGGGGATCAGGCCATTCGGGTTGGCGGCCTCGCTGCCATCGGGCGTTTTCAGCGACGGGTCGATGGAAGGGAACAGGGACAGCACGGGGATGCCCAGTTCCAGACACTGTTCGGCCACGCGCATCAGTTCGTCAGGCGAGTAGCGCATGACGCCCGGCATGGAGCCGACCTGCTCCTGCACTTTCTCGCCTTCACGCACAAAGACCGGATAGATCAGGTCGTCAGTGGACAGGCGGTTTTCGCGCACCAGACGGCGGGAAAACTCGTCGCGGCGGTTACGGCGCAGGCGAGTATTAGGAAAGTCGGCAGGAGGAATAAAACGAGTCATGGAACAACCTTCGGAGAAATCCAGTTTTCGATGCATTCGGTCGCTTCGGGCAAGCCGATACGATCAGTGGAGGAGAAGGGCAGCGCGTGAAGGGCGCCAATTTCCCGGAGCTGGCGACGTACTTCGGCTACCGCCTTGATACGTTGACCATAAGGCAGTTTGTCGGCCTTGGTCAAAAGCACCAGTACGGGCTTGCCAGTCGGTGCAATCCAATCGACCAGGCGCAAGTCCAGGTCGGTCACGCCGCGCCGGATGTCGATCAGCAACACAATGCCGGCAATCGAGGGACGGGTGGCCAGGTAGTCGCCCAGAATCTCGGCCCAGTCCTGCTTTTCGTGGCGGGCCACGGCGGCGTAGCCATAGCCGGGCAAGTCCACCAGGTGGCCCAGATAGTCGCCCGGCGAGAGCGGATCGGGGATGCCGAACATGTTGATCAGACGTGTTCGCCCTGGCGTTTTACTGGAAAAAGCCAGTTTTCGTTGGTTGGCCAACACATTGATGGCGGAGGATTTGCCCGCATTGGAGCGCCCCACAAAACAGACCTCTGGCGGTCCGGGAGGAGGCAGCTGATCGATCTGAGCAGCTGAAATCGTGAAGTGAGCGCGGTGCAGTATCGACATGGTTGCAGCGTAATTCCATATTGGTTCAGCGCCTATTGTATAATCTCTCGATTTGAAACAGTAATGTCGTAGTCCACTGGGTACTGACCAGCGGCTTACGGTGGCTTTTGCGGGGCGCATGCGGCACCCCGATTGATTCGCGATTATCGAGGTCCAAATGAAGCGTGCGCTTTCCCGAGTCGTTATCGCAAGCAGCCTGACGATGGCTTGCTCTGTGGTTTTTACCGCTAACGTGGCCAATGCAGCTGGTCTGCCCGAGCCAGATGCCGCCAAAGGCGAGCAGCTCTACCTGCAAGGTGAGATGTCGCGTGGCGTGCTGGCCTGTGTGACCTGTCACGGGGATGGCGGCAACAGTATTATTCCGGTCAACCCGTCGCTGGCTCACCAGCCGTACGAGTACCTGGTCAAGCAGCTGCACGACTTCCGTGCCAAGGACGAGAAGTCCGTTCCTGCCCGCCGTGGTCCTGATGGCGCGAACAGCCTGATGACTGCCATTGCTGCCGGTATGACTGAAGACGATATCAAGAACGTGGCGTTTTACCTGTCTCAGCAAGCGGTGAACTGGGACCAGGCCGCTAACGCGACCAAGGAAGACACCATGGTACGTGGCCAGAAGATCTGGCGGGGTGGTTTGCCCGAGCGCGGTGTTCCTGCCTGTGCGGCTTGCCATTCGCCCGATGGCGCCGGCATGCCCGGCCAGTACCCCCGTCTGGCCGGTCAGCACCCCGCCTATATTGCGGATCAGCTCAAGTTGTTCCGTAGTGGCGACCGTGCCAACAGCCCGATGATGTATGACATCGCAGACCGTTTGTCGGATGCCGACATTGCGGCCGTATCCGATTTCGCAGCTGGCCTGCGTTAATCCGTCAAAGGGGGCCAATGGCCCCCTGACTGTCTGAAACCTGTATTCGCTGCGGCTTCGAGTCCTGACGGCCGCAGTTTTCGGGTGCCGTAACAACGGGCAGTGCCGCTTCAGGCCAGGTCTCGTGTTGGTGTTTTGTCCAGTAATCGAACTTTGGGCGTGTTCTGCGTTCCAAGTCTGGATGTTTCCGGTGAACCCCCCACACCTCCTAAGCTAGCCCTTGTGAAAAAAGTATCTCCCGTGCGTCGCTTTGCGGCCGATTTCCTGGAATTGCTCGGTTCGATGCGCTTTGCCATCAGCTTGCTGATGTTCATTTGCGTAGCCAGTCTGATCGGCACCGTTCTGGCACAAAATCAGCCTGCCAATACCTATATTGATCAATTTGGACCTTACTGGTTTGAGTTGTTCGATCATTTCTCGATCTGGTCTGTCTACAACAGTGGATGGTTCATGGTCATTATGGCGTTTCTGGTGGTATCGACCACGCTGTGCGTCATCCGCAATGCGCCCAAGATGATCCGTGAAATGCGCACGTTCAAGGAGCACGTGCGCGGTGGCAGCCTGAAAGCCTTCCCTCACCGCGTCGAGCTGGAGAGCGCAGGTGGCCCTGAGCATAATCGTGAACAGGTTCAGGGCTGGCTGCAGTCGCAAGGCTATGCGGTGCGTGTGCGTCATGATAATGACGGCAGCATGATGATGGCGGCCAAAAAAGGGAGCGCCAACAAGCTGGGATACATTTTTGCGCACCTGGCCATCGTGGTGATTTGTGTCGGCGGTTTGCTTGACAGCGAATTGCCCGTGCGTTTGCAGGTGTGGTTGGGTGGCAAACAACCGATTACCGAAAATATGCTGATTTCCCAGGTGCCCGAGTCGGGACGACTGGGTCTGGGCAATCCCAGTTTCCGTGCCAACATGCTGGTGCCAGAAGGGGCGCGCACGGCGACAGCAGTAGTCAATTCCGGTGAAGGGGTGCTGATTCAGCCGTTGCCGTTCGCCTTGGAGTTGAAGCGTTTTCTGGTGGAGTACTACTCCACGGGGATGCCCAGCAGTTTCAAGAGCGAAGTGGAAGTAACCGATCCCGTGACGGGCGATACCTTCGAGCGCACGATCGAGGTCAACGAACCGTTGCGCTACAAGGGTGTGACGGTTTACCAGTCCGGTTTTGACGATGGCGGCAGTATGTTGAGTCTGAAGGGCTATCCGCTGGTGGGTCCGAGTGCCGCACCCTTTGAGTTGAATGGGAAAGTGGGTGAGAGCATGGGCATTACTGCCCAGCAAAGTCCCAGCGAGCATGCTCTGACTGTTCAGTTGACTGAACTGCGTCCCATTAATGTGGAAAACCTGTCCGAGGGCGACCCCCAGCCCAAGGCCATGATTGAGCACGTGGCGGCGGTCACCGGTAGCGCTGCCAACAAGAAAGACCAGAATTTGAAGAACGTCGGCCCCAGTGTGAACTATCGTTTGATTGACGACCAGGGGCAGTCTCGCGAGTTTGTGAATTACATGCTGCCGGTGGAACTGGATGACACCCTGGTGTTTCTGGCCGGGATGCGTTTTTCGCCCGCCGAGCCGTTTCGTTATGTGCGTCTGCCGGCTGACGACAAGGGTTCTTTAAAAGAATTCATGGATTTGCGGGCGGCTACGCAGAATGAAGCCTTGGTCAGCCAGGCGGCTGAACGCTTTGCCGAGCGCAACTCCTCGTCACCCGAGCAAAAAGAGTTGATGTTGTCGGCGTCCAAAACGGCATTGCAAACCTTTGTACGTGCTGGTTTTGATGGTTTGATCAGCCGTGTCC
This sequence comes from Alcaligenes sp. Lyrl_28, assembly GCF_051948705.1. Taxonomy (NCBI): domain Bacteria; kingdom Pseudomonadati; phylum Pseudomonadota; class Betaproteobacteria; order Burkholderiales; family Alcaligenaceae; genus Alcaligenes; species Alcaligenes sp. Lyrl_28. The sequence goes on from NZ_JAYJLG010000004.1 coordinate 25,077, forward strand.
CCGAAGCTGAACGGGAACGTATCCTGGGTTTTGCTATCCCCATGATTCAGTTCACCTTGTCGGAATTGCGTGATTTGGTCAGGCAGCAACAAGGCTTGCCAGAACTGGATTACAGCCAGGAAAATAATGAGGCCAACCGTTGGATTCAATCTGCCGTGCTGGCGTTTGCCAATCTGCCGGATTACCCGGCACCGGTGATGTTGACCCTGGACAGTTTTGAACAGGTTCAGGCCAGTGTATTCCAGGTGGCACGCAGCCCAGGCATGTACATTGTGTACTTGGGTTGTCTGTTTTTGATTATTGGCGTGTTCTCGATGTTCTATATCCGGGATCGCCGCGTGTGGGTTTGGATTCGCCCTCACAACCAAGGCAGTCGCGTAATGGCTGCCATGACTTCTCAACGTCGCAACTTGGACTTTAACCTCGAGTTTGAACGCCTGAAAGCGGCGTTCAATCGGCTATCTGTCTGACAAGGTGTAGCTATGGCGCAGACCCTTTCTTCGGCCACTCCAACGATGTGGCAAGACAATATCGCTTCCAGCGGTGACCGGCGAGGCATTCGTGGTCGTCCTGACTGGACGGATGTGTTGTATCTGGTGGTACTGGCCTTGGGCGCGGCTTATGCGCTTAACGTCTACAGCACCAGCATGGATTACTACGAGAAGATCATTCTGGTCGCTTTCGTGCCTTTTGTGGCCTGGTTGGGGTGGCTGTGGCGTCCGCTGCGTACCTTGACGCTGGCATGTGGCGTGACAGCCTTGCTGGCGATCTGGCTCTACAGCACCGGTAATGGCCTTGGCACCGGCGACATTGAAAAAGCCGATTCGGTTTTCCTGCTGAAATATCTGTTTTCGTCCCAGTCTGCCATCTTGTGGATGTGTGCGCTGTTTATTCTGGCCACCGTCATGTATTGGGCGGGCTTTTTCAGTAATACAGCAGCCTGGATGGCTTCTGGGCTGACGTGGGCGGCCGTGTATGCAGGTACGACGGGGTTGCTGGTGCGCTGGCGTGAAGGCCATTTGCTGGGCCCGGATATCGGCCATATTCCAGTCAGTAATTTGTACGAAGTGTTCGTGTTGCTGGCGCTGGTTACTGCCTTGTTCTATCTGTACTACGAACGTCGTTACAACACCCGTGCCTTGGGTGGCTTTGTGCTGCTGGCAATCAGTTCGCTGGTGATCTTTTTGCTGTGGTACTCCTTTACGCGTGATGCCCATCAGATTCAACCGCTGGTGCCAGCACTCAAAAGCTGGTGGATGAAGTTGCACGTGCCTGCCAACTTTATTGGTTACGGTACGTTCTCCTTGGCAGCCATGGTCGGGTTTGCGTATCTGGTCAAGGAAAATGGCGAAACCCGTTCGCGTGCCAAGCTGATTCCGGTGTTTTTGCTGGGTGCCATTCTGTGTGCCGAACCCATGATTTTTGGTTCTCGGGAGCTCTCGCCGACCTGGATGCTGTATTTCGGTATCGGTAGCGTGATCGTGGGCACGATTCTGTATTTCCGGGGTCCGATTTCACGCAAGCTGCCGTCGCTGGAAGTGCTCGATGACATCATGTACCGCGCGATTGCGGTGGGTTTTGCCTTCTTTACGGTAGCAACCGTGCTGGGCGCTTTGTGGGCTGCTGACGCCTGGGGTACGTATTGGCAGTGGGACCCGAAAGAGACCTGGGCCCTGATCGTGTGGCTGAATTATGCGGCCTGGTTGCACTTGCGTTTGCTCAAAGGTCTGCGTGGCACGATGGCAGCGTACTGGGCTCTGGCGGGTTTGCTCATTACCAGCTTTGCCTTCCTGGGCGTGAATATGTTCCTGTCGGGGCTGCACTCCTACGGGGAACTATAAGTTTTTCTTGTTCTGAGGCTGGGGGATCGGTCTCAGAATGCGAGCTTGAGAATGGGAAACCCGAGTTTGGCTGGATGCCGGACTCGGGTTTTTTTGTGACCAGTCTGTTGGGTGAAGCGTCCTTTGCAGGGAAGTAGTCTCTGGGGGGAGCCGCTGGTGCTCTGGGCCAGGTGCTGATCGGAAGCTTGTTGTGTCGAGATGGTTCGATTGAGCCATAGCCAGACTCAGGTCAGGACTTAGATCCCAGACCCAGACCATCAAAGCCAAAGCTAGCGGGATGCCTGTATCGACCTTCAGGTCTATCCGTTCTATTTACTGTTTCTGCCTTAGATACGCGCCTGTACGTGGAGCAGTATCCGCTCCGAAGTGCAAATTTTAGAGTTGGGTATCACGCCGTAATAAGGAGTGCGATAGGGCTTGGCTAGGTGTGTGCGTGACGGCGATGGTGTCAGGAAAGCACTCATAGCTTCCCCATGGCATTTGAGACGAGTGCGCGTCCACAGGTGGTGGCAGGCCCTGTCATTTGCCACCCAGGCTCTCTGCGGGCCTTGGGTGGCTATTGGTTTACATGGTTGGCGGGAATTTTTCCTGGGAGTCCAGTAGAAACTGTCGGGCGGCGGCGTCATGGACCAGGTCCGGCATGGATTTGGCTTTGAGCAGCTCTGCCGGAGTGCAGGCTTTGGAAATGATGAAGCCTTGTACGTAATCTACGCCTAATTCCTGTAGGGCTCTGAGCGTCGGGACGTCTTCTACCCATTCGGCAATACTGATCATGCCCAGGTTGTTGGCAAGCTCGACGATGGTGCGTACGATCGCGACGTTGGTTTCTTTCTTTAGCATGTCGCAAATCAGCGCACCATCGATCTTGATGGCGTCGGCGGGTAATTCGCGCAGGTAAGAAAAAGACGTGTAGCCCGCTCCAAAGTCGTCCAGCGCGATGCGCACACCCATTTTTTGCAGTCGCCGCATGAAGTTGCGGGTATGCTCCAGGTCGTCCAGTGCTACGCCCTCAGTGATTTCCACGCACAGGCGGCGGGCCAGATGTTCAAAACGCGCCAGGATGTCAAAGAACCATTGAATGAAAGTGTCGTCATTCAGGGACACACCGCTCAGGTTGATGGTGACCCACTGGGTTTTGCTTAACTGGGCCTCATGCTTGGCCATCCACTCCAGCGTGGCCGAGAACACCCATTTGTCGATGATGGTGATGGTGCCGCTTTCTTCGGCGGCGGCAATAATGCGGCCAGTGGGAATCAATTGACCGGAGGAGTCCCGCACGCGTAGCAGAGCCTCGAAGTTCAGGCTGTCCATGGGGCGGCGCAAGGCCGCAATCGGTTGCATTTCCAGGTACAGGGCGCGCGAGGAGCCCCCTTCCAGCTCTTCAAACAGGCGCAGTTCTTCAGCGTGTTCCTGCAGGGCATTGGAGTCCTGCCCGTAGATAATCATGTCCTGATGCAGGCGGCGGGCATCGCGGGCTGCACGGCTGGCAGCGGAGATGGCTTCCTGAGGCGCCATGCCGGGAGCGACTTCGACCAGACCCAGTGTACTGCGCAGGTTAAAGCTGCGGTTTCCGGCCAGCAGGGGGCTTTTGTTCAGTGATTCGAGTACGCCATTGGCCAGCACGCGCGCCTGCTCTGGCTCGCAGTCTTCAAAGATAATTACGAATTCGTCGCTGCCGATGCGGCCTATTTTGTCTTTACTGCGCAGAACCGATTCCAGCTGTTCGCATACTTTCAGCAGCAGCGCATCCCCTGACGAGTGTCCGAAGGTGCCGTTTACGTACTTGATGTGGTTCAGGTCCAGATAGGCCAGCAGACAGGGCTTGTCGTTCTGGCTACGATTGAGCAGACCTTCCAGTGCCTTTTCGATACCGCGCTGGTTCAGCACATTGGTGACCGGATCGTTGTCAGCCATCAGGCGCAGTTGACGGTACGTCTCGGCCCGGGCGGTGATATCTTGCAAGGATCCTTCAATACATTGATTGACAATCGCTACACGCAAGGCGAACTGACATGGTTGAGCGTCTGCGTCGTAATAAGTGATGGTCACATCCTGACCGTTCTGGGTGCTTTGTGCGACCGCTTTCCAGTCTTGCTCGGGAAAAAAGTTGGTCCAGTGGATGGGGCTCTCGCTCGGATCGGCATCGATGTTCAACATGCGGGCCAGAATGGGGCTGATGCGCAAGAACATCCCCGCTTCATTGAGGGTGAACATGCCAACGGGGGTAAGCAGATAATGCGCCATCAATTCATTGCGGGCGCGCAGGGATTCACTACGGTCTTCACGCAGGCGCTCGCCTACCGCCAGGGCCACCATCAGATTGGACAACAGGAAAGCGATGACGCCGTTGAAATTCTCGACAAAGCTGGAGCGGCCAAACGCCACCAGAAAAATGGCTGAAATCAGCATGCACAGCGCCATGCTCAGCAGCACCAGTTGCCAGAGCAAGATGCGCGAGCGGGTGTGCAGGAGAATGGACAGCAGCACGGCGGATACGCAGCACAGTGCGTAGATAGTGCTGATCCACATGAGGGGCTGGAATATCGAGGCCGGCGCCAGCAGGGAGACCGGCAGCAGGATCAGACCCAGGATGCCGACGGTGGGGAGCAGGCGCTGCAGGCGGGCAGTAGTGATGGAGTTGCCCAGCAGGACGGTAAACAGGGAATAGCTCAGAATGAAGTAGCAGGCAATCGTGAGCTGGCGCAGTACGGGCATGTACTGGGCGGGCAGGATCTGCCCTAGCCACTGCGTATCCCAACCCATGGCCATCGCGCCCAGGCGCAGGTTGCCAATCAGCCAGACCGATAGCAGCAGATAGATCCAGGCACGGTTGGTGGCTGCCAGAACCAGCATGAACATGGCCATGGTCAGTAAGCCGCCCTCCAGTAGCCCGATGCCCCGGCTGAGTCGAATCGAGGAATGGCTGATGTCAGCACTGGCCCAAAGCTGGGCTTGCAAGAGGGCAGGTCGCGAAGTCTCGACGCGGCATAGCACGCTGTCAGGGTGGTCGACCTGACCCAGCTCCAGGGTATAGCTTTTGACCGGCGCTGGTGATAGAGGCGTCGGCGGGTCCAGCTCGCTGTTGCGCAGGGGCCGTCCACTGCGAGCATCCACGCAGTGCAGCGAGGAAATGGGAGAGGCAGGAAAGTGCAGGACCTGCTCCTGCTGGGGGAAGGGAGCAGGCAAGGTCAACAGGAGCCAATGGGGCTCGCTCAGGTGAAGCCGCTGCCGGGACGGAGCGTTCTCCAATTGCGTCAGTAACTCTGCGTCCGCCTGCTCTTGCTGGCTGGCCAGTGCCTGAATGCTCAAACTTTGACCGGGCACGGAAGGGTAGCGATTCGGCAGGAACAGTAATGCCCATACCGTGAGCATGATCAGAAACAAAGGGATGACGTAAAGACTTAAGCCGCGAATCAGGCGTTCGCTGGCCGAAGTAACCGGCTCGAAGCCGTGTGTCGGTATCCCGGGGGTGGTCATGATGGTGGTACAGTCTCCAGCGCTTACCATCGAACTGTCTGGCCACTGACAGCGAAATCTGTGCTTTCCCGGCAAGGATGCAACAGGCCGGGACTGCTGCGCCTGATAAGGGCAGTACAGTCCCGGCCTGTTTTACGGTCAGATTCGAGAGTTCTTTAAGGCTGAATGGTTATGATCTGCCATCCAGACCCGACTTAGGGAAGTAAACGTTCGGTGGCAAACAAACTGTCCACGGTCTCACGGGGGCGGATCAGGTGAACCTGATCGCCATCGACCAGAATCTCAGCCGCGCGGGGGCGGGTGTTGTACTGGCTGGCCATCGTAAAGGCATAGGCGCCAGCGGACATGATGGCAATTAAATCGCCCTGTTTCAGTTCCAGCTGGCGGTCGCGGGCCAGCCAGTCGCCGCTTTCGCAGATAGGGCCAACCAGATCATAGCGGGGAGTGGTCTCGGTCACTGGGCGAGGCTCTACCGCTTCCACGCTGTGCCAGGCATCGTACAGCGTGGGGCGAATCAGGTCGTTCATGGCGGCATCAATAATGGCGAAATTTTTAGTCTCGCCATGCTTGAGATATTCCACGCGGCTTAGCAGCACCCCTGCATTACCCACCATGGAGCGGCCGGGTTCCAGCACGATCTCCAGATGGCCCAGGCCATTGGTGTCCAGGGCGGAAAAGACTTCGGTCAGCAGTTGGGTGGGGGTCACCAGTGTCTCGTCGGTATAGCGAATCCCCAGACCACCGCCCAAATCCAGATGAGTCAGGTTCACCCCTTGTTCCTTCAGGGCCAAGATCAGCTTGATCAGTTTGTCCAGCGCATCCAGATAGGGGCTGACTTCGGTAATCTGCGAGCCGATATGACAGTCCACACCCACAATGTTCAGGCTAGGCAGCGCTTGGGCGCGTGCGTAGATGCGGGGAGCCTGGTCAATGGGCACGCCGAACTTGTTGTCTTTCAGGCCCGTGGAGATGTAAGGGTGGGTGCGTGCGTCCACGTCTGGATTGACGCGCAAGGAAACAGGCGCTTTCACATTCATGCGTTCCGCAACCTGTGCTACACGTTCCAGCTCCGCTTCGGACTCGACGTTAAAACACTTCACGCCTGCTTTCAGAGCCGCTTCGATTTCCCAAACCTGTTTGCCCACACCTGAGAACACCACTTTGCCAGGGTCGCCGCCGGCAGCGATGACACGGGCCAGCTCGCCGCCCGAGACGATATCAAAACCGGTACCCAAGCGGGCAAATTCTTGCAAAATGGCCAGATTGGAGTTGGCCTTCATGCCATAGCACACCAACAACTTGCGGTCCTGGCCAGCCACTCGGTAGGACTCCCAAGCATCGCGCAAGGCTTGGCGGGAATACACATACAGAGGGGTGCCGAATTCTTCAGCCAGCTTGCTCAGGGGAATTTGCTCGGCGTGTAGCGTGTTGTTCTGAAATTGAAAGTGAGGTGCAACGGTCATGGTGTCGACAAATAACAGAGGTTAGGCGAGCAGGGCGGGAATCAGCGCGGCGCTGTCTGGGCGTCCGCTGATTCCTGCGCTGGGGGATGGTACAAGGGGCCTTTGTAACCGCAGGCGCCCAGCAAGGCGCTCAGTGCCAACAAGGCCAGCAAACGGGAGGAACGTAGTTTGTTCATGTAGGTATGAAACCAGTGCGGACAATGCAGAGCATTATGCCATTGTGAAGGACAAAGCAAAAAAACGCCGGCTAGGCCGGCGTTTGGGTAGGTGATTTAAAAGGGAACAAAGGGTTGCGCGGCAGCGCCCGAGGGGCTGGCATCAGAATCCAGCTGCCGCAGCAGGTCACCAATTCCATCGTTCTGATCCCCGCCGCCCTGTTGCAAGGCGCCGTCACCGGGAGCAGGTAAACCAACGCGAGCAATGGCCTGACCGGGTGGGAACTCGTCAAAGTAAAAGTCCCCATTGATGCGTGACAGGCCAGAGGGCACAGGGCCAGGAGGCACCACAGGCTTGTCTTTGAGGGCAGTGCGCATGTAATTGATCCAGATGGGCATGGAGGCACCGCCGCCGGTTTCCCCGGAGCCCAGACTGCGCGGTTTGTCAAAGCCCATCCAGGCGATGCCGACCAGCTCGGGGGTGTAGCCAGCAAACCAGGCATCCTGAGAATCGTTGGTAGTGCCTGTTTTACCGCCAATATCGGTACGCTTCAATTCGCGTGACGCGCGCGCACCCGTCCCGGAGGTCGCCACGCCACGCAGCAGATCGTTCATGACGTAAGCCGTACGGGCATCAATAGCCCGGGCGGCGGCATCGCCGGCCACCACTGGCTTGGCACGCATGATGACCTTGTTGCTGCTGTCAGTGACGTAGTCGATCAGGTAAGGCTCGACACGGTAACCACCATTGGCAAAGACCGAGTAGGCACCCGCCATTTGCAAGGGCGTTACGCTGCCCGCGCCCAGAGCCAAAGGTAGAACGGCGGGTTGGCGTGCCTTGTCGAAACCAAAGCGGGTCACATACTCCTGTACATACTTGGGCCCGACGGCCTGCATGATGCGGATAGACACCATGTTTTTGGATTTGTACAAACCTTGACGCATGGTCAACATGGGCTCGTACGTGCGCCCGTAGTTCTTGGGCGTCCAGGGCTTGGAGCCGGTCTGGGCCGCGGTCAGCACAAAAGGTTCATCTGAAATCTGGGTGGCGGGGGTCAGGCCGCGCTCCAGCGAGGACGCGTAGATGAAGGGCTTGAAGGCCGAGCCAGGCTGACGCCAGGCTTGGGTGACGCGGTTGAACTTCCCATCGGAGAAGTGAAAGCCGCCCACCATGGCCTGAATCGCGCCGTCTTGCGGGCGGACCGACACAAAAGCCGCTTGTACCGCCGGCATATTGATTACTTCCCAGTAATCGCCATTGCGGAACAGATAGACTACCGAGCCGCGCTGAATGCGCACGTCTGCCTTGGCATTGTTCACCAGGCCCCGCGCAACGATCTTCAAGGCACGTTTGTCGTTGACATCAATAATTTGCTGGGCGGTCCGGGCAACCCGGATCAGATTGGGGTTGGCATCGAGCACCACACCGGTCAACAGATCGCCGGTATCGGGGTACTTGTCCTGCAAGTCGTCCAAAATGGCATCCAACTGGGCATGGTCGTTTTCAATGCCTGCAGGCAGATCCACCTGACCTTGCGGGCCTGTGTAGGGGGCGCGACGGGTGTAATCCAAAATACCGTTGCGCACAGCCAGGTAGGCAGCTTCCTGGTCGGTGGAGTTGATGGTGGTGTAGATGTTGAAGCCGCGCGAATACACATTGTCCTGATAGACACCGTACAGCAGTTGGCGGGCCAGTTCAGCCGCGTATTCGCCATGAATGGCGTAACCGCCAGCAGGGGTGCCCAAGGCTGACTTCACCACGATTTCCTGTGCCATCGCATCCTGGTATTCCTGCTCCGTGATGTAGCCCAGTGAGCGCATGCGGCCCAGCACGTAGGCCTGGCGAGTTTTGGCGCGTTCAAAGTTGGCGATCGGGTTAAAGCGCGAAGGCGCTTTGGGAATGCCGGCTAGCATGGCGGCTTCAGCGGTGGTGATCTCACCCAGGGGCTTGCCCAGATAGGTTCGTGACGCCGCCGCAAATCCGTAGGCACGATGACCCAGATAAATCTGGTTCATGTACAGATCCAGAATCTGGTCTTTAGTCAGCGTCGCTTCAATCTTGAAGGTCAGCAGCAGTTCATAGAACTTGCGGGTATAGGTTTTTTCCGAAGACAGGTAGAAGTTGCGGGCCACCTGCATGGTGATCGTACTGGCCCCTTGTGTCTTGGACATATGGGTCATGTTGGCCAGGGCCGCGCGACCGACCCCCATCCAGTCAATACCACCGTGCTGGTAGAAACGGTCGTCCTCGGCCGCCAGAATGGCCGATTTCATGACATCGGGGATTTCGTCAAAACGCAGCACATTGCGGCGTTCTTCGCCAAATTCACCGATCAAGACCTTGTCCGCCGTATAAATGCGCAGCGGCACTCGGGGGCGGTAGTCGATCATGGCGCTAAGATCGGGCAGGTTGGGCCAAGCCAGAGCTAGCGCAAGTGACCCGAGCAGGGCGGCACACAGACCAAGCCCCACAAAAAAGACCGAGGTCTTGATGATGAGGCGGGCAAGCCAGGAACCGGAGCTTTGCTCGGGCTTAGAATTGGGGGAGCGGGAAGAAGAACTCATTAGGGCTGATTTTAAAGTCCAAACGCAGCAGGACTGGGCCTCATACCAAGTATCAATGTAACAAAATAATACTAAGCAAGCGGACTGTGCTTAGGGAAGGCTAATGGGATAATACACAAATGAACCACTCTTTACCCGCCGAGCTGATGCCTGTAGAACATCCTGATCCCTTAACAGACGCCGAGCTGCTCCATTTACAACAAACTGGCCCTCGACCCATTATTTTGGTGGGCATGATGGGGGCCGGTAAAACGACCATTGGCCGTCAATTGGCGCGGGAACTCAAACGCGAGTTTATGGACCTGGACCACGAGCTGGAAGCCCGAAGCGGGGTGCGAGTGTCCACTATCTTTGAGTTCGAAGGTGAGCAAGGGTTCCGCAAACGTGAATCTGCAGTGCTCGATATTTGTTCGCGCCAGAGCGGAATTGTGCTGGCAACGGGTGGTGGGGCTATTTTGTCCGAGGCCAATCGCCAGATCATCAAAGATCGCGGTATCGTAGTGTACTTGTGCGCCACGGTAGATGAACTGTACCGTCGCGTGGCCCGAGATCGTAACCGGCCACTGCTGCAAACGGCGGACCCTCGGGCTCGCATTCAGGAGTTGCTGCAGGCGCGCGAACCCCTCTATGAAGAAGTGGCCGACATCCGCTTTGAGACCGGCTCGGCGCCGGTGCATCATGCGGTGCGCCATTTATTGTCTCTGTTGAAAGAACGAGGTTGCTAAATGTCCGTAGTGCATGTTGACGCCCAGGGTGGCGCTTATCCCATCCATATCGCTGCCGGACGTCTGGCGCAGCTTGCAGACACCGTGCCCGCTGATACCTCCGCCATTGCAATTGTCACCAATCCTACCGTAGCGGCCTTGTATCTGGCGCCGGTCAAGGAAGCTCTGGTCACCACTGGCAAACCGGTTCACGTGATTGAACTGCCCGATGGCGAAGCTTACAAGACCTGGGAGTCCCTGAACCTGATTTTTGACGCACTGCTGGGCAGTCATCTGGATCGCAAAGCTCTGATCGTGGCATTGGGTGGCGGGGTTATTGGTGATATGGCCGGTTTTGCCGCAGCTTGCTTTATGCGGGGCGTGCGCTTTGTGCAGGTCCCCACGACCTTGCTGGCGCAGGTGGATTCTTCAGTCGGTGGCAAGACAGCCATCAACCATCCGCTGGGCAAGAATATGGTGGGCGCCTTCTACCAGCCCATCGCGGTGGAAATAGACACCGATGTACTCAGGACGCTACCCGCTCGCGAAATTTCCGCCGGTCTGGCTGAAGTCATCAAGTACGGCATGATTTACGATCTGGATTTCTTCAACTGGTGTGAGGAGCAGATCGCCGCCATGCGCCGTCTGGATCAGGAGCAGATTGCTCATGCGATCCGCCGCTCCTGCGAAGTGAAGGCCGAGGTGGTCTCGCAGGACGAACGCGAGTCTGGTCTGCGCGCTATCTTGAACTTTGGCCACACTTTTGGTCACGCAATTGAGTCCGGTATGGGCTATGGTCAATGGCTGCATGGTGAAGCCGTCGGCTGCGGCATGATCATGGCCGCTGAACTGTCCCATTTAGTTTGTGGCCTGCCGGCTCAGGATGTGGCCCGTATCAAGGCCCTGGTTCAAGCCAGCGGATGTCCGGTCACGCCACCACAATGGCCTGCGGACCGTTGGCTGGAGCTGATGCAGGTGGACAAGAAAAATGAAGGTGGCCAGTTGCGCTTTGTGCTGCTGGATAAATTAGCTCATGCCAAGGTTCAGGCGGTAGCGCCTGATGTGGTGCGCCAGGCCTTGGCCCGCTTTACAACGGTGGAACAGGAGTAAAACCCATGCAAATGCTTGCCGCTTATGCCTGTCACCCTGAACAGTCCCGCGGTCGGCGTTATGCAGAGGCAGCGCCCCAAGGCCGGAATGCCTTTCAGCGGGACCGCGACCGGATTATTCACTGCAATGCGTTTCGTTTGCTGGAATACAAGACCCAGGTTTTCATTAACCACGAAGGTGATTTGTTTCGGACACGTTTGACGCATAGTCTGGAAGTGGCCCAGCTGGCGCGGGCCATCGCCCGCAATCTGGGCTTGCACGAAGACCTGATTGAAGCGATCTCCCTCGCTCATGATCTGGGCCATACCCCTTTTGGCCATGCGGGTCAGGATACCTTGAATAGTTGCATGCAAAGCCTGCGGCCCGAGGCCGGGGGCTTTGAGCACAATCTGCAAAGCCTGCGGGTAGTGGACGAGCTCGAAGAGCGCTATGCCGCCTTCAATGGTCTGAACCTGTGCTTTGAAACCCGCGAAGGGATTTTGAAGCACTGCTCACTAAAACATGCGCGGGAATTGGGCGAGGTCGGCCAGCGCTTCATTGATCGCACCCAACCGTCGTTGGAAGCGCAAATGGCCAATCTGGCTGATGAAATTGCTTACAACAATCATGATATTGATGACGGTTTGCGCTCCGGCCTGATTCGTCTGGAGCAATTGCTGGAGCTGCGTCTGTTTCGTGATCATTACGAGCATGTGCAGACTCAGTACCCGGGCTTGAGTGGTCAGCGTCTGGTAGCTGAAATTATCCGTGGCATGATCAATACCCTGGTGGTCGATTTAACCGAAACCACGCGTGCCAGGCTGGAGGAGCACCGTCCTGATAGTGTGGAGGCGATTCGTCAGTTACCGCGCCTGGCTGGGTTCTCGCCGGAACTACGCGCTCAGGCTGATGAGCTCAAGCGGTTTTTGCATGCCAACTTATACCGTCATTACAAAGTGGTGCGCATGATGAGCAAGGCACAGAATATTGTGCGCGAACTGTTTCACGCTTTTTTGGATGATCCGCGCCTGCTGGCGGCCGAGCATCGTCGTGAAGACCCTATTGCCCAGGCCCGGGCCATCGCCGACTACATTGCGGGGATGACGGACCGCCATGCCATTCGCGAACATGACGCGATATTCAAGATGTAGGCCTGATAGATCGACCTCACCAGGAGGCACGGCCGTAGAAACCGCTTTAATGGCCCAGGATGCGGCGAATGAGCGGTCTTTAAGCCTGGATCTCTGGTGGTAGCGTCCTGCGAAGCAGGACCTTAGCGCTGCAACAAAGGCTTCAGATAGCGCCCGGTATGGCTTTGTTCACAGGCGGCAACCGTTTCCGGGGTGCCTTGCACCACAATCTGTCCACCGCCCTGGCCGCCTTCCGGCCCCATGTCCACAAGCCAGTCAGCGGTCTTGATGACATCCAGGTTGTGTTCAATGACAACCACGCTATTGCCAGACTCGACCAGCTTGTCCAACACGTCCAACAAGACGGCAATATCCTGAAAGTGCAGGCCGGTGGTCGGCTCGTCCAGCACGTACAAGGTTTGGCCGGTACTGCGTTTGGACAGCTCCAGTGACAATTTCACTCGTTGAGCCTCACCCCCGGACAGAGTGGTCGCGCTTTGACCCAGACGTATATAGGACAGCCCTACATCGATCAGAGTGCTTAGTTTGCGGGCCACTGCGGGGACCGCATCAAAATACTCCAGCGCCTGCTCAACGGTCAGATCCAGCACTTCGCTGATATTGCGACCCCGGTAGCGGATATCCAGGGTTTCGCGGTTGTAGCGACGGCCCTGGCAGACATCACAAGGCACGTAGACGTCGGGCAGAAAGTGCATCTCGACCTTGACCACGCCATCGCCCTGGCAAGCCTCGCAGCGACCGCCCTTGACGTTAAAAGAGAAGCGACCCGGGTCGTAGCCGCGCAGGCGAGCCTCGGGCACACTGGCAAACAGCTCGCGAATAGCGGTGAACATGCCGGTGTACGTGGCTGGGTTACTGCGCGGAGTACGGCCAATCGGTGTTTGGTCCACCGTGATGATCTTGTCGAAATGTTCCAGCCCTTCCATGCGGTCATAGGGGGCAGGTTCGGCGTGGGCGCGATGCAGCAGATGCGAGAAAGCCGTGGCCAGGGTGTCGTTGATGAGGGTGGATTTGCCGGAGCCGGATACCCCGGTAATGCAAACCAGCCGGCCTGCAGGAATCGCCAGATCCACCGATTTCAGATTATTGCCGCTGGCGCCGTACAAGCGCAGCCAGTTCAGGCTGTCATCCACTGGACGGCGTTTGGGAATGGCAATTTTCCGTTGCCCGGACAGGTACTGCCCGGTCATCGAGGCCGGGTTGCTGGCCAGCTCTGTGGGAGAGCCCTGAGCGGTGATCTGTCCGCCGTGTTCGCCTGCGCCCGGGCCCATATCAATGACGTAGTCGGCGCTGCGGATCATGTCCTCGTCGTGTTCGACCACAATCACGCTATTGCCCAGGTCCCGCAGGTGTTGCAGGGTCTGGATCAGCTTGTCGTTATCGCGCTGATGCAGGCCAATCGAGGGCTCATCCAAAACGTACATTACCCCGGTCAGGCCGGAGCCGATCTGGCTGGCCAGACGAATACGCTGCGCCTCGCCACCCGAGATGGTGTCGGCACTGCGGTCCAGAGACAGGTAGTTCAGACCCACATTGTTCAGAAACTCCAGCCGCAGGCGGATTTCACGCACGATACGGTCGGCAATCTCTTTTTTTGCCCCTGTTAACGAAAGGTGCTCGAACCAGGCCAGGCAGTCAGACAAAGCCAGGGCTTCGACTTCATAGATGGCCAGACCCTTGGCCTGTCCTTGAGTTGTGGCGCTTGCCTGTGCGCACTGCGCAGTATTTTCAGGCAATTTGTCGACGTTGCGGGCTGCTGGGCTGGCAGGCGCGGCGCCTGCCTGATGCTTGCATTCTGTGGGATGGTGAACCGGGTCGTCCCCAATACGGACGTGACGCGCTTCCAGACGCAGGCGTGCACCATGGCAGGCTGGGCAGGTCTGGGTGCGACGCAGCTTGTTCAGTTCCTCGCGCACAGCGCTGGAATCGGTTTCCGCCCAGCGACGTTGCAGATTGGGAATCACACCTTCAAAGGGGTGAGTTTTCACCGTGGTGCGACCTTTCTCGTTCAAATAGAGAAAAGGAATTTCCTCAGCGCCGGAGCCATACAGCACGGTGTGGCGCAGTTCGTCGGGCAGGGACTCGAAGGGTGCGTCGATATCAAAGTGATAATGGGCTGCCAGGCTGGTCAGCAGGGTATAGGTAAAGGCATTGCGTCTATCCCAGCCCGCTATCGCACCGCCGGCCAGGCTCAGTTCCGGGAAAGCGACAACGCGTTCCGGGTCGAACACATCGACTTGACCCAAACCGTTGCATTCCGGGCAGGCGCCGGCCGGATTGTTGAAGCTGAACAGGCGCGGTTCCAGCTCGGGCAGGGAGTAATCACAGACCGGGCAGGCGTAGTGGCTGGAATAGGGCTGTTCCCGACCGGTGTCCAGATTGACCACCAGGCAGCGCCCATTGCTGGTGGACAGGGCGGTTTCCAGGCTTTCTGCCAGACGTTGCTGGCTGTCGGGCCGGATACGCAGCCGGTCTATCACCAGGTCCAGATCATGAGCCTGCTCAGCATCGAGCGCCGGCAGATCTTCAATGCTGGAGATTTCCCCATCGACCCGTACCCGCACAAAGCCTTGGGCCTGCAAGCCACGCAGTTCCAGTTGCAAATCGCCTACCCGGGCGCGGTGCAGGGGAGCCAGCACAGCGATACGGGTTTCTGGTTCCCATTGCAGAATCTGGTCTACCATCTGGCTCACGCTATGGGCCTGCAGTGCCAGATGGTGGTCCGGGCAGTAAGGTGTGCCGACGCGCGCGTACAATAGGCGCAAATAATCGTGGATCTCGGTTGTGGTACCGACTGTCGAGCGCGGGTTATGGCCCGCCGCCTTTTGTTCGATGGCAATGGCCGGCGATAAGCCTTCGATCAGGTCGACATCGGGTTTGTCCATCAGTTGCAGAAACTGGCGTGCATAAGCGGACAGGCTTTCCACATAGCGCCGCTGGCCCTCGGCATACAAAGTGTCGAAGGCAAGAGAGGATTTCCCAGAACCGGACAGCCCCGTCAGCACGACCAACTGGTGGCGTGGCAGGTCTACGGAGACATTTTTCAGGTTGTGGGTACGGGCACCACGAATGCGGATGGCTTCCATCGCTTTATTTAGGCTTGTCAAAAGGCAACTTGCTACTATAGCGCGTTGCGTCAGAATTTATGTGAACGGGTAACGGGGCTCCTTGGCAGCCCAGTTGTGACAGAGTATTAAATGAGTACACATCAAACCATGAATACGGCCGGCTCGCGCCCAGCACGCCTGAGTCTGACCCGGCAGGAACGCAAGGCCAGCATCCTGCTTGCTTTGTTGTTTGCCTCTCGGATGCTGGGCCTGTTTTTGCTTACCCCCGTGTTCGCTGTTGCCGCGCACGCGTTGCCAGGCGGCAATGATGCCGCCCGCGTCGGCCTTGCTCTGGGGGCCTATGGCCTGACACAGGCCGTGTTGCAGATTCCCTTGGGCATGGCTTCGGACCGCTTTGGCCGTCGTCCGGTGATTGTCATTGGCATGGCGCTGTTTGTGATTGGCGGGGTGATCTCGGCCCTGGCGCAACATATCGACTGGGTGACAGTCGGGCGGTGTATCCAGGGTTTGGGGGCGGTTTCGGCCGCTATTTCCGCTTGGGTGGCTGACTCCACGCGCCCTGAGGTACGGACGCGTGCAATGGCCATGGTGGGCGGCTCGATTGGTCTGTCTTTTGCCGTATCGCTGGTTCTTTCCCCAGTTCTGGTGGGACAATTCGGACTGTCAGGCTTGTTCTGGGCGATCAGTTTGCTGGGTTTTGTCTGTCTGTTGATCGCGGCTTTTGCTGTGCCCAGCGCCCCTAAAGCGCCCGCTTCGATTGTGCGGGTCACGGCTGGGCAGGTCTTGCGTCATATGGATTTGTTACGCCTGAATTTTGGGGTGTTCTGTCTGCACTTTATCCTGATGTCTTTGTTCATCGTGGTGCCGGGTATTCTGGCTACCTTGGGCGGTTATGGAACGCAGGATTTATGGAAGGTGTACCTGCCCGTCATCCTGGTGTCCTTTGTACTGATGGTGCCGGCGGTGTTCTGGACCGAGACTCGCAAGCGCCATAAGCAAGCGTTGGAACTGGCTGTGTTGCTGTTGATCGTGGTACTGGCTGTCATGCCGTGGGCACGCGATGCGTTGGTGCCCATGGTGGCTGCATTGACCTTGTTTTTCATTGGTTTTAACGTGCTGGAAGCCTTGCAGCCGTCTTTGGTCTCGCGTGTGGCACCGCCCGAATATAAGGGCTTGGCGCTGGGTTTTTACAACACCTCTCAGTCCCTGGGCGTATTTGCAGGTGGGCTGGTTGGGGGCGTCCTGGCGGGTCGTGGGCAAATCCAATGGGTGTTGTGGACGGGTGCCGCCCTGGCCGTGCTCTGGCTACTGACGGCGCGTGGGTTCAAAGACAAATACTGAAAGGCGGTGTTGGTTACGCCTGTGCAATAAGCTGGCGGGCAGGCGCCTGTAAGGTGACCGGATGGGCCCAGGTAGCAAGAGCTGGGCATGGCTGCGACAGGGTTGGGCTGCAGAGCCTGACAGGCCTTTCAAGGTGTCGTACGGGGATGGTCGGCATGGGCAAAACAGTCTCGCCGGCAGCCGCGTGGGAGTGTTAATTAAGGCACGAATCCACGATAATACGGCTTGATATTGAAATTTTGACTACAGGATTTTTTCATGGCATCGGTAAATAAAGTCATTCTGGTGGGCAATCTTGGCCGTGACCCAGAAGTACGCTACAGCGCGGAAGGTTCGGCCATCTGCAATATTTCCATTGCCACGACTTCGCAGTGGAAAGACCGTACCTCCGGCGAACGCCGCGAGGAAACGGAATGGCACCGCGTGGTGTTCTACAACCGCCTGGCTGAAATTGCCGGTGAGTACCTTCGCAAAGGCCGTCCCGTCTACGTGGAAGGTCGTCTGCGTACCCGTAAATGGACGGGTCAGGACGGACAGGAACGCTTCACGACTGAAATCATTGCCGAGCAAATGCAAATGCTGGGTGGTCGTGATAGTGGCGGCGAGATGGGTGGTGGCAGCATGGGCGGTGGCGAATATGGCGGTGGTGCGCCGGCTCCTCAGCGCGCTCAGCGTCCTGCTCCTGCGCAGCAGGCACCGCAACAGGCCCCCCGCAACCCCGCACCCATGTCGGATAATCTGGCCGATATGGATGACGACATTCCGTTCTAATTCTCAGCAGCCTTCAGGCTCAGAAACCCTGGTTAGCAGCGTGCGGGCCAGGGTTTTTTTGTGGGTCGTCGTCGACGAGGTCGACGGTTCGCAATGAGGCAGGGCCCCGTTTGACGCCCTGGCTGCGCAGTCCCGACTCGCGTGGCGAAAACCAGTGAGCCGTTGAGGGTAGGTAGCTAGCTCCAACCCGTTGGGCGGCACGGTGGGCAGAACCCGAGTCTGCGTTTGCTGCATCGTCTCAGGCGGCGTTTTAAAAGTGTCCTTGGGCAGAGCGCCGTAGGGCGATCAGACCAGCTCCCGTCAAGACGGCAAAGAGTGCGCCAGCGGCAAATGTCCCCTGAAAGCCGATGGAGTCCCACAGCAGGCCCGCAATCACACTGGCCAGCAGCAGTGCAATGCCGGTTAGCAGGTGGAACAGGCCAAAGGCAGTGCCGCGTAGTTCGGCGGGGGCGCTGTCAGCGATCAGTACATTGAACAGGCCCTGAGTAAATCCCATGTGCAGCCCCCACAGCGCTACCCCTAAACCGAGGCCAAACAGGCCGGGGACGAAGGCTAGAATCAGGTCTGCTGCAATCAGCAAGGCCACGCCGATCAGGAGCAGATCGGTTTTACGCATGCGGTCGGACAGGACACCGGCAGGGTAGGCAGACAGCGAGAAGGCCACACTCATCAGGACCAGCACGGCTGGGGCCCACATGGGTGGCAGTCCGCTGGATTCGCCGCGCAGAATCAGGAAGGCTTCGCTAAAACGGGCCAGGGTAAAGGCCAGACCAATCACGATTACCCACCAGTAACGGGAGCCCAGGCGGCCTAACTCTTGCCGGTTCAGCGGCAGTGTGCGGGGGCGGTTTGTGGCGGGTAGTTTGGGTTCGCGTACAAAGAACACCAAAATAGCAAGGGCCGTAAAGGCGGGCAGGACTGCGACCCAGAAGATTAGCTGGTAGTTATTGGCCGTCCACCACATCAGTCCGATTGCCAGTAAAGGGCCGATAAATGCGCCAATGGTATCGAGCGTTTGCCGTAGGCCATAGGCTGCGCCGCGCAGTTCGGGTGGAGTGACATCGGCAACCAGAGCGTCGCGGGGGGCGCCGCGTATGCCTTTGCCAATGCGATCGACAAAACGGGCGCCGACCAGCCAGTCCAAGGAGTTCGCCAGGGGGAAAATCGGTTTGGTCAGGGCAGCCAGGCCATAGCCAATGACGGCCAGCAGCTTGCGCTTGCCAAAACGGTCGCTGAGGGCGCCGGAAAACACTTTCATGATGGAGGCTGTGGCTTCGGCAATACCTTCGATCAGGCCCACTGCCAGTACCGAGGTGCCAAGGACCGTAACCATGTAGATAGGCAGCAGGGCATGGATCAGCTCGGAGGAAATGTCCATGAACATGGACACGAAACCCAGCGCCCAGACGCTACGGTGAATGTTGGCTCGGGAGGCGAGGGCCTGGGCAGGCATGGGATCAGCGGTTTTCTTCATGGGCGTCGTAGACCATTTGGGCATAGGCTCCCAGTCGGGCCCTGCACGCTTGCAGACGCTCTTGAGCAATCTGTGCCAGGGGAGCGCCATAAAAATCCAGTTTCTGGATTTTTTCGTACCAGCTCTCCAGTTTCTTCAGGTCGGTTTCCTCTTCGTCGAGCTCGGCATAGGTGAATTTCTGAATCGATATTTCCTTGTCGATCTCGGCTTCGAAGTCCCGGCAGCGACCCAGCAGTTCCTGGTATTGATCGTTGCGCTCGTGCGTGAAGCGGGCGATCACTTTATCCTCCTGGGCTTTGTCCAGGGCAACCGTCTCTAGCAGGACACACTCGCCTTGCATGGTCGCGATGTCATTTTCCAGCACTTTCAGGCGACGCACATGCTCATCCGTTTTGGGCAGGACGCACACACCGTTTTGCAGATAAACCGCCCCCAGGCTTTTCAAGCGTCGCCACAGTGCCAGACGTTTGGCACTGGGTTCCGCAGGGACTTTGTAAGTCAGTAGTATCCAGCTTCTTGAAGTCATTGTCCGCAATAAAAGTAACGGTCGATTCATATTAATAGAATCCATTGATTCTTAAAATAGGCATCGGCCTTATCTGGCCTACGAGGCCAAGGGACGCTTCCACCCTGAAAACAGCGTGCGCCTGTATCCAAGTGTTTGGTCTTGTATCTCGGCTTGAACACAATGAGGGCGTGTTCCGGCCTCTTGTGCCGGCACCCCATGTCCTGGCTAAGCCGCATGGCTCGTCAGTTTTCCGTGTTTTAGGGGTGAGTGCTTGCCAGCCCTGCTGCGTAAATCTGCCTGTGTGTCGGCTGACGCCTGCCGCCGTTTTCAGCTTTTCAAGCGCGAGAGCAGTCGCTACTATGAAACAGCCTATCCACTTTGTTCAGTTTCTTGCACGACCGGTCTCAACCACAAGCAGCGTGCAGACTTCAAACCCAGGCTTAGGTAACGTGCTTGTTCTTAACGCAAGCTCTGGTTGGTTCTGAAGTCCGTGTGTTCGTTTCCGGTTGTTGCGTGATACGGCGCCGCGCGTTCGCGGTGGGAATCAATACGGAGGAATGCAATGAGTAAGCATAAAGTTGTGACACCAAACCACGGTCCCTTTGATGTTGCCGCTATTCGCGCGGCTGCCAAGAAGTTTGTGGACGATGGGGCGGTGGCGTCCGGCTATAAGGGCAATCGCGAAGAAATCATTCAGATGCTCAATGAAGCTCTGGCCACCGAGCTAGTCTGTGTGATGCGCTACAAGCGCCACTATTTCACCGCCACCGGTTTGAACAATGAACCTATCAAAGCCGAGTTTCTGGAGCATGCCCAGCAAGAAGCCGAGCATGCCGACCGTATTGCCGAGCGGATCGTACAACTGAACGGCGAGCCAGACTTCAATCCTCAGAATCTGGTTGAACGCAGCCACGCGGAATATGACGACAGCAGTGATATTAAATCCATGATCCGTGCCAATCTGATTGCCGAGCGTATTGCCATTGAGTCCTACCGGCAGATGATTGAACGTATCGGCGACACCGACCCCACGACCCGCCAGATGCTGATTGAGATTATGGCTGTTGAGGAAGAACACGCAGATGATATGGGAGATCTGCTGGACATTTAACTGAGCTGATCATAGCCCAGCCAACCCCGGTCATTGCCGGGGTTTTTATTGTCTGATTCTGAAAAAGCAGGGCAGCGATGGGGCGAGTGGCGAGCCATGGCCGGGGAGGTGGGCACCGTCGTGACGAAGCCCCTGTGCAAGGCCAGCCTGGCACCCCGTGTGACTCAAGAGTAGGGCGTGCAGGCTGCCCACGGCACGCGCGCTGCGACTTTCAACAGTCAAATCAATGCGGACGCTGGGGCACGCGTCTTTCAGGGTCGACGAACCCTGTGCACGGGCTCAGGTCCAGCGCTGGAGGTGGAGCACGCCGACTTGATCGATCAGGGTTTCTCGCCGCTTTGGGCGTCCTGATACGCTTTGGCCGCATTATGGACATGCTGGGTGGCCAGCAGGTTGGCCAGATCACTATTGCCGGCTACGACGGCATTCAGAATCTGAGCGTGATCTTCCCAGTTTTGGCGGATGCGTTGCAAATTGCTGGGCGCAAAGAGCAATGCGGTGCGATCACGCAAGGAGCGCATCAGTTCGGTTAGCACGATATTGCCCGACATGGTGGCCAGGGTTTCATGAAATTGCCGGTTCAGGGATTTGAGCAAGTCCAGATTGCCAGCGTCCATCGCGTCGTGGCCTTGGGTCAGAATAGCTTGCAGCTTCTCGATATTGGCGGGATCGCGACGCTGGGCAGCCAGCTTTGCGTTGAGGCCTTCCAAGGTGGCGCGTACTTCAGCCATGTTGTAGGCGATCTCTGCCGACAGCACGGCCACCGAGGCACCACGGCGTGGCTCAATAGTGACCAGCCCTTCTGAGGCCAGCTCACGCAGGGCTTCTCGTACCGGTATGCGCGAGACGCCCAGCTCGGTAGCCAGCTTGCCCTCCACCAGTCGGTCACCGGGGTGAAATTCGCCACTCAGAATGCGTTCGCGTAATTGATCACGGATGACGGCAAACAATGACGCATGCTGATCACCCAGACGACGGTTGTCTGAGCCGGTCAAGGAATGAGGAAGGCTGAAGCTGGGGATATTCATGGTACGACCTGTGCAATCGGGCAAAAGGGCCAGGCATGATTATACGGCGTGAGCGTGCTTTTCTGAATATGGTATACAGTTTGGCCCCTAAGCAATCAATTCCATAAAGTCCGTGCAATCAACGCGAGTGCGCTGAGCGAGCAGATGCCCAACAGCAGCCTGCGCATCAAGCTCAGGCTGACTTTATGGCGTAGCTGTCCTGACAACGCAAAGCCCAGCAGCATGAACGGATACAGCACGATGCTGAGCATGGCCTGCTGCAGGGTGAACAGGCCTGCCAGAATAAGCAGTAGCAGTGACAGGCTGGCGCCTAAAAATAAAATCAGACCCAGAGAAGCGCGTAGCTGTGCAGGAGCCAGATTTTGCATGGCCATGGCCAGGGCAGGGGCGCCCACCGAGGTCAGTGTGCCCATGATGCCCGATGCAATGCCGGCCAGAATCATGTTGCGCAGGGAGGGCAGGATGCGCAGGCCCCAGGCGCTCAGTGCGACGGCGGCCAGGATAGCGACCGCAAAACCCAGGTTAACGGCTTCCAGAGGCAGCTGTGTCATGCCCAGTACTGCGATGACCGAACCCACAGCACGTCCCCCTAGCGCGCAGGTCACGACATGCGGCACGATATAGGTGCGCTCTCGCAGCGCGGCCAGCAAGGAGACACTGCCACCCAGAGCCAGTAAGGGGCCAGGAACCAGTTGCGGGAAGATCAGTGCTGCAATGGGGGCCACCAGCATGGCAAAGCCAATCCCGCCTACTCCTTGCAGAAAAGCGGCCAGAACCACCAGACACGCCATCAGCAACCAGGATAGCGGGTCCACAAGATCGATTAAAGCCGCCATGCCCATCCTTTTATTTGTATAAGGTATTCAATCCGGAAGTTTTACTCTTCAAACTCTCAGAGTTTTCCCCAATTTCCGGTAGATTTTTCTGATATGAAATAAAGATTGAAGATAGTATACCGTTTCAGGTGTGCTCGATAGTCAGAAAAAAGAGAAGGAAAGGGGGATACATGCAAAGCGACGTGGTGCTCAGTGCGGCGCACTGGGCTTATTTGATCAGCGTTCTGGTGATCATCATTACGATGATCTTCCGGGCCAACGTGGTGGTGCCATCCGTGATTGGCACCTTGGCCGTTGTTACCGCCATAACAGGCAGCCCGATTCAGGGCTTCATCAGCATTTTTTCAGCCAGTTTTGTGGCGGCCCAGGAACTGTTCAATATTTTCCTGGTAATTACCTTCATGACGGCGCTGCTCAATTCCTTGAAGCGCCTGGAAGCCGATGTAAAGATGGTGGCCCCCTTTCGTAAGGTCATGGTCAATAGTGGATCGTCGTTTTTGATGATTGCGGCGGCTACCTATTTCATTTCCTTGTTTTTCTGGCCTACACCTGCGGTGCCACTGGTCTCGGCCATCCTGCTTCCCGCTGCCATCGCCGCAGGCCTGCCGCCCCTGGTAGGGGCCATGGCCATTGCCATTTGCGGGCAGGGTATGGCCTTGTCGTCAGATTACATTATCGGCGTGGCTCCCGGTATCAGCGCCAAGGCGGCCGGTGTCGGTGCGGATGTGGCTGTCCTGGCAGATCGTGCGCTGGTCTTGTCCTGGATTACGGGTGGGGTCGCCCTGAGTCTGGCGTTTTTGCTGATGCGGCGTCATTTCAAACCGGCAGACAGCCGTTTGCTGGATGCCTGGATGCGACAGGCCCCGGACAGTACCTTGGATGAGGTCGAGTCCCAAGGAACGTATGACAAGGCAGAGATTGCCCGTGGCACCGCCGGGAATGAGCATACGGTGCATGTGGGGCTGACAGCCAAGGAAGAGCGTTATTCGCGCATCCTCGCCTGGGCCACGCCGCTGGCCTTTCTGGGTGTCATTGGCATCATGCTTTTGCCGCGCTTTATTCCATCCCTGCCGGTGCTGCGGGGCGGGGATGCTGCCGGTCTGGTGGGTGGCGTGGCCTTTGTGCTGATGATGATTGCCACCTGTATGGCCGAAGGCCCGCGACGTATGCTGGATACCTGCCCGGATCATATGACCGATGGTTTTGTGTTCGCGTTTCGCGCCATGGGTTCGGTCTTGCCCATTGCCGGCTTCTTCTTTCTGGGGGCTAGTGAAGCAACGTCCGCTATTTTGGGTACGCCGCTGGATCAGACGCCCAGCTTGCTGTTCGAGCTGATTTCAGCCGGTCAGCACCTGATTCCGGACAATCATTTCCTGGTGGCTTTTGGTGTGCTGCTGGTCGGTATGATCTCGGGCATTGATGGTTCGGGCTTTTCGGGCTTGCCTTTGACCGGCACCCTGGCCTCGGCTTTGAGCCCGGTCTCCGGCCTGGAAGTGGAAACCTTGGCTGCAGTAGGACAGATCGGCGCTATCTGGACGGGAGGAGGCACTCTGATTGCCTGGTCGTCATTGATTGCCGTGGCGGGTTTCGCCCGTGTACACATTCTGGATCTGGTGCGCGCGTTGACGATACCCGTGCTAAGTGGGATGGCGCTCTCGACGATCTGCGCAGTGCTGATATTTGGATGAGCGATATGGAGACGACAGCCTATCGTGCGGGCGAAAAGCAAGGACTGGGACAGCAGTGGGCGGTGGCGGCGGGTCATCCTCTGGCTGTACGGGCAGCGCAGCGCATGCTGGAGCTCAAGGGCACTGCGGTCGATGCCGCGATTGCTGCCGATGCCGTGATGGGGGTGGTCGAACCCATGGCCACGGGTATAGGGGGCGATCTGTTGGCCATGATTGCGCCGCCAGACAGTACGCCTGTGGCCTATAACGGCAGCGGAGCAGCCCCTTTGCTGCTGACGGCTCAGCAGGTTCAGGCCTTGCCAGGAGAACGTATTCCCGAGCGCCATGTCTTGTCGATCACCACGCCGGGACTGGTGCGGGGTTGGTGGGATATGCATCAGCGTTATGGGCGCCTGGCTTGGGCAAGCCTGTTCCAGCCGGCTATCGAGGCTGCGCGGGAGGGTTTTGCCGTGGCGCCCGTGGCAGCCCGGGAATGGCACATCTTTGACTTTGTTCTACACCGTGATCCGGCCTGTGCCGCCTTATATCGTGCTGGCAATCCCCCCAAGGCGGGTGAGCGCTATGTGAATCCCGAGTTGGCGCTTGTGCTCCAAGAGATTGCCGAGCAGGGGCCAGATGCTTTTTATCTGGGGCGTCCCGCCCAGCAGGCGGAACGGGCCATGAAGCAGGTACAGGGCTTATTGCGTGCCCAGGACTTTCAGCGGCATCAGGGCTTTTTCTGTGAACCGGTGAGCACGGCTCTTGGTGACTTCAGCCTTTTTGAGTGTCCTCCCAATACACATGGCGTCGCCGTGCTGGAGGCGGTTCAGGCTGCCTGGCATCGGCCGGCCGACGAGGCGGCTGCTGAACTGGCGCTGGTTCAAGCCACTGAAGCGGCCATGGCTCAGGCTTCCCGGGTGGTGTGCGATCCGGCAGGCAACACCGTCTGCACGGTAGTGGTGGATGGACAGGGTCTGGCGGTCACGTTCATGTCCAGTATTTTCAAACGGTTTGGCTCGGGCTATGCGGTGCCCGGTTGTGGATTTGTGTTGCAAAACCGGGGGTTCGGGTTTTCCGGGCCGGGGCATGTCAATGGGCCAGGGCCAGGAAAACGGCCTTATCACACCGTCGTGCCTTCCGTAGCTTTGCGCTCCGGCCGCTTTCATATGGGCTTGGGTGTGGTGGGCGGTTTGATGCAGCCGCAGGGCCAGATCCAGATCTGGACACGTGTGCTGCGCGACGGCTGGCCGCTAGAGCGCGCTTTGTTTGCCCCACGCTGGCGTCTGGAGGCAGCGGGCAGACTGGCTTTGGAAGAGGGGTTTGATGCACATTGCGCCGCTTTCTTGCGTGGTTCGGCGTATGGACCGCCTGATAAGGGAGTCGGCGAGCTGGCAGGTCGCAGCGATTTCGGTGGCGCCCAGGCGGTCGAACGTTTGGCGGACGGCCGTTTGAAGGCCGTTTCCGATCCGCGCAAAGATGGTTGTGTCGCGCTGGGCTGAGAGCCAGGCAGGGTTATTCCCTACTTTCTAAAATAGTAGACGGTATACAATATACTTAAATAGTCCAAACCTCATCTTTCGTCGACTGCAGCAAAGGGCGACGTCTTTCAACAAGGAAACAGTCATGGAAAAACTGCTGAATCGCGATGAATTTCGCACCGCACTGGAAACCGCCATCAAGGGCAAAAGTGCCAACACCTCTCCTTTCAGCATTGCCTGGGCAACTGGCAAATTAAGCCGTGAGCATCTGGCTCGCTGGGCTGAAAACCACTATCACTATGTGGGCCCTTTTGCCGATTACCTGGGTTATCTGTATGCCCGCACTCCCGCCGAATACGTGGAAGCCAAAGACTTCTTGCTGGCCAATATGTACGAAGAGGAAATTGGTGGTGACCGCCACACCGATCTGCTGATCCGCTTTGGCGAGGCTTGCGGCACGACACGGGCCCGTATTGAAAACCCTGACAATATGAATGCCACCACGCGTGCGCTGCAGGCCTGGTGCTACGCCATTGCCATGCGTGAAGATCCGGTGGTGGCGGTTGCTGGTCTGGTGGTGGGCCTGGAGTCCCAGGTGCCTTCGATTTATCGCAAGCAAACGCCCACATTGCGCGAAAAGTACGGCTTTACCGACGAAGAGGTGGAGTTTTTCGACCTGCATATCGTGTCCGACGAGATTCATGGCGAACGCGGCTACCAGATCGTGCTGGAGCACGCCAACACCGTGGAACTGCAGCAGCGCTGCCTGCGTATCTGTGAAATTGGCGCCGAAATGCGTCTACTGTATACAACTTCCTTGTACAACGACTACGTCAAAGACGAGATCAGCCTGCAGGAATTGCAACTGGAAGCGGCCTGAGCCGGAAAGTCGGGCGGGCAGATGGGCTGCCCGCCAATCTAGAGACAAGGAAGTACAGCGGTGGAAAATCTCAAGGACGTCGTTTTCGACAATTTTATTGATGGGCAATGGCAACCCAGCCAGAGCGGACGTACGCAGCCCAATCTGAATCCGGCTGATCGGGACGATGTAGTGGGCATTTTCCCGCTATCCACAGCGCAGGATGCGCAGGCCGCCGTGGCTGCTGCCCAGGCTGCCTTTGCCGGATGGCGGGCCACGCCGATCACCACTCGGGCACGTATCTTGAATGCAGCGGCCACGTGGCTCGATGCCAATGTGGAGCGCATTGCGCAAGGCTTGACGCGGGAAGAAGGCAAGACGCTGGCGCAAAGCAAGATGGAAGTCGGGCGCTCGGCCCAGACCCTGCGCTTTTATGCGGTTGAAGGCCAGACCTACACCGGCGAGACATTTCCCCAGGATGATGCGCAGCAACTGGTCTATACCCAGCGCGAGCCATTGGGTGTGGTGTCAGTGATTGCGCCCTGGAATTTCCCCATCTCCATCCCGGCACGCAAGATTGCCCCCGCTCTGATCACCGGGAATACCGTTGTGTTCAAGCCGTCGTCTGATACGCCCTTGACCGGCTACTACCTGTGTGAAGCCTTTGCACAAGCGGGGATTCCGGCTGGTGTGCTGAATCTGGTGCATGGCAGGGCCAGTGAAGTAGGGCCCACGCTGGTGCAATCCCCTCAGGTACGCGCTATTTCGTTTACTGGCTCGACCCAGGCGGGTGAAGACATTTGTCGTCAGGCACGTATGAGCACCCGGACCCAAATGGAGCTGGGTGGCAAGAACCCCTTGATTGTCATGGAGGACGCCGACCTGGATCTGGCCGTCAAGCTGGTGGTGCAGGGTGGCTTTTCTCTGAGTGGGCAAGCCTGCACAGGGACCAGCCGTGTGCTGGTGCATCGTCAGGTCAAAGCAGAATTCACGCGGCGCTTGGTAGAGAAAGTCAGCGCCTTGACCGTGGGTAATGGTTTGAATGGCAATCCCGATCTGGGGCCTATTGCCACCGAAAGCCAGTTGGAAAGCATTCTGGAATATGTGGCCATTGGCAAGCAGGAAGCCACCCATTTACTGGGCGGCGAACGTTTGACCGAAGGCGACTACGCACGCGGCCTGTTCATGCGCCCGGCTTTGTTTACGGACGTGACCCAGCAGATGCGTATTGCCCGTGAAGAAATTTTTGGACCCGTGATTGCCTTGCTGGAAATCGATTCCTATGAGCAGGCGTTGGCCATGGCCAACGATACCGAATACGGCTTGTCGGCTGCCATCGTGACACGCAGTGCCGAGTATGCGCATCGCTTTGCCAATGATATCGAGGCCGGGACCGTCAAGATTAACCGCACGACGACCGGCAATCTGATCAATGCTCCGTTTGGCGGGCTGAAACAGTCCAGCACGTCTACCTTCCGTGAATCCGGTCGTGCGGGTCTGGAGTTCTACACCCAGATCAAGACCGTGTATCGCGGCATCTGAATTTTATTAACCCGATTTACCGAGAAGCATTATGAAAAAGATCCTACGTCTGGAACAGCGCGAAGCGCGCTTGATGGTGGACGCGGCGATTGCCAAATCCAAAGAGATTGGTGTGCTGGAGACAGTGTGTGTGGTCGATGAGGGCGGCTATCCCATTGTGATGGAACGCATGGACGGCGCGCGTATCACGGGTGCCCAGATTGCCTGGAACAAGGCATTTACAGCGGCGGGCCATAAGCGCTCGACCCATTTGTTCACTACCGCGCCCAATGGTCCGGCCTTGCCCGGCAATGAGGCTTTCGGTATTCAGCTGAGCTTTGAGGGGCGTTTTGCCGCCTTTGTGGGTGGCTACCCCATTGTGGTCAATGGCGAAGTGATTGGTGGCATAGGCCTGAGTGGTGGTAATGGCGAGCAGGACACGGCAGCCGGGGTTGCTGGCTTGCAGGCGCTGGCCGAGGCCTTGAAGGATGAGGGTCTGGATGTATTGGTTCAGGCCGATATCAAGAAATAGTGGCATCAGGAGGACGGGTCATGGCCCATCGTGTCGATATCAAGGAAACGGGCGAGCAGTTTTGGGTAGAACCGCAGGAGACCCTCTTGCAGGCCGCCCAGCGCCAAGGCGTACGTATTTACAGCGACTGCGAGTTCGGTGGCTGTGGCACATGCCGCATTCAGGTCACTCGCGGAAAGGTGTGTTACGAGGATGACAGCCTGCCCATGAGCATTACTGATGAAGAACACGAGCAGGGCCATGCCGCCGCCTGCCAGGCTCGACTGGATGCCGATATTGAAATCAGTCTGGCTGCCCATCGTGATGAGCTGCCTGAAGTGCAGCAAGTCAGGGCGCAGGTTCATCGCGTGGAGCGGGCGTGCCAGGGAATCTGGCGCTTGACCTTGCAGTTGCCCCAGGACGTGCAAGTGCAGTTTCGTCCGGGTCAGTATCTGAACATCCTGCTCGAGGACGGGCGTGCGCGCAGTTTTTCCATGGCCAATGCCGATGCGGCACAGGGTCGGATTGAACTGCATGTGCGGGAAGTGGAAGGCGGTCGTTTTACCCAGGTGCATCTGCCAGCCTTGAAGGCTGGAGACGAACTGCGACTGGAACTGCCCTTGGGCGTGTTCTATTGGCGTGAGCGAGATTGGAGGCCCATGGTCATGGTGGCCACCGGTACGGGTATTGCACCGATCAAGGCAATTCTGGAGTCCTTGCTGGACAAGGAAGATTGCCCGCCCGTGAGCCTGTACTGGGGGATGAACCGACCCGAGGATTTGTATCTGGCCCAGGAAATCGAGTCTTGGGCGGACCGCTTGTGCGAGTTCCGTTTTGTCCCGGTGCTCTCCCATGCTGACGAGAGCTGGCAAGGCGCTCGGGGCTATGTGCAACAACAGGTATGCCGGGATGAACCCGACCTGTCAGAGCATGCCATCTACTTGTGCGGCTCGCCCGTGATGATTGAGCAGGCACGTGGCCTGTTCAAGGAACATGGTGCCAATGAGCAGTTCATGTATGCCGATGCCTTCAACTTTCAGTCCGATACCCGTGCGGCAGAGCCTTCTCTTGCCTAGGCGTTGTGCGGGAGCTGATCGTGGGCCGCTTTGGGGTCGCGCTTCTTTCGGCTACCAAACAGCTCAGTGAGCGAGGGCAGATTGATGAGTGGAATACGACGGCGCAGATGCTTGCGCTGAGCCAAATGAGGCAGCAACTGCTCGCCGACGGGACGCTGCAAATAGCGACGTTCGACGGGGGTTTTCATGACAGTCTCGTTTAAGGTTTTAATTGAATTAAGTATACCGCAATAGGGGTTTCTACTCAAATTGACAGAAATTTGTGTTTAAAACTAAGGAAATCTGTTGCGGAGAAAGCGCATTTTTTGACTTGGTATACCGTTCTTGGTTTTTCAGGCGGTCAGGGCTCGCAATCCGGTCGCATCATTGGCAGCAAGCAGGAGGTCTTATGCCAACCATTACTTTTCATAAAAACGGCCAGACTCATGTGGGCGAAGTGCAGGAGAACACGAATTTGGTGGTCAGGGCGGGCATCAAGCAATTCCCCTTTCCTCATTTGACCTACGGTTGCGGCATGGGCAAGTGCGCCAAATGCGCGTGTCGTGTGCTGGACGGGGCCGAGCATCTGCCTGCCGCCAACTGGAAAGAGAAAAAGCAATTGGGTGAACGCCTGGATCAGGGCTGGCGGCTGGCCTGCCAGTTGTGGATTACGCAGGACATTGTTCTGGAGCAGGCTGAAATGCAGGAGGTGCAGTGATGTATGTGGTACTGACCAGCAAGCCGGGGGAATATCGCACGGAGCCGGGTGTGGGTGTGGAGACGGTGGCAGCGTATGAATACCATTTTCAGGGACGTTTCAAAGCGGTGTTTGCCATCGCGCGCATTCAGGAAGGGTCGCGCGTGCGTATTGTGGAAGAGACGCCCAACGGCACGATCAATGACATTCCTACCCGGCAAATGGAAAAGTTTGCAACCGCCGAGCAGGCTTATGAAGAGCTGGCCGGGCTGACGCAGTTTGGCAGCATCCAGGCCGAGTTGCGTCAGTGTCAGGCCGTCGGTCACCAGGCTGGGGACCAGACCCCGGCACAGCAGCAATCCTGAGGTAGCAGAATATGGTTCAGATTACATTTGCATCGAACAATGACTTAGTGGTGTCCGCCGCAGAAAACAGCAACTTGCTGCGGGTCTCAATCCGGGAGCGGGGCGGTATACCGTTCAAGTGCGGAGGAGGCATTTGCGGGACTTGCAAATGCCGTATTACCGAAGGACTGGACAATACGGATGAGGTCAAGGCCAAAGAACACAAGCATTTGTCGGAGCAGGACCTGGCAGAGGGCTTTCGCATGGCGTGCCAGACCTTTGTTCGTGGCGATGTCACGGTGAGCTGGTAAGAGGAGTCGCCCATGCTGCATTTGACCGATCAGCAACTCCATGAACTGCTTGACGCTGCCGCCGTGCAGGGTGTGCTGGAGCAGGCCTTTCTGGAGTTTGGACAGGGGCGCGCGGCCCAGCAGCGTCGTGTGCGCACGCAGGTGGGGGAGACGCGTCTGTCCACCCTGGGGGCGGTCATACCAAGCCAACAGGTAGCAGGGGCCAAGATCTACACGACGGTGCGGGGCGCGTTCAACTTTGTCATCGTGTTGTTTGATGCACTCAGTGGTCAGGCCTTGGCCACGCTGGAGGCCGGTGCGATTACGCAATGGCGCACAGCAGCCTGTTCGCTGTTGGCGGCGCGTCGGGGTGCCAACCCTCAAGCCCAAACCCTGGGCGTGCTGGGTCTGGGCGCTCAAGGGATCGCGCATGCCATGCAGTTTTGTCAGGCTTTTGACGTGCGTCGGATTCTGGTCTGGAGCCCGAATGTGAACGAGGAGCGTTGTCGCAAGCTGGAGCTGGAATGCGGTGTACCGGTGCGTGCCATGCGTCCTGAGGAGATCGCCGTACAGGCGGACATTCTGGTGACGGCCAGCCGGAGTCGGGAGCCCCTGTTTGATGGACGCACACTCAAGCCCGGCTGCTTTGTGGCGGCGGTCGGCTCCAGTTTGCCGGTTGCGCGGGAGCTGGACGATGCCTGTCTGGAGCGGGCGGGCACGGTTGTGGTGGAGTGGGGGGAGCAGACACTGGCTGAGGCTGGAGACTTGATTCTGGCGGCACCGGACTGTGGTATCGACGGCAAGTTGTGCGAGCTCAGCGATTGGTTGCAATTAGACCCGGGTCAGGGCTACGACGCACAGGGTATTTGCGTGTATAAATCAGTGGGTGTGGCAATTGAGGATATTGCGGTCGCTGGCCTGGCGTATCGCCGTTATCAGCTTGGCAAGGCGGCGCAGGAGGTCGTTGCTGCACACTGAAAAACGACAATAATTCAAGCATGTTGGGGGTAGGCAATGGGAATGGCAGGCTTTTCTTCTATAGGCGAATTCAAGCAGGCGCTGACCCGGGATTACAACCGCATCAATAGCAGTATTTTTGCATCTGGTGTCGTGACACTGAAAATAGATGTAACGGAGGACAGGATCAGCATGTTGGCGGTGCACAAGCGTCAGCCCGCTTTGCAGACCCTGAGCCGGGAAAATGCGCATATTGCGGATCTGGCCGATCTGTATTTGATCAAGGCCTTCAAAAAGGAGATGAAGCAGGTTTTGGTGGAAGAGTACGGGTTGGATGTTGTGGCCATCTTCAAGGACTACGATGCCGTCGCGCAGTTGTCTTCCACCATGGTGTTGTTGCAAAAAGGAGTGTGAATGCAGTGGCGGTGGTGTGAGCGGCCGCCCTGAATTCCAAATCGATAAAAAGAAGCTGACTGGTAGACAGTCTTGTTGTCCTTCCTTCTGAAGCCGGATGTGCTGTGTGCATCGGGCTGCGGAGCCGGGTTCAGGCCGTGACAGGCCTGCTTCGGGGAAGTTGCCGACAGGAAGTGCTTGCATACCGCCGGCCTCGGGCCCTGGGAATTCCCAGGGCCGGAGGCCGGCTTTTTATTTGGAGACAAAATCATGGCCTATGTAGCCGATTTGCTAGATGCATTGAATGTAATCACAGGGGGACGCATGGTGTCCTGTATGGATGAGGTCAAGTGCGGCCATCATCCCTTCGTGATCTGGAAGTCCTCGGGGATTTACGGTAAGGAAGTCTTGGAGATACCCGGCTTGATTCATGGTGATCCCAACAAGGAAGTGCGCAAGGTGGCAGTGTGCATGACCATGTCCGAGCTAAGTATTGAGCTGGCTGGCGCTACGGGTGTGGA
This sequence comes from Alcaligenes sp. Lyrl_28, assembly GCF_051948705.1. Classification (NCBI taxonomy): domain Bacteria; kingdom Pseudomonadati; phylum Pseudomonadota; class Betaproteobacteria; order Burkholderiales; family Alcaligenaceae; genus Alcaligenes; species Alcaligenes sp. Lyrl_28. The sequence goes on from NZ_JAYJLG010000004.1 coordinate 57,952, forward strand.
TGCCATTGTCGCGCACCACCCGATTGCCGATGCGGCCAGTTGTGGGGGCGTGACCTTGAAGGATTATCTGGACCTGTACGGCGTGGCGGCGCTGGAATGCCACGAGGCGTTTCACGGCCTGCATCCGGGTATTGCGTATCTGCATGGTCACAAAGTCGTAAAAAGCGATATCGCCTACGGGGCCATTCATGGCAATGTCATGTTCGTGGGTGAACCCTTGGAGGAGGTCAGCACCTTGGGCGATATGCTCGATCGCCTGGACGGATTCATGGGTCTGGATCTGGAGGATCAACTATTGCAGGCGGAACGTCGCATCAAGGGCAACGAGAGCATTCTGGAGACCAGCACCCTGACCCGCGGCGCGATTCGTCTGGGGGAACGCAGCAGCCGGGTGGGTCGCATTTTGCATATTTTCCCCCATACCGGTTTCAGCCCCGAACATTTGCGCCAGGCGGTGGCCGAGAATCCGGGGGTGGATACGGTACTGGCGTCGATCAGCCGGGTTTATGACGGTCATGCACTGATTGAGTGTGCTCGGGAGCTGGGCCTGAATTTCCTGGTGGGTAACAGTCATGTGCTGGAAATTCTGGAAAATGGGCTGCCGCTGGCTTATGCCTTGAGCGCCTTGCTCGAGGGTGTCGAGGTGGTGATGTTCCGTGACCGGGTCACCTCCACACCCGTGCATCAGGTAGGAGGCGCCCGCTTGCGCGACTACGCCCAGCACTTTTCGACCGCCCATCTGATGGGCAAGAACGTGTTGAGCTTCCAGTAGGTCCAGCTTCCTGAACGGAGAGAGACATGGATAACAAAACAATAGAAATCGACAAAGTAGTGCATGTAGCGCCTGCGGGACGTCGTCCTTTGGAGCGTATTGAGGCAGTCGGCCTGGGCTTGTTGATCCTGGCCATGCTGACGCTGTTTTTCTATCCCGCTACCTTGTCCGGTGCCTTTGATACCGTGCTCAACAAGGTCAAACCGGTCGTGGTGGATGTGTTCTTGACCGGACAGGTGGGGGTGGCGGTCATTATCAGCGTCATCATTGGACGCCTGCTGGAGCGCCTGGGTTTTACCGACGCCATGATGCGGGTCTTTATGCCCGCCATGCGCGCTATCGGGATCAATCCAGCGGTGATTATTCCCAGTGTGTACAACATTTTTGGCGACATCAACGCGGCTGGCCGTATCTCGGGACCTTTGTTGCGCCAGGCCGGAGCCACCAAGGACGAGCAGAAGATTGCAGTGGCCACGATGGTGCAGTCCCAACAGTCGTTCTCGACCTTCATGTTGGGCATGATGGCGCTGACCTTTGCGGGGGTCAATGTCTTTGCCGTGGTGCTGATTGCGATCTTCGGTCCTTTGCTGCTGTCCCCCCTGTTGTTGTCACGCCTGGTCTACCGCAATGTTCGTTCGGTGGATTTACTCGCGGCCCCCCGCTTTACGCCGAATATCGATTTTGCGCCCATGTTGTTCAAGGCGGCCCGGGAAGGGGTAGAGCTCTTGCTGTTGATTCTGATCCCGGCAGTGGCTCTGGTGTTTTGCGTCATTGGCCTGCTTGAGCATATCGGCGTCTGGGCGCCGATCAGTGCGGTGCTTGAGCGTGGTTTGCTGGCCTTGAACATTCACCCTGAAACCGGTTTGCTGGCCATGCTGGTCAGCCCTACCCTGGCGATGGGCAAATTGCAGGCGATTGCCTCGACCCTGGACCCGTCGTTGGTGGTGGGCTCGTTTGTACTGGCGTCCTCCGGCTTGCCCTTGTCTGCGGTCTTTGGGCAGATCCCCGTGGTCTGGGCCGAATGCTCGGATCTGAATGAAAAGGAGGTCATGGTAGCGGCTGTTTTGGGCATCGTGATGCGCTTGCTGACTGCGGTGGTGCTGGCTGTGTTCCTGACGCCTTTGATTGTCTGAAATCCTGTTTGTTGTTCCCCCACTTTCGGAGCGCTGATGTTGGCGCTCTTTTTTTTATTTTTGCCGGTTTTGTCCGCGAGCCCACACTGCCATCGAACTGCCATAAAACTGTAACAGGGCTGAAAGAACTCTTGTTTAACCTGAGCCTGTCGTAGTCTTTTTAAGGCAGGGCACTTCGGTGACTCTGGTTCTTTAAGTTGATGCCTTTTTCTGTCCGGCAGCCTGTGCTGCGGCCTATTGCGCTAATCGATGCTTTGCCTGTGTGCCCGGTGCTTAGCCCTGCGACACAGCAGGATGCCGGGTGTGGCTTGGCGATGTGTGGATCACACGGCCTTGTGGGGGAAGGACCATGAACCAGACCCAGGTGACGGTGTTGAGCGGTTATGGAGGCAAGGCGCCCGCCGCTATCCTTGTACAGGCCTGTGGCCTGCGACTCCTGCTGGATGCAGGCGGCCCGCTGTATCCCGGGCAGGCGTGCGACTGGTATCACGGACTGGAGGTGGATGCCATCCTGGTCACCCATGATCACCAGGACCATATCGGCGCGCTGTCCCAGCTGCCCGAGCATATTCCTGTCTATGCCACCGCCTCCACCGCACGCAGTTTGCCTGCCGGGCGAACCTGGCGCGAGCTGCCCACGCGCGGCACGACCTATATCGGTGATATTGCTGTGCGTACCGGCTTGTCCGGCCACGCGCTGGGAGGTGTCTGGCTGCATCTGGATGTGGGGGGCGGGCTATTTTATAGCGGGGATTTTTCCTGCGAATCCCTGCTGTTTCCGTTTGACTTGCCACCACCTGCGCATCTGGCTTTACTGGACGCCTCTTACGGTTTGTACGACCAGTCGCATCATGTGGCCTGGAGCATTCTGGAATCCTTGTTACAGTCTCATCCCGCCTTGTTGCCGGTGCCGCCTTCGGGCCGGGCAATAGAGATTGCCCTGTGGCGTCAGCAGCAAGGATACGAGGACTGGAGCATGGATGCGTCCTGCTATGAAAACCTGACCCGCATGATCAGTCAGAGCAGTGACCTGTTATTGCCTGGGGTGCAACAGGCGTTGCGCGAGCTCATGCCGCGTGCTGCCGCCTTTGATCCGCATGCTCACCTGGTGCTGGCCGGCGAACCGGACGGGTGTCAGGGCAAAGCGGGCGAGCTGATCCGGGAGCATCGGCTGCACTCCCTGGACCCGGAGACAGCGCCCGGCAGCCGCTTGCTGATACACACCGGCTATGTCGCCCCGCACGCGCCGCGCGGCACTCACACCTTGTGCTGGAATGTGCATCCCCGTCTGTCCGATTTGCGCTGGCTGGTGGATATGGTGCAGCCGCGTTATTGCATGCCCTTGTTCACGCAAATGCATGATCTGCCAACCTGGCGCAATGTGCTGGGACCGGCCTTGAGTCTGGAAGGTCACTGGGAACTGCCCGCGACCTCCGTGAGGGTGGTTTAGGCGACGTAGCGTTCCAGCAGGGCCTCGCGTCGGGCGGGGCTGAGCTGTAAGGCATCCTGGAAAAACCGATCCAGGCTGCCGTGGGTGGCATCAATCGTCTTGAAGGCGGTTTCCAAAAACTCGGGCTGAACACCCCACAGAATATCCAGTACTTCGTCGCGGATACCCCGGTTATCAGGCAGATCGGGGCGGCGGAAGAACTGCTTGGTCAGCAGATAGTCATGCATGACATCATCTGGATGGACGCCAGCGGCGCGGTGCAACAAGGCCACGGCAAAGCCAGTCCGGTCTTTCCCGGCCGTACAGTGCATCACCACGGGCGTATCGGCTTGCAGCAGTTGATCAAAGACCTGGGCAAAGGTGCGGGCATGGGTGGTTACGAACTCGGTGTAGGTCTTGTTCATCGTGGCGTGCGCAGCCTGCACATCCCCCTGGCCTTGAGCCAGCATGTCCAGAAAATCGGGTAAGACGGTGGGTTCGACTATCAGGGCGTGACTGGTCAAAAAGCTGTACTGGTAAGGCGAACGTTTGCGCTCGTGCGCCCCGCGAAAATCCAGGGAGCGCGCAATGCCCAGCTCCTTGAGGATGTCCAGATCCTGCTGGCTTAAATCTGCCAGATGGTCCGAGCGGTAGACACGACCTTTACGAAAAGAGCCGGAGTCCGTGGCATAGCCGCCAATATCACGGAAATTGCTGGCCCCTTTTAAAGGGCAGGATACGGGACTGGGCAGCGACGATACGGGCACGGCGGACTCCTGTGTGGAAACGATGAAAGTCTCATGTTAACGGTCTTGAGCAGGATCTGCATATGACAATACGGTGACATAGGAACGGCAGGTCGGGCAAAACCCCGCCCAGCGCTGACGAGGCTTCCTGCATCGCGAAAAAGCCATGTATATTCTTTGCTGGCAAGGCCCAGGCAACGCGACCGCCATCATGCCTTCATGTCCCTTGAATCCGACTGACCCAAGGCGAGATAGGGAGGCGCGCGATGCGTTGCCTGCACCGACTAGACAAGAACAGGTGTGGTGCCTGGTCAGGGGGGACAAGTCTGATGAGGCATTCACGCATCGCTCGCATGCTCAGGTGCTGCCAAAAGATCCCCGATATAGTGGCTAAAGCAGGCCCAAGGTATAAGGTCAATGCATATTTGGACAGACCGTCGACCAACCGGACGGCCCAGAACCGTAATTTTTCAAGGAACAAGCATGTTTGAGCATTTGCAGGCCTATGGTGGTGATCCGATTTTCCGCTTGAATGAGGCATTTCACGCCGATCCGCGCGATCGCAAGGTTAACCTGACCATTGGTCTGTATTACGACGAGCAAGGCCGTCTGCCCCTGCTGGACGTGGCTCGCCGCGCTGAAGAGCAATGGGCCGCCAAGGGCCAGCCACGTGGCTATCTGCCTATTGAAGGCTTGGCTTCTTACCGCAGCGCTGTACAGAAGCTGGTGTTTGGTGCCGACAGCAAGGTGCTGCAGGAAGGACGTGTGGCGACCATTCAGACACTGGGTGGCTCCGGCGCCTTGAAAGTCGGGGGCGACTTTTTGCACGAAGCCTACCCCGAGAGTGAAATGTGGATCAGTGACCCGGCCTGGGATAACCACCACTCCATTTTCCGGGGATCGGGCATTCGTACCCATACCTATCGCTACTACGATCCAGCCACTCGCGGTCTGGACTTCACTGGGTTGATGGAGGACATTTCCGTGCTGCCCGAGTACAGCATTGTCTTGTTGCATCCTTGTTGTCATAACCCCACCGGGGCCGATCTGAGCGATGAGCAGTGGCTGCAACTGATTCCTGTGCTGCAGCAGCGCAAGCTGATTCCTTTCCTGGATATGGCCTATCAAGGGTTTGGTCGTAGTCTGGATGAAGACGCCTTTGCCGTACGTGCCATGGTGGATGCCGGGTTGAGCTTCCTGCTGGCAAACTCGTTTTCCAAGAACTTTTCCTATTACTCCGAGCGTTGCGGCGGGTTGTCGGTGGTGTGCCAGAGCGCCGATGAAGCAGATCGTGTTCTGGGGCAGTTGAAAGCGGTGGTACGTCGCATTTACTCCAATCCTCCCTCGCATGGTGGTCAGGCAATTGCCTCGGTCTTGTCGGATGAAACCTTGCTGGCGGAATGGTCGGCTGACGTGGAAACCATGCGTCAGCGTATCGCTGCCATGCGCAAGCGTGTACACGAGCGTTTGAAAGAACTGGCGCCCCAGTACGACAGCAGCTATTTCGTCAAACAACAAGGCATGTTCTGCTACACCGGGCTGAGCAAAGAGCAGATTCAGAAGCTGCGTGACGATTATGGCGTGTACGTGCTGGAATCGGGCCGCATCAGCGTGCCTGGCCTGAATCAGTCCAACGTTGATTATTTTGCGGAGTCGATGGCGGCAGTCGTGGCCTAAACCGTACCGTCGTTGCTGACGAAGCCAAGAACGTGTTGCCAGCCTTTGTGGGGCCGGCAACACGTTTTTTTTCGGTGAATTGGAGGAAAGGAAGTCTACCCAGACTGAGCGGCAACGCAGCCCGACCCGTCCATCCAGATCAGGCCGCTGGATCACCCCGCATCCTGGCCGGTAAGTCGCTTGCCTATATTGGGCCGGTTCAACCCAGCCCTCTTGAAACCGTCTGTCGGCGGCGGACTTAGGCTAACGCCCAGGACAGAATCTCCTGATTGATCTGCTCCTGTTGTCGAGCCCGGTTTAGTAAATAGCGGTGAAAGTCCTGACTATGGGGCGATTCAAAGGCGCCTGCCCGTCGAGTCAACACGTAGGGCCAGGGCAGGGGTAAGGAATGGGAGAAGGGCAGGATAAGCTGCCCGTGGCGGACTTCTTTTTCTATCATCGAGCATTGGGCTAAAACAAACCCTTGACCGGCGACAGCGCATTCCAAAGCCATATGCGAGAGCGAAAAAACGCGGAAGCGATCCAAGGGCAGCTCGCCGGGGTCGACGCTCAGCGATTCAAACCAGTCTCGCCAGGACGGTGGCGAGGTAAAGCGCGGCTGCCAGTCCGAGGACAGCAACGGATAGTTCAGCAGATCACGTGGATGCCGCAACGGAGCCTGCCCTTGCAGCAGAAGCGGGCTGCAGGCGGGGACGACTCGATCGGTATACAGTTCGGTAAAGCTGCGGGGGCGGGCGGCTGCTTGCCCATAGGTAATCCGAAAATCAATCTGTTCTGCTTCCAGATCAGGCTCGGCATGGCTGCCTTTCAGATGCAGCGTCAGTTCTGGGTCATAGTGCTCTTGCCATCGAAATGCCAGCGGGGCCATCCAGGTTTTCAGCATGGATGGCAGGGCGCTGATGGATAACAGGCTGGTATTGCGCGACCGCTCCATTTCTTGCCGGCCGTCACGCAGGAGCTCAAAAGCCTGGGTGCAAATTTCGTGAAAGCGTACCCCGGCCGCCGTCAGCCGCAGGCGCTTGCCTTCCTTGTAGGTCAAGCTGCAGCCCAGCGACTGTTCCAGCAACCGTAATTGCTGGCTGATCGCACCGGGTGTAATTTTTAGACGTCGGGCGGCTTCTTGCAGGCTTTGGCTATGGCCCAGCGTTTCAAAGACTTGCAAGGCACGTAGGGGAGGCAAAGTATCCATGATCGGTAGGCCCCGTTCAGAACAGTCATTTAGGTTTAGAAATTCTAAACGAAATGGATAGTAGCCTGAATTTAATTGCGTTTATGATGATCCTGGGCCTTGGCTCGGCATTCTTCAAAGACACATAGAGCATGGGTGGATGCGTTTCGCCTTCATGCGTCGCATTCAGAGTTGGGAGTAAACCATGTTTGTACGTAATGCTTGGTATGTTGGCGCTTTAGCTGCGCAGCTTGGCCGCAGCTTGCTGCCCGTGCGTATGCTTAGCGAAAATCTGGTGCTGTACCGTCGAGAAGACGGCCAGCCGGTTGCTTTGGAAGATTCCTGTCCGCACCGTCGTCTGCCCTTGTCCAAAGGTCGCTTGATTGGTGATCAGGTGGAGTGTGGCTATCACGGCCTGACCTTTGATTGCAGCGGCTCCTGTACCAAGGCGCCCGGCGTGGCGCAAATTCCTAAAAGTGCGGTGGTACGTAGTTATCCTTGTGCGGAGCGTTATGGTCTGGTCTGGGTCTGGATGGGGGACCCAGCGCTGGCAGACCCGTCCAAATTGATTGATATCCCCGAGTGGGACAATCCCGAATGGGGCGTGAATCGTGGCGATGCCATGGAACTGGACTGCAATTACTTGTACGTCACCGACAATTTGCTGGACCCCTCGCACGTATCCTGGGTACACCAAAGCTCGTTTGGTAGCCCCGACATCATCGGCCTGCCCCTGACGGTGAAGGTTGAGGACAATGGCGTGACGGTCTCGCGCTGGTCAAAAAACGTGGAAGTTGCGCCGTTTTACAAGCAGTTTGTGAAATTTGAAGGCAATTGCGACCGCAAGCAGCAATACGAAGTACGCTTCCCGTCGCTGGCCGTTATCAAGGCCATCTTCCTGCCTGCCGGTGCCGCCACCGAGCAGCCCAGCGAGTACCACCCAGACGTTTTCCTGATGGACTCCTATAACTTCCTGACCCCCATCGACGAGGAACACACCCGCTACTTCTGGTTCCAGCTGCGCAACTTCAGCCCGGATGACGAGGCCATTTCCAAGATTTTCAACGAAGACGTGCGCCATGCGTTCCTGGAAGACAAAGTGGTTCTGGAAGAGGTGCATAAAGCCCTGAAAGAGCGTCCCGCTGCCTTGGACTTGCCGCTGGATTCCGGCCCCTTGCGCTTCCGTCGCAAGATCAGCCAGCTGATCCAGGCCGAGCAGACGGTCGCCAGCGAGACCCCGGCGGCTTGAGCGTCATGAGCCCGACTGCCTCATCTGCGTCCACTGCATCCCCGGCCAGCCGCCGTTTTCGGGATTACCGTGTTCTGGAAAAACAGCGTGAAAGCGATGTGATTACCTCCTTTGTGCTGGCCCCGGTGGACGGTGTGATGCCGCCTTATCAGCCAGGCCAGTATCTGGTGTTTCGTCTGGAAATTGACGGACAAACCGTGCTGCGTAATTACAGTCTGTCGGGGGACCCCGACAGCACGGACCGCTTGCGTATTTCCGTCAAACACGAGAAGGCCCCGGTAGGGTTAAGCGTGGCCGATGGTCTGGCCTCCTCCTATCTGCATCAACAGGTGCAGCCAGGTGATGTGCTGAGCGCGGCAGGGCCACTTGGCGAGTTTGTGCTGGACGAGAGCAGCCAGCGGCCTGTGGTGCTGCTAAGTGGCGGCGTGGGCCAGACTCCCTTGCTGGCCATGCTGCATCGTTTGCTGAAACGCAGTCAGCGTAAGGTCTACGTGATTCACGCCTGCGATAACGGCTCGGTTCATGCCTTTGCGGATGAAATGCGTGAACTGGCCGCACAGCGTGACGGCGTGCAGCTTTACTTCTGCTATCGCAACCCGACTGAAGATGACGTACAAGCCGGTTTGCACCATGTGGCGGGACTGATTACCCGTGAGCAGTTGCAGCGTTGGCTACCGCTGGATGATTACGAGTTTTACCTGTGTGGGCCTGGTGCCTTCATGCAGAGCAATTACGGCGTTCTGCGTAGTCTGGGAGTGACGCGAGAGCGCATTCACTACGAGTTTTTTGGCCCGGCCACGGTGCTGGAAAACACCCTGGCTGGCGATACTGCCGCCAGCACGGTTCAGCCTGAGGGGCAAACGGCCGTGGTCTCCAGCGCCGCAGGGGTGAACGCAGAGCAGGCGTTGCTCCCCGCCATCACTGAAGCTGCTGCGCAAACCAGTGCGGAAACCGCCGTGGATGCGACGCAAACCGTGACGTTCCTGCCCGACGGTCGTCAGGCCCAATGGCATGAGGACTGTCCTTCCCTGCTGGATCTGGCTGAGGAAACGGGCTTGAGTCCGGACTTTAATTGCCGGGCGGGCCTGTGCAATACCTGTATGTGCACCCTGGTATCGGGCGAGGTCGATTATTTTGAAGAGCCTCTGGACCCTGTGCCAGAGGGCAAAGTCTTGCTGTGCTGTTCCCGTCCCCGTGGTCCGGTGGCCGTGGAATTGCCTTAAGAGTTTTTCAATTGCTTGTTGAGGTTGGCCCCGTCCTTTTGGGACGGGGTTTTTTTTCAAAAAAAATCATATGCTTCCTTGTTGGAAGTCAGGCAGATTTTCAATGTCTGGAGCCGGGGGACGTGGCCATGAGGGCTGTTGACGTGGGGGTCCTACAGAGACTGGATTGGGAAGCGATGAGGTGCTGTCTGTATCTCCCTACCGCTGTGCGATAGCGGTCATTGTTACCACCACAGCAGCAGCAGCAGCAGCAGCAGCAGCAGCAGGAAGAAGCTTGGTTACCTTGCTATGAATGGGCTTGCTCGCTTATCCAATCACTAAAGGCACGGACCTCTGTTTTTTGCCTCGTATCGGGCAAGGTCACCAGGTAGTAGGCAAAGCGGGCTGGCCAGGGCTTGTCCAACACTTGCACCAAGCGGCCTGCGGCTATTTCATCCTGCGCATATTCTTGCGGTATCAAAGCCAGTCCCAGGCCCGCAATCGCGCCGCGTATCAGCAGGTAATCATCCTCAAAAGCTGTGCCTCTATCGGCGCGCGCATCGTCCTCCACCCCGTGGGCAGACAGCCAAAGCGCCCAGTCGGCCCGGTCGGTATCTTGTAGCAGTGGCCACTCCAGACAATCTGCTGGCTCCTGAATGACTGGCTTGTCTTGCAGCAACGCAGGGCTGGCTACAGGCAGCAAGACAGGAGCCATCAAGGGCTCGGCCTGCAAGCCGGGGTATACGCCCAAGCCGTGGCGAATGGCGATATCCACTTTGTCGCGACGCAGGTCCACCAGCGTGGGGGACGCCTCCACACGGATTTCGATATCGGGATGGCGTTGCTTGAAATCGGCCAGCCGGGGAATCAGCCAGGAAGCGGCAAAGGAAGGCACGGTGCTGATCGTCAGTGTCTTCCTGTGCTTGGTGGCTTCCAGCGTATGCATGGCCTGTTCGATCTGGTCAAACGCCGTCAGCAGGGCAGGGTAGACCTGTTCACCTGCTTGACTCAGGCTCATTTTGTGGTGGCTGCGCACAAACAGTGTCACGCCCAAACGGTCTTCCAGCAGCCGGATTTGCTGGCTGACTGCGCCCGAGGTTACGCCTAGTGCCTGGGCGGCCAGCTTGATGCTGCCGTGGCGTCCGACTTCGGTAAAGGCGCGCAGAGCTTGTAAAGGAAAGACAGGATTCATGGTTTAGTTTATCTAAATCTATCAAGCAGATTTAATCGTTTTTCTTTGGCTATATAAACGGGGAAAATGGGCTTCTGGATCATTTTTAAAGTTTAGCTTATCTATATCCAAAAGAAGAGCGAACTTTCTGTTTGGGAGCCACGCCATGATTGATCTGTACACCGATAGTTCGCCTAACGGCTTTAAGGTGACCATCGCCCTGGAAGAGCTGGCACTTCCGTATCGCCTGCATCACGTGCGTATCGAAGCGAATGAGCATAAGCAGCCGGAGTTTCTGGCCCTGAATCCACATGGGCGTATCCCGGTGATGACGGATGATGAAACAGCTGTTGTTCTGTTCGAGTCCGCCGCGATCCTGCTGTATCTGGCGGGAAAAACCGGCCAATTGCTTTCAAAAGATCCTGTTCAGCGCTGGGAAACGATCAAATGGCTGCAATTTCATTCCTCCAGCGTGGGGCCGATTCTGGGCCAGCGCGTGCATTTCGAGCTGTTCGCGCAAGAGAAGATTCCGGCCGCCATCGAGCGCTACCGCCGTCTGGTGAATGATCTGTTCACCGTGCTGGATACACGCTTGGCAGACCATCCTTATCTGGCGGGACAGGACTATTCCATTGCCGATATTGCGCATTTTGGCTGGATGCATATTGCGCGGATTATCGACTTTGATTTCAGCCAGTACCCGCACATGAGTGCCTGGCATGATCGCGTGGCCCAACGCCCCGCAGTCCGTAAAGGCATCACCTTGCCTGAACCTGCTACTGGCGCCTGAGGGGAAAACAGCATGACGATTGAAACAAGCCTGACTCAAGGCGCCTCTTTCCCTGCCTTTGCCAATCACCCTGGCTATAGCCGCATGTTTGCGCCGGGTCGTCTGACCATGGGGATCTTCCTGCCTCTGCGTTTTTATCAAGGCGATATGAGTGTGCTGGCCGGGCAGGCAGCGCTGGTAGAGGAGATAGACCGCCAGGATTTTGCAGCGGTGTGGGTACGTGATGTGCCCTTGTATGATCCCAGTTTCGGAGATGCGGGGCAGGTGTCCGATCCCTTTACTTACCTGGCTTTTCTGGCTGCTCGCACCAAGCGGGTGGCCTTGGCCACGGGCAGCACGATTTTCTCCCTGCGTCACCCGATCGACCTGGCGAAATCCGCTTTCACCATTGATCAGTTGTCCGGTGGACGCTTGGTGCTGGGTATTGCTTCCGGGGACAGGCCCGTGGAGTTTCCCGCCTATGGCGTGGAGCGGGCCGAACGGGCAGAGCGTTTTGCGCAGGCTGTCAGCTATTTCCGTCAGCTAACGCAAGCGGGGCAACTGGATATCGACTCTCCGCTAGGTCGCTTCGATACCGCAGAGCTGTTACCCAAGCCTGTGCATGGCTCCATTCCCTTGATTGTCACCAGCTCCTCGGGGCAGTCGCCCGAATGGATCGCCGAACATGCCGATGGCTGGCTGACCTATCCGGAAGCCACACATACACCGCTAGGTCCGCAAAAGCTGGCTGCCAAAATTCGGGCTTGGCGCGCCCGGATTCCAGATGGCGGTTTCCGTCCGCACATGACCAATGAATGGCTGGATTTGGTGGATGACCCCGATTACCCACGCACACCGTTGCGCGGTGGTTTTACACTGCGTACCGGGCGCAAGGGGCTGATCACCTTGCTGGAAGAATGGCAGGCAGCCGGTGTGAATCATGCTGCTTTGGGTATTCAGTTTGCGCAGCGACCGGCGGCGGAAATTATCCAGGAGTTGGCTGAGTATGTGCTGCCACATTTTGCCTCTCACCAGGCGCAGCCTGCCCTTGCAACAGCATGGTAAGCGACAGGGGAACACAAGCATGACTAGCCGTGCAGAACAGCCGATAGCCGGTGGTATTCAGATCCGGGATTTGCAGCCGCAAGACCGGGTCGCTTGGGAGCTACTGTATCGGCAGTACGCCGAGTTTTACAAAGAGCCCATGAATGAAGAGATCCTGGCTCGTACCTGGTCCTGGCTGCTGGATGCGCAGCATCCTTTGCAGGGGAAGGTGGTAGCTACGGCGAATGGTGTGCTGCTGGGTTTGGCGCATTACCGTCCTTTCCCGGAGCCCTTGCTGGGCAAGGAGGCTGGTTTTCTGGATGACTTGTTTGTGTTGCCGGAACAGCGAGGCGGCGGGCTGGGCCGCCGTTTGATTGAGGCAGTCTCCCAGGCAGGTAAGGAGCAAGGCTGGCCGTTCCTGCGCTGGATTACGGCGCAGGACAATGCCCAGGCGCGAAGGCTATACGATGGTCTGGCTCAGGCAACCGCTTGGGTGACGTATGACTTGAGTTTGGGGACGGCTTGCTGACTTAATGCCCGTAATCCCAGTCCTTATGTGTTCTTGGAACTGGGATTACGGACATGGGGACGCTTGATTGCATTGTTGTCCGCCGTAGTTCGCTCCTGAGATTACTCATGAACAGTGGCGGCGGGTGATCCAAATGGAGGGAAGGCATACCGAAAACCTTCCCTTTTTTATCTTCAAACCTCGCGTTTGCTCTTTGCCTCCAGCAACATCAAAGCAAGCAACACCACACTGCTCATCCCTAGTCCAAACACCACCAGCGGCCACGCCGTATCCCCATCCAATAAGGTCACTGCCAACGTACCGATCACGCTAACGATCAGGCTTTCCACGCAGAAGTAGATCGCCACGGCGGAGCCGGCCACGTCGTTGAATTGAGCCAAGGCGCCATTGGCGGTGACGGATACGGTCATCACAATGCCGATGGCGGCCAGCCACATGGGCAGGATAAAGCTGGCAAAGGAAGGTTCCAGCAAGATCTGCCCGGTTGCCAGCAAGAGGGTGGCAAGAAGGATCACGCCCATGCCGCGCTTCAGGCTCCCGGCGGTTCCCCAGCGGGCCACAAAGGTTTTGGACAGGCGGGTGGTGGCAATCATCACCAGGGCAACACTGGCAAAGGCCAGGCTGAAGCTCATTTCTGAGTAACCCGCTTGTCCGATCAGGACGCGTGGGGCCGTGGAGAAGTAGACGAAAAATGTCCCCATCCCGGTGGAGAAACCCAGGGTATAGACCCAAAAGGCTGGGCTTTTGAAGACGGCCAGCGCGGACTGTTGTGAATGCAGTGGTTTGGCAGGCCGAGTTTCCTGCCAACGGAACAGCGCGTGGAGCCAGGCCAGCAGACCCATTCCGGCCAGGCTCAGGAAGATGGCCTGCCACCCGCCCGCACGGGCAATCAGAGCACCTGCAATCGGCCCCAAGGCGGGTACGAATGCCAGGATGGCGCTAAACAGGCCGTAGATCACCACCCCTTCGGCACGATCGGCGTAGACATCGCGTACGGTGGCAAACAAGGCCACCAGGGTGGCCGAGGCCCCCAGTGCTTGCAGCACTCTGAAACCTACAAAAGCCCAGGCGGTGCTGGATAAGGCGGCGGCGATTGAGGCCAGCACGAACAGCGCGGCTCCGGCCAGCAAAACTGGTCGTCGGCCTATGCGGTCCGACAGAGGGCCAAAGATCAGTTGCCCCGCACCCAATAGCAGCATGTACAGGCTAAGGGTCAGCTGGATGAGGGCTGGGGTCGTGCCCAGAAGCTCCGGCATGGCCGGTACGACGGGCAAGTAGACATCCATCCCCAGGGACGCGAGGATGTCAAAAGGCGCCATCAACAGCAAGGCGGCTGGCAGCGTATGAGCCCAGGAAGAGCGTGAGCAAGACATAACAAAATTACCACTCGAAAAAGGAATCGGGCGGCGTCTGTTTGTTATCAATCAGCGGGATTGGAAGTACAGAGCGCCGCAACAAGACAAGAGCTTGTTGCGGCTTACTCAGTTGCTGACTTTGTGCTCGTCATTCAGACGGCTCCTCACAGAAATAGCTTGAAGATGTGTCGCGGGGGAAACGCTGCATGGCGGCATCTGCCCAGTTGAAAGGGATGTGGCGCGACAGTTGCTCATTATAGGGGGAGGCTTTTACGGTCTTGAAGCCTCAGCTTGTGATGGCTGGTGGTTTTTTGCCCGGCAAAGGTTTGGCCAGACGCGACACTGCCTCGCTGGGGCTGCCGGTCTTGTTCTTCCTGACCCGGATCGCAGCGGCTTTCAGCAAGCGCGGGAATGTCGGACATTGCGTATGGTTGGCGGCGGGGCATTGGCTGCGTCGCGTACCCCTACGCCTTGGACCCATCGTTTGCATAGTTTGCTGACACACGCGATTTTCGGTTTGGGCATGTACCTTGCGGCCTTGCTGACCCAGCAAGTGGCCTAAGGCGATGTAATTTGTTGGGGCATCTGTCATGAGTAATCTGAAAACTACCGGCACCTTCCCGTCGGCCGTCTCTCTGCTTGCCCTGAGTCTGTTTGCCATGGGCAGTGTCGTGTTTCTGATGGGCGACATCCTGGGCTGAGTGCTTGCAGTCACGATTGGGTCTGACATTGAGCATCGAAGAAGTCCAGGAGCTGTTCTCGTGTGTAAGTCAGTCCCAGGATGCCGATTCCAGCTGACCGGAGGGTGGTGGCTGGGATTAGGCCTGTTGTTTGGGCAAGGCCAGCCATTCCTGGGCCGTAATGCGGCTGATGTGTTCAGTCCGGTAGTCTCGCAGGAACGGGTTGTATTTGTTTTCCTCGGTGCGGTGATGGCGAAACCCGCATTTGGCCTGCACACGGTGTGATTGGGTATTGTTGGCAAAGTAGCCGCACCACAGTGCGTTCAGTTTCAGCGTTTCAAACGCGTGTCGCATCACTTCGCGCACGGCCTCGGGGATCAAGCCCTGACCCCAGTAGGGGACGCCAATCCAATAGGCAATTTCACCTTCTTCTTCACTGAGCTTGAAGTTGCTGTTCTTGCCGATCAGTATGCCAATGCATCCAATAGCCCGGCCATTGTCTCTGTGTTCGACGGCATACACTTCGGGCATATTGAAAACTGTGCGGATAATTTCGGCACTTTCCTCAACGCTGGTATGAGCAGGCCAACCGGCAATCGGGCCGACTCGCTCGTCTTTGGCGTATACATACAAATCCTCGGCGTCGCTGTTCTGCCAGGGGCGTAAAATGAGTCTTTCTGTTTGAAGTGTCATTTTCTTTACTCACAATGAAGCAGAAAACAGAATAGAAGCGGGCGGCGTGAGCGAACAGAGCAGGACCTTGGTAGTTTCGGTACTTTTAGCAAGTCTTGCAGGGTGCCGAGTGCTAAAGAGCAGGACAACATCATGCATCACACTCCACAATTACTCAGCACCCAAGACGGCTGGCTGACGGGCGAGACAACGCTGGCTGACAGCATGGGCATGCCGTTGTCTTTTGGTCATGCCTATATGACCTTGATGATCTGCCTGTCGGGCCACGCTCTGATCAGCCTGAACTTCAAGGATCAGCCTGTACGGCCTCATGATGTGCTGGTTTTGGCGGAGGACACGATTGCGCTGCTGAAAAAGCGTTCGCGCGGTTTCAAGGTGTTTTTCCTGTTGATGCCCAAGAGCCTGGCGTCAGAAGTGGCGTATCAATTGCCTAATGCCTTGTTTGTGTTCCTGCATGACCATCCACTGTGCGTGCCCCCGCAACAAGACCGGGCCTTGCTGGCGGCTTGGCTGGTGCAACTGCGCGAGATTGTGCGAACCCGCACGCTGTATCAGCACATCATGCTGCGCAATCAGTTGCAGAATTTCTTTCTGCGGATTGCCGATCAGATTCCGCCCGAGTATCAAGGCGGAAAGACGTTCAGCCGCAAGGAGCAGATCAGTTGGCGGTTCTGGGAACGGGTTGGACAGCAGTGCAGGCAGCATCGTGAGGTCAAGTTTTACGCGGATGCGCTCAATATCACCCCGTTTTACCTGTCCCAGCTGACCAAAGAGTTTTTCAACGACAGCCCCAAGGCCTTGATCGACAGGCAAGTGGTGCTGGAAATCAAGGCGCTGCTTTCCTACAGCCAGTTGGCGATGGGGCAGATCGCCGATCAGCTCAACTTTGGGGACCCCTCGTATCTGTGTCGCTACTTCAAGCGCCACACCGGGCTGTCTTTGAGCCGTTATCGCCAGCATGCGCAAGGTGAACGCACGCCGGGCTGATCGAGAGTGTGAGCAGGCCCGCTCTGGCGTGGTTCGCAAGCGAACAGGCCAGTGGTGCGGGTCGTGTCAGGTCCGTGCGGCACGAACATGGCGGTGTTGTGTGGCCCGGAAGGCGAGGTGCCGCTGCGCTTGAGAGTTATGTTTGGGAAGCAAACTCGAAGCGGCGCCGGTTTGGGGCCTACATCCGTCCCGTGAATTTGTAGCGATCGCCAGGATGCCAGAGCCTAGCGTGAGTAGTGAACTGCTCACTGGAAAACGTGCGGCGGTCCATCACCAAACAGGGCTGCTGCTCTTTCATATGCAGGGCGTGTGCGATTCCGGTGGGTGGCACCAGCACTTCAATGCTGTAAAAGCCGGTTGGCAAGGGGGCGACCCGCACCAGATATTCGTTAGGCGTGATCTGACTCCAGTCCTGCTCCATATAGTCGGGTGCCATGCGCGCATCCACCAGACGATCTTCGTACTGGATAGGCAGGCCGTTCTCGGCATGCACAATAATGGAATGAAACAGCGCCGCGCCCGGAGCAATGCCGTACAGGCGTGCCTGTGCCGGGCTGGCCTGCAGCCGCTCCATGCTCAGCACTTGACAGCTATGTTGATGACCG
This sequence comes from Alcaligenes sp. Lyrl_28, assembly GCF_051948705.1. Taxonomy (NCBI): domain Bacteria; kingdom Pseudomonadati; phylum Pseudomonadota; class Betaproteobacteria; order Burkholderiales; family Alcaligenaceae; genus Alcaligenes; species Alcaligenes sp. Lyrl_28. The sequence goes on from NZ_JAYJLG010000004.1 coordinate 75,161, forward strand.
CGCTCGCGTATGTCTTGTGCAATGCTGCGTATCTCGATCAGCGTGGACTGGAATTTGGGTTGGGCTACATACGTGCCCGAACCCTTGATGCGGATCAGCAGTCCATCGTTGGTCAGTTCGCGCAGGGCCCGGTTGACCGTCATGCGTGATACGCCAAACTGCTCACATAAGGCTAGCTCTGTGGGAATCAGATCGCCTTCCCGCCATTGTCCGGTCTGAATCTTTTCCACGACATAGTTCTTGATCTGTACATAGACGGGGAGAGCCGATTCGGAGGACGAGTTGCTCGTCAAAGGGGCAACCATGCTGATGCTTTCCTGTAGGGACGTGTTCACACTCAAGGGTTTGTGCAGGCAACCATCGGGGGTGCTGCACCGGCCATGATTCTAATACCCCGACAGTGTCCCTGGCCGTCTGTTTTCGCGGCGCTGCCAGGGCAGGCATATGTATAGACAACTATTGGAAATGACTATACATTGGTAAAAGCTTACAAGAAAACCGTTGTTTTGTCGGCGCTTGGACCTGCCTTCCCTGGGTGGAAACAGTCTGCCAGATAGAACCAGCGCGTATCCAGAGACACCTCAGATGGAGGACAGCACCATGCCTGATCATCACACTTCGACGGCCAGCCAGGACCCCCGTTTCGATCCTGCGCGGGAGATTCATGCCCCCACGGGTACACAGCTCAGTTGCAAGAACTGGGTGGCAGAAGCCGCGTACCGCATGATTCAGAACAATCTGGACCCGGCCGTGGCCGAGAACCCCCAACATCTGGTGGTGTACGGTGGCATCGGGCGTGCGGCTCGAAACTGGGCGTGCTATGACCAGATTCTGGCCAGTCTGCGCCAACTCGAGGATGACCAGACCTTGCTGATTCAGTCCGGCAAGCCGGTGGGCGTGTTCCGTACCCACCGTGATGCGCCGCGCGTGCTGCTGGCCAACTCGAATCTGGTGCCCAAATGGGCCACGTGGGAGAAGTTTCACGAGCTGGATCAGGCCGGGTTGTTCATGTACGGACAGATGACGGCGGGCAGCTGGATCTACATCGGCAGCCAGGGCATTGTGCAAGGCACGTACGAGACTTTTGCTGAGGCAGGTCGTCAGCATTTTGGGGGTTCGCTGGCCGGGCGCTGGATTCTGACGGCTGGCCTGGGGGGGATGGGCGGCGCACAGCCTTTGGCTGCCAGCTTTGCCGGTGCGGTATCGCTGACGATTGAATGCAAGCAAAGCAGTATCGACTTCCGTTTGCAGACTCGTTATCTGGATAAGCAGGCGCGCGATCTGGACCATGCACTGGAGCTGATTGCCCAACACACGGCTGCTAAAGAAGCCGTGTCGATTGGCTTGCTGGGCAATGCCGCCGATGTGCTGCCCGAACTGGTGCGACGCGCTCAAGCCGGTGGTTTGAAGCCTGATCTGGTGACGGACCAGACCTCTGCCCACGATCTGCTCAATGGCTATTTGCCTTCGGGCTGGACGGTGGAGCAGTGGCAGGCCGCTCAGAAAGATCCGGCGCAACACGTCCGCATTCAGCAAGCTGCTGCCCAGTCTTGCGCCATCCATGTAAAAGCCATGCTGGATTTCCAGAAAATGGGCATTCCGGTTGTGGATTACGGCAATAACATTCGCCAAGTGGCGTTTGATGAGGGCGTGGCCAATGCCTTCGATTTCCCCGGTTTTGTGCCAGCCTATATTCGCCCCTTGTTTTGCGAGGGCAAAGGCCCGTTCCGTTGGGTGGCCTTGTCGGGCGACCCGGAAGATATCTATAAAACCGACCAGAAAATCAAAGAGCTGTTCCCCGACAATGAGCACGTGCATCGCTGGCTGGACATGGCACAGGAACGTATCGCTTTCCAGGGTCTGCCTGCTCGAATTTGTTGGCTGGGGCTGGGCGAGCGTCATCGTGCCGGTTTGGCTTTTAACGAAATGGTGCGCAAGGGCGAGCTGAAAGCGCCGATTGTGATTGGACGTGACCATCTGGACACCGGTTCGGTAGCCAGTCCGAACCGCGAAACCGAAAGCATGCGGGACGGCACGGATGCCGTGTCGGACTGGCCTTTGCTCAATGCGCTTTTGAACACAGCTGGGGGGGCCAGCTGGGTGTCGCTGCATCACGGCGGCGGCGTGGGCATGGGCTACAGCCAGCACGCGGGGATGGTGATCGTGGCCGATGGCAGCGAGCAGGCTGCGGCCCGTCTGAAGCGGGTCTTGATTAACGATTGCGCCAGTGGTGTGATGCGTCATGCGGATGCAGGTTACGAGCTGGCGATTCAAACGGCCAAGAATTTCGGGCTGACACTGCCCATGATCAAGTAAGAAAAACAGGACAGATAAATGAGCAAGAGTATCGAGCTTTCTCCCGGCGCACTGACTTTGGCGCAACTGCGCCAGATCTGGCAGAAACCGACTGTTCTGACTCTGCCGGCAGAGGCGGTGGGGGCGATGGACGCGTCCTCGGCCATTGTGGCCAAGATCATCCGTGCAGGTCATCCTGCCTATGGCATCAATACCGGCTTTGGCAAGCTGGCCCAGCAACGCATTCCCGACCACGATCTGGAACAGCTGCAAAAGAACCTGATTCTGTCGCATTCCGTAGGGGTGGGTGAGCCGGTTTCCGATGCGGTGGCACGGCTGATTATGGCCATGAAGATTGCCAGTCTGGCGCGTGGCTTTTCGGGCATACGCTCGCATGTGGTCACGACCTTGCTGGATATTCTGAATGCGGGCGTGGTGCCTTTCATTCCGTCCAAAGGTTCGGTGGGCGCATCGGGTGATTTGGCACCCTTGTCGCACATGACCTTGACGCTGATCGGGGAAGGGCAGGCCAAGTGGCAGGGCGAATGGATGCCTGCCCAGCAGGCTTTGGCCAAGGCTGGTATCACCCCGATTGTGCTGGCCGCCAAGGAGGGGCTAGCCCTGATCAATGGCACGCAAGTGTCTACGGCCCTGGCATTGCATGGCTTGTTCCGCACCCAGACCTTGTTCCGCAATGCGATTTTGGCCGGAGCCTTGAGTGTGGACGCCGCCAAAGGCAGTGATGCGCCTTTTGATGCGCGTATCCATGAGGTGCGTGGACAGCCAGGACAGATTTACGCGGCCCGCTTGTATAGGGAGCTGCTGGCTGGCAGCCAGATTCGCCAGTCGCATCGGGACAATGACAACAAGGTGCAGGACCCCTACAGCTTGCGTTGCCAGCCCCAGGTGATGGGCGCGATCCACGATCTCATCACGCAAAATGAGCGCAGCTTGCTGATCGAGGCCAATGCCGTCACGGACAACCCGCTGGTATTCCCCGGCAAGAACGGTGAGCCCGATCAGGTGATTTCCGGCGGCAACTTCCACGCCGAGCCGGTGGCCTTCGCCGCCGACGGCCTGGCCCTGGCGATTGCCGAAATGGGTGCCTTGGCAGAGCGTCGAGTCGCGTTGTTGATTGATGCCAGCATTTCCGGTTTGCCACCGTTTCTGGTGCCTTCTGCCGGTTTGAATTCGGGCTTCATGATTGCCCATGTGACCGCGGCGGCGCTGGCTTCGGAAAACAAGTCCTTGGCACATCCTGCCAGCGTGGATAGCCTGCCTACGTCGGCTAACCAGGAAGACCACGTCAGCATGGCGACCTTTGCAGCGCGCAGACTGGAGGATATGGCACAAAATACCGCTGCAATTGTGGCGATTGAATTGCTGTGTGCGGCGCAGGGCATTGATTTTCATGCTCCTTTGCTGACTTCCGAGCGCTTGAGAAAGGTGCAGGACGCGATTCGTCAGGCCGTGCCTTTTTACGATCAGGATCGTTATCTGGCTCCCGATATCGAGGCCCTGAAAGCCCTGGTGCTGGACGAGAGTCTGGCTGACACGGCGGCCGACCTGTTTTAGGGTCCAGGGCGTACTCCCGAGCCTTGTTGTCTCCATGCCAGTGGCCCTGGCCCGGATGGGCGGAGCCAGGTTTTTTGCATAATGACGTGGCAGACAACCCAGTGAAAAACGACTGCGCCAGGCTTTGTTGACCGCGATGGCGAGCCAAGGACTGTCGGGCCGAGCGCGGACTAGGGCCTGCCGGGTAAGGCTTTCAGGCTCGTTTTTTCAGGCGCGGTCCAACAGCTGGCTCAGTGTGTCTTGATAGGCGGCAAACGCCGTTTCCTCCTGGGGGTGCTGGCCGTCGATCACACAGGCTTTGCCACTGACGAATACGTCGCGAATCGGATTGGTGTGGGCGCGCTCTGAAAAGACCAGGGCGGAGAGCCAATGTGATTGATCCAGTCCCGCCAAACTGGGGTGAGCCAGATCAATCACCATCAGGTCGGCCTGATGCTCGGGGGCAAGCTGCCCCGTGGCCCGCCCTGACGCCTGCGCCCCACCGCGGACGCAGGTCCCAAATAAATAGTCTGCGACATAGGGCTGTCGAGGCGAAGCCAGCACGTTGCGTTGCTGACGGCTTAAACGTTGTCCATATTCGAGCAGACGCAGTTCGGCGCGCCAGTCCACGCAGATGTGGCTGTCTGATCCGATGCCCAAGTGGCCATGGTCGGCCAGAAAAGCAGCGGCCGGAAACAGGCCGTCCCCCAGATTGGCTTCGGTTGTCGGGCATAGGCCCGCCACTGCGCCACTGCGGGCAATTTGCTGACGCTCCGGCTCGCCAATGTGAGTGGCATGAACCAGGCACCAGCGCTCGTCCACATTGAAGTTATCGTACAGGTAGGCGACCGGACTGCAACCCTTGAGCTCCTGGCACGCCAGCACTTCGGCCATCTGCTCGGCAATATGGATGTGAATCGGATGGCGGGAGGGCAGGCTATGCAGGCCGTCGATCAGCGTGCTGATGGAACCCACATCGGTGGCACGCAGGGAATGGGGCGCCACGCCATAGCGCCGGTCCACGTTCAAAGGGTGGCTGCTGTGCAAGGATTCCAGCAGGTACAGCAGTTGCGTGGGGCTGTTCAGGAAGCGCTCTTGGTCCGGTCGCGGTGCTTTGCGGCTGAAGTCGCTGTACTGATACAACACCGGCAGCAGGGTGATCGCCAGTCCGCTGGCGCTGGCCGCCTCCAGAATCCCTTGGGCCAGCAGACCCGATGGGCTGTATCGGCCTCCCTCACGCGGGTGATGCAGGTAGTGAAACTCGCAGACGCTGGTATAGCCGGCCTTGAGCATTTGTATGTAAAGCCAGTGGGCAATCGCATACAGGTGTTCAGGCTCCAGACGGGCGGCGAAACGGTACATCAGGTCGCGCCAGCTCCAAAAGCTGTCCTGGTCTTGTCCCCGAAATTCCGTCAAGCCTGCCATGGCACTTTGAAAAGCGTGCGAATGCAGATTGGGCATCCCTGGCAGCACGGCGCCCTGTGCCCGATACACCTTATCGCTCGCGTCCTTGGCGGGCGGGCAGGTTCCAGGCAGAACCTGCGTCAGCGTGCCGTGCATGTCCCAGCGCATCAGCACATCGGCTTGCCAGTGGCCGTCCAAATAGGCCCAGGGCGCCCACAGGGCTTCATGCTGTTGGACAGGGTTCATGATGACTCCTTGCGCAGATCGCGGCTGATGGCGCCTTGGTACACCACCAGGGCGCAGCGGGGCAGGCCCAGCCAGTAGACCAGTTCCGACAGTGACTCGATATCCCAGGCGACAAAATCGGCGCGGGACCCAATGCTCAGTTCTCCGCGGATGTCCGGGGCTCCCAGGGCCTGGGCGGCATGATGGGTGACGGCGGCCAGGGCCTCAGGCACCGTTAGCCTGAATAAGGTGCTGCCCATGTTCAGCATCAACAGAAGGGAGGTGCAGGGAGAGGTGCCGGGGTTGCTGTCGGTGGACAAGGCCATGGGTACGCCGTGCTTGCGCAGCAGCTCGATCGGGGGCAACTGGGTTTCACGCAGGAAGTAATAGGCGCCGGGCAGCAGTACGGCAACCGTTCCGGCTTCTTTCATGGCGAGCACCCCTGCTTCATCCAGATACTCCAGATGATCGGTGGACAGGGCGCGGTAGCGTGTCGCCATTGCTGTGCCCCCTAGATTGGAGAGCTGCTCGGCATGCATTTTTACAGGTAGTTTTAGGGCTTGGGCCGCTTTCAGTACGTGCTCGGACTGTCTCAGATCAAAGGCGATGCGTTCACAAAATACATCCACAGCGTCAATCAACCCCTCTTGTGCCAGGGTGGGCATCATCTGGCTGCAGACCTGATCCACATAGGCGTCGGTTTGACCTGCGAACTCCGGGGGCAGGGCATGAGCACCTAAAAAGGTAGTGCGCACTGTGACCGGGCGCAACTCTCCTAAACGCCGGGCCACGCGCAGCATTTTTCGCTCGCTGTCCAGATCCAGGCCGTAGCCCGACTTGATTTCGATTGCGGTCACGCCTTCGTCCAACAAAGCATCCAGACGACGCAGGGACTGGGCCAGCAGTTGCTCCTCGCTCAGGCAACGGGTGGCCTGAACCGTTGAAACAATACCGCCTCCCTGGCGGGCTATTTCCTCATAGGAGGCTCCGGCCAGCCGCAAAGCGAATTCCTGGGCTCGGGTGCCACCGTAAACCAGGTGAGTGTGACAGTCGATCAGGCCGGGGGTGACCCAGCGATTGTCCAGCTTGTGTACGTGTTTGGCCTGTTGCCATTGGGGGGGGAGTGCATGCCGGGGCCCCATCCAGACGATGCGGCCCGCTTGTTCGACCAGGCAGGCATCCTCAATGACGTGTTCGGGGTCGGCGCGGGGAGCCAGACGTAAATCAGTCCAGAGTGTGTAGTTCATCAGTCATTCCGTAGGGGCGATATACGCGTAGACCAGCGGGGCCGCGGCATGATCGGCGGTCAGTTGCAAGGAGACGGAGACAGAGGTGGAGCCGATCAGGGCCTGTTCTGCGGTCAGAGCCCAGCTTGCGGTTCCAGCCTGACATGTATAGCCGCCGCGTGGTGCGTACAGAAAGTGCGTGCCTGCCTCCAGCTGCACAGGAGTGTCGCGTCCCGCCCATGCCTGCAGACGGCCCTGGGCCCGGCCCCGGCGCACCATCAGATTCAAATCCTGGGTAGGGCCCTGCGCCAAGAAGCAGCTAACCTTGTCCTCACCCGCAAAGACATAGGGTTGGAGGGGATGCAGTGCATGGCGCTGTTCGTTGTGAATCAACTGCATGTGCTCGCCTTCGATGAGCAGGATATGGCGCTCTATACCGGGAAAACGGGAAAAATCACCGGAGGTCTGCACATGGGCCAGGCTAAGGCGCCAGTCAAAGCTTTCATATCCTGCTTGGGGGGGATGGCACAGGATCTCGCGTGTGGTGCCGCCCCCATTTTTCCAGTTTTGCACGGGCAGCTTACTGATGGTTAGCAGACCAAACAAAGTGCTTGGGTGGGGCTGGCTCATGGTGGCAGGGCTCCATGCGGATTTTAATTGTATATACAATAATGAAGTATAGACAAAGCGCGACGTTTGTCTGGGCCGAGAGCTTGTTTTTTCAGGGTAAATCCGGAGCGGATGCGCGTTGGCTACTTGCGCTGCAAGCCGCTTGGTGGCAAGGTATACGCTAATAAACCCGCGTCATAACTCATTCAAAGGTGCAGGATGCCTGGTTTTCCGGCATCCTGCGTTCATTGTTGCAAGCTATAAAGTTTGCATATGAAGTATTTAATCGTTCTTCTTCAGGACTTTTCCGAATCATGGATACCCTCTCGCAGCCTTTTACCTTTTCCCAACGTGCCCAGAAACTGAGTGGCTCCGCAATTCGTGAAATTCTCAAGGTCACGGCGCGACCCGAGATTATTTCCTTTGCGGGCGGTCTGCCCACTCCAGTCGGCTTTCCTGTCGAGGAAATGCAAAGCGCGTTCAACAAGGTATTGAGCGAGCAGGGGCGGACTGCACTGCAATACACCACGACTGAAGGATATCTGCCGCTGCGCCAATGGTTGGCTGAGCAGATGAGCGCCGAAGGCGCGCCCGTTCAGGCCGATGAGATTTTGCTGGTGAACGGTTCCCAGCAGGCGCTGGACATGCTGGGCAAGCTGTTCATTGACGAGGGTAGCAAGGTATTGGTGGAGTCCCCGACCTATCTGGGCGCTTTGCAAGCCTTGTCGGTCTACGATCCTTCTTTCGTCGCCATTCCGACTGACGGTCAGGGCATGATTCCCGAATATGTCTCGGCACCGGAGGCCATGGGCGCTCGTCTGTTGTACGCCTTGCCCAATTTCCAGAATCCGACCGGCTTGCGTCTGCCGTTGGAACGCCGCCAAGATCTGGTGGAGCGCTGCGCTGCGGCCCATATTCCTATTATCGAGGACGATCCCTACGGCGAGTTGCGTTATGCCGGCGAGCGCCTGCCCAGCCTGCTGTCCCTGGGGCGCAAGGCAGGCGCGACAGTGGTGCGTTTGGGCACGTTCTCCAAAGTGCTGGCTCCCGGCCTGCGCCTGGGTTACATCGTGGCCCCTGCCAAAATCATCGACAAACTGGTGCAGATCAAGCAGGCCACGGACTTGCACACGTCCACACTGACACAGATGGCGGTTTACGAAGCCGTACATAACGGTTTCCTGGAACAGCACCTGCCCAAAGTGCGCGATATTTACCAGAAACAGTGCGCCATCATGCTGGACGCCATGGACAAGAACTTCCCGGACACGGCCCAATGGACCCGTCCTGAGGGTGGCATGTTCATTTGGGTGACCTTGCCCGAGCACGTGGATGCCACGGCCCTGTTGCAAAAAGCCATTGAAAATCTGGTGGCCTTTGTGCCTGGTGAGCCGTTCTACGCGGGCAATGGCGTCAAGCGCAACACATTGCGCCTGAGCTTTGCGACCGTACCCGAGGAAAAAATTCGCGAAGGCATTGCCATCTTGGGTAAACTCATCAAAGAAGCCTGATCGCTATCTGACGGGCATGGGGCGCAGCCAGACGGGTTTGCGCCTTTTCAAGCGCTGGCTCAGCCAGCGTTGTGGTTTTCAGCGCCGCTTATTGCACTTTCTTGGCTCCCAGAGCGTGAACGGGTTTCTGGAATCCACCGCATACCCTCTGTCAGAGGGTATGCTTGTTTTCGGTCTATGGCCCAGGGCCTGGATTTGGGTTTTACCTCTATGACATCTCCATCCGCTTCGAAAGCCCCCCCGCGTCCAGATCTGTCTGATATGCGCCCCAACAATGATTGGGTAGCCCGCTATCTGCCTGCCTCCTGGGGGCCGTATGCCCGGCTGTGCCGCTTGGATAGGCCAGTAGGCACCTGGTTGACTCTGCTGCCCGCGCTTGCCGCTCTGGTGCAGGCCGCGGACGGACTGCCCACCTTGTGGCGTCTGGTGATCTTTTCCCTGGGCGCTTTGCTGATGCGCGGTATTGGCTGCTGCTTTAACGATATGGCGGATCGCAATTTCGACCATCAGGTCGAGCGTACCCGTTTTCGTCCCTTGACCAGTGGCCAGATCACCATGCGTCAGGCCGTGCTCTTCGTGCTGGCGCAAATGGCCGTGTGTGCCTTGCTGCTGTTGGCGATCAATGAATACAGCCGGTGGCTGGCGCTGGCCTTGTTCCCGATTGTGATGATTTATCCCCTGTGCAAGCGTTTTACCTATTGGCCGCAAGTGGTCCTGGGCATCTGCTTTAACTGGGGCATGTTGATGGCCTGGTCGGACACCCAGAACATGGTGCCTTTTGGTGCCATCCTGATGTGGGTGGGCGCGATTTTGTGGCAGGTTGGCTACGACTCCATCTATGCCTATATCGACATGGCTGACGATACCAAGCTGGGTCTGCACTCCACGGCGCTGCGTTTTCGCGAGGCAGGCAAGACCTGGATCAGCTGTTTTTACATTGCCGCCATGTTGTGCTGGCTGATCGGCGGTTATCTGCTGAACGAGCGTATTCTGTATTACGCGGTCATGGCGCTGATTGCGCTGCATCTGCTGTGGCAAATGCGGCATTTTGACGTGCGCTATCCCGAACGAGGCCTGCGCCTTTTCCGTGCCAACATCTGGGTTGGTGTCTTGCTGGTGGTGGCTGCTTTGGCCGGCACTCTCCGTTTGGCTTGATACGTATTCAAGCAATTTACGTAAAGTTTTAAAGGTTTGAAAAATGGCCTCTCCTCTTGAGTATGTTGCAACGGCGCTGTTTGCCATTGCCATCGTCCACACCTTTTCGGTTCCGGTGTTTGCACGCTTGGCCAATAAAGGCGGCAGCCATGCAGGGCTGTGGCACATGTTGTCCGAGGTTGAGGCGGTGTTTGGCGTGTGGGCCTGTGTGCTGGTGGCCTATATGGCTGTTTTTGTGGATTTACAGTCGGCGATTGAGTATCTGGAAGGGCGCAACTTTACCGAACCCATGTTCGTGTTTGCGATCATGGTGGTCGCGGCCAGCCGTCCCATTTTAGAGCTGGTGAACAAGACGGTGTCCGTCCTGGCCCGTGCGCTTCCCATGTCTGACAAGATTTCCACGTATTTCATTACGATTTCCGTGGTGCCTCTGGCCGGTTCGCTGATTACCGAGCCGGCCGCCATGACCCTGGCGGCGCTCCTGCTGCATAAAGCCTATTTCCGTCATCAAGGCCATGCCGGCTTCAAGTATTTGACCGTGGGTGTTCTGTTTGTGAACGTCTCCATCGGCGGCGTCCTGACGGCCTATGCGGCCCCGCCCGTCCTGATGGTGGCCAGTACCTTTGGCTGGGATACAGCCTATATGTCCACCCACTTCGGGTGGCGTGCGGTCGTCGCGGTGCTGATCAATGCCACGTTGGTCACGCTGGTGTGCCGCAAGGCCTTGCTGGAAATGGGCCAGGGCATGCCCCAGGAAGCCAAGACGCAGCGTTCCGTGCCTGTGACCGTCATGGCCATTCATGTGGCTTTTCTGGTTGCGATTGTCTTGGGCGCGCATCATCCAATTGTGTTCATGGCCTTGTTGATGCTGTTCATCGGCTATGCCCACTCGTACAAACACTACCAAAGCCCCTTGCTGGTGCGTGAAGGTTTGATGGTCGGCTTTTTCCTGGCAGGGCTGGTGGTGCTGGGTGGACTACAAAAGTGGTGGCTTCAGGATCTGCTGGGTGGTCTGTCGCCCACGGTGCTGTTCTGGGGGGCTACCGCCTTGACGGCTGTCACCGACAACGCGGCCTTGACTTACCTGGGCTCCCTGGTTGAGGGGACCTCGGAAATCTGGCGTTACATGCTGGTCGCGGGTGCGGTCACAGGGGGCGGTTTGACAGTGATCGCCAATGCGCCCAATCCAGCCGGTTTCTCCATTTTGAAAGGCAGTTTCCCGGACGGCGCCATCTCGCCGTTGCGCTTGTTGCTCAGTGCGGCCGCGCCCACCCTGGTTGCTGCCTGCCTGTTTCTGATCTGAACCTGGTGCCACCTTGCGCGGTGACTCTGGTGGGGTGCGAGTTCAGTGCGATTGAACGCCAAAAGGGCTAAAATCAAGCCAGAAGCGCTCCCGTGACGTGTTTGCGGGGGCTCGTTGAGCGGGGCGCCGGCTTGAAATGGGCAGGTGCCGCCCCCATTTACTGGTATCTCGAAATTTGTTTCGGCTTTTTTTAGTTAGGATGAGTCGTGCCAATCTATGCGTATAAATGCAGCTCGTGCCAATACGAAAAAGATGTACTGCAAAAAATGTCGGACCCCGTTTTAGAGGTTTGTCCAGAATGCAATCAGCCCACCTTTACCAAACAGGTAACGGCGGCCGGGTTCCAGCTCAAGGGTACGGGCTGGTATGTAACGGACTTCCGTAACCAGGGTGGCAGCAAGCCTGCGGACAGCGGCTCGGCATCCACGCCAGCTGCTTCGTCGGCGCCTGCGCCTTCAACGTCCAGTTAACACTATTTCTTATGCGCCCCTTCAAGCGTTATTTCGTCACTGGTCTGCTCATTTGGGTGCCCCTGGTCATTACAGTCTGGGTGCTGACCTTGCTGATCGAGACGCTGGAGAGCGTTGTGCCGGAGTTCCTGTCTTCGCAGGCCTTGTTTGGCCTGCGGATTCCCGGCTTTAGAATTTTGCTGGTGCTGGCGGTCTTGTTCGGCACGGGTTTGCTGGCGGCCAATTACCTGGGCCGTGCGATGGTGGATCGTTGGGAATTGCTACTTGGGCGTATTCCTTTGGTTCGTTCCATTTATAATTCGGTCAAGCAAGTCAGCGATACGGTGTTGGCACCCGACGGTCAGGCTTTTCGCGAGGCTGTCCTGGTGCAGTATCCCAGGGCCGGCTCCTGGACCATTGCCTTTTTAACCGGTACACCGGGCGGACAAGTGGCGCAGATACTGGGAGACGACTTTGTCAGTGTCTACGTGCCCACGACGCCCAACCCGACCTCCGGTTTTTTCCTGATGATGCCTCGGGCGGACGTTCACAAGCTCGACATGACGGTGGATGCAGCGCTTAAATACATCGTATCCATGGGCGTGGTCAGCCCTGTCGAGCCCATAGCCCTACCCCCAGTTTCTGACCAGCCTGCGGGCCCTGAAGGGACGCCCCCTTTGGCTGGAACCTGAATTTTCCAATTTGCAGTTTTTACTATTTCGGAGTCATCCTAGATGCGTACGTGTTATACCGGCGAGGTTTCCAAAGAATACCTGGGCCAGACGGTCAATTTGTTTGGCTGGGTACATCGTCGCCGCGACCACGGGGGTGTGATTTTCATTGATCTGCGCGACCGTGAGGGTCTGGCGCAGGTTGTGGTCAATCCTGACAACGTGCAGGCCTTTGAAGTGGCTGAGCGCATCCGTAATGAGTACTGCCTGCGCATTACCGGTCGCGTTCAGGCTCGTCCCGAAGGCACGGTCAATTCGGATCTGCGCTCGGGCGAAATCGAGATCGTCTGTGACGAAATCGAGATCCTGAACGCTTCGGTCACACCCGCTTTCCAGCTTGATGATGACAATCTGTCCGAAACCACCCGTTTGACGCACCGTGTCCTGGATTTGCGCCGTCCGCAAATGCAGAACAACCTGATGCTGCGCTACAAAGTGTCCATGCAGGCCCGTCGCTACCTGGACGACCTGGGGTTCATCGATATTGAAACGCCCATGTTGACCAAGAGCACCCCCGAAGGCGCTCGCGACTATCTGGTGCCTTCGCGTGTGAACGCCGGCGAATTTTTTGCGCTGCCCCAGTCGCCCCAGCTGTTCAAGCAGATGCTGATGGTGTCGGGCTTTGACCGCTACTACCAGATCACCAAGTGCTTTCGCGATGAGGACTTGCGTGCGGACCGCCAGCCCGAATTTACCCAGATCGACTGCGAAACCTCTTTCCTGAACGAAGAGCAGATTCGCGAGATTTTCGAGGGCATGGTCACACATATTTTCCGCACGGTGCAAAATGTGGAGCTGCCCAAGTTCCCCACCATGAGCTGGACTGAAGCCATGCAGCGCTACGGCTCGGACAAGCCTGATCTGCGCGTCAAGCTGGAGTTCGTGGATGTGGCTGACCTGATGCGTGAAGTGGATTTCAAGGTCTTTTCCGCACCGGCCAACGACCCAAGCTGCCGTGTGGTTGCCTTGCGCATTCCTGGCGGTGGCGCCATGCCCCGCAGCGAAATCGACGCCTACACCAAGTTTGTCGGTATTTACGGCGCCAAGGGCCTGGCCTACATCAAGGTCAACGATGTGACCTCGATTCCTGAGGGCCTGCAGTCGCCCATCGTCAAGAACATCAATGTAGAGGTTCTGAAGCAGTTGATGGAGCGCACAGGTGCTCAGAATGGTGACCTGATCTTCTTTGGTGCCGACAAGGCCAAGATCGTCAACGATGCGATCGGCGCGCTGCGTATCAAGATCGGTCACAGCGAGTTCGGCAAGGAAAACGGCCTATTTGAAGAAGGCTGGAAACCTCTGTGGGTGGTGGACTTCCCCATGTTCGAGTACGACGAGGGCGAGAACCGCTACTTCGCCGCTCACCACCCGTTCACCAGCCCCAAAGATGGTCACGAAGATCTGTTGGAAACCGATCCCGGCAAGGCCTTTGCCAAGGCCTACGACATGGTGCTGAACGGTTGGGAAGTGGGTGGCGGCTCGGTCCGTATCCACCGCGCCGATGTTCAAAGCAAAGTATTCAATGCCTTGAAGATTGGCCCTGAAGAAGCTCAGCTCAAATTTGGCTTCCTGCTCGATGCCTTGCAATACGGTGCGCCTCCACACGGCGGTCTGGCCATGGGTCTGGACCGACTGGTTACCCTGATGGCGGGCGCGGATTCGATTCGTGACGTGATCGCGTTCCCCAAGACGCAGCGTGCTCAGTGTTTGCTGACTCAGGCCCCCTCGGCGGTGGATGAGCAGCAACTGCGCGAGTTGCATATCCGTCTGCGGGCCGTGGACAACAAATAAGTCAAATCGGGGGACGGCGTGTCAGTGATTCGGGTAGTCAGCTACAACATTCACAAAGGACGCTCGGCTTCTGGCAAACGAGAGTCCTTGGCGGATTTGCGCCTGGGACTGTACGGACTGTCTCCCGACTTGCTGTTTTTGCAGGAAGTGCAGGGGCGCAACCAGCTGCAAAGCAGTCTGGACGCCCAGCATGAGTCTTTGGCTGCGGCCTTGCGCATGAATACGGCCTATGGCTGCAATGTGGTTCGTCCGTATACGGACCACGGCAATGCCTTGCTATCGCGTTTTCCTATCCTGCAGTATGAAAACCAGGATATTTCGGATCACCGCATGGAGCAGCGTGGTCTACTCCATGCGGTCATTGATATTGATGGCCGCCCGGTGCACTGCATTGTGGTCCACCTGGGACTGTTTAACAGTGGCCGGGTTCGTCAGGTGCAGGCGCTGCTCGATCGCATCAAGCGCATTGTCCCGGCCGATGAGCCGTTGCTGATTGCGGGCGACTTCAATGACTGGAATAACCGGCTGGCCCCGATTTTTGTGCAGCAATTGAACCTGTACGAAGTGTTTTCTTTCTCGCCTCGCGGACAGGTTGATAACCGTTTCCGCTTGCGCCAGCCCATCAAGTGGCTGCGTACCCGGCGTAAAAGCGGGTTGGTGGTGCCTGAGCAGGGCATACAACTGGGTGTGAACGGCGCAGCGCGCATGACGCCTCCTCCCCGCACGTTCCCAGCGGCATTCCCCTGGCTACGACTGGATCGGGTTTATCAGCGTGGTTTCGCGGTCCGTAATGCCCGTGTGCTGGTGGGGGACCCCTGGAAGCAGTTGTCTGATCATGCCCCTATCCTGACTGAGCTGGAGCTGCCCTGAAGGAGCTTTGCCGTTCAGTGGTTTCTTAACGCATAGGCCTTGCAAACATGCCGAGTCTGAAGCGCGATCCACTTTGGCACGATGGTAATCAGATCACCTTGCTGCAAAATGGGCAGGAGTTTTTTCCGGCTATTTGTCAGGCGATCGATCAGGCCACCAAGCGCCTGCATCTGGAAACCTATATCTTCAACCTGGATGATAGCGGTCACAGTGTTCTGGACGCCTTGCGTCGGGCCTGTGAGCGAGGGGTACGCGTGCGTGTGGTGATCGACGGCTTTGGCAGTGATGTCTATGCCTTGCAGATCGCTGAGCAGTTAAAGGCCATGCGAGCGCGTTATCGAATTTACCGACCCAAGCCCAAAGGATGGCGGGAGCCGCGTCTATCCCTACGACGTTTGCGCCGGTTGCACCGCAAGATGCTGGTGGTTGATGAGCGCATTGGTTTTGTGGGCGGCATCAATATCCTGGATGATTTTGATGAGGTGCCGCTAATCGATGGGAAGGGCAGGCCACGTTTTGATTTTGCCGTGCGCTGCGAGGGGCCGATCGTCGATGATATGGTGCGCGCCCAACAGGCCTTGTGGCTGCGCATGGCCTGGCGCAGACGCAAGGACTGGGACAGTTTTACGCAACGCTTCACCACCTGGCGCGAGTGGCGCAAACGGCGTCAGGCTCGCAAGAAAGCGCAGCAGGCCGGAGAGGTGTTCGAGGGGGTCCGGGCCACCTTGTTACTGCGGGATAATGTGCGCTATCGTCAGCAGATTGAGCAGGCTTACTTGCACCTGCTGGGCAAGGCGCAGCAACAGGTGATTTTGGCCAATGCTTACTTTTTCCCGGGCCGCAGCCTGCGGCGACGCATTGAGCAGACGGCACAGCGGGGCGTGCGGGTGCGTTTGTTGCTGCAAGGTCATGCCGAGTATTTTCTGCAATATCGGGCCTGTAGATTTATGTACGGGCAGTTGCTGGACCACGGCATTGAGCTGTACGAGTACAAGGCCAGTTACTTGCACGCCAAAGTGGCGGTCATTGATGATTACTCCATGGTGGGCTCATCCAATCTGGACCCGTTCAGCCTGTTGCTGGCGCGTGAGGCCAATGTCCTGATTCAGGATGCGCCGTTCACCCGGGATTTGCAGGCCAAGCTGGAATACGAAATCGAGCACAATGCCACGCGGGTTCATCAGGAACACTATCAGCGTCTGGGTTGGCTGAGCAGGCTGGTCGATTATCTGGCATATGGTATGTTGCGTCTGGGTGTGCTCTTGACGGGCAAATCGTCCTTGTACTGAGGTCGGTGCGGCTTTGCTCAGGCGGGGCTTTACCCATACAAGGAGTCGGCCGACGGGCCGCGCCTTATAAAATATTTCTTATACTTTAATAGTTTGGTCCCGAAGGACCGAGTTGACCGTAACCATAATTACTTTTACCCGGAGGGTGGACCACATGAAAACACGTGCAGCTGTTGCCTGGAAAGCGGGCGCGCCGCTAACGATTGAAGAGGTCGATCTGGCAGGCCCCAAAGCAGGCGAAGTGTTGGTCGAGATCAAGGCGACAGGCATTTGCCATACTGATTACTACACCCTGTCGGGCGCTGACCCGGAAGGTTTGTTTCCCGCCATTTTGGGCCATGAAGGTGCAGGCGTGGTGTTGGATGTCGGCGCGGGTGTCACCAGCCTGCGCCCTGGCGATCATGTAATCCCCCTGTACACGCCCGAATGTCGTCAGTGCAAATCCTGCCTGTCGCGCAAGACCAATCTGTGTACAGCCATTCGCTCTACCCAGGGCAAGGGTTTGATGCCCGATGGCACCTCGCGTTTCTCCATCGGCGGCAAACCGGTTCACCATTACATGGGCACATCGACCTTCGCCAACCATATCGTGGTGCCTGAAATTGCGCTGGCCAAGATCCGTAGTGATGCTCCGTTCGACAAGGTGTGCTACATCGGCTGTGGCGTGACCACCGGCCTGGGCGCTGTCCTGTTTACTGCCAAGGTGGAAGCGGGCGCCAACGTGGTGGTGTTTGGTTTGGGCGGGATTGGCCTGAACGTGATCCAGGGCGCCAAGATGGTGGGTGCGGACAAGATCATTGGTGTGGATATCAATCCCGAGCGCGAAGCCATGGCCCGCCAGTTCGGCATGACGGATTTTGTGAACCCCAATGACGTTGAAAACGTGGTGGACCACATTATTCAGCTGACTGATGGCGGTGCGGATTATTCGTTTGAATGTATCGGCAACACCAAGGTCATGCGCCAAGCCCTGGAATGCTGTCACCGCGGTTGGGGCCAGTCCATCATTATCGGCGTAGCCGAGGCCGGCGCTGAAATCGCTACCCGTCCGTTCCAACTGGTGACGGGCCGTGAATGGAAAGGCTCTGCATTTGGCGGCGCTCGTGGTCGTACCGATGTCCCCAAGATTGTGGACTGGTACATGGATGGCAAGATCAATATCGACGACCTGATCACCCACACCTTGCCGCTGGAGCGTATCAATGAAGGCTTTGACCTGATGAACGCAGGCAAGTCCATTCGTTCGGTGGTGATGTACTGATTGCGATCGTCATGAGGGGGCAGGCGTGCGCCCGCACCCTTTATCCCGGTCCAGGAGCGGTGGGAGGTCTTCGGGTGCTTTCACTGATCCTGGGCCGGATTTGCTATTGAGAACACGAGGGGGCTATGACTCAGACACTGGAACTGCTTAACGAACATCGCTGTTTTAATGGTTGGCAGCGCTACTACCAACACGCGTCGCAGACGATCGGTTTGCCCATGCGTTTTTCTGTGTACCTGCCGCCTCAGTTGCAGGCCCATGCCCAAAAGGGTGCGACCAATCTGGCCGAGGCCGTCGGCCAAGGCCGTGTGCCTGTCCTGTTTTTCCTGGCTGGGCTGACCTGCACAGAAGAAACCTTCATGATCAAGGCCGGTGCTCAGCGCTATGCTGCCGAGCACGGCATCATGCTCGTTGCTCCCGACACCAGCCCGCGTGGCGCTGGCGTGGAAGGAGAGAACGATGGCTGGGACCTGGGAACCGGGGCCGGTTTCTATCTGGATGCCACAGAACCTGGCTGGAGCACGCATTACCGCATGGAAAGCTATGTGAGCCAGGAGCTCTTTGATCTGGCCACGACCCTCTTGCCCGGCGATGCCAGTCGTGTGGGTATTTTTGGCCACTCCATGGGGGGCCATGGTGCCTTGACCTTGGCCCTGCGCCATCCCGGTAAATATCGCTCTGTATCGGCTTTCGCTCCTATTGCGGCTCCCAGCCGTTGTCCGTGGGGCGAAAAAGCCTTCGGTGCCTATCTCGGTCAGGACCGTCAGGCCTGGGAGCAGCACGACGCCAGTGCCTTGATGAGCAAGCGCAGCACCCCTTATCCGGCTGGTATTTTGGTGGACCAGGGCTTGAGCGATGGCTTTCTGGCCGAGCAACTGTATCCGGACGTCTTTGAGCAGGCCTGTGAACAGGCCAAGCAGCCTTTGACCTTGCGTCGCCACGAAGGCTATGACCACGGCTACTACTTCATTTCGACCTTCATTCAGGACCACCTGGACTTTCACGCCGAGCGCCTGTGATTGGCGGATAAACCAGGTCGCACTTTGTTGTTTTCATGTGGGCGTAAAGGCGTTACTCTCAGGCTGCCACGGTTTTCAGCTTGTTTGTGGCGTTCTGCCCACCGATTTATTGCAGTTTGACGCTAAAGAGTGAACTTTTTCTTGCTGCGACGCTCTTATTCCTGTATCTGAAATTTTTAGCACTCCAGAGCATCGAGTGCTAAACTCAATCATTGATGAAATGCGTTTTCCGCGGTTTGAGAGCCTTGCTCAGTGTTCTCGCCGGCTGACTTTTTAAGGATTTTCCATGACACAACAAGCGAACGCTTTGGCCCTGGCGTCTGGTAATGAACTGGTCGCCGCCGTGTCTAATCCAGGCGCACTGGGGACGATCGAAGCGTATATCTCTGCCGTTAACCGCCTGCCCATGCTCAGCGCCGAGCGCGAAACCGAGCTGGGTCAGCGCCTGCGCGACCAGGATGATCTGGATGCCGCGCGTGAATTGATTTTGTCGCACCTGCGTCTGGTGGTCTCCATTGCCCGTCAATATCTGGGTTATGGATTGCCCCATGCCGACCTGATCCAGGAGGGCAATGTGGGCCTGATGAAAGCCGTCAAGCGCTTTGATCCCGATCGCGGGGTGCGTTTGGTGTCGTTTGCCGTGCATTGGATCAAGGCCGAGATTCATGAATACGTCGTGCGCAACTGGCGCATGGTGAAAGTGGCCACGACCAAAGCCCAACGCAAACTGTTTTTCAACCTGCGTCGTATGCGTCCGGACGGACAAACCTTGGATACCGCGCAGGTCGATGCGATTGCGCGTGAGTTGGACGTGCGCCCACAGGACGTCAGCGAGATGGAAGTGCGCCTGTCGGGTCACGATATGGCTCTGGAGGCCCCGACCAACGACGATGATGACAATTTCGCGCCTATTTCCTATCTGTCCGATGAAGGACACGAGGAGCCGAGCCGCGTGCTGGAGCGCCGCGCTCAGGACATGTTGGAAGGCAGTGGCCTGGAAGAGGCGATCGACACGTTGGACGAGCGTTCGCAGCGGATTGTGCGCGCACGCTGGTTGCAGGATGATGGCGGTGCCACTTTGCACGATTTGGCTGCTGAGTTTGGCGTGTCGGCCGAGCGTATCCGTCAGATTGAAGTGGCCGCGTTCAAAAAGCTGCGCGTGGCGCTGTCTGCTGCCGTGTAAGCCGTTTTAAAGAGTTACAACTTTTCAGGGAAAAGGGCTGAACTTACGCTGATCTTCGCGGACTAAACAATACATTTGCTGATTTTTGCCACCTACGCATATCGGCATTTGCACGTCCGCTTCGGCTTCTCCTCTTCCCCTCCCTTTTGAAGCGGATGTTTACGGGACACCGACCAGGTGTCCCTTTTTTTGTCCTGATGCTGCTGCCGTTTGCCCAGCCGGGTCGGTCAGACCCGGATAGGGCTTATACGGAAGGCTCAGAAGGACAGGGCTGCGCGTAGCCAGAGGGTGCGGCCAGGGTCATTAAAGCGCGTGGCGGCGCCAAAGCCAAAACCGCTGTTACCGGCCAGATTCAAGTGTTCACCATAGGTTTTGTTGAACAGATTGTCGACACCGGCTGTCAGGGACAGATTACGGTTGATTTTGTAGCCTCCGTACAGCGACACCGTGCTAAATCCTCCGGTAGGCCCGAAGTCATAACCAACCACATTTCCCTGATCTTGAGCGTAGCGCGTCTGCTTGGCCACAATGCGCCAGATACCGCCTGCAGACCAAGGGCCGTGTACATAGTCCGCCGTTAAACGCAGATCCAGAGGGGGCATTTGTGGCAGAGCCCGACTGTCTGTGCGGTTGCTGCCCCAGGCATAGGCCAGGCTGCTGCCCAGCGTCCAACTGGGGGAGACTTTCCAGTCGGCACCCAATTCGCCACCCATAATACGAGCATTGACGTTGCGAGCCTGCGTTTTTCTGCCCATCATGCCGCCAGGCAGGTAGTCGAACAGGATGTAGTCCTGAATCTGGCCGAGGTAAGCTGAGGCCCAGGCCGAGACCGTGTCATCCTTGTACTGTGCGCCAATATCCAGTTGCGTGGTTTTTTCTGGTTGAATGCCCAGGAAGGCGCTGGGACTTCCCTGTGGGCCGCTGGCTGGAGAAATGAGCTCCCAGTAGTCTGGCATGCGCTGTACATGGCCGATACCGGCGTACAGGCTCAAGGGCAGGCTTGGCAGATCATGCTCAATACGTATAAAGGCGCTGGGCAGGGTTTCTTTGCGACGTTCGTTGGCACCGGGGTTGGGCTTGCTCATCATGCCGCTGCCCAGACTGGGACGCAGGTCCCGGGCGCTGGCCCAGTCCAGACGTGCGCCACCAATCAGACGACTGTTATCGTTCAGATCCCAACGCGCCTCGGTAAAGAGGCCGATATTGTCGAACTCCGCATCTTTTATCCAATCCTGATCACGGTAATCCTGCATACCCATACCGCTGCGCTTGCGATGGCGGCTGCGCATCACATCGGTACCGGTCGTCAGGGTCAAATCGTCGCGTAACGCCCAATCCACACTGATGCGTCCGCCCCAGGTCAGGCGATCCACATTGGAGGCCATGGGCATGGACATGCCAGCGCTGGGTTTGAAGGGGCGCAGCTCATAGTTGTCCATAACGTGATCGGCGTAGTTGTAGTAGAGCTGGGCCTCCACCTGGCGCACAGCCCCTTCCTGCATCTCTTTCTTGAAGCGTAGCCCCAGGTTTTCGCGCTTGAACTTCGTGCCGTCCATGCCACGTCCTGCGTAGCGGGCATACCCGTCGCCCGTACCGGCGCTAAGCTCCAGTAAAGTGTCGCTATCGGGTGTCAGCCCAATGGCGACATCGGTATTCCATTTTTTCCAGCGTGAGGGGACGCGCTCGCCGTCCCCATCCTTGTAGTCCTGCGCGCGGTCCTGGTTGGCGGTCAGGCGGGCATAGTAAGAGGCATTGCCGGCCGCGAAATCCACGTTTCCGGCGTGGCGTCCTGCCGACCCGCCTAGCAGGCTGGCTTCCAGCGTGGCATCGTTCTCGGTGAAACCGGGTGCTGTGCGCTCGAAACGTATCGTTCCGGCAGAAGCGCCCGGCCCCCAGCGTACGCTTTGTGGGCCTTTGATGATGGTCAGCTCATCAAAGGACTGGGGCGAAATGTAGGAGGTAGGCGCATCCATCCGGGACGGGCAGGCACCGGGCATGGCGCTGCCGTTGGTCAGTATGTTCAGACGCGAACCAAACATGCCGCGCAGTACTGGATCACCATTGCTGCCGCCATTGCGGATGGCGGCAAAACCCGGAATTGTTTTCAGGTAGTCGGTGCCGTCGCTGGCCGGCAAGGGCAGGCGGGGCAGCTTGGGGTTGGTACTAAATTGCAGGGGCGACTCGGGGGCCACACCTGTCACCACAATGGGGCTCAGTTGTTCAATAACGGTGGCTTGGGCCAGGGCCATAGAGGGCAGGCAGGCCAGAACACCGGCGCGGATCAGGCCGGGGCTTACTAGGTTCTTCATGACTAAATTCCAAAGCGCAGCCATCGTCCAGCGGCATACCCGCTTGGTCGAGAGCTGCAGGGCAGAGAAAGCGTAGCGGCAGCGCCGAACGCGAGGAATCAGGCAGGAAGAAGGAAGGGAGGAGCGCGTGGCCCCACGGGTGGGCCGCGAATAAAGGTTTGGGCCAGGGCCGGGTGGAGTGCCGGAAGCAACAAGGGCCGGAAATGGCCCAGGCTCAAGGGCGTCACGAGCGCGACAGGCGCGGGTGTCAGAGCCGCTTGCAGCATGACGCAGAATGGGCAGGTGGCGCTGGTGGTGGCCTGATCGGAGTGCGCTGTGGCGTCCTCGCCTAACAGGGCGGCCCAGTGTTGCGCCATTTCAGGTGGCAGGCTCTGTCCGGAAGGCAGACAAAAGGCCAGGGCATAGCCTTGATCGCCCTGTTTAGGCATATAGCCGGTTGGCACGACTCCGCGCAACACCACAGCCAGCAGCAACAGACACAGGCCCAGTCGATGGGGCCAGGCATGGGCGGCGAGGAAGGAGCGCGGAAAACTCATGATGCGAAAGTATAACCAGTTATGTCAGGGGCGAATTTGCGCTGGCGCAGGTTTTGAGTTGCCGCTTTACGGATGAGTGTGTGCCCCGGCACAGGCCAAAAAACGTAAATTTTGCGAGAAAAAGATAATTTGGCGGCTGTGGGCCGGGGAAAAAGCGCTATTCTGATTCCTGCGGAAAGCGGGGGGATTTTCCGTGCCGATCTGGCTTGCCCATGTCTGAATGCGTAGGCACATGCCAATCGGGTCAATGCCGATGACAAAGGATGTCGCGATGCACATTGGGCAGTTTGTTTTTGGACTGGCAGGCCTGTTGGGATTGGTCGCCTTTATGCCGCCTTTGGCTGGACGCCTGCGACTACCGTATTCCGTACTACTGGCCTTGATCGGCTTTGCGCTGGGCATCCTGCTGCATTTGCATGCCTGGGCGCCCAAGATGGTGTCGGACTTTCTCAATACCCTGCAGGCCTTCGACATCTCGTCCGAGACCTTTCTATACGCCTTTTTGCCCATCTTGTTGTTCGAGACATCGCTGGCCATGAACTTGCGCCGCTTGCTCGATGATATCGGTGCCATTTTGATGATGGCAATTGTGGCCGTGGTGGTCTGTACCTTTGCCGTGGGTTACGCCTTGAACGCGGCGTCGTCTTATGGACTGGTAGTCTGTTTGATGTTGGGCGCGATTGTGGCCACGACAGACCCTGTCGCCGTGGTGGGCATCTTCCGTGAAGTGGGCGCACCCAAACGGTTGTCCACGCTGGTCGAAGGGGAGGCCCTGTTTAACGACGCCGCTTCCATTGCTCTGTATTCCGTGCTGCTGGCGGTGCTGACCGGAGGTGGTGAGTTAAGTGGTAGTACGGTGCTGGGCAGCTTCCTGTTCAGTTTTCTGGGTGGGGGGATCTCGGGCTTCTTAATGGGACGGCTGGCCAGTGGTCTGTTTGTGCTCTTGCGGGGTTGGCCCGCTGCTGAAGTAACCCTGACCATTGCCTTGGCGTACCTGGCCTTTTTTGTATCCGAACACTATCTGGGTGTGTCGGGAGTGGTCGCTACCGTCATTTCCGGTTTGGTGGTGGGTTCCACGGGTCGCACCCGCATGTCGCCCGCGACTTTCGAACTGTTAAGCAGCTCCTGGACCCAGATGGGGTTTCTGGCCAATTCCCTAATTTTTCTGTTCGCCGCCATGTTGATTCCGCGCCTGATGGCAGAAATCACCTGGATGCAGATTGGTCTGGTTGTATTGCTGTTTGGGGTGACGCTTCTGGCACGTGCTGCGATGGTGTTTGGCGTGCTGCCTCTGTTGGGCCGTACTCGCTTTGGCACTCGGGTCAGTCGACCTTACCGGGTGGTGATTTTATGGGGCGGGCTGCGCGGAGCAGTCTCCCTGGCGCTGGCCTTGGCGGTTACGGAACAACACGCCATTCCGCATGATGTGCGCCAGTTCATCGGTGTGGCCACCACGGGCTTTGTGCTGCTGACCCTGTTTGTGAACGGGATCAGCTTGCGGCCCTTGATTCGTCGTTTGGGTTTGAATCAGTTGACACCGCTGGAGCGCCATTTGCGCGATCAGGCGGTGAGTCTGGCGCTGGAAGAGCTGCGCGACAAGACCGAGGAACTGGGGCGGCAAGAGCAGATCAAGCCACAAGTGATCGAGCGCCTTTGTACGGTTTTTGAGGCCAGTCAGGCCGGTGTGGCGTCGGGCCAGATTCAAAGCCTGACCGAGGCACAGAAAATCAAAATGGGCATGGCGATTTTATCGGCCCGCGAGGTGGAGCTGTTTTACGAGCTGCTGAAATCGCAGATTGTGGATTGGAAAACAGCCGAGGCCCTATTGAGCCGGGCCGAACGCATGAACGATACAGTGAGGCTGGCCGGTTTGGCCGGTTTTGAGGCGGCGATTGCAACAGACCTGCGCTATTCGCGTGGTTTTCGTACCGCTTTGCGTCTGCATTATCTGTTTGGTTTGCAAGGCTGGCTGGTACGCGAACTGGATAAACGCTTCTCCAATCTGATCGCCAAACGCTCGGTGGCGCAGCGTCTGATTCGTTTTGCCGAGACTGAATTGGCGCCCTTATTGGGGAAACAGGCGACCGGTACGATTGTGCAGGCCCATAAGTTACGTTTGTCTCAGCTGGAAGAGGCCCTGCACTCCCTGACCCTGCAATACCCGGTGTTTGCGCAATGGTTGCAGGAATCCTATCTGGCGCGTGTGGCAGCCTCGCAAGAGCGGGCGCACTATCGCACCATGCTGTCGCATTCCCTGATTACCAGCGAGATGTATGCGGATCTGGTCAAACAGATTACGCAACGCTGGCGCTATCTGGATGAGCGTCCCACTCTGGACATGACCATGAGCGCCATGGAGCTGATTGCGCAGGTGCCCATGTTCGACGGCATCTCCGAGCAAGCCAAAAAAGAGCTGGCTCGACGCTTGCGCCCACGTCTGGCGCTGCCAGATCAAAAGATCCATTTGCGCTATGGCGGCATGCGTGCCATGTTCTTTGTGGCGTCCGGGGCGCTGGAGTTGACCTTGCCTGATGGCAGCCTGGTGGAACTGGGGACAGGGCAGACGATTGGTGAGGTCAATGTTGTGGAGCACAGCGATCACGTTGGTGAAGTGCGCTCCCTGGGCTATAGCCGCCTGCTGATGCTGACCGAGCGTGATTTCGATACCTTGCGTGGCAAAGATCCCATCTTCAGTGAAAAGATCGAGGCCGTGGTGCGACAGCGCCAACGCGCGTATCAGGTCTGGCAGGAATTCGAGTCCGGCCAGCGTCAGCACGAAGAATTGCCACCCTTGTTTGGTTTGGCGCATGCCTTGAGCGAGGCAGAAAACTTTGTGGGCCCGCCCTTGCCACCTGATTGGGAACGGACAGTAGAAGCCTAGTCGAAAAAAACGGGTCTGCTGTGACCCGTTTTTTTGGCGGACGGTTAAATAAGCCGCACCCAATGATCTATCAGCAAGGCCCCAAACAGAACCGCCAGATAAATAATGGAGAAGCGGAACAGCTTGCGGGACAGTTCATCGCTGTAGTTGCGGTGCAGTTGATGGGCATATTGAATGAAACGTGCGCCCAGCACGATGGCAGCCACCAGATACAGCACGCCGCTCATGCGGATGACGAAGGGCAGCAGGCTGGAGGCCATCAGGATGTAGCTGTAGAGCAGCACATGCAGCGTCGTAAAAGTCTTGCCGTGGGTGACGGGCAGCATGGGCAGCCCCGAACGCTGGTAGTCGTGCTGGCGATACAAGGCCAATGCCCAGAAGTGGGGGGGCGTCCAGATGAAGATAATCAGCACCAGCAGCCAGGCTTCTGCCGGTACGGCGTTGGCAATCGCTGCCCACCCCAGAGCGGGGGGCATGGCACCGGACAAACCGCCGATCACGATGTTTTGTGGGGTCAGGGGTTTGAGGATCACGGTATAAATCACCGCGTAACCGATGAAGGTGGCCAAGGTCAGCCACATGGTCAGCGGATTCACCCAGTAATACAGCACCAGCATGCCTATGCCACCCAGCAAACCGGACATGGCTAGGACTTGAGGTGGGGTAATGGTGCCGCGGGCAGTACCGCGACGGGCAGTGCGCAGCATGCGGGCATCAATCTGGCTTTCGATCAGGCAGTTGATGGCAAAGGCGGCGGCAGCCAACATCCATATGCCCAGTGTGCCGGCTACGACTGTGCCGGGATCGGGCAGGCCGGGAGCAGCCAGAAACATGCCGATAACGGCACAGAAAACAGCCAACTGGGTGACGCGCGGTTTAGTCAGTACCAGATATTGGCGCAGGAGCGAGGCGGGAGCCAGGGTGGCGGTGTTTGTCATACTGTATTCCTTGGGGGACAGTCGACTTGCGGGAAAGCCGTACCAACAGGGTGACGCAGCATAAAACGAGACCGGCAGCTCCCCCATTATGCAGGACGGCAATCAAAAGAGGCCATTGAAAAAAGATCGTGGTTAACCCCGTGACGAGCTGGGCCAGCAAGAGCAACAGCACCCCGGTGGCGGGGCGACGCAAGACAGGATCGGCGCGCAATTTCCAGGCGACCGATCCCAGAACCAGAAAGACAAGAAAGGCCATATTGCGATGAACCCAGTGAATGGCAGTCAGTGCGGCCTGGGAAATCATTTCACCGGATGGCAGCTCGCCCAGCGCACGAAACAGTGAAAATCCGCCGTGCAGGTCCATGTCGGGAATCCATTGGCCGTGGCATTGCGGAAAGTCCATGCAGGCCAGTGCCGCGTAATTGGTGCTGACCCAGCCGCCCAGCCCAATCTGAATGGTCAGAAGGAGAAAGGCACCGATCAGCCAGGGTCGCCAACGACGGGTGGACGACAAGACAGGTGGGCCAGGATTCTCGCGGGCAGCCAGCCAGGTCATCAAGGCCAGTACGCTCATGCCGCCCAGCAAATGGGTGGTGACGATAAGGGGCATTAGCTTGTGGGTAACCGTCCAGGCGCCAAATGCTCCTTGCACGCACACCGCCAGCAAGGTGAACAGAGCCAGCCGGGCGGAGTGCCCCAGGGCGTGACGATGTCGCCAAGCCATCCAGACGATGGCAATAATCAGCATGCCCAAGGCCGCGCCCACATAACGGTGAATCATCTCGATCCACGCCTTGCCCCAGCTGACTGGGCCATAGGGCATGGCTTGATAAGCTTGTTCGATATGTGCACCTGCGCCCAGCGGCGTGAGCTTGCCATAGCAGCCAGGCCAGTCCGGGCAGCCCAGGCCGGAATCGGTCAGGCGCACAAAGGCGCCGAACATGATCAGGTCCAGGGTCAGGAACCAGGTCAGGTAGACCAGCTTGCGGTAGCGATGGCGGATATCGGTCATGCGTTTATCCGATGCGTGAATTGTTCAGCAGTTTGCGTATATCGGTACGAACCTTGAGTGGGTCGGCATCACCGGGAAAGGCCATCATCAGGTTGCCATTGGGGTCGATGATCCACATGCCGTTTTTGACGGCTTGCTCGGGGGCCTGGCCTGGGGCGCCAGGTGCCAGAAACGGGGCCAGTTGCTGTAGGTCGGCCCGCAGCATGTGGGTGCCTTTATAAGCCTCCAGAATTTGCTCGGAGGGTTGGCCGGAGTCGGTCACAAACCAGACGCGGGCCAGGCGATCCACGTTCTTGCCCTGGCTGGCGTGGGAGTTGCGCAGGATGAACAGCTTGCGCACGCAACTTTCGGGACAGGCGCTGTCATCGGCACTGACCAGCACCCAGCGGCCACGCAGCGATTGCAGATCAAAGGCCTGACCATCCAGCGTCTGCAGCGGCAATAAGGCTTGCGCAGGCACGCTGCGTTGTGGCTCGATCAACTGACCATAGGCATTGCTTTCAGCGGGTCGCAGTCCCAAGGCCGGAATGTAATAGGCGGCCAGTGCAAACAGCACGGGTGCCAGGCTGACCGCCAGCAGCAGGTACAGCGGAATCAGGGAACGCGGGCGGGCAGGGGCTTGAGTCGTGTCCACGTCAGGTCTTCCTTGTAGAGGCGAAATGGGGCCTGGAGCGTCGCAGCCATTTCCACGCTACACCGATCCAGGCACACAGGGCAATCAGGGCAAAGCCGAACCATTGCAGGGCGTAGCCGCGGTTTTTCTCAAAATCGATATTGGGGTCGGGCCACTGGGTTTGCAGCGAGGAGGCGGGCGCGGTCTGGGCCAGTACACGCGGCAGCAACGGCACGTCAATGCGGCTGCGCAACTGCTCCAGGCTCAGGTTTTGCACGACAGGTGGTGTGCGCGACGAGGTGGGCAACTGCTCGGGCAGGGGGCTGTTGCCCAATTCGAACAGACGCGGCACTCGTTCCAGCAGTTCGCCGACAAGGGTTTGGGAGCCAGTGGGGGCAGGTGGGACCTCGGGGGCTTGACCAGGTTCGCGCGGCAGCCATCCGCGTAGCACCAGCAGACTGGAGCCCGTCAGATCGCCTTCATCCAGTACAAAAGGAGTCGCCACCCAGTAGCCCGGCTTACCTTTGAAATTGCGATTATCCAGGAGTACAGTTAACTCACTGCGCCAGGAGCCGTGCACGGCGACCGACTGCCACAAAGCGCCTTTGTCCAGGCTGGCTTTGGAATCGATGTGCAAAGGGGCTTGCTGGCGGCCTTGAGCGATTTGTTGTGCCAGGTTTTGACGCTCCTGTGCGCGGCTCAATTGCCAGCGTCCCAGGTTCATGAACAGCAGCATCAGCAAACCCAGACAGAGCAGGGCAAGCAGGGGTCGAGTCGAAGAAGAACGAGAATTGTTGCTGGACATCCATTCAACCTGAAGCGGGGGAGACGTAATGCGTGTGCTAGTCCTGATCGTGTTTCTGGGGATTATTGTTTCGTTGGGGTCTGCCTTGGTGTACCTGATGCGGGACCGGGGCAATTCCAGTCGTATGGCTTATGCCCTGACCTGGCGTGTGGGTTTGTCCGTGGCCCTGTTCCTGTTTGTCTTGCTGGCCCATTATCTGGGCTGGATTGAAAGCACTGGCGTACCCTTGGCTTGAAAGAACAAACCAGGCCCGTACAGACAGGCCTGGTGCATGCATTGCTAGAACCAGTACACGTACAGATACAGACCCAGCCAGACCACGTCCACAAAGTGCCAGTACCAGGCGGCACCCTCAAAGCCAAAATGATGCTCGGCAGTAAAGTGACCGCGTATCAACCGTATCAGCATCACCGTTAGCATGGTGGCGCCGATAATCACGTGAAACCCGTGAAAGCCCGTCAACATGTAGAACAAGGCCCCGTAGGCGCCGGAGGTGAACTTCAGGTTCAGCTCAGCGTAGGCGTGCAGGTATTCGTATGCCTGGCAGGCCACAAACGCAACCCCCAGGGCAACGGTCATGAACAACCAGAAAATCGCGCTGCTGCGCTTGCTGGCACGCAAGGCATGATGAGCAATGGTCAGCGTCACGCCCGAGGTCAGCAGCAGGGTCGTGTTGATGGTGGGCAGCCACAGTGGGCCTACGGTCTGAAAGGGGGCAATGGTGCCTGCCGGGCCCTGGTTGGGCCAGGTGCCCGTGAAGTCGGGCCAGAGCAGGGCGCGGTGATCCAGGTCACTTAACAGGGGGGTGGCAATTTCACGGGTATACCAAAGAGCCCCGAAAAAAGCCGCAAAAAACATGACTTCTGAAAAGATGAACCAAGACATGCTCCAGCGGTAGGAGACATCGACACGGGCACTGTTCAGGCCAGTTTCGGATTCGCGTATGGCATCACTGAACCAGAAATACAGGACCAGCAAGAAGCTGAGAATCCCGACCAGAAACACCCAGAAGCCACCTGGCCAGTCATTGATCCAGGTCGCCGCCCCCAGTAGTGTCAGGCACAGAGAAAGACTGGCGCGTACCGGATGTCCCGACAAGCCGGGAACGTAGTAATACGGCGCCTTGGACGGGTGAGCCGTAGTCTCGACATGCATAGTGTTCTCCTTCGGGTCAGGTGCCCGGGGGGCGCCGTCTTCGGCCAGGGTTCAGCTGGCCTGACCAATGAACCAGCGGGCCACCATAATCAGGCCCACAACGAAAACAACCGTGGCGATCAAGGCGGCAATAATCAGATAGACCGGATTGATCTTGGCAATGTCCTGTTCATGGTCGCGACCACGACGGACTCCAAAAAAACCCCAGGCAATGGCTTTCAAGGTCTGGAAAAAGCTGAGCTTGCGCCGTGTGAGGTCCCGAAAATCGTCATCCATATCACTGTCCTAAAAATTGACTGCCTTTCAGAAAGGTCCAGGCCATGATGGCAATGACGAACGCAGCCAGGAGCAGTCCCAGACGGCGGTTGCGACGGCGTTGTTCGGGAGTCATAGGGCGTTCCTCCAGCTCATTTGACGACAGGGGGGATTTCAAACGTGTGATGCGGTGCGGGCGAGGGAACGGTCCACTCCAGCCCCTCCGCGCCTTCCCAGGGCTTGGCACTGGCCGCTTCGCCTTTGCCGCGAGCCGCCTGAATCACGATGTAGATCAGCAGCAGTTGCGACAGCCCAAACCAGAAGGCGCCAATGGTGGCAATCTGGTGAAAGTCCGTGAACTGGCCAGCGTAGTCCACATAACGACGCGGCATGCCCGCCAGACCCAGAAAATGCATGGGAAAGAAGGTCACGTTGAACGAGATCATGGTGGACCAGAAATGAATCTTGCCCAGGCGTTCGTTGTACATGCGGCCCGTCCACTTGGGCAGCCAGTAGTAGGCGCCGCCAAACAAGGCAAACAGCGATCCGGCAACCAGCACATAGTGAAAATGAGCCACTACGTAATAGGTGTCGTGGACCGCAATATCAATCGGCGCCACGGCCAGGATCAGGCCTGTAAAACCGCCAATCGTGAACACGAAGATAAAGCCGATGGCAAACAGCATGGGCGTTTCAAAGGACAGCGAGCCACGCCACATGGTAGCCACCCAGTTAAAGATCTTCACCCCGGTAGGGATGGAGATCAACATAGTGGCGTACATGAAATACAGTTGCCCGGTCACGGGCATTCCGGTGGTGAACATGTGGTGAGCCCACACCAGAAACGACAAGATGGCGATGGCGGCCGTGGCATACACCATGGAGGCATAGCCGAACAAGGGTTTGCGCGAGAAGGCCGGAACAATGGCCGACACAATCCCGAAGGCCGGCAAGATCATGATGTAGACCTCGGGGTGGCCAAAGAACCAGAAGATGTGCTGGTACAGAACCGGGTCGCCGCCGCCGGCCGCGTTAAAGAAATGGGTGCCAAAGTGGCGATCGGTCAGCAGCATGGTCACGGCTGCGGCCAGTACGGGCATGACGGCAATCAGCAGATAAGCGGTAATCAGCCAGGTCCAGCAAAACAGCGGCATTTTCATCAGGGTCATGCCGGGGGCGCGCATGTTCAGGACCGTCACCACAATATTGATGGCCCCCATGATGGACGATGCCCCCAGAATGTGGACTGCAAAAATGGTGAAGTCCATGCCTGGACCCATTTGCAAGGACAGGGGGGCATACATGGTCCAGCCGCCGGCCGGGGCGCCGCCAGGTACAAAGAATGAAGCAGTGAACAGGATCGCGCCGACTGGCAAAAGCCAGAAGCTGAAGTTGTTCATGCGGGCAAAGGCCATATCCGAAGCACCAATTTGCAGCGGAATCATCCAGTTGGCAAAGCCCACAAAGGCCGGCATGATCGCGCCGAAAATCATGATCAGGCCGTGCATGGTGGTGAACTGATTGAACAGCTCGGGCCGGAAAAACTGGAGACCGGGCTGAAATAGTTCGGTCCGCAGCAGCAGAGCCAGCACGCCGCCTTCGAGCAACATCACAAACGAGAAGATCAGGTACATGGTCCCGATGTCTTTGTGGTTGGTGGCGAATAACCAGCGACGCCAGCCGCTAGGGGTGGCATGGGCATGATGGTGATCCTCATGTCCGCTCGGGTTCGCTACATGGTCGACGGTGACGCTACTCATGCTTGACTCCTTGCTGCACTCCCCCTGGCCGTAGTCAGGGATAGATTGATGGTGTGATGGGCGACGGGCGCTAAATCAGCGCTGTGCCTTGACGTCGGCGGGCGTGACGACAGGGTCCGGCCCTTTGTCTGCGTTGCCCCAGGCGTTGCGTGTGTAGGTGATGACCGCGGCAATCTGCACATCATTGAGCTGATCGCGAAAGGCAGCCATGGCCGTGCCGGGATGGCCATTGAGCACGGTGTCTATCTGACCTTTCATGGGAGCGAGCACAAACTTCGTGTTGCCCTCCAACGCCGGGAAGGTGCCGGGTACGCCTTTGCCATTGGCCTGGTGACACGCGACGCAGTTTTGCGCAAAGACTTGTTGACCACGTTCGATCAGCTCGTCTTTGCTCCAGTCCTTGTTGGGGTCATCGGCCTGGGCAGTGAGCAGGTCGGTCTGCTCTTTGGCCCACCGGTTGTAATCATCCTGCTCCATCACTTGCACGACGATGGGCATATAGGCGTGGTCCTTGCCGCACAGCTCGGCACATTGGCCACGGTAAATACCCACCTTGTCTGCACGGAACCAGGTATCACGCAAAAAGCCGGGAATGGCGTCTTGCTTGACACCGAATTCGGGCACCATCCACGAGTGAATGACGTCTTCTGCGGTCAGCATGACACGCACTTTCTTGTTCACAGGAACGACCAGGGGCTTGTCTACTTCCATCAAATAGTTGGGCCCGATGGGCTCGCGTCCTTCGATCTGGGCACGGGGGGTGGACAGGTTGGACAGGTATTTGACGCCGCTGGCTGGGCCGTCCAGATATTCGTAGCCCCATTTCCACTGATAGCCGGTGACCTTGACGGTCAGATCCGCACTGCTGGTGTCTTTCATGGCCACCACGGTTTTGGTGGCGGGCAGGGCCATGCCGATCACAATCAAAAAGGGAATGACTGTCCAGGCAACCTCGACACCCAGATGCTCGTGAAAGCGTGCCGCAATGGCGCCCTTGGACTTGCGGTGCCGGATGATGGAGTAGAACATCACGCCGAACACGCCAATGAAGATGATGGTACAGATAATCAGCATCATCCAGTGCAGCCAGGCGATGTCCTGGGCTATGGGGGTGACCCCATTGGGCAAATTGAGCTGATTGACACGGGGTCCACCTTCCATATTGGTGGTCTGAGCCAGGCTAGGACCTGCCATCGAACAGGCGGTCAGAGCAAATAAACTTCTCCACATCTTCATTGTTGTCCCTCTTTTGGTGTTGCCATGCCAAACCGGGGTTCGGCTGCGTCAACGCTCCGAAAAATCCAACGCTGGAAGAAACTGCGGTGTTGCAGTGGCGGGCTTGTAGCAGCTAAGTGCTGGCCCGCTCGAAGTTTTTAGTCGCTTATCTGTTCACGGAAATTATATAGAACTTGCTTTAGCCTTCAAGGGCAGGGTATGTCCCTAGAAGACAAGGTTGGACTAAACGCTACAAAAGCCGTAATGGGTCAAGGCTTGAATTACAATCGCCGACTATGACTTTGTTCCAAAACCGATCGCTTACTCAGGCCCTGCGACAGCGCATGCTCAGCCTGACCAGTCAGCTGCAACAACTGCCCCCGCCGGGCAGCCGCCCAGTCACGGTTGACGGGCGTGTTGCCGGCTGGATCACGCCCAAGGCCGCCCGTTGCATCGAGCCCCTGCCGGGGGTGACGATTGAAGAGGATGTCTTGCGTCTGAGCGATTGCCCGAGCCAGGACCTGAGCCTGGCTCAGGTCCTGGATCAGGTTGCCTTGCGTTTGCAGGAAGGCGGCTGCATCCGGGCCTGGCGTGATGAGCTGCTGGATGTGGTCGGTGAAGGGCAATGCCTGTCCCGTATTGAGCGTGGTGCGGTGCGGCCCTTGGGGTTTCTCACGCAGGCAGTGCATTTGAATGGCTGGTCCACGGATGGCCGTATCTGGGCCGCGCGCCGTTCCCCAACCAAATCCACAGACCCGAACATGTGGGATACGCTGGTGGGCGGACTGGCGGTCAGTGGAGAGTCGCTGCAGACATCCCTGATTCGTGAAAGCTACGAAGAGGCTGGTTTGCCAGAGTCGGTGCTGGCCCATAGCAGCCCTTTGCGTGTGTCCTTGCGCATGCACCGTCGGCTGCCTGAAGGCTATCAGGTGGAAAATGCCCTGGTCAGTGACTGCGTGCTGGCTGACGAGGTACGGCCCTGCAATATGGACGGCGAGGTTAGTGAATTTCGCTTATTGACGCTGGATGAAGCCTGGCAAATGATAGAAGCAGACATGTTCACCCTGGAAGCGCAAGTGGTGCTGATTGACAGCATCAAGCAGCATCTGGAACAGTTGGCCTGAGCCTGGGATACGCCGGGCAGCCATCAACCCCATGGGAGCTAAGCATGAACCCGAATCCTTTTGGTATACCTGATTTCAATGCCCTGGGCGGCAGCAACAACCCCTTGCTACGTAGCATGGACATGATGGCCCAAGCCTGGAAAAACATGGCAGGCGGTGGGGCAGGTGACGTGAGCTCTGGCATGATGCCTAGTCTGTCCCCCGATGATCTGGACCGCCGCATTCGTGACTTGCGTGCCGTGGAAAGCTGGTTGCAGTTAAACCTGTCCATGTTGAGCACCACCATTCAGGGCCTGGAGATTCAGCGCTCCACCCTGGCGGCCATCAAGACCATGGCCCAGCAAGGGACGCAGGCGGCTGGCGGGAAAAATCCCTTTGAGGCCTTCATGGCTTTTAATCCTCTGGCTGCGGGAGCGGCGGGAGTAGCGAGCAGTGTGGCAGAGGCCAAGGCGCAGGCCTGCCCACCTGAGACTGGTTCGCACACGGCAGCGCAGCCTGCATCCATGCCGTCACCGTCCTCGCCGCCCCAGTCTGAAGCGGCTGCCAGCCAGAACAGCCCCGGCGACAAACAGCCTGGCGCTCAGCAGGACGCCGACGCAGGTGCAGGCAATCCCGCTGCCCAAGCCTGGTGGAACATGTTGCAACAGCAGTTTGATGCCATGGCCACGGCTACCGCTGCCTCGATGCAGCAGGTGGAAAACTATCGTCAGCAGGCAAGCAAGGCTAAACCGGCTGGTTCGTCAAAGCCCGCTAAACCGGCGGCTGCCAATGCCCATACTTCTGCCAAAACCAGTGCTCCGGCCGCGGCCAGGACCGTAAAACCGTCCGCGAAAGCAGCCACTAAAAGCGCGGCCAAGGTGGCCACCAAAACGGCGGCTAAAAAAACCGCCACGCGCAGCACTACACGCAGTACCAAAAAGAACTGATCGACCAACCTAGTAGGTAAATTTTTATGCTTAATATCGTGATTCTGGCAGCAGGCATGGGCAAGCGTATGCAGTCTGACCTGCCCAAAGTACTGCATCCTATCGCTGGCAAATCCATGCTGGCCCACGTGCTCGACAGCGCACGTGAACTGGAGCCGGAAAAAGTTGTGGTCGTGGTAGGTCATGGCGCCGAGCGCGTTCAGCAAACCTTCGCCCAGGCCGAGCTGGCCTTTGCCCTGCAGCAACCCCAGCACGGTACGGGCCATGCGGTGCAACAGGCTGTGCCGGAGCTGGTCGGTGGCGATAAGGACGATGATGCCACTCTGGTGCTATACGGCGACGTCCCTCTGGTTCAGGCCGACACCTTGCGCCGCTTGCTGCAGGCACGTGGCCAAGGCGTGGCCGTGTTGACTGAAACACTGGCCGATTCCACCGGCTACGGTCGCATCATTCGGGGTGCGGACGGTTCCGTGCAGCGCATTGTGGAACATAAGGATGCCAATGAAGCTGAACGTGCCGTAAAAGAAGTGAATACCGGTATTCTGGTTGCTCCTACGGCCCGTCTGAAAGACTGGTTGACCCGTATTACGAATGATAACGCTCAGGGCGAGTATTACCTGACCGACATCATCGCCTTGGCGGTGGCCGATGGCGTGTCGGTGCAGGCGGCCCAGCCGGCGGCTGGGTGGGAAACCCTGGGGGTGAACAGCCGTATTCAACAAGCCGAACTGGAACGCTTGTGGCAAGCCGAGCAGGCTCGTCGCTTGCTGGAAAAAGGCGTGACACTGGCTGACCCGGCTCGCTTCGATGTGCGCGGCACCCTGGAATGCGGTCGTGATGTGTTCATTGATGTGGGTTGCGTGTTTGAAGGCAAGGTTGTGCTGCAGGATGGCGTGCGCGTGGGCCCGCACAGCGTGCTGCGTGACGTGACTATCGGCGCCGGTACCCAGATCGAGGCCTTCAGCCATCTGCAGCAAGCCCAGGTAGGCGAAGACGCCCGTATCGGCCCTTACGCCCGCCTGCGTCCTGGTGCTGTTCTGGCCAATCGCACCCACGTGGGCAACTTCGTGGAAATCAAGAACACCCAGCTGGGCGAGGGCTCCAAGGCCAATCATCTGGCCTATATCGGTGATGCCGATGTGGGCCAGCGCGTGAACATTGGTGCAGGCACCATCACCTGCAATTACGACGGCGTGAACAAATTCCGTACCGTGATTGGTGACGATGCCTTCATCGGTTCGGATACGCAGTTGGTGGCTCCGGTGACCGTAGGCCGAGGCGCAACAATTGGCGCGGGTACGACCCTGGTGCGCAATGCGCCGGATGATCAGCTGACCTTGTCGCGTTCGGAACAGCGCAGCGTGTCCGGCTGGAAGCGCCCCGTTCGTAAGTCCTGATGGGTGTCAGCCCATCTTTGACCTCCCTGGCTTTGCCTGACAAGGGCAGGGAGGCAATGCGTACGTCGGGCATACCCGGCTCCAACGGATTGACCCTGGATCAATGCCATGCGCATTTTGCAGCTTAATTTCGAGCGCGGTTGGCGCGGTGGCGAACGGCAAACCTTGCTGAGCGTCCAGCAGATGCAGCAGGCAGGCCATCAGGTCAGCCTCTTGGCCCGGCGCGGTGAAGCACTGGCTGCTCGGGCCAAGGAACAGGGGTTGAGTGTGGTGGAATGCGCCTCTGTGGGTGCCGCGCTGCGCTATCTGCTGGTGCATGGACGTGGTTTTGACATCGTCCATTCCCAAACCGCGTCCTGCATGAGCTGGTTGGCCTTATTGCATTTCTGGCTGCCCAAGCGGCTTGTTTTTACACGGCGCACGGCTTTTCCCGTTGACCGCAAACGTATCGAACAACGTAGTGGTGGGCGACAGTCAAGCAGTCCCTTGAGCGTGAAAGAGCGCCGGACGCGCTGGAAATGGCGCAAGGCGGACCGGCTGGTTGCCATCAGCCAGGCAGCGGCGGCAGAGCCGCGACGTCTGGGTGTGTCTGTCGAGGTGATTCCCAGCGCCATTGAGTATGTGGCGTCGGATGAGGCCTATGTGAACCACTTGCGTCAGCGCTGGAACCCAAATGGACTGCGTGTTCTGGGGACGATGGCTGCATTGTCGGCCGAGAAGGACCCCTTGACTCTGATTCGGGCGGTTCACGCCCTGTCTCAGCGTCGCCAGGACTTTGTGTTTCTGCATTTTGGTGCGCCCGGCTCCGAGTCCGCGGCGGCACAGGATTTGATTGCGCAATTAGGTCTGGAGTCTTGCTATAAGCTGAGCGGTTTTGAAGCCCGCCCCGAACAGGCTTACCGTCTGATGGATGGCTTTGTCCTCAGTTCCCGGCATGAAGCGCTCGGGTCCAGTGTGCTGGATGCGTTTGTGTATGGCGTGCCGGTCACTGCCACGATGGCAGGCGGCTTGACGGAGTTGCTGGGTAATGGACGTGGGAAGTTATGTGCGGTCGGGAACGCACAGGCTATTGCTCAGGCTTTGGATGACATCTTGAGCAATCCGGCAGCAGCGCGTCAACAAGCCGCGCTGGCGCAACGCTGGGTGCAGCAGGAGCATGACCCTGCCGTTATGGTGCAGCGTTATTTGCGTTTGTATCAACAACTGGTACTGCAACGTGTGCAAACCTGAGCGCGGCTGATTCACGCGGTTTTTGCGCGTTCCACACGCTGCGCTTGTGCGGGTCCTGACGCATGTTTTAATACCTGCCATCGCCATCGCCATCGCCATCGCCATCGCCCGCCGTTCGTATCTTATTCACGGCTGGTGGCGTTTCGGCTCTAAAAGTTGGTCTGGCTCAGATTTTGGGTGCAGGCAACGGTACACGTGTTTCGAATTTGGCCTGATGAATGGAAAAAAAACTGCGGATATTACGTATGTTCGCCTGGCTGGTGAACAGGGCATGAGCCAGCTTGTGATAGGCCGTCATATCGCTGACTTGCAAAATCACAATGAAATCCACCCCGGTTGAGACGCGATAGCACTGCGTCACCGCCGCTTCGGGGGCCATCAGGCGCTCGAACTGCTGCAAATATTCTTCACCCTGACGGTCCAGCGTAATCTCCACAATCGCCGTCAAACTGGAGCCCAGTTGCTCCGGGTCCAGCAAGGCGACCTGCCTGCGAATCACCCCTTGTTCACTTAAACGACGCACTCGCCGCAAACAGGTTGGGGGAGAGGCATGCACGAGCAAAGCCAGTTCCTGATTGCTGATGGAAGCATCATTTTGCAGCTGCTCCAGAATGCGTAAATCCAGCTCGTCTAGTTCAATCATGACAATGTTTATCTAATCGTATTGAAATAAAATTCCATAAAATCAGAATTTTTATTTATTTATTTTATTTTTATTATTAATTGAAATTTTAATTCATTTCAAAAGAAAAATAGACATAAAATTTTTTGTGTTTCAGATCAGAATAAGCAGATTGCATTAATTAGTCGGCCGACCGAAAGGGGCCATGAACAGGAGTTGGCTATGTGTGGAATTGTTGGCGCTGTGGCGCAACGCGATATTGTTCCCGTGCTGCTGGAAGGTCTGAAACGTCTGGAGTACCGGGGCTACGATTCTTGTGGCGTTGCTGTTCATGCGCAGGGCCTGTTGTTGCGGGCGCGCAGTACTCAGCGCGTGGCCGAGCTGCAAGAACAGGTTAAGGCAGACCATCTGCAAGGCTTTACCGGCATTGCTCATACCCGTTGGGCAACCCATGGCGCGCCGGCTACTCATAATGCACACCCGCATTTTTCGGGCAAAGGTAAGGCCCGCATTGCGCTGGTGCATAACGGCATCATTGAAAACCACGACGAGCTGCGCGCCGAGCTGCAAGCCATAGGCTATGTGTTCGAGAGCCAGACCGACACCGAAGTGATCGCTCACCTGATTGACCACCTGTACAACGGTGATCTGTTCGAGGCTGTGCAGCAGGTTATTCGCCGTTTGACCGGCGCTTATGCGATTGCGGTGTTCTGTCAGGATGAACCGCACCGTGTGGTGGGCGCGCGCCACGGCTCGCCCCTGGTGGTGGGTGTGGGTCAGAACGAGAACTTTCTGGCCTCGGATGCGCTGGCACTGGCCGGAACGACCGATCAGATCATTTATCTGGAAGACGGTGACGTGATTGATTTGCAAATCAGTAAAGTATGGATCATGGACAAGGAGGGGCGCTCTGTAGACCGTCCCGTCCACACCGTTCATTTGCACACCGCTGCGGCTGAATTGGGCCCCTATCGTCACTTTATGCAAAAGGAGATCTTTGAGCAGCCCCGCGCGGTGGGTGACACCTTGCAAGATATCGAAAGCGTCACCCCCGAGCTGTTTGGCGATCAGGCCTACAAGGTGTTCCAGGACATTGACAATGTGCTGATTCTGGCTTGTGGCACCAGCTACTATGCTGGTCTGACTGCTCGTTACTGGATCGAATCGCTGGCCAAAATCCCCGTCAACGTGGAAATTGCCAGCGAATACCGCTACCGCGACAGCGTTCCTAATCCGCGCACGCTGGTCGTGACTATTTCCCAGTCCGGCGAAACGGCTGACACGCTGGCTGCCTTGAAGCATGCCCGAAGTCTGGGCATGGAGCAGACCTTGACCATCTGCAACGTAGCCACCAGTGCCATGGTGCGCGAGTGCAAGCTGTCCTATATCACTCGTGCTGGCGTTGAAATTGGCGTGGCTTCCACCAAAGCCTTCACGACTCAGCTGACGGCCTTGTTTCTGTTGACCATCGCACTGGCGCAGGTCAAGGGCCACCTGAATCAGGAGCAGGAAGGCGACTACCTGAAAGCCTTGCGTCACTTGCCTACCGCTATCGCGGCCGTGCTGGCTCTGGAGCCGCAAATCATGGCCTGGGCGGACCGTTTTGCCAGCAAGGAAAACGCCTTGTTCCTGGGCCGTGGCATGCATTACCCCATCGCCATGGAAGGTGCGCTGAAGCTGAAAGAAATCAGCTACATCCACGCTGAAGGCTATCCGGCCGGTGAACTGAAACATGGCCCGCTGGCCCTGGTCACCGAAGCCATGCCCGTGGTCACTATCGCTCCACGCGATGAGTTGCTGGAAAAGCTGAAATCCAATATTGAAGAAGTCCATGCTCGTGGGGGTGAGCTGTATGTGTTTGCCGACGCCGATACCCGTATCGGCAGCAGTGAACGTGTGCATGTAATCCGTATGCCAGAGCACTACGGCAAACTGTCCCCTATCCTGCACACCGTGACCCTGCAATTGCTGGCCTATCACACGGCTTGCTCGCGCGGCACGGACGTGGATAAGCCACGGAATCTGGCCAAGAGTGTGACCGTCGAATAAACCTTGATTCAAGGTGCCAAAAATGAAGAGCCGCTGCGGCGGCTCTTTTGGTATTTCGTTTCGGATGGCCGTTTGTGGTCGGTTTTTATCGAGAAACATGCCTCATGAGTGAGAGTAGGCTTTACCGCTAAGCCGCTGTAAATAATGGATCTGGCTCTGCCCCCTGACAACAGGGTCTATATCCCGGCAGAACATACCTTGCACGTGTTCCGGAAGGATGTGAGTCACGGCAAAGTCAAAAAGATCAAACAGTGTCTGGGACGTATCTCGTTTACAAGGAATGCACGGGGGAAGCTGTAAGGTGTCGTACAGGCTGACAAGGTGAGACTCAAGGCCCGGATTTGGCGTAAAGCTGAATTCGGGCTTTTTCACAGCTTTGAATTGCTTGCGGGATTTATAATCAAACTACAAGATTAGTAATCTAACTAAATGGTTGGCGCTCAGAGTTACGAGCGTGAAAAGTCTTTGCCCCGGATGCGTGTGCAGGTGCTGATGCTGGGGTGGTAATGCATCCGCGTCGTGTTGTCTGCTCAGCTTAGCGAGCAGGTCTTGGAAAGCGATGTCTGGGCAGCAGCGCCAACACTTTCTGGCCGGGCTGCAAGAGGCAATGGCTGGTTTATCCAGCCAGGGTATTGAGGTTCTGACCCTGAGCGTTACGGAGCCTCATATCGATCAAGCCAGCAGCCATCACTTTATGGGTGTGTGGCGCTTCCCGGATCAGCGGGCTTGCCAGGCTCTGCTGGCGGGTATCCAAGCCAGCGGTTGGTATGAGTACTTCGATCACATAAACGCGGCGGGCGCGCAGGGTGAGTTTGCTCAACACCTGCTTGATCTGGCGAATGTTTGATGGAGTGGTAGGGCACGAGTTGCTTGTTTTTCCGGCTCTCGGTGCCGGCTATCTATGTGGTGTAGGCATGGAGCCTGGTTACGAGCCCATGCCACTGATGGCTTGATCGGGAAAGAAAGGAAGGCAATCACTTCATTTGCTGCACCGCATCTCAAGGAAAACCTCCATGTACGGCAGCTAAGCATGGCGGCACACTGGAAGAGAGGCCGCGCCCGCCCGGGGGTGGTCTGTTTTCGGGATGAGCGCAACTATGCAGTCTTCACATGTGGCACACGTCCAAGAGATCACGGCTGTTTGGCAGGGCAGCCTGTCCCGGCGCGATCAGGCTGTGGTCCATAGCTGGCGGCGGTGTATTGAGCATCACAGGCTGGACCCGGCACAGGCTTGCGAGGCCTATATCGTGCCCGATTCCCAGCTGCGTGAGCACCGTCAACAGTCCGAAGCCCTGATCAATATTGCGCGCTCCGGGCTGGAGCGTCTTTATCAACAGGTGTCCGGGCTCAATTACGTACTGCTGTTGTCCGATAACAAGGGCGTTACGGTGGATTTTCTGGGTTCGGAAGGCCAGCGCGATGCCTTGCGGCAGGCCGGCCTGTATATGGGCTCGGAATGGTCTGAAGAGCGTGCGGGAACGTGCGCGGTGGGCACTTGCCTGCACACGGGCGAGGCCCTGACCATTCATCAAAATGATCATTTCGATCATATGCATGCGCCTTTATCCTGCACGGCGGCGCCTATCTATCACTATGACGGCAAGCTGGCCGCAGTACTGGATTTGTCCTTGTTGCAGTCGCCGGAGGCCAAGGCCAGCCAGGGCTTGGCCCTGCACCTTGCCAATGCGGCGACCCGTCGTATTGAATTGGCTAATTTGATGGCCTGCCACCGTCAGGAATGGATTCTATGTTTGTCGCAGTCGCCGGAGTTTCTGGATATTGATCCGGAAGCGGCTATTGCGATTGATGGCTCTGGCCGTATCAAGGGCATGACGCATACGGGTGCCCGAATTCTGGCGCGGGCAGCGGGGGTGGACTGGCGTAATCCTGCGGATTTGCTGGGGCAGAGTTTGATGCGCTTTCTGCATCTGGAAGTGGATCAGTTACCGACCTTGATGCGCTATCGCCCCACGCAGGAGCGAGTCGTCATGGCCCGGGATGGGAGTGTGCTGTTTGCCCATGCCATTGAGCCCAGGCGTGTATTGAACAATCGGTCTGTGGGGATGGATGGGGCAGCCGTGGATGCGGCCTTGCCACAGGCATTGCGAGGCTTGGCAGGCACGGATGCGGCCATGCAGTCCATGCTGCTGAAAGCTGCCCGTTTGGCAACGCGGGAAATGCCGGTACTGTTGCAGGGCGAGACGGGTTCGGGCAAAGAATATCTGGCACGTGCGATTCACACAGCTAGTGGTCGTCGCGGGAGTTTTGTGGCCGTCAATTGTGCGGCCTTGCCCGAGAGTCTGATTGAAAGCGAATTGTTCGGCTATTTAGCTGGCACGTATACCGGCGGTGCTGCACGAGGTCGCACGGGTTTGATCGAGGCGGCTGATGGCGGCACTCTATTCTTGGACGAGATTGGCGACATGCCGCTGGCTTTGCAAAGTCGTTTGCTGCGAGTACTGGCCGAGTCCGAGGTCATGCCTTTGGGCGCACGCACAAGCAAGCGCGTGGACCTGCGCGTGATTTCAGCCAGCCACCATGATTTAAGCGCCTTGGTAGAGCAAGGCCGCTTCCGTGCGGATTTGCTGTATCGCTTGAATGCGGCGGTGTTGACCCTGCCTGCCTTGCGTCAGCGCAGTGATCTGGAGTGGCTGGTGCAGCAGATATTGCATCGGCGTAACAAGGGCGATGTACCCGGCTTGTCTCCCGAGGCCTGGCAAGCGTTGCAAGCGTATGAGTGGCCAGGTAATTTGCGCGAACTGGACAATGCACTGGTGCTGGCACTGGCCTTGGCGGAAGGCTCCTGCATTGAGGTACAGGATTTACCAGAGGCGTTGCGCGAGCGGCGTCTGGCCACATCTACAAGTAGCCCGACGTCAGTTATCTGCGCCGGGGAACCCTCCTGGCGGCAGGTTTTGCAGGCCTGCGACGGTAATGTCAGTGCGGCAGCGCGGCAGCTTGGAATCAGCCGGTCCACCTTGCATCGTTATATCAAACGAGCAGGTCTGACTCAGCAAGACTCGGCCCCTGACACAGGCTGCGACACCTGATGCACCACCTGTGTCACCACTGGCACAGTTTCACCGCTTTGAAACAAGCGATACCCCTTTAAAACAAGCCATTCCCGGTTTGGCACGGTGTTTGCTATGTACTCCATAGCTGGGCGGCAAAAGCCCGGCACACCATTAAAACGATATGGAGACAAATCATGCAAACACAGCAGCAACTGCAACCGTCTGCGCGACAGTTGGACACGGTTCTTGACCAGTTGACCCATGCGCTTGCCAGCAATGCACCGGACGATGCGGCAGCCCTGTTTGCCGAAGAATGCTTTTGGCGTGATCTGGTTATGTTCACCTGGAACATCCGAACTATGGAGGGGCGCGATCAGATCCGCGACATGCTGACGCAGCAGCAACAAGGTACCGTGTCAGCCAGGTTCGAGCGCGACAGTGCCGAGCCGGTCAGTGACGATGGCCAAGGTCTGGTGGAGGGCTGGTTCCATGTGGAAACCGATGTGGCGCGTGGCTATGGCCATATTCGCGTCAAGGACGGCAAGATCTGGACCTTTCTGACCACCATGTCTGAATTGAAAGGCTATGAGGAGCCGTTAGGCGTGCGTCGTCCCATGGGGGCCGAGCACGGCATCCGGCGCGGCCGTCAGACCTGGCAGGAGCGTCGTCAACAGGAGCAGGCAACATTAGGTACGTCTGAACAGCCCTATGTATTGGTCATTGGGGGCGGACAGGGCGGCATTGCCCTGGGCGCACGTTTGCGGCAGTTGAATGTGCCCACGCTCATCATTGATCAACATGCTCGACCCGGCGATAGCTGGCGCAAGCGTTACAAGTCTCTGTGCCTGCATGACCCCGTCTGGTACGACCACCTGCCTTATA
This sequence comes from Alcaligenes sp. Lyrl_28, assembly GCF_051948705.1. Lineage (NCBI taxonomy): Bacteria > Pseudomonadati > Pseudomonadota > Betaproteobacteria > Burkholderiales > Alcaligenaceae > Alcaligenes > Alcaligenes sp. Lyrl_28. Next base: position 119,759 of record NZ_JAYJLG010000004.1, read on the forward strand.
TGCCTTTCCCCGACAACTGGCCTGTCTTTGCGCCCAAGGACAAGATTGGCGACTGGCTGGAAATGTACGTCAAGGTGATGGAGCTGAATTACTGGAGCAGCACCGTGTGCAAGAAGGTGCGCTACGACGAGCCCAGCCAGACCTGGGAAGTGGAGATCGAGCGTGATGGCAAGCCCATGACGCTACGGCCACAGCAACTGGTCTTTGCCACGGGCATGTCCGGCAAGGCGAATGTGCCCAGTATCAAGGGACAGGAGGTGTTCAAGGGTGAGCAGCAGCACTCCTCGCAGCACCCTGGGCCGCAAGCGTATGCGGGCAAGAAAGTAGTCGTGATCGGGGCCAATAACTCGGCGCACGATATTTGCGCGGCGTTGTGGGAGGCGGGGGCGGACGTCACCATGGTGCAACGTTCGTCCACCCATATTGTGCGGTCCGACTCCTTGATGGAGATCGGCTTGGGAGATCTGTATTCTGAACGGGCGCTGGCTTCGGGAGTCACCACGCGCAAGGCAGACTTGCTCTTTGCGTCCCTGCCCTATCGCATCATGGCGGACTTCCAGATTCCTGTGTACGACAAGATCCGCGAGCGTGATGCAGAGTTCTACCAGAAGCTGGAGGCGGCAGGCTTCATGCTGGATTGGGGTGACGATGGTTCGGGCTTGTTCATGAAATACCTGCGACGTGCTTCGGGCTACTACATCGACGTAGGCGCTTGCGAGCTGATCATCGACGGCAGCATCAAGCTGAAATCCCGGACCGACATCAGCCATCTGACCGAGAACGCTGTGGTACTGACAGACGGCACGCAATTGCCTGCGGATCTGGTGGTGTACGCCACGGGCTACGGTTCCATGAACGGCTGGGTAGCGGATCTGGCCGGCCAGGAAATGGCGGACCGGGTGGGTAAATGCTGGGGCCTGGGTTCGGAAACCACGAAAGATCCGGGGCCATGGGAGGGCGAGCAGCGCAATATGTGGAAGCCCACCCAGCAGCCAAATCTGTGGTTTCACGGTGGCAACCTGCACCAGTCGCGGCATTACTCACAATATCTGGCCTTGCAGTTGAAAGCGCGTCAAGCGGGTTTGCCGGTGCAGGTCTATGGGCTGCAGCAAGTACATCATTTACGGTAATTGACCGGCTCACGGTGTCGCGTTTGTTAGTGGCACTGCTAAATTTCTTACCTTATGTATCCGCCCTGTCTTGCCTCTCCATGGGCAGGACAGGGTCTGTTGTCGTCCCGGCCCTTGGGTAAATTATTGCTCGTGCGAACAGCCTTCTGGTCAACGTTGTCCCCTACGTGAAAACCAGTCTCGATGCTGGCTAGGGCGGTTTGGGGCCAACTGGTACAGGGTCAGAAAAACAGGGTCAGGGACACCCGCTTATTCAGGTCGAAGAAGCTGCCTTGAGCAATTTGAAGGGAAATTATTATAAGGAAATTGCTTGTAGCATTTCGTAGTTGTCGCCCTGGTCGGGAATGTTACGGTGGAACCATCCATTGCAAACAACGAAATTTTTGTTGATTGAATTGGACTCCTTTTAATAGCAGGGATAAGGGAATTTTTAATTCTAAAAATACTCTTTCTGATATTGGAGAAAATCTATGAAAAAATCCGCCATCCTATCCAGTTTTCTAATGGCCTCGGCTTTGAGTTTTGGCCTGCAAGGCGGCGCACTGGCTAATGAGCCTGCCGTTAATCAGGATCATTCCGCAACAGCGGGCGAAGCCGTCAGCGATACCTGGATTACCACCAAGATCAAGGCTGATCTGGCCAGTACCAAGGATTTGAAGAGCACGGATATCTCTGTTGAGACCAATAACGGCGTTGCAACATTGACCGGTACCGTGCCTAGCGAAATCGAGCTTAAAAAAGCGGTGGCAGCCACCGAAAGCGTGAAAGGTGTTGTGAAAGTCGACTCGTCGGGATTGAAAGTGAAGCCGGAATAATTATTCCCTGATCAATCTCTGTAATGAAATTACTTTGTAAATAGGAGAACGACTATGAATGAAGATACGATTAAAGGCAAATGGAAGCAGCTGACTGGTAAAATTCAGGCGAAATGGGGCAAGCTGACCAATGACGATATGGATGTTGCCGAGGGCAATACCGAGTATCTGGTCGGTAAGATTCAGGAGCGCTACGGTATTGCACGTGAAGAGGCTGAAAAGCAGGTTCACGATTTTAATCGCGGCATCTGATCCCCGGCTTGATGGCCCGTTCAGAGAAAACGCCCTGCATATGCAGGGCGTTTTTGTTTTCTGAAACCGATCGTGCACTCCATGACCGGGTTTCTAAACCTGCCAGGCTCAGAATGGCGTTTAGTCCTCGTCCATGGCTTGGTAGCGTTCGACCAGATAGTCCAGCAGGGCCCGTACGGCAGGCATTTGACCACGGCGCGAGGAAAACACCGCATGAATGATCTCGCGGCGCGGCGCCCAGTCCGGGATCAGTTTGACTAAAGCGCCTTGTGCCAATTGATCGCAAACCACCAGTGTAGGCAGTTGGACGATTCCCACTCCAGCCAGGGCCGCGGCGCGCAGAGCGGTCATGTCCGTCGTGATCAGACGGGGGGTGTGGTGCAGTACGGCTTGCGCTCCATTGGGTCCGAACAAGGTCCAGGTATGGGTTTGCTGAGGCACACCCAGGCCCAGGCTGGGATAGTCGGCCAGATCCGCCGGCGAACCGGGCATGCCGTAACGGGCAATCAGCGCCGGGCTGGCTGTCAGACATTGGCTACGATCGGATAAAACACGCATCACCAGATCACTGTCCTGCAGGGGCGGGGGGCGGACGCGGATTGCGATATCCTGTGCTTCTCCGATGAGATCCACCTTCCGGTTGGTGGCCTCCAGCTGAACCGTCACATGCGGATAGCGGACCATGAAATCAGCCAACATCGTGCTGACATGCGCGTTCAGCAAGGTGATGGGGCAACTGAGACGTACCACGCCACGTGGCTCGGCATGCGTCATTTCAATGGCGGCTTGTGCCGCTTCAGCCTCTACCAGCATGGCCTTGCAGTGTTCGTAATAGGTCTGGCCGATTTCGGTCACCGTAAAGCGCCGGGTAGAACGTTGTATCAGCCGAACCCCCAGGCGCTCTTCCAAAGCGGCCAGTCGGCGGCTCAGGGTGGATTTGGGCAAGCCCAGTGCGCGACCGGCCGGGGCAAAGCCGCCGTGATCCACAATCTGAACATAAAAGTACAAGTCATTTAAATCGTGCATAGCGCTTTTATCGTTCCATAAATGGAACAGAGATGACCGTTTTAGGGGGCTACTGACTTCATCGTTCCGAGTTTATTCTGTCTCCTATGTTGAAACAAGGAGATGGACATGAAGAACATTCTTGGTATTTATAGTGCGCCCCGTCCCCATTGGGTGGGCGACGGCTTTCCCGTTCGCTCCCTGTTTTCGTACCACACGCACGCAAAACAGCTGAGTCCTTTTCTGTTGCTTGACTATGCCGGCCCGGCCGAGTTCGCGCCCAGCGAGCACAAGCGCGGTGTAGGTCAGCATCCGCACCGGGGGTTTGAAACGGTCACCATCGTCTACAAGGGGGAAGTGTCGCACCACGACTCCACCGGCCAGGGGGGCACGATCGGACCGGGCGATGTGCAGTGGATGACGGCGGGTTCGGGCATCTTGCACGAGGAGTACCACTCTGATGCCTTTGCCCGTTCGGGCGGCACCTTGGAGATGGTGCAGTTGTGGGTCAACCTGCCAGCCAAAGACAAAGGCACGCCTGCCGGTTATCAGGCTATTACTGACAAGCAGATCCCTGTCGTGCCTCTGCCCGATGCTGCCGGCAAGGTGCGCATTATTGCCGGTGAAAAAGACGGCGCTACAGGCCCTGCCAGAACCTTCACCCCCATGAATGTATGGGATTTGCGCCTGAATCAGGGGGGGATTGTCGAGCTGGAAAGTCCGCAAGGCTGGACGGCCGCCTTGGTGGTTCTGCACGGCACGGTGCTGGTCAATGGGCAAAGTGTGGTGCGTGAAGGGCAATTGGTAGTGCTGGATCGCGCCGGTAGCCAGTTCATGGTGGAAGCCAATAACGATGCGGTGGTCTTGCTGATCAGTGGTCAACCGATTGATGAGTCCATCGTGGGTCATGGGCCGTTTGTCATGAATAGCCAGCAGGAAATCTTGCAGGCGATGGACGATTTTAACAATGGCCGCTTTGGCTCCATGCCTTCTGGCGCGACTTCCTAAGGCTGGTCGGTGAGGGCGGCCCGGTCCGCTCTCACTGGCTGGGTTGAAACAGCTCAACGCTTTGTTTTTGCTGCGCGATTTCCCAGAAGCGCTTTAGCCGTGCCGGGTGCCGGATTGGCACCCACCCTTTCTTACTCATTCTTAAGGAGAACTGAGATGACTACGCCTTACAAACGTCTTGATAAAGACCAGGCCGCTGTATTACTGGTCGATCACCAAACCGGGCTGCTGTCTCTGGTCCGTGATATTGATCCGGACAAGTTCAAGAACAATGTGCTGGCTTTGGCTGATCTGGCCAAGTACTTCAAGCTGCCCACGATTTTGACTACCAGCTTTGAAGAAGGCCCTAATGGCCCCTTGGTTCCCGAACTGAAAGAAATTTTTCCCGATGCGCCTTACATCGCACGTCCTGGTCAGATCAACGCCTGGGATAACGACGAGTTCGTCAAGGCTATCGAGGCAAGCGGCAAGAAGCAGCTGATTATTGCGGGAGTCGTCACGGAAGTGTGCGTGGCATTTCCGGCCCTGTCGGCCCTGCAAGCCGGGTTTGATGTGTTTGTGGTAACCGACGCCTCGGGGACATTCAATGAAATTACCCGCCACGCAGCGTGGGATCGCATGTCGGCGGCTGGCGCGCAGTTGATGACCTGGTTTGGGGTGGCCTGCGAGCTACACCGCGATTGGCGTAACGATGTGGAAGGTCTGGGTGCCTTGTTCTCTGCCCATATTCCTGACTATCGCAATCTGATCCACAGTCACAGCAAGTTTACTTCTGGCAAGTAAGCGTTTGTTTGCCCTTCTGCCCAGTTTGATGGGCAGCATTTTTTTCGTTTTGGTCGCCCGCGAGGAGCAGGCAGACATGGATAAAATTTGCTCATTTTGACTGGCGGAAGGCGGACGAACGGAGTAAAAAACCAGGTGCTGGTGTGAACGGGTAAATAGACCATGGTCTGTGGGGATGCTGTGAAAACCTGGGTTTGCATGACAGCGTGGAGCGATTTTTAAAAGGTAGCTGGAATGCGATTGAAAGATAAGGTGGCGCTTGTAACCGGATCGGCAGCCGGTATAGGTTTGGCAACGGCCAGAAAGTTTGCCCAGGAAGGCGCGGTAGTGGTCTTGTGTGACCGGGATGCCCAAGCCCTTGAGTCGGCCGCACAGTCCTTACACGCCCCGGGCGTGACGGTCGTGGCCTATACCGTGGATGTCACCGACCGTGCTCAGATTGATGCGATGGTGGCGGATGTAAAGCATCGGTTCGGCCGTATCGATGTATTGGTGAACAATGCTGGGATCACCAAAGACGCCAAGCTGCTGCGCATGACGGAACAGCAGTTTGACGATGTCATTGATGTCAATTTGAAAGCGGTATTCAATTTCACTCAGGCAGTGGCCGCGGTGATGCTGGAGCAGGAAAGCGGCGCTATCCTCAATGCGTCCAGTGTGGTGGGGCTGTATGGCAATTATGGTCAGACCAATTACGCGGCCAGCAAGTTTGGTGTGATTGGGTTTACCAAGACCTGGGCCCGTGAACTGGGCCCCAAAGGGATTCGCGTCAATGCCGTTTGCCCTGGTTTCATCGAGACGGACATTTTGAAATCCATCCCTGAAAAAGTGCTGCAAGGCTTTCGCGATCATTGCTGGCTGCGCCGTATGGGCAAGCCGGAGGAAGTGGCCAATGTATACGCGTTCCTGGCTTCGGACGAGGCCAGCTTTATCAATGGCACGACCTTAGAAGTATCAGGTGGCCTGACGATTTGATGTTGCGTCTGCAGCGGCGCCTGAATCGGGGCCCCGCCAAGGCCTGGAGCGTAAGTTACAAGCCCGATCCCGCCTGGATACGGGATCGGGTTTTTTGATGCAGGCTTTCAGCGGGGATGCCGCGGCGTGAGAACTGTTTGCCGATTTCCCGGCCCGGGCCAACGGGCTTGGCAGCAGGGACAGGATTTAATCCAACTCGGGGTGGCGGTCCACCAGACCTTGGCGTTTCTGTTTCAGGCTTTCCAACTCGGCCTCGGCCTTGGCAATGGCTTCTTCCACCTCCTGGACGCTTTGCTCGATGTGATCGTAGGCTTGTTGGAGCAGTTCTTTGGCTTCCTTGGGGTTGGAGGCGGTCGGCGTATCGCCGCGCAAGGGGCGGTTAGCCGTTTCAGGCAGGAACACGGCCGTAATCAAACCGATGACACTAGCAAACATCAGGTAATAGGCAGGGATCAGAAGGTTATTGCTTTGCTCCACCAGCCACGCAGCGATGGTTGGCGTCAGGCCCGCCACAATAATCGCAATATTGAAAGAGGCGGCCAGGGCACTGTAGCGTAGTCGGGTCGGGAACAGGGCGGGCAGGGTAGAGGCCATGACCCCGGTCAGGCAGTTCAGTAAAACGGCCAGAATCAGCAGTCCCAGAAAGATCTGCACATTGCTGTCGCTGCCAATAAAGTGGAAGGCGGGAATGGCAAAGATCAGCAGTCCCAGACTGCCGGCCAGCAAGAAGGGCTTGCGCCCGATCTTGTCGCTGACAAAGCCCACCACCGGTTGCACAAACAGCATCCCGATCATCACCACCACAATAATGAAGACACCGTGTTCTTCGGCATAGCCCAGACTGCTGGACAGATAGGTCGGCATGTAGGTCAGCAACATGTAGTAGGTAATGTTGGTGACCAGCACCATGCCAATACAGATCAGCAGGGCTTTACGGTATTTGGAGAAGATCTCGCCAAAGGAAATCGTCGGGCGCTCTTGCAGGGCGGCACGGTCCTCTTTTTCCATCTTTTCCAGTTGCTCGGTAAAGGCTGGCGTCTCTTCGGCCGCATGGCGCAGATACAGGCCCAAAATGCCCAGTGGGCCGGCTATCAGGAAGGGAATGCGCCAGCCCCAGTCCTGAAAACTGGCTTCGCTCAGGGATGTTTGCAGCAACACCACCAGACCAGCGCCCAGCACAAAGCCTGCAATGGAGCCAAAGTCCAGCCAGCTTCCCAGAAACCCGCGTTGCCGGTCAGGTGCATATTCGGCCACAAAGACCGCGGCGCCGGTGTATTCGCCGCCCACGGAAAAACCCTGGGCCAGTTTGCACAGCAACAGCAAGATGGGGGCCCAGATACCAATCGCGAGGTAGGAGGGAATCAGGCCTATCAGGAAGGTGCTGATCGCCATAATGATGATGGTCAGGGACAGCACCTTCTGACGACCGAACTTGTCCCCCATCAGCCCGAAGAATACGCCGCCCAATGGTCGCACCAAAAAAGGCACGGAAAAGGTGCCCAGCGCCGCAATGGTTTGCACGGCGGGCGAGGCGTCGGGGAAAAAGACTTTACCCAAGGTGGCGGCCACAAAGCCGTAGACACCAAAATCAAACCATTCCATGGCGTTGCCCAGCGCAGCGGCAGTCACGGCTTTTTTGAGCTTGGTGTTGTCTACGACGGTGATGTCGTCAAGATGAAGCGGCTTGGCGTTGCTGGAGGTCGCGGAAGACTGCGTCATGGTGCTTCTCCTGGTGAGCAGGACGATGACGCGCTGGGTCGCCTTGTGGGCCATCAACACCCGGAAAGCAGCACGGGCATGATGGCAGGGTGATCAGGCGAGCCTGAACGGTGCTACGTCCGGCTTTGCTGTTCGTCTATTCATGGAAAGGGTCGAGCAGACTGGGCCAGGTCGCGTCATCCTGCGCACGCGACTAGCGGTCCTTATTGTTACCGAGGCCGGGCGCCCCTCCCATGATATTTGCATATGCTTACAGAGCGCGGCATCCAGGCGGTAATGCTGCTTTTTTCACATAGGCCCGCAGCTCATCCACCAAGGCGGCCGCTGCAGGTGTCAAATCATGTTCCTGATGGAACATCAGGCATAAGGTGCGAACCAGTGTGGGGGCTTGCAGCAGCGAAAAACTCAGGCCGGGCATGAGAACCCGTTGAGCGGCCAGGGCCGGCAGTAGGGCAATGGCCAGACCACTCTGTACCAACGCCGCTTGTGAGGTGGTGCTGGACGCTTCATAAAAAGGGGCTGAGGCTTCAATGGGTAAATCCGGTCGCGATTGCAGCACTGCCATGATGCCTGTTTCGTCCACCACACCGACCAGTTTGCGCTCCTCCAGCGCCGACCAACTGACCGTGTTGTTGGCATCGGGTTTGATCTGCGTGTCGTCGCTGCGATAGAGCACGCCGAATTGATCTTCCAGCAGGGGTTGACTGTCCAGCCCTTGGACATCTGCCCAGGGACTGGTCAGACCAAAGTCGATTTCTCCTGCCACGATCTGGCGCTGAATGCGGCCTGAGTTGTCATCACGCAGATACAGCCGTACCGCAGGGTGCTGCTGCGAGAAATGAGCGGCAGCCGGTGCAATCAGATCCGTGATGGCCGAAGGGGCGGCCGCCACACTGACCCGCCCGCTTTTCAATTCTCCGTAACGCATGACATCACTGATGGCCCCATCAAAGTCCGCCAGCAATCGCGTGATGCGCGGCAGGAACTCCAGGCCAATAGGCGTCAGGGATACGCGCCGACTGGTGCGATTGAACAGAGTGGTATTCAAGGCAACTTCCAACTGCTGAATCAGGCCCGTGACCGAGGACTGGGTTTGAAAAAGTCGCCGGGCGGCGTGGGTGAAGCTGGCCTCCTGGGCGACGGCGACAAAGGCATTCAGGTGCTTGAGCGTGATGTGCTTGGGAAGTCTGTCCATTTCATTTTCTGATTGATCAATTAACTTAAACAATTTTTCATATTAATAATACCTTTGGATAATGCGGTCAACTCCCCTTTTTGTGGGAGGGTAAGTGGAGACGTAAATGCAGACAGACGACCGCAGCTTGGACGTCAAGATCAGCAATGGCTGGATTATTGATGGCTTGGCCACCCCGCGCTGGCGCGGTGATGTGGGTATTCGGTCGGGGCGTATTGTGGCCCTGGGCGATTTGAGCGCCTGGCATGCCGATCAAGTGGTGGATGCCAGCGGCCATGTGGTGGCCCCCGGATTTATCGACACCCACGGTCATGATGACTTGATGTTCATCGAGCGGCCCGCTCTGGACTGGAAAACCAGTCAGGGCATTACGACGGTGGTGGTTGGCAATTGTGGCGTCAGCGCCTTTCCGGCTCCCTTGCCCGGCAATTCGGCGGCTGCCTTGGCCTTGCTGGGCGACTCGCCCTTGTTTAAGGACATGGCGCAGTATGCACAGGCGGTGCGTCAGTTAACGCCCATGATCAATGTGGCAGCCTTGGTCGGCCATGCGAATTTGCGCATGGCTGTCATGCAGGACCCGCTCGCTCAGCCTGACGCCGATGAGCAGCAGGCCATGCAAGCCCTGTTGGCCCAGGCTCTGCAGGATGGGGCGGTGGGCTTTAGTACTGGCTTGGCCTATGAGCCTGGCTGCATGGCCGAACCGGCCGAACTGGAAGGCCTGGCCCGTGTTGCCGCTTCCCAGGGCTCCTTGCATACCAGTCATATTCGCAATGAAGGCGATACGGTGCAGGAGTCGGTAGAAGAAGTGCTGGCGATAGGCCGCCAGACGCAGTGCGCCACCCTGGTGTCGCATCACAAGTGCATGATGCCGGCCAACTGGGGCCGCAGTAGTGAGACCTTGGCCAATATTGATCGAGCGCGCGCCGATGGCGTACAGGCCACCCTCGATATCTACCCCTATTCGGGCAGCTCCACGATCCTGATTCCTGAGCGCGCCCACACCATAGACCAGATTCGTATTACCTGGTCCGAGCCTCACCCGGAATGCAATGGCCTGTATCTGGCCGAGATTGCCGAACAGTGGGGCTGCGACCGTGAAACTGCCGCACGGCGTTTGCTGCCGGCCGGCGCGATTTATTTTGCGATGGACGAGAAAGAAGTCCAGCGTATTTTCAGCCACCCATGTTGCATGGTGGGCTCGGACGGATTGCCTGCGGATGCGCATCCCCACCCTCGGTTGTGGGGCAGTTTTACGCGCATTTTAGGGCGGTACGTACGCGAAGATGGCCTGATGTCCCTGGAGCAGGCGGTCGCCAAAATGACGGCCCTGCCTGCTTCGGTTTTCGGGCTGGAAAACCGCGGCGTGTTGCAAGTCGGCGCCTGGGCGGATCTGGTGGTGTTTAATCCCGAAACGGTGCAAGATTGCGCCACCTGGGAGCAGCCCACCTTACCGTCTCAAGGTGTGCAGACTGTGTTTGTCAATGGTGTACAGGTTCATCCTGTCGCTCCGGAGCAGCGGCCCGGACAGGTGCTTAAACGCGCCTTTGCCGCTCAGGCACAAAGCCTGGATGCGCCGATTATTTCGGTTTAAGCGGCGCATCGGACAAGAAACCAGTTGCCCGGATCTGGGGCCGTCAACCAGGGCAGGGTGATTGCATCACATGCAAAGGCCGGACTTATGAAAAGCCGGCCAGGAAGGATCGTTAAGGAGACGACATGAGTGTCATTCAGCAAGCAATGCCAACGGGCAAGCGCAATGCAGCCATGGTGGTGTTTTTAATTGGCATGGCGATTGCCTTGTACACCCATTTTTACATGCCGGGTGAAAGCTCCCTGTGGGGCTTGACGCCGGTAGTGGTGTTCGCGCTTATCGCCCTGCTGGGTGTGGACATTGTGTTGGCCACGATTGGAGCCATTGTTTTGGGCGCCATCATGACCAGCACGACGCCGATTGCGATGGGTAAACTGCTGGCCGAGTCCCTGGGCTCGTTCATTGCGGTGGTGGGTTTGATTATTGTGCTGGGCGCCGGGGTTGGCGAGGTCGCCGCCCGTACGGGTGCCGCTGAGCAATTGGTGCGAGCCATTGTGAAGCGTATCGGCTTGTCCAATCCGGTGCGTGTGCGTTTGGGCATCATGGTGGCGTCCACCCTGATCTGTGGCGCTCTGGGCACGTTGGCGGGCGGTAACGCCATTATCGCTGCGGTGGTGATCCCGATTGCCGCGGCCGTGCGTCTGTCTCCCCCCGCCGTGGCTGCCTTGTTCCAAAGCGCCGGCTCCGCAGGTCTGGTGCTGGGCCCATTCACTCCTAATGTGGTGACGGTAACGGGTCTGACCGGTTTGAGCTACACCGACTATTTGCTGGTGGCCGGCCTGCCGATGGCGGCGGCAACCTTGCTGACGGGCTGGTTCATGTCCGGCCGCATCCAGAAAATCACCAAAGACCAGTTCCAGTACGAAGAAGCCTCGCAAGGCCAGGCGGCTTTTGATGTGAATGCCAAGGCGTCGCCTAAAGCAGTACGTGCAGCCTGGGCTTTCTGCATCACGATTGTGGGTCTGGCGGCGGTGGGTATTGCCTCCAAGGCCGGCTTTGCATACGCCATTATTGTGATGGTGTCCCTGGGAGCGGCAACCGGTCTGGCCGGCGGCATGAACCCACGCGAGATTTTGCAGGCCATGTATGCCGGGGCGGGCAAGCTGATCTGGATTTTCTTCTTGTTCTGGCTGTTCAATCCCGTGCTGGTGCTGGTGGATCAGCTCAATGCCTATCACGCCTTGCTCGATTCGGTACAACCGTATCTGGTCGGCATCAGTGGCGCGGTACTGTGCATGTTGATTGTGGCCTTTAACGTGGTGGGCCATATTCCGGGAGCCGCCGTCGCACAGATGACCTTTACCGCCAAGATTTTTGGCCCCCTCCTGGCAGCAGCTGGCGTGGGTCCTGCCGCAACGGCCGCCGTCATTCTGGGTAGCTCGCAAATTGACTGGTTCGGTCCCTTTCCTTCTTCGGATATGTTCGGCCAGATGGGGCTGGCGCGTTCCACTCAGCTTAAATACATGTTGTATAACGGCTGGGCGGTGATGATCGTCAACTTGTTGATGTTCGCCGGTCTATTCCTGATTTTGGTCTGAGTGCGGAAGGAGAGTGTGTATGTTTGCCTTGGGAAGCGAGTTGTTGGATGCGCCACGGGTTCGTGAGCGTCTGCAAGAAAGACTGGAGCCTGTGCTGGCCCAGGAAGCCGCCCGCATTTCGATGGCGGTCTACGCGACCGACGGTACCTCCTTGTTTGAGTGGCATGCGCAGCGCGTCATGCCCTCGGCCAGCTTGATCAAGACGCCCATGCTGCTGTGTCTGCTGGAACAGGTTGCCCAGGGCAGATTGTCGCTGGATACGGTCTATCCCTTGCCCGAGGGAGACCGTACGCCAGGCACCGGTATTTTGAGCCAGTTGCCTGGCGTGACCAGCCTGAGCTTGCGTGAGCTGGCCCTGCTGATGATCATTTTGAGCGACAACGTCGCCACCAATGCGCTGATCGACTTGCTGGGCATGGCTAACATCAACGCCTGGTGCGCGCAGGCTGGCCTGCAGCAGACCCAGTTGCAGCGTCACATGATGGACATGAAGGCGCGGGAGGCTGGTAAAGACAACTGGACTACCGCCCAGGATGCCTGCTCGACCTTGCTCTACCTGCTTGGCTCGCCTGCCTTGCCGGAAAGCCTGCGTCAGCAGGGTCTGGACATGCTGGCTGACCAGCGTGAACGAGGACATTTTGCGGCAATTTTGCCTTCCATCGCTCAACTGGCTCACAAGACCGGCTCTTTGCCCGGCTTGCGCCACGATGCCGGAATCTTGACCATGGGTGAGCGCAGTGTGGTGCTGGCGGTGATGGCCGATGGCTTTACGGACGGGCGCACCAGCACGTCTCTTTACGGGGGGCAGGGGGCGGGGGTGTTGTCCCGTCTGGCCTTGGAAACTGCTCGCGCCTTGCAGTACTGAGCCGGGCTGAAAGGATAAAAGTATGTCTACGACACGTGTGGCCCTGGTTCAGCTGGATAGTGGCCGCGACCGCCAGACCAATCTGGATCAGCTGGAGCATTGGGTGCTGGCCGCCGCCAGGGACGGGGCAAAACTCATTGTGACCCCCGAGTACAGCGATGTACGCGGCGATACGCCATGGCTGCAGCAAAACGCCACGCCTATCCCAGGCTTGGTAACCGAGCATATGGCCAGCCTGGCGCGGCGCACCGGAGCCTGGATTCATCTGGGTTCCATGCATGAGCGCCGTCCGGACGATCCTCGCCTGGGCAATACCAGTGTGACTTTCTCGCCCGATGGACAGATCGTGGCTCAGTATCGCAAAGTGCATTTATACGATGCGGTGGTCAACGGCCTGGAATACCGCGAGTCCGACGATTTTTGTCCTGGTGAGGAGGTTCAGAATGTGCAGGTCGGGGAACTGAACCTGGGTCTGAGCATTTGCTATGACATGCGCTTTGCCGAGCTCTTTCGTACCTTGCGAGCCCGGGGCGCGAATGTCCTGGTGGTGCCGGCTGCCTTTAATGTGCATACCGGCCGCGACCATTGGGAAGTGCTGTTGCGTGCCCGTGCCATTGAGAACCAATGCTATGTGCTGGCCGCCGCCCAAATTGGGGGGCCTGGTCCTGCCCTGCCCTGTCTGGGTCGCAGTATGATTATTGACCCTTGGGGAACGGTACTGGCCTGCATGCCGGATCATCCTGGCTATATCTGTGCCGATCTGGACCCCGCTCGTGTGCAGCGCATGCGCGAATCACTGCCGGCCTGGCAGCACCGCCGGGGTGATCTGTATCCTATTCCCTCTTGATTGTGTGCTGAAACCGACCGGAGCCCGTCATGACTGTTCCTGCTGCTTTTGAGTTTTACCCGGGCACTGTCCCCTTGCTGATCTCCATGCCGCATTCGGGCACCTACGTGCCCTCGGATTTGCTGACGCGTTTCACGGAATCGGCTCGTCAGGTGCCTGATACGGACTGGCATATTCCCCGCCTTTATGAATGCGCGCGCACATTGGGGGCTTCGGTTCTGGCAGCGACCTATTCACGCTTTGTCGTGGACCAGAACCGCCCGCCGGACAATAGCAGCCTGTATCCGGGTCAAAGTGTCACCGGCCTATGTCCAGTGGACATGTTTGACGATGCGCCCATTTATCAGCCCGGCCAGGAGCCGGACGAGCGAGAGGTTGCCCAGCGGCGCGAAACCATCTGGTTGCCTTATCACCAGAAACTGGAAGAAGAGCTCACCCGCCTGCTGGCGCTGCATGGTCGTGTGGTCCTATGGGATGCGCACTCGATTCGTTCGGTAGTGCCGCGTTTTTTTGAAGGCCGCCTGCCCGATCTGAATTTTGGCACCGCCAATGGTCAGAGCTGTGATCCTGCCTTGAGCGAACGTCTGATGAAAACGGCCTTGGCCAACCAGGACTACAGCAGCGTGTTGAATGGCCGTTTCAAAGGTGGCTACATTACTCGCCATTACGGACGTCCTGAACAGAACATCCATGCGGTCCAACTGGAAATGGCGCAGTGCTGTTATATGCAAGAGCAATGGCCTTTTGCCTACAACGAAGAGGCGGCCGGTCGGATCCAGCCCCTGATCGAGGCTTTGCTGCGCGACGCGCTGGCCTTTGCCACGCAAGCGTAAACGCCTTGTCGGCCCCGGCACAGACTGTCCGGGGCGCTACACTATCGCCTTGGCCACGGTGGCCGTAGAGCGATTCATCCATGTCCGACTTTCCCCCCCCCCTGTTCGAGAAGCTGTGCTGTCCCTTGGATGGCTTGCCGCTCACATTTGAATCACCTAGCTGGCGTTGCGCCTCGGGTCATTGCTTTGACACCGCCAGTCAGGGCTATATCAATCTCCTGCCGGTACAGAACAAGCGTTCTCGCGATCCGGGCGATAGCAAGGAAATGGTAGCGGCACGCCGTCGCTATCTGGAATCGGGGGTGTATGAACCTATTGCCGCCGGTGTGTGGCGTGCCTTGATGGATGGTCTGGAAGGGGAGGCTCCTTATGCCTGTCTGGATGCGGGCTGTGGTGAAGGCTATTACCCGCGTTACTTGCGTCAGCAGGATCAAGATGGGCAGTTGGCCCTGATTGGTCTGGATATTTCCAAATGGGCCGTTATGGCGGCGGCACGCAGCTCCTCGGACATCCGTTGGCTGGTGGGCAGCAATGCGCAACTGCCAGTGCCCGATGGTGCCTTGGATGCGGTCTTATGCCTGTTTGGGTTTGCAGTGCCCGAGGAATTTTGGCGGGCTTTAAAGCCAGGTGGCATCTGGGTTCAGGTTGAGGCCGGGCCGGAGCATCTGCTGGAGCTGCGTCGCATTATTTATCCGACGCTGAAAGCCGATAAGGAAGAGAATCTGGTGCCCCCGACCGGCTTTAGCCTGGAAACCACCGAACGCGTCCGTGCCCAGATCCGGCTCGACTCACAGGAACAGATTGCAGATCTGCTGTTGATGACACCCCACCTGTTTCGAGCCAGTGCCCAGGGGCGGGAACAAGCGCGTCAATTGACGAGCCTGCCTGTTCAGCTGGATGTGCGTATCAAGGTGCTGCGCCGTCTTTAAGCGCTCTGCTTGTCTGTTTCGTCTACGCCAGGATCGCACAGCTCGACGCGGTTGCGACCATTGCGCTTGGCTTTATACAGGGCTTCGTCCGCCAGTTTCAGGACGGTGCTGTGGTCGCGGGCGTGAATCGGCCAGTGGGCCAACCCGATTGAAATGGTGATGGGCGAGCCCGCAGGACTGGTAGTCTCGCTGATCAGAATGCGCAAGCGCTCGGCCAGTTGCAACGCCTGATCGATATCCTGATCAGGCAGGAAAATACAGAACTCCTCACCGCCGACCCGGCAGATCAGATCCGTGTCGCGGGTGCAGGCCCGCATGGTGTCGGCCAGAAAGCTCAATACCAGATCGCCGACATCGTGGCCGTAGGTATCGTTGACCCGTTTGAAGTGGTCAATATCCACGGTCAGTACGGAAAAGGGGGTGTCCATTTCCTTCCATTGCTGCAGCACTGTCGTCATGCCGCGCCGGTTGTTCAGACCGGTCAGGGGGTCGGTATTGCGTTCCACATTCATGACGCCCATCTTGCGGTTGACACGTTTCAAACCCAGCAGCATGGCCAGCTTGATCTGGCGGGACTCAAAGTACCAGGCGTGAACCTGGGCAATACGGGAGCTGGCATTGGCCGAATCCAGGTGTGGAGCCTGCCGGGCCAGCTGACGCAGGGGTTTGGCGATCAGCATGGCCAGCATCCAGATCAGAATCTGTACGGCCAGAAAAAAGGGAATGGAGTTGCGCACTACTTTTCCCAGCAAGACGGTCAACTCGTCCAGAACGACTTTTGTGGGGCTTTGTACCACCACCCCCCATTTCACATCGCTGCTGGGGGCGAAACCGGCCAGCATGTCCACGCCCTTGATGTTGCGCAAGGACAAGGCGTCACTTTCGCCCTGGCTGACGGCATCAATGGCCGGGTTGCCGTGTATGACTTCGCCAATACGCGCGACATCCCGGTGGAAAATCAGGCGTTTGTGTTGATCAACCACATAGATGTAGGAGCCATCACGGTAAAAATGTTCACCTAGCAGGGTATTGAGGCTATTGGGCTCGTGCAGATAAATAGAGCCGCCCACCAGACCTTTGTAGTTTCCCTGGGCGTCAAAAAGAGGGTGGGACAGAAAAATCAGCAAGCGCCCCGTTGCGGACAGATAGGGCGGGCTGACGACGGGTTTACGCGTTTTCAAGGCCAGTTGAGTGCCTTCGCCGCGCAAGGTTGTGCCCAACAAGCTGAGCTTTTCAGGAGCATTGGCCAGGACCCGTCCCTCGGCATCGAGAATCAGCACCGAGTTAAAACTGTTGTTTTGTTCTTTCAGCCGTTGTACTTCGTCGATCAGTAATTGTTCGTCGATATACCTGGATCGCTCGAGCACGCCAGCGCTATAGCTCAGTTGCTGCAACAGGTTGGCGATAAATGCATCTGTACTGCTGGCCAGTTTCAGCGCGTAGGCGCGGTTTTTTTCCAGAGCTTGCTCGATCAGCAAGGAACGTTCCGCTGAGTAGGCCCCATACAAGGTGTAGCCCATGGTCAGCAGACTGCTGGCAGTAGCCAGCAAGAGAATCAGCCGGCGCAGATCAACAAAAAACATGAGGAAGGGCGAGTGCTCGAAATAAAGGGAGGAAAGGGGGCACAAGACAGGCGGGAGGCACCTAAATGATTATACGTAAAGAATGTTTCCGGGTTTGTGTAGGTGTGTCGGAAGGCCACAGGGGGGACGTCACGCGGGGCAGGGGGTGGCGCCAGCGTGTAAGATGTGAAATGGTCTAGACCCATAGACAATTACCCGATGTGTTTTGCTGGCTGGGTGAATTGGGTGGTATCGGCCGGCACTTTTCCATGGAGATCCCGATATGAAAAGCGTAGATAGTTTTAAAGCTTTGCACCAGTTGGATGTCGGCGGGCAGTCCTACGACTACTATCGGTTGGATGCGGTTCGTGGAGATGGTCTGGATGTTGCCAGTCTGCCTTATGGCTTGAAGATCCTGCTGGAAAACTTGCTGCGCACCGAAGATGGTGGGGATGTGACGGCCGATGACATTCGCGCCCTGGCGGCCTGGGACCCGGCTGCCGAGCCTGACCGCGAAATTGCTTTTACCCCCGCTCGCGTCGTGTTGCAGGATTTTACGGGCGTGCCTGCCGTGGTGGATTTGGCTGCCATGCGCGAAGCGATGCAGGCGCTGGGCGGCGACCCGCAAAAAATCAATCCTCTGGCGCCAGTAGAGCTGGTGATTGACCATTCGGTGATCGTGGACGATTTTGGCAAGCCCAGCTCGTTTGAACGCAACGTGCAGATTGAGTACGAACGCAATATGGAGCGTTATCAGTTTCTGCGCTGGGGCCAAAGCGCGTTTAACAATTTCAAGGTCGTTCCCCCCGGTACGGGGATTGTGCATCAGGTCAACCTGGAGCATCTGGCCCGTGTGGTCTTTACACGCGACGAGCAAGGCCGTCAGCTGGCCTATCCCGATACCTGTGTCGGTACGGACTCGCACACGCCCATGGTGAACGGTTTGGGCGTGGTGGCCTGGGGGGTAGGCGGGATTGAGGCTGAAGCGGCCATGTTGGGTCAGCCTATTTCCATGCTGATCCCGCGTGTCGTGGGCTTTAAGCTGACCGGTCAAATGCCCGAAGGCACAACGGCCACGGATCTGGTGCTGACCATCACCGACATGCTGCGCCAGCACGGCGTAGTCGGCAAGTTTGTCGAGTTCTATGGCCCAGGCGTCAGTGCCGTGCCTTTGGCCAATCGTGCCACCATCGGCAATATGAGCCCCGAATACGGCTCCACCATCTCCATGTTCCCGATTGACGAGGAAACACTGCGTTATATGGAGCTGACCGGACGTAGCAAAGAGCAGATCGAGCTGGTGCGTGCCTATGCGCAGGCTCAGGGGCTGTGGCACGACCCCGAGCACGAGCCACGTTATTCCGAACGTCTGGAGCTGGACCTGTCCACGGTGGTGCCCTCGATCGCCGGACCTAAGCGTCCCCAGGACCGTATCGCACTGTCGTCCTCCAAACCGGCCTTCCGTACTGCGGTGCGTGATTTGCTGGGCGATGATGTCGCCACCTACGACGAGGCCGTCGAAGAGAGCTTTCCTGCCTCGGACGTGCCCTCGCATAAACCGCCAGCACCCCGGAAAGCGGCGGTGGAGTTCACGCTGGCCGATGGCAGCCCATGCACGCTGGATCATGGCTCGGTCGTTATTGCTGCGATTACTTCATGTACCAACACCTCTAACCCCAGCGTCATGATGGCGGCGGGGCTGCTGGCCAAGAAGGCCGTGGAAAAGGGCCTGAGCCGCAAGCCTTGGGTGAAAACCAGTCTGGCTCCGGGATCGCGCGTGGTCACGGATTACTACCAGCGTGCAGGTCTGACCTCTTATCTGGACAAGCTGGGCTTTGATCTGGTTGGCTACGGTTGCACCACATGTATCGGTAACTCCGGTCCCTTGATTCCGGAAGTCAGCCAGGCCATTAATCAGAACGATCTGGCGGTGGTGTCCACGCTGTCCGGCAATCGTAACTTCGAAGGGCGCATTCACCCCGAAGTGAAAATGAACTACCTGATGTCGCCCCCGCTGGTGGTGGCTTATGCCCTGGCCGGCACCATGGATATCGACCTGTACCACGAACCGTTGGGGCAGGGCAGCGATGGTCAGGACGTCTATCTGAAAGACATCTGGCCTTCCGCGGCGGAAGTACAGGAGGTGATTGGCAAAGCCATTGCCTCCGAGATGTACCGTGACGGCTACGCGGATGTATTTGCCGGTGATGAGCGCTGGCGCTCCCTGCCTACGCCCAAAGGGGATCGTTTCGAGTGGCAGGACGATTCCACCTACGTGCGAAAACCGCCTTATTTCATTGACCTGAAGCGTGAGCCCAGCCCTGTGGCGGACATACGGGGGGCCCGCGTACTGGCCAAGCTGGGCGATTCGGTGACGACAGACCATATCAGCCCTGCCGGTTCCATTGCCCGCACGTCGCCGGCTGCCACTTACCTGATGGACCACGGTGTCAAACCCCAGGATTTCAACTCCTATGGCTCTCGTCGCGGCAACCATGAGGTCATGATTCGCGGCACGTTTGCCAATGTGCGTTTGCGTAATCAACTGGCACCTGGCACAGAAGGCGGTTATACGCGCGACTTTACGCAGGACGGCGCGCCGGTAGCCACGATTTACGATGCCTCGCGTCATTACCTCAATGCCGGTGTTCCGCTGGTGATTCTGGCGGGCAAGGAATACGGCTCGGGTTCTTCTCGTGACTGGGCGGCCAAGGGCACCGTGCTTTTGGGCGTGCGTGCGGTGATTGCCGAATCCTACGAGCGCATTCACCGCAGTAACCTGTTGGGGATGGGGGTGATGCCCTTGCAGTTCCTGGCTGGTCAAAATGCTGCCACGCTGGGTCTGACCGGGGATGAGGTGTTTGATATTGAAGGCATCACGGCGCTGAACCAGGACCGCATTCCGGAAAAAGTCACTGTGCGGGCCGGTGATATCGAGTTCGAGGCGCTGGTTCGAATCGATACGCCCAGCGAAGCGCATTACTACCGTCATGGGGGTATCATGCAATACGTTTTGCGAGGCTTGCTAAAGGCATAAGCGCTGCGGCAGGCCAGAGCGTGTTGTGATACGCCAGCAGGTGCGCCAGTGACTTGAGGGGACTGGCGCACTGGTGGATGAGAGGGCCGGCATGTCTGCCGGCTTTTTTGCTTGGATAAAGAAAAAATGACACATACCCAGGAAGCTTCTTGGTCTGAGTTACTGTCGGGCCGCAATGGCTTGCGCTCCTTGGCCCTGGCCGGAGGGGTGGCTGTTCATGCCATTAACGTATACGTGGCCACCACCATTCTTCCTTCGGTCGTGGAGGATATTGGCGGGCTGGAGTACTACGCCTGGAATACCACGTTGTTTGTGGTGGCCTCGATTCTGGGCTCGGCCCTGTCACCGCAGGTTCTGGAGAAGTGGGGCCTGCGACACAGCTTTCTGATGTCGCTGTTGTTTTTTGCCATTGGCACGACCTTGTGCGCGGCAGCGCCCTCCATGCTGTTTTTGCTGTTTGCCCGCACGATTCAGGGTTTAGGGGGCGGCTTGCTGCTGGGTCTGAGCTATTCCTCCATCCGGCTGGTGTTTGAGGAGCGGCTCTGGCCGCGTGTCATGGCCCTGGTCTCCAGCATGTGGGGGGTGGCTACCCTGTCGGGCCCGGCCATTGGCGGCGTTTTTGCCCAGATGGGACAGTGGCGTCTGGCCTTCTGGAGTGTCTTGCCCTGTGCGGCCTTGCTGGCGGTGCTGGTCTGGACACAGCTGCGCGATGCGCGGGCTCCAGAATCACGACAATCAGGCTCGACCCTGGGCAAGGTATTGTTGTTGACGGCTTCGGTGCTGGTAATGTCGGCGGGCAGCTTGTCCACCTCCTGGGTGATCAATCTGGCCGGTGTGGCGGGCGGTGCTGCCTTGGTTTACGGGATGGCACGCTCAGACCGTCAATCTACCAGTCGTCTGTTTCCCCAAGGCACCTATTCGATTCGTACTGCTTTGGGCAGTCTCTATGCCGGTATTGGTCTGGTCAGCGTGGCCGTAGCGACCGAAATCTTCATTCCGTATTTCCTGCAGATCATTCACCACATGAGTCCCCTGAAGGCGGGCTATCTGACCGCCTTGATGTCAGGGGGATGGACCTTGGGGTCGATTGCCAGCTCCAGCCGTGGGCTGGAAACCGGCGATAGACTGATTATTGTCGGGCCGGTGCTCTCGGGCCTGTCCCTGGCTGCTTTGGGAGTCCTCATCCCATGGGTGGGCTTGAGTGAGGGGACAGACTATTCCTGGGCCCTGTATCTGGCTTTGCTGGGCGTGGGGGTAGGGATTGGGCTGGCCTGGCCGCACTTGTTGACGCGGGTTTTTCATTCGGCCCCCAAGGGGCAGGAGAATATCGCCTCGGCCGCCATTACCACCTTGCAGTTGTACACGATGGCATTGGGGGCGGCCTTGGCAGGGATAATTACCACGGCAACCGGGTTTGTGGACCCTGGCGGCATGCAGGGCGCGCGTCAGTCGGCACAGGCTTTGCTGTGGTTGTTTGCCCTGGCGCCCCTTTTAGCTGCCTTTCTGTCCGGACCGGCGCGCCGTGTGCGTCCTGGCGCTTAGTCCTGGACGGTGCTTTTGGGCAGGCGAAACAGTTCCGGGTCTGGGCCAAGACGGCCATCGGGCCGGTCCAGACTGGCGATATCGGCCATATCCTGTTCGCTTAGCTCGAAGCTGAAGATGTCCATATTGGCGCGCTGACGCTCGGGGGAGTTGGACTTGGTAATCACCATATTGCCCAGTTGAATCTGCCAGCGCAGCATGACTTGAGCCACGGAACGGCCATGCTGCTTGGCAATCTTGTTCAGCACCGGGTTGTCCCACAGCGTGCCCAGCCCCAGGGGGCTCCAGGCTTGAGTCTGAATGGCATGATCTTCATGATAGTGGCGCGATTCAGCCTGCTGGAAACCGGGGTGCAGTTCGATCTGGTTCAATACGGGCAGAACGCCGGTCTTGTCCAGCAGGGTTTGCAGGTGCTGCGGCAGAAAATTGCATACCCCAATCGATTTCACACGGCCCTCGTTGCGCAGATTGATCAGCGTCTCCCAGGTCTGGATGTACTGGCGGTTTTTGGGCACGGGCCAGTGAATCAGGTACAGATCTACATAATCGAGCTGCAGCTTGTCCATGCTTTCCTCAAAGCCTGCACGGGTATTGTCGTGGCCATGCATGTCATTCCACAGCTTGGTGGTCACAAACAGCTCTTCGCGGGGCACCTTGGACTGGCGAATCCCTTGGCCGACTTCGGCTTCGTTGCCGTAAATGGCGGCAGTATCGATCAGGCGGTAGCCCGCTTCGATGCCACTGCACACCACATCGGCCGTTTGCTCGGCAGGTACCTGCCAGACGCCCAGGCCCAGTTGCGGGGCGCGGTTATCATCATGGAAGGTGATTGTTGGGGGGGTAGTCGACATGGGTCTCTCCTCGGTTGAGTGCACGGCAAAACAGCCTGGATACGACTGATGAAACCACCGCGCATTGGGAACAATCGGGTTCTAGAGTACAAGCGCTGACTCTGTAAAAGTCCTTAAAAGGACCGGAATCCGCATGGGGTGGACACGCGAGGCTTGTACGCAGGCAGGAAATTAGCTTATTGTTTTTTGTCCTGCGGCGATTATAGAGGCGTCGACTGGTTTTTTTCTTAAGATGTTGCAATCTGCATCATTCACAATCCTATATAAGCAATCCTATATAAGCGTTTGCGCTATGGGATTCCAGCTGGAGTAAGTATGAGCGTACATACCACGCAGGTTCGCGTTAGCGTTCCCACTTTGATCGCCTGCAAGGGCAAACAAAAAATTGCTGCCTTGACTGCGTACATCGCGCCCGTTGCACGGATGCTGGACGAGCACCTGGACATGATTCTGGTGGGTGACTCGACCGCCATGGTGGGCTATGCGATGCCTGACACCTTAAGCATTACGGTCGATATGATGGCTGCCCATGCAGCGGCTGTGGTGCGCGCGACGCAGCATGCTTGCATTGTCGTGGATATGCCGTTTGGCAGCTATCAGGAATCACCCCAGCAGGCTTTTGCCAATGCCTCGCGCATGCTGGCGGCCAGCGGTGCGCAGGCGGTCAAGCTCGAAGGTGGGCATGTCATGGCGGAAACCACCCGTTTCCTGGTGGAGCGGGGTGTTCCGGTGCTGGCGCACGTCGGCCTGATGCCTCAGTACGTCAATACCATGGGCGGCTATAAGGCGCAGGGGATGACCGATGCCGCTGCACAGCGTGTTTTGGAAGATGCGGTCGCCCACGCCCAGGCCGGAGCCTGGGGAGTCGTGCTGGAAGGTGTGGCGGAAAGTTTGGGTCGCCGCATTACGGAAAGTATTGCGATTCCCACCATCGGCATTGGCGCCTCGCCCGCCTGCGATGGACAAGTCCTGGTGACTGAGGACATTCTGGGCCTGACCAATGGCAAGATTCCCAAGTTCGCCAAACCGTATGCGGATGTGGGGGCCTTGATCTCGCAAGCGGCCGCCCAATACGCGGCCGAAGTGCGGGATGGGACTTTCCCTACGCTCGATCAATGTTTCGGTGTTAAACGCTAGTCCGGCCAACTATTCCGCACTAGAATATTCCATGTTGATAAATGCGGCATTCACATAGAACGACATGGAAATTCGCCAATTAGAAGCTTTTGCAGCTGTGATGTCCGCAGGCAGTGTGACTGCTGCCGGTCGACTGTTGGATCGCTCACAGCCTGTAGTCAGCCGTCAGATCCAGGAGCTGGAGCAGGAGTTGGGCTTCCGGCTCTTTACCCGTACCCGCCCGCAGGTCACCCTGACGGAACAGGGACGGGAGTTTTATCTGGAAGCCCGGCCTGTGCTGATGAACCTGGAAGTGCTGCAAAGCCGTGCGCTGGAAATCGCCCGCGGGGGACTGCGGCCCCTGCGTATCGTGGCCACTCATGCCATGGCGATGGGTTTGTTGCCTCAGGTCTTGGGCATCATGGAGCAGCACGATCCGGCCTTCAAGCAAAAGCTGATGATTGATACCGTCAAGCCGGAGGAAGTTGTTCAAGCCATCGACGAAGGGCGGGCCGATCTGGCCGTGACCAGCCTGCCTTTGGATATTGATGGCTGTACCCTGCATTGGTCAGGGCAAAGCCCCTGTTTGCTGGGCATGGCGGTGAACCATGCATTGGCCAGTCAAGACCTGGTCCGGCTCAGCGATATTCAGGGCACTCCCCTGATTTCCGTTCAGAATCGTCATCGCTTACGCCATACCCTGGCGACCGCTTTGTTGCGTGCCAGTCCGGAGGCTCCCGAAGATATTCGTCATATTGAGGTGGCGTCCTCGCTGGAAGGACTGGTGCTGGCCAGCCAAGGGGTGGGAGTGTCCCTGATTGATCCGTTCACTGCGCATGGCCTGCCTCTGCCCAACGTCGTGCTGCGCCCGATTGATATTCACGTGCCCTACATGGTTGGTGTGGTGTCTTTGCGGTCGCGGGAGTTGCGCCCCGATGCACAGCGCCTGGTTGAAGCCATGCGGCAATATGTGCTGCAGTTCATCCCGCGTTTTGTGCTGGGGGACGATACGGGCCTGCCAAGCACGCAGGACCCCTTTGATTCACTGTAATCAGCTGCGTAGCGCGGGCAGGCAGATCCGCCTGCTGCGCGTCCGGCTGCCATGGCATTAGCAAGCCATCGCGTACGACAACGCTTTCAGCTTCATGCCCAGACCGACCTTAGCCTTCACCCAACGCTGGCGTTGTAGTGAAGGGCGTGCGGCGAAACTGGCGATGTAGCGCGTCGGCGGCGGCCGTGTCTGCCCCGTGTTCCCTCATGTGCTTCCGGTAGAGGTGACTGGCAGCGATGCAAAAAGCGCGTGTGTTGCTGCGCCCAAGCGGGTGTCGGGACGAGCCTGGTCAAAAATGACATCGAAGTGATTGCGTCCTGGCATTTCGATGGGCGGCAGATATTGGGCGCCCTGTGCTTTCAGCAAGTCAGCAAACGCTTGGCTCTGGCGCTTGAACTCCGAGGTTTCGATTTCTCCCCAGCCGATGAGGGTGGGTGGAAAACCTGTCAGATCAAGCAACTGGGGGCTGACCGCCCGTGCGCTTGCCGCGTCCAGGGACAGTGCATCATTGATGCTGGTGCCTATCAAGGGTTGAAGGTCGTAAATGCCAGACACCAACACGGCCGCTGCCGGCGTTCCCAAAGGCAAATCAGCATCATCCTCCCACCCACGCAGACAGCACATGGCTGCCAGATGCGCGCCGGCAGAACTGCCGGAAACGACCATGCGTTGCGGGTCAAAGCCCAGTTTGTTGCCATGTTGATGCAGCCAGCGCAGTGCCTTGCGGCATTCCAGCACCATGTCATGGACGCAGGCTTGTGGTGCCAAGGTGTAATCAAGGGCGGCAAAGGCGATGCCAGCTGCCGTGCAGTCTGGGGCCGAGAACGATGAGGATGCTTTGGAAAGCTCCTGCCAGTAGCCGCCATGTATAAATAGCAGCAGGGGCGGGAGCGATTCCGAGTGCGTGCCCGCAGGCAGAAAGAGGTCGAGCTTATGCGCAGCAGCGTCGCCATAAGCGAGCTCGACATGGTGGGCACTGCCGACCAGAGCGGCTTTGCTCAGTGTGGCGTACTGCTCAATGTACGGCGCATAGTTGCCACCGATACAAGAGCTGGGCGAGTATTCACGCTCGCGATCTTGCGGCGAAAAAACGGGGTTGGGTATCTGTGTCACAGCGCAGTCCGCACAGTCCAGATTTCGGGGAACAACACGACATCCAGCATTTTGCGCAGGTAGCTGACCCCTCCCGTCCCACCTGTGCCGCGCTTGAAGCCGATAACGCGTTCAACCGTGGTGACATGACGGAAACGCCAAAGCCGGAAGGCGTCTTCAATGTCGGTCAGTTTCTCACCGAGCTGGTACAGATCCCAATGCGCATGAGGGTCACGGTAAACCTGTAACCAGGCGGCTTCCACTTCCGCATTGGCCAGGTAGGGCTGGGTCCAGTCGCGGTCCAGGTAGTTGGCGGGGATAGCAAAGCCCTGACGGGCCAATAGTCGCAATGACTCGTCATAAAGCGAGGGGGCGCGATAGGCAGCATCCACCTGGCGGAGCAGATCCGGCCGGTGTGCATGCGGTTTGAGCATGGCGGCGTTCTTGTTGCCCAGGGCAAACTCAATGCAGCGATACTGCGCGCTTTGAAAGCCGCTGGAGCTGGCCAGATAGGGCCGCATGGCGGTGTACTCCGGCGGGGTCATGGTCGAGAGCACGGTCCAGGCGCTAACCAACTGCTCCATGATGCGCGAGACACGTGCCAGCATCTTGAAGCTGTCGGCATAGCGGTCGGCAGCGACCGCTGCGGTAGCGGCGTTCAGTTCGTGCAGCATCAGTTTCATCCAGAGCTCGCTGGTCTGATGCTGAATGATGAACAGCATTTCATCGTGGGCGGGCGAGAGCGGGTGCTGGGCGCCGAGCACCTCATCCAGATGCAGGTAGTCGCCGTAGCTCATGGACTGGCTGAAATCCAACTGCGCTTTTTCTTCCGCAACAATGCGTTCTGTCTCGCCGACTCCCTTGTCAGCCGATGCGTTGGAGGCATTCATGTGTTCTGTTCCCGGTATGTTAATAATGACCCGAGCGACAGTGTGATCAAGTCGCCTGAGTCGGCAGAAAACCAAAGTCGCGTTGCGCGCCAGGGGGAGTGGGCCCCGCATCATGCCCGAAAGTCTCCATGAGCGGCAGGATGCGCTTACCCGAACAAGCGGGCTTAGGGGCAGAGACGCAAAGTGTCTGTGGTTTCATTATTTCATCCCACTTAGATTTATGCGTTGATCTTATTTATTTAAGAGGGTTGCGCCAAGCGGTTTTTTATACAAGCATAATTTTTTCAGTAAAAATTAAAAAACAGGTTTTTTTATGCATATAGAACTGGATGAGGTGGACTACCTTTTGTTGGCCGAGCTGCAGGCAAACGCCAGGCTTACCACGAGCGAGCTGGCGCAAAAGGTGGGGATATCCCAATCGCCTTGCTGGCGTCGGATTCGGCGCATGGAAGAGGCGGGACTTATTGCCGGCTATCAGGCGCGGCTGGACCGTCGTGGCCTGGGTTACGGGGTGGTGGCGTTTGTCAGTATCAGTGTCGACTTTCAGAACGAAGCGCGTTCGGTGCAGTTTGTGGAGGCGGTACGCGACATACCGGAGGTGGTGATGTGCCATGGCATTGCCGGACCGGCTGACTTTTTGCTCATGGTGGTGGCCAAAGACCTGGATAGCTACTCGGAGCTGCTGCAGCGCAAGCTGCATCGCCTGCCTGGGGTTCGGCAGGCGCAGACCAGCTTTTCCCTGCAGGAATTCAAAGGACTTAACGAGCTGCCGATTCCGTTATTGACGCGCCCCTCGGTCTGAGGCAAGTACCCCCCTTATCGAGGCAAGCCTGTCTGCCCATTTTGCTTGTTCTGCCTGCTTGGGCGATGCGCCTCTGGCCGGATGCCGCATTTTCAGGCATATACTTGATGCTTAAACAATTAACTTGAATCGGGCGTGAAAGCTCGACCTTACGTGGGAGGCAGCCTGCATCATGCGGCTCAATGTTCAGGATTTTCAGCTAGCGGCCCGGCGCCGTCTGCCCGGTTTTGTGTATGACTATGTTGCCGGCGGGGCAGAGGATGAGCTGTGTCTGGCTCGTAATCAAGCGGATTTGCAGACGATGACCTTATCGCCGCGCAGTTTGCGGGACACATCGGCCATCTCGACCAGCATAGAGGTTTTTGGACGGCGGTGGTCGGCTCCTTTTGGGGTGGCGCCGGTGGGCCTGATTGATGTGGTGCGTCCTGGCGGGGACGTGCTGGCAGCGCGCGCCGCTGGCAAGGCAGGCTTGCCCTACATTTTGTCTACGGCCTCCAACAGCGCCCTGGAACACGTGCGAGAGGCTTGTGACGGGCCGTGCTGGATGCAGTTATATGTCATGCAAGACAGGGGGATGGCCAATTCCATTTTGGATCGTGCTCGTCAAGCTGGTTTTGAGGCGCTGGTGTTGACGGTAGACGTGCCGGTCGGTGGGTACCGGGAGAAAGATATACGTCATGGCTTTAAGCTACCTTTTCGCCCCGGTCCCCGTTTACTGCTGGATATGGCTTTGCAGCCACGTTGGTTGTGGCGGCAGGCATTAGCCGGACAGCCCCAGTTC
Source organism: Alcaligenes sp. Lyrl_28 (assembly GCF_051948705.1). Taxonomy (NCBI): domain Bacteria; kingdom Pseudomonadati; phylum Pseudomonadota; class Betaproteobacteria; order Burkholderiales; family Alcaligenaceae; genus Alcaligenes; species Alcaligenes sp. Lyrl_28. The sequence goes on from NZ_JAYJLG010000004.1 coordinate 147,968, forward strand.
GTCAATCTGATGCCGACGGAAGGGGCCAGCTCCGCCCAGGCGCAGGCAGCCCTGTTGGCTAGAAGTATGGACCGCAGCCTGGTGTGGAACGACGTAGCGTGGCTGCGCTCCAAATGGGATGGCCCTGTACTGGTCAAAGGCGTGCTACATCCAGAAGACGCGCGTCAGGCGCTGCGTCATGGTGTGGATGGCTTGATTGTCTCCAATCACGGTGGCCGCCAATTGGACTGTGCGCCATCCACAATCAGTGTGCTCCCGCAGATCATGGCGATCGTCAACTCGCAGATCCCGGTGTTCATCGACAGTGGTTTCCGGCGGGGTTCGGATGTTGCCAAAGCGCTTGCCTGCGGTGCGACGGGCGCTTTTTTTGGCCGAGCGATTGCCTACGGCTTGGCCCAAAATGGTGAGCAAGGGGTTGCGACCGTGCTCAGCCTGCTGACTCAGGAGCTGGAGCGAACCATGACATTGCTGGGAGCGGGGTGTCCCGCGGATCTGGCCGAGTGTCTGGTCCCGACGGCAGAGTAAGGCAGGATAGGGCGGCATACAGGAATCACTGCCGATTCACCTCGAGAAGTTTGTTTTCCTGGCGAAAGTTGGTCACCACAGTCAGGTCTTGTTTGCGGAAGATCTCCTGCCCAAGCAGCCAGAGAATACCGAGCATGCCCCCTGATAAGCCCCCCAGAATGACAATTAGCGCACGCATAGGCTTGTCACGCTTTAAGGGAAGGGTAGGGGGACGTTGAGTGAAATATAAAAGGCTGTTGACTTTATAGTGTCGCAGCGGTTCAAGTTGCTCAAGCTCCCGCTTGATCTCAAAGTAATTAGGCGGGTAAATAATAGGTGATCTGGCCCAGGTCTCAAGTTCAGCGCTCAGGTACTTTTCACCGAGCATGAATAGGCGTTTGCTATCGCTAAGCTCAATGACGGTGGCCCCTTCCGTCTGTCTGGCAACGATATAGTCCTTGATGCCGGCAAGTTTGGCTGTATGCAGGGCGGCCTCCAGATTTTCAATGCTGTGCTGGCGGTCCGTCATCAGCTTGAATTCAATGTTGTGAAGATCCGTTTGTCGAGACAGTATCTGGGCATTGAGCTGGTCGTTGAATTCTTTATCGACTTGTTCAAATGCCAGTGCGTTTACCCAGTCCAGATAGCCGTTCAGCACTTCCTGGGCCTGCTCTGCGCTGGTCGCACTAAAGGAGAACCTGTAATAGGGCGCAATGACATCATGCTCAGGGGCCTTGATCTTGAGCTGATCTACCAGTTCCAGCAGTAAGAGGCGGTCGGCTCTCTGGTCGCCTGTCAGCTGTTGTTTGTAGTAATCGGTCTCACTCAGGTAGGCCCATTGGTTTCTGGAAATGGCAGCTTGTGTGACAAATGCACTAAATAGCAAGGAGCTCAGTGCATGCGTGTCAATGGTCTGGTTGCCTGTCACTCGCGCCATGGCGCGACGTTGGTCCAGGTAAGCGCTGATTTGTTCTACGCGTGGTGCGCTGACGTACGCCACGGATGTCCATTGTTCTTTGGCAACAAGGGCATAAATGGTGGCTAGTACGACACCGGCGAAGAAGAAACGCAGAAATAGGGCGCGCTTTTCCCAAAACCTTCGAAGAAGCTGTACCAGATCTAGCTGGCCGTTATGTTGAGTGCTGCGTGCGTGGAGTTCTGACATTAGAAAGCAATCCTGGACTGTTTAACATTAGAAGCATTCACTGCTTTAAATTTATATAAAGGCGAACCTAATGAGGACCTATGGATGAACTTGCTATCAATAGCAGCAGGTTTTATTAGGGGTACAAACAGGTGAAAAGAATGTTATTCCTATAGAGCGTGCTGCATGCTGCCTGAAATAGCCGGTCCCCTTTTCCTAAGCAAAAATAGCGGGGCTGGGTGTGGGTCAAGCCTGGCATTTTTTTGCTTGTGAGTTTTGATGGGGATTCTTAAGTGGCTGATAGTAAAGGTTTAAAACGTAGCGGTTTGAATGTCGAGACAGCAGAACAAGTAGGGCTTAAGAGCAGCAAGATGAGCTCTGTGTACTGAATCGAGAAAAGCATTGCTGGGATGAGGACGTAAGAAACTTTCACTAAGATTCCCAGAGGTTATTTTGAGATCTGTGAATTAATCAATAAGGACGCTATTTTTGCGTGATTGAATAATAACTCACCGTTCAAAAAAGTTGCATAAAACATTGAGTTTGTCAATTGCCTTATTATGCGGTGGCTAATAAATAAAAATGATTTAAAAGTAAAAACTGCGCATGGTTTTTATTGGTTTAATTATTGATATAAGAAATTATTAATAAATGATAAATCATTAATCATAAGTAAAAACTTAATAATAAAAACGAGTGATAAATGTCAGCTATAGACATATATCCAAATTGAAGGCGCTGCAGTAATGAAATGGTATGGCGGACTGGGCTCGTGGCCAGGCCCAACAGACGCCCTATGAGGGCGTCGGCCTCTTTTCTTCTGGTGACTGCAGGGTGGGGGCGAGCTGAGTGGTGTCGCTTCGAGAGACAGGCTGATGGTGCCCGTAAACTATGATTGCTGTTGCTGTTGCTGTTGCTGGGCTGCTTGCCAGGCGGCGAGCCACGCCCTGCCTGGAAGTGCCGACCTAACCATCGGGGCCAGGTACTCTGGTCAGGCGCTTTGTCTGCCCGTCAGAACCAACAGCAGGCAAGAAGTAGGCAGAAAAACAGCATAAAAAAAGGGCCACCATTTCTGGTGACCCTTTTTATGCGGTAAACCGCTGATATTCGTGGTGCCGGCTAAAGGAGTTGAACCCTCGACCTTCGCATTACAAGTGCGCTGCTCTACCAACTGAGCTAAGCCGGCGAATTGATGATTATAGCCGTATTTTTTCCAAAGAAGCAATCACTAGGCACAGATTGCTAGGAGCCGAAGTGTGAAAACGGGGTGCATAGATAGGTTCTGGTTATAAGGGCATGATGAAAATGTCGTTTTAAATGCCTTTTTCCCTACTCATAATTTGATCTATCCAAGCTGTGCTTATATAGATAGCACGCGATTGAACATGAATGCCGCGCCTGGAAGGTTGCGTCAGGGAACTGTGGGGAACACCATGAAATTGAAGTCTGTTGTTGGCTCTGCCTTGTTGTTGGCCTCGTTGTTGGGAGGTACAGCCAGTGCCCAGGTTACGTTGTTGAACGCCTCGTTTGACGTGGCGCGCGAAACCTTTGCGGCGATCAACCCCAAGTTTGTCGAGCACTGGAAAGCGACTACAGGCCAAGACATCAAGATTGACCAGTCGTTTGCCGGGACCTCCCGTCAGGCCCAAGACATTATTCAAGGCAAGAAAGTTGATACCGTCACCTTTAACCAGGTAACCGATATTGAGTTCCTGGCCGAGCGCGGCGCAGTAGCCAAGGATTGGGCCCAGCAGTTCCCCAACAACAGCTCCCCTTACTACAGCACCATCGCCTTTTTGGTGCGCAAGGGCAATCCCAAGAACATTCAGTCTTGGGATGATCTGGTGCGCGATGATGTGAAACTGGTATTCCCTAACCCCAAGACCTCGGGCAATGCACGCTATACCTATCTGGCTTCCTGGCTGTATGCCAACGAGGCGTTCGGTGGCGATGAGGCCAAGATCAAGCAGTTCGTGGCTAAGGTGTTGGGCAATGTAGAGAGTTTTCCCACTGGCGGTCGGGGCGCGACCGTGGCTTTCGCACAGAACGGCCAGGGCGATGTGCTGCTGACTTTTGAGTCCGAAGTGCTCAACATTGCTGGCAGCGAAGAGTTCAAGGGCAGCGAGCTGGAAGTGGTGGTGCCTCCTGTCAGTGTTCTGGCCGAGTTTCCCGTGGCGGTGGTTGATCGGGTAGTGGATCAGAAAGGCACGCGCAAGGAAGCGACCGAGTACCTGAAGTTTCAGTACACCCCCGAAATTCAGCGCTTGCTGGCCGGCTTTAACTATCGGGTGACGGACCCGGCGGTTGCCAAGGAATTCGAATCCAAATATGCGCCCGTCAAGCTGATCAATCCCACCGACGTTCTGGGCCCCTGGACTGAGATTCAAAGCCGTCACTTTGCCGCTAACGGGGTATTGGATCAGTTGCTGGCGAAATAATTCATGAGCCGTACTCTTGTGGGCGAAGCGCAGGCTTCCGGGGTGAAGACTGCGCTAAAGCCCCTCTTTTTTTTGCATCGCCCCGTTATGCCGGGTTTTGGGCTGAGTTTTGGCTTTAGCGTCCTGTACCTGTCCATTATCGTGCTTTTGCCTTTGTCGGCCCTGTTCATGTACGTCAGCGACATGAGCCTGGCCGATTATTGGCGCGCAATCACTGACAAGCGCGTTGTCAGCAGTTACCAGGTCACGGTCAGTGCCGCCTTTTATTCCACCGTGATCGCCAGTGTGGTGGGCTTTATCATCGCCTGGATCATTACGCGCTTTGAGTTTCCAGGGCGTCGGCTGATCGACGCCTTGGTGGATTTGCCCTTTGCGCTGCCGACGTCTGTGGCTGGCTTGACCCTGGCAACCCTGTTTGTGCCGGGCGGCTGGTTTGGCCAGTTCCTGCCGGAGGGCTGGAAGGTCGCTTATCAATACCCCGGTATTGTTCTGGCCATGACTTTTACCAGTTTGCCCTTTGTGGTGCGCATTGTGCAGCCTGTCATTGAGGAACTGGGTGCGGAGTACGAGGAAGTCGCCCATACACTGGGTGCGAGCGGGTGGCAGACCTTTAGCAAAGTCGTGTTTCCGCCTTTGATTCCTGCCTTGGTGACGGGAGCCTCGCAAGCTTTTATCCGTAGCCTGGGAGAGTTTGGCGCCGTCATTATGATTGCGGGCAATATTCCTTTCAAAACCGAAGTTTCATCTTTGATGATTTTTGTGCGCTTGCAAGAGTTCAATTACCCGGCGGCAGCGGCGATTGCCTCGGTGATCCTGATCGCTTCCCTGCTGCTGCTGTTTAGCCTGCAGCTGGTGCAGAATCGCCTGTTAGGCTGGCAGCGGAGGGCGTCATGAGAAAACCACCTAAGAGCCTGGCAGACCGCTTGATCCTGACGGTGGGCATCGGGCTGGTGCTCGGCTTGCTTGTTGTTCCCTTGGTGCTGATTTTCTCCAAAGCGCTGGGTGATGGCTTGCCCGCTTTGTGGAGCAATCTGCAAGAGGACTATATGCTCCACGCCATCGGGCTGACCTTGTTCGTGGCGGTGCTGACGGTACCGCTGAACATGGTGTTCGGCATCTTGCTGGCCTGGTGTCTGACGCACTACCAGTTTCGTGGCCGTCGCTTGTTAAGTACCCTGGTGGACCTGCCTTACGCGGTTTCCCCGGTGGTGGCAGGTTTGTGTTACCTCGTGGTCTATGGGGTAGAGTCGTCGCTGGGGCAGTGGTTAAGCGCACGGGATATTCAGTTGATGTTTGCCTGGCCCGGGATCTTGATGGTGACCATCTTCGTGACGACCCCGTATGTCGCCCGTATTCTGATCCCCGTCATGCAGGCTCAAGGTTCGGATGCGCAGGCGGCCGCCTTAAGTCTGGGGGCCAATGGTTGGCAAATCTTCTGGCACGTTACCTTGCCGGATATCAAATGGGCGCTGCTGTACGGCGTCGTGCTGACCAATGCGCGAGCTATTGGCGAATTTGGTGCGGTATCTGTTGTGTCGGGCACCATCATGAACCAGACCTTGACCCTGTCCTTGCTGGTCGATCAGCTCAACAATGATAACAAGGCGGCTGCGGCCTTTACCGCGGCTGCACTGCTGGCGGTATTCGCTATTGTGTCAGTGATGCTCAAGAGCCTTCTGGAGTGGCGTGTGGCCGCTGGACGCCGTCGTAATCAGGCTGAGGCGGTGCAGCAAGGCTAAGGGGCGAGCGCGGCGGTCGTAGCGTCTAACCGGACGTAGTGCCAAAAACATAGAGCCCCATGCGGGGCTCTATGTTTTTCTGCGTCGACCTCGCCTTACTTGACGATCTTGAGGTGCGAAACCTTGTCAGCGTCTTTTTTGGCAGTGGGTGCTTCTGTTGTCGTTTCAGGAGCGACAGCAGTTGGTGCGTCGCCTTGTGGGTAGGGCTCGGACTCCATGACTTCAAAACCCATGCCGGCACCGGTTTCACGTGCGTAAATGGCCGAGACGGCGGCTACAGGCACGAATATGTCTTCCGTCACGCCGCCAAAGCGTGCCTGAAATTCAATGTACTCGTTGCCCAGAATCAGGCCGTTGGTGGCCAGATGGCCAATATTCAGGGTGATTTGACCATCCTGAATATGGCCTCGCGGGACGACGGTATTAGCATCCACCGTCACCACGATATGAGGAGTGTACCCGTGGTCTGAACACCATTCGTGCAGCGCGCGCAACAGGTAAGGCTTGGTCGAGGTTTCTTGCATAATCGATTAGCGACGCATGACTTTTTCGGAGGGAGTCAGTGCTTCAATGTAGGCCGGACGCGAGAACACGCGTTCGGCATACTTTTGCACCGGAGCAGCGCTCTTGGGCAGTTCAATGCCGTAGTGGTCCAGACGCCAGAGCAAAGGAGCGATCGCCACGTCCAGCATGGAGAACTCTTCACCCAGCATGTACTTGTTCTTGAGCAAGATGGGCGCCAGTTGGGACAGGTGATTGCGGATTTGCTGACGGGCCTGTTCCTGGGCCTTGGCATCGGCATTGCGACGATCCTCCAGAGCCGCCACATGCACAAACAGTTCCTTTTCAAAGTTGTACAGGAACAAGCGTGTGCGGGCACGCATGGTGGGATCTGCGGGCATTAGCTGTGGATGGGGGAAGCGCTCATCAATGTATTCATTGATGATGTTCGATTCGTACAAGATCAGGTCACGTTCTACCAGGATTGGCACCTGTCCGTAGGGGTTCATGACGGCGATATCTTCAGGCTTGTTGTACAAGTCGATGTCGCGGATCTCGAAATCCATGCCTTTTTCAAACAACACGAAACGGCAGCGCTGTGAGAATGGGCAAGTTGTTCCAGAGTAGAGCACCATCATGGTAGGAGATTCCAGTCGTAGAAATAAAAACAAGAGCCTCACGGCTCAGGATTCAAAACCCTGCAAGGGGTTTTAACAATAAAGAGCCGGGCAGACTAGTCAAGCCTGCCCGTCTAGCATAGCGTTTTACTTGATGTCTTTCCAGAAAACGCTGTTCAGTCGCCATGCAACGGCAAAGAACAAGAGCAGGAACAGCATCACGCCCACGCCGATCTTTTTGCGCTCCAGTTGCACAGGTTCGGCCATCCAGTCCATAAAGTTGGCCAGGTCAGCCACATCGCTGTCGTATTTGGCAGCGGCCTTGGCGTTAACGGGCTCAAGCTTGACGGTGTCAGTCGCGTGGCCCGTGTAGTCGGCCAACACTTCTTTCTTGACGTTGGAGAAGCCGGCAGGATCGTAGGTGGCGGTGGTCTTGACCCATTCCTTGCTGCCGTCATCCTTGGCTTCCTGAGCCACGGTAGTGCGGTTCATGGTTACCCCACCCTGGCGCTCCCACAGCGCGTGAGGCATCCCCACGCTTGGGAAAACCAGGTTGTCCCAGCCTGTTGGGCGCGAGACGTCACGGTAGAACGTGCGCAAGTAGGTGTAGATGTAGTCTGCGCCGCTGGGGCCCAGGTTGGTGGACTTGGCACGGGCAATCACGGACAGGTCTGGTGGGGCTGCGCCAAACCATTTCTTGCCCATTTCAGGGGTCATGGCGATCTTCATCAGATCACCCACCTTGTCCGAGGAGAACAGCAGGTTCTTTTTGATGTCCTCTTCAGTCAGGCCGATCTCTGTCAGCTTGTTGTAGCGCATGGAGTTGGCGCTATGACAGTTCAGACAGTAGTTCACAAACAGTTTTGCGCCATTTTGCAAGGCCGCCATGTCATTCATGCGGTCGGGCGCGCGCTCCAGGGCATAGCCACCTCCGGCGGCACCAGCCACCGTGCAGGTAAGGGACAAGGCCAGAGCGCCAAGCAGTTTTTTAATCATGGTCATTCCGTTTCGTGTTGGGGGCCTAGTGAGGGCGGAAAGTCACGCGATCAGGTTCGGGTTTGAACGTACCCATGCGGCTCCATACTGGCATCAGCAGGAAGAAAGCGAGGTAGATCACCGTACCGATCTGGCTCAGCAGGTTGAACAGGTCGTTCGGGGCCTGCGTGCCCAGGTAACCCAAGATCAGGAAGTTGATGATGAAAATCGCGTACAGCACTTTATGCCAGGTAGGACGGTAGCGAATCGACTTCACAGGCGATTTATCCAGCCAAGGCAGGAAGAACAGGATCACGACCGTACCGCCCATGGCCACCACGCCCCAGAACTTGGCGTCAATGACACGCAGCAAAACGGCAACAGCAATCAGGATGGCCGGTACGGCCAGGCGCCAGATACCGGGCAGCTTGCCCTTGACGAACAGCACCAGAGCGCCCAGCACGGAAGCACCGGCCAGAACCCAGGTAAAGTCGGCGGTCGTTGCGCGCAGCATGGAGTAGAAAGGCGTGAAATACCAGACCGGCGCAATGTGCGGAGGCGTCTTCAGTGCGTCGGCGGGGCTGAAGTTGTTGAACTCCAGGAAGTAGCCGCCCATTTCAGGGGCAAAGAACACGATCGCAGCGAACACGATCAGAAAGCCTGCCACGCCCAGAATGTCATGGACGGTGTAGTAGGGGTGGAAGGGAATGCCATCCAAAGGACGACCTTGAGCGTCTTTGGGGCCTTTCTTGATTTCCACGCCGTCGGGGTTGTTGGAGCCGACTTCGTGCAGGGCGATCAGGTGAGCGACCACCAGACCCAGCAGGACCAGAGGCACAGCAATCACGTGCAGAGCAAAGAAGCGGTTCAGGGTGGCGTCGGAGACCACGTAGTCGCCACGGATGAAAATAGCCAGGTCAGGACCAATGAATGGAATGGCCGAGAACAGGTTAACAATCACCTGGGCACCCCAGTAGGACATCTGGCCCCAGGGCAGCAGGTAGCCCATGAAGGCTTCAGCCATCAGACAGAGGAAAATGGCGACGCCAAAAATCCAGACCAGCTCACGTGGTTTGCGGTACGAGCCGTAGAACAGGCCGCGCAGCATGTGCAGGTACACCACCACGAAGAACATGGAAGCGCCGGTGGAGTGCATGTAGCGGATGATCCAGCCGCCTGGCACTTCACGCATGATGTATTCGACCGACTCAAACGCCAGCTTGGCATCGGGCTTGTAGTTCATGACCAGGAAAATACCGGTCACGATCTGAATAACCAGCACCAGCAGTGCCAGAGAGCCAAAGAAGTACCAGAAGTTGAAGTTCTTCGGCGCGTAGTATTCTGACATGTGCTCTTTGTACATGGATGTCAGGGGGAAGCGCCTGTCAATCCATCCCAAGAGTCCTGTCGTTTCGACGGTTTTCTCGCCAGCCATGAAACGGCTCCTTTATCTTTTTAAATAGTACGTATTGGGTTGCAGCCGCCTTAGGCCTTGTTGTTTTCGTCCACGCCGATGGTGACCATCATGCCGTCGGCCGAGAACTCATAAGGCGGGATCTCCAGATTGTCTGGAGCGGGCTTGTTGCTGTAGACGCGGCCGGCCAGGTCAAACGTGGAACCGTGGCAGGGGCACAGAAAACCACCTTCCCAACCACCAGGCAGACCCGGGCCAGCGCCGGCGGCCAGATGCGGAGTAGGGGAGCAGCCCAGGTGGGTGCAAATACCGATACAGATAAAGATTTCGGGGCGACGCGAACGGTATTCGTTCTTGGCGTACGCGGGGGTGTAACCGGGGCGATCCGAGTCAGGGTCGGCCAGCTGGCTGTCCAGCTTGGGCAAGGCGTCCAGCTGCTCTTGGGTACGGTGCAGAATCCAGACCGGTTTCCCGCGCCATTCCACGGTGCGCATCTCACCGGGGGCGATGCTGGAAATATCGACCTCTACGGGAGCGCCGGCCGCTTTTGCTTTCTCGGAAGGAGCAAAGGAGCTGACAAAGGGAACAGCTGTCGCCACACCAGCGACACCACCTAATGCACAGGCGGTGGCGACCCAGGTGCGGCGCGAAGGATCGGGCGGAAGGTTGAGATCAACCGCGCCTCTGGCATCGGGCTGTGTCGTATTCTGACTCATTCTAGTATCCTTATTCCTGCCCGACTCGGGCAATACCACAATTTACGGATTTGGGCCTGGGTATATTATTCAACCGCACATTATACGCTTTACCCAGCGCAGCATAACTTGATCAAAGGTGAACATATGAACAAGGCTCGAGGTTTTCTTAACGAATTCCGGGAGTTCGCCGTTAAGGGCAACATGATGGACCTGGCGGTCGGTGTCATTATCGGCGCTGCCTTCGGCAAGATTATCGACTCGCTGGTAAAAGACATCGTCATGCCCGTCATCAGTTTCATCCTTGGCGGCGAGGTGGATTTTACCAACCAGTTCACGGTCTTGCGTACACCAGAGGGCTATACCGGTCCTCAAACCCTGGAAGCTTTGAATGCGGCGGGGGCCGTTGTTTTGTCCTGGGGTAACTTCCTGACCATTTTCATCAACTTCATCTTGCTGGCCTTCGTGGTGTTTTGCATGGTCAAGATGGTTAACCGCATGCGTGCCACGGTGGCCAAGGCTGAGGCTGCTGAGGCCGTACCCGAGCCAACCCCTGAAGACGTGCTGTTGCTGCGCGAGATCAGGGATTCGCTGAAAAAATAAAAGCCCAAACTTATCAAAGCTTTAAGGTGCCTTTCGGCACCTTTTTGTTTATGTAAACCGACCGGCGGGGTCAAGTTCGCCCGCGCCGGTTGCCTGATTTTAGCCTTTCATGGGCTGGGCTTGTCTAGCCATGCGAGTCTTTAAAGCTTGTTCAAAGTCATATGTACCGGTTTTTGCTCCGGTCAGATCGGGTTGTCCAGGTCGATGAACTCTACGGCGATGCCAAACTGACGGGCAATTTCCTCTCCCAGGGCTTTAGCACCATACCGTTCGGTCGCATGATGCCCTGCGGCCATGAAGGCAATATCGTTTTCCTGAGCACTATGGAAGGTTTGTTCCGACGCCTCGCCGCTGATGTAAAGATCGGCTTGTGCTGCCACGGCGCTTTCAATAAAACCTTGCGCACCCCCAGTACACCAGGCCACGCGGCGTATTTTCCGTTGTAAATCACCAACAATCAGAGGTTTGCGTTGTAAATTATTGCAAACTGTCAGGCCGAATGTTTCCAATGAAACGGGGGTTGGCAATTCGCCCAGCCAGACCAGTCCATCTGGACCACAGGTTTGGGGCAGGCCGTTTGCGTCACGCAGGACCTCAATACCCAATTGCCGGGCTAATTGAGCGTTGTTGCCGAACTGGGGATGGGCGTCCAGGGGCAAGTGGTAGCCCAAGAGGTTAAGCTGATGCGACAGGACGCGTTCGATACGAGTTTTTCGAGTGCCCACAATGCACGGATTTTCGTTTTTCCAGAACCAGCCGTGGTGCACCAGAATAGCGTCCGCCTGGCGGGCAATAGCGGCGTCAATCAGCGCCAGCGAGGCTGTCACCCCCGTGACGAGTTTGCCAATATAGGGCTTGCCTTCGACCTGGAGTCCATTGGGACAGTAGTCCTTGAAGCGGGCGATATCCAAGGTGCTGTTGAGCCAGTCGGTCAGCTCGGCCGTTGAAACCTGAGTCATGGAATTCCTTATCTGAAAGAGTGCTATGCGTCGATTGTGGCTAGTGTTTGCTCAAGCGGTAACGATCTGTCTGGCGGGCTTTTTTATTGTGGTGACGCTGCGACCTCAATGGCTGGGAGCCCCACAGACACCGGCCCGTGATACGAGCAGGGCGGTGCTGCCTGCGCCGGCCCCCGTCGTTCAGGCGCCTGTTGCTCAGGAAGGCCGCGTGTCGTATGCCTTGGCGGTAACCCGTGCCGCGCCTGCTGTCGTTAATGTGTACACCAGCAAGCATTTGGAAGGCAATTCTCCCTTGTTGGAGGACCCTGATTTGCAGCGTCTGTTCCGTGAACTGCCTGATCTGATGGGACGACGTTCCACCATCAACCTGGGTTCGGGCGTGATCGTACACGAACAGGGCTATATCCTGACCAATTACCACGTGATCGAGGCGGCGGATGCGATAGAGGTGGCTTTGTCCGATGGCCGTCAGGCCAGGGCCCGCCTGATTGGTTCGGACCCGGAAAGTGACCTGGCCGTGCTTAAGGTCGATCTGCCCAAGCTGGCGGTGATTCGCGCCCGGTCTCAGGATCAGTTGCAGGTGGGAGATGTTGTACTGGCGATTGGCAATCCCTTTGGAGTGGGGCAAACCACTACGATGGGTATTGTGTCTGGACTGGGCCGCAATCGCCTGGGCATCAATATTTACGAGAACTTTATCCAGACAGACGCGGCGATCAATCCGGGTAATTCCGGTGGGGCCCTGGTGGATGCGGCAGGCCGCTTGGTGGGCATCAATACCGCCATTTATTCCGAAACGGGTGGGTCGCTGGGAATCGGCTTTGCCATTCCCGCATCGACAGCGCTGGCCATTATGGACGAGATTATTCGTAATGGCGAAGTGACGCGGGGTTGGCTGGGGCTGGAGCCGCAGGACATCACCCCCGATCTGGTCAAGAGCTTCAAGCTGAAAAATGATGCGGGGGTAATTATCGCCAGCGTGCAGCGTCATGGACCGGCTGCCGAGGCGCATTTGTTGGTGGGGGATATTGTGCTGCGCTTGAATGGTCAGCCTGTGGCTGATTCGATTGATCTGCTCAACCAGATCGGTCCGGTGCAGCCCGGGCAAATCGTGACCTTGAGTGTGCTGCGCGAGGGCAAGGAACTGGATGTCCCCGTCAAGGTTGGTATGCGGCCGCAAGTGCGCAAATAAGGAGGGAGGCTACGGCTTCCCTTGCATGAGGGGCGCTTAGGCCGGAGGGGAGTCGCTCAGAGCGTCTGGGCGCTGCTTTCCTGGTGGGGCCTCTGGGTCGCCGCGGCTTTGCCATGATGCATACGGGCTGCCCATCGGCCTGACGCTCCGGTGTGGGTATGAGGTGGCTATAAAAAAATGGCTCTCTTGCCTTGCCCTGTCCGGGGCCGCACGGAGAGCCATATTTTTGGGTCGGGGTGATGCAGGGATGTCCTGTCCTGTGGTACGCCTAGGGGCTTACAGGTCCAGCTCCCGACTTTCACTGCTTTCTGTTTCCCGTTTCTTGATCAGGCTGGCGGCCAGGATGCCTAATTCGTAGAGCAGGCACAGTGGCGCTGCCAACAGAAGTTGACTGACCACATCGGGAGGCGTCACGATGGCGGCAATCACGAAGGCGCCCACGATGACGTAGCCACGGATTTCACGCAGCTTGGCCACCGTGACCACCCCGGTTTTTACCAGCAGGATAACGGCGATAGGCACTTCAAACGTAATGCCAAAGGCCAGGAACATCGTCATGACAAAGCCCAGGTAGGCTTCGATGTCAGGGGCGGGCGTGATCGATTGCGGGGCAAACGACGCGATGAAGTGAAAGACCGTGCGAAATACGACGAAATAGCAAAAGGCCATCCCGGCGATGAACAGCAGCGTGCTGGTCATGATCAGGGGCAGAGCCAGTTTCTTCTCGTGGTTATAGAGGCCAGGGGCGATAAAAGCCCAGGCCTGGTACAGCACGATGGGCAAGGCCAGCACAAAAGCGGCCATCAAGGTGACCTTGACCGGCACCATAAAGGGGGTGATGACCCCGGTGGCGATCATGCGGGTCCCTTCTGGCAGGGAGCTCATCATGGGCTGGGCCAGCACATCATAAATGGCTGAGGCGCCCGGATAAGTGAACAACACAATAAATATCCCTACCACGGCGATGACTGCGCGCAACAAACGTGTGCGCAGCTCGACCAGGTGGGAGATAAACGTATCTTCTTGAGGCGTTTCGGTGCTCATGCCGTTGGTCCTTTAGAGGGTTGGGCGGGAGCATCCGTAGGACGGGGAGCGTCGTCACTGGCCGGCGTATGAGGCGCTGGCTGGGCGGCTGCATCCGGGGCCGGCGGCTTGATGGCCGGTTCTGCCAAAGGAGCGTCGGGCGTGGCAGGGGCGCTTTCGGACGTATCCGAAAAGGCCTTGCGTGCCGATTCCGACGCATTGTGCAGGGTATCGCGTGCTTCGGTCAGAGGCTGGCTGATGCTTTTGCCCGTGTCTTCGACCGAACTGCGTACCGAGCGGGCAGCTTCCTCCATCTGGTCTTTGAGTTTATTGACCTCATCCAGATTGATTTCGCGTTGGATATCGGTCTTGACCTCGTTGACGTAGCGCTGCGCGCGGCCAAGCAAATGGCCTACGGTGCGCGCTACTTTGGGCAGACGTTCGGGACCGATGACGATCAGGGCGACCACTCCAATCAGGAGCAGCTCGCTAAAGCTGACATCAAACATTCAGACTCACACAAGAAGGGGGTCAGGCGCGATCGGACTTTTCCTTGGCCTGAACGTCGATCGTTTGAGGATCTGCAGCACGCTGGCTGACGCTTTCGGGTGTTTTTTCTTCTTCACCCACGTCTTTCATGCCTTCTTTAAAACCCTTGACTGCGCCGCCCAGGTCCGAGCCAATGTTGCGCAGTTTTTTGGTGCCGAAAACCAGGGCGACGATGACCAGAACGATCAGCCAGTGCCAAATGCTAAAGCTACCCATAATGTATCTCCCTTAAGCAGCCATGGCTGCGCGTTGTTGCCATGGGCGCTCACCGCCCAAGATGTGCATGTGTAAATGGTTGATTTCCTGTCCGCCATCCAAACCGTTGTTGATGACAATACGGAAACCGCCTTCGGGGCCGGGGCGACAACCAGCCTGTGCGGCCAGGGAAGGTGCCAAAGCCATCATTTTACCCAACCATTCGCTATCCTGGTTCGAGACGTCCTGCATGGAGACGACGTGTTTTTTGGGAATGACCAGAATATGAACTGGAGCGGCGGGGTTGATGTCGTGAAATGCCAGAAAGTCTTCGTCCTCGTACACTTTTTTGGACGGAATCTGACCGGCAGCAATTTTACAAAACAGACAGTTCTCGCTCATAGCAACCTCGGTAGCGAAACATTCGCCAGGCGAATGCTGAAAATCTAGGTATTCGGACAGTGTAGCGCGACTAGATGACAGGATTACACCTGATCCTTAGGTCGCGAAGCTTTTTCTTCCAGGCCCGATGTGCCCTCGCGGCGCAACAGCTCTGTGAGTACATCGCGAGGCTCCAGACCATAATAGGTCAGCGCCACCAGACTATGAAACCACAGATCTGCCGTTTCGTAGACAATACGCTCGCGCTCCTGATCCTTGGCGGCCATGACCAGCTCGGTTGCCTCTTCGCCAATCTTTTTCAAGAATGCATCCGGACCTTTGGCCAGCAATTTGGCGGCGTAGGATGAGGACGGGTCACCCCCTTGAGCAGGTAAACGGGATTTCAAGGTCCGGCCAAGGTGGTCGAGAATGGTCTCGACGGTAGGTTGTTCGCTCATCGGTAAATATGCTCCGGGTCTTTCAGTACGGGATCGACCGTTACCCATTGTGCCTGATCGCTCTGGCCTTGCAGCTGACGATAAAAGCAGCTTTCCCGCCCGGTATGGCAGGCAATCTGGCCAAGTTGTTCCACGCTGAGCAAAATAACGTCGCCATCGCAATCCAGGCGCAAGTCGCTGACATGTTGCACATGACCGGACTCCTCGCCCTTGCGCCACAGACGCTGGCGGGAGCGCGACCAATACACGGCACGACCCGTGCTGACGGTCTCTTGCAAGGACTCCTGGTTCATCCAGGCGACCATCAGAATTTTGCCCGTTGCCTGGTCTTGCGCAATGGCGGGGATCAAGCCGTGTTCATCAAAGCGAATTTCAGCCAGCCAAGCCGGTAAGTCAGCCATTAGCGTCGCACCTGAATACCCTGCGCAGCCATGAATGCTTTGGCTTCGGCAATAGTGTGTTGACCATAGTGGAAAATGCTGGCGGCCAGTACGGCGCTGGCGCCGCCCTTGATCACCCCATCGGCCAGATCCTGCAGTCCACCGACTCCGCCCGAGGCAATGACGGGCACAGAGACGGCATCGGCCACGGCACGAGTCAGCTCAAGGTCAAATCCGGACTTGGTGCCGTCGCGATCCATGCTGGTCAGCAGCAGTTCGCCGGCACCGTATTCGGCCATTTTCGCGGCCCATTCCACCACATCCAGTCCGGTCCCGCGACGTCCGCCGTGGGTAAAGACTTCCCAGCGGGGAGCCTCATTGCCGGTACTGACACGACGTGCATCGATGGCGACAACCATGCACTGCTTGCCATGATGGTCACTGGCTGCACGTACCAGATCAGGGTTGCTGATGGCAGCGCTGTTGATGGAAACCTTGTCCGCACCGGCATTGAGCAGGCGCTGGATATCAGCCACTTCGCGAACACCGCCACCGACCGTCAAAGGGATGAAGATCTGGCTGGCCACCTGTTCGATGATGGGCAAAATCAGATCGCGGTTATCCGAGGTGGCGGTAATGTCCAGGAAAGTCAGCTCGTCGGCACCCTGATCGTTGTATTTGCGGGCGATCTCGACCGGATCACCCGCATCGACCAGATCCACAAAGTTGATCCCCTTGACCACCCGACCGGCGGTGACATCCAGACAGGGGATAATGCGGCAGGCTAATTCGTTGGCAGCAACCTGGCTCATGCCGGGTACTCGTCAGCAAATGTCTGTGCCTCGGCAAAATCCAGGGTGCCTTCGTAGATGCTGCGTCCCAAAATGACGCCTTCAATCCCTTCGTGCTCGACCGCGCACAGCTCTTCGATGTCTTTCAGATTGGTGACACCACCCGAAGCGATGACGGGAATCTTGACATGCTGGGACAGCTTGACAGTGGCTTCGATGTTCACGCCGCTCAGCATGCCATCACGGCCAATATCGGTATAAATAATGGATTCGCAGCCGTAGTCTTCAAATTTCTTGGCCAGGTCCAGTACGTCGTGGCGGGTCAGCTTGCTCCAGCCGTCGGTGGCGATTTTGCCATCACGGGCGTCCAGACCAACAATGATGCTGCCGGGAAAGGCGCTGCAGGCATCCTGCAGGAAACCGGGGCTTTTGACCGCGGCGGTGCCGATAATGACGTAGCTCATGCCGGCGTCCAGGTAGCGCTCGATGGTGTCCAGGTCGCGGATGCCGCCACCGATCTGCACGGGAATCTCACCGTCGACGGCTGCAATAATGGACTTGATGGCCTCGCTGTTCTTGGGTTTTCCGGCAAAGGCGCCGTTCAGATCCACCAGATGCAGGCGTCGGGCCCCTTGCTCTAGCCACTGTGTTGCTATTTTGGCCGGATCATCCGAGAAAATAGTGGCATCGTCCAGGTCACCCTGGCGAAGGCGCACACAACGCCCGTCTTTAAGGTCGATGGCGGGAATCAAAAGCATGGTCTTTAGCCGTAAAAAACGTAAGAAATACTGGGTCGGAAAAAGTCAGAAAAACGCCAGGAAGCTTTCTTGAAAAATCATGGCTTCCAGTGGGCGAAATTCCGGAACAGTTGCAGGCCGTTGTCTGCGCTTTTCTCAGGATGGCATTGCAACGCAAAAATATTAGCGTTTGCGATCGCCGAGGTAAAGCATTGGCCGTAGTGCGTCGAACCACAAGTTTGATCTATATGCAGCGGATCGACAAAGTAGCTGTGTACAAAGTAAAAGAACGCACCATCCTCAATGCCCGCCCATAAGGGATGATCCCGAGTCTGGTGGACTCGGTTCCAGCCAATATGAGGCACTTTTAATGCGGAGCCGCCGGTGTGCTCGCTGCTTTTGTAATTCGGACCTTCAAAGCGGCGTACCTGTCCGGGAATCAGGCCCAGGCAGGGAACATTGCCTTCCTGGCTGGAATCGAACAGCATCTGTTCGCCTACGCAGATACCCAGCAAGGGTTTGCTGCGGGCGGCGGCCAGCAAGGCATCACGCAAGCCGGACTGGTCCAGATGGGCCATGCAGTCGGGCATGGCGCCCTGACCGGGTAATACGACCCGGTCCGCATCCAGAATGGCTTGAGGGGTTTGAGCAAGAACAACGCGCGCCTCGGGCGAGGCGGCATGCAGTGCCCGGGCAACTGAGAAGATGTTGCCCGAACCGTAATCGACAATAGCGATAGTGGTCACGATGTGTGTCCGAAGGACGTTTACAGAACCCCTTTGGTCGAAGGCACCACGCCTTCGCTACGTGGGTCCAGCTCCAGAGCCATGCGCAATGCTCGGCCAAAGGCTTTGAACACGGTTTCGCACTGATGGTGTGCGTTTTCACCGCGCAGGTTATCGATGTGCAAGGATACCAGGGCGTGATTGACAAAGCCCTGGAAAAACTCGCGTGCCAAGTCTACATCGAACTGGCCGATTCGTGCGCGGGTGAAGGGCACAAAATAAAACAGGCCGGGACGACCGGAGAAGTCCACCACCACGCGCGAGAGCGCTTCGTCCAGCGGAACATAGGAATGTCCGTAGCGGCGCAGACCGGCCTTGCTGCCCACAGCTTTGGCAAAGGCCTGGCCCAGCGCAATGCCGATATCCTCGACGGTATGATGGTCGTCGATGTGAGTATCGCCTTCACAATGCACGTCCAGATCGATCAGGCCGTGTCGGGCGATCTGGTCCAGCATGTGGTCCAGAAAAGGCACGCCACTGTTGAGCGAGTGACGGCCGGTGCCGTCCAGGTTTACAGCCACGCGGATGCGGGTTTCGTTGGTATTGCGGGTAATCTCGGCGGTACGCATGTCAGAGCCGGCGGCAAGGCCGGTATCAGGATTGGTTCAATCGGAATTGCGCGCTGGCAGCGTGGGCGTACAGCCCCTCGCCTTGTGCCAGCGTAGCGGCTATGGGTCCCAGTGTCTGGGCGCCTGATTCTGAAACCTGAATAATGCTGCTGCGTTTCTGGAAATCGTAGACGCCCAACGGTGACGAGAAACGCGCA
Source organism: Alcaligenes sp. Lyrl_28 (assembly GCF_051948705.1). Lineage (NCBI taxonomy): Bacteria > Pseudomonadati > Pseudomonadota > Betaproteobacteria > Burkholderiales > Alcaligenaceae > Alcaligenes > Alcaligenes sp. Lyrl_28. The sequence goes on from NZ_JAYJLG010000004.1 coordinate 166,814, forward strand.
GTGCGTGCCGTCGGCAGGACATGATTGGGCCCGGCACAGTAATCGCCCAGCGATTCGGAACTGTAGGGGCCCAGGAAAATGGCGCCAGCATGGCGGATTTTGCTCAACAGGTCCTGGGCATTCCGGGTAGAGACTTCCAGGTGTTCTGGCGCGATATGGTTGCTGATCTTACAGGCCTCGTCCAGATCGCGGACATGGATCAGGGCGCCGCGACCGGACAGGCTGCGGCGAATGATGTCCGCACGTGGCATGGTGGGCAACAGGCGTTCGATAGCTGCCTCAACCTGGTCCAGGAAGTCGGCATCGGGACACAGCAAGATGGCCTGAGCCAGCTCGTCGTGTTCAGCCTGGGAGAACAGGTCCATGGCTACCCAGTCTGCGGGCGCGCTGCCGTCGCTGATGATCAGGATCTCGGACGGGCCGGCAATCATGTCGATGCCCACGACCCCAAACACCCGGCGTTTGGCAGCGGCGACGTAGGCATTGCCGGGGCCGACAATCTTGTCGACCGCCGGGATGGTGTCTGTGCCGTAGGCCAGAGCACCCACGGCTTGCGCGCCACCAATGGTGAACACGCGGTCTACACCACCCAGAGCGGCCGCAGCCAGCACGATGGGGTTGCGCACGCCATCGGGTGTGGGCGTGACCATGATCAACTCTGGAACGCCGGCCACTTTGGCGGGAATGGCGTTCATCAGGACTGAGGAGGGGTAAGCGGCCTTGCCACCGGGAACATACAGTCCCACGCGATCCAGGGGGGTGACTTGCTGACCCAGCACCGTGCCGTCAGGCTCTGTATAGGTCCAGGTTTCGCTGCGTTGGTGCTCGTGGTAGCGACGCACACGTTCGGCAGCCTGCTCCAGCGCCTTGCGCTGGTCGGCCGGCAAACTCTCCAAAGCGGCCAATAGTTCCGCCTTGGGGATTTCCAGCGCGCTGGCCTGTTCAACAGTCAGCCGGTCAAAGCGTTGCGTGTAGTCCAGCAAGGCCGTGTCTCCCTCATGCTGGATACGATGCAGGATCTGGGCACAGGCGTGCTCGATCGATTCGTCTTCGGACGCTTCGTAAGCCAGTAGGGTGCGCAGCTCAGCATCGAACTGGGCGGATTGGGAGGTTAGGCGATGGATCAGTGACATGTCGCAACAGGAAAAGGCTAAGGTTCAAAGGCCAGTGTATAACATTTCGCCCAGGCAAAAGGCGGTCTGCGCCTTTTGCACAAGCAGGATTGACAGACGTTTTGCCCCTTATGGGAAGAAGGGGTGGGTTTACTCGTCCAGGGAAGCACGCGAGAAGGCGTCGATCAGGGGTTGCAATTGCGCGCCACGGTTTTTCATGGCGGCCTGATTGACGATCAAACGCGAGGAAATGGGGGTGATGTCTTCCACTTCCACCAGCTTGTTAGCGCGCAGGGTGCCGCCGCTGGAGACCAGATCCACAATCGCATCGGCCAGGCCGACCAGCGGGGCCAGTTCCATGGAGCCATACAGCTTGATCAGGTCCACATACACGCCCTTGCTGGCGAAGTGTTCACGAGCCGCACGCGTGTATTTGGTGGCGATGCGCAGGCGCGAGCCCTGTTTGACGGCCGAGTGGTAGTCAAAGCCTTCGGCCACGGCCACACACAGACGGCATCGGGCGATGTTCAGATCCACCGGTTGGTACAGGCCGCCAGGGTGCTGTTCCATGTGCTCGTACAACACATCCTTGCCGGCAATCCCGATATGGGCGGCGCCGTATTGCACATAGGTGGGCACGTCGGTAGCACGCACAATAATCAGACGCAGGTCCGGATTGTTGGTGGGCAGGATGAGTTTGCGCGACGTCTCCGGGCTTTCCAGTACCTTGATGCCCGCCTCTTCCAGCAAAGGCAGGGTTTCGTCAAAAATCCGGCCTTTGGACAAGGCCAGCGTCAGAGGTTGATTTAAACCGGCGGGACTCATTAGGTTTCCTTGCTGCTGATTCGCTCGATATTGGCGCCGACGGCTTGAAGCTTGGCTTCCATACGGTCGTAGCCACGGTCCAGATGGTAGATGCGTTCGACGGTGGTGTCACCCCGGGCCGCCAGGCCCGCAATGACCAGGCTGGCTGACGCACGCAGATCGGTTGCCATGACGTTGGCGCCGGTCAGGAAGGGAGCGCCGGTAACGACGGCCATATGACCTTCGATATCGATCTGCGCGCCCAGGCGGTTGAGCTCCTGCACATGCATGTAGCGATTTTCAAAGATGGTTTCCACGACCGAGGCGGTGCCCTCGGCAATGGTATTCAAGGCCATCAGTTGAGCCTGCATGTCAGTGGGAAAGCCGGGGTATTCGCTGGTGCGAAAGCTAACGGCTTTGGGACGACCCTCCATGCTGGCCTTGATCCAGTCCGGGCCGGTTTCAATATGCAGACCGGCTTCACGCAACTTATCGAGCGTGGCGCCCATGGCGTCGGCATCGGTATTGCGCAAGGTCAGTTCGCCACCGGTGGCGGCCACGGCGCACAGGAAAGTTCCTGCTTCGATACGATCTGGGCAGATGGTGTGCTTGGCACCGTGCAGGCGTTCGATCCCGTCAATCACGATGCGGTCGGTACCGTGGCCCTGAATCTTGGCGCCCATTTTGATCAGCAGTTCGGCCAGATCGATAATTTCGGGCTCGCGCGCTGCGTTCTCAAGAATGGTTTGGCCTTCAGCCAGAACGGCCGCCATCATCAGGTTTTCTGTGCCGGTGACCGTCACCATATCGGTACGCACCACTGCACCGCGCAAACGTTTGGCACGGGCATTCACAAAGCCGTGTTCGACATGGATTTCCGCACCCATGGCAGCCAGGCCTTTGATGTGCTGATCCACCGGGCGCTGGCCAATGGCGCAACCACCGGGCAGGCTGACGCGGGCCTCGCCAAAGCGGGCCAGCAGGGGACCCAGCACCAGAATGGAGGCGCGCATGGTTTTCACCAGTTCGTAGGGTGCTTCCAGTTTGGTGATGTTGGCTGCGTTCAGCTCCAAGGTGCCATTGCGTTCCTGCCTGACCCCTAACTGACCCAAAAGCTTCAGGGTAGTGTCAATGTCGCGCAGACGCGGGACATTGTCCAGATAGACCGTGTCGGCAGTCAGTAAACTGGCGCACAGAATAGGCAGGGCGGCGTTTTTGGCGCCAGAGACGGTGATCTCGCCATGCAGGCGCTGGCCACCTGTGATGCGTAATTTATCCATTCGGATTGGCCTTGTATTCGTCGGGGGTAAGCGTGCGCATGGACAAGGCGTGGATCTCGGCCTTCATCCGGTCGCCCAGCGCCTTGTAGACCAGTTGGTGACGGGCAATCAGGCGTTTGCCTTCAAAGGCGGGGCTGACGATCAGGGCTTCAAAGTGCGAACCATCGCCTTGTACTTGCAGGTGTTCACAGGGCAGGTTGTCGGCAATGTATTGGTGAACTTGTTCGGGAGTCGGCAACATGAAATCAATTCCGTAATTTATAGCCTGAGGCAAGCAGGCGTAGCGAAATCAGACACAGCGCAACAAAGACGCTGGCGACAACGGTCAGGCTGAACCAGGGAGAAATATCCGAGGCGGCGAAAAAACCGTAGCGGAACCCGTCAATGGTATAGAGCAACGGATTCCAGTGTGAAACAGTTTGCCAGAAGGGCGGCAGGCTATGGATCGAATAGAACACGCCCGACAGAAAGGTGGCCGGCATGATCAGAAAGTTCTGAAACGCGGCCAGCTGGTCGAATTTTTCGGACCACAAACCAGCGATCAGACCCAAGGCGCCCATGATGCCGCAAGACATGATGGCAAAGACCAATACCCACATCGGCTTGGCAATGGGCAAGGAGACAAAGAACAGGGAAACCAGCCAGACACATAGCCCCACACAGATGCCACGTGCGATGGAGGCAAGCAGGTAGGCGGCAAAAATTTCGCGGTGCGAGAGCGGCGGCAGCAGAATAAAGACCAGATTGCCGGTGATGCGACTTTGAATCAAGGACGATGAGGGGTTGGCAAAGGCGTTTTGCAGCATGCTCATCATCATCAGGCCCGGGATCAGGAAAGCAGTGTAGGGCACGGAGTCATAGACGGTGACGCGGCCTTCCAGCACATGGGCGAAAATCAGCAGATACATCAGCGCCGTCAGTACCGGGGCGGCAATCGTCTGAAAGCCCACTTTCCAAAAGCGCATCAGCTCCTTGCGCAGCAGGGTGGGAAAGCCCGAGCCCATCTTGGGTTGTGGAGGCAGACTCAGGGTACCGGTTTTGGGTCTGGGCGTATCACTGTGTTGGGGAACGCCCCAGTGTTTGGGAGAGTGGTTTGGGTTCACAGGGCGACTCCCATTTTTCCTTCGTTGTGCATGATGCGCACAAATGCATCCTCCAGATCATGGCCGCCTGCGCGCTCCATGATGGCTTGCGTGGTGTCCAGTGCCACGATTTTGCCACTTTTGAGCATGGCCAGCCGGCCACAGAGCGCCTGGGCTTCTTCCAGGTAGTGGGTGGTCAGCAAGATGGTGTGACCTTGCTGGTTCAGACGGATGATGAACTCCCACAAGGTGCGGCGCAGGTCCACGTCCACGCCGGCAGTGGGCTCGTCCAGAATGATGACCGGAGGGCGATGCACCAGCGCCTGGGCTACCAGCACGCGACGCTTCATGCCACCGGACAAAGCGCGCATATTGGTGTCGGCTTTGTCACTCAGGGCCAGATTGGCCAGAATCTCGTCAATCCAGTCGTCATTGTTTTTCAGGCCGAAGTAGCCTGATTGCAGCCGCAGGGTTTCCCGGACTGTGAAGAAAGGATCGTACACAATTTCCTGCGGCACCACGCCCAGTGACTGGCGTGCCTTCTGGTATTGGGTACGCACATCGTAACCACAGACGCTGACCTGACCGCTGGTGGGACGGGTCAGACCGGCCAGCATGGAAATCAAGGTTGTCTTGCCGGCCCCATTGGGTCCGAGCAAACCGAAAAATTCGCCATGTTCGATAGTCAGGCTGACCTGATCGACGGCCAGAAAACCGGCATCGGCACGGGGTTGTGAAAACAGGCTTTTGAGCCCCCGTCGTTGGGGGGCAAAGCGTTTGCTGACGTTATCAAGTTTGAAGGCGGACATGGCAAATTGAGTTGGCCTGACGCGGGTGGTGCGAAGCGGGACGTCGCCGTGGCGTCTTTGTTAACTAAACAGGCCTACGCGCTGGCGTAGACCTGTTGGGGGGTGGTCAGGCTCTTTATTATAGAGTACGACGCTGGTCTGCTTAACAATGCCCCAGCCCAGGCGCCGTGTTTGCCACGGCTGGGCTTAACTGTTCTGCTTGTTCAGCGCATCAATCAGACCGTCAATACCACCTTGCTCAATTTGCTGGGCGAACTGGTTGCGGTAGTTCTGGATCAGCCAGATGCCTTCCACGTTCAGGTCGTAAATCTTCCAGCCGTCGGCCGTTTTTTCCAGGCGGTAGTCCACACCCACAGGGCCGCCATTGGGCTGGGTCAGTGACGAGCGCACGACGACGTCGTCGGCACTGGCATCCCCGCGGAAGGGCAAAATAGTCAGCTGGGTGTTGTCATCCACGCGGGACAAGGCGCCGCTGTACGTGCGAACCAGGGTGCCCTTGAACGCGTCGACCAGTTTCTGACGCTGTTCGGGGCTGGCTTGACGCCAGTAGCGACCGGCGGAAAGACGGGTCGTTTTTTCCAGGTTCACGTAAGGCATGATGTTTTCATTCACAGCCGCCAGAATGGCAGTCCGGTCCCCTTTGCGGATGGACTCGCTTTGTTTGACGACCTTCAATGCTTGATTGCCGACCGTTTCAACAAATTTGTTGGGCTCGCCTTTGGGATCAGCTGCTTGTGCTTGTGCGCCTAGCGAGGACAAACACAGGGCCAGGGCCGCACAGACGGTCAGAATCCAGGAAAACAGGCGGGAGGGAGAGGACTGCAAAGCAGTCCCGCCCGGGGCGGGACGGGAAATCATAAAAAACTCCAGATGAATGGTCGGCGGGCAGGGCGTTTTTATTCGTCTGCGTCCGAGTAGTCAGGCAAATCCTGGCTGGTGTCACCGCCGGTGCGGCGGGCTTGCACCATCGCATGACGTCGCTGCAGGTAAGCGTCGCGTATGAAGCTGTAGCGGTCAAGGGCGATGTCGTTAACAAGTTTTTCTGTGTCCAGGAGCCCGGCGCGAGCATCCACAGCCCACAGGCCCATGATGCTGTTGCGTACGGGGACATCCTTGATGGCCATGATCGGGCCAGTGGACGAGAAACCTTCCAGGAAGCTGGTGCCGCGTGCCACACCGTCACGGACGGTGCTGGGCCCGAAGAAGGGCAGCATGACGTAGGGGCCGGATTTGACACCCCATACACCCAGCGTTACGCCAAAGTCGTTAGGGATGCGCTTGGAGCCGTTCATGGTGGCAACGTCGATACAGCCGCCCAGACCCATGGTGGAGTTAAACAGTACCCGACCCAGGGTATTGAAGAAGTCGACGTGCTCGCCTTGCAGGAAGCTGTTGACTGCTGACCAGGCATCACCCATGTTGTTGAAAATGTTACTGATACATGTGCGTACAGGTTGGGGCGTCAGTGCCGTATAGCCTTCCGCAATTGGTTTGATCAGCGCGCCGTCCACGTTTTCGTTAAAGGCGTAGATGCCGCGGTTCATGCTCTCCCAGGGGTCCTGGGGATTGGGGTTGGGCACACTGGCGCAACCGGCCACAAGTGCTGCGCTGGCACCGATCAGGCTCAAACGGACTGCACGGGGCAGGGAGTAGGAGCGGTGGGTGGTTGTATTCATGGTTGTGTCGTCTGTAATGAGCATGAGGCAGCGTTGTATCACTCCGATTTGGAGCCGCCGTCCTTGGAGGCTGTGTTGTAGAGGAACTTGCTGATCAGTTCTTCAAGCACAACCGCGCTTTGGGTATAGGTAATGGTGCTGCCGCTTTGCAGATCCTTGTCGTCACCGCCTGCGGTCAGGCCAATGTACTGCTCGCCCAGCAGGCCCGATGTCAGAATCGAGGCCGAGGTATCGACAGGGAACTTGTAATGTTCATCCATATCCAGGGTGACGACCGCCTTGAAGTCCTGATTGTCAAAACCGATCGAACTCACCCGGCCAACAACCACGCCGCTGGCCTTGATAGGCGCGCGGGGTTTCAAGCCCCCAAGATTATCGAACTTGGCCGAGACCTGGTAGGTCTTGGCAAAGGAAAAAGAATTGAGGTTACCCGCACGCAGGGCCAGGAATGCCAGTGCGACCAGCCCCAGCAAGACAAACAGGCCAACCCAGAAATCGGTTTTGTCGCGATTCATAACTGAGTAATTCCTAAATAGTTAACTGAACATAAGGGCGGTGAGCAGGAAGTCCGTGCCCAATACCGCCAACGCACCACTGACGACTGTGCGTGTGGTCGCGCGAGATACGCCTTCAGGTGTGGCCTTGGCATGCCAGCCCATATAGAGCGCAATCAAGGTGACGATCAGGCCAAAGACCAGGCTTTTGATCACCCCATTAAGAACGTCGTCAATTACATCGACGCCGTTTTGCATTTGTGACCAGAAAGCGCCCGCATCGATGCCGATCATTTGCACGCCGACAATATAGCCGCCCAGCACACCCACCATGGAAAAGACGGCCGCCAAGATGGGCATGGCAATGATGCCGCCCCAAAAGCGCGGTACCAGCAAGCGGCGCAAGGGGTCCACGGCCATCACTTCCATGGCGGCAATCTGTTCGCCGGCCTTCATCAGGCCAATTTCGGCGGTCAGGGAGGTGCCCGCCCGGCCAGCAAATAGCAGGGCGGTAACGACCGGTCCCAGCTCACGCACCAGGGACAAGGCCACCAGCAGGCCCAAGGCCTCTTCGGAGCCATAACGGTTCAGCGTGTAATAGCCTTGTAAACCCAGTACAAAACCCACAAACAGCCCGGAAACGGCAATGATCAGCAGCGAATAGTTGCCAATGAAGTGGATTTGCTGGGACACCAGGCGTGGGCGACGCCACAGCAGCGATGAACGCAGCAGCAAGGCAGCAAACAGGCGACTGAATGCGCCCAAGCCGTAAATGCTGTTGCGTATGGCAGCGCCAAGCGCGCTAATCGGGGCGGTAATGAAGTTCATGAGCGCGTCGTCCGATTCTGCAACCAGGCCTCAAAAGCCGGGGTGACAGGGTAATTGAAGGCGATGGGGCCATCGGGCTGACCACGCAAAAACTGTTGTACGTAGGGGTCTTGGGAAGCGCGCAGTTCAGCGGGCGTGCCCTGTGTCAGCAAACGCCCCTGGCCAACCATGTAGACCTGGTCGGCAATCGCAAAGGATTCGGCCACATCGTGCGTGATCAGTACCGAGGCACAGTTCAGGCGGTCGGTCAGGTTGCGAATCAGTTGTGCGGTAATGCCCATGGAAATGGGGTCCAGCCCGGCGAAAGGTTCGTCGTACAGAATCAGCTCGGGTTCCAGCACAATGGCGCGAGCCAGAGCAACCCGGCGAGCCATGCCTCCGGAGATTTCATTCACACCTAAATGAGCGGCGGCGCGCAGACCCACGGCGTCCAGCTTGGCCAGCACCCGTTCCTGTATGGCAGCTTCGGAGTCGTTGCTCAGTTCGCGAAGGGGGAACGCGACGTTTTCAAACACGTTCAGGTCGGTGAACAGGGCGCCTTGCTGAAACAGGACACCCATGCGCTGGCGCGTCTGGCGCAGGGCCTCGCCGTCCAGCTTGGCCAGATCCTGACCAAACACCGTAACAGTCCCCTTCTGGGCACGGATTTGCCCGGTGGCAGCCCGTAGAAGTGTTGTTTTTCCGGAACCTGACCCCCCCATCATGGCGACGACCTGGCCTTTCTGGACGGTCATGGACACATCCGCCAGGACGGTGAAAGCGCCATAGCCCAGCGAAGCGGAATCCAGATTTAGTACGGCTTGGTCAGTATTTACAGCCATGTCGTGGGTAAAAGGGGGTAAAAAGACCTGCTATTGTACCGCTTGCCGGTCTGGCGGCTCAATGTATTGCGCTTAATCAAGGTGGAAATACGGCGTTTATTGAAAGAGACAGGCGCTCTGGGATACCGTTATCGACTTTAGAACGAAGCGGGGACCAGAAAAAGACGTATTGACGGGGCCAGGTAGGTTCAGGTCACAGCGTGTGTCAACGCAAAAAGCAGACCACCAGCCGCCAATAGCCATAAGGGATTGATGCGGGTGAGCAGCAGGACGGCGGCGCAGGCCAACGCCGTCCCCCAAGCCCACACTCCGCCTTGGGCTGCTTTCAGAATCGTGCCGCTGGCCGCCAGGATCATGCCGGCGGCAATAGGCAGCAGGCCGATTTCGATGGCGCGGATCAGGCGGCTGCCTTCATAGCGCTTCCAGATGGTGGCCAGATAATAAATCAGCACCGCTGAAGGCAGAAAAATGGCGATCGATGCCACCAGGGCGCCGGCCCAGCCCGCTGCTTTCCAGCCCACCAGCGTGACCAGCAGGGATTTTGGGCCGGGTGTCAGGCGTGACAGGGCAAACAAATCCAGAAATTCCTGATCGCTGAGCCAGCCATGAATATCGACCGATTGCCGATGTATTTCGGGAATGATGCTTTGCCCACCGCCAATGGTCAGGAAGGACAGGGGGGCAAAGACACGGATAAGTTGCAAGAGGATGGGGATCATGGCTGTTTCGTCGCAGCGTCTTCCAATTGCAGCCAGGCGTACCCGACCGACAGGGGAGCACAGATCACAATGACGGCGATCAGGTTCCATTCCATGACAAATATGCCGATAAAGACCGCCATCATCAGGGCAATGGGTATGGCGCCGGTGGCCGCGCTGCGTGCCGAGCGCACCCCCATTTCAAGGGACAGGCCCAGGGCGGCAGCCGCAATGCCCGCCATGATCTGGGGAACCAGCACAGAGTCCGTCAACTGCTCCAGCCCGATCAGCATCAGAATGGCCACAAGCAGTGGGGGGAGAACCATGCCCAGCGAGGCGACCAAAGCGCCTGGGCCGGCCTGAAGGCGGTAGCCAATCCAGATAGATAAATTGACGACGTTTATGCCGGGCAGCGCTTGGGACAGAGCCAGACCGCTCAAAAAATCCGCCTGACTCATTAATCGTCGCTGCACGACAAATTCACGCATGAGCCAAGCACTTAAGCCCCCGCCGAAGCTGGTCAGGCCAATGCGAGCAAAGATCAGAAAGAGGGTGCCCAAGGATAAGGGGGGCGCGTCTTGAGGCCGGATCATAGGGTCATAAAGCGCGATAGGGTTCGCCAAGATGAAAGTGTGGTCGTTTCTGGCCTACAAAGTACGCCGTTTTTGTCTTCTTGTGGGCGCTACGCTGCCAGTCCTTCGTCGGCGTTGCTGCTTCTCAAGCCCGGATGCTGCGCAAAGTATCCGTTCAGGCGGGAGAAGGATGCGCCATTTTTTAGTCTCCGGGTCATTATTCGTTTGAAATATTTAAAATGAATAATTAATTAAATTAAATGAAAATTTAAATAGAAACCGGATTGAAAAAAATAAAAAAGAAATAATAAAAACCAGGCCGGGACAGGCCTGCTGCGCACCTGGGGCGAGTAATCCTATTCGGAATGAATGGCGCAAGAAAAGAGCATGATGCTGGTTCAATCTATTGAAATAAAAGAGATTGAAACGATCGTTTGAATTTTTCCGGATGCAGGTAAGGCCACGGAAACATACGCTGACACGCCACGGTAGACCGGTTGATGAAGATGGATTTGATCTACGCCCCGCTTTGAATGAAAATAAAAAAGACTTTATGGTCTTAAAGCCGCTGGTACGTGTACGATTATCCGATCGCCTCACATCGTAGAGCCCCGTTTGGGATCTTGCGCGGCGTGGGGGTTCAGTTTCCTGGAGACAAACCTATGACATCTAGTTCAGCCAGTGCAGTGACGGGCAGTGCCCGAACCTTACGTCGGGTCGCCGTGTGCGGTGCCGGCGTTATGGGCGCGCAAATTGCCGCCCATTGCGTGAATGCAGGCATACCCGTCGTTTTGTTTGATCTGCCCGCGCGTGAAGGGCCAAAAAATGGCATTGTCACTCGTGCCATCGCCCATCTTCGAAAAATGAATCCCGCTCCCCTAGGTACGCCCGATCTGGCTGACCTGATTGAGCCGGCCAACTATGAAGACAATCTGGATCGTCTGGCCGATTGCGACTTGGTGATTGAGGCGATTGCCGAGCGCCTGGACTGGAAACAGGATCTGTACCGCAAGATCGGGCCAGCACTGAACCCTAACGCCATCATCGCCAGCAATACTTCGGGCCTGTCCATCACCTCGTTGGCAGAGGTGTTGCCGGAAGCGCTGCGCCCACGTTTTTGCGGCGTGCACTTTTTCAACCCTCCACGCTACATGAGCCTGGTGGAGCTGATCCCCACGAAATACACTCAGCCAGCCCTGCTGGATATTCTGGAAACCTTCCTGGTCTCGCAACTAGGCAAGGGCGTGGTTCGCGCCAAAGATACTCCCAACTTCATTGGCAATCGCATCGGTGTTTTCGGCATTCTGTCCGTGTTCGAGCAGGCACGCCGTTTCTCCCTGACGTATGAGCAGGTTGATGAATTGACGGGCACTCGCCTGGGACGCGCCAAATCGGGTACCTACCGGACGGCTGACGTGGTGGGTCTGGACACCCTGGCACACGTGATTCGTACCATGCAGGATCAACTGCCTGATGACAGCTTCAAAGCACACTTTGGCCTGCCGCCCGAAGTGCAGGGTCTGATTGACGCAGGCGCTTTGGGTCAAAAGACCGGCGCCGGTTTCTTCCGCAAGAAGGGGCGTGAAATCCAGCGGTTCGATGCACAGCAGCGCGATTACGTGACGGCTGACCAGAAAATCGATCCCGATGTCGCCGCCATTTTGGCCGTACGTGACCCGGCCGAACGGCTGCGTCAACTGCGCGAGTCCGACAAGCCTCAGGCTCAATTCGTGTGGGCGGTGTTGCGCGACACCTTCCATTACAGCGCCATTCACCTGCAAGACATTGCAGACAACGCCCGTCAGCTGGATCTGGCCCTGAAGTGGGGGTTTGGTCATAAGCAGGGGCCGTTCGAGATCTGGCAATCGGCGGGATGGCGTCAGGTTGCTGAGTGGATCACTCAGGATATTCAGGACGGCAAGACACTGAGTAATCAGCCGCTGCCCGATTGGGCGACACGCGGCCCGGTATGGGAAGCCCAGGGTGTCCACACTGCCGCCGGTTCCTGGAATCCATCGCAAAGTCGCTTTGAAGGTCGCAGCGAACTGCCGGTTTATCAGCGTCACATCGGCACCCCTTTGCTGGTCGGCGAAGTCGAGTCCCTGGAAACCACGACGGTGTTTGAGGATGAATCGGTACGCTGCTGGACGTTACCCGCGCCGCATCCCCAGGATGTGCTGATTGTGTCCTTCAAGACCAAGATGCACACGCTCAGCCCCGGCGTAGTCAATGGCGTGTTCAAGGCGGTTGAGCTGGCCGAAGCGTCGTATCAGGCGTTGGTCATTGCACAGGATGGCGACCCGTTCTCCGCGGGTGCCGACCTGAAGGCCATTTTGCCGCTGTTCGAGAAAGAGGGGGTGGCGGCGGTCGAGCCGGTGGAACGCGCCATGCAGGACATGGTGCTGCGTATCCGTTACGCCCAAGTGCCAGTGGTGGCTGCGGTGGCCGGTCTGGCTCTGGGTGGCGGTTGCGAACTGGCTGTCCATTGTGCGCACCGGGTTGCCCATTTCGAGTCTTATATCGGTTTAGTGGAGGTCGGTGTGGGACTGGTGCCGGGTGCCGGTGGTCTGGCGTACTCGGCACGCCGCGCGGCCGAACTGCAGGCCATGGGGGCGCCCGACGCCCCACTGCTGGCGTATCTGAAGCGCTTTGCGCTGGCAATTGCCAGCGCCCAGGTGTCGCGTTCTGCGCTGGATGCCCGCCAGCTTGGTTTTCTGAAGGAGTCCGACACCATCGTGATGAACCGTCAGGAACTGGTGTATGTGGCCGTTCGTCAGGCTCAGGCTTTGGCCAGCGCCGGCTGGCGTGCGCCGCTGCCACGTCGCTTCCCGGTGGCCGGTCGCGATGGCATTGCCACACTGAAAGCTCAACTGGTGAATATGAAAGAAGGTGGTTTTATCTCGGAGTATGACTTCCATATCGCCGAGAAGGTCGTAACCGTGATCTGCGGGGGCGATGTAGATCCAGGCTCGCTGGTGGATGAGGCATGGATGATGACGCAAGAGCGGCAGGCTTTCATGGCGCTGCTCAATTCCCCCAAGACCCAGGAGCGTATTGCTGGGATGTTGAGCACTGGCAAGCCCGTGCGTAACTAGAGCGGATCAAGGAGTGGACATGACTGTACAACAAGCTTATATCGTCGCTGCCAAGCGTACACCCATCGGAAAAGCGCCTCGTGGCGTGTTTTCGTCCTATCGCCCTGACGAGCTGCTGGCGCATGCCATTCGCGGCATGCTGGCTGATGTACCCAAGCTGGACCCGGCCGCCATTGAAGAAGTGGTGGCCGGCTGCGCCCTGCCTGAAGGCCCACAGGGTTTTAACGTCGCGCGCATCTCCGCCTTGCTGGCAGGGTTGCCGCACACCGTGGCCGGCATGACCGTCAACCGTTTCTGCGCCTCGGGTCTGAGTGCCATCGCCATTGCGGCCGATCGTATCCGTACTGGTCAGGCAGACATTATCGTGGCCTCCGGCGTGGAATCCATGAGTCAGGTGCCGGTGATGGGCGTGAACACCAGTTTCAGTCCCGAGATCTTTACCTCGGACGAAAACTACGGGATTGCCTACGGTATGGGCCTGACGGCTGAAGAGGTCGCTCGTCAGTGGAAGGTGTCTCGCGAAGACCAGGACGCGTTTGCTCTGGCCTCGCACCAGAAAGCCGTCAAGGCCTGGGAGTCGGGCGAATTTACGGGTGAAGTCTTGCCGGTTACGGTGACCCGTCGCCAGCCTGACCTGAACACTCAGGAAATCTCCGTTAAAACCCAAGTGGTCGAACGGGACGAAGGCCCACGCCCGGATACCAGTCTGGAAGCCTTGGGTAAATTGCGCCCCGTGTTTGCGGCGCGTGGTTCGGTCACGGCCGGCAACAGCTCGCAGACCTCGGACGGGGCCGGTGCCTTGCTGCTTGTCTCCGAGCGAGCCTTGCGGGAGCACAATCTGACGCCCCTGGCACGCTTTGTGACCTTCTCGGTGCGTGGCGTACCGCCTGCCATTATGGGGATTGGGCCTAAAGAAGCCGTCCCGCATGCGCTGGCTCTGGCAGGCTTGAAGCAAGACCAGATGGACTGGATCGAGCTGAACGAAGCCTTTGCGGCTCAGTCGCTGGCAGTGATTCGGGATCTGGGTCTGGACCCTGAGCGGGTCAATCCGCTGGGTGGCGCCATTGCCATGGGCCACCCGCTGGGTGCGACCGGTGCCATGCGTGCTGCTACGGTGGTTCATGCCTTGCAGCGTCGTCAGTTGAAATACGGCATGCTCACCATGTGTATTGGTACCGGCATGGGTGCAGCCGGGATTTTCGAGCGGACATAATTTCCGATCTGCTGCTTTTATCGTTGCTGGACAAAGCCGCCTTCGGGCGGCTTTTTATTGGTCTGTCCCCGGCAGGGAGGGGCAAGAGCGCGATACGTGTAAGCAAATTTGCTTAAAACCCGCTAAATGTCAAAAAAGTAAAGGTTTGTTGTTGTCATAGAGTAGACATAGGCCCGCGCCATAGTCCTTTTTATTGTGTTGAACAGCTCACACGGAGGATGTATGGGATTGCCCTCGCGCATGGTGTCCAGCCTGCATGTGCCCCCCCTGTTCTGGCAGGGGTGGGTCAAGGCCCGTCTGGAGTCGGGGCAGTTTGAAGTCGACTGCGGCGAGCGCTGCTGGATTGTGCCGCAGGCCGTCAGTTGCCTGGTGCAGCCGCAAGTGGGTGACAAGGTATGGGTAGGCGGGGCCGATGGCGAGCAGGCCTATGTGTTTGCCGTGCTGGAGCGCCCTCAGGGCGGGGCCTTGCATTTGGTGGCTGAGCAAGGGTTGCATGTGCAGGCTGCGCAGGGAGGGGTACATATTCAGTCCGAGGCCGATTTGACGTTGCAGGCCGGTGCGCATTTGCGCCAGTCGGGCCGAGAAGTGAGCCTGACGGCAGGCACGCTGCGGATCTTGTCGCGGGTCCAGGAAACGGTGTCCGATCGCTTGTCTCAAGTCTGTAATCACGTATTTCGTCTGACTGAAAAAGAAGAGCGTTGGCGTGGTGGCCGACTGGACGTACAAGCCCAGCATCAAATGCGTTTGCATGCCCGCCATACCTTGATGAGCGCACGTGAGCTGGTCAAAGTTGACGCTGACCAAATACACATGGGGTAGGCATGCTGACAGAACGTCTTGTGCAAGTGCATAGCCCCTTGGGCCCGGAGGTCCTGCTGTTTCAGGCCTTGCAAGGCCGAGAAGGGTTGTCTCAGCCCTTTGAGTTGCAGGTGGATGTGGTGTGCAACACACCCTTGCTGGATTTACGCAGCTTGCTGGGTGAGTCCCTGAGTCTGGAGATCAGGACGCCGCTTGCCGTTCCGCGTTTCCTGGACGGGCGCATCAGCGCGTTTCGTCTGCTGGGCAAAACAGGTCGTAGCGACCGCTTTTACACCTACAGGGCCACCTTGCGTCCCTGGCTCTGGTTCTTGAGCCAGAACATGGACAGCCGGATTTTTCAGGAAAAAACAGTGCCTGAGGTCTTGCAGGACGTACTGGGCCGTTACCCCTTTGCCTGGGAATCTCGGCTGACGCAGGATTATCCACGTCAGACTTATTGCGTTCAGTATCAGGAGAGCGATTTTCAGTTTGTCAGCCGCTTGATGGAGCGCGAAGGGATTTACTACTGGTTCGAACATCGTAACGGGGCTCATACGCTGGTGATGGCGGATGATGCCGGCCAGCATGCGGCTGCGCCCTGGTTGACTGAACTACCCTTTGTGTCCCCCGACCGGGTAGCGCATCCCGATGTCGAGCATATCCATGCCTGGCACCCGTATGAGCAAGTCACTCCGGGCCGTTACGCGACGGCCGATTACGACTATTGCAAGCCGGGGGCCAGCCTGGACGCCACACGCAGCAACCCCGCTGAACACGCCTTGGGTGATCTGGAAGTGTACGAATGGGCGGGTGGCTATACCGAGCCTCACCACGGTGAGCATTACTCTCGCTTGCGGCTCGAAGCCTTGCAGGCGGTACGCAGTCAGGCGCAAGCCCAGACCAATGCGCGCGGGGTCGCGCCAGGGTATGTGTTGTCCGTGCGCAATCATCCGCGTCTGGAGGACAATCGCGATTACCTGGTGACCCAGGTTGATTACGATTTTCTCGATGTCAGCCATACCGGTGAGAGTGGCATGGCCAGCCACTACTTTATTGATTTTCGGGTGATGCCATCCAGCCAGCCTTACCGTCCTTTGCGGCTTACGCCGGTTCCACGCACCTACGGCCCTCAAACCGCCAAGGTGGTGGGCAAGAGCGGCGAGCAACTGTGGACCGATCAGTATGGTCGCATCAAGGTTCAGTTTTTGTGGGACCGCTATGGGCAGGCCAATGAAAACAGCTCCTGCTGGCTGCGCGTCTCCAGCCCGTGGGCAGGCGGCGGCTTTGGGGGCATTCAATTGCCCCGCGTGGGCGACGAAGTGATCGTGGACTTTCTGGGGGGCGACCCGGACCGGCCCATTGCGGTCGGTCGCGTGTATAACGCCAGCAATATGCCACCCTGGAACCTGCCGGACAATGCGACGCAAAGCGGCTTTTTGAGCCGCTCCAAAGACGGTGACCCCAGCAACGCCAACGCCTTCATGTTTGAGGACAGGGCCGGTCAGGAGCGTATCTGGCTACATGCCGAGCGCAATCTGGACACGGAAGTTGAAGGGGACGAAACCCATACCGTCGATGGCAACCGGACTACCGTGATTACTGGCCACGATACCTTGAGCGTTATGGCGACCCGCACCACCACGGTGCAGGATCTGGAAACCGAGACCTTCAATAGCGGGGTTGTACGCACAGTCATCGGAGATCTGGTCGAAACCATAGAGGGCGAGCAGACGCGCACTCACACCGGTGATGTGACGCGCACGGTGACAGGCAATGTGACCGATACGCTGACCGGGGACCTGAGCAGAACGATTACCGGCGATGTCACCCATACCGTCACGGGCGGGGTCACGGACGCCATCACCGGCACCCGCAACTCCACTCAAACCGGCGACTACACCCGCACGATTACTGGCGCGGTGGACTACACCGTGACCGGCGATGTTAAAGAAACCGTTACGGGTAATGTGGACCTGACTACCACTGGCAATGTCACTGACACCCTGACCGGCAATCTGACCAAAAGCATTTCCGGGCCCGTGGACATTACCGCCTCAACAGGGGTGAACATCACCACGCCCAGCTGGAAGGTCAATGTCACGAGTCTGGAGCGCTTCTGGGTGCCTCACACCGAAAGGGTGACGGGGTTTCGCCTGAACGGGACAGGCGCTTCCCTGGATGCCTGGGGCATGCGGGCACAGGCGTATGGGCTGAACTATCAGTGGGCCTATTACAAGATCGATAAGGCGACCTTCAAAAACGATGAGGTCATGCTCGATATCAAGAAGAAAGGCTTGGCCTTGAAGAAGATAGGCATGGAAACGCACAAATCGATGATGAGTTTGCGTAAGGCCATCCTGCATTTGTTCATGTAATCAAGGAGGGGCAGATTCACGATGGCAACGGCGGTACGCACAGGCTTAATGCTCTTGTTCCTGACGGCGATGATTACCTACGTGGGCGTGATGACCCAGTGGGAAGGGCCGGGCTTTTATATCTCTATTTTCTTGTACCTGTTTTTCCTGATAGCGCTGGAGACGACGCGCCGCGATTTCATGCAGCATTACCGCGCCTGGCCGGAGCAGGCCAGATACAGAAAGCTGGTCCGGGGAAATGCAGTGCGGGTACAGGCGGAGATTGTGGAGTGCACCCCATTGCGGGAAGGGCGCACACATGCTTATCCCTTGGTACGCCTGGTTTTGGATGTGCAGGGAACACGCGTTGATCTGGATGTGCTGATGCAGCCTGAACTGGGGTACAGATTCAGGCCGGGTAATACGGTGGCGGTGCTCTGTGACGCGACTGATCCACGCCAATGCGCCATTGATCGTGAGCAGGTGGCTTTGCAGCTCAAACCTGTGCACAGCCCGTATGTGGATTAGTGTCAGGTTCCGGCTTTGGGAAAAAGGGCTGAGATGCTAGGGCTGCTTCTTTGGATGTTTCTGGCGCTGAGTCTGGCGGCGATGATGGTACGTATCGGCATGGCTTTGGAATGGAGTGGTTTTTTACCATATCTGGTCGCCATCGTGCTGGTGGTGCCGGTGGGCTTCTTGGTGGCTGGTGCTCGAGCGCTTGTGCGTTATTGGCGTGCCTGGCCCGAGCAACGCGTGTATCAGCGGCTGCGCTCCAGGAAGGCGCTGCGATGCCAGGCGCGCATCGTGGCTCAAGAGGAGTTGCTGCCGGGTGTGTTCAAGCTGGTTTATCCCTTGTTGCGTCTTAGTCTGGACGTCGAGGGGCGCAGGACGTTTATAGAGGTGTTGATTCAACCCGAATTGCACAGCCGGTTTGGGCCAGGTCAGGTGGTGGCCGTGCTGGGCGACCTCCATGAACCGACACGTTGCGCGCTTGATCGTGAACAGGTCGTATTGCAATTGCGGCCTGTCTTCACTTCCTATGGTGATTGACCTTATGTGGCAGGATGAACAGAAACAATGATCGGACCAGCAAACATGGCTAAGGAGTTCATATGCGCCTAGTCAAGCCATTGCGCTTGGGTGTTTTGGCGCGTCCCTGGAGCTGGCGTGGTCAGCATGCGTTGGGTGTTTCAGTCCAGGCCTGGTGCTCGATGGATGCGCCGCATTTATTAAGCACTGATGCACGCATGTGGCAGGGGGTGTCGAGCCTGATCTTGGACGATGAGGTGGTGGATCTGGCTTTACCCAAGCCTTGCGCGGAGTTTCTGGTATCGGGACATGCCTGTGCTCCGCAGGGGCAAGAGGTCTCGCAACTGGTGGTTCAAGCCCGTGTCGGCCCCATTGAAAAGAGGCTGGCCGTGTTCGGGCGACGCCAATGGCGTCAAGGCAGGCCCGGCGAGGCAGCGCCTTTTACGCGTGTGCCCTTGGATGGTAGCCGTAGCTGGGGAGGGCCGCAGTATCCCGATAATCCGGCAGGCATGGGGATGGAGCTTGCCGCTCCTGGAGAGCCGCTGACGTTGCCTCAGGTCGAACCCTGGGAGGGGCGTTTGCATCGTTCTGCTCAGCAAGGCAGCCCGGCCGGTTTGGGGCCCGTCTCTCCGTTGCGACCACGACGTTTTCGTTTGGCCGGTCATTATGATCCCGCCTGGTTGCAACATGATCCGGGCATGATGCTTGACAGCCTGGACCCGCATTTTTTCAACACGGCGGAGCCAGATCAGTGGTGGCCCAGGCAGAGCCACTGGCCTGCAGACAGTACGTGGGAGCTACACCATCTGCATGCACAACGACCCCAGTGGTGCGGCACCTTGCCGCAGTGGCAAGCCATGTGCTGGTATCAGGATCGTCGGGTCCCCGGATTGCAAAAGCTGGATCTGCTGCACACCACAGTCTGGTTTTTTCCGGACCTGGGCCACATGTTGCTGCTGTATCAGGGAAGTGTGTCCGTGCAGGATGCGCAGGCTCAAGATGTGAGTGTGTTAATGCCCGCAGTGGAGCTGGCAGGACAAGCTCGCGGCCAGGATCATTATGAGCGCGTGCTGCACTTGCGCAGCGAAGGAGATCAGGCTGGCCTGTTTGCCTTGCGCGATCAAGACTTGCTGCCCCAGGCTTGCTGTGCCCCCCTGGGTGAGGTGCTAAGCAGCCCGGACGATCCCTTGTCATTGACGATGCGCACGCGTCTGGAGCGGTGGGCGCAGGAGGCGGCGCAAGCTCACCCCGCCTGGCAAGATGACTTTTTTTCGCTGACACAGGCAGGGCCTCCCAAGCCTATGGATATAGACCGGACAGACTGGGTGCAGGAAGTGCGTCAGTCCAATCGTCAGCTGTGGGATGCGCGTCAGAAACTGGCTGCGGGCATGGAGCAGGTGCAGGATATGCAGCGCCAATCCCCTTTTCAGGACAAGGCGGCTTATCGGGTTGCTGCCCGGGAAACCCAACACCTTTTAGATGAACTCGATAGGATGGGTAGTGATAACGCTGCGGTATCCGGGGTGCTGGCCAAGCCTGTCGAACAGGCCAGGCAGGCCATGCAAGCCTATGGCGATGCCATGCTGGTCTCCGAGCTGAGGCAACAGCGTTTGCGCAGGCGCGTGGAACTGATTTTGGCAGGAACGCGGAATCTTTCCGGTCTGGATTTGAGCGGCCTGCATTTGCAGGGTTTCGACTTTTCCGGTGTGCGCTGTGTGGGCACCTGCTTTAACGATGCCGTTCTGACAGAAGGCACATTTGCGGGGGCGGATTGTTCAGGGGCGAGTTTTGTGCGGGCTCGCCTGGAGCAGGTGCAGTTCACCCAGTCCCAGTTGGATGATGTGGATTTCAGCGCAGCGGTCTTGCAGTCGGTGCAGTTTCGTCACGTGCAGGCGATACGTTGGCAACCCCGCGAATCCAGTTGGCAGGATGTGTTGTTTCAGCAGTCCCATTTGCAGGAACAGGAATGGCTGGATGTGGATATGCTGCGCTGTACGTTCGAGTCCTCCCAGTTGCAGGAAGTGCAGTATTTGATGCGCTCGCGCTTGTCTGGGGTGAGGTATCAGGATTGCCAGCTGCAGCAATGCCTCTGGCTGGATTGTGATCTGCGTGGGCTGTCCTTGCGCGGCTCCACGCTGAAAGAGTCGTCCTGGCTGTTGGGTTTGCTCGATGGTGTGGCAGATTGCAGTGCGAGTACATGGCACCAAAGTGTGGTGTCCGGCCTGGATATGCCAGGGTCAAACTGGCAGGGGGCGCGTCTGGAAGAGAGCAATCTGCGAGGCGTGGATTTATCCCAGTCCTGCTTTGAACAAGCTCAGCTCCAGTGTTGCGATTTATCCCGTGCCAATCTGCACGGTTCGCAATGGAGTCAGGCCGTTTTGCGAGAGTGCATTTTGATTGATGCGGACTTCAGTCAAGCCGTGCTGAGCAAGGTTGATATGAGCAACAGTCTGGCCGGCGGAGCGAATGTGCGCGGAGCCTTGCTGGATACGGTGAATCTGTTTCGGGCTGATCTGCAAGGATGGCAAACCGACATGCGTACTCGTAGCCGGAATGTCTACCTGCGCACCGCACGTCGTGGACCGGCGGGAGGCCCGGTCTGATGGACGCTCATGTTTTGCGTTTGCGCATCCGCCAGGGTGAGCCATTGCAAGGTCTGGATTTAAGTGACTTGTATCTGCCGCCAGGTGATTACTCCGGGGCCGTGTTCCTGTCCTGCCGCTTGCCACGCGTGAAGGCATTAGGTGTCAATCTGGCGGGTAGCCATTTTCACCAGTGCGATCTGAGCGGGGCCGTCTTGGATGCCAGTACCCTGGACGGCTGCGTTTTTATGGACAGTGTACTCAAGGAGCTGTCTTGCAAACATGTACAGGCAAGTGAGGTGACCTGGCAGGACTGCGATTTGCAGGGTGCTCTTTGGCAAGGCGGTGCCTGGATCGAGACGCATTGGGCGCATTGTGTGCTGCGGTCAGGAAATTTCGATCAGGCTTTGTTGCAAGCCTGTACCTGGACAGGTTGCCGGGCTGGCGAGCTGTCCTTGCGGTCAACCCGGCTGGAAGAGGTGGCGGTGATGGAACTGGATTGGCGCGGCAGCCTGCTGGCAGGCAGTCGCTGGAGCCGGGTCACCGCGATTGACTGCAATTTCCAAGGCATGAACTTGTCCGGGCTGGATCTGGGTGGCAGTGTTTTGATGGGGTCCGACTTTACTCAGGCGGACCTAAGCCACGCCCGCCTTTGCAGCACCAATTTCAAGTCTGCCATCCTGAATCAGGCCGTGCTGAACCAGGTGCAGGCCGAGCAGGCGTTGTTTGTTCAGGCGCAAGCCCAAGGCTTGCAAATGCGGCAAGCCAATCTGACGCAAAGCCTGTGGGCTCAAGCCCATGCCCCCGAGGCGGATTTTCGCGGTTCGGTTTTACAGCAAGCCTACTTCGCGCAGGCGGTACTGGAGCAGGCCCGTTTCGAGCATAGCCAGCTGCGTTATGCGGATTTCTCGTATGCAGATTGCCGCCGGGCCCGTTGGGATGGCGCGCATTTTGAACGCACCCAGTTTCATCGTTGCCTGCAGGACAAGGCCGGACAGGAGCAGGTTGCAGGCTGCCTGCCCAATCATCCGGCTTTGCACGAATCCGAAAGCTGGACGGCGCGTTATATGAATCTTGAGTAAGGAGCCCGGATGTTTGCCAATTGCCAACGGGGCGGTATGGACATCGCCTTTCCCGACATCTGCAAGACGCCACCGGCTCTGTTGCCCATTCCTTACCCCAATTTTGCGACGGGGCTGATGGGCATCCCCAATGCCTGGAACATCTTGTTGCAGGGCGGCCCTGCCCATAATCTGCTCACGACGATACCCTTGAGTAATGGCGACAATCCGGGTGTAGCCTTGGGCTTGATCTCGCAAACCGTGATGTCGCGTTCGCGCTCCATTACCTGTGTGCCCAATGTGCTGTGGAAGGGAATTCCAGCCACCCGCCTGACCAGCCTGAGCATGCAAAATACCGTCAACACAGTGGGCATGCGGGTGGTGCCCAGCCAGTTCAAAGTGCTGTTGCTAGGTGGCGGTGGTGCCGGTGGCGGACTCGGTAAAGGCGGCAAAGGCGTCTCGGGCAGCGGGCCGGAGGCGGCGCGCAAGGCGGCGGCACGGGAGGCCAAGCGGGCGCAGCTTAAACGCAACCGGCGTCGTGGCGCGCAGCGGGAACGCGAGGTTGAGGCCGAGCTGAAGCAGGAAGGCCATGAGGTGATGGGTACGCAGGTATCTGCAAAAACACCGCTGACCCGCCGTGTGATCGATATACTGATCAAGGACAAGAACACGGGCAAAATCCGGGCGGTCGAAGTCAAAAGTGGGGGAGCACGCCGGTCCGCAACCCAGAAGGCCAAGGACAAGGCGATGGAGAGCAGGGGAGCAGAATTGATTGGCAAGAATGCGCCCCGCCAGCCCCTTCCCAAGAACCTACGCATACCTACGGAGGTACGACATTGAAAACGCACACTGATCCCGTTAAATATGACGCTGTGGACTGGCATGTCGGTGGGGACTATCCTGCTGGTCTGGGCCCGCAGGGCGGGCGCACCCATATTGGCATGTACCTGGCCTGGCTGGTGGAAAAAGGTTTGCTGGCCGATACCTTTGTCGATCGCTATCCCAACGAGGTGCGCCAGTGCCGCGATCACATGCTCAAAGGCTCGCAATTGTTGCAAGACTGCTGCGACGACGTGCTGGTCAGCGAAGATATGTCCGAGTTGGGCAAGGCTTTCAGCGATTTTTATTACGACGAGCTGTATCTGGACGATTACGTGGATACGCTGGACGACGAGGTGCTGCCCTCTATCTACCATGTGCCCGACGACTGGGACAGTTACGAGACCCTGCGACCGGTTCTGGAGCAACGTTATCAGCATTGGCGACAGGAGCAGGGGCTGGATAGCTGATTTTGCCCGCTCTCTGTGTTGGTTTGAAAAGCGCTGCCTGCGGGCGGCGCTTTTGCGTTTATATGCTTCAAAAAGAGCATAAATACATCTATTTTGCAAAATAAGTAAGGAAAAATTTTAGTCAAAAAGGTGTCACCTTCGCTTTCTAGACTGGCTGCGTAATCAGTTTTTCGAGACGACAGCTATGGTCGAAGGCATGCAGGAACCGTGGCAGCCAGCCTGGAGCGTGGCGCCTGACAAGGCTCTTTACGGGGAGAACCTGGAGTACGAGGCAGATTTTCTGGCCTTGATGCAGGCGCTGCACGTACAGGGTGAACAGCAGTTTGGCCAAACCATCATTCCGGCCCAGGTTCCCGATTGGACGCGCATCGTCCGTCTGGTGCAGGATTTGCTGGATCGCTCGGCCGATATCCGCTTGCTGGTGGTTCTGGCCCAGGCGCGTTTGCAGACCGGTGGACTGCCTGCCTTGGTGGACGTATGCCAATGGCTGTTAGGTGCGTTGCAAAAGGGCTGGGAGTACGTCCACCCACGCCTGTATGAGGATGGCGAGCTGGACCCGTTGCCCCGTGTCAATGCCCTGGCGGGTTTGTCGGCGATTGATGGGCTGGGGCGGTTGATGCGTGAAGCCCCTGTGGTCAGCCTGGGGCACCGTCAATTGAATTTGCGCGAAGTCGGATACGTACTGGATGGGGGGCAGAAAGACTCTGGCCTGCCTGGGCGAGACCGACTGGTAGAAGAATTGCGTCGTGCTTTTGCCGCCGGCCAGAGTCAGACTCAGGCCTTGCGTCGTCTACGCCAGTTCCGCCAGGAGCTGGAGGCCTTGGTGCGGCAGCATCTGGAGACGGAATGGGCGCTGCGGCTCGATGGGGCCTGGGATACCGTGGAAGCGGCCAGCGCGGTCCTGGATGCAGCGACCTCCCCGTCTGCGCCGCTGGCTCCTGAACCCATACAGGAAAGTGCGACGAGTACGGTGACATTGTCGTCTGGCCGTCCGTCAGTCCCCCCCATGGATTTGCTCAACTGGCAGAGCCTGCATGTTTCATCGCGCGAAGAAGTGGTGCTGCTGCTGGACAAGCTGGTGGCGTATTTCGAGCAGTACGAACCTAGTCATCCCGCCCCTTTGCTGTTGCGGCGCGCCCAGCAACTGGTGCCTATGGGCTTTCACGAGCTGATTCGTGATCTGGCTCCCGGCGCCTGGGAACAGATCCAGGTTTTCATGCCTCGATCCGAGGCGGCCTCTTAATTCCATCAATCAACTGGAGAAGACCTGATGTCTGTGAAATCCAATTCGGGTAGTGGACAGAAATTCCTTGGGCGCAATCGGGCTCCGCGTGTGCAAATTGAATATGACGTCGAACTGTACGGTGCCGAGCACCGTGTGCAACTGCCTTTTGTGATGGGCGTTCTGGCCGATCTGGCTGGACACAACACGGAGAGCCTGCCGGATCTGGGCGAGCGCAAGTTTATGGAAATTGACGTGGATAACTTCGATGACCGCATGAAGTCCATCGCGCCCAAGCTGAACATGCAGGTCCCCAATAGTTTGACGGGGGACGGAGTGCTGGGCGTGGAAGTCTCTTTTGATTCCATGGACAGTTTTTCTCCTGCCGAACTGGCCCGTCAGATCGAGCCTTTGGCACGCCTGCTCGAAGCCCGTACCCAACTGGCCAATTTGCTGACTTATATGGATGGCAAAAGCGGGGCGGAAGCGCTGCTGTCGCGTTTGCTTGAGCAGCCGGAGCTCTTGCGCGCCCTGGCTGGCCGCCCACCCCAGGCCCTGACAATGAACGAGTCTCAAGGCGATCAGGACAGCGATCCCCACGCATAAGGAGCCCTACCTCATGACTTCCCCCCAGACCTTGACCGCTACCCGTGACACGGCCCAGCTCGATGAGCTGTCCCGTCTGTTGCAGCAGGAATTTCGTCCCAAGACCGAGCAGGCCCAGCAAGCGGTTGAGTTTGCTGTGTCCACCTTGGCCGAGCAGGCCCTGGACCAGTCTGTGACCTTGAGTGAGGACGCCTATCAAACCATTCAGGCCGTGATTGCCCAGATCGACCAGAAGATGACCGAGCAGATCAATCACATCCTGCATCACCCCGAGTTTCAGCGCCTGGAAGGGGCATGGCGTGGCCTTCATTATCTGGTCAGCAATACGGAAACGGATGAGCTGCTGCGTATCCGCGTGCTTCCTGCGACCAAAAAAGAGCTGGCTCGCAATCTGAAGCGCTACAAAGGTGTGGCCTGGGATCAAAGCCCCTTGTTCAAAAAAGTCTATGAGCAGGAATACGGACAGTTTGGGGGTGAGCCTTTTGGTTGTCTGGTGGGGGATTATCACTTTGATCACAGCCCGCCCGATGTGGAAATGCTTGGCGAGCTGGCGCGCATTGGGGCTGCGGCGCATAGCCCCTTTATCGCCGGGGCTGCGCCGTCGGTCATGCAGATGGAGTCCTGGCAGGAGCTGGCCAATCCGCGGGATCTGACCAAGATTTTTTCCAATACCGAATACGCGGCCTGGCAAAGCTTGCGTGAGTCGGAGGATGCCCGTTATCTCGGCCTGGCCATGCCGCGTTTTCTGGCGCGGCTCCCCTATGGCGCACGCACCAACCCCGTCGATGAGTTCGATTTCGAGGAAGACACGGACGGCGCGAATCATGATCGGTATACCTGGGCCAACTCGGCCTATGCCATGGCGGTAAACATCAATCGCTCCTTCAAGCATTTTGGCTGGTGTACGGCGATCCGGGGTGTAGAGTCGGGAGGCGCTGTCGAGAATCTGCCCTGCCACACATTCCCGACGGACGATGGGGGCGTGGACATCAAGTGTCCCACCGAAATTGCGATCAGCGACCGTCGCGAGGCCGAGCTGGCCAAGAACGGCTTTATGCCGCTGGTCCATCGCAAGAACTCGGATTTTGCCGCCTTCATCGGTGCGCAGTCTTTGCAAAAACCTCAGGAATACTACGATGCCGATGCCACGGCCAACGCCCGTCTGGCAGCGCGTCTGCCTTATCTGTTTGCCTGCTGCCGGTTCGCGCATTACCTCAAATGCATCGTGCGTGACAAGATCGGCTCCTTTCGCGAACGTGACGATATGGAGCGTTGGCTGAACGGATGGATCATGAATTATGTAGATGGCGATCCCACCAACTCCTCGCAGGAAACCAAGGCGCGCAAGCCATTGGCGGCAGCTGAAGTGTCGGTGCAGGAGGTCCCCGATAACCCCGGTTACTACGCCGCCAAGTTCTTCTTGCGCCCGCATTACCAACTGGAAGGCCTGACGGTTTCGTTGCGACTGGTATCGCGCTTGCCGTCATTGAAAGGCGAGCAGAACTGATTTCCATCCTGGCCTTTGATGGCCTTATTCGACCTCCAAGGAGAAAAGCGTGTCTGTTGATATGTTCATGAAGATTGAAGGCGCCAATGGCGAGTCCAAAGATGCCAACCACAAAGACTGGACCGATATTCTGTCGTTCTCGTGGGGCGCCTCCCAGCCCGGCAGCATGAGCTCGGGCGGGGGCGGCGGTCAGGGCAAAGCCAACTTCAATGATCTGCATGTGCTCGCCCGCATTGACAAGGCCGCCCCAGCGGTGATGAAGCATTGCGCCAGTGGCAAACATCTGGGCAAGGTGGAGCTGTCGGTGTGCAAGGCCGGTGGCGAGCAGGTGGAATACACCAAAATTACGCTGGAAGAAGTCCTGGTGACTTCGGTTCAGCTCAATGCCGAGCGTGATGTGGAAAGTGTGATGGTCAACTATTCCTTTCAGGCCGCACGCGTCAAGCAGCAATATTGGGAGCAGTCCGAGCGCGGCAGCAAAGGGGCTGAAACCCTGGTGGCCTGGGATATCAAGCAGAATAAAGAGGCCTGATCGGGCTGGCTTCTAGAGGTAGGGCCGCCATGGACCGCTTTCGCTTACCGGGACGCCGCGGGGCCGCGCTGATGCGCGGTCAGGCAGATCGCTTGCAACCGTGTCTGCTGGACCGGTTGACCGACGAGCGGCCCGATCAGATTTGGGAGCCACCCCAGCCCATGAGCCAGTACCAGATGCGCCAGGCGGTGTTGCGCGATCTGGGTCATTTGCTCAATACCCCCAATCAGGGGGCGACTCCCTTGATGCAGGCCTTGGTCCATGTGCGTCGCTCCTGCCTGAATTATGGTTTGAGCCCGCTGGCCGGCAAGACCATGAGCGAGGTGGAGTGGCTGGATGTGGAACAGGCGCTGCGCACCGCGATTTTGCATTTCGAGCCCCGCATTTTGCCCGATACCTTGCAGGTGCATTGTCTGGATCACCGCTCCCAGCAGGATCTGCATAACGTGCTAAGTCTGCGTATTCAGGGCCATGTCTGGTGTGAACCGTATCCGCAGGAATTTCTACTGCGCACCAGCATTGATCTGGAAAGCGGGCAACTGGATCTTGAAGAGAGTGACGCATCGGGATGAATCCGGAGCTTTTGCATTACTACAATCGTGAACTGGCGTATCTGCGCGAGCTGGGCGCCGAGTTTGCGCAAGCCTACCCGAAGGTGGCTGCCCGTCTGGGTGTCCACGATACGGCGGTCGCTGATCCCTATGTCGAGCGCCTTCTGGAGGGGTTCAGCTTTCTGACGGCCCGCATCCAGCTGAAGATGGACGCGGAGTTTCCCCGCCTGAGCCAGCAATTGCTGGATGTGATCCAGCCTTCCTGGCTGATGCCCACTCCCAGCATGGGCTTGGTGCAGTTTTGTCCCAGCATGAGCGAAGGGGCGCTGGCCAAAGGTTTTACGGTGCCGCGTCACACCACCTTGCGCTCCCGTATTCCGGCTGGAGAGCAAACCGCCTGTGAGTTTTCCACCTGTCATACCGTCTCTTTGTGGCCCATGGCCTTGACGCATGTGCAACTGGGTGATGTCGCTGCTGATCTGCCGCTGGCGGCGCTGGGTAGTCGACAGGCGGCACAGGCTCGTTCGGCCTTGCGGCTGGACTTTTCGGTACAAGGCGGCCTGACACTGGAAGAATTGGCGGTAGATGAGCTGAGCCTGCATCTGGCTGGCCCGGAGTCTGACAGCAGCGTGTTGCTCGATGCCTTGTTGCGTCAGGCCTTGGGGGTATTCGTGCAGATGGAGGACGAGGCGCCGCAGTTTCTAGCGATGTCCGATTGCCTGACACACGATGGCCTGGAAGATGATCAAGCCATCTTGCCCATGGTGTCCCAGGAGTTCTCCGGCCATCGCTTGTTGCGGGAGTACTTTGCCTTGCCGGGGCGATTTGCTTTCGTGCGGCTACGGGGTTTGCAAGCCGCAATTGCCAGAGCGCGGGCGCAGGCGCTGAAAAGCCGTCGCTGGAGTGTGCACATTGTGTTGAAACAGGCCTGGCCTGATCTGGCCGCTCGAGTCGGGCCTGGCCATGTGCGTTTGTATTGCACGCCCGTCGTGAATTTGTTTCGTCGACGCAGTGAACGTATGGCCTTGCGTCCCCAGGCAAGCGATCATCACGTGGTCATGGACAGAACCCGTCCCATGGACTTTGAAGTTTGCCTGATGGAGCGGGTGCAAGGCCATGGCCGACGAGGAACAGACGATGTTGTGTTTCGCCCCTTGTATGCCAGTACGGCTCAGGATGGAGGGGCATATGGCCGCTATTACACGTTGCGCCGTGAACCGCGCCTCGTGTCCGATGCCCAGAAGCGTTGGGGGGGACGCAGCAGTTACGTAGGCAGTGAAGTCTATGTCTCGTTGGTCAATCAGCATGAGCAGTCCGAGTTTTTTGGCATGAATCAGATCAGTGTGACCGCCTGGTGCAGTAACCGTGATTTACCTTTGCTGCTGCCTCGTTCGCCTGAGTCGGATTTCAGTTTGCAGGTGTCGGCCCCTGTGGCCGGTATCCGCCTGTTGGGTGGACTGACCCGACCGCGAGCGGCCTCGACGGGAGGCCGCCAGGCCTGGGAGCTGATCGCGCAGATGAGCTTGGCCCAGTTGGGTGTGGCGCAGTCAGACCCGATACAGGCGGCGGATCGCTGGCGTGCCTTGCTGGCTCCGCATGTGGACAGCGCTGATGCGGGTGCTCTGCGCCAGCTGGCGTCCCTTATGGCGGTTCAGGCGCGGCCCGTGCAGCGGGCCATGCCTGGGCCAGGGCCGTTGGTGATGGCGCGTGGCGTGCATTTTGAGGTCACGCTGGATCAGAGTGGTTTTCCCGGTGGCCGTCCGTTTGTTCTGGCCGCTGTGCTCAGTCGTTACCTGGCCCGCCATGTCAGTCTGAACAGTTTTGTTTCTACCCAATTTCGTTCCGAAGCAGGAGTGGAACTGGGCGCCTGGGGGCCGCAAGCAGGTACGCGGGCGGTGCTGTGAACCGGGCCGAGCAAGAGCAGCTCAAGCCACAGGCTTCCTTGGAGGAGCTGGGTCGGATCATTCAGCAATGGCCTTTTGGGCATGATCTGTTTCGGGTCTTGCGGGCCGTTGATGCCTTGCAGGCAGCCCAGGGCCAGCCTCGCTTGGGAACCGCGCCTACGCCGCGTCAGGAAGAGGTGCGGGTAGGCCAGCCGCCGAGTCTGGCGTTTGCGGCTTCCAGCGTGCAAACCGCGCGCTGGGAAGATGAACAACTGCATCTGGATGTGCAAGGCTTTGGCTTGTGGGGGCCCAATGGCCCTTTGCCACTGCACATGACAGAGTACTTTTTCCAGCGGAGCCGCAACTTTGGTGACCATGCCGGTGTGGCCTTTCTGGACCAGTTTCATCACCGTCTGTTTTTGCTGTTTTTCAGAGCATGGGCACAAGCGCAGGCGGTCTGTGACCTGGAACATGATCAGGATGGTTTCACGCGTTGGCTGGCCAGTCTGGCTGGAGTAGGGAGTCAGGGCGAATCGGCTCCCGTGAGCGATCATGCCGTGTATTTTCAGGCGCCTGCGCTGGCGTCCCAAACTCGCAGTGCGCCTGCCCTGCAAGCGCTTCTGGCCAGCTATTTTCAAGTGCCCGTCAGCATTCAGCAGAACGTGCCGGTTTGGGTCGCGCTGGATGATCAAACCCAGGTCTGTCTGGGCCGCAGCTGTTCGGGGCTGGGGAAAAATGCCGTGCTGGGGGCGCGTATTCTGGACGTGCAGCAAACCATACGCATACGGATTGGCCCCTTGAGTCGGCAGGATTATGGACGCTTCTTGCCGGGCCGTCCGGCGTGGCGGCAATTGCGCTATTGCCTGGCTCTGTATCTGGGGCTGGAGTGGTCGGTTCAACTGCAACTGGTGCTGCATGCCAGTGAACAGCCTGATCTGGGCCTGGGGGCGGGAGTGGGGCTGGGCCAGGAAACCTGGCTGGGAAAACCCGGCACGCAGGACCGAGCGGATCTGTGCCTGTTTCTGGACAGCCGCCCCGATTGGCACGATCCGCGGCGCTAAGGCTTAGGCCTGACGCATTCCCTGCAAAAGATCGAACGCATTTTCCTTGTCCGACAAGGTGCTGACCCATTCCGGCGCGTGGCCCAATTCGGGCTGCCAGCTGACTGCCGGAATCGGGCTGTCGGTGCTGGTCGAGCGGCCCGGTTGGGCGGCGGCCTCAAAGGGATGCTTGTCCGAAGGGGCCGGCATGGGGCCGCCCACCGGGACCATGCCGGGAACATGCAGGTCTGCGAAAGGATCGGCCATGGGCGCCGCAGCCAAAGGCGTTTCAGGCTGCGTGCCAGGATGGGCACCCGACTCCACCCGGTAGTGCATGTCTCCTAAGGTCAGGCGATCCCCATTGTGCAAAGTCTGGACCTGCTCCAGTGCCAGCTCGATGCCATTGACGGCGACCTGACCGTCTGCGCTGGCTCGTTGAATCGTCAGCACATTTTGCTGACGTCGCAGGTAAGACAGGATGGGCGGTGTCTGATTGTTGTCGGGTAAGACCAGATCAGCCTGTGTCCAGGAGCCACACACCAGACCGGGTTCAGGCACTGGGCGGGGAGGGCCACCGGATTCGGCTTGTAAACACCAGTCTAACGACGTGCTCATGGCTGGGCTCCCGCCACTTTTTCATAAACCGGCCCCCAGATGGGGTGACCGCGCTCGGCCTGGGCCAAGCTAAAACCAGGGTCCACCACCCGGGCCTGCTTGAAACGCTCTTCACACAAAAAGGTGTAGTCGCGCACACAAAAGCTGAAGGCCTGCAGTTTCAAGGCTTCGCTGTATTGATGGGACGCGGCAGCAGGCAAGGTGCTGGAGCGTCCTACTTGCCGGATCACGGCGGTGTAGTCGCCTTCGTGAAAGGCAGAGCGGATCTGCTCCAGCTCAGCTTCGGCAGCCGGGCTGAATACAGCCACCGGTTTGTTCGGGGTCTGGGCGCAGGCCGCCAGCAACAAGGCCAGAGCCGGTGAAATCAGGCGGGCAGGTAAATACATGGCAGAAAAAAGAAAAGTTGAACTTGCCACCAAGACTAGGAAAGGAAAAAGACAGCCAGATGACATGACGCGGATGCTTTTGTAAGAGTTGTTGCGCAAGGGTAAGCACCGAAACACCCCGTGTCCTTAACAAAGTTGTCGCATTCATGCTTTTAGATGGGGCGCATTGTCATTCAAGGAGACGTCGTGACCGTTTGCCGATTGCTTCGTTTGTGTTCGCTGCTGATGTTGGGCGTGTTGACCGCGTGCGCGTCCACCTCCAGTCGCATGGCCGTGCCTTATGAAATCGTTCTGACTGCGGACGATCAGCTCAACCCGGATACCACGGGTCGGCCTTCTCCGGTCCAGGTGCTGGTGTTCGAGCTGCGCTCGGGAAGTGCTTTTGAGTCGCGGGATTTCTTTGCCCTGCAGTCCGACCCGCAACAAGCCTTGCAAGCTGACCTGCTCAATGTCGCGCAGATCGTGCTGCGTCCCGGCCAGACCCATACCTTCAAAAGGCCGGGCGACCTGCAGGCCACCGCCGTCGGCGTGGTCGTGGGCTATCGCGAGTTGGATGCCAGTGTGTGGCGAGTGTTGCTGCCGCTGCCCGAGTCGCGCACCACCAATATTTACAAGTTCTGGCAATCGGCTCCCGATGCCGTCCAGGTCAGTCTGCAATTACGCAAAAACGCCATTCAAGTGCTTGATTGATAGGTGTGGAACGGATTAATTCAATGGATAAAGTGATTTGGACCGAAGGGCTTTTTTTACGGCCCCAGCATTTTCAGCAGATGGAGCGGTATCTGGAGCATTACGCCCAGGCTGGACGGCGTGCCACACAGCCCTTTTTTTGGGGCTTTGAAGCCTTGATTCTGGACGAGCAGGCCCTGAGCATGGGCAGTGTAGCGCTGCGTGAAGCGCGTGGCCTGCTGCCCGACGGGACGCCATTTGACAGCAGGCCGGGCGCCATGCAGATCGCGGCCTGGACCGCCCCTGAGCTTGTGCGTCCCGAGCGACTGATGTTGGTGTTGCCCCGGCCTCAGGCAGGTCGAGCAGAAGTTCAGTTTGACGGGAGCAGCGCACGTCGTTCGCGCTATGTGGTCAGCGAGCAGGACTTGTATGACAGCAGCGGCCTGTCCCCCGAGCCTTGTCTGTCTCAATTGGGGCGTTTGCAGCCTGTGCTCTTGCCGGAGTCCGAGGTCTATGAAGACAGCGTTGCCATGCCGGTGGCGCGCATTCTGGAACGCCGGTCTGATCGTTCCTTGGTGCTGGACCCTGATTTTATTGCTCCTGTCCTGTCCATTCAGGCGCACGCGCGGCTGAGCGTGTTGAGCGCTGATGTACAGGCCTTGTTGCAGGCCCGCGCCCAGGCGTTGGCCCAGCGTCTGGGGCCGGGAGGGCGGGGGCAGGGCGATGTGGCTGACTTCATGATGCTGGAACTGGTCAACCGTTATCGGGCGGCCCTATGGGCCATGGAACAGCGCGCTCATGTACACCCCAGCGAGCTGTTTCAGATCTGGATGGAGCTGTATGGCGCTTTGGCCACCTACACCCAGGATGGGCGACAGCCGCTGGTCTGGCCTCCCTATCTGCATGACGATCTGGCCCAGTCCTTCTTGCCCCTGGTACTGGAGTTACGCCGGGCCTTGGCCGTAGTGCTGGAGCAGCAGGCCGTGTCGATTGCGCTGGAGGATAAAGGCCAGGGCGTGCGCCTGGCTCACATTGCCGATCGTTCGCTCTTGCAGCAGGCAGGTTTCATTCTGGCCGTACAGGCTGACTTGCCTGCTCAGACAGTACGCCAGCATTTTGCAGCGCAAGTGAAACTGGGGCCGGTGGAGCGCATTCGCGATCTGGTCCATCTGCAATTGCCCGGTATCGGTTTGCAGCCCTTGTCTGTTGCGCCGCGTGCTTTGCCCTATCACGCCGGGTTCACCTACTTCGAGCTGGAAAAAGGTGGCGAGTTATGGCGTCAGCTTGAGCACAATGGCGCCTTGGCCCTGCATCTGGCCGGAGATTTTCCTGGTCTGCAACTTGAGTTTTGGGCGATACGCCGCTGAACCGGAGCATGGCTATGAACGAGACAGTTTCCTGGGGCGCGGGCTCGGTGCCCGAACCGCGCCCATCGCGCGCGGACGCACCGCGCTTTATCGCTCAAGGCGCCAATCCCCTGTTGGAGGCCGCCAACCCCTTGTTGGTCATGGTGTCGGATATTCGTCGTAGCACCCACCATGCAGACCCGGCGGGCTTGCGTGCGAAGCTGGTGGCTGAAATCCGTCAGTTCGAGTTGCGCGCACAGGCGGTACCCGTAGCCAATGAGACCATTTTGGCGGCCCGTTATTGCTTGTGTACGACCTTGGACGAGGCGGCGGCCTTGACGCCTTGGGGGCAGGCGGGCGTCTGGTCCTCGCATACTTTGCTAGTCACTTTTCACAACGAGACCTGGGGGGGAGAGAAGTTCTTCCAGCTTCTGGACAAGCTGATGCAAAGCCCGGCTGCGCATTTGCACTTGCTGGAGCTGATGTATTTTTGCCTGGCCTTGGGGTTTCAAGGCCGCTACCGCGTCCATGAGCAGGGAGCGAGCCAACTGGAGACGGTGCGTCAGCGTCTTTACCTGAGCTTGCGTCAGTACGGCCCCACAGTGGCGACAGCCCTGTCTCCACATTGGCGGGACAAACCGGCGCAAAAAGTGGGCAAACCCTTACCGGTGCCGATCTGGGTTGCGGTTTGCGTGGCGCTGCTGCTGTGCATGCTGATGTATCTGGGCGCAAACCTGTTGCTCAACCGGCAATCGGATCAGGTCTTTGAGGACATCGTGGCCCTGCGCTTGCCAGCCTTGCAGACACAAGGGCTGACCGAACCAGCCGGTGTGACGCCACCTGCGCCTTTGGCCTTGGCAGAGCTGCTGGCTCCCGAGATTGCCGAGGGGCTGCTGACCGTCAGGGACCAGGCCGACCGCAGTGTCATTGTCTTGCGCGGAGACGGTTTGTTTGACTCCGGAGCGGACCAGGTCCGCGCACCGCTGCTGCCTGTCATTGCACGCATTGCCGATGGCGTGGAGGCCGCGCCGGGGCTGGTGCTGGTAGAAGGTTATACCGATAACGTGCCCATACGCAGTGTGCGCTTTCCATCTAATTTTCATCTTTCGCAGGCGCGCGCCGACTCGGTAAAAGCCGTGCTGCAGGAGCGGTTGAGCCAGCCTGAACGCGTGCGTGCTCAAGGCCGGGCCGATGCCGCGCCCGTGGCCGACAATCGCAGCGCTCAGGGTCGTGCCCAGAATCGCCGGGTGGAAATCACCATCGTGCCCTTGAGCAAGGAGTCCGGGCAATGACACGTCTGTTGAATCTGGTCTTTAGCCGCGGCGTCTGGACCTTTGTGGGCGTCGTGATCCTGCTGGTGCTGATCTGGGTACTGGGGCCCTTGCTGGCGGTGGGTCAGACCCGGCCGCTGGAAACCGAGCTGTCACGCTGGATAGCAATGGCGGCAGTGTTGCTGTTCTGGCTGGTGCGTCTGCTTTGGCGCAGTTGGCGCGAAGGCCGCTTGAACGCGCAGTTGCTGGGACAGCTGAGCCGTCCCGCGCCAAAGGCGGCGGCCGCGGCTGTGAGCGTCACTTCCCATCCATTGCAAAGCCAGTTTGACGAAGCGATCGAATTGCTCAAGCGGATTCGTTTCGGCTCGCATGTGGGCGGGCGCCTGCGCTCCCTTTTGTCACGTCAGTACGTGTACCAGTTGCCCTGGTACGTCTTTATCGGGGCGCCAGGTGCCGGTAAAACAACGGCACTGGTCAATTCGGGACTGCAGTTTCCCTTGTCGGAACGCTATGGGAAAACCTCCTTGCGCGGGGTGGGCGGGACGCGTAACTGTGACTGGTGGTTTACCGACGAAGCGGTGTTGCTGGATACGGCAGGCCGCTACACCACCCATGAGAGTGATCCGGTGGGTGATGAGCAGGAGTGGCGGGGGTTTCTGGGTCTGCTCAAGCGCTACCGTCGCCGCCAACCGATCAATGGCACCTTGCTGACAATCAGTGTGCCGGACCTGTTGTCCAGTACCCCGGAGCAACGTCACGACCACGCACAGGTATTGCGCCAGCGTCTGGCTGAGCTGCGCGAGCGGCTCGGGATTCAGTTCCCTATTTATGTGCTGGTCACCAAGATGGATTTGCTCCAGGGTTTTCAGGAGTATTTCGATCATTGCAGCCGCCAGGAGCTGGAACAGGTCTGGGGCTTTACCCTGCCGTATGAGCGTGCGCGGGAGGCGGGGTTTTCCTTGTCTCACACCTATGGGCGCGAGTATGAGGCCTTGCATCAGCGCCTGGAGCGTGGCCTTGCCGCAGTAATGGCCGAGCAGCCTGATGAACGTGTACGCGCCGAGGCGTATCTGCTTCCGCAACAGTTTGCCCGCCTGGGGCCGGTGCTGGAAGAGTTTCTGGAACAGGTATTTAGCCAGTCCCGATTCGAGGCACCGCTTTTGCTGCGCGGCGTGTACTTCACCAGTGGGCGTCAAGGCGGGGTGCGCCTGGATCAGGTGCGTGATCCCCTGCGCGAATATCTGGAGGTGGATGTACAGGCGGATCACGCTCAGCCTGTGGCGAACCAGGGCCGCAGCTACTTTCTGACCCAGTTGCTCAAAGAACTGATTTTTCAGGAGGCCGGCGTGGCGGGCCGGGACGAGCGCTGGGAGCGCCGCGTGCGCCTGCGACATTTTCTGGTTTACGGTCTGGTGGCGGCCGGTGTGCTGCTGTTGGGGCTGGCCTGGGGCCGCAGCGTTCTCCTGAATCGCGCTTACGTGGAACAGGTAGAGACTCGTATCCCCCAGGCCCAGCAACAAGCGGATCAGACACAGGTGCTGGACACCACGCCGGCAGTAGGGTTGCTGCCTTTGCTCGATATGTTGTCGCTGTTGCCGCAAAGCGATCAGTTTTCTCTGGATGCACCGGGGCTGGAGCGGCGCATGGGTTTATATCAGGGCCAGAAGATGAAAGCCGCTGCGGATACGGTGTATCAGCGGGCCTTGGAAAAGCTGCTGGCTCCTTTGCTGGCACGTCGTATTGAAACTGTGCTGCGCAGCGAACAGGCCCAGGACCTGGAGTATGGTTACGAGGCCTTGCGCGCTTACCTGATGCTCTACGACACGCGACGCTATGACGCTGTCCATTTGCAGACCTGGTTGCTGGGCAGTTTGAAGCAGGACTTGCCAGCCGGTT
Source organism: Alcaligenes sp. Lyrl_28 (assembly GCF_051948705.1). Lineage (NCBI taxonomy): Bacteria > Pseudomonadati > Pseudomonadota > Betaproteobacteria > Burkholderiales > Alcaligenaceae > Alcaligenes > Alcaligenes sp. Lyrl_28. The sequence continues at coordinate 203,935 of NZ_JAYJLG010000004.1, forward strand.
TTACCCAGTCGCAGTACGACAGGCTGGAGAGCCACGTTCGCGCGGTAACCCAGGCCGGTCTGCTACTGAATCCCTTTCCTCGTAATGAGGCTTTGATCGCGCAAAGTCGGGAGCGGCTGGCGCGCATCAGCCTGGAGCAGCGCACGTACAGCCGCATGCGTCGCATGTTGGCGGCCACGCCCGGCTTGTTGCCGATGTCGGTCGCGGGGATGGCGGGGCCTTATGCCGCTTCCGTGTTCCAGCGTGCCAGCGGCAAGCCCTTAACCGAAGGGGTGGACGGCTTGTACACCTACGAAGGGTACTGGACGGTGGTCGAACCGCGCATTGACAGCGAGTTGCGACAGATGCGCGAGGATGATCGCTGGATTCTGGGCTTGGACACGGGCGCCGCCCAATCCGAGGCGGCGCGCCGGGCCGCCAGCCAGGAATTGCGCCGCCTGTATCTGCTCGATTATGTGCGTGTGTGGGATGACTATCTGGCGGATTTGCGTCTGCTGCAAGGCGGCAGTTTGCTGGAAAACATTCAGTTGGCCCGTACCTTGTCCATGGCCGACTCGCCCTTGAAACAGCTGGTGCAGCAAGTGGCATTGCAAACCCGTTTGTTGCGCGAGGATGCTCAGCAAGGAGCATCGCTGGGTGCGCAGGCCAAGGTGAGATTGGACGATACGCGCCAGGCCTTGGAACAGATGTTCGGTCCCGTCGGTCTGGAGGGGAGCCGTCGTAATGAGCCTCAGGCCAAACAGGTCGAGGCGATTGTGGATCAGCACTTTGAGCCTTATCACCGCCTGGCCTCCAGCACGGGGGGCGCGCCTGCACCCATTGATGGCACGTTGGAGCTGCTCGATGAGTTCTATGCCTTTCTGACCTCCTCGGATGCTGCTTTGCGCAGTGCAGGAACTCCGCCGCCGTCCAATGTGCTGACCAAGTTGCAGGCCGAGGCAGGGCGTTTGCCCGGACCTTTGCGTGATGCGCTGGACCAGTTCTCGGTAGGCGCCTCTGCCGAGATTGCCTCACGCACGCAAGCGAGTCTGGGGCAGTTGCTCGATGCCACCTTGGGCCAGTTTTGCCGTAGCGCGATCGCAGGGCGTTATCCCTTTGCGGGGCAATCCAGCCAGGATGTTGCTCCTAACGACTTTGCTCGTCTGTTCGCACCGGGTGGCTTGATGGATGCTTTCTTTCAAGAGCATTTGATGCATCAGGTGGATATGTCGGGCGGACGCTGGCGTTTCAAGCCGGGAATAGACGGGCAGGCGGCGGCCAGCTTCCGTTATCTGGATGCGTTTCAGCGTGCCGCCGTGATTCGTGACGTGTTTTTTCCAGCCGGAAGCACTCAGCCACGTATTGATCTGGCATTCACCCCGGTGCAACTGGATGCGGCACTGTCGCAAGTGCTTCTGGATGTGGATGGGCAGGTGTTGCGGTACGCGCATGGCCCCCAGGTAGCGATGGGAGTGCAGTGGCCTGGGCCGCGAGGAGGCCGTCAGGTCAGCTTGGAGGCCCAACCGCAGTCCGAGGGGGCGGGTATAAGGGCCACTGGCGCGTGGGCGCTGTTGCGCTTGCTGGACAAGGCGCAAGTCGTGCCAGGAGCACCAGCAGGTGCCCAGCGCCTGTCCTTTGCCCTGGGCGGACGTCAGTTTGTCGTGGATGTGGTGGCCAACAGTTCCAAAAATCCATGGCGTCTGGCGGAAATGCGAGGGTTTACTTGTCCGGGGAGCCAGTGAGATGCTCAACGATGAGTTGGACGCGAACCTTGCCGTGATGTGGTACGGCAAGATTCCAGCAATGGGCGATTTCGTGCGCAGACGCATGCCCGACTCGATTCTGCTGCCGTGGGAGCGCTGGTTCAGTAGTGGGGTCAGTCAGATTCGTCCATTCACTAAGCCGGCTGGTGTCAATCTAGCGGGCTCAGCCGTTCCGGTCTGGGGGTTTGTCAGGTCCTTGCCTCAGGGCGGGGTGCAGGCGGGCGCGATCATGCCCAGTCAGGACCGGGTTGGACGGGAGTATCTGGTCTGTGCCCTGGTGGCCTTGGATCTGGAGCAATGTCAGCGCGTTCGTCTGCCTGTTCTTGCCAGTCTGGTTGAGCAACTGGGGCTGGTCTTGCAGCAAGGGGTGCGGTTTTGCTGGGCCGCGACGCAGGTAGACCAGACCTTGTGCCGTGCGCTGCCGGTTGCTGGCTTGTTGGCTGACAGTGCTGCCGCCCGGCTGGAACAACGCGAGGCAGGTCAGGACATTCTGGATGTGTTGTATGGCACGCGCGGGGGAGCTGTGCCGCAAGACCCATGGGCGGTGTTACAGCCTTGCCTGGAACCCGGCTCTCAACGCAGCTACTGGTGGTGTTTGGGGATGAACAACCCCAACTGGCGTAGCGTGACCCATCGTGGTGAGTTGAGCCTTGCCCTGTTTCGACGCTTGTTTACCTCAGTTACAGCGGCCGATCTTGATGGCCGTCTCTCTCAATCCTGGTGAGAACTTTCATGAAACGAACGACTTCTGCCCATGATGGACAGGGCCGTCCTTTGGGGCAGGTTCTGGATTCTTTGTCGCTGGACCAGCGGCTGCTTATTCTGGAGCATTTGGCCTTGCAACTGGCCCAATTGCATGAGCGGCAGGAATGGTATGGCGCGTTAGGTTTGGATACGGTGATATTGACCGACGAGGGCCTGGTTCAGTTACAAGCGCTGGCGCAGGTCCTGCACAAGCGTAACCTGACTCAGGCCCGTGCTCACGGCATGGCGTTTGATGAGCCTTGTGCGGCCCCTGAACAGTATGTGGACGACCCGACCCGGCCTGCTGGGCCGTGGACAGATGTCTACGGCTATGCCGCGTTGCGCTGGCACTTGACGACGGGCACGCCCTTGACGGCCGCACCCTGGCGACAGCTAAGGGACCCGGTGGGGATGGATGAGGAGGCGGATGGCCCCACCCAGGCCATGTTGCAGGGCTTGGCATTGGACTGGGTACAGCGCCCGCAATCCATGCTGTCGTATCGACGACTGGAAAGGTTAGGACAGGTGTCTGCCTCTGTCTCTGAGCAGACAGCGCTGGCGCGGCCCGTGTTGCCCATACGAACCGAACGCCGCGCCTTTGGCTGGCGTTGGCTGGGCGGCTTGGCCTTGCTGCTGGTGGTAGGGCTGGCAGTAGGGTACTGGAGCACAGGCGGTGAGGAGTCAGGATCGCTTGTTGCCACCACAGAGAGCGGCCAGGCCTTGATGGCCGAAACCCTTTCCAGAGGGGCGGCTCCCAAAGGGCAGGAGGGCCAGGCGGATCTGCGGGGTTTGCCGACGGCAGAGGGGTCCGTACAGGCCGTTTCAGAGCCAGTCGCGGCGCTCCCGAACACCTCGAGCGAGGGTGAGCCGTCTTCCCCGCCAGGGTTATCCGCTGCCGTGTCCGGGCAGGGGCAGGAAGGCGGACCAGTCGCGCTTCAGGCGGTGCAACCTGTTACGACCGATGCCATTCCATCGTTGGCGCCCATGTCGGCTCAAGCCAGCGTGTCAGCCGGGCAGGCACGGGTTCAGGCTGTGGAGCCGGCTGCCGAGGCAGTACAGGTATCAGGCATGTCGGCTGGGTTGGATGCCCTGCCATCGCAGCCAGCCCAGCCAGAGCAAGCGTCCGAGGAGCCGAGCCGTGTACCGCGGGTTGAGCCGACCCCTGCGGATACTGCCAAGCCTGAAGCCGTTGCACCGACGCAAGCGGCGCCCACGGCCAAAGGTACCGTCGTGCTGGATGTGCGGCCGTGGGGCGAGATCTACGTCAATGGACGCAAGCAGGGAGTCAGTCCGCCGTTGAAGTCCTTGTCCTTGCCGGCCGGCACACACCGCATCCTGATTAAAAATGCCGGCCTGCCGCCGTTTAGCAGCACGGTACGGGTGCGATCAGGACAGACAGCCAGCGTCAAACACGCGTTCAACTAGCTGACGAGTGGGGCAAGGCGGTGGGGGCTGACTTAGACCGCCTTGCGTCTGCCAATCAGACCGGTGGCCAGCAATGTACCCAACAAGACCGTGCTCATGCCGATCAACATTTGCGCGGTCAGCGCTTCGTCCAACAGCAAGGCGCCCCAGAGCACTCCGAAAGGCGGCACCAGAAATGTGACTGTGATGGTTTTGGAGGGGCCGACGTTGGCGAGCAGACGATAGAAAATCAGGTAGGCAACGGCGGTACATAACAGGGATAGGGACAGCGCCGCGCCCCAGGCGGGCACGCCTGGTGTTTGAGCCGGCCACCAGTACATGGCGGCGGGCAGCAAAACCAGGGTGGCGCTGACCATGCTGCCAGCCGCGACCGCCTGGGGTTGGACTCCGCGCAGATAGCGCGCGGTGAAGTTGGCGGCAATGCCGTAAAACACAGTGGCCAGCAAAGACGCCAGGACAGCCCAGCCTTCGGCCCCTTTGTTAAAGCTGAGCTTGTCGTACACCAGAATCAGAATGCCTAAAAAGCCGACGCACAGGCCCAGAATGCGGCTGGGCGTCAGGCGTTCTTTGAGCCAGACCCGGGCAACCAGTGCGCCAAACAGGGGTGCCATGGCATTGAGGACCGCCAGCAGGCCCGATTCCAGCCGCAATGCCGCAAAGGCATACAGGGAAAAAGGCGCGGCGGCATTGAGGACCCCGAGCGCAAAAATGGGCTTCCAGTTCGCCAGGAACACTGGCAGGCGGCCCGTGACGGTGATATAGCTCATCAGGGCCAGGGCGCTGACACCGACGCGCACGGCGGTCAGCGGGAAAGGGCCAAAGTCGGGAACCGCCTGCAGGGTAAATAAAAATGAGCCGCCCCAGATGGCGGCCAGCAGGAATAAATCGCGTAAGTCTTTGGGGGACATGGGAATGGGATCGGTGGCGGCGGTCCGCATGGGCCGCCCAACAGAACAGATTGTAATCCCCCACCCCCGGCAGAGCATCATTGCCCGTTTCCGTGGCAAGAGGGCGAACACTGTTCAAGGGCTTAATCGGGTCGCGCTTGATCAAGCGCGTTCTTGAGCACCGTAAAAATACGCGTGTCACAGCATTGGGCAACATTAAAGCGCAAGAACTGAGCGGCATCCGCTGCTTGACTGAACACGGGGCCAGGAGCCAGGATCACGCCATGGGGCAGGCAGGCGCGAGCCAGACTCAGGGCGTCGTGGCCTTCGGGCAGACGGGCCCAGAGAAACATGCCTTCGCGCGGGCGTAGCCACGCACTGAGGCCGAGCTGCTCCAGGCGTGTCAGGGTCACGTCCATGGCCTTGGACAGCCGGTATCGAATGTGCTCAAGATGTTTACGATAGCCGCTGTCGCCCAGCGCACTGTTCAGAATATGCGAAGCCAGGCGGTTGCTGCTGAAACTGGTTGCCGTGCGCAAATCCACCAGACTTTCTATCCAGGGCGCCTGTGCGGCGATGTAGCCGCAACGCAGCGACGCCGACAGGGTTTTGGAAAAACTGCCTATTTGCACGACGCGGGACAAGCCATCCAGTGCCGCCAGACGGGTTGCAGGGCGCGTTTCCAGATCGCCGAAAATGTCGTCCTCGATAATGTAGAGGTCGGCACGCTGCGCCATGGCCAGAACACTGTGCGCTGTAGCGGCCGAAAGCCGTGCTCCGGTCGGGTTGTGGATCCCCGAATTACTGATGTAGAGGCGGGGCTTGTGCTGTTGAAGTGCCGCTTCAAAAGCGGTCAGATCCGGCCCCTGGTGGGTGTAGGGCACACTGACGACGTTGGCCCTGTGCGCCCGTAGCAAAGCGTGAAAATTGAAGTAGCAAGGGTCGTCCACCAGCACGGTATCGCCTGCTTCCAGAAGAAATCGGCAAATCAGGTCAATAGCCTGAGTGCCTGAATCGGTCAGCATGATTTGATGCGGCCCAACTTCAATATCAGATTGCACAAGACGGCGGGCCAGTCGTTGTCGCAGAGACTCCAGACCGAGGGGTGAGCCATAGTCCGTCAGGTCCTGGCTGGCACTGCGTGCTGCTTTGCGCAGCCCCCGTCGCACGCCTTGTTCATACATCCAGTCCGAGGGCAGCCAGCCACAGCCGGGCATGAGTGCATCGTCGTCGGCCTCCAGAGACTGACGAGAGATCCACAAAGGGTCTATATCCCTGTCCAGTGCAGGTTCCAGGGCCGTCAGGCTCAGGGGGGCCAAAGGGGCCGTCACATAAAAGCCGGAGCCGGGCCGGGCTTCGATCAGCCCTTCTGCCGCCAGCCGGCCGTACGCCTCCACAATCGTAGAGACCGAGACGCCGGATGAACGGGCGTGTGCCCGCACAGAAGGCAGGCGTGTGCCCGGCGGATAGGTCCGTGCGGCGATGCGTTCACGCACGGATTGCATGAGGTGGTCGATACGGGTCAAGGCAGGCATGAGGCAGGGTTAGGCACGGTGTATGGGGATAAAGGCCAATACAGTTTTTTAAAACTGTACTGGACTGTGCCTGGGTATCCTGGCATAGCTGTGTTGTACTGACAAGCTTCTTTGGGGGAGAAAAAGCGATGGATAGCAAGGCGGTCAGCTGGCTGAATGGTTTTATGGGGGTAGCGATTTTTGCTGGTTCTTTACCGGCTACACGGGTCGCTGTGCTGGGTATGGACCCATTTTTCCTGACGGGTGCGCGAGCCGTCGTGGCTGCGTTGCTGGCCAGCGTCTGGTTGCTGCTGGGGCGCGTGGCACGGCCACAGCGATCGGATCTGTTGTCCCTGGCCGTGGTCGGTTTTGGTGTCGTGCTGGGATTCCCCTTGTTGACCGCGCTGGCCCTGCAGTACATCACTTCGGCGCATTCTATTGTGTATGTCGCCTTGTTGCCTTTGTGCACTGCGCTCTTTGGGGTGGTCTTGGCCGGTGAACGGCATAAACCCGTGTTCTGGTTATGCTCTGTTTTGGGCTGCCTGCTGGTGATGAGCTATGCCGCGCAGCAAGGGCTGGAAGCGGCCTGGCAAGGCGATCTGTATATGCTGGCAGCGGTGGTGGTCTGTGGCATGGGCTACGCCGAAGGTGGGCGTCTGTCGCGCCGCCTGGGAGGCTGGCAAGTAATTTGCTGGGCGTTGGTGCTGTCCTTGCCCTTGATGTTCCTCATGATGATCTGGTTCTGGCCCGCCAGCTTTGACACGGTCACCCTCTCGGCCTGGCTGGGGTTTGGCTACGTGTCGGTCTTCAGTATGTTTTTGGGCTTTGTGTTCTGGTATCGAGGACTGGCGCAGGGGGGCATCGCGGCAGTCGGACAGTTGCAGTTGCTGCAACCTTTTATGGGCTTGGCATTGGCTGCGGTCCTGCTGGGCGAGGCCGTCAATGCCAGCATGATCTGGGTCACGATGGGGGCCGCCTTGTGTGTGGCGGGTGCGCGGCGTTTTGCTTCCTGAGACAAGCGCTGTTCGCCGTATGGCCCGTTTGGCCTTGAGCGGTGGCCCCCAGACCCAGGGCACCTGTGTCGATCAAACCGGCCTGTTTTTCATCATGACAACAAACAGGCCGGTTTTCAATCATGCCGGGCGTTAACTACGCTTCGGCGTGTTTGGCGGCTTCTACCGCTGCGTGGGTGTCTTCTTTGGCGCCATTAAAGAACAGGTTTAGTAAAACGGCGGCCATCGAGGTCAGCAAAATACCCGATTCGATCAGCGGATGGATGGCGTGGGGCATCCACTGCATGTAATTGGGCGCCACCAGCGGGATCATGCCCACGCCAATCGAGATGGCGACAATCATGGAGTTGTTGCGGTTGGTCTTGTAGTCCACGCCGGACAGAATACGGATGCCGGTGGCGGTGACCATACCGAACATCACAATGCCGGCACCGCCCAGAACCACGGTAGGCAAGGATTCCACCAGGGCGGCCATCTTGGGCAGCAGGCCCAGAATAATCAGAATCACGCCGCCTGCCACGCACACAAAGCGACTGCGCACACCCGTTACGGCGACCAGACCCACGTTCTGCGAGAAGCTGGAGTAGGGGAAGGTATTGAAGATACCGCCCAGCAAGGTGCCCAGACCATCGGTACGCAGACCACGCGCCAGATCCTTCTGATCCACCTTCTTGCCCGTCATGTCGCTCAGCGCCAGGAACATGCCGGTCGATTCAATCAGCACCACAATCATGACCAGGGTCATGGTCGCAATGTGCAAAATGTTGAACTTGGGCATGCCAAAGTGAAACGGCAGAACCAGATCAACCCAGGCCGCGTTGGCCACTTTTTCGTAAGTCATGATGCCCATGGCCGAGGCCACAACCGCGCCAATGACAATACCCAGCAAGACAGCCACGTTAGCCAGAAAGCCTTTTGCGAATTTGGCAATCAACAGAATCGATGTGAGTACGATGGCCGCAATGCCCAGACCTGTCAGGTTGGCGTAACGGGGGTTGGGAACGGTGGCTTTCAAGGCCAGTCCTTCCGGGGGCGGTGGCAGGGCGGAGCCGGGCATGGCGGCAGCGGATTGGGCGTGCTGTATCCAGGCCAGATGGTCGGGGTTGATGACGCTGGGTGCAGTCGGGCCGACAGGATTGCCGAAAATCCAGTTGATGCCCACACGCATCAGCGTAATGCCGATCATGGCAATAATCGTGCCAGTGACCACCGGCGGGAAAAAACGCAGCATCCGGCTCACGGCAGGGGCAATGATCATGGTGATGATCCCGGCCCCGATGACGGTGCCAAACAGCATTTGAGCGCCCTCATGACCGGGGTTGGACTGGGCCATGGACACCATGGGACCCACGGCAGCGAAGGTAACGCCCATCATGACAGGCAGCTTGATGCCAAAGTACTGCGTAAAACCCATCGATTGAATGATGGATACGATGCCGCAGACAAACAGGTCTGCGGCGATCAGGATAGATACTTCTTCAGACGACAGATTTAAAGCCCGGCCCACAATTAGTGGAACCGCGACGGCACCGGCGTACATTACCAAAACGTGCTGCAGGCCCAATGCAGCCAGCCTGCCATTCGGTAATCGTTCGTCGACGGGTGCGGTGGTCGCGTTCGTACCCATGAGATGTCTCCAGAGTGGATTAATTATTAGATGTAGCCATCTCAATGTAACGGCGTGCGACAGGCGCGCCATAAGACAATTCGTATAGCGCCTAGGCGAACCAGCCTATAGATGAGGGATAACCCCGAAAAAAAACGCCCTGATTCAGGCGTTTTTGTACAGGCTAAGGGAAAACACTGCTTTGGTCACATATTGTCAGGCGTAAGCCCGCAATCCTTGTTGCGCGGCCATGGTAAAGGTATTGCACCCGTCACGAGGCGGTCGAGTTTGTATCAAAAATGAGTACATTGGATACGACTGGTTGGTTTTATCTGGTCTGAGCCGTTGTTCTACAGGGGCCTATCCGTGATTTTGTGTGCGGGGCATATCATAAGGACTAAAGACCATGGAGATGCCGATGAAAAAGAGACGTACAGCCGCCGCTCAGGCAGCAGCCCGTGGGCCACTGCCTGACGTGCCGGCCGAGTTGCTGGACCATTTAATCAAGGGACCGATGACGCCCGGCGAGGTTCAAGACCTGTTTCTGTCGTTCCAGAAGGCGGTGATTGAGCGCACGATGGCCGCAGAGATGAATCTGCATCTGGGATATCGGCCAGGCGAGGATAAGCCTGAAGGCCAGGCCAACGAGCGCAACGGTGCCAGCGGCAAGACGGTACTGACCGAGCATGGCCCGGTGCGGGTGGCGTTACCCCGCGACCGGGACGGCTCCTTCGCCCCGATCCTGATCCCCAAGCACGAGCGGCGCTTCACCGGGTTCGATGACCGGATCATCGCGATGTACGCCCGGGGCATGAGCGTGCGCGAGATACAGGCGTTCCTGGCCGAGAGTTACAACACCGAGGTCTCGCCAGACTTCATCAGCTCGGTCACCGACGAGATTATGGCTGAGACCATCGCCTGGCAGAACCGGCCATTGGAGGTGATGTACCCGGTCGTCTTCTTCGACGCGCTGCGGGTCAAGATCCGCGACGACGGCGGGGTCAGCAACAAGGCGGTGTACCTGGCCCTGGGCGTGCAGGCCGACGGCCAGCGCGACGTGCTGGGCTTGTGGGTCGAGCAGACCGAGGGGGCCAAGTTCTGGCTCAAGGTCTTCAACGAGCTCAAGACCCGTGGGTGCCAGGACATCCTGATCGCCGTGGGTGACGGCTTGAAGGGCCTGGCTGACGCCATTGGCACGGCCTTCCCGCGCACGACGGTGGAGACCTGCATCGTGCATCTGATCCGCAACAGCCTAGATTACGCGGGCTGGAAGGACCGCAAGGCGGTGGCCGCCGTGCTGCGCCCGATCAACAGGCCGCCGTGCAGGCGTTACAGGCGTTTGCCGATGGACCGTGGGTGGTAAAGTATCCGATGATCGTCGCTGCCTGGCAGCGAGCCTGGGAGAACGTCACGCCGTTCTTCGTCTTCCCGCCCGATATCAGGCGCGTGATCTACACGACCAACGCCATCGAGAGTTTTTGAACATGCAATTGCGTAAAATCATTAAGACTCGAGGGCACCTCCCCACCGACGAGGCCGCCATTAAGCTTCTATGGCTGGCGCTACGCAACGTGCTGGCCAAGTCCGTCAGAGCAACCTTCGACTGGAAAGCCGCCATGAACCAGTTTGCTATCATGTTCGGCGAACGGTTTACGGCGGCGCGGGGATAACAACTTTTAAAACGCCTCGCCCACAGAAATACGGACAGGCTCCAGCCGAAGCGATCAATGCGGCGACGCTGGCCTTGAAGAAGGCCTTGATTGAACGAGCGCTGGCTGGTGAACTCAGTCACCACCTGGGCTATTCGCCTGGCGCAGCCAAGCCCGCAGCGCTCAGCAACCAGCGCAACGGCAAGGGAGCCAAGACGCTGCTGACCGAGGACGGTCCGATCCGCATCGAGGTTCCCCGTGACCGGGACGGTAGTTTCGAGCCCATCCTGATTCCCAAGCACGAGCGGCGTTTCACGGGCTTTGACGACAAGATCATTGCCATGTACGCCCGTGGGATGACGGTGCGCGAGATCCAGGGGTTCGTGCTGGAGCAGTACGGCACCGAGGTCTCACCCGAGTTCATCAGCTCGGTCACCGACGAGGTCATGACTGAGGTGACGGCCTGGCAAGCCCGGCCGCTGGAGGTCATGTACCCGGTCGTGTTCTTCGATGCCCTGCGGGTCAAGATCCGTGAGGATGCGGTGGTGCGCAACAAGGCGGTCTACCTGGCCTTGGGCGTACAAGCTGACGGGACGCGCGACATCCTGGGGCTGTGGATCGAGAGCACCGAGGGTGCCAAGTTCTGGATGCGTGTGTTCAATGACCTGAAGACCCGCGGCGTCAATGACATCCTGATCGCTGTCACCGACGGCCTCAAGGGCATGCCCGAGGCGCTGGCCGCCGTCTTCCCGGCCACGACACTGCAAACCTGCATCGTCCACCTGATTCGCAACAGCCTGGATTACGCCGGCTGGAAGGATCGTAAACCACTAGCCGCAGCTATCCGTCCGATCTATACCGCACCCAGCGCGGAGGCGGCCTTGGCCGAACTGGAAGCGTTTGCTCAAGGTCCTTGGGGACAAAAGTTCCCAACGGTCACTGCCGCCTGGCGTCACGCCTGGGACCGAGTTATTCCTTTTTTTGCCTTGCCGCCAGCGGTGCGAAAGGTTATTTACACGACCAATGCCATTGAGAACGTCAACGCACAATTGCGTAAGATCATCAAGACACGCGGCCACTTCCCGAGTGACGAGGCGGCTACCAAGCTGATCTGGCAGGCACTACGTAATATCACCGCCAAATGGAGTCGCTCCGGCCACGATTGGAAGACAGCCATGAACCAATTCGCTATCCTTTATGAAGAACGATTCATCCGGCCTACCGCCTGATGTTCAACTCGCCTTGAACACGGAATTAATGACACCCCCCTTCGGCTGTCATCGGGCCATTGCCGAACTGTTCAAGCAGTTCAGCTGGGATAACCGGCAATACCGGCGGTGGGGTCTTCGTCTTGCGGGGCATAATCACTCCTTGAGTGCATGTTATGCCTTAAACACGAAATCTCTGACAAGCCCCTTGAAGTCGACCAGTGCTTTTTTCGCCCAGGCGGCGCTCGACCGCGAACTGAAGAAGTAAACGCCTATATCGACCGGTACCGGGACGTCTACGGGGTCGAGCCGATCTGCAAGGTGTTGCAGGTTGCCCTATCGGCGTCATGCCGCCCGCCAACGATGCCCGTCAAGGCAGGCGTTCGGGCCTTCAGTTCGCGCGCTCCAAAGAGCTCATCTAACCGCGCTTGCTGTTCGCCATGCTTTGACGTGCTCTGTTGGCTTTATTTCGTTAGGCTCAGTTCAGCCAACGTCTACAGCTAGCTGCCGATCTTCAATGCGATAGACGACGGCTACCGACAGTGAAACGTAGTCGCTCAGATGTGCCCGCGCCCAAGACGTTAGATGCTCGCGCAATTTGAGGGACAACCTGTGCGCGTCGTTTCGGTTGTAGGTGCCGTTCATTGGGCTTTGTTTCTTATACTCACCCGGGGCAATGTAGCCAAGTTCGAATTGTCGGCTGGCGATCGTATGTCGGTATTTCAACGATCAACGGGTTTGACGCGCGAACATTTTGTCCAGCCTGGCCTGTGGCGACAATTCTCAGCCGTCCTCTCTATGAGCGGCCACGTTGGGCTGGATTTTTGAGAAAGTCAAAAGTTTAAATAATGTAAAGACGACCTTGTCTTCAGGCAAATTTTACAGACCTGCGGTGCAATTGTCCACTATATTATTAGGGTTGACCCTATATCAACGGAGCCGAGGCTACGAAGGCCTAGCGATGTTAGAGCTATGTTTCAATAAATAGTTAGAGTCTAAAAAGGGGTCTTAATTAATGGTTTTTATCTGAGGAGTCCGTATGAAGTCTCTGCCCACAGGAACCCATCATAAGCGATTAACAATTGCATGTCTACTAGCGATGTCGCCACTAGGCTCATACGCGCAAGGCCTATCGGTCACGGACGGTACTTTGCATGTCCTTGCGCCGGATACGCATATTGATACAAGTGGTGTCGGTACCGCGGGTATCGGCGTTCTCGTACGAAACTCAGGGTCTGCGGTCGATGGCTCTGGGCTCACAATCACTACTAGTGGGCAGGGGGCCGCTGGTGTAAAGCTGGAAACCGGCGGCAAGATAAGAATCACCGGTGGGTCAATTCAAACTACCACGAATTTGGGTACTAGTAGCTCTGCTGCCTACGGCGTCTGGGTGACGGGGAAAGGGTTGGCTGACTTGCGTGAAACTTCGGTAACTACTTCAGGAGATTTTGCGTACGGGCTTTACGCGTTTACAGCTCCGGCGCAAGACCAAACGGGAATAATCGCGCAAAATGTTAACGTAAAGACCTTGGGCAATTCCGCACATGGGGCGGTCGCGGCGTCGAACGGCGCGATGGAATTGACAGGGGTTAACATCTCCACCGGAGGTAGCGGTGCTCGCGGTGTGAGTGCTCAGCGCGGCATCATTAAAATGACCGACAGCAATGTAATTACGACGGGTCAAAACGCACCAGGCATGATGGCAGTGGGTGATGGTTCGGGAGTGGGGTCCCAGGTCTCGCTCGAAAACACTACGATCAAAACGCAGGGATCCCAATCACGGGGAGTGGTAGTCGACACTGCAAGTACGTTTAGTATGAAGGGCGGGAGCATTGAAACCACTGCTCTTGACGGCACTGCATCGTTGTCTGCTTACGGTACGTGGGTCACCGGCGGTAGCCTGGCCCAATTCGAATCTGCTGTTGTGAAGACTCAAGGCGTCAGTGCTTACGGTATCTTCTCCACCTATGCGCCTACGGTATCGGATAAAAGCATAAGCGCGAACCAAACTTCCGTTGAAACATCCGGAACTAATGCCCATGGGCTCTTTGCGCATCTAAAAAGTATTATTAGTTTTGATGGTGGTACTCTAGAAACCAGTGGTGACAATGCCGTTGGCGCACGTGCGGAAGCGGGGGGGGGGCTGTCCATTAAGGACAGTGAGATCCGCACATCGGGATTCAACGCTGCGGGTTTGATGGCCACTGCAAATGCGACGGGCGTAAAAGCCAATGCTACGGCGGATGGGGTACACATTCTTACTCAGGGCGTGAACTCGGATGGTGTCGTTGCGTTTCAGCAAGGTTCCACCGTGGCGTTAACCGGCGGAATGATTGAAACGCGCGGTGATAAATCCTATGGCTTGTCGGCGGAAGCTACAGGCGTGGTAAATACGATGGGTACTAAAGTCTCGACGTCGGGAAATACTGCGTATGGTGCACGCGCCTTCTTCACGGCCGAGATCAATGTAAATGATTCCGTAATTGAAACACATGGTGCAGGTTCAAGTGGGCTGTATTCAAACGGATCCAGTACCATTAATGCGAATTCCTCTCTTGTTTCCACTGGCGGAGCGGGATCGGCAGGCGTGGAGCTGTTGTCTAAGGGGACTGTCATACTTGATCATTCGACTGTGGAAACATCGGGTGCGGGTTCTCATGGCATTCTAGGAAGGTTTTCTGCCTCGGGGGATTCAAATACTTTTCGTATGACGGACAGTGCCGTTCGTGCTACCGGTAGCGCCATGAAAGTTGCCGCGGGTTCGTTAGAAGCGTTTTTAACGCGGTCTAGTCTCGTCGGTGTGAATGGTGTCGCGATAGACGCTCAAGGGCATCTGGATTTGGTCGCTCAAGATCAATCGTATATTTCTGGTGCGGCAGTGAAGGATCCGGCGAATGGGGTATCAAGGTTGACGCTTAGCGATGGTAGCCGCTGGGATATGACGGGCGATTCCTCGCTGACCTCGCTCAACAATCTCGCGAGTCACGTTGCGTTTTCTGCGCCAGTCGACGGTGCTGCTGCTACGCAATACAAGGAGTTGAGAGTTGGTAGTTATGTTGGGGCGGGAGGCTCAATCGCGTTGAATACTTGGTTGGCCGGAAGTGAATCTGCCTCTGATAAGCTAATTATCGACGGCGGGCGTGCAAGCGGTAGCACTTCATTAACTGTCACGAACTCAGGTGGCGGTGGGGCGCTCACTTCTGGAGACGGCATCCAGGTCGTGGAGGTGGTGAATGGTGGCTCCACCGAGTCTGGGGCATTTTCCTTGGCGGGTCGTGTTGCAGCAGGTGCTTATGAGTACAGGCTGTACAGAGGAGGTAGCGTGGACAAGGATTCATGGTACTTGCGCTCTGCTAGTGTCGAAAAGCCAGTAGATCCAGATCGCCCGGTGAGTCCCGAAAAACCAGTAGATCCAGATCGCCCGGTGAGTCCCGAAAAACCAGTGGATCCAGATCGCCCGGTGAGTCCCGAAAAACCAGTGGATCCAGATCGCCCGGTGAGTCCCGAAAAACCAGGGAGACCTGAGTATCGCGTGGAAGTACCACTGAATATGGCGATTCCTTCGATTGCCAACAAGTTTGGTGTGGCCATGTTGGGCACCTATCATGATCGCAACGGCGAAGATTACGCTTCGCGGCAATTTGAAGATCGCAACGCAAGTTGGAGCCGTGTGATCGGTGAAATAGGCAAATCCGGTAAGAGCGGATACGACTCGTTTGCAGTTCAGGGGCCGGCCTTTACGTATGATGTGGCCGGCGTCCAGGTTGGGCAGGACCTTTACCGGACTCAAAATTCCGCTGGTACTAGAGACATTGCGGGCATCTATTTTGGCGCAGCAACGATTTCTGCAGATGTGAAAGGAGCGGAAGCTGGAAAAGCAGGTCGGTCATCAATGAATGGCTTCTCGCTTGGTGGTTACTGGACGCGCAAGGGCCAAGGTGGTGAGTACGTTGATGGTGTACTGCAGGGCACGTATTACCATGACGTAAAAGCCAACTCGACGGGGGGGGAGCGCTCGACAACTACGGGATATGGAGCGGTTGCATCTATCGAGGTGGGATATCCCATAGCACTGGGAGCGCGCTGGTCACTTGAACCACAGGCTCAATTTCTTTATCAGCATATCTCTTTAAACGACACGAGCGACAACTATGGTCGAATCCAGTTTGGTGATACGAACGCTGGTTACGCCCGCGCCGGTGCGAGGCTGGTTTATGGGGTCAATGACCGAAGCGATGAGCAAGTTACATATTGGGCGCGTGCAAATCTTTGGCAAAAAATAGGTGCCGACAGCCGAACTACGTTTACCAGCTTGGATGGAAAAAACCCAGTTTCTATGAATACGGAGTTGGGCAACACATGGGCTCAAATTGGCTTAGGAGTGTCTGGTAAGTTGTCGAAGCGGATTAGTGTATTCGCTTCTGGCGATTACAATCGTTCCTTGGATAGTCTTGGCGGTCACGGCGTAACTGGTCGTCTGGGTGTCAGGGTGTTGTGGTAGGTCTATATCGACCATAATCTCTCCGTTCTTTCTAACCTTGCTCACGGGCGGTCGAGGGAGTGTAGGAATGAAGCACGAACGAAGCTGGTGGAACGCTGTGTAGTTACTTTTGCGGGCGGTGGGCTGGTAGTTGGTCACTCAATGTTTACTTGATAGCTGGTTTCCGTACCCCGCTTGCTAAGAGACGCTTCGCATTGCCTGGCCGATGAGTTGTAGCGATCGGTCCGTGTTGGTAGACGGCACCGGCATCGTGGCGATGCTGTACGCCCTCTGCGAACTGTTCAGCCAATACCGTAGCGACGACCTGGCCAAGACGTATCACGCCCTGCGCGATTTCACCGGCGAGTACGCCGAGGAAAACGCCTTCTTCGCGGTGATCGATTGACGCCATCCCGGCCCGCCTCGGCGGGCCATTTTCTTCTGCGGTGCTGAATGATCAACGGTCGCAGCCCTCCTAAGTGGCGCTGCAGGGGAACAGTTTCGCTTCGAAAGAAGACCAGGGAAGGCGGGAAGGGGGGGCGGGTCTGTTGTCCCGGTCAGAATGCCACGTCGTTCTCGCGTTCAAGTGCGGCGCGTTACCGACTTTGCCGGCACCGTTGGCGGTCGACGGCCGTCTTCGACACTTGAGTAACTGTGTTCGATGTCAAGCGTAAAGAGTGTTGTCACGGGCTGCCTCATCCGCAGATAGTGCCAACCGACGACAAAGCCTGCAATCGGCAACAACCAGCTCAGCTAAGGGTTTGCTTCGCGAGTGTAGGTATCCCGGCACACCCTGTTCGAGATCTAGGCATGCACAAGGAGTACAACCACTGCAATCCTGGCTGCGTTGTCGGGGCTGGCTCTGACAGTGGGGCTGGAGCGTGGCAGCCCGCTTGCGTCGTCTTGCAGCGGCCTGGGCTTTGCATATTGGTTTGTATGGCCTGGCGTATGTCGTGCTGGTCTTTGTGCTGGGGCGGCCTATTTTTGCCACGGCCTTGCTGTGCGCGTTTTTCCTGCTGCTGGTTGTGGTAAGCAATGCCAAGTTCAAGGCGTTGCGTGAAGCCTTTGTGTTTCAGGATTATGAGTATTTCACGGATGCGATGCGTCACCCCCGGCTCTATATTCCTTTTCTGGGATGGGGCAAATTCTTTCTGGCGGCGGCGGGTTTTATTGCTGCTTTGATCATTGGCCTGTGGCTGGAGGCTGTGCCTGATGTGCGAGCGGCCTGGACGGCGCAGTGGGGTGCCTTGGCCGTGTTGGCTGTGCTGAGTCTGGGTTTGCTGTTGTGGGGAGACAGGGCGAGATTGATGGTGCAGATTGCGCCCGAGCAGGACGTGCAGGCCTTGGGGCTGTTAGCCAGCTTCTGGCGCTACTGGCAGCAAGGGCGGGAGCATCCACGCTTGTCTTCCCCTTTTGAACGTTCCGCTTCGTCGACTACGTCTGCCCTGACCCGGTCTGATTCTCTGGCGGATCTCCCCCATCTTGTCTCTGTGCAAAGTGAGTCTTTTTTTGATGCCCGGCGCCTTTCTGACGGGATTCGGCCAGATATTCTGGCAGAGTTTGACCGGTTCAAAGCCGAAGCACTGGCCAGCGGATATTTGCAGGTGCCCGCCTGGGGCGCCAATACCGTGCGTTCTGAGTTTTCCTTTTTAAGCGGTATTGAAAACAGGGCCTTGGGCGTACACCGCTTCAATCCCTATCGGGCCGTCTGTGCTGGCTGGTCGGTGGCAACCTTGGCATCCTGGTTAAAGCAGCAAGGCTACCGCACGATTTGCATTCATCCTTACCCCGCCAGTTTTTATCAACGCCATCGCGTCTTTCCGCTGTTTGGTTTTGACGAGTTTCTGGACATCAAGGCTTTTGCCGATGTGCAGCGCACAGGCCCTTACATCGGCGATCTGGCGGTCGCTGATAAAGTCGCGGCGGTTTTGGAGCAGGCCCAGGGGCCGGTATTCATCCACGTGATTACGATGGAAAATCATGGGCCTTTGCATCTGGAAAAGGTCGCGGCGGGCGATATCGAGGCCTTGTACCATCAAGCTCCCCCGCAAGGCTGCGAGGATCTGACCATTTATTTGCGGCATCTTCGCAATGCCGATGCCATGCTTGGGCGTTTGCGCACTGCCCTGAGCGCCTCCCCGCGGCCCACCAGTCTATGTTGGTATGGCGATCACGTTCCCATCATGCCCTCGGTCTACGCGGCCTTGGGCACGCCTTGCGGGGACGTGGACTACTTTATCTGGAACTCTGCGCAGGACCAGATCCGAATGCCGCACCGGGATACGGCAATTCATGATCTGGCGCGGGAATGGATGTGTCTGAGTGGGGTAATGTTCAAGCAGACGCCGTGAGCACCTGCTTGGAGTCAACGTTTGAAAACGTCTATCCAATGCCGGGTAGACGCATCATGGGTGGCAGAGATCTCTTTTTCTCCAGACAGCTCCTGCAAAATCCCATTGGCCAATACTTTGCCGTATTCCACGCCCCACTGATCGAAGGGATTGATACCCCAGATCAGGGCCTGCACGAAAATCTTGTGTTCGTACAAGGCCAGCAAGGCGCCCAGTGAGAACGGGTTCAGACGTGGCAGCACGATCAGCGTGTTGGGGCGTCCGCCCGAGTGGACACGGTGGTGGGCAAGCTCG
This sequence comes from Alcaligenes sp. Lyrl_28, assembly GCF_051948705.1. NCBI lineage: Bacteria > Pseudomonadati > Pseudomonadota > Betaproteobacteria > Burkholderiales > Alcaligenaceae > Alcaligenes > Alcaligenes sp. Lyrl_28. The sequence goes on from NZ_JAYJLG010000004.1 coordinate 222,848, forward strand.
GCGGCCTGTTCGCCCAGGCCCTGCTGCTCGCATTCGGCCAGGGCCTGTTCGTAGGTTTTGCCGCGCATCAGCGCCTCGCGCTGGGCCAGACAATTGGCCAACAACAGATGATGGTGCTCGGCCTGATGGTGATCCGCCTGCTGGCACACAATAAAGTCAACGGGAGCGCCGTCGCTGCCCTGGTGCAGCCACTGGTAAAAGGTGTGCTGCGCGTCGGTTCCTGCCAGACCCCAGACGGCTGCGCCCGTGGCGACGCCTACGGGCTCTCCGCCGGTGGTGACGGATTTGCCCAGGGACTCCATATCCAATTGCTGGATGTAGGGGACCAGATTGCCAAGGCGAAAATCGTAGGGCGAAATATTCAGTGAGCCATAGCCCAGTACACTGCGATTGACCACCCCCGCCAGAGCCATTTGCACGGGCACGTTGGAGGCAATGGGGGCTTCCTGGAAATGTTGATCCATGGCAGCCGCGCCTGACAGCATCCCGGCCACCACATCACTGCTGACGGCCAGGGCAGTGGTCAGACTGACGGCAGACCAGAGTGAAAAGCGCCCACCGACCCAATCCCAGAACTGAAAGATTTGTTTTTGCGGCACGCCCCAGCGTGCGGCGGTGTCCGGACGGGCGGTAACGGCCACAATCTGCTCATAGGGGTTGGCGACGCCGGCAGCCTGCAGCCATTCCAGGGCGCGTTGCCCGTTTTTCAAGGTCTCTGTGGTGGTGAAGGATTTGGAGGCAATGACAATCAGGGTGTCATGCGGGTCCATGCCCGATAGGGCATGTTCTAGCGCATGGCCATCGATATTGGCCAGAAAGCGCACATTGCGCCAGCTGTGACGATAGCCAAAGGCAGCCAAGGACAGCCGCACGCCCCAGTCGCTGCCGCCAATGCCGATATGGATGATGTTGCGCCAGCGGCGCTCGGAGTCAGCGACACGCACGAATTCGTTCATGCGTTCACGTTCCTTGGCCACGTCTGCGATGGGGGCAGGGGCGCGTAGGGCGCTATGCCAGGCGGCGCGCTGCTCGGTATTGTTGACGATGCCACCGCTCAGCAATTGTGTGCGAGCCTGATCGAAATGGCGGGCGGCCAGTAGTGCGGCTCCGGCCGCCTGTAGTTCTGGCGAGTGCCGTTGCCCACTCAAGTCCACTTGCAGGCCCGCTGCCTTCAGGCAGTGCAGGTCCAGTGCGTAGCGATCGGATTGACGCGCCGCCTCACAAAACCCGGTCCATTCTGGCAGACTGGGCAAAGGGGCAGCAGAGGGAAGGCTTGGACAGTTCACGGACATGGGGATTAGGCCTGCGGTAGACGAAACCGCCATTGTACGAGGCTTTGTCGGGCTTGAGCGCCCCCTGGTAAGCGGGTTTGACGGGGTGTTTACGAATGGATCGGCATCAGATGTTTGCCATCATAGGGTAGGACCCATGCCTGCAAACCGGGGTCGCTGGCCAGAACCCGCGCAATCGCTGGGGGCGACATCCATGAGAACGCCGTGGACAAGGCATCGGCAATGGTGGCGTTGCCCGCCACGACCGAGACACTGCGATACAAGGGTCGAGCCTGTCCATTGGCCGGGTTGAACAGATGAGTGACAGAGCCATCATGGCTCAGTGCGGTTCCCGCGCCCGACGAAGTGCTGACGGCCTGATTGCGTACGTCCAGATTCAAGAGGCGGGTTGGCTCTGCCGGGTCCCCTGTCAGACCAACCCGCCAGGGACGATTGCCCGGAGCCAGGCCGACGCTGCGTATCTCTCCCATGTCGATCAGGGCGTGTTCCAGCCCTGCCTGTTTGAGCTGCTCGGTGATGCGGTCGGTAATATAGCCTTGGGCAATACCGTTCAGGGTTAAGGCCATGCCTGGCCGCTGCAGCCAGATGGAGTCCTCCTGAATAAGTATGGCCTGGTGGCCGACTTGTTGCAGTGTCTGACTGATCTGGGCTGCGTCTGGGACAGCCGCCTGATTGCCCTTGCCTTGGGCCGCTTGGCTATACAGTTCCCAGAGTACTTGCACCGTCGGGTCAAAAGCCCCGTCGGTCAGCGCGCTAAGTCGTTGTGATTCCTGTAGCAGACGCGTCAGATCACCGGGGGCTTGCTTCAGATAGCCGTCGCGGTTCAGGCGTCGCAAGGCGCTGTCTTCCTGATACAGGCTGAATATTCGCTCCAGTCGTCGCACTTCGGACAAGGCTTGATCGATCAAGGTCTGTGCAAAAACCGGGTCGGGGTGGTGGATATGCAGTTGTGCGTCCGCACCCAAAGCCACACCTTGCCAGGAGCTGAGCGGGGTAGGGACCGCTTGCATCGCTTTGACGGCCCAGGGCACGCAAGTCAGTGCGCTGGTCGCGGCCACGATACCGATAAAACGACGACGGGAAACTGGAGTAGAAGTCATGGCAAATACCTGGGATCAGGAAGATAAGCGTTTCAAGGCAGCGCGACCGCACCGAAGATGTAGTTCTCCGGCATGTCGGCAAAGCGAACCAATTGGCCGCCATGTTGTTGCTGGAAGTCCTTGGCGGCCTGCTCCTGGCTAAAGGGCAGGGCATCGATGGTGCCCATGCCGCCGGTATAGCGGCTGTAGATAAGATACCAGGCATCTTGTGCCGGTATCCAGGCTTGTTCGGGGAACTGACCGTCCTGATCGCGCTGGGCCATGTCTTGGACATAAGTAGCGGCGATGGCTTTGGATTCTTCAGGCAGCATGGTGTAGGCAAAGACCTCGCGTATGGTGGTGAACCAGAGCGGCGCTTCGCGTTCGCGCAGAAGAATTTGCCCTTTGGGGCCTTGGTGCTCGAACAGGTACATGCCGCAATAGTGGCCTACGGCGGTGTGGGGGATCTGGACGACGGGCGGCGGTGGGGCCTGTATAGGCTCAGGCTGGCCACAAGCGGCCAGTATCAGTCCCAGGCACAGCAACAGAAAAGTGCGCAGTTTTTTCATAATGCTTTTCTTTTGAATACCAGGCTTGCCAGACCAAAAGGCACAGCGATCCATAGCAGCAGAACGCCCATCAGCACGCTGGCGGGCAGGCGAGCCTGTTCACTTAAACCGGCCATGCCGGCAAACATGGCGACATTCTCATAGCCGGTCAGATTTAGCAGGCGGTACACGTCGGTGGGGTTGAACAGCAGAATGATGTTCAGCCAGGACGCGGTGATCATGGCGCCTTGATCGGCAACCAGAATGCCTAGCAGAGCCATGTCATAAATCACCACGAAGAACAGCCAGATACCGATGGCCAGACCTGCTGCCGTTGCACGTTCTCTGACCAGGGTGCTGATGAAATAGCCCATGGACAGGAAACTGGCGCCGAGCAGAACGCTGGCCCCCATCATGGCCAGAAAGGGCGTCCAGACGCTGAAGTCCAGGCCTCCATGCGCCACTTGCAAGGTGATGCCTGCCAGGCCGTAGCCCACCACCGTGGACAGGCTCAGGATCAGGGCATGGCCCAGGAATTTACCGACCAGAACCTGCCAGCGATGGACGGGGTAGCTCAGCAGCAAGGACATGGTGCCGCGCTCGATCTCGCCCACAATGGCGTCGTAGGACAGCAGCATGGCGATCAGCGGGATCAAAAAAATAGACAGGCTGGACAGGCTGACAACCGTGACTGTCAACGGATCTACCTTGACGCTGCCCGTGGGGGCGCTGCCCAGAAAGCCCAGAGACAAAGCCAGTGCGGCCAGCAAGAGGGTGACCGCCAGTACCCAACGATTGCGCAGTCCGTCGCGCACTTCCTTTTGGATGATGATCAGGACAGGGTTCATGGCTTAGTAATCCTCGCGCTTCAAAAAGTGCGCATACAACTCGTCCAGACCGGGGGATTCCAGCTCCAGGTCGGTCAATCCGGGGATGGCATGCGTTTCGCGCAGAATCTGGATTTTTTCGGCTTCGGTGCAATGACGTTCCAGACGATTGGTGCCGATGACATTCCAGTGCTGTGGAACAGAATCGGGGATCTGCTCCACGGTCAGGCGAATACGTACCGGCAAGCCAGCGTGTTGGCGCAGTTCGGACAAGGTGCCATCGGCAATCTTGCGTCCTTGTTGCATCACGATGATGCGGTCTGCCAGACGTTCCATCTCTGCCAGAGCGTGGGTGCTGAGCAGGATGGTGGCCCCGGCATCGCGCAGTTCTTGCACGATCTCGTAGAACAGCAGACGGGAGGCCGGGTCCAGTCCGGTTGTGGGTTCATCCAGCAAAAGCACACGGGGTTTGCCCAGCAGGGTTTGGGCCAGTGCCAGCCGTTGGCGCATGCCTTTGGAGTACGTGCCTACGCGTTTGTGAGCCGCTTGGGCAATGCCGACACGTGCCAGTAAAGCCTGGTTGTCACTGGTCGGCAGCCCTTTGAGGCGGGCGTAAAACGCCAGTGTTTCGGTGCCGGTCAAGGCAGGGTGCAAGGCGACGGTTTCAGGCAGGTAGCCGATATGGGCTCGCAGCCGGACAGCCTGGGATGAACCCGCATCGTGGTCCAGCAAGGTGACCTTGCCTTCATCGGCACGGATCAGGCCCAGAATCAGTTTGATGACAGTACTTTTGCCTGCGCCATTGTGGCCAGCCAGCACCGTGCATTGGCCGGGGTAAAGCTCGAAGTTCACCGCGTTGGCGGCACGCTGCTGGCCATACAGCTTGCTGACATTGGCCAGCGCGACGGGGGCCGTACAGTTATTGGATGGAGTCATGATTGGCCTTGTAGCGCTCCCAGACGGGATTGTCGGGCGCACGCATCAGCGGTGCGCTATCGATGATGCCGCCGGGCAAAATGGCAGGAAATTGGGTTTGCGCCCAGCGCACAATGGAAACGGCGGGGCTGTTCAAGAGCACGCGGGCCGAAGGGGCTCGCCACACCAGTTGTTCAATCAGGCCATTGGGGCGATAAGCGGTGTCACCGATGCCGTCACCGTTCAGGTCAAAGGCGCTGTGATCGCTCCAGTAATTGCCCCGGTCCTTGCTGGACCACTCCAGGTAGCGGGTGCCCACATACTTCACCTGATTCTGGTTCTGGATGAAGGCGTTTTCCGTGATCTCATTGCCTTCGGAACCGGCGGTGTAGTGCACCCCGATCTGGGTGTTCTGAATCAGGTTGCCGGAGATCTTGTTGAAGTTGGCGTTGTAGAGAAAAACGCCTTTTTCGGCCCCGTCCACGACATTGTCGATAATGGTCGATTGCTGGGCGGCGTTGAGCATCAGGCCTTGATGCGTGCTGTCGATGCTGATGTTTTCACGTACCGTCAGGAACTGCGAAAACATCAGGGCATAAGCAATGTCATTGCCTATGGAGACATTGCTGCTGACCTCGCTGTTATTGGTGTACATGTAGTGCACCGCATAGCGTAGCTGGGTAAAGCGGTTGTGGCTGAACACATTGTCGCGGCTGGTATTGGAAAAAATCCCGTCGCGACCCCAGGAAATATCGTTGTACAAGATGCGTGAGCCGGGGGAGTTCCAGACGGTCACGCCATTGCCACGCTCATTCAGACGCAGCTCTTTATTGCCCACGATAGTGTTGTGCTGCACCAGCGCGTTGTGGGGCCCCCAGACATATACCCCCACCAGATTGTCGAGGATGTCGTTGTTTTCGATCAGGGCGTTATGGGCGGGCTTGTCCAGGAAGATGCCCGCATCCATATCCGGCAGGCTCAAGCCGGAATTGCGCACGGTGATCTGACGTATCTGCACATCTTCCGCCTGGACCCACACCGTGCGACCTTCACGTTCGCCCATCAACACGGCTTGCCGGTTGCTGGGGCCTTGAAGCGTCAAAGGTTTGTTCACGATGATATTGCCCTGATACGTGCCGGGAGCCAGCATCAGGATGTCGCCGGCTTGGGCGGCATCGATAACGGCTTGCAGCGCGGTATCGGCAGGCACCTCAATGGTGGCCGCTTGAGCAGCCAGACCACTGGCCGCAAAGGCCAGGATCGTAAGCGGCTTGAAGGCCAGCCTCAGCACCAGGGTTGGGCTGAGGCATCGTGCACGGGCGGGGAGCAGGCGGAAAGGCTTCATGTCACCGTCAGGCTTTGGGTTTCACATTCATCTGACCGGACATTTCCATGTGCAAGGCGTGGCAGAACCACTGGCAGTAGTACCAATGCACACCGGGGCGAGAGGCCGTGAAGGTGACCGAGCTGGTTTGCTGCGGTCCAATTTCCATGGCCACGCCATAGCCAGACAGGGTGAAGCCGTGGGTCAAGTCTTCGATCATTTCCATATTGGTGACTACGACGGTGACTTCATCGCCCTGATTGACCTCAAAGCTGGGCACGGAGAACACGGGTGCCACGGCAGTCATGTAGACCCGAACCTTGTTGCCATCCCGGATGACCTTGGAGGCACCTTCCAGGGTGACGCCATCTTTCTCGGCCATCTTCCGTGCGCTGTCCCACCATGGATCGTCGCGAGTCCAGACGCGCTTGGGTCGTACTTTTTCGGCGGCAACCAGCAGCATGTCGTGCGGTTCGGCAAAACTTGGGCCATCGTGGACCAGCTTCATCACATCGCCTGAAATGTCGATCAACTGATCGTTCTCGGGTTTGAGCGGGCCTACGTTCAGGAAGCGGTCTTTGGAGAACTTGTTCAGCGACACCAGCCATTTGCCATCGGCCTCTTTGGTCTCGCCCATGGTGGTGTGGTTGTGGCCGGGCTGGTAGTGCACGTCCAGTTTCTGGATGATGGGGTCTACGTCCTTGCCCTGATACGCCTCGATGGCCTTGGCAATGTTCCACTTCACGATCTGGCTGTCGATAAACAGCGTGGTGTAGGCATTACCGCGGCCGTCATAGGCCGTGTGCAGTGGGCCTAGGCCCAGTTGAGGTTCTGCCACTACGCAGTCGCGTGGTTTGATCTTGTCGGCAAACAAGTCATCCAGGCGGCGCACGTCGATCATGGTGACGGTGGGCGAGAGCTTGCCGTTAAAGACCACGTGGATGCCATCGGGGGAGGCATTGCAACCGTGGGGGGAGTTGGGTACGGGGATGTAGCGGGTGTAGCGCGAGCCTTTGCGGCCATCCAGCACTTTGACGCCCTGCATTTCTTTGAAGTCGCCTTTCTTGACGCCGTCTTCAATGGCTTTCAGGTTGAACACCACGGCCCAGTCCTGCTCGTTGGCGCTCATCTCGCCTACATCTATTCCCTTTTCGGAGTTGTAGCAGGTGGAGAACGCGTACTTGCCCTGGTAGTCGGCGTCGCAATTGTCCAGGTTGCCGTCCACGATCACCTGCCAGGCGATTTCCATGGTGTCGCCATCAATGGCGGTAAACACCGAGAAATAGTTTTCCTTGGGGTTGCCAAAGATTGTGCCGTTATTGGGCAGCGGGACGATGTGCTCGCCGTTGCAGAACACATAGCCGGTGCGTGGGTAGCGTTGCGGGCGCAGGCCGTGGATACCGTCGGCATTGGGAATCTCAATGATCTTGTCGCACTTCATGACATCGCAGCGCACGCGAGCCACGCGGTTATTGGCCTTGTCGTTGATGTAGATGAAGCGCCCGTCATAGGTCCCGTCGGTAAAGGACATATGGGGGTGGTGAGCATCGCCATTGGGCAAAATGCCGCCCAGGGAGTCTGCAAACGCCAGGGTTTCAGGCGTCAGATTGGCGCGCATGATCTGGCGGCTTTCGTTGGTAATCCCCCAGCCGGTGGCACTACAAATATTGAAGATCGGGATGCGCATCAGTTCGCGCATGGAGGGCAGACCCATGATGCGGATCTCGCCGGACTGACCACCGGAATTAAAGGCGTAGTACTGGTCCAGCTCGCCCGGCTCAATATGGGCGCTTTGCCCGTTCGGCGCCTTTTTGGTATCGGCCAAGGCATTGCCAATGTGGGTGGCGCTGACCACAGCAGCGCCGGATAAGGCGGCGGTGCCCAAAAAGGCGCGGCGGCTCAGACCCTGTTTATCCTGCTTGTTCTCGGACATGGTGTGATTTTCCTTGTGTGTGATGACGTGACCGACTTGGCGCTGGGGCGCGCCCAGGCGTCTCACGGCGTGGCGGGGGTGGAATCGGTACTGTCTACGCTGCGTGGACGCACGGTAGGGCGGGCAGCAGCATCGTCTTGCAGCGAGCTGGCAACGGCAACGGGGGCCGGTTTATCTCGCTTGCGCTTGGCGATCTTTTGAATCAGGTGCGGGCATTTTTTCTCGTGGTGATACAGCATCTGGCAATTCAGACACTGGATACATTCGTTGGGGTTGATGGGGCCTTCGGGCTCGATGGCTTGTACGGGACAGTCGGTCGCACAGCGCTGACAGGGGTTGCCACACATGGGGTAGCGACGCAGCCAGTCAAAAATGCGCAGGCGGGCGGGGATGGCCAGGGCAGCGCCCAGGGCACAGAGATAGCGGCAGTAAAAACGCTCGATGAACAGGCTGGCAATCAGCAGCAGTACGGCAAAGATCGTGAAGGGCCAGTCGCGGATGAATTTCAGGATGATGGCGGTCTTGAAGGGTTCGACTTCGGCCATCTTTTCGGCCACGGCCATGTCGTACAGGGCAAAGCCAAACAGCAGAATGAAGGTCACGTACTTGATGGCTACCAGCCGTTTATGGGCGCTGTAGGCCACCTTGATCTGGGGAATGCGCAGGAAGCGGGCCAGCTTGTTGGCCAGCTCTTGCAGTGCTCCGAAAGGACAGAGCCAGCCACAGAAGGCGCCCCGGTTCCAGAAAATCAGGGAAATGGTGGTAGCAATCCACAGAATGAAGACCAGTGGATCCATCAGGAAGTATTCCCAGCGGAAATCGGTGCGCAGGGCGTGGGAGAACGTCAGTACATTCACCACGGACAATTGGGCCGAGGCGTACCAGCCAATCCAGACCAGGGAGAACAGCAGAAAGCCAATACGAAAGCGTCGGTAGAACACCTCGTGTTTTGTCAGCGTGTCCTGGAAGAAGAAGACTCCGCCCAAGGTCAGCAAAGACACCAGCAGCACGGCAATTTGTACCTTCTTGCCAGCCCAGATTTGCTTGTACAAAGGCTCGCTGGCGGTTTCCAGGTCATCGTGCTCTGCGGCTTCGGGGGCCGCTGCAGCGGCTGCTGGAGGGGGCGCCGTCAAATAGGAGTCAGGAAGCTGGTAATTCAGGTTCAGCGTGACAAAGGCTTTGTCTTTGACGCTAAGCACACGCTGTACCAACAGTTGCAGTCGCCAGGGTAAAACAGGATCAAAGGTGGCGGTAGCAGGGATCTTGAACAGGGCGGCTTCTTTGAAATCCGGAGCGCCTGCGGCTTTCACGCCGGGCAGACGTTGGTGATCCAGGTCGGTGAAGTGAAAGCTGTCCAGGTCCTGGATGATTTCGATGCGGTCAAAAATCCCGCCTCGCACATAGCCCGATCCCTTGAAGGAATACAGCCCATTGCCCACGACCAGCATGGCCTGCTGGCCGGGTTTCAGTTCTTGTTGCAGGTAGTTGTAATCGGCCTCGCCTAACAGGCTTTGTCCAATGCTGGGCACGCTGACCAGGGCGGCGTACAGGTCGATAAAGGTGTCTTGTGGATCGCCTTCCTGAGGATGGGCGGCGGCCTCTGTACGGCCATTATCAATAAAGGCCTGGTTGATGTCGGCCACGCTGACATGCAGGCGTTGGATGGCACCGCTTTGGAGCAGTTCGTCCCAGCTGGAAATGGTGTGGTTGCTGGTATCTATGCTGCGCTTGACGGCGACGGGTGCCGTGGCGGGGGCGGCAGGCTGGCCTATGCCTTCTTGCCGGGCCACCAACTGAGAAGAGCGCATGATGCTGTCGCCCACGACCATCAAGGTCACGGTGGCACCGCTGATGATATCTACGGGTGGCGGTGCGCCGGGTTTGGGGCGGTTCTTGATGTAGTTCTGGCCGATATAGCCTTGAATAAAGGCTTCGACGCGCGACTCCGGAATACCGATCAAGACAATGGGTTCATGGTGTTCCAGCAGCTTGGCGGCGACGATGCTGCCATCCATGCTCATGGCAACCAGAGTGTCGATGGGGAAACTGGAATAGCCGCGGGTGTTGACGATGTCGGTCGTCACATAGACATACCCTAGCTGCTCCTGATCTTTAAATACCTTGGCGACAGGCAGCGAGCCTGCGGGCTCGCTGGTGTGGGTGGCGGTGGGAAAGATCTCGTTGAGGGCAATGTCCGGAAGGAAGTGGGCAATGCGCGACGTGGAGTGTGCGGAAGTGCTGCTTAAACAGGCTGCCAGCAGGAAAAGCAGGAGCCAGATAGTACGTAACTGGACATGCCGGGCCAAGCGATTGAGGGACGTCATTTCTTACCACCTGCAACAAGATTCTTGCGAGATGGTAGGGGTTATCCTTTGTTTGCTCTTTGTGTCAGAGCAAGGACAGATTCTGACAAGAGTGGGTGTGGGTCGGCGTCAGTCAGCTCTTGATCTGTGAGAAATGATGGCAGGCTTTGCTGGCCGGGCTTTAGATGGGGTTCAGCTTTGGTGACGCAAATAATTCAGGACCGCGTCGGCATCACCCTGAAAAATGACCCGATCTTTTTTTTGCTCGCGCTGATAGCTGTACATGGGGTCGTAGTATTGCGTCAGCAGGCCCCCAACCCAGTCGCGGTGGTCGTCCAGCGCGCCACTACGCTCTTGTTCCTGCAAGGCGGCGTCCATGATGGCTGATAGTTGCTGGTAGCGTTGATGACCCAGCCGTTTGGTGATGCGGGCCAGGCTTTGACGCAGTTGCTCGGCAAACAGCGCAAAGCCGGTTTGCGGGTCGTGCTGCTGTGTAAACTCCGCGTGCAGATTCTGAACGTAGTCGCGCACGATGCGCGTAATGCGGTTTTCCAGACTGTCTTCCAGCCAGATAATGGGCCACTGCTGCATGCCACGATACAGGCTCAGTGGCAGGCTGCAACGACCAATAGTCTGGCTTTCATCTTCCAGCACAAAGCCTTGATGCCCTTGTGCGGTTTTCTTGAGCATGGAAATGGACAGGCGGTGTTCAAAGTCGATCTGGCTGGGTTGGCCAGTGGCATGTTTGCCAAAGCTGGAACCGCGATGGTGGGCATAGCCCTCCAGATCCAGACTGTGATCAAGTTGCTGCAGCACATCAGTTTTGCCTGTACCTGTCATGCCCCCCAGAATCTGAAAGCGGGCACTGCTGACGGTTTGTTCCAGATTGTTCAGTAAAAAGCCGCGCATGGCTTTATAGCCCCCTACCACACGGGGGTAGAGGATGCCTGCCTCTTCGCGTAGCCAGGTTTGTGTGATCTGGCTACGCAGGCCGCCCCGAAAGCAATAGAGGTAGCCTTCAGGGTGCGTCTGTGCAAACTGCACCCAGGCTTGCAGACGGGCTGCTTTAATGGAACCGCTGACCAGTTTGTTACCCAGGGCGATGGCCGCTTGCTGACCATGCTGCTTGTAGCAAATCCCGACTTGATGACGTTCTTCATCGTTCATCAGGGGCAGGTTCAGTGCGCCGGGAAAGGCCCCTTTGCTAAATTCGACCGGAGCGCGAGCGTCCATCAAAGGTACATCATTCAGGAACAGCTCGCGGTAGTCGTGGGTGTCAGGGCGCATCAAGCAATTTCAACAGCGTAGGTGTTGGCGGGGATGAATTCCCCGATGGCGTCCAGTTTCAAACCCAGTTCGGCCGCCATGGTCATGAATTCGGCCGTGGCAGAAGGCTCCACAGCGATCAGCAACCCACCGCTGGTTTGCGGATCGCACAGGATGTTGATCTGGTCCTGGCTGATGGTGGCAATGCGGTGGCCGTAGCTGTCAAAGTTACGTTGGGTTCCGCCGGGGACGCAGCCTTGTTCCAGATAGTATTCAATGCCGGGCAACAAAGGGACGCGGTCCAGATTCAAACGGGCAGTCAGGCCGCTGCCATCGGCCATTTCAATCAGGTGACCCAGCAGACCAAAGCCCGTTACGTCCGTCATGGCTTTCACGCCGGCCAGTTGGGCAAAGCGGCTACCGGGCTTGTTCAGCGTACACATCCAGTCGCGAGCCAGATTCTGGTCTTCGGGGCGCAGCTTGGCCTTTTTTTCGGCTGTGGTCAGAACACCGATGCCCAAAGGCTTGGTCAGATAAAGCTGACAGCCCTCGGTGGCGGTGTCGTTGCGCTTTAACTGTGCTTTATCCACGACGCCTGTAACGGCCAGACCAAAAATAGGTTCGGGCGCGTCAATGGAGTGGCCTCCCGCCAGGGCAATGCCGGCAGCATCGCAGGCGGCGCGTCCGCCACGCACCACTTCGCGCGCGATTTCCGGAGACAGCACGTTGATGGGCCAGCCCAGAATCGCAATCGCCATGATCGGCTTGCCACCCATGGCATAGATATCGCTGATGGCGTTGGTAGCGGCGATGCGCCCGAAGTCATACGGGTCATCCACGATGGGCATGAAAAAATCAGTGGTCGAGACGACGCCTGTTTCCTCGTTCAGGCCGTACACGGCGGCATCATCGCGGGAGGTATTGCCCACCCACAGATTCGGGTCCAGATTCTGGGCGCCACTGCCGGCCAGGATAATGTCCAGTACCTTGGGAGAGATCTTGCAGCCGCAACCGGCTCCATGGCTGTATTGGGTCAGACGAACGGGGGTATCCATGAGCACGCACCAGGAAATAGGTTGAAGGTGAAATGATACTAAATTGCCTGTGGGTCCTGCAGGCTTTTAGCTAGGGGAAGGGGAGCGGACGGACACGCTGCGCGAGCTGGTCGGTGGCCACCCATTGAGCAAACTGCTCGCCCAGGCGCTGGCTTTGTTCCACCGAGTTTTGCCAAGCCTGACGCCGGTCTGCATCCGATAAACGCTTGTAGTCGGACCGGCTGGGAATTTTGCACTCGTTCAGCCGCTGATAAAAGCGGGGTGTGGGACAGAGCAAAACCAGCTTGTCCAGGCTATGTGGCCGACGTGCCTTTTGCCAGCGTGGCAGGTATTTGTCGAACCAGCTGGCACTGATGTTCTGGGTGAAATGGGGAAACAGGCTCAGGCCGGGGCCCTCCAGATCCAGTGCGCAAAAGTTGTAATCGACCAGACCGCCATCCCGGTAGAGCCCGGCAGGCCAGTTGTGAGCGGCATCCACCCCGTCAATCACAAGTGGTATCGCGGTGCTGGCTGCCAGGGTCTCGAACAGATTGTGTTCGTCCAGCGCGGCATAGCGAGCCTGTTTTCGATGCTTGTCCTCAATCGGCAAGGGGCTGCGGGTGTCATGCACAATGACCCGCTCAAAAAACCAGTGAGGGATGGCAGGATGGACATAGTTTCCGACCATGCAGCCCAGCAAGGCTGCGCCGAGCTGCCTGGGGTTCCGAGAGCTGGCCCAGCCTTTGCTGCGTGCAACGGTGATGGCAAAGCGATAACGTGGGTGGTTCAGGATGGCCGCCTGGGCGTCCGCGTTCCCCAGCAAGGTTCGGAGCATGCCCTGCGTCGAGCGCGTAATGTCCGCCACGGTGGATTGGGGCATAAACGGGCTGTGTATGTAAAGCTGGGCAAAGTCCGCAAAGGCTTTGTAGGGATCGTTCTGGGCGGCGCAGGCAAAGCGCCAGGAGGCAATCGAGCTGCCAAACAGCCAGAGCGGCTCGTCATGGGTGTTGAGCCAGTCTCCAAACAGATACTGATCCAGCCCGGTCAGTGCCAGGGCCTTGGGCCCTCCGGCGCTGCCAATCAGCGTGCTGATGTCTTTGGCATGCAACCCATGGTTTTGAATGTGACGATAGGCATGAGGGCCAGCATAGATCGCAAGATCAGGCTCGACGGACGACAAGGTCAGCTCCCGACTGTGGTGACTCAGGCGCCAGAAAACTGGCGAACAAGGCTTTAGTCTAGCGCTGTTGGGGCGCAAGGAAGCGCTTATCTGTCGGGTAAGAGGTGCGAATGCCGTGGAGAAATAAAAATGGCCGGCACCCGAGGTGCCGGCCATTGGCGGGGGGCAAGGTTTTTAGAAACGCAGGCCTACGCCCAGCCAGTAACGGCGGCCATCTTCCACGTAGCTGTAGTCTTCATAACGGACTTGTTTATCCAGTACGTTGTAGATGCCTGCGTACAGGTCTACGTTCTTGTTCAGCTTGTAGGTGCCGCCCAAGTCCACGAAGGTATAGGACGGAGCGCGTGTGCTGGAAGAGGAAGCCGAGCTGACTGGCTCGCTTTCTTTGCCACGGTAGTTCACGCGTGCCCATGTGCTGATCTTCTCGGTCGGGCGCCAGTCCAGGCTGACATTGGCCATGTGCTTGGGCATCTGATTCAGAGGCTGACCTTCGTTAGGACCGCTCTTTTGCTTGGAGTCGGTGTAGGTATAGTTGGCCTTCAAGGTCCAGTCCTTGGCCAGATCCCACGTGAAATTGGTTTCAATGCCGCGAGTGACTGCCTTGTCCACGTTTTCGTAGGTGGTTGGGTTGGAACCAAACTGGTTGGGACCGTCAGTGCATTTGGTGCTCGGGCACGACACGCGGGTGATCTTGTCCTTGAAGTCGTTGTTGAACAGGGTCACGCCGGCAGAAAAGCCTTCCAGCGTGTCATACATCACCCCAAATTCCTGGGACAGCGATTTTTCTGGCTTCAGATCAGGATTGCCGTACATATTGCCACCGCGGCTGACCTGGCCCCAACCGGGGATGGTTTGCCGCAAGTCGGGGGCACGAAAGCCTGTGGACACCCCGCCTTTGATCGTCCAGTTGTCGGTGGCCGACCACACACCATAAATACGAGGGCTGACGTGCTTGCCAAAGTTTTCGTCGTGGTCGTAGCGCAGGCCGCCAGTCAGGGCAAAGCGGTTGGTCAGGCTCCACTCATCTTCCATGAACAGCGCCCACTGGGTGCGTTTGATGCGGCTGATGCCCGTGGTGAGCTGGTTACCGGTTTCATCGTTCAGCTTCTGATGCTGGTAAGAAGCACCGATAGTCAGCAAATGATCCCCCAATGGAGCGACCCAGGCGGTACGTACATCGGTGTTTTTGATGCGCATATCCCGTGACTTGTTGTTGAAGTCTTCCTGCTGCACGTAGGTGTCGGACGTGGCAAAGCCCCAGTTGCCGTTGTGGGTCAAGGATACTTTCTCACCGCGGTAATCCGTTTCGGAGCTGGCGGGGCAGCCAAAGCGACCGCAAGCGGTACCCGGAGCCACGGGTTCGACGGTTTTACCCAGCGTGGAGTTGTATTTTTGACGCTTGCTGCTGCCTTCCAGCACAAAGCTGTGGTTGTCCGAAGGAGTCAGGCTCAGCTTAGCCCCGACTTCAAAGGACTCACGCTTGCGATAGCCGTTGTAGATATCGTCTTCTTGACGATTGGTCTGCTGACCATAGACTTGCAAACCCAGCAGGCCGTCTTTGATCGGCCCGCCCAGCATGAAGTTGCCTTGGAAGATATCGCCGGAGCGGCTATGCGATTGCAAGGTGCTGTCCAGGCGGACGGCTCCCCCCCATTGCTTGGGCACCTTGCGGGTAATGATGTTGATTACACCGCCCATGGCGTCGGAGCCATACAGTGAGGACATAGGGCCACGCACCACTTCGATACGTTCAATTTCGGTCAGGGGAGGGGTCCAGCCGCCTTCCACACCGGAAGAGTCCGAGTTGGTTCGTGTTTCGGTAGAGCTTTGGCGTTTGCCGTCGATGAGGATCAGCGTGTACTTGGAGCTCATGCCGCGAATCGTAATGTCACGACGGTCGCCACCGCCCGTCACAATCACGCCGGGTACATCTGACAGGGCGTCGTAGGCATCGCGGTAAAACTTGTTTTCCAGGTCCTCGCGGGTAATGACGGTAATCGAAGCCGGAGCTTCTTTAATATCCTGCTCAAAGCCCGAAGCGGTTACGACAACAGGGCTAAGTTGAACGGGTGTGCTGTCTTGAGCAACTGCACCACTGGCAGCAAAAACGCTTGCCAGAACGAGTGGCAAGCGCTTTACGGTAAAGAGAGATTTCATTGACGACTTCCAATTTGTGTCTGTTTTTAGCGTGTGCTGCGGTTGCCTTGCTCTTACTGGCCGTATTCCCCGTACAGCGACATTAATGATACCCATTCTCATTTTCAATTCAAAAGCAAAATGCAGTATTGGTATTAAAAATGAGAATAATTGCTAAACGCGTTGCTGGGTTGCAACATAACTGTAACGTCAACGGCGGAAGGCGGAGAGCACCACGGTCAAGCGGTCAGCGTTGGCAGCCCGAAATCAGTCTTGAAAGCCTATGGTTCGTAAGGAAATAGGGTTTCCTGATTGACAGGATTTGGCTTTAAAGGAAACATGCTTGCTTGAAGAAGTAGTCAGAACAATTCCAAACAACACGCTCTTCATCTCGTGGATACGGCCCATGCTGTATCAGCCTTCACAGCAGTTCTTGGCCTGGGCCAGGATCGCCATCACTGAAGCGACTTCTTTTCAATTGCGCAGGGGCCTGGTTCAAGCACGAGGCTCTGTGTCTTTGGATGCTCCAGGCTGTTCACAAGGAATACTCATGACTACGACGATGGATTTGTCCAAATCAACGTTGATCGCTCGCGCGCAGGAACAGATGCAGGCTCAGTTTCAGGTTCCGGAACGCAGTGTTAGAGAAAAGTTGGCCCTGACCTGTCGAATTCTGTTTGACGGCGGTCATGACTCCGGCTTGGCGGGACAAATTACAGGGCGGGGCAAGCAGGAAGGTACCTATTTCACCCAGCAGTTAGGCTTGGGCTTCGATGAGATCAGTGTGTCCAATATTTTGCTGGTGGATGAGGACCTGAGGGTTCTGGAAGGGCAGGGCATGCCTAATCCGGCGAACCGCTTTCACTCCTGGGTGTATCGCGCACGACCCGACGTCAATTGCATTATCCATACCCATCCTTTGCATGTGGCGTCCTTATCCATGTTGGGCGTGCCTTTAGAAGTCTCTCATATGGATAACTGCACGCTGTACGAGGACTGTGCTTTCCTGAAAGACTGGCCTGGCTTGCCTGTCGGCAATGAAGAAGGGCAGATCATCTCCCAGGCCTTGGGTAACAAGCGTGCGATTTTGCTGGCGCATCACGGCATGTTGATTGCGGCCGGCTCCATCGAAGAAGCCTGTGTGCTGGCCTTGCAGTTCGAGCGTGCCGCGCGGATGCAGTTGCTGGCTATGTCTGCCGGGCAGATCAAGCCGATTCTTCCGGAGCTGGGGCGAGAGGCACATGACTGG
Organism: Alcaligenes sp. Lyrl_28; assembly: GCF_051948705.1. Taxonomy (NCBI): domain Bacteria; kingdom Pseudomonadati; phylum Pseudomonadota; class Betaproteobacteria; order Burkholderiales; family Alcaligenaceae; genus Alcaligenes; species Alcaligenes sp. Lyrl_28. Next base: position 239,934 of record NZ_JAYJLG010000004.1, read on the forward strand.
ATCTTGCGCCCTCGCCGGTCCGAGATTGGCTTCGAGTATTACGTGCGCAAGGCTTTAAAGCATCATGCCGATGCACTTGAGTAAAACCCAGGGGTGAATAGTCTTGGGGGCGTTTGAGATCGCAGGCGATCTCTCGCTCAAAGGCAGGTGGCGGAAAGCAGCAGGAGTCGAACCTACCTGGGAACGTCTGACGCCCCCAACCGGGTTTGAAGCCCGGCCGTGCCACCGGGCACGGATGCTTTCCTTCAAGAGGCCCTATCATACGTTAGGGCCGGTCAGGCTTCAACGATCGGGGAGCCGTCTGCTTCGGCACCCACTTCGCGCTTTTGGTTCAATCCGCTGCTGCCCAGGCCTCGCCTCGTAAAACATGGCGATCACGCACCCGTCGTGTATAGCCGATACGATCAAAAAACTCCAGAATCTGAATGGCCCGTTTGCGGCCCAATCCGGTTGCGTCCCGAAACTGGGCGGCGCTGACTCCTTGACCCGTGTGCAGTTCCTCGACGATGTGGGCCAGAGCCGCAATCTGACGACGGTGGTAGAACAGATCATGCACGACCTGAAACAGTTCGCCTTGGCGGACCAGTCGGCGCAGCACGTTGCGCGTCTGCTCCTCGGGCGCCTCGGTTTCTTTGGCCAGATCGCGTGTCCAGGGTGGATCGAAGCGGCCAGCGTCGATTAACGGCAGCAGGGCTGCGGCCAGGATTTGATCATCGGGACTGAGCGTGACGCGGTGCCCTGGGGTATGCAGCCAGGCACCCTGTCGAGCCAGGCGCTGTTCTGCCAGCAGATGCTCGCTTAAGAGTTGCCAGACCGCGTCGGGCATGGTGGGTGCCGCCATGCGGCGCAAGCGGCTGACGGACAGGCCCGGTTCGTCCGGATAGCGCTCATGAAACTGCAGCATCACGCTTTCTACGTGTTGGCAGAGCGCTTCCAGGCGTGCATCACCGAGCAAAATAGGCTGACTTTGTGGGCGGGACCCGGTGTGCCAGCGGGCGTTTGCAGGAGCGATCAAGCGGTGCTGCGTTCCACCCGACAGACGTAGGAGCGTTGCTTCGTCCAAGCCGTAAGGTGCGTGGGCCAGCAGGCCTTCCAGTGGTCCGCCGCGCGCCCATTGTGTCAGGGCGTCCAGCCAGGACAGTCGTGTCGTAGAGCGTCGTTTGCGGTCTGGTGCATTCGGGTCCAGCACAATCCCGCCACCGACTGTTTCGCTGGCCTGTGCGTTGCGCAAGATAAAGCGTTCACCGGTCATGGAGCAGATAGGTCGGTCAAAGACCAGTTGAACCTTAGCGGTCTGACCGGCTTGCAAGGCGTCGCCCTCCAAAGGCACGGCATGGGCTGTCAGGTGCGCGGCGCCCAGGTGCACATGCCAGGGCGACCAGGTACGCAAGGCGGGCATGTCCTTGTCCAGCAGGCTCAGTTCCACGTCGATACGTGTAGAAGGGATAAAACAGCGGGCGTCGGCCAGCCAGTCGCCACGCTCGATATCCTGCACATCGATCCCACCCAGGTTCAGGGCGCAACGCTGTCCGGCGCGGGCCTGGCGTGAGGCCCGGTTCTGAGCATGAATACTGCGTACCCGTACCGGCGTGCCGCGTGGCATCAGGTGCAGGTCTACCGGGGGGCCATCCAGATCCAGCGTACCGTCATGCACGGTGCCGGTCACCACTGTCCCGTGGCCCTGCAAGGTGAACACACGATCAATGGCCAGACGGAAATAACCTTGCCCTTCCTGCCGGGTCGATTGCATGGCCTGCGTATGCAGATGCTGGCGCAGCGCTTGCAGGCCGGGATGCTCCTCACTCAAGGCATCCACCACAAAGACAGGTGCCTGTTCCAGAAAGGTGCCGTGAGCAAGCGCTCGTAGTTCCGCCTTGACCGATTCAAGGCGAGCGGTATCGGCCCGATCGGCCTTGCTCAGTACGAGGGCTCCGGCATTCAAGCCCAGCAATTGCAGCACGGCCAGATGTTCGCGGGTCTGTGGCATGACACCATCATCTGCCGCCACGATCAGCAAGCCAAAATCAATGCCCGTGGCACCTGCAACCATGGTGTGTACCAGGCGCTCGTGGCCGGGCACATCAATAAAGCCCAGGATCTGGCCGTCGGGCAGAGGCGTGTAGGCATAGCCCAACTGGATGGAGATGCCGCGCTTTTTTTCCTCCTCCAGACGATCGGTATCCACGCCCGTCAAGGCGCGGATCAAAGTGGTTTTGCCGTGATCGATATGGCCTGCAGTACCAACAATCATGCTTGCTCGGGATTCAGTTGTGCGCTGAGCAACGGTTCAGCGTGTTCTTCCAGACAGCGCAGGTCGAGCCAGAAGGCATCTTGCGCAATGCGTCCGATGACGGGCTGGGGCAAACTGCGCAGGCGTTCTTCCAGTTGGGTCAGATGGCGGCCCGGACGGCCCGGCCCTTTGTAGGCAAAGCGCAGCCCGAAGCTGGGCAGCACATCTTCGGGCAACGCCCCGCTGCCAATCTGGCTCAACATGGCAGTGGGTTCGACAGCAAATTGTGTGCCCACCCATTGCTGCAGGACTGGTGCCAAACGCAGTGCCTGGGCGCGCATTTCAGCCGCAGGTCGGGTCAGCAGACGCAGGGTAGTCAGATGCTCGGGCAAGCGCTCTGGCGAACGGTATAAGGCCAGCACGGGCTCCAGTGCTGCCAGCGTGATTTTGCCTACACGCAAGGCGCGTTTGAGCGGGTTCTTCTTGATCTTGGCGATCAGATCGGCGCGGCCTACGATCAGGCCTGCCTGTGGGCCACCCAACAGCTTGTCACCGCTGAAAGTCACGATATCGGCGCCCGCTTCGATGGTTTCGCGCACGGTAGGCTCGGGTGGCAGGCCCCATTGGCTTAAATCAACCAAGGTGCCACTGCCCAGATCGACGCTGGTGGGCAGGCCGTGCTTCTTGGCGATCTGTGCCACTTCCCTTACCGAAACGCTTTTGGTGAAACCTTTGACGGCGTAGTTGCTGCAATGCACCTTCATTAACATGGCGGTGCGCTCGTTGACGGCGTTGTCGTAATCGGCCGCATGGGTACGGTTGGTGGTGCCGACTTCATGTAAAAGCGCCCCGGCGCGTTTCATGATGTCGGAAATGCGAAAGGCTCCGCCAATTTCAACCAGCTCGCCGCGTGACACCACGGTTTCGCATTGGGGACTCAGGGTGCTGAGCATCAGCAGCACGGCAGCTGCATTATTGTTTACGACAGTAGCGGCCTCGGCGCCAGTCAGTTCGCACAGCAAGGGGCTGATCAGGTCATCACGGTCGCCTCGCCCCCCGGTTGCCAGATCAAATTCCAGATTGGCGGGTGAGCGCATGGCCTGGACAACGGCCTGAATGGCGTCCTCTGGCAACATGGCACGCCCCAGATTGGTGTGTAGCACGGTGCCGGTCAGATTAAAGACCGGGCGCAGCTTTAAGCGGGACTCTGCTTGCAACTGTGCTTGCAGGGCTTTGGCGAGCTGCGCGGGCTCCAGATCCTGGGGGCTTAGCGCACCCTTTAACACCGCTTCCCGCAGTGCCTGCAAATGACCGCGAGTGTGTTGACTGAGGCGGGAGTGGCCAAACTGGCGCAGCAAAGGCTGGAACTCTGACGAGCGCAGCAGGCGGTCCAGGGAGGGGATGTGGGCGGGGGAGAGTTCGGGAGTGGGGCTCATCATTCAAAGGCAGGCAAAGTCTGTGGGCAAGGTCTCTCGGCTACGCCTTGCGTGCACGACAGCAAGGCGTAGGGGAATCTTAGCTTAAGACTGCTGCCAAAGAAGGGGATTGCCGCTGGCACGGGAATAACCTGCTTCGCCCATCAAGACATCCAGAGCCAGACTGGCCAGATCATCGGCAACCGGGTCAATGCCCAGCTGTTTTTCCTGATAGAAGATTTTGCGGTAGGTGTGGCAGTTGTCACAGGACTCGGCCTTGATTCCTTCCGGGCCATCCTCGATCGCGTGGTAAGCCACGCCTTTGGTGCTTTCGCAGTGCGAGCAGGTGACTCGCACCAGATGCCATTCCACGCTGCAGCGAGGGCAACACATATAACGGCAACCGTCTTCACGACCACCGACACGCACCACACTGGATACGGGCAGGCTGCCGCAGGACGGGCACACGCCAAAGGGGCTGGTGACCGACAGTTGGCCTTCGGTCAGCGAGCAGGCCAGGTGCGTCCAGTACACCTGCAAGGCGGCCATGACAAAAGGGGCCGCGGCGCCCTCTTGTTCCGGCAGTTGTTCGGCCAGAATCGCGTCAGCCAGGTCTTCCAGCTTTTGCGGATCGGACTGGGCTGCTTTCAGCAGGCCCTGGCAGACCTCTTGCGCGGGAGCGGGCACGTCCGGGTTCTGGATCATGTGATTGAGCAGGTTGCTCAAGATGCTGAGCCACTGCGGATCGCGCTTCCAGCCCGAGGCCAACAAGGGCGGCATGCCGTGCCGTTGGGCCGTTTCCAGCACATCAGCGGGCAGCTCAGTGGGGGAAAGGGCGCTTAGTTGCGTGTGCTGGCCGTCCACCAGGTGCGCCAGCAACTGCAGATAGGCGCCGACGGGGTTGTCGGCAGCCAGTTGACGCAGACGCGCCGCCCGGTCCGCAAAAACGCTGGCTCGCACAGGCAGGCGCAGTCGGGGGATGGAGGTGTGGTCCAGACTTTCAATTTCGCCGCGCGGAAGGATGCGTTGCAAGACAGACTCCTGAAAACAAGGCTGCCATGCCCGAAATGGCGCATGGCAGCCGGGTTACTGATAAAGCAGATTACCGCTTATTTGGCGGAACGGCGTTGACCTTTTTCCATTTCCTCACGGAACCAGGCGCGGTGGTGTTTCCAGGCCCAGGCGCGGGTCACCGTGCCGCGGGTCATGGCCTTGACCGAACCCTTGACCCAGATCCCAGCGTAGATGTGCACGATAATCGCGCAAATCATCAGCAAGGCGCAGGCCGCGTGCAGCACGGAGGCCAGACGGATGGCCCAGATGGGGAAGAAGGCGGAAAAGTATTCGCGCCACATCACCACACCGGTTGCCAGCAGGCCAATCATGAAGATTACCAATGCAAAAAACAGGATTTTTTGCCCGGCGTTGTAGCGCCCAACCTCGGGGATACGCTCGTCCTTGGCGTCCAGTACGTCCTTGAAGTGACGCAGCCAGGCTGCGTCACCCTTGGAGAACATATTGTGCCGCACCATGCGAGCCGCAAACAGGAAAAAGCACACAAACATCACCACGCCAATGAATGGGTGAAGAATGCGTGTCCAGGGCCCGCCGCCTAGCAGATGGCTCAGCCAGAACATGGACGGATGAAACAGCGCCAGACCGGACAAGGCCAGCAGCACAAAGCTGATGGCAATGATCCAGTGATTGATGCGCTGACTGGTGGTGTAGCGCTGAATCAGGTCCTTGCGGTTGTGATCAGTCATGGTGGGCCTCCTGGATCTTGCGTGCTTCCTCGTCGGCGCGGCGCTCGTCTTCCTCGTCAGTCTCGTTAGGACCGGTTCGGATGTAGTGGAAGAAACCAATCAGGGCGGTCAGTGCCATGGCCGCGACCCCCAGGGGCTTGGCCACGCCCTTCCACAACGAGACCATCGGGCTGATTTGCGGATCTTTGGGCAGATCGCTGTACAGCTCGGGCTTGTCGGCGTGGTGCAGCACGTACATGACGTGGGTGCCGCCCACGCCGGCCGGATCGTACAGGCCGGCATTGTCAAAGCCACGCGATTTCAGGTCTTCGATACGCTCGGCCGCGTGCTGCTGCATGTCTTCTTTGGTTCCGAAGACAATTGCGCCAGTCGGACAGGTCTTGGCACAGGCCGGCTCCTGACCAACAGCGACACGGTCCGAACACAAGGTGCACTTGTAGGCCTTCTTGTCCTTTTCCGAAATGCGAGGCACATCGAAGGGACAGCCGGTTACGCAATAGCCGCAGCCAATGCAGTTTTCCTCGTGGAAATCGACGATGCCGTTGGTGTACTGCACGATGGCGCCCGGCGAGGGGCAGGCCTTCAGACAGCCCGGGTCCTCGCAGTGCATGCAGCCATCTTTGCGAATCAGCCATTCCAGATCGCCAGCGGGGTTCTCATACTCCGCAAAACGCATGATGGTCCAGGACTTGTCGGTCAGGTCGGCCGGGTTGTCATACACCCCGACGTTGTGGCCGATTTCGTCACGCGTATCGTTCCATTCCATGCAGGCGACCTGACAGGCCTTACAGCCAATGCACTTACTGGTGTCGATCAGCTTGGCCACCTCTCCGCCCACGGGCTCGCGCACGCTGGGCGATGGGGTGGTGGTTGCGGAGAGCCGTTTGATATCAAGTGATTGCAAGGCCATGGCTTACTCCTTAACCTTTTCAAGTTGAACCAGGAAGGCCTTGGTCTCCGGCGTTTGCGAGTTGCCATCGCCTACTGGCGGGGTCAGCGCATTGATCAGGAAACCGGGTCTGGCCAGACCCACAAAGCCCCAGTGCAGCGGGATTCCCACCTGATGGACGATCTTGCCATCCACGTTCAGGGCCTTGATGCGTTTGGTCACCACCGCCACGGCCTTGATGTAGCCACGGTTGGAGGACACCTTGACGCGGTCGCCCTGCACAATGCCCACTTCCTTGGCCAGTTCCTCGCCAATTTCCACAAACTGTTCGGGCTGCACGATGGCGTTGAGCTTGACGTGCTTGGTCCAGTAGTGGAAGTGCTCGGTCAGGCGGTAGGTGGTACCCACATAGGGGAACTTGTCTACCGTACCCATGGCGGCCAGGTCGTCCTTGAAGATACGGGCTGCCGGGTTGGTGATGGCACGAGGCTCATCAGGGCTGAGCGGGTTGTAGCTCAAGGGGCTTTCAAAGGGCTCGTAATGCTCGGGGAACGGGCCCTCCGCCATGCCTTTACGGGCAAAGAAGCGGGCTACCCCTTCGGGGTTCATGATGAACGGTCCCATGCCGTCAGCCGGGTTCTCATCGGCCTTGTAGTCAGGGATATCCGCCCCCACCCAGCGCTTGCCGTCCCAGTGAATCAGCTTGCGGCGCGGGTCAAACGGTTTGCCGTTCAGGTCACAGGAAGCCCGGTTGTAGAGCACCCGGCGGTTCGCTGGCCAAGCCCAGGCCCAGTTTAGCGTCTGGCCGATGCCGGTCGGGTCGCTATTGTCGCGGCGAGCCATCAGGTTGCCTTGCTGCGTCCAGGCGCCGGCATAGATCCAGCAACCGCTCAGCGTGCTGCCGTCGTCGCGCAGTTCGCCAAAACCATCGAGCTGCTCGCCGGCCTTGCGCGTGATCTTGGTCGGGTCCTTGGGATCGACCAGATCGACCAGGGCACGTCCGGAATACTCCTTGGCCAGTTCAGCGGCGGTCGGATCGTCCGGATTGGAGTAGGGCCAGGACAGGTTCAGGATCGGGTCAGGGAAGGCGCCGCCTTCTTTCTCGTACAGCGAGCGGATACGCGTGAACAGCGTACTCATGATTTCAATATCGCTCTTGGCCTCGCCCGGTGGGTTGGCGGCCTTCCAGTGCCATTGCAGCCAACGGCCCGAGTTCACCAGTGCGCCTTCTTCCTCGGCAAAACAGGTGGTGGGCAGTCGGAAGACTTCGGTCTGGATGGAGGCGGTATCGACATCATTGTGCTCGCCGTAGTTACGCCAGAACTCCGACGTTTCCGTGACCAGCGGGTCCATGATGACCATGTACTTGAGCTTGGAGAACGCACGCAGCAGCTTGGCCTTGTAGGGCGCTGCCGCCAGGGGGTTGAAGCCCTGACAGATATAGCCTGTCATCTTGCCTTCGTCCATCAGCTCGAACACCTGCAGCATGTCGTAGAGCTTGTCCAGCTTGGGCAGGTAATCGTAGGCCCAGTTGTTGTCGGCCTGGGCGGCATCACCGAACCAGGCTTTCATCAGGCTGACATGGAACTTCTTGTAGTTTCGCCAGTAGCTGAGCTGATTGGGACGTAGTGGCTGTTGGGCGCGCGCGCCAATATAGCCGTCAAAATCCTTCTCGGCCTGGTTGGGCAAGGTCAGATAGCCGGGCAGCAGGTTGGACATCAAACCCAGGTCCGTCAGGCCCTGAATGTTGGAGTGCCCGCGCAGCGCGTTCATGCCACCGCCGGCAATACCAATATTGCCCAGCAGCAACTGCACCATGGCGCCGGTACGGATGATCTGCGAACCAATACTGTGTTGCGTCCAGCCCAGTGCATACAGAATGGTGCCTGCACGACCGGGCTCTGCGGTCGAGGCCAGCATCTCACAGACTTTCAGGAATTTGTCCTTGGGCGTGCCGCAGACGCGTTCCACCATCTCGGGCGTGTAGCGCTCGTAGTGTTTGCGCAGCAACTGGTAGACCGAGCGGGGGTGCTGCAAGGTGGGGTCGGTCTTGACGTAGCCGTCCTCGCCCAGCTCGTAGTCCCAGGAGGACTTGTCGTAGCTGCGTTTTTCTTCGTTGTAGCCCGAATACAGCCCCTGCTCGAAGTCAAAGTCCTCGCGCACGATAAAGGGCATATCGGTGTAGTTGCGCACGTACTCATGCTGGATCTTGTCGTTATCCAACAGGTACTTGATGACGCCACCCAGGAAGGTGATGTCGCTGCCAGTACGTATAGGCGCGTAAAAATCCGCCACGGATGCCGAACGCGTAAAGCGTGGATCCACGACGATCAGTTTTGCATTGTTGTGTGCTTTGGCCTCGGTTACCCATTTGAAACCACAGGGGTGCGCCTCGGCTGCGTTGCCGCCCATAATCAGCACAATATCCGCGTTCTTGATGTCGACCCAATGGTTCGTCATCGCTCCACGGCCAAACGTCGGGGCAAGACCTGCCACCGTCGGGCCGTGTCAGACACGTGCTTGGTTATCGAACGCCAGAACACCCATGCTGCGGATGACTTTATGGGTGACGTAACCCACTTCGTTACTGCTTGCCGAGGCAGCCAGCATGCCCGTGGTCAGCCAGCGGTTCACCACGGTGCCATCGTCGGCAGTGGTCTGGAAGTTGGCGTCGCGGTCTTCCTTCATCAGCTTGGCAATACGCGAGAAAGCGTCTTCCCAGGAGATGCGTTCCCACTTGTCCGAGCCGGGGGCACGGTATTCCGGATATTTGAGTCGGTTGGGGCTCTTGATGAAATCCACCAGGCCAGCGCCTTTGGGACAGAGTGTGCCGCGATTGACGGGGTGATCGGCATCGCCTTCGATGTGAACCACGCTGGGCTCGGCATTCATGGCGCCGTCACCGCGAGAGTACAGCAGTACCCCACAGGCAACAGAACAATAAGGACAGGTATTTCGCGTCTCTGTCATGCGGGTCAGTTTGTACTGCCTGACTTCCGCCATGGCGGGGGTGGGCGCAGCGCCCAGCAAGACCATGCTGGAGCTGGCCAGCGAGGCCCCCGTCACTTTGAAGAACTGACGCCGATTCATGTTAACCATGCGGCTCTCCAATAGGATGTGTTTTCGTGTTTGAAATCTGCAGGGGGTGGCCTTATGAGCGTTGCCCCTGTTTTATAGTTGAACAGTATAAGCGTTGAGCGTATGCCTTACTGTCCAAAGCGCGTACCAAATTGATCAAGGACGATCTTGATTCTATTGAGGTTTTCACGCCGAAGCCGCAAGTGTAGTCGGTGATGCGGGTATTCACCTACTATTTGCATGGGATTTTTTGAAATATGCCGTGTGTTTGAAGGAGTCGGTCTGAAAGTAACCGGATAGTCAATGCGCACGAGGAGCAGAAGCGGGGTCCAGTGATCTCAGAGGTGCTTGCAGGCGGCAGAGCGCTGTTAAATGGCCTCTGGCTCAGCCCAACACACCGTTTTGTATCTTTAGCAATAATAGGTGCCCGTCTTGGTGTATTGGGCACGGCGTAGAGTCTGCGGGCAAATAGTCAGGGGTAAAGACAGAGGGCTAGCTGTGGCTTTATGGCTATTCGGGACAAGGTCGCATGGCGCGTGAGCGGCTCACCATCGACGCGCCGTGTGAACAGGCATTTGTACATACATGGCTGGGGTATCGGCGTGCGAGGGGTTGATGTTTTGAGCCGAACCCGGATTTGTTGGCTTCGGATACGCTGGCCAGTTATCAGTTACATGACTGGACGCCCGTTGTCGGAGATGAGGCTTACGTATTTGGCGACAGCTAGGATGAAAATACAGCTTCTGATCTTTTACCTAATCTCTCGGGCTGAGTTCAAGCGTCAGGCCGTTTACTTAGGATATTAATTTCCGTTTAGATGTTTTTGTTGATCTCTTTCGGCTGGCAGTACGGTCTGGTAGAGCTTTCAGAATTATCTGACATCTCTGTAGGAAGCGATGTAGTAAGTTCAGGGTTAACTCATTTTCTTAAATCCTTGGATTGTCATCCATGATGAATACATACTTGTTGACTACAGAAGATATTGATCCTCGTACGCTGCCTGAGCAGGCTGTGTTGTATGGACATCTGTTAACGCGTGATTCCATGCGGGACGAGTGTTTGCGCAAGGTGATGGCAACCCCGCGCTTCGTGCATTCTGACAAGGGCATTCCGTATGTGGTGTTAAAGGACATGTGTACACATCATTGGACGCTGATTCGAGCGTGGAGAGAGTATTTGGAGATCAAACGGGAACGCCTAGCGGGGCGGATAGGGATCAGTGTGGCAGCGTACATGAGGATCGAAGAGGGGGCTGTACCGTTGAGTCCGAAAATGCTGTCTCAGTTGGCTGAGGGCATGGGGCTGAACGAGACACAGTTACAGATGTCTCGTTATCAGCCCGTTTTGGATCTTTTAACGTTAAGTTAGTGGCTATTGCAAAAAAGAAATTCGATCGGGAAGGCATATCTTACCGACAGCAGGCTACGTAAGTACGATGCGACAGATCCGACCCCTCAAATAATACGCGTAATCAGGCCGCTTTCTCTTACGACGCAGGGCGTCGCGGTTTTACTCGTCTGAGTTTTCGGTTTGCAGCCTTACTACCTGTTTGGCACGGGTGTCCACATGCAGGGAGAAGATATCGGGGCGCGAGTAGTGGCCGTAGACATCAAAGTCCAGATTGGCCTGCTTGAGCAAATCCATGTCCAGCTCGGCGTACAGCTCGGTTTCTTCGTCGAATACCGGGCCGGCCAGCACTTGGCCGGTAGGGCTGACGATCATGCTGCCGCCATGCATGACGTAGCTGTCCGGTGCAAATTCGCCGGGCAGAGCAAATTCCTTCTGAAAGGCGTCGGGATAGGCGTTCAGGCGGATGGCCTGGCAGGCGGACAGCACAAACACGCGGCCTTCGACGGCAATGTGGATCATGGACGAGGCCCAGGTGGGGCGATCGTCAGCAGTAGGAGCGCAGTAGATTTCAGTACCCTGGGCGTACATGGTCTGACGCAGGGCCGGCATATAGTTTTCCCAGCAGATCACACTGCCAAGACGGCCCAGTGGCGTGTCGACTGCCCCCATGGTGGAGCCATCGCCAAACCCCCATACCAGACGTTCCTGTCCGGTAGGCATCAGCTTGCGGTGAATGCCCACCACGCCTTTGCCGGGAGCCAGCGTCAAGGCGGTGCAGTACAGGGTGCGACCCATTTTTTCGATTACGCCCATCACGGTGTAGACACCGGTCTGGGTGACCGCCTCGGCCAGGGCTTCCAGTTCAGGGCCGCCCAAGGTGACGGCACCCTCAACGTACCGTTGATACAGGGCGCGGCCTTCGGGACGACGATTGCCGATCACGCTGCCAAAGCTGATGCCTTTGGGGTAGCCCCCCAGAAAGGCCTCGGGAAAGACCGCCAGTGTGGCGCCGTTGGCCGCAACGCGCTGCAAGATAGTGGCGGCTTTGTCGACACTGCTGGCAGAGTCAAAGGGAATGGATGCCGCTTGTATAACAGCAACTTTGCTCATAACTACTCTCCTTTAGGGGTTAGCCCGCGGACAGGTCCACATGTTGAGTTTCGGGCAGGCGGGTATACAGAATCAGCAAGCTCGCCAGGGATACCGCGGCCAGATACCAGGCCGGTACGTTGGGGTTTCCGGTGTACTGGATCAGAGCCGCGGCAATGAAGGGGCCCGGTCCGGCCAACAGAGCCGATGAAACGTTGTGGCCCAAGGCGGCGCCGGTGGAGCGGATTGACGCCGGGAATACTTCCACCAGCAGCACCACGTTCATGACGGCGGAGATGGCTACCAGAAAGGCCAGAATGGTCAGCCCAAGCAGGATCAGGGCCGGTTTGCCAGTGTTCATCAAGAGGAAAATCGGGTAGGCCATGACGGTCAGGCCAGCGGCGGCAAACAAGGCCAGCTTGCGTCGTCCGTAGCGGTCCGAGAAACGGCCAACCAGCGGGTGCAGGATGCAATACACCACCAGGGACGCACTGCACAGCCACAGGGCATTTGTCTTGCTCAGCCCCAAAACGGAGACCAGGTGGTTATTGGCGTAGGTGATGAAGAAATACAGCGACACCAGAAACAGGGCCGAAAATGCGAAGGACAGGACAAAGGCATTGAACTTGTCTTTGGACGAAACCCGCTCCAGGGTGTGGTTGGCCTTCTTTTCCTGCAGCTCGTGATAGACCGGCGTGTCATTGAGCTTGCGACGGATAAAGACGGCAATGAACGTCATCACAATGGACAGCACAAAAGGTACACGCCAGCCCCAGCTGTAGACTTGCTCATCGCTCAGGTTGGCATTGATGGCGGCTGCTGTGGCGGTCCCCACCAGAAAAGCGATACCGGCGGTAAAGGTGACCACGCTGGCGGCACTGGCGCGACGATGGGCGGGGGCACTTTCCACCAGGAAAATACCGGCTGCCGACCATTCTCCGCCCACCATCATGCCTTGCAAAAAACGCAGGATGACCAGCAGGATAGGCGCTGTGATACCCAGGGTGGCGTAACCGGGCAGCAGGCCAATCAAGGTGGTAAAGACGCCCATGCCAAAGACGGTAATCATCAGCACGGTCTTGCGCCCGAAGCGGTCACCAATGGGACCCAGAATCAGTGCACCAAAGGGACGTGAGACAAAGCCCACCGCAAATACGGCCAGGGACGACAACAGGGAAACCCCGGCGGCGTCGGATGGAAAATAGATGCTGCCAATGACGGCTGCAAAGTAGCCGTAAATCGCGAAATCAAACCATTCCATAAAGTTGCCGATACCTACGGCAAGCACTTGTTTTCGGCTCAGACCCGGCTGGCCTGGGGGGGCCGGTTTGGCGTGGGAAGGGGCGGTGGTAGCAGTGCCCATAACAATCTCCTCGAGTGGGGCAGGTATGTACCTGGCCCTTATTGTGGTTGTGGCTGATTTTTAGTCTAATCAAGCCAAATAATTATTCAAACTAATTAGAAAAATGGCTTCGATTAATATCGCTAATATCAGGCGCATGGATTTGAACCTGTTGCTGGTGTTTCAGTGTTTGATGAATGAGCGCAGCGTCACCAAGGCCGCCAATGCCTTGTTTCTGACCCAGGGAGCGGTCAGCGCGTCCTTGCGCAAGTTGCGGGTGGTCTTTAATGACGAGTTGTTCACGCGGGGCTCGCATGGCATGACTCCCACGCATCGTGCCTTGGAGATTGCTCCGCAGATATCCGAAGCCCTGAAAAGCATTTCGACGCTGCTGACCTCCGATCAGGACTTCGACCCCACTCGTTCCAGTCGGGTGTTTCGCATTGCCTTATCGGATGATCTGGAGAATATGCTGGCCAAACGCATGATCCGCACGGCCAACGAGCAAGGCTGGACCATCAGTTTTTCCTTCTATCAGACCAACAGCTATTTGTGGCCGCAAAGCATGCAGGAGCACGGGGCGGATCTGGCCATCTGCTCCAGTCCCAAGTTCCTGAGCACCATGCACAAATCACAGGTCCTGTTTTCGGCTTCTTATATCTGCATTTATGATCGCCATTCGGTGCAGTTCTCCAGTCCCATCAGCAAGCAGGAGTACCTTCATGCTCATCACGGCCGGGTGTCTTTTGACGGGCTGCGTGGTTTTGTAGATGAACTGTTTGATGCCGAGCGCCTGCAGCGCAAGGTCAAGGCCTCATTTACCCACTTTTCGGGGGCGATCAATGCGATTGTCGGCAGCCCTTTGGTGTTGACCATGCCGGACTATGCCGCCCGCTCCTTCGTGGAATGCAATAGCCGTCTGGCTGTCTCGCCAGTGCCACTGCGTGTGCCCTCGTTTGTAGTGTCCATGATCTGGGATATCAACAAGGAGCACGATGAGGAAAGTCGGTGGCTGCGTCGTTTTGTGCTGGAGTTGACCGAGCCGGCGGATCATTGAAACGCGGTCCGTGCCCTTTGGCGGCTTATTATTGTTGCTGTCCTGTTTTGTTTTTTACTTTCCGCCATGCGTATTTTACTGATCGAAGACGAGCCTGATTTGGCCTTGTGGCTGACGCGCAGCTTGCAAAAGAAAGGATTTACGGTTGAATGGTCCAACGACGGAATGGTGGCCTATCACCGCTTGCGGATCGAGGAATTTGATGCCCTGGTACTGGACCTGGGTCTGCCGGGCATGGATGGTCGTGCTTTGCTGGCGCGCCTGCGCTCCGAGGACAACCGCACGCCCGTCCTGATTTTGACCGCGCGCGACTCGCTTCAGGAACGCGTGGGGGCGCTCGAGTGTGGGGCAGATGATTTTTTGCCCAAGCCTTTCCGGATTGAAGAACTGGTGGCACGCGTCAATGCGCTCATACGCCGCAGCCGCGGCAAGGAAAAGCCCCGTATGGCCTGTGCGAGCCTGGCCTACGACCTGTCCACACAGCGCTTCACGCTGGATGGCGCTCTTTTGTCCGTGTCGCCGCGTGAGGCGGAGGTGTTGCGCATTCTGGTGCAGCGCAGCGGAGAGCCAGTCAATAAGCAGTTCATTTTGGACCGGCTCAACGACAAGGATGAGGATGAAATCAATATCGAGGCTATCGAAGTGTTGGTGCACCGTCTGCGCAAGAAACTGCAGGACTCGGATGTGCATATCGTGACCTTGCGCGGGGTCGGTTATTGCCTGGAGCCTGTCACGGATGAGGAGCCCTAACGTGGCTTTCTGTCGGGAGCGACCATGGCCCTGAGCAGCTTGCGTCGTACTTTGCTGTGCATGTTGATCCCCGTGGCATTGCTGACATCGGGCGTGTCCTTGTTCGTGTCCAGCATGATGCTCAAGGATCAGGTGAACGCGGCCTTTGATCGGGCTCTGGCCGGGGCGCTCAAGTCCATGGCGGCCAATGTGACCACCATCAGTGGCGGCTTGGCGATGGAGCAGTCCTACTACATGATGGAGTACATGGAGTACACCATCAGCAGCCAGGTGTATTTTCGGATCGCCACCGAAGATGGGCTGTCGGAGATTGGGTTTACGGGCATGCCGTTGCCCGCCAAGCGATTACAGAGTAATCAGCCGGTTTTTTATGATGCCCAGTATTTGGGCGAACCCTTGCGAATCGCGGCGGTCGCACTGGAGTCGGACGGGCGACTGCAGACCTACCAGCACAGTCGGGTTTTGATACAGGCCGGTGAGAATCTCAGTGAGCGCGATGCCTTCATTCGCAAGGTGATTTTTCAGAATCTGATTCAGGATCTGGCCGTGTTGAGCCTGTTTATTGTGCTCATTCTGGTCGGCACCTTGCTGGCCTTGCGTCCTTTGCGCAAGCTCAGCGCAGAGGTCAGGAACCGCTCTCCCGACAATCTGGAGCCGATCAGTGACGTCAGTCTGCCGCGCGAGGTACGGCCCTTGGTGCAGACCATCAACCTGCATATGGAGCGTTATGCCCGCAAGTCGCGAGAGCAGCAGCAGTTTCTGGATGATGCCTCTCATCAGTTGAAAACGCCTTTGGCGGTCTTGTTGACCCAGGTGGATTTTGCCTTGTCGCTGGCCAAGACCGAAGAGATGAAAGAGGTGCTCGATGCCATCCAGCAGCGTTTGAACAATACGGCGCAGATGACGCATCAGATGGTGGCCTTATCACGAGTGCGGGATGCGGCGGATCAACTACGGGTTCGGGCTGCATTGGGAACCGTGGATCTGTGTCAGCAGGCGGCACAGGTGGTCGATGAGTTATGGAGTCTGGCGCGGTCGCGCCGTCAGGACCTGGGGCTGGAAGCGCCGTCCCGACCGGTGCGGGTAGCAGGCGAGGCGTGGCTGGTGCAGCAGGCCCTCAGCAATATGGTCAGCAACGCGATCAAGTATTGTCCAAAAGGTGCTCGCATCACCGTGTCGGTACAGCAAGAGGGAAACGTGTGCCGTATACAGGTCGAGGATGATGGGCCGGGCATGAGTGCCGATGATATGGCCAAGGCGGGGCATCGCTTTCGTCGTGGCGAGGCGGGCAAGGCTTTGCAAGGGTCGGGGTTGGGGCTGGCCATCGTGCAGGCGATTGCCCAGATTCACGATGCCCGGATGAGCCTTCAGCCAGGGCCGGGCCAGCGTGGTCTGATCGTGCGCCTGGAGTTCAATGCCCTGGACTCTTGAACCTCTGATTCAGGGTATACCCTTGAAAATATCGTTTTTTGGCAGAACTGAAAGGTAGGCGAAAGCTTCGCTCCGGTAAGGTCGCAACCATTACAACGACGACGATCCTCTTGGAGGCGATTCAATGACTATCCACATGAAACTACGGGTGCTGCTGGCAGGCAGCCTTTTGGGCCTGAGCAGCTTGAGCGGTGTGAGCGCCCAGCAACCACCTAAACCCGAGTGCATCGCGCCTGCTCAGCCGGGCGGCGGGTTTGATTTGACCTGTCGTGTAGCTGTGAATGGTTTTCTCGAAACCAAGCTGCTGGACAACCCCATGCGTACCGTTTACATGCCTGGTGGCGTAGGGGCGGTGGCCTATAACCACATCGTTGCGCAGCGCCCGGGTGACGGCAATGCAATCGCGGCGTTTTCGGGAGGCTCCTTGCTGAATCTGGCGCAGGGCAAATTTGGCAAGTATTCCGTAGACGATGTGCGCTGGCTGGCATCGATTGGCAGTGATTACGGGGTGGCCATTGTGCGTGACGACTCGCCCTACCAGGATCTGAAGGCGCTGATGGAGGCGTTCAAGGCCGACCCCAGCAAGATTGTGCTGGGTGCAGGTGGCTCGGTCGGTGGGCAGGACTGGATGAAAGCCGCGCTGACGGCGCGAGCAGCCAATGTGGATTTCCGCAAAATGCGCTTTGTCGCTTTTGAGGGCGGCGGTGAGGCCATGACAGCGTTGCGTGGCGGCCATATTCAGGCTTACATGGGCGATGCGGCCGAGGCTCACACCATGCTGGAGGGCGGCGCGCCCATCCGGGTCCTGGCGGTGTTCAATGACAAGCGGCTTGACGGCGCGATGGCCAGCATCCCTACCGCCAAAGAGCAGGGCTTTGATATCGAATGGCCGATTATCCGTGGCTTTTACGTCGGCCCCAAGGTTTCTGACGAGCAATATCAATGGTGGGTTCAAGCTTTTGACAAGCTCATGAAAACCCCGGAGTTTGCGCGTCTGCAGACTCAACAAGGCCTGTTTCCGTTCAATATGAGTGGCCAGGAACTGGATACCTACGTCAAGCAACAGGTGGTTCAGTACCGCGAATTGGCCGACTCGTTTGGTTTGATCAAGAAGTAAGTCTTTACGGCGCTCCCGGCCGCTGCGCGTCGGGAGCCCACTGTCTGCCCCGCCGCTTCCGGCGGGAAAATCCGGAGAATTCCATCATGACGCTAAATGATCGCGTGCTTGGCGTGGGCGCGCTGGTGTTTGCCGCCCTCATCACCGCTTTTGGCTATGACCTAGAGCCCCCCTTTTCGTACGAACCCGTTGGGCCCAAGGCCTTTCCGTTGTTGCTGGCCCTGATCATCGCCCTGTGCGGATTGCGCCTGATTCTCAAGGGCGGTGGGCAAGTTGCCGCCAATCCGCCCGGCGCGAACGGGCGCATTTTGATGATGGTGGCCTATCTGGCTGCCTATGCCTGGCTGTTTCAGTGGTTGGGCTTTATTGTCGCCACCACGATGATGGCCACCTTGGTGGGGCGTTTGTTTGGCGGCTCGTGGAAGCAGGCCCTGATCGGGGGGCTGGCGATGGGAGTGGGGCTGTTCGTCTTGTTTGACCTGGGCCTGGACGTGGTCCTGCCACATGGCATTCTGGGAGCGTGGTTATGAGCTCGATATTGGAATATTTGAGTGTCGGTTTTGGCGTCGCCTTTTCCGCGCAGAATCTGCTGGTGGCGGCGATCGGCGCCTTTATCGGTACCATTGTCGGCGTCTTGCCAGGCCTGGGGCCTATCAATGGCGTGGCCATGTTGGTGCCCATTGCTTTTGCGATGAAATTGCCGCCCGAATCGGCCCTGATTCTGCTGGCCGCCGTCTATGTGGGGGCCGAGTATGGTGGGCGGATTACCTCTATTCTGATCAACGTGCCCGGTGAGGCGGCTGCGGTCATGACCACCCTGGATGGTTATCCTTTGGCTCGCAAAGGGATGGCCAGTGTGGCCTTGTCCTTGTCGGCATTTGCCTCCTTTATTGGCTCCACAATTGCTATTTGCGGCATCGTGCTGCTGGCTCCGATGCTGGCTGGCTGGGCCGTGGCCTTTGGCCCCGCCGAGTACTTTGTGCTGATGGTGTTCGCTTTTTGCGCCCTGACCAGTCTGTTGGGTGATGAGCCGGTCAAGGGTATTCTGGCGGCCATGCTGGGGCTGTTTATTTCCACGGTGGGCGTGGATGCCAACTCAGGGGTGTATCGCTACAGTTTCGATATCCCGAATCTGGCCGATGGCATAGATTTTGTGGTTGTCGTGATCGGTTTGTTTGCGGTGGCCGAGATGCTGCAGATGCTGGAAAACCTGCTGGGTGGCGTGTCGATTGAAGTGCCTAAAAGCAAGCGCAAGCTCTTTAATCTGAAAGAGCTGGGCCTGACCTGGTGGAGCACGGTGCGCGGTGGCCTGATGGGATTTTTCATTGGCATTTTGCCCGGAGCCGGGGCAAGCGTGGCCTCTGCGGTGGCTTACGCCAATGAGAAGAAATATATCGAAGGCAGGGACCCTAACGCCATGTTTGGTCAGGGTGATATGCGAGGTCTGGCTGCGCCGGAAGCGGCCAACAACAGTGCCGCCACGGGTTCTTTTATTCCCATGCTGACTTTGGGAGTGCCCGGCTCGGGGACGACGGCGGTCATGATGGGGGCCTTGACCTTGTATAACATCACGCCCGGGCCGGTACTGTTTGAGTCGCAGCCACAGATAGTCTGGGGCCTGATCGCTTCCTTGATGGTCGCCAACGTCATGCTGTTTCTGATGAACGTGCCCATGGTTCGGGTCTTTGCGTCCATGCTGGCCATTCCACCGCGCCTGTTGGTGCCTGGCATTTTGGCCATCAGTTATATCGGCGTGTATGCCATCAATGGCACGACTTTTGATCTACTGCTGGTGGTTGGCATTGGGGTGCTGGGTTATTTCCTGCGCAAAATGAATGTGCCTATGGCGCCGATGGTGCTGGGTGTGGTCTTGGGCAATATGATGGAACAGAATTTGCGTCGGGCCTTGTCCATCACCGACGGCCAGCTTGGCATTCTGTTCGAGAGCCCGGTATCGATTTCCTTGTGGATCGCAGCACTTTTGGTTAGTGTGGGTCCGATCCTGCTGCGTCGCATCGCTGCACGCAGAGCAGGGGCATAAGAAAACACCATGAGGAAGTCCCCACCCCTGCGGTGGGGCGTTTATGAGGAGAAAGTGCCAGGCTGCGGCCTGGCCTTGTTGTTTCGGTTATGGCGAACTGGATACGAATTGTCCTGGGCTTTGGGGTGGCGTTGGTCGGTGCGATGGGGGCGACATATCTGAGCATGCCCTTGCCCTGGATGTTGGGTGCCTTGATTCTGACCGCGGCCACCAAGATGGCGGGCAGCCCGGCAGTGTGTCTGCCATTGGCGCGCAATGCCGGACAGTGGGTGATCGGGGCCTCGTTGGGCTTGTATTTCACGCCATCCATGGTGCAGCTGATTGGCAGCAATGCCCTGTTTATTGTGATGGGCATGGTATTTGCCTTGCTTTTGTGCTGCATAGGGACCTTCATGCTGACCCGTTTTGCGGGTACGGATTTGCGCACCGCCTGGTTTGCCAGCGCGGTAGGCGGAGCCAGTGAGATGACCGGGCTGGCCGAGCGTTATGGTGCACGCCCAGATCTGGTCGCTTCGGCGCATGGGTTGCGGGTGTTGATGGTGGTGCTCATCATCCCCTTTGCGTTCGAAGCCCTGGGGTTTTCGGGTGAGCAGGCCGGGGCCGTGCTGCGACCGGATTTTTTGAATCTGCCCGGACTGGCTCTGTTAGTGGTGTTAAGCAGTGCGGCAGGCTTGATCTTTCAGATCCTGCGTCTTCCCAACCCCTGGGTGCTGGGCCCCCTGCTGGTGGTGGCCGTTCTTACGTATCAGGACATTGTTCTGTCGGGCTTGCCGGTGCAGATTTCCAATCTGGGGCAACTGTGCATTGGCTGGGCCTTGGGCGATAAGTTCGGCCCCGATTTTTTCCGACGTGCTCCTCGCTACCTGGGGGTAGCGGCTGTCAGCAACCTCATTAATCTGGCGTTGGCATTCGGTTTTGCTTACGGCTTGTATCGTTTGTCTGACATTGCCTATCCCACGCTGGTGCTGGGTGTCAGCCCGGGGGGCATAGCCGAGATGGCGATTACGGCCAAAGTGCTTCAGCTGGGGGCGCCGATGGTAACGTCCTTTCAGGTGGCGCGGATGGTGTGCGTACTGGTACTGACCGGGCCTTTATATACTCGTCTTGCCCGTTGGCTCAAACAGGCCTGATAGTGGGCAAATCGACACTACTGCCAACGAGTCCATGTAAACCAATGTGCGACCCTGTGCATCTGCTCAGCAGCCCAACAGCCTGCGGCCCAGCCACTCCTGCAAGCAGCTCGCTCCCCTTTGATCCACCCAATCAGCCTTTTGGCTGGTACTTCATCCCCTCAAACAGTCAAGGAACCAGCGTCCTTAAGACGTCTGTCAAACAAAGCCCGGTGCATGACCGGGCTTTGTGCTTTGGCCTTAAGGCTGGCCGGGTGGGACGTCTCTTTAGCGGTGGGGGGTGACTTTACCGTGTTCACCCATCTCGGTTAAGCGCTCACCCATCAGGGTGGCTTTGAGCATTTTGCCAGCCTGGGCCAGCTTGCCCTCCCGCACGCTCCAGTACTCTGCGCTGTCAATGTGTACGCAGATCAGGGCCAGGTCTGGGTCGGTAATTCCTTCTTTGAACCAGGCTTCCGTCATGGTGTTCCAGAAACGTTCTTTCTGGTTCATGGAGTCAACCAGACGAGCCATACCGGACACCGATACATAGGTATCACTTTTGGGATCGGCATAGCTCACATTCACATGTGGGTTGGCCAGAAGGTTGGCCACTGGATCGCTGCTGCGCGACATGAAGAACCAGAGCTTGTCATGCTCGTAGTCTTCTTGATTCGACCCCATTTTTGCCTTTTGGGTTGTCATGGGCCAGGCGTGCAACTGGCCGTTTTCAGCATGTGTGACGAACATCGCAAAGCGAATGTCCTTAATCATCTCTTGCAGTTGTTCAAAGGAAGACTCAATCGTGGTGTTCATGGTATCTCCTTGAAAAAGTGACAGGGATGAAGGCCGTTACTTGATCACTCCGCAAGCAAAGCGTCCGGCGCCACCACCGAGGGGAGCAGGATGGTCGGAGTGGTTGTCACCGCCTTCGTGGATCATCAGCGATCGACCTTTGATCTGATCCAGAGACTTCAGGCGCGGTGCCAGAACCGGTGTGCTGGCGGTGCCGTCTGCCTGCACATACAGGGCGGGCAGGTCACCCAGGTGGCCATTGCCCCAAGGGAAACCATGCTTGCCTGTCTTGTCCGGGTCCAGATGGCCGCCAGCCGCCCCAGCAGGCGTGACTTTGCCATCTTTGTTGCTCGGAGCGCAGCTGGGATTCTCATGCACGTGGAAACCGTGCACGCCCGGCTTAAGATTTTTTAGCTCTGGCGTAAAAACCAGCCCATGTTCGGTCTGTCGTACGCTTACCTGACCAATCTGCTCGCCAGCACCACTCTCGGTCGCCAGATTCATGGGAATGATGACATCGGCAAGTGAGGGGGCAGATAAAGCAAGGGTAGCGCTCACGGTGGCCAGAGCCATTGCGCATCGGGATTTAAGAGAAGAAAAACGCATAAGGCTGACTCCTTTGCTGGGTAAACAGGGGTTAGATCAGCCTAGCATTGCAGAGACAATTGGGCGTTAAGAGACGTTTCCTTTTGTCAACAAGATGTGAGCGCTGCCAGGACGTGGCCAGGGTAGGGGGCGGGTAGGTCAGCCTTCTTCTTCGACCGATAGCAGTTCTTGATGGCCAAAGTACAGCGTAGAGATGATGATAGGCGAGGCGCCGTCTGCCTGGACGCTCAGATTCAGGCAATCACCGCACAGATGAAGGTCGATCACTCGGGCTGGCTTGCCATTCATCCAGATTTTTCCGCTGACATCTTGATAGCGCTGTTTGAGCTTCAGACGGTAATCGGTTCCGTCCAACCCCTCCCATTCCCATTCTCCGCTCACCTGTGCGGGCACAATCCATTTGTAGATTTTGATGCCGCCGACATGCAAGGTTTCGTCTGCTTTCCAGTCCCCCATGTCAAAAGCATGAGAGACAATGCGGGCGCCTGGGCGTAGTTCTTGCAACAGGCGCGGGCGCAGGATGGCATTGATGGTGTCCATCAGGTAAAGCGTCACGATGGTGGCCTGGCTGAAGTCAACGGTAAACAGGTCCTCTTCAATAAAATCCACCAGGTATTCCACGCCTGCATGACCGGCTTGCTCCATCGCGTCTGCAATCCGCAAAGGGTCCAGCTCCACGCCGACGCCAGAACAGCGGTATTTTTTGGCAGCGGCAATGACAATGCGCCCATCCCCGCATCCCAGGTCATACAGCAGGTCTTTGTGTCCTGCCTGGGCCAGTTGCAACATGGTGTCGATGACCCGATCGTCGCTGGGAACGAAGGGCACGTCCAAAAAGATGTCGGGCTCTACAATTGATTGGTCGTTGAGGTCTTTAATCAAGTCTTTGAACAAGAGTGATCCTTGGTGGCGGCGTGATGCAAAATTGTGTGTAAATTCGGTTATTTATAGTTTAAGCCACGGTAAATTCTGGCAAAATTCGCTTTTTTGTCGGATATGGACGATCATCGGTCTATGTCAGACTTATATGGCTCTACCTCATCTTCATCCGCTACCTTAAAAACCCGTCTCCAGCATATACGAATCTCGGCCGCAGAATCCTTGCGTATTCGTTCCTTGGCTGATCATATGCAGTATGCCGACCCGCAGGGCCATGCCCAGGCCCTGGGTATAGGGCCTGCGGTCTGGCCCTTGTTCGGCCTCGTCTGGCCTTCCAGCATCCAGTTGGCACGCAAGCTCAAGAACCGACCCATCCGGGCAGGGGAAACGATATTGGAGTTGGGCTGTGGCCTGGGCTTGACCAGCTTGCTCATGCACAAACGGGGGGCGCACATTCACGCCAGCGATTGTCACCCCATGGTGCCGCATTTTCTGAAGCTGAATCAGGCTCTTAATGGTTTGTCCGACCTGCCGTATGTCCATGCGCAGTGGGGGGAGCAAACCTGCCCTGATTTGCTGGCCTCCCTGGGCCTGACTCCCGCCAGGCAGCGTTACGACCTGATTGTGGGCAGTGATCTGCTGTATGAAGGCAATACGCCCGCTCAATTGGCCACGTTGGTCAATCAGCATGCAAAATCACAGGCCGAAGTCTGGGTGGTAGACCCGGATCGGGGGCATCGCAATAAATTTACCCAGGAAATGCGGCGCCACGGTTTTGATCTGGTGCGGCAAGTGTGTTTGCGGGATCGGCCTATCGTGATGCCCGAGGGTAAGGAAGTATCGTATAAGGGCCGTTGTTTGCAGTATCAGCGCGGCTAAGTACGAATTGGCATCGGACGGCACAAAAATCGAGCCCGAGTCGGGCCAGCCTCAGCACGTTGCGCACGGACGTCTCTGGTTTTTTAGACGTCTTGCCGGCTGCGGGTACCAGACTGAGCCAAAGAGATGGAAATTCGTCGGCTGAGGCGATAGGAGCAGAACGGGCCTCCTACCGTTGATCGGATATCCAGCGCAGGCAATGCAACCGTTACCCCAGCAGCAACTGTAAGAGTGGGCGGTATCGGGCCAAGAAATGAGGAGCAAGCCGCGCAGACAGGGCATTTAGCCAGGCGCAACTGGAATGGAAAAACAAAAAGCCCAGTCGTTTGACTGGGCTTTTGCTTGAATTCTTGGTGGCCTGGGGCGGAATCGAACCACCGACACAAGGATTTTCAATCCTCTGCTCTACCGACTGAGCTACCAGGCCAACGTGTACTGCTCGGTAAAAATAGAACTATACCACGTTTTTTTATTTGTGCGCATAGTACAACAAAAATTTTATGCATCTTTTGAACTTCAAATGTGCCGTACCCCTAGGGGAAGGCCCTTTTCAAGCAAAAGCAGGCTGCATAAAGGAGTGCAATTGTAATCACAAAACGGCAATTCAAGTAACATTTTTGGCAAAAATCCGGCTTGCGGCGTAAAATCACTTATCTTTCATGCGTTTTGCGTCTGCGAAACTGCTTGTCTCGGTCTTTTTCGGGGCTATAGCCTGTACTGCTCATGTCTGTAGATGTTCTAACCTTCGGTCTGAATCATGTGTCCGCGCCGGTTGCCGTGCGCGAACGCGTTGCGTTTCCGATCGATGTGTTAAAGCCTGCGCTTGATACCTTGCGTGCCACTTTTGGCACCGGGGTCCGTGAAGCAGCTATTCTGTCTACCTGTAATCGTACCGAAATTTACTGTGCGGCCGAACCCCATGTGGCCGAGCGTCTTCCTGAGTGGATGGCGGACTTCAACAGCCTGCGTTCTGCCGAACTCACCCCGCACCTGTATCGCTACAACCAGAACGAGGCTGTGCGTCATGCGTTTCGCGTAGCCAGTGGCCTGGATTCCATGGTGCTGGGCGAGCCCCAGATTCTGGGGCAGATGAAAGATGCCGTGCGGGCCGCCAACGAGGCTGGTTCGCTGGGTACCTTGCTGCATCAATTGTTCCAGCGCACCTTCTCGGTGGCTAAGGAAGTCCGTACACAAACGGCGATTGGTGCTCATTCGGTATCGATGGCTGCGGCAGCCGTGCGTTTGGCGGAGCGTGTGTTTGGCGATCTGAGCCAGGCCAAGGTGCTGTTTATTGGTGCAGGCGAAATGATCGAGCTGTGCGCCACGCACTTTGCGGCGGTGAACCCCTGTAGCATTGTGGTTGCCAACCGCACTCAGGAGCGTGCGGAAAGCCTGGCTTCGCGCTTTATGGGCAACACCATGAAGCTGGCAGATGTGCCCGACCGCTTGGCCGATTTTGATGTCGTCGTATCCTGTACGGCCAGTACCTTGCCCATTTTGGGCTTGGGCATGGTGGAGCGGGCCGTGCGCTCGCGTCGTCACCGTCCGGTGGTCATGGTCGACCTGGCTGTGCCCCGCGATATTGAAACTGAAGTGGGTCGCCTGGACGACGTGTACCTGTACACCGTGGATGATCTGGGCCGCTTTGTGCAGCGGGGGGCCGATGCCCGACAGGCCGCGGTGGTTCAGGCTGAGGCGATTATCGACACCCAGGTGCAGCACTATATGCACTGGCTCAGCAATCGTGCGATTGTGCCTGCCATTTTGAATGTGCAGGAATCGGTCGAAAAAGTGCGTCAGCACGAGCTGGAGCGTGCGCGCCGCATGCTGGCCCGTGGCGACGATCCGGCCGACGTCATTGAAATGCTGGCTCATGGGCTGACGCAGAAGTATATGCATGGTCCCATGGCTGAATTGACGCGCAGCGAAGGTGCTGAGCGCGAACAACTGCTGAATCTGTTGCCTCGCCTGCTGCCATCGACAACTCGCCGGCGTTAGCGTCCAGGCTGCTTTCTGTCCACCGACTTTTCTGCGGTGCAGCCTGATTGCTTTGAACTGCGCCCAGACCTTCTGATTTTCCCTTTAGGCTATTCCCTATGAAAGACTCTATGCGCAGTCGGCTTGAGCAATTGGCTCGTCGTCTGCATGAAGTGGATGCCATGCTTGCCGAGCCTGAAATTGCCGGCAATATGGACGAATTTCGCAAACTGTCGCGTGAGCGTGCCGAGCTGGACCCGGTTGTGACGGCGTTCAAAAGCTACGAAGCGGCCGAGGGTGATTTGCAGGCAGCCCAGGACATGATGACCGACCCCGAGCTGAAAGAAATGGGCGAGGAAGAATACAAGCTGGGTAAAGAGCGCATCGCGCAACTGGAAGACGAATTGCAGATTCTGCTTTTGCCTCGTGATCCGGACGATACCCGCAACGTGTTCATTGAAATTCGTGCCGGTGCCGGTGGTGATGAAAGCGCCCTGTTTGCGGGTGATTTGTTGCGCATGTACATGCGTTACGCCGAAAACTGCGGCTGGCGCACAGAAATCATGTCCGCCAGCGACTCGGAAGTGGGTGGCTACAAAGAAGTCATCGTGCGTATTGAAGGCCAGGATGTCTATGGTCGTCTGAAGTTCGAATCTGGTGCGCACCGTGTGCAGCGCGTGCCTGAAACCGAAGCCCAGGGCCGCATTCATACCTCGACGTGTACGGTGGCCGTGCTGCCCGAAGCCGAAGGCTTGGCTGAAATCACCATCAACCCCGCGGATTTGCGCGTGGATACCTTCCGCGCCAGCGGTGCCGGTGGTCAGCACGTGAACAAGACGGACTCGGCCGTGCGTCTGACCCACTTGCCGACGGGCCTGGTGGTGGAGTGTCAGGATGACCGCTCCCAACACCGCAATCGCGAGAAAGCCTTGCAGGTGCTGGCTGCGCGTCTGAAAGACAAGCAGCAGCGCGAGCAATCCGACAAAGAAGCCGCCGAGCGTAAAAGCCTTGTCGGTACGGGTGATCGCTCCGAGCGCATCCGCACCTACAACTTCCCGCAAGGCCGCATGACCGATCACCGTATCAACCTGACCTTGTACAAGTTGGGCTACATCATGGACGGCGACCTGGATGAGCTGATCAAGGCCTTGCTATCTGAACATCAGGCTGGCCAGCTGGCTGCCCTGGCGCAGGCGTGAGCATGAGCCTGCCCGGTGAGCCGGTCATGTCGCCCTTGGTCTTGCCTGCCGATATTCCCCGTACGCTGCGTGCCTTGCAGCGGCTCAGTCCTTTGCCGCGCCTTGAGCGCGACATGTTGTGGACGCAGGTGCTGGGGGTGAGCCGCTCTTGGTTGATCGCGCATGACACGGATGAGTTGCCGCTGGAAAAAATACAGGCTTATCAGGCGCTGGAGGCTCGCCGCCTGGCGGGTGAACCCATGGCGTATATCGTCGGGGTCCGTGAGTTTATGGGGCATGAGTTTTTGGTGTCGCCTTCGGTACTGATCCCGCGCCCTGACACGGAAATACTGGTTGAACGTGCGCTTGAGCGGGTGCGTGATATTCCATCTCCTCGCATTTTGGATATGGGTTGCGGCAGTGGCGCCATTGCCGTATCGCTCGCTCTGGCCCGTCCCGATGCCCATGTGGTGGCCAGTGATATCAGCACGCTGGTGTTGGCGCAGGCGGGCTTAAATGCGCAGCGTTTGTGTGGGAAAGTCGAGTTTTGTCTGGGGAGTTGGTACGATGCCGTGACAGGCCAGGAACCTTTTGACCTGATCGTGTCCAACCCTCCATACATTGCAGTGGATGACGAACATCTGGCGCAGGGCGATGTGCGGTTCGAGCCGCGTCAGGCACTGACCGATGGCTCAGACGGCTTGACGGATTTGCGTACAATAGTTCAGGGGGCCGGGCCGTATCTACGTCCGGGTGCTAGTCTTCTCATGGAACACGGCTGGGATCAGGCCGACCATGTGCAAAATATGCTGCGGCAGGCGGGGTTCAAACAGGTCATCAGCTATGAGGATCTGGCAGGAATCCGGCGCGTCACAGGTGGACAGTGTTAATTCTTTTCTTAAGAGAACATCATGAGTGAAGTTCAAGATTTCATCCGCGAAACCGTAACGGAAAACCCTGTTGTGCTGTTTATGAAGGGCACGGCTCAAGCGCCTCAGTGCGGTTTTTCCGCCCGTACCGTGCAGATTTTGCGTGCGGTCGGCCTGAGCCAGGTGGTTGTGGTTAACGTGCTGGACGACGCCGAAGTGCGTCAGGGCATCAAGGATTTCTCCAACTGGCCCACTATCCCTCAGCTGTATATCAAGGGCGAGTTCGTTGGTGGCTCGGACATTGTTTCTGAAATGTACGAGAACGGCGAACTGGAAACCATGTTGCGTGAGGCCGGGGCTCTGGAGTGAGAGCCAAGCGACGCCTGGTCATTGGCATGACCGGGGCCACGGGGGCCGTCTATACCGTGCGCCTGCTGCAAGTGTTGCAGTCCTGTCCGGATGTGGAAACCCATTTGGTGATCTCTCCCTCTGGGGTGCTGAACATTCAATACGAGCTGGATATCGACAAAAACGAGATCCAGTCTCTGGCCGATCAGGTGCATAACTTTCGCGATGTGGGCGCAACCTTGGCCAGCGGCAGTTTTCCGACTGCAGGCATGGTGGTTGTGCCCTGTTCGATGCGGACTTTGGCAGCGGTGGCGCATGGTTTGTCCGATAACCTGATTACCCGGGCGGCCGACGTCACCTTGAAAGAGCGTCGCCGTCTGGTGATGCTGGTTCGGGAAACGCCGTTTAATCTGGCGCATCTGCGTAATATGACGGCTGTGACAGAAATGGGCGGGATCATTTTTCCGCCTATGCCTGCGTTTTATCTGCGTCCCAAAAGTATTGACGATATTGTCGATCACACGGTGATGCGGGTGCTGGAATTGTTTGATATTCAGGTACCCGGTGAGCGCTGGGATGGCACGCAAAAGCCGAACTAAAGCCAGATAGCTGGACAGTAGGTACGAAAAGCCCCGATCGAAACCACCAGGACCTGGACGTCATTCCAGATGCCGGCGGTTTCGATCGGGGCTTTTTATTGTCCGTCGCTTGTGTATTTGCGGACGGCAAGCAGATCAACAAGATGGGATGTCGGCTCTGCCGGCGCCGAGGGCCGCGCTGGCCCTGGGTTTCGAGAGATAAAACGATGGTCTGCTGTGCTACTTGGGTGCGAACTTCAGCCTGATCGCCCAGAAGGCGGCCGGTTTGGGAGCGCCGACCAGTCGCGTTACTGTCCGGAGCGCCTTTTGCTCATGAACACAATCTGTTGCTCACCGGATGCTGCGGGCTTGGCAGGGGTGAAGGCATCCTGACGTACGGTAGGTGCGGCGTCGTCGGCATCCTCTTCAAATCCAGCGGCCAGCAGACTCTCTGGCAGATGATCGTCAAAATAATCCTGATCAAAGCCTTTATCGCCCTCCGGGTCAGCCTGGCCAGTCACCTTCAAGTCCGCAAAGTTATGCAGCTTGGGGTCCATCAGGTGGGATGGCACTACACGGGTCAAGGCGCCAAACACGTTCCAGGATCGGTGTGGGAATTTCTTGTCCCAGTCCGCAATCATGCGGTTGATTTCCTGCCGTTTCAGGTTCTCTTGTGAGCCGCACAGATTACAGGGGATGATGGGAAACTCTTTGAGCTTGGCGTAGGCGATCAAATCCTTTTCGGGCACATAGGCCAGTGGTCGGATCACGATGTGCTCGCCGTTATCCGACATCAGCTTGGGCGGCATGCCTTTCATGCGACCGCCATAAAACAGATTCAGAAAGAAGGTGGCCAGGATGTCATCGCGGTGGTGTCCCAGGGCAATCTTGGTGGCGCCCAGCTCCTTGGCAACGCGGTACAAAATGCCGCGACGCAGGCGTGAGCACAGCGAACACATCGTTTTGCCTTCGGCAATCACGCGCGTCACTACCGAGTACGTGTCCTGGGTTTCGATGTGATAGGGCACGCCCAGTTTTTCCAGGTACTCGGGCAGGATGTGGTCAGGAAAGCCAGGTTGCTTCTGGTCCAGGTTCACGGCCACGATGGCGAACTTGATGGGCGCGCGTTTTTGCAGGGTCATCAGTACGTCCAGCAGGCCGTAGGAATCCTTGCCGCCGGACAGGCAGACCATGACCTTGTCGCCTTCTTCGATCATGTTGAAATCACCGATGGCGCGGCCCACTTCACGCATGATGCGTTTGCTCAACTTGTTGTCATTGACGCGCTGTTTGCGTTCAGCCTTGCTGGCAAACACGGGGATGTCGGTTTCGGAAGAAGGCAGGGGGCTGGTGTCTTGGGACATAAGGGAAAGCGAAAGAGAGGTCATCGTGGCCCCGGCAAGAGGCGGGGCAAGGGCAGGGGCTTAGCGGCTACGCTCGATTTCAATGCCCACGGCATCGCAGTCGGCAAAGGCCTCGGGCTTGCTGGCGCGGATTTTAACGCGTTCCACGCTTGGGAATTCATTTTGGATGCGCTCGGCCAGCCGTTCGATCAGCGTTTCCAGCAGGTTCGTGTGCTCCAGGGTGCTGACCTCGATCAGCGCCTGGCGCAACTGCCGGTAATCCAGCACCGTGCCAATATCGTGGTCCTGGACGTCTTGGGTGATGGTGGTGTCGAACTCGGCGTCAATATGCAGCGGCTGGCGGTGAACCAGCTCGTGCTCGAGCATGCCAATCGAGGCTTGCACCACCAGATTGTTGATGAAAATACGGCGTGTGGTCATGGCAAAGGCAAAGTATCAGGCCCGCCGTCAGCGGCAGGCCCAGAAAAGAGGTCAGGAGGGGCGGCTCAGGACGCACTCGTCCAAAGCAGGGCGCGCCAGTTGCAGTGTGAAGCAGTGTAGTTCATCGCGGCGGAAGGCGTGGATCTGAACGGTCTGACCGGGCTCATACGCTGCAAGCAGACGCTCCAGACTGGCAGTGTCGCTGACACGCAAGCCGTCAATGGCCACCAGAGTATCCCCCGCGGATAGTCCGGCTTGATGCGCTGCACCCTCTGTAAAGACGGTAGCGAGCTGGCACTGCCCTGCGCTTTGACGCACACGGGCGCCCAGGTTGGGCAACTTGGAAGCGGCCTGCCATTCCAGCTTCAAGCCTTGCTCGGCCAGCCATGGCTTGAGGGGCAGGTCCTCGCAGCCTTCCACGTAGCGGGCGATAAAGTCTGTGGCGTCGTAACCGGTGGCTTCCAGAATCAGGGCGGGCATGGCGTCTTCGGGGATGCCGTGTGGCTTGCCCTGATAGAAGTCACGGCCATAACGTGCCCACATCAACAGCATGACATCGTCCAGGCTCTTGGTGTGCTGGGTATGGCTGCGAATGCGCAAATCCAGGCCCAGTGCGATCAGGGCGCCCTTGCTGTAATAGCTGACCAGCGCATTAGGGGAGTTTTCATCCTGTTTGTAATAGCGCGTCCAGGCATCAAACGAGCTTTGCGCGGCGGACTGCTTGAAGCGTCCAGGGGCGCGCACAACGGCATTGATGTTTTTGGCCAGCAGTTTCAGGTAGTCTGCCTCGCTCAACACGCCCGAGCGCAACAGCATCAGATCATCGTAGTACGAGGTGAAACCTTCAAAGACCCACAGCAGACGGGTGTGGTTCTCGCGGCTCAGGTCATAGGGCGCAAAGGCTGCAGGTTTGATGCGTTTGACATTCCAGGTATGAAAATACTCATGGCTGACCAGTCCCAGAAAAGTCTGGTAGCCGGGGCTTTTTACCGACTTGTCCTGGCCTTGGGTGGGCAGATCGCTGCGCGAGGCGACTAGAGCAGTCGAGGCGCGGTGTTCCAGGCCACCGTACCCGTCCTCGGTCACCATGGTCATGAATACATAGCGCGAGCTGCAATCCAGAAAGGGGGCGCGTCGGGTGTCTGGTTCGAAGAAGGCGATCTGTTCGGCACAGATTTTTTCGACATCACGGGCGATACGCGGCAAATCCAGATTGGGGATGCGGCCGGTAAAGACCAGTTCATGCTCTGCGCCTTGTGCAAAGAAACTGATGACCTGGGGGGTGCCCATTTCAATGGGGTGATCGATCAGCTCGTCATAATTGCTGGCACGGTACACGCCAAATCCATAGCGTTGCGCGGCTCCCGGCACGCCAATGGCTTCGGGCAGGCTGGTGTAGACCTGCCAATCTTCCATGTCTTCATTGGCTACCAGTTCCAGCAGACAAGGCTGTTCAGTCTGACCCTCAACGGCCAGCAGGGCGCTGGTGCCATTAAAGAAGGCATGGGTCTGATCAATATGCGCGCCGCGTACGGACAGGTCCCAGGCGTAGACCTGGTACTGCACACTCAAGGGGCCTTGGCAGGGTTCGCATTGCCAGCGGTGATTGTCCAGCTTGCGGATGGAAACCGGTTCGTCGCCAGAGAAGGCGGCTATGCTTTCGATCTGACGCGAGAAGTCGCGGATCAGGTAGCTGCCGGGAATCCAGGCCGGAAGGCTCAGGATCTGGCCATCTGTTTGGGGGGAAGTGATCTGTATCTGGACAGTCAGGCGGTGGCCGGCGAGATCGGTCGGCTCGGCACGGTAAAGTACGGGTGTAGGTTCCATTCCCCTATTCTATTTAATTTTTCTGGGAGTCAGCATGAACGAACCCTTAGTCAAAGCAGAGGTGCATGGTCGTGTTGCTTTATTGACATTAAATCGGCCCAAGGCTTTGAATGCGCTCAATAACGAGCTGATCGCCGAGTTGTATGCCCTGTTGAAAAAATACGATGCCGACAACGAAATAGGTTGTATCGTGCTGACCGGTAACGAAAAAGCGTTTGCGGCGGGTGCTGACATTGGCGCCATGAAAGACTGGAATTACCACGATGTCAGCTCTCAGGATTATCTGGGAGGCCATTGGGAAGAGCTGCGCCGTTTCCGCAAACCTATCATTGCGGCCGTAGCCGGTTATGCCTTGGGCGGCGGCTGCGAGCTGGCCATGTTGTGTGATTTCATTATTGCGGCCGACTCGGCCCGGTTTGGCCAGCCCGAGATCAAGCTGGGGGTCATCCCCGGCTTTGGTGGGACACAGCGTTTGCCTCGCGCCGTAGGCAAGGCCAAGGCCATGGATCTGATTCTGACCGCTCGCATGATGAATGCCGAAGAGGCCGAGCGCTCGGGTCTGGTATCCCGTGTGGTGCCGGCCGACAAATTGCTGGAAGAGGCACTGGACGCCGCAACCGTTATTGCCAGCATGTCTTTGCCTTCGGTTCTGATGGCCAAGGAATGCGTGAATCGTGCTTTCGAGTCCTCGCTGGAAGAGGGTTTGCTGTTCGAGCGTCGCAATTTCCACGGCCTGTTTGCCACTGACGATCAGAAAGAGGGCATGCGTGCGTTTGTCGAGAAGCGCAAGCCTGAGTTCAAGCACCGCTAAATTTCTCAAAAACCGGTAAAACGGAGGGGTGTGTTGTAAAATTGCTGCACTGCAATGTTACAAAATAAGCGTACCCCTTGATGTCATTGAGATTGCGAATATCAGCCTTGCATTAAGTATCAAACAAGCAAGGCTGAATTTGCTTACAACAAAAAAAAGACGCTATACTTTATGGGTTTGACGACAGCGGCTTTTAAAAGGGGCCGATAATATTGCGCGGATGGATTGGCTAGAAGCCTTTGCAGTGCATCCACCCACACAACGTTATCTGATTGTTTCCTACTATGAGCGAGCCGATTGATCAGCAAACAGGCACCCCAGCCAAGGTGCACCCAGCAGGAGATATGTCGCCCATTCCTGAACCCGTTGTACTGACGCCTGAGCAACGTAGCCGTATGGCTCGCCGGGCAGGGCAAGGAATTGTGCGTACACTTGCTGCCCAGGCTTTTATGGGCCTGTTGGCTATTGTTCTGTCGGCATGGATTTCCGGCGCATCTGCAGCAGCCTCAGCACTGATTGGTGCGGCTGCTTATTTTGTGCCTAACGCATTGTTCGCATTGCGTCTTTTGCTGGGTTTGATGGGCGGCGGCAACGCCGGAGCGCTCTCCTTTTTCTGGGGAGAGGCCTTCAAGCTTGGTTTTGCGGTATTGACACTGGCAACTGCTGCCATGGCAAATACAGGCTGGCTGGTCTGGCCTGCCTTGCTGTTTGGCCTGCTGTGTGTCTTGAAGGGATATGTGCTGCTGCTGTTTTTTCGCAAGCTGCCATAAGGGATTTTTGTTTCACGGGCTTGTCCCATAACGTATACATCACAGGGTAAATACAGATGGCTGCTGCTAGTGATATTTCGCCTCAGTCAGGGTACATCCAGCATCACTTGGTTCACTTGAACAACTTGGGTGAAAAACAGGATGTTCTGGCCAACTTCGGTGTCATCAACTACGACTCCATGTTCTGGTCCCTGCTGATGGGTCTGGTTGTGGTTTTCTTTATGTGGCGTGCTGCTTCGGCCGCTACAGCTGGTGTGCCAGGCCGCTTGCAGTCTTTTGTTGAAATGCTGGTTGACTGGGTTGAAGACCAGGCCAAATCCATTGTTCCCAATGCCGAGTCCCGCAAGTTCGTCTCGCCTCTGGCGCTGACGGTATTCCTGTGGATCGTCATGATGAACGTGCTGGACTTGTTGCCCGTTGACGGTCTGGGCTGGATTTTCATTCAGACTGGTCTGGCTTCCGAGCATGGCGACCCGCTGTACTACCACCGTATTTTGCCAACCGCCGACTTGAACGTGCCTATGGGTATGTCTCTGGGCGTGCTGCTGCTGATGTTCTACTACGGCATCAAGATCAAGCACCCCGGCGGTTTTGTCAAAGAGCTGTTTACTGCACCGTTCACCGCAAGCGGCCTGATGGCTGTCGTGCTTGCACCTTTCAACTTCTTGCTGAACTGCATCGAATACGCGGCCAAGTCTGTGTCTTTGGGGATGCGGTTGTTCGGCAATATGTTTGCCGGTGAACTGGTTTTCATGTTGATCGCTCTGCTGGGTGGCGCATGGACAGGGTTTAATGGCGCCAGCCTGGGACTGGGTATCGGTCACATTCTGGCCGGTTCTGTGTGGGCAATTTTCCACATTCTGATTGTGTTGCTCCAGGCGTTCATCTTCATGATGCTCACCCTTGTCTATATCGGACAAGCACACGAAGGCCATTAATCCGATTCCGACCGGGCAATGGTGTCTGGTTGGGGG
Source organism: Alcaligenes sp. Lyrl_28 (assembly GCF_051948705.1). Lineage (NCBI taxonomy): Bacteria > Pseudomonadati > Pseudomonadota > Betaproteobacteria > Burkholderiales > Alcaligenaceae > Alcaligenes > Alcaligenes sp. Lyrl_28. Next base: position 274,870 of record NZ_JAYJLG010000004.1, read on the forward strand.
GAGCAGGCCTGGCCTGCTAACGCTTTGATTTTTTTGAATTACACCTGATTTTTAACCAAGGAGTTGTCATGACCAACGTAGCTTTCGTTGCTCTTGCTTGCGGTATCATCATCGGTCTGGGCGCTTTTGGCGCTTGCATTGGTATCGCCCTGATGGGTGGTAAATATCTGGAAGCATCGGCTCGTCAGCCTGAACTGATGAACGCTCTGCAAACCAAGATGTTCCTGTTGGCCGGTCTGATCGATGCTGCTTTCCTGATCGGTGTCGGTATCGCCATGTTGTTTGCATTCGCCAACCCATTTGTTGGGTAATAAGGCGAGTCCGTTGCCATTCCTGGCAGACGGGCAGGCAGTCGTCGTTAGCGGTGTGTTGCTCGGTTTGATCATGCACCGCTTGTCGACTTGAACATACATGTGTCAGGACGCTAGCGCCTCCTACACACGTGGTATTGAAGGGATACGACCGTGAATTTAAACGCGACTCTCTTTTTTCAGATGATCGTGTTTTTCGTTTTGGCCTGGTTTACGATGAAATTCGTATGGCCGCCACTGACGAAAGCAATCGATGATCGTCGTCAGAAAATCGCTGATGGTTTGGCTGCTGCTGACAAAGGCAAGGCCGATCTGGCACAGGCCCAAGCGCGTATCAGCCTGATGGAAGCCTCGGCCAAGTCCGACAACCATCAACGTATTGTCGACGCTGAAAAACAAGCGACTGCTCTTTTGGAGCAAGCTCGTCGTGAAGCTGAAGCCGAAAAAGCCCGCATTATTGCGCAGGCCCAGCAAGACGCTAACCAGGAAGTGCAACGCGTACGTGAAGGTCTGCGTAGCGAAGTGGCTGCCTTGGCTGTCAAGGGTGCCGAGCAAATCTTGCGACGCGAAGTTGACGCGAATGCGCACGCCCAGCTGCTCGAGCAGCTCAAGGCAGAACTTTAACATCAAGGCAGGCCATGGCTGAACTATCGACTATTGCCAGACCTTACGCCGAAGCCCTGTTCGCCGCGGTACGCGACGACAGCCAGGGCCTCGAATCGTGGTCGGCCCTGTTGTCCGAAATGGCTCAGGTGGCCGGTCTCCACGATGTGCGCGAGGCACTGAACGATCCGCGCCTGAATAACGGGCAGCGACTCGAACTCTTTACGGGCCTGGTTAAGTCACAGGTCACCGAAAAGGCTCGCAACTTTCTTCAATTGTTGGTGGATAACCAGCGCATCTTGCTGCTGCCACAGATTGCAGAACAGTTTGATCTATTGAAACACCAACTCGAAGGCACGGCGCAGGCACAAATTATCAGTGCTTTCCCGATGGCTGAGGCTCAGGTTGCTGAGCTGACCGCTGGGCTGGAGAAAAAGTTTGGCCTGAAGCTAAAACCGACTGTGACCGTCGACGCTGACCTTATCGGCGGTATTCGGGTAATTGTTGGTGACCAGGTGCTCGACACTTCCGTGCAGGCCCGGCTGGCCAGCATGCGCGATACGCTGACCGCATAGCGCGAGTCAGTAAACAGGATTTCAGGAGTCTGAACATGCAACTTAATCCGTCCGAGATCAGCGAACTGCTCAAGAGCCGCATCGAAGGCCTGGGTGCGTCGACTGACGTTCGTACACAAGGCACGGTCGTATCCGTGACCGACGGTATTACGCGCATCCACGGTTTGTCCGATGTGATGCAGGGCGAAATGCTCGAATTTCCGAACAACACGTTCGGTCTGGCCCTTAACCTCGAGCGCGACTCTGTCGGCGCCGTGATTCTGGGTGAATACACCGGTGTTTCCGAAGGCGACGCAGTTAAAACAACTGGCCGCATTCTGGAAGTACCTGTTGGCCCCGAACTGCTGGGTCGTGTGGTTGATACCCTGGGTATGCCTATCGACGGCAAGGGCCCGATCAACGCCAAGATGACGGACGTCATCGAGAAAGTGGCTCCTGGCGTTATTGCCCGTGAGTCCGTCTCCCAGCCCATGCAGACCGGCACCAAAGCCGTGGACTCCATGGTGCCAATCGGCCGTGGTCAGCGCGAACTGATCATTGGTGACCGTCAGACCGGTAAAACTGCCGTGGCTGTGGACACCATCATTGCTCAAAAGGGCAATGGCGTTAAATGTATTTACGTTGCCGTGGGCCAAAAAGCCTCCACGATCAACAACGTGGTGCGCAAGCTCGAAGAGCACGGTGCTCTGGAGTACACGATTGTTGTGGCCGCCTCGGCTTCCGAGTCCGCCGCCATGCAATACCTGGCTCCTTACTCCGGTTGCACCATGGGCGAATACTTCCGTGATCGTGGCGAAGACGCCCTGATCATTTATGACGACTTGACCAAGCAAGCTTGGGCCTACCGTCAAGTATCCCTGTTGCTGCGTCGCCCACCAGGCCGTGAAGCCTACCCTGGCGACGTGTTCTACCTGCACTCCCGTCTGCTCGAGCGTGCTGCTCGTGTGAACGCCGAGTACGTGGAAAAATTCACCAACGGTGAAGTGAAAGGCAAGACCGGTTCTCTGACCGCACTGCCCATCATTGAAACGCAAGCCGGTGACGTTTCCGCTTTCGTTCCAACCAACGTGATTTCGATTACTGACGGTCAGATCTTCCTGGAGTCCGACCTGTTCAACGCTGGTGTACGTCCCGCTATTAACGCCGGTATTTCGGTGTCCCGTGTGGGTGGCGCTGCTCAAACCAAGGTCATCAAGAAACTGTCCGGCGGTATTCGTACCGACTTGGCTCAGTACCGTGAATTGGCTGCGTTTGCTCAGTTTGCTTCCGACCTGGACGACGCAACCCGTCGCCAGCTGGAGCGTGGTAAGCGCGTGGTCGAACTGCTCAAGCAGCCCCAGTACCAGCCTCTGGCGGTGTGGGAACTGGCCGTGAGCCTGTACGCTGTGAACAACGGTTACTTCGACGATCTGGAAGTCGCTCAGGTTCTGCCTTTCGAAAAAGGCCTGAAAGATCACCTGCGCAGCAAGTTCGCTGCTCTGGTTGAGCGTATCGAAAGCAAGAAGGAACTGGTTAAAGAAGACGAGGCTGAGTTGGTTACAGCCATCCAGGACTTCAAAAAGCACGGCGCTTTCTAATCATTGTTGGCAGGCGCCGGAAACCCCGGCGTCATGATTAGCGGGAGTCGACAACCTAGTCGGGCTCCCGATAATGCCCTTACAGGAAAGTGTGATGGCCGGAATCAAGGAAATTCGTACTAAGATCAAGAGCGTGCAAAACACGTCCAAGATCACCAAAGCCATGGAGATGGTGGCGGCATCCAAGATGCGCAAGGCGCAAGAGCGGATGCGTGCTGGCCGTCCCTATGCAGATAAGGTGCGCGAGATTGCTTCGCATCTGATGCAGGCGCACCCCGACTACACTCACCCCTACATGGTTGAGCCCGCCGAAGTCAAATCGGTAGGTATCGTGGTTGTCAGCACGGACAAAGGTCTGTGTGGCGGCCTGAACACCAATATTCTGCGTCTGGTACTTGCGCGTGTTCGCGAGTTTGAAGACAAAGGTATTAAAGTTCAGACGACGGCTCTGGGTGGTAAAGCCGCGGGAACATTGGCGCGTGTGGGTGCCAATCTGGTTTCTCAGGAAGTGGGTTTGGGCGATGCGCCTAACCTGGAACGTCTGATTGGCGCTATCAAGGTGCAGATCGACGACTTCGTGGAAGGCCGCATTGATGCTGTTTATCTGGCGACCAGCCGCTTTGTCAATACGATGAAGCAGGACCCAACATTTATTCGCTTGTTGCCTCTGCCTTCCGGTCTGAAAGATCCTTTCCAGGCTGGTGATCAGGTAGTCGCTCAAGAAAGCGTCAACTCTTCCGAATACGGTTGGGATTACATCTACGAACCCGATGCCAAGTCGGTTATTGATGACTTGTTGCTGCGTTACGTAGAGGGTCTGGTGTATCAGGCCGTTGCCGAGAACATGGCCTCCGAGCAGTCTGCTCGTATGGTGGCGATGAAAGCCGCTTCGGACAACGCCAAGACCGTTATTGCCGATCTTCAGCTGGTCTATAACAAGACTCGCCAGGCAGCGATTACGAAAGAAATCTCTGAAATCGTGGGGGGTGCCGCCGCTGTGTAATCACGGCAAGGCACACCATCAAAGTTATATTGCAAGGACTCAACATGAGCAACGGTACCATCGTTCAGTGCATCGGCGCCGTGGTGGATATTCAGTTCCCCCGCGACAGCATCCCTAAAGTCTACGAAGCATTGACGCTCGTTGACGAAAGTTCGGCTTTCGCAGAAAAAGGCCTGACTTTTGAAGTACAGCAACAATTGGGTGACGGTGTAGTTCGCACCATCGCCATGGGTTCCAGCGACGGCCTGCGCCGCGGTATGGAAGTGGCCGGTTCGGGCGCTCCCATCTCCGTTCCCGTGGGTGTTGGCACCCTGGGTCGCATTATGGACGTTCTGGGTCGCCCCATTGACGAAGTCGGTCCTATCCAGTCCGACGAGCGTCGCGCCATTCACCAGCCTGCACCTACTTTCGACGAACTGTCGCCTTCCGTAGAGCTGCTGGAAACCGGTATTAAGGTGATTGACCTGGTTTGCCCGTTTGCCAAGGGTGGTAAGGTTGGTCTGTTCGGTGGTGCTGGTGTGGGCAAGACCGTGAACATGCTGGAGCTGATCAACAACATCGCCAAGGCACACAGCGGTCTGTCCGTGTTTGCCGGTGTGGGTGAGCGTACCCGTGAAGGTAACGACTTCTACCACGAAATGGCCGATGCTGGCGTTATCCAGATGGACAACCTGAGCGAGTCCAAAGTGGCCATGGTGTTCGGTCAGATGAACGAACCTCCAGGCAACCGTCTGCGTGTGGCACTGTCCGGCCTGACCATGGCCGAGAAGTTCCGTGACGAAGGCCGTGACATCCTGTTCTTTGTGGACAACATCTACCGCTACACGCTGGCCGGTACCGAAGTGTCCGCTCTGCTGGGTCGTATGCCTTCCGCAGTGGGTTACCAGCCTACGCTGGCCGAGGAAATGGGTAAGCTGCAAGAGCGCATTACCTCCACCAAGACCGGTTCGATTACGTCCATTCAGGCCGTTTACGTTCCAGCCGATGACTTGACTGACCCATCGCCTGCTACGACCTTCTTGCACTTGGACTCCACCGTTGTGTTGTCGCGTGACATTGCTGCTCTGGGTATTTACCCCGCTGTGGACCCTCTGGACTCCACCAGCCGTCAGCTTGATCCACAAATCGTGGGTGAAGAGCACTACGCAGTGGCTCGCGGTGTTCAGCAAACGCTGCAGCGCTACAAGGAACTGCGCGATATTATCGCCATTCTGGGTATGGACGAATTGTCTCCTGAAGACAAACAGGCCGTTGCCCGCGCCCGTAAGATCCAGCGCTTCCTGTCTCAGCCTTTCCACGTGGCTGAAGTGTTTACCGGTTCGCCTGGTAAGTACGTTCCACTGGCTGAAACCCTGCGTGGCTTCAAGATGATCGTCGACGGCGAGTGTGATGCTCTGCCAGAACAGGCGTTCTACATGGTCGGTTCCATCGACGAGGCTTTCGAAAAAGCCAAGACTATTCAGTAATAAGGATTGCTCATGGCTAAGCTTCATGTTGACGTGGTCAGTGCCGAAGAATCGATCTTTGCTGGTGAGGCAAAGTTCGTGGCGCTGCCCGGCGAGGCTGGAGAATTGGGTATTTTGCCCGGTCACACTCCCCTGATCTCGCGGATTCGTCCCGGCACGCTGAAGATCGTTATGGACGATGGCAGCGAAGAGCACATCTTTGTCGCTGGCGGCATACTCGAGGTTCAGCCTGGGAAAGTCACTGTATTGTCGGATACCGCGATTCGCGCACACGACTTGGATGAAGCAAAGGCGCTGGAAGCCCGCAAACATGCGGAAGAGGCCCTGCGCAACACCAAGGACAAGGCCGATATCGCTGTTGTGGAAGCCGAGCTGGCCATGCTGGCCGCTCAGGCAGCCGCAGCACGTCGTTTGCGTGACGTGCGCAAGCACTGATCCAGACATCGGCAGTGTCTGAGAAAAAGCCACCCCCAGGGGTGGCTTTTTTGTGTCTGGAGGGGGCTCAGAGGGGCAGCAGCGATCACACTGACAATGATGCTGATTGCCCCGCTGGGTGAGAAGAGATGGGGGCTTTTAATTCGAATCTGGCGTACAAGCCTAGGCTTGGTCTTGTTGTCTGCCTGGTTTGAGTTGCTCAGACAGGGTGTTTCATGCCCGGGTTAGCGGGCTTTTTGCAGAAAAAAAAGGCTGTGTTCAATTCCCTTGCGCCAGTCTCTTTCTATAGTGTCCTTGCCTAGCAGGGCGTCTACACGGTCTTGCTGCAGTCCTGATTGGGCAGGTCGTCGGGCAGGTGTCGGGTAGTGGCTGGCCGGGATGGGGGTGAGTGTCGGCGCGGTGCCCAGCAAGCCCAGCTTGACCGCTTGTCCAATGATTTCCTGGGCGAAACCGTACCAGCTGATGCAGGGAAGGCCAGAGAAATGGACAATGCCTGTAAGCGGTAACGAGCCTGTGTCTGAACTTGATGCAAGCAGCCTTTCTGCCAGCTGCAAGACGATCCGCGCCAGATGGGGGGCATAGGTCGGACCGCTTGTTTGATCATCTACGAGGCTCAATTCCGAGCGTTCCTGAGCAAGCGTCAACAGACGAGTCAGAAAGTTGTTCCCAAATGGGCTGAAAACCCGGCTGGTACGCAAAATGAGGGCCGAGGGCAGGGCGCGCAGAACGGCTTGTTCCCCTTCTCGTTTGCTATGTCCATAGACACTGATAGGGTTGGTCGGCGCGTCTTCCGCATATGGCTGAGCGGCCAGACCATCAAAAACATAATCGGTGGAAAGGTGCAGCATCTGAATACCGCGCTCGGCACAGACCGACGCCATCAAGCCCGGAGCGATCGCGTTGACTCGGTATGCCCGTTCGACATCGGTTTCAGCGTTGTCTACCGCGGTGTAGGCGGCAGCGTTGATCACGATATCTGCCTGGTGGCGATCCAGGGCGCGTTCAAGACAGGCGCGTTGCGTGACGTCGAGTTCCTGATGCCCCAAAGATATGAGGTGCAAGTGGGTGGCTTGCTGGGTGAGTGCTTGACCGAGTTGGCCGTGCCCACCGCTGATCAAAATCCTGGTCATGGCTGCAGAAATTGCTCCAATCCCGGGTGCATTTTGTCTTTGGCAGACAGGATGGGGTTCGGAATGGGCCAGTCGATGCCCAACCGTGGGCAGTCCCAGGCCAGCCCACCTTCATCGTCGGGTCGATAGTAGTCCGTACATTTATAGCTGACATCCGCCTCGGCACTGAGCACACAATAACCGTGCGCATAGCCAGGCGGGACCCACAGCTGTTTGTGATTGTCCTGGCTGAGTTCTACGCCAAGATGGTGTCCGAATGTGCTGGAGTGGGGGTCTATATCAACGACGACATCAAATATGGCACCGCGCGTAACGCCAATCAGCTTGCCTTGAGGCCTGGTCTTTTGAAAATGCAGTCCTCGTAGAACGCAGGCCCTGGAGCAGGACTGATTGTCCTGTACAAAGACACTGTCAATGCCGGCCAGCGTTTGATAGCGAGCCGCATTAAAGCTTTCCTTGAAATAGCCTCGCTCGTCGTGAAAGACGCGCGGCTCAATAATCAGAACGCCGGGTAAAGAGGTGGGATGAATGTGCATATCATGGGTGCAGCAAGCGGGCCAGATATTGCCCGTAGCCTGTTTTTTCCAAGGCCTGGGCCTGGGCCTGCAGAGCGGATCTGGGTAACCAGCCCTGATTGAAAGCAATTTCTTCCAGACAAGCCACTTTCAGGCCTTGACGGTGTTCAATGGTACGAATAAACGAGCCCGCCTCCATCAAACTTTCGTGAGTGCCTGAGTCCAGCCACGCAAAGCCACGCCCGAGTATGGAGACATGTAGCGCATTCAAACGGAGATAGGCGTTGTTGATGTCGGTAATTTCCAGCTCGCCGCGAGCCGATGGGGTGACTTGGCGGGCTAGGTCCACGACCCGATTATCGTAAAAATACAGGCCGGTAACGGCAAGGTGAGATTTGGGCACCATCGGCTTTTCTTCAATCGACAGGGCTTTGCCTTCTGCATCTATTTCTACAACGCCAAAGCTTTCCGGATTGTTGACGGGATAGCCGAAAATGGTGGCGCCTTCAGCGCGGCTGCGGGCGGTGCGCAGCATTTGGCTAAAGCCATAGCCGTAGAAAATATTGTCGCCCAGAATCAGGCAGACGGACTCCTTGCCGATAAAGTCCGCTCCGATCAGAAAGGCCTGAGCCAGACCGTCTGGTGAGGCCTGCTCAGCGTAGGAAAGTGTTATGCCAAAGCGGGAGCCATCACCTAGCAGGCTCTGGAAATTAGGCCGATCTTCTGGGGTGCAGATAATCAGAATCTCCCGTATTTCCGCAAGCATGAGTACGGATAAGGGATAGTAGATCATCGGCTTGTCGTAGACAGGCAGTAAGTGCTTGGACACACCCATCGTAATCGGATGCAGGCGTGTACCTGAGCCCCCCGCCAAAACAATTCCTTTCACACCTGTTTTCCCAGACGGTCCAGACGGTAGGCGCCGCTTAGGATGCGTTCCCACCAGGACGTGTTTTCAAGATACCAGCGTACGGTTTTGCGCAGGCCCGTCTCTATGCTTTCTTGAGCCTGCCAACCAAGCTCCCGCCTTATTTTACTGGCATCAATGGCATAGCGCTGATCGTGACCGGGCCGATCCTCGACAAACGTAATCAGGTCTGAATAAGGGGCCAGGCCTGCCGGTTTGCGAGGGCAAAGCTCCTCAAGAATGGAGCAGATCGTCTGTACTACCTCCAGATTTCTCCGTTCCTGGTTTCCCCCGATGTTATAAGTCTGACCTATCTTTCCCCGTGTGGCCACGGCGATCAGGGCACGCACATGGTCCTCGACGTACAGCCAGTCGCGTACTTGGTCTCCTTGCCCATACACCGGTAAGGCTTGGCCTTTAAGGGCACTGAGCACCATATGGGGAATCAGTTTTTCCGGAAATTGATAGGGGCCATAGTTGTTGGAACAGTTGCTGATGACGACCGGCAGGCCATAGCTGCGATGCCAGGCCCGCACCAGATGGTCGGAGCTGGCTTTGCTGGCCGAATAAGGGGAACTGGGGTTATAGGCGGTCGTCTCGGTAAAGAGCGCATCCGTTTTGCCCAGATCACCATAGACCTCGTCCGTGGAAACGTGATGAAAGCGAAAATGCGGCTTGTCTCGCGTGCTCAGTCCTTCCCAATACTGGCGACTTTGCTCAAGCAAGGTGTAGGTGCCCACGATATTGGTTTGAATGAACTGGGCAGGTCCGTCGATAGAGCGGTCAACATGTGACTCTGCAGCTAGGTGTATGATGAGGTCGGGCTGAAACTGCTGAATCTGCGAGCCAAGTGCTGCGGCGTCGCAGATGTCTGTTTGGGAGAACTGGTACCTAGCGCTGTTAGCGACACAAGCCAGCGACTCCAGGTTGCCGGCGTAGGTCAGCTTATCAAGATTCAGTACGGTGTGACCGCTGTGCTTGATTATATGGCGAATGAGCGCGGAGCCAATGAAGCCTGCACCGCCGGTGACGAGAATGTGCATGATATGTTGATTTCGGATAATTCGGATGGACGGTGCTCCTAAGCTGCGCTTCTATCCGGACTATGGCGTTACTGGATCGACCGTAGTAGTGTGTCATGTTATTAGCGGAAACCACGACGAGTCAGATTTAAACTGCCACGCCAGAGAAGTTCTGTTACAATTTAATACCTGCTTTAACACGCGTCCCTCTTTCTTTCGCATAGTAGTTTTAGCATGACAACAAGCCAATGCGAACACTCAGCAGTCTGGGCTAGTTTCGCCCGAATAACGGACCATACCAACCCGAACAATTGAATATTCTTAATCTATGGCTTTAGCATCCCTTTTTTCCCGCGAGGGCCATCGTGTTACATCGGTATTGGTGTTTCTGTTCCTCGCCAGTCTTCTGTCCACAAAAAGCGGCTACTCTTATGTGCTGGGCGTGTTGTCGTTGTACTCGCTTTGGCAGTTGAAAGGGCCACATATTTCGTTTAAGCGTTCGGAAGTTTGGGTAATGGTCTGGATGGGCTTGTTTGTGCTGGTGGGGGGCATTGCCGCAGCCTGGCACGGAGACCCTGCAGACGCTTACGAAGTGCCGGCCAAGTTTGCCTTGGGCATAGTGTTGATCCAATGCTGTATGAAGCAGCCACCCCAGCCGGCGGCGCTTTGGTCGGGGCTGGTGGTAGGAGCAATTAGCGGACTGGTGCTCGCCTATTGGAAAATGGTTCAGTCCGGCGAATTTAAGGCCTACGGTTACACCGGGGCTATTCAGTTCGGCAACCTAGCTTTAACCATGGGCGTGATCCTGATCATAGGATTGTGTTGGGCGCTTTGCCAGCGCTGCGCTCATCGTCGGCTCTGGATTGTGGCACTGGCTGCAGGGGCTACCTGCGGTCTGCTGGGCTCGTATTTTTCGGGCACCCGGGGCGGTTGGGTTGCTATTCCTGTCTTCCTGATGCTGTTTCTGGTAGCTTTTCTGCGACGTGGTAATTTATTGTCTTGCTTGCTGGTGTTTGCAGCGATCGTGGCTTCTGGGGCCGCTGTTACGCTGTATTCCCCATTGGTGCAGGAACGCATACAGGAAGTGTCCCAAGATCTGGCGGAGTATCAAAACGAGGGGGCTGCCAGTTCGGGTTCGTTGGGCGCACGTTTTGCGATTTGGCACACGTCGTTGGAACTTTTGAAGGAAAAACCAATTCTTGGCTGGGGAGAGGTGCACTTTCGCAAGGAGCTGCGTGAACGTGCTGAAGCGGGTTTACTAGGCCGGGTTCCAGCCAGCTTGGCAAATACGCACAACACCTTCCTGGAAGTATGGGTAAGATACGGGGGGCTTGCTTTACTGGCGCTGACTGGGGTGATAATCAGCTCGGCTTGGCATTTTCTGAGGTATCTGCGCCATCCCGATACTATTGTGCGCAGCTACGCTTTGGCAGGCGTTTGCTTGATCCTGGGCTACGTCGTGTACAGCCAGAGTCAGGTTATGCTCATACGCAACAACACGTTGATGTTCTTTTTATTGATGCTAGCGGTATTAATGGGGCTGCTGAGCCAGCGCTGCTTGCTCTTGGAGCAGCGCTGACTTAGCGTGCGCCAAATCCTGTTAGCACCGTGCGCGCCGTCAGCAGCAGTATGTAGATGTCCAGATAGATCGAAGCGTGCTTGATATAGTAGAAATCGTGCTCGATTTTTGCCTGTGTATCGCTTTCGTCTGCCGCGTAGCCGTAGCGCACTTGAGCCCATCCGGTAATGCCGGGCTTTATGACATGGCGGTACGTATAAAACGGTAGGGTTTTGTCGAACTGTTCCACGAACTCGGGCTGCTCCGGTCGAGGGCCGATAATAGCCATTTCCCCCTTAAGTACATTCAGTAATTGGGGGAGTTCGTCAATACGCAGTTTGCGGATGATGTGGCCTACCCGAGTGATGCGTTGGTCGTCTGTTTGGGCAAAACGGGCCTCTTTTTGTAGGCACGCCTCGGTCCTCATGCTGCGAAATTTATAGATGCGAAAAGGCTGATTGCCTCGGCCAATCCGCATTTGTGTGTAAAAAATAGGGCCTGGGCTATCAAGTCGTATGCATAGTGCGGTGATCAACACTAGCGGCAGCAACAACGGCAGGGCCAAGATGACCATGCAGAAGTCCAGCAATGTCTTCAGTCGTTCGTAGCCACGCGATGGCAGCAGGGCGCCCAGGTTGTTGTCCGCCATGCGCACTAGGCGCACGCGGCCTGTAATGGCCTCGTACATAGCTCGTGCGTCGTAAACCGCAATGCCGTTCAGAACGCACTGAGTAATGAAGCGTTGCCATGTGCTGTCGAGGCCGTTGAAGTCAGCCACTACCGCGTCGTAGCGCACTCCGGCCAGATTTGGGGCGCTCAGCACTCGGGAGTCGATCTCGCCCAAGTGAATCAGCTCATTGGCCATGCCGCCTGGAATGATGGCGATCTTCGCTCTAAGATAACGCTTGGTAAGCAGGTGTTCAGCAATGAACCAATTGATGCTGATGAATGTACTGGCAAATAGCATGTACCGGGACAGCTCGATGCGCAGGAATAAGGTGGTCAGTGCTCCAGCCAAGTAGATAAACAAGACATTCGAGATAATAAGGCCCATGCTTTGCCCACCCGGATAATTGTTCACCGTGCGGGAAATGCTTACATAACACATCAGTAGACAAACAGAGGCAAGAGTGATTGCCGTCCAGCGTCCTGGATCCTTGGCCTCCCAGAAGGGGTGGCCCCAGTACACGGTGGCCGGGATGGCCACGGTCAGAAGCCATCCGCATAGGAACGAGAAAGTGCGCGAAAGCAGGATCTGTTCGTGGAGCCGGGTGTAGCGTCTAGTGTGCAAATGGGTCATAAGAAGTGTTAAGCAGGCGGTGGCAAAGTTTACACGACTTGACCCGCCTTGGACGTTGAACCGGGTATGCGCTCTTGCTGCGCGGAAAAGGCTTAGGGGGACTTAGAACAATGTGTAGGCTCTTGGGGCTTACGATACGCTAATCCCTTCGTAAAAATAGGAGATTTTTCCGGATGCGGTTAAGCATATGACGGTTTTCTTGCAAGGCAATGTAGTGATCTGGCTGCGTTGTTTTATTGCACTGCACGGCTGGCTGTCATGGGACGTTGTGTTACAAACATAGACTGTTTTACCCATCGATTCCCGTCATCATGAAAGCCTGAGGCGCTTCCCAAACCGCGCGGTCGTTTTCCACCCCGATGCTCGCGAAAGGCCCTGCGCACTTTCTTTGCTTGTTATGTCCATACCATTCAGTTTGCTGATGTCCACTTATCACGGGGACCATCCAGAGTATTGCCGGCAGGCCCTTGAAAGCGTTTGTCAAGGAAGCGTGGTGCCCGATGAGTTGGTCTTGGTGCTGGACGGGCCCGTGCCACAATCACTGCGTACCATAATCGATTCATTTCTGGAACGGTTGCCTCTCGTGCTTGTGTCCCTGCCAGAAAATCGTGGCTTGGGTCCCGCCTTAGCGGCGGGCTTGCCATACTGCCGTCACGATTGGGTGGCGCGCTTTGATACGGATGACCTGTGCATGCCTGATCGATTCGAGCGCCAGTTGGCCTTCATCGACTCGCATCCGCATATTGATGCCTTCAGCTCGCCTATATGGGAGTTCGAGCATAGCCATCTGGAGTCGGGCCTGCTTCTCAAGTCCGTGCCAGTGGGGCAGGCTGAGCTGGCTCGTTATGCCCGGTTGCGCAATCCATTCAATCATATGACGGTCATGTTTCGCAAGCAGCGTGTTCTGGATGCGGGCAGCTATCAAGATGATCGTTATTTTGAGGACTATGCGTTGTGGGTGCGCTTGCTGCTTGACGGCGCGCAGTTGGACAATATGCCTGAGCCTACTGTCTGGGCACGTGCAGGTCGGACCATGCTAGCCCGCCGCGGTGGCTGGCATTATGCGCGTCTTGAATATGCCATTCAGCGTAAATTCTTGCGATGGGGGTTTACCAACATTTTTGAGTTCACCCGAAATTTAAGTATTAGAATTCCGGTGCGCTTGCTTTCGGACTCCCTGCGGGGAGCCATCTATGCCGGCCGGTTGCGGCGTCGGGCCTGAATACAGGCTGACAGGCTGGTTTTTTTCTAGGTTAGGGAATGAATCGATTTTTCAGTGTTGGCTACCAGGATATGGCGCAGAGTCTGCGCTCCAGTAGCCTTTGGCTTTTGCTGGGTTGGGTGGAAATCCGCCAGCGCTATGCTAGGTCCAAGATTGGGCCGTTCTGGTTGACGATCAGCATGGCCATTCTGGTGACGGCCTTGGGGTTGGTATATGGAACCTTGTTTCAGGCAAAGCTGAGTGAGTATTTGCCTCTGCTGGCCATTGGTTTCGTATTCTGGGCCTTCATCTCGACGTCGATCAATGACGGCTGTAATGCCTATATCAGCGCCAGTCCTTATTTGAAGCAGGTGCCGTTGCCGCGAGGGTTGTTCATCTTTCAGACGCTATGGCGCAACATGATTGTGCTGGCACACAACTTCGTTATTGTTATCCTGGTTCTGGTGATTTTCCAGATCGATTTCATTCATCAATTGCATTTCTTCATATTGGGATTTGCGCTGGTGGTATGGAACTTGATGTGGGTAGTTACGCTGTTGGCATTGCTGTGCGCTCGTTTTCGAGACTTGCCGCAGATTGTGGCGAGCTTCATCCAGGTCATTTTCTATATCACGCCTATTCTGTTCAAGCGTGACATGCTGCAGAAGTATCCGCTGCTGATCGACTTGAATCCATTCGCCCATCTGATCGAAGTGGTGCGTGGGCCGTTACTGGGCACGTCCGTTCCGCTGCTGAGCTGGATGGTTTGTCTGGGGCTGGCTGTTGTCGGGACCCTGTTAAGTCTTTTCATGCACGGTAAATATCGTGCGCGTATTCCGTACTGGGTCTAGGAGCAGCCAAATGTCACATGTAATAGCAAAGAATCTGGTTGTGGAGATGCCGGTCTACGAACTGAGCGGCCGTTCCATGAAAATGCGTATGCTTAACAAGCTGGCCTCGGGTCGGATCGGAGCGGGCGACAATGGCATCACGGTGGTACGAGCCCTGCAGGACGTCAGCTTCGAATTCGGTGATGGCGATCGGGTGGGGCTGATAGGATCGAACGGGTCGGGCAAGTCCACTTTGCTCCGTGTGCTCGCCGGTATCTATGAGCCTTCGGCCGGGCATCTGGAGGTTCAAGGCAAAGCGGTCGCTCTGTTGGAAATGGGCTTGGGCATGGATGACTCCATGACGGGCTATCAGAATATCAAGTTGCGTGGCATGCTGCTGGGCATGTCGCCCGAAGAAGTCGAGGCCAAGACGGCCGAAATCGCTGAGTTCACCAGCTTGGGCGACTACCTGCATCTTCCCATTCGCGCTTACTCGTCGGGCATGCGCATCCGCTTGGCCTTTGCCATTTCTACGGCGGTTGAGGCCGAGTTGCTGCTACTGGACGAGGTTATCGGCGTTGGTGATGCCGCTTTTCTGGAAAAGGCTAACGCACGCTTGAAAGCGTTTCAGGACAAAGCCAATATTGTGTTTATTGCCTCTCATTCCGGAGCGGTGATTTCCGAAATGTGCAATAAAGTCATGTGGCTGGAAGGCGGCCACTTGAAGTTTATCGGAGATGTTGCTCAAGGACTTAAAGCATATTCGGATTACTTGGAGCAGAAATGAGCGTTGGCGTTGATTCGCCGGCTGCCGCATTATCTGTAACGGGCGATGTGGTGGTGAAACCGCGCAAGATGGCTTTTGTCGTGGACATCCGTGGCTGGGCCTTCGATACGATTGCCCGCTCTATGCAAGCCAGGCTGGCGCCCCTGATGGATGCGTGCGAAATCATTTATTGGGAAGACTTCGACGATCCCAACGCGCTCGTCACGCATGTGAATGGGCAAGAGCTGGATCTGGTGCACTTTTTTTTCCGAGAGCATCTGGATCTGATCCTGAAAACCGCTGCAGGGCAAAGCGACGCCTTTTTTGCGTTCTGCCGTCATGCCTTTACCACGCATATCCCCGACTACCTATATTCAAGCAGTCATGAGCTGGCGGCCCGTGCGACTTTGTTTGATTTTGTCGACGGCTACTTCACGACTTGTCAGGATTTATTTGATGTTTATGCCCGTGACCCACTGATCCGTGATCCGGATGGTGTGATCTTCGATTGGCCCGACGTTGCGGCCCCGACAACCTTTCCTACGAAATCAGGGGGGGGGAGATTGCGCGTTCTGTGGTCCGGCAACTCGAAGTGGGGGGAGTATGCGGGTTTTGTTGATTACAAAGGTTTGGATTCCGTCATTCGTCCCGCGTTGAAGCAGGTGCAGGCTCGATCTTCCGATGTGGAGTTCGTGTGTTTTGATTCGGCAGAGCAAAAGGTATCCCATGAAACGATCCTGTCGGAGCTGGAAAGGGCGGATGTTCTGCTGATTGCCTCCGAAAAAGAAGGAACGCCTCTGACCTTGATCGAGGCAATGTCCCGTGGCTGCGCTGTGGTGACAACGCCGGTAGGCATCGCTCCGGACGTGCTGCCTGAGATTCAACAACAACTGATTTGTGCGCGTAATGCGGATTCTTTTGCGCAGGCTTTGATAAGTTTGTGTGAACAGACCGAGCTGTTGAATTGCATCCAGCAAAGTAATTGGCAGACTTATCAAGAAGCTTTTGGCCCAGGCAGCCCCTTGTTAGACAAATGGGCACAGTTTTTGAATTCAGCCTATGCGCGGCATCAAGAGCGGGGATTGGCGCGCAAGCAAGCTATTGCCAAGGCCGCGACGGGCAGTGCAGTTCGTCGACTGGTCGTTACGGCCCTGAGGTCAGGGGTTCGAGTTGCCAAGCGTTTTGGGCTTGTCGAGCGCTTGAACCGCTTGTCGCCGCACTTCGCCGGCTTTTATAACCGGGTCTTGCATGGCGGCATCCAGCAGGGTGCGCCGGATTATGAACGTATTGGTTTGTCTTACCAAGAGCAGCTACAGGATTGGCCAGCGGATAAACCGTTGGTTGTGTATGCGCCAATGTGGAAAGGCGTGGCGGCCTCGACCGAGTCTTTGTTTGGGGAACAGGCATTGCGCTTTCCCTACTTTGACTCCGAGTTTCCTGAGGTGGAAAGCCATTCCTATCTGGATAAGCTGGCTGCTCTGCTGGCCGATAAGCTCCGGACACCGTTAGTGTATAGCGGTGGATCGGTATTGCATTTGGCGTTGGCGCAGCGTCTGCATCAATTGAACCCCCAGATTCGTCAGTTCTTCATGTGGCATGGTTCGCCCGCGCAATGGGTGGATAAGGGGCAGGCGGCACATTTTCAGATGTGGCATACCGCTTATCGCAATGGGACGATTCAGGGAATGGTGACGGTCAAGCCGGGGCTGCACCTGACGTTGGAGCGCATCGGCATTCGAGCCTGGGATATCTTCAATCCAGTGCCGGACTTGTCTGTTAGCCATCAGCAGAGTCAGGGCGGAGATTCTATCGTTCAGATCGGTCTCTTTTCGGCAATCAGCTCTTGGTATAAGAATCCGTATGTTCAATTGCTTGCTGTAGCTGGGCGGCCAGATGTTGTATTGAACACCAATCTGCATGAGGATGATGTACGACATATGAATCTGGGCATCAAGGCGATACGGCATTATCACCACATGCCGCGCCCCAACTTTTTGCAGTTGATCGCTCAACAAGATTTGAATCTCTATGTCACCAACACGGAGTGTTCCCCCATGACTGCGCTGGAAAGCTGGGCATTGGGGGTGCCGTGCATCGTGGGGCCCGCTGGCGACGTGTATTCGGCTGTCTCAGCGCGGCTGGCAGAGTTGCTGGTTGAGCCGAAGGTGGATAATCCGACGGCTATTACTGCGCGTATTGATCTGGTGTTGGCGCATCGAGATGAGATTGTGAGCCTTTTATCACAGCATCGGGCAAACTATAACGCTTTATTCCGGCAGAAAATGGACGGTTTGCTGCAAGAGCTCTGCAGTGCATGAGCTGTAGACTCTACCCATCTGTTAAATAACATGTTTCTTTCGAGGCTTAGGTTGGCTGAAGAAGACGACACGCATTCACTAACTTGAAAAATAAATTATGGAACGCTTAGATCTGTCTGCCCGTCCCGAGCATTCGACGCAGGAGTCGACGATTCATCTGGCGCGCTACGCCTGCATCCTGCCTTTCGTCAAAGATAAGGTGGTGCTCGATATTGCATGTGGCGAGGGCTATGGTTCGGCTTTGATGATGCGAGCAGGCGCCAAGCGGGTTGTGGGTGTTGATATCTCGGCCGAAGCTGTGGCTAAAAGTCAGAAAGTGTTCGCCGATTCCAAGGCTGAGTACATCCAGGCAGATGCCACCCGTTTGGAAGAGCTCTTCGAGCCTGGTACGTTCGATGTCGTGGTCTCGATTGAGACCATTGAACATGTCACAGATGATGAAACCTATTTGATCGCACTGAAGCGAGCGGCCAAACCAGACGCAGTGTTCTTGATCTCCTGCCCGAATGATCATTGGTACTATCCTCAGCCAGACCAAGCGAATCCTTTCCATCTGCGCAAGTACCGTCTTGAAGAGTTTCAAGCTGTTAGCACTAAGGTCTTGGGCAATAATGTGCATTGGGGGGTTGGCTCTGCTGTCTTCGGCTTTGGGACTGCTCCACTGGAGAAAAAAGAGTTCGAGCCTTTATATGATTCGTGGATGAAGGCAAATCAGGTTGGTGCATCGTTTGTCGTTGAAAACGACGAACTGGAGCCATTGGGTGCGCAAAACAGCAGTTATTTCATGGGGATCTGGAATGCACAGGGATTTTCCTACGGGGCTGCTTATTTCGGCGTAGGAATGGATGCGTATGCCCGGATGTTTGATGCCTTGGCTTATGATTCTGTGAAAAGCCTGAAATTTGCTCTGAATGATGAGGTCAGCGAGAAGGACGCTTTAGCCCTGCGTTGTAAGGAGCTGGAGCAAGACCTAGATAAGATAGTTCAGGAGTTGGAGCAGGAGAATCGCGAGGTGCGCAACAAGACACTATTGTTGGCAGCGGTTCAGTCTGAGAACAAGCTCATCCGTGAAAACATCAATGGGTTGTGGGACAAGATATGCCTTTTGGAAGGCACGGTCAGCGAGATGCAGACGGGGTATTGGCGCTATCGTCGTATTAGCGAAAAAATTCCCGAGTCACTGCGTCGTGCAGTGATCAAGTGCGTGCGTGCTTTCAAAAGGTAAGCTGGATGGACAATAAATTAAACCTGGTTGGGGGTCTGGCCGCGCTTCCGTATGTATATGAGCCTAATCACCGCTTGCTTAGCAAGGATCTGATTGGCAAGGGCGGCGCAAATATCGGACTTAATGGGGAAAATCTGACAATTACTTTTTTGTCGATGAATCGGGTGTCATTGTCAGAAAAGTTGATGCAATCGATTTGCTCCATGATCCCCGGATATAAGGGAAAAGTTCTGATCATTGATAATGGTTCAGAAAAAGAGGAGCTGAACAAGCTGCGCGCCATTTCAGAACAGCTTGATCTGGATATAAAAATTGTTGAGCTGGGCAAGAACTACGGCGTCAGTGGCGGACGCAACAGGACGATCGAGCACGTCGAGACCGAGTGGATCATGTTCTTGGACAATGATATCTACTTCGTTCGTAACCCGTTGCCGCGCATTCAAAGTGACCTCGAAGTATTGGGGTGCCACTTTATGAGCTTGCCTTTGCTGAATCCAGACGGCAAAACGCTGTTTGCCAAGGGCGGCAATATCTACGTCAGCTTTGATGACGAGCATGTTCACGTGGGTGCCGGCAGCGCGACGCCTCAAGTTGAAACAGCAGATTTTGATGGGCAAGGGTTTCTGTCTACCTTTTTGTTTGGCGGTGCGTGTGTTCTGAAGAAGCAGTCCTTCCTGAAAAAAGGGGGGTACGACGAAGCCATGTTTATTGGCTTTGAAGATATAGATTTTTCCATACGATTGTTTCAGGAAGGTGTCAAAGTCGGAGCCAGTGGTGCCGTTGCATTGGTCCATGATCACCCCAAGCCGGTTACGACGGAAGACGTTGCTTACGAACGAGCCCGTTTTACAAGGGATATCCTGCATCAGGCCGCTTTGCACCTGCAACGCAAGCATGGCTTTCAGTTCTGGTCCACTGGGGTGGAGTTCTGGCTGGAGGACAAGCATCGCTCATTGGATATTTCAGCCGGAACTCATCTGGAGGGCAATGAGCAGGTTGCTGAGCCTGCTGTTGCACCCGGCTACGTTCTGGGCAAGCCCAAGATCGCGTTGATCGTTGACTCGGACAACTGGGCATTTGCCAATATTGCCCGGCAAATCGTCAAGCACTTGGGGCACCGCTACGACTTTCAGATCATTCCGACGGAAGTGGTGGACAACATCGCCCAGATTTTGATCATGACCGCTGATTGTGCTGTTACCCACTTTTTCTGGCGTGAATATTTGAATCTTGTCCGACACGAGTTTGCCCAAGGTTATGCGCGCTTGCTAGGGTTTGCTCCTGGCGAGTTTATCGAGAAGTACGTTTATAACCGCGTCATCACAACATCGGTCTACGATCATCTGTTTTTAACAGACGATGAAATCCAAGCACGCATCCCGCTGTTCAATGATTTGTGCAAGGGATATACCGTCAGCTCTCAACGCCTGCTGGATATCTATAACGATATTGATGTTTATCCGGCGCCAGTTGAACTGGCGGAGGATGGCGTGGATTTGGGTTTGTTTGGACCTGTGAATCTTGAGCGCTTTGACTCCTTGGGCAAGCGTACTCTTGTTATCGGTTGGGCAGGGAACTCAAAGTGGGCGGCAGGGGCTGGCGAGGACTTCAAAGGGTTTCATTCAATTTTGAAGCCCGCTGTTGAGCAGCTTCAGCAGGAAGGCTTGGATATTCGTCTGGAGTTGGCCGATCGTCAACAAGGGTTTATCGCTCACAAGGACATGCCTGCCTATTACGCTAAATTGGATGTCTATGTATGTCCATCGAAGATAGAAGGTACACCAAACCCTGTACTCGAGGCCATGGCGTGTGGTGTGCCCGTCATAACGACGAATGTGGGCGTGGTTCCGCAGGCATTAGGTGACGATCCATTCTCCTTGATACTGCCTGAACGCAGTGTAGAGGCTCTGAAAGAGCGCTTGCGGACATTTTATCGGGGTGGTGCGGCGGAAGCGCAGAGCATATCGCAGGATGGGTTGAAGAGAATCCAGGAATGGGATTGGTCCAAGAAAGTAAAAAGCTTTGAGCGTTTGTTTGAGCGTTTTATCGGTTAAGGTATTGACCATAAAGTCTATTTTTATAGATTTTTGTGATTCTATTTCTAAATCGGATTTCTCTTTTTAATTAGATATGACATCTCAGCGTTTTCCTTTTTTTGAGCGTTTTTTGTGGGCGCTTTTTATTGCGCTGCCGATTGCCTATCTTTTGACTATATTTTTGCTCCCCAGGCTTAGCGTGGTGGTGTACGGGGATGCGCCTATCCGGATTTCCGTGCAGGCTTTGGGAGAAAGTTCACGGTAATCCCCCCACAAAAGCGATGCAGTCAGAAGTAGAATTTTCTCATTGAGGAGTTCTACAACATGAAGCGATCAAGATTCACAGATAGCCAGATCATAGAGGCCATCAAGCGAGTGGAGTCTGGCTTGGCGGTGCCGGAGCTATGCCGGGAGCTGGGCATCAGCTCAGCGACGTTCTACAAGTGGCGCTCGAAGTACGGCGGCATGGACGTGTCGCTGATGGCGCGCATGAAGGAGCTGGAAGCCGAGAATGCGCGGCTACGCAAGATGTATGTCGAGGAGAAGCTCAAGGCCGAGATTGTGACGGAGGCACTCGAAAAAAAGTGGTAAAGCCATCTCGTCGCCGCGAGATGGCCCAACGTGCCGTACAAGACCGAGGCCTATCCGTGCGTTTGGCCTGCGCGGCGTTTGGTATCAGTCAGACCTGCTATCGGTATGTCGCCAAGACCGACGTCGAGAACGAGGAGATCGCCCATTGGTTGCTGCGTCTGACCGACAACCATCGCAGCTGGGGCTTTGGACTATGTTTCCTGTACCTGCGCAATGTGCGAGGATTTGGCTGGAACCACAAGCGTGTATATCGGATCTACCGCGAGCTTGAACTGAACCTGCGGATCAAACCCCGAAAACGTCTGGTTAGGCAGGCTCCTGAGCGGTTAACGATACCGTCGCATAT
Organism: Alcaligenes sp. Lyrl_28; assembly: GCF_051948705.1. NCBI lineage: Bacteria > Pseudomonadati > Pseudomonadota > Betaproteobacteria > Burkholderiales > Alcaligenaceae > Alcaligenes > Alcaligenes sp. Lyrl_28. Next base: position 296,585 of record NZ_JAYJLG010000004.1, read on the forward strand.
CAACCAGGTCTGGTCGATGGACTTCATGCACGATCAACTTGCGGACGGGCGCAGCATCCGCGTACTCAACGTAATCGACGATTTCAACCGCGAGGCGTTGGGTATCGAAGTGGACTTCTCGCTGCCCTCTGAACGGGTGATCCGCACACTAAAGCAGATCATCGGATGGCCAGGCAAGCCTTCAGCCATTCGCTGTGATAACGGTCCGGAGTACCTGAGCACAGCCATCGTAGAATGGGCGGGCGCATGGGACATCAAGCTCGAATACATCCAGCCGGGCAAGCCGCAACAAAACGCCTACGTTGAGCGGTTCAACAGAACCGTTCGATACGAATGGTTGTCCCAGTATCACTGGGACGATCTGGATCACGTTCAGCGCGTCGCCACGCAGTGGATGTGGTCATACAATCATGAGCGCCCAAATATGGCCTTGGGCGGAGTTACCCCAAAACAGCGGTTGGCCATGGCCGCATAGCATGCCTACTTCTGGCAATTGCTAAAAATGGGGGGATTACCTTGAGTCAAAGCCGTAATTCAGTCGTCGTGATTCTAGCTGTTCTTGATTAATTATAATTTGAAATTGGTTTACCAAAAATAAAACGTCGTATTAATTCTGTAATAGAAAAAAATAATAATATTGCTGTGCAAAAATAAGAGTAATAAAGATAGCGATAGTCGGCAGCCGGAGCGATAAAAATATGGGGTAACACGAAGGCTAAGGCTGAACTTCCTAGGTTGATCACAAATGTTCGTTTCCAATTCAGTGTGATCAGTACGGCCATTGAGCCGAGCATAGCTAACATATATAGCCAGGGAAAGAACATCCAGGGGTGGTGGTATGTGTGAGAGCCAAGCCAGTCGGCAATTTTATTACTTTGATAGCTGATATTATAAGGGTTCTCAACGATTGTAGGGCTAGCAACAGCCGCAGTCGTTTTTTCTTTCCATCGCATCAGTGCCGAAAAGTTTTCTAGGCGATGTTTCAGGTAAGGGCCAGGGTACTCTAAAATCGCGTTTAACCAACGCGTGTTGAGGTCAGATAGCTTAACTGGGTCTGAGGTTTGTATGTTGCCATATGCATTATAAAATAATAAATTATTTCCTCCGGAAAAATAAAGAGAACTAAGCTCTTTGGATGTGTTTCCGATTCGTTCATTAATATAATTCGGCAATAGATTTTGTTGTGTTTTGACGGAAATAGCTAATAAATCATAAGTCTGTGTGTATTGAAGTGGGTATGTTTTAATGATGTGGTTGGCAGATAAAAGGGTTGTTGCGCTAATTGTGGTTATAAGGACCAGAGATGCGCAGAGCCCACTTCGTAAGAATAGGTTGTTTCGCTTCCAGCCTTCGATATGCGTCCAGTACCAGAATAGAAATGGTAAAACTAAGACGCCATTGGTTTTTACGCCAAATGCAAATATGGAGAGAATAAAAATGCTTAGTCGCTCATGCCATCTTGGTTTTCGATATGAGCATTGAGCATTGAATAGCAAAGCCCAAGAAAAAAAGATGGAACATGCAAATGCAATGTCTTTCCATATTTGCCCCAATGGGAAAAGTAACCCTGGCCAAAAACCGAGAAAAGGGATAAGCAAAGCCCATTGCCCTAGCCACCGGCGACTGGCAACAGAAAAAAGATACCAGGATCCCCAATAGAGAATTAAGTTCTGTATGAGAAATAAGCCAGGCCCTGTATAAAGAGAATCGAGATGTCTCCACCACCAAGCCATTAATACGGGGTGCCAGTCATAATAGATGTCATTCTTTGCGTCCCCATACTGAGCTACAGAGTCGGGACTCATCCATCCTGGAAAAAACGCTAATACACTGTATAGAAAACCGATCAGGCAAACGATTGCCAGAGGCCGGACGCTCGTCAATGTTCTTCTAGTCGTGCCGGGTACATTGTAGGTTCCCACACATGCGAGCAGAAGGGTGGTCAGAACTTTCATGTTTCCTCGAACAGCGCTGATTTTTGTGGGTACCTCGCCTTCAGGATAAATGCGACTGGTCGATAGCTCCTGGCAGCGAAAACCCATTTGCGGTACTCGATGTGAGAGGTAAGCGAGCAACTCATACTCGCGGAAAATATCTCGAAATGGGTTAATCTCCGGATCTAGCAGCATCTTTCTGCTATACGCGCGAAAGCCCTGAGTCGTATCGGTCCACGGAAAACCTGAGCTGAATGATAGGGCTGGCGCATGAATCAAGCGAATTGCCAAGTCACGCGATTTGGGCGTATTGACCGCAACTCCGCCTGGAAGGAAACGCGAGGCCTGTACAAAGTCGACTCCTTCCTCTAGCGCGGTTATAAAGTTCGGGATAGCTCTGGGATCATCTTTATCGTTACCGTCAATGCTGACTATACCTTGATAGCCCTGATCCAACGCGAACGCGTATGCGCAGCGTAACTGTGAGCTGAGCTTTCCCGGGCCGGTCTTTACCAGAAGGCCACTAACGCCTTGTTCTTGTAAATATTGCAGTTCAAGAGAACCATCCGTGCTGCCGCCGTCGACAATGATGATATCGGCAATACTGGCAATTTGAGCTTTTGCCATCTGTGCGAGTAAGCTCCTGATCCGGTTGCCTTCATTGATGACAGGAATGACTACGCACCATCGATGTTTACGGCCCAGCCATAGTGGTGTTTCAAAAGTAGGTACTTCCCACGTACTGCGGGCTACAGGATCAATATCCAGAGTATTCATTTTTATCATCAGCAGCATGAATCGTAAAAATGTAAAGAAATTGCAATTACATATACGATTTCTGATATTAGTGTTCAGTAGAAAAGATTGAAGGCAGTGAGATTGTTGCTAGTGCTTTTGAAATCAATCTGAGATAAATCAAATTAAGTGAAAAGTGGGCTGATGCGGCAACATCATTATGAACTTCAGCGGAATGTTGGTAGAGGTATTCGAGAGAATGCTTTGCAACAAGATAATCTAATTCAAGTGTAGGCCTACGTTTTCATGATCCGTAGATATTCAATGCAACATTTAATGCTCGTTTGATGGACTGTATATGTGGCTCATTTTTGGTAGCGACCATTTCGATCGAGACGATATGGCTCGGCAGGTATTGCTTCAAAGTCAAACTGATCTGCTCATGGTCGGTACCTCCGTCACCCAAAGGTAATAACTCTGGTTCGCTGGCATGCACATGTCCGATTAAAGCGGCACATTCGTTCAATACCATCAGCGGATTTTCACCATTGATGGTCAGGGCCCCAGTGTCAAGCTGCATGCGGATAGCCGGATGATCGATTGCACGGACCACTGTAGCTGTCTCTGCGCTGGTAGTCATAAAATTAGCGCCGTAACACGTAGGATTGGGCTCAAGGCAGATTGTCACCCCGTGGGAAAGAGCAATATCCCCAAGTCGCTTGAAGAACGGCACAGCGACCTCTAGTGCCTGTTCATCGGTGAGGCCACTACGGTCACGATTTTTTGGTGAGCCGAAAACTATCCTGGTAGCGCCTAGGCCAGTGCCAATACGGCACACAGCAGTCAAGTGCGCCAGTAGATCTTCTTGAGATCGCTGTGTACCAAAGACATTCAAACCAGTGGTACCGAACAACAGAGCCTGCATTCCTGTAATTTCTATACCACGTGTTTTCCACCAGTTTTTGACTTGGCGAATATCGCTCTCAGATACTTTTGAAAATTCAGAAAAGTATTTTCCAGGTGCGATATCGATCGCATCAATGCCATGGAGCTCAAGTAAATCGGCGACGGCTTCGTCTTGGTTTACCTCCCAAGCAATATTGGAAATTGCTAATCTCATTTACTTGATCCTCAATTCGTTTTCACGACGAGTTGCTCGGATTGTGCATAGGAGCGAACTGCTAAAAAAGTCTCTCGATCGCTGTATTGGTAGCGGCCAGAGCCACCAAATATCTTCGCATTAGAAGTTTGCATATCATAGCTGGCTGGGGGATTAGGCAATATATTATTAAATACTTTTCCAAAGCCTTTTTGAGAAATATCAGCCACACTGACGGGTTGTGCGGTCAGATGCACTAATTTCAGACCCGCATTTCGAGCTATCTCAATATCCTGCCAGAGATTTACCATTGGATAGAATTGGAAAACTCCACGGCTATCTATAGAGTCCAGATTGTTCTGGTTCAAGAAATCAAAAATTATGTTTTTTCGTAAACCAGGCCCTACGAGTCCTGGCAGGCGCACAATTAGGTAATTCGTGAAATGCGCTTCAACGAATTTTTCCAGGAGTCTGCGGTGTAAGCCGTACGCCTGCAGCTTCGATTCATCGACTGGTGTATTCTCATCTGCTCCCGCTGAGTTGCTAAAAACGTCAACTGTGCTGATCAGAATGAAGCTCTTGCACTTGAGAGTCTTGAGATGGGCAATCAAATTTTCAATTTTCTTCTTGTCCGCTTCAGGGTCGCGATTGGCGATCCATTTTTGTGCAGGAGCACCAGCACAGACTACGGTATCGAACTCTCGTCCATGGATATCATCAATATTGGTCGAGCGATACAGGGCATTAAAGACTGATTGCTTTAGTAGTGTGCTGCCAACAAATCCCGTAAACCCGATAAGCGCGTCAGCCATTCATAACTCCAGATTTGATGATGTCTTAATTATCAGTGGATGAAAGTTGTTCAGTATCGAGTTTTTCAAGAACATCATAAATATTGTCGATTTTTCCGCCGAGTATCGAGTAACAACCGAGAAGCTCTGTGTGCTTCTCAAAAAGAATAGGCCTTCCGTCATCACCCTCGTTTTTCACTAGTACTGTTTTTACTTCGAATAGCGAATCAACGTGGTAGGCATCCAGTAGAGCCGGGATATAACGGCTCACATCTCGCACCATCCTATCAACTCGGGTATCAAGCGGGTACTTGCGAAGCTCCTCATAGGGGTTGAGGCCGCGCTGATCACACCAATGCATATGAGGCGTATAGCGTACGTGGGAAAGGGTATGCAGTCCGCGGGCGGGAAAAGGCATCATAGAAAAGAATGGGCCGTCCATGACGGTAATACCGACTTTTTCAAGCTCCGGAGGCATTTTCATTAGTGCCATTTCGGTGATTTCCTGTTTTAGCTCGGTACGAAGCATAGGAAAGTCCCCGGAGATTTGATTGAGACCACTGTAGGTGCAATTGAATACGTAACGGCACGAAATTTGTTCCGTATCGCCGCCAGGCCTCTCCATCTGCACACTAAGGATGTGTCCTAGGCCATTGAGGACTGCCTTTGCTTTTGTCGAAGTAAGAACTCGAACACCGCACTCTGTTAGCTCCTGCTCTGCCCAATCGGCTAATTTTGTCGAATCAAAGGCGTATTCTTCGACCAGAAACACGTCTTCGATTAGTCTTGGCTCAAACAGTTTTCGTAACGTAGGGTCAACTGGTTGAATGGTGGCACTAATCTCCCGGCAAAACCGTTCGAATTGCTTGGCTGTGACTTTGGAGTTGCGTCGTGCAATGGCGTATAGCTTGGTGAAATCCTGCTTTACTGCTTCTGGCCAATCACGCACGAACTTGGGCAGGTTGATCCGGCTGCGATAAGCAGTCGTGAAGCTGCGCGGATAATGATAGCCATTGTGTACCCGCGCTTGATTGTTGTATGAGGCCCGTTTTAATAAGCTTGATTCCTGCTCAAGCAACAACACACGTTTTAGCTTGCGTTGTTTGGTAAGGTAGATTGAAATAGCGGCACCGTAAAATCCACCTCCAATTACTACAGCATCAAAATCGGTTGCAAGGTCTGTCATGAGACATTTCGCTCACTCTGCGTTTCACCATTAACGCCTAGCGTTTGAACTTCTTCGATGTTTAGCTTCTCATGACGAGTCATGCGAGCACTCGTGAACTCTTGCCCTACATGATAGAGAGGCCCTTCATTGGACAGACTGGCCATGTTCAGAATGTATTCTCCTAGTACTAGAAGCACGAGAGAAATCAGAAAAAACATTCCCGATTGTTGTAGCGAAAAACTGATCCAGCCCGGAGCTACATCTGTCTTGAATAATGCGATTACAACTACATAGATGCTATAAAGCAAATTAGCGACCGCACCGAACAACGACAGAGCGGTTACTACGCGCATTGGTGCTCGAGTGGTGGACACCAATAAGCGTATACCGCGATCAATACTATCTCCTAGGCGTTTTGAACCAGAAGCCTTCGGCTGTGCGCTATAGGTTAAGTACGAACGAGAAAAGCCGCCGGTCGCCGGCAGGTGCCGGTAAGTCATAGCAGGCTGAGGGTGCTGCAGAATGAAATTAATGACTCGCTTACTGAGTATGCGATATTGCGGCGCCTCGCGGGCAAGGTTAACTCCATTAAATCGCTTATACAGCCAATGGAATATTGCGTTGGCGCTACGATACGCTCTGCTTTGGGCAGGCTTTTGTTGATTGTTTGCAAACACCACGTCAGTGCCCCGCACAGCATGTTCGAGCATGTCAGGAATAAAGCGAATATCGTCGGACAGAGGGTCAATCACGGCGACGAAGTCCCCGAGCGCATTTTCCAGGCCAACCCACGAAGCGGTATCTGTGTCGACCTCTTTGGTTAAGGCATAGACCTGTAAGTTCGCGAGTCCATCGACGCTTGTTAATCGCTTGAGTACAGAGATACTGTCATCCTCAGACGCATTATCGACTACTATTAATTCGTAATCACTGACCGTATGGGCGACAATGGTGGTCGCGTCCGCTAGTATCTCTTCAATTGCTTGAGATTGATTGCGAACGACAAACACTACTGATAGAAAGCACGGAAAAGACGCCATTCGCAATTTTCCACTAAAAAAAACGGCCATGGAAAGGGGGCTTGTGAGCCCCTTAAAACCAATGATCTTATCGCACTTTCATGCCTAATGCTTAAGGTTTTGGCTAGAATGCCAAGTGCCTCGGCTGATGACTTGAGCCGTGAGGTTACTTTATGCTCTCAAACAGACCGTCATTTGACGAAGCTATCTGGTGCGGCGAAAGCTCTGTTGCTCGAATCTAACCGTGGCCCAATGGGTCGCTATTGGGTACTCGTATCTGAATACATTTAATTTTGCTAGCAGAAGATAAATTACGTCTAGGCTACGATAACGCAGTAGATATGGCTTCACTATCATGAGCCTTCGCCATGAGGCATTACATAGATTTTTTTCAAGCTGAATCGCCCCGGGTTTTGCGGAGGCTCCACACTTTGAGAAAATGGAGCCACTATGAGCAAGCAAAACAAATTTTCCCCGGAAGTGCGCGAGCGCGCCGTGCGCCTGGTGCAGGAGCACCGTGGCGAGTATCCGTCGCTGTGGGCGGCAGTCGAGTCTATAGCGCCGAAGATTGGTTGCGTGCCGGCCACGCTGCTGGACTGGGTCAAGCGCAACGAGATCGACAGCGGCATACGTGATGGCATAACCAGCAGCGAACGCGAACGCATGAAGGCGCTGGAACGCGAGGTCAAGGAACTGCGCCGGGCCAACGAGATATTGAAGTCGGCCAGTACTTTTTTCGCCCAGGCGGCGCTCGACCGCGAACTGAAGAAATAAACACCTATATCGACCAGCACCGGGACGTCTACGGGGTCGAGCCGATCTGCAGGGTGCTGCAGGTAGCCCCATCGGCGTATCGGTGCCACGCCGCCCGCCAACGACGTCCAGAGCTGCGCAGTGTACGCAGCCAACGCGACGAGGGTTTGATGGCAGAGATTCGACGTGTCTGGCAAGCCAACATGCAGGTCTACGGTGTACGCAAGGTCTGGCATCAGTTGCAGCGCGAAGGCATAGCCGTAGCCCGCTGCACGGTCGAACGGCTGATGCGCCGGCTAGGTTTGCAGGGTGTACGGCGGGGCAAGCGGGTGCGCACCACGATTGCCGACAGTGCCCAGGCTTGCCCGCTCGATCGCGTCAACCGCTATTTCCATGCCGACAGGCCCAATCAGTTATGGGTGTCGGACTTCACCTACGTGTCGACCTGGCAAGGCTGGCTGTATGTGGCCTTCGTCATCGACGTGTTCGCCCGCCGCATCGTCGGTTGGCGCGTGAGCAACACCATGAGCACAGACTTCGTATTGGATGCTCTGGAACAGGCCCTGTATGACCGACGACCCACTGAGTCCCTGACTCACCATTCCGACCGAGGATCGCAATACGTGCCCATCCGCTACACCGAACGCTTGACCGAGGCAGGCATCGAACCATCTGTCGGCAGTCGAGGCGACAGCTACGACAATGCACTGGCTGAAACCATCAACGGACTGTACAAGGCCGAGCTGATCCATCGCCGAGCGCCTTGGAAAACCAGGGCTGCTGTGGAGTTGGCAACGCTGGAATGGGTCGCCTGGTACAACCATCAGCGTCTACTCGGGCCCATCGGGTATATTCCTCCTGCACAGGCTGAAGAGGTCTATCAACGTGCACACTCTGAAGCTGTGCCGATCAACGCTGTACTTTAACCAAACAGCCTCCTCGATTCCCGGGGCGATTCAGTCTAGTGATGATCGGCCTTGAACAGCAACAGTTTCATTTGTAGGTAATTGATGACCATGCCCGCCAAGCTGCCCAAGGCCACACCCAGAATTGGATAGTCTCGAACCGTAGGCAGATAGTGGATGGACAGGGCATAGGCCATATAGTTGACGGCGCCGCCCAACAGCATCATCGTCAAGTAACGGATGAACTCCTGACCTAAGGACAACTGGGATGAGCGGTGCTGGAAGGTCAGGTTGCGATTGATGAGCCATGTCCCCAGCACTGCGCACAGAAATGAGACGGCGCGGGCTAGGTAGAGGCCCATGGCGCCTTTTAGTGCATACAGCACCGCACTGTCGATCAGAAAGCCTGCTGTGCCAGCGAGTCCGAAAAGAAATAGTTCCTTAAGCCTGGGCATCGTGCTTGGGTGTCCTGTGCAATGGAACGGTGAGATAAGCGAAGCGTCGCATCTCCCGGTGTGCGCGAGTCAGTGAATCCAGACTGATCCCGGCTACGAATATCAGCAGGCTGACAATGGCTAGGTCCGTGGGCAATATGGCCGTCGGAAGCCGGGGAACCATTCCGTTGTCCAGGTAATCGATCAGCAAGGGGGGCGCCAGGATCAGTGCCAGCATTGCCAACAGAGCGCTGATGAGACTAAAGCACGCCAGTGGGCGCTCGAACATGTACAGCCGTCCTATGATGGTGCGTAGGATGCGTATCCCGTCGTGATAGGTCGACAGCTTGCTGTAAGACCCCTCTGGGCGAGCCCCATAGGTCGTGTCCATTTCTCCATAGGGCATTGCTCTTTCTAGGGCATGGACAGTCAATTTGGTTTCGATTTCGAAGCCGGCGGACAGGCTGGGGAAGAATTGGACGTAGCTATGGGAAAAGACCCGATATCCGGTCAGCCTGTCGGCGAACTCGCCGTCGAAAATATTTATATTCTTGACCGAGCCGGTCAGTAGTCGATTACCGAATCGGTGGCCACGCCGATAATTGGCTTTTTCGCCGCCATCCGTGCGGCACTCCATCAGCATGTCCAGGTTGTTCGCAACCGGTAGGCTCACCATGTCGCCGGCGCACGACGTGTCATAGGTCGCATCGCCATCCGCCATGATGTAGTAGTCGGCGTCGATATTTGCAAACATGCGGCGCACGACATTGCTTTTACCCTTCTTCTGCACTTGAAATTCCGTAGCGCCGGCTGAACGCGCTACCTCTTGAGTCCGATCTGTGGAGTTATTGTCAAAAACATAAATGGAAATAGACGGAATGGCTCTCTGAAAGTCTTGTATGACAGTGGCGATAGCCGCTTCTTCGTTATAGCAAGGGACAATCAGGGCGATGTGATGTTTGGAGAGTGAGGGCATGGCGACATGGACAAGTGATTAAAAAACACTGCATGGGACGACCTGTGATGCGCCTTGAATATTGTTTCTATATGTAGGCTATCAATAAGTATAGCGAGTGTTTCCCTGCGACCAGCAAGGTTTATTATTTCTTGAGGTTATTAACTAATAAAGATAGGTCTCGCCAACAGGTTTATGCTTCAATTTTGGCCTGTTTTTCGAGTTTCTAATGCTTTTTCGTTATGTAGCCGCCAGCGTACTGGCTTTGTCCGCTGTCCTGCCTGTGCATGCTGCCGAGCAGCCCCTAGAAATCGGCTATCTGCCTATTTTGCCTGCCGCTCAGCTGTTTGTGGGGCTGGAGTCCGGCGATTTGCTGCCGGAAGACGAGCCTGCGCCCAAGCTGGTGTTGTTCCAGAGCGGACCGGCGCTGACGCAGGCGCTGATCGCAGGCCAACTGGATGTCGCCTATGTGGGCATTGGCCCAGCGTTGGTGGCCAAGGCCAAGGGCGCTGACATCAAGGTGGTTGCCTCCAATATTGTGGAGCAGGTCAATGTGTTGGCCATCGGCGAGCTGGCGAACTACTTCGATGGCGATGAGCCTGATTTTGCAGTGGCGGTAGCCCGATTTACCCAGGAAAAGGGCCGCAAGCCCATGATTGCCAGCTACCCCAAGGGCGCCGTACCGGAGGCGGCTTTGCAGTATTGGCTGCGTAATGTGGTCAAGCTGCCGGCTGACGCCGTTGAGCTTATCTATCAAGGCGAGGCGCAGATTCAGCAGGCCTTGAGCAACCAGGCGGTGGATGCCGCGGCGATTCTCGAGCCTACGGTCAGTCAGATCCTGAAGCGCCAGCCCGATGCCAAGGTGCTGGCGCAAGGGGCGCAGCTGTTTCCCAATCAGCCGGGCGCTGTGTTGCTGGTGCGCGAGTCACTGATCCAGTCCAAGCCTGATCTGGTGCAGCATATGGTTAATGCGCAGGTGCGCTCCACGGCTTTGTTGCGCGATGACCCTGCCAAGGCCACGCCTTATGTGCAGAAATACGTCGGGGGCGGCCGTCTGCCCAAGGACGTGGTGCAGGGTGCGATCGAGCGCTCGCACGACCAGTTCCAGGCGGATCCGGGCAAGATCATCAAGGCGACGGGCGAGTTGCAAGATTTTCAGGCGTCGCTGGGGACCTTGGGTACCAAGCTGGACGATGTCCAGGGCTTGTTTGATACCCGTTTCTTCCAAAAGGCGGTTCAGTAATGAGCGCCGTCAAACAAGCCAGTCTGCCCGCGCAATCCGCGCCGGCTGCGGGAGCCTGGGCGGATGCCTTGTGGCGCCGCGGGTTGGAGCGGGTCGTGTATGGTCTGGCGGGCCTGGCCTTGTTCATCCTGGTCTGGCGCCTGGCGTATGTTCTGGACTGGGCGCCGCGCGGCACCTTGCCCGATCCGCTGGTCTTGCCTTCGGCCTTGGTGGCTGAGCTGGAGTCGGGTCGCTTATGGCCCGCTGCCCAGTCCAGTCTGGTGCATTATTTCTGGGGCTTGGGCATTGGCACCATCCTGGGGATTGGGTTTGGTCTGGCTGCGGCAACCATCCATCGCTTTGACTTGTTGCAGGCCTACCTGGTGCGTCTGCTGCGTCCCATCCCGCCACTGGCCTGGGTGGTGTTTGCGATTGCCTGGTTCAAGGTTAGCCATACCGGGGCGGCTTTCGTAATCGCTATTGGCGTGTTCTGGCTGAACTACTTTGCCACGTATAGTGCTGTGCGCTCGGTAGATCCACGCTATTACGAATTGGCGGCTGCCTTCGGGCACCACTCTTATTTCTCCCGCGCCTGGACGGTAGTTTTACCTGCCATCAGCCCCGGATTGCTCAGCGGCGTGCGCGCCGGCATCGGACAGGCATGGATGACGCTGATTGCAGCCGAGCTGCTGGGTGTTCCTGGCATGGGACAGGAAATGAATGCCGCAGCCGGGGTAGGGGCTTACGATGCGGTCGTGGTCTACATGCTGATCATCTCGGTGGTTTACACCTTGTGCGACATGCTATTTCTGACTTTTAACAAATGGGTACTTCAGTGGCAGCCTTGATTCAGTTCCAGGGATTTGGTTTTCAATACCCCGGTGCGCCGGCGCCGGTGATCCGTGATGTGAACCTGGATGTTCAGGCCGGGCATTTTGTGGCGATTGTGGGTGGCTCCGGTGTTGGCAAAAGCACCTTGTTGCGGGCTGCTGCTGGTTTGAGCCAACCCAGCTTCGGACATTTGCGCTCCAATCTGCACGATAGCCCCGGTCGGCGCGCCAATGCGTTTGTCTTTCAGGACAGCCGCCTGCTGCCCTGGCGACGCATTGCTTCAAATGTGGCGTATGGGCTGGAAGGACTGGGGCTGTCGCGTCAGGAGCGCGAGCAGCGAGTTGAGGCGGCCTTGAATCAGGTAGGGCTGGCCCACCTGAAAGACCGTTGGCCGCATCAATTGTCGGGTGGGCAGGTGCAGCGGGTGGGTATCGCTCGTGCTCTGGCCGTACAGCCTGATTTACTGCTCATGGACGAGCCTTTTTCGGCGGTCGATGCCTTGACCCGTCAGGCTTTGCAGGATGAGCTGGTGCAGGTGTGGCAGCGTAGTTCAGCGGCCGTGTTATTTGTGACGCATGACATTGATGAAGCTGTCTTTTTGGCCGATACCATTATCGTGCTGGGAGGCAGTCCGGCAGGGGTCAGTGCTCGGATCGAGGTGGACCTGCCTCGCCCACGAGACCGCACGACGCCCCGTTTTGGCGAGTTGGTCAAACAGGTTGGGCAGGCTTTGTAGCACCGCCTGTTGTCTTGCCTTGAAAAGGCCCCGGTGTGGGGCCTTTTTTTGTCTTTCATCTGCCGTCCATGGACGATGACGTACCGGACATAAACCTCGTGTTCACGTTCATTTTGCCCGTGTGCGTTCTACACTGCTTGTTTGATGCCCACGCAGACCACAAGGAGAGATAGGATGCATCCGGTCAATACATTCAAGCAGGCTTTGCAGCAAGGCAGGCCACAGATCGGTTTGTGGCATGGCTTGGCCAGCCCGTACGTGGCGGATTTGTGTGCTGGCCTGGGGTACGACTGGATCTTGCTCGATGGCGAGCACGTTCCCAACACGGTGCAGACCTTGCTGGCGCAGTTGCAGGCGGTCGCGGCCCACCCGATCGCGCCGATTGTCCGTCCCAGCTGGAATGATCCCGTGCAGATCAAGATGCTGCTGGACATAGGGGCTCAGAACCTGCTGATTCCCATGGTGCAGGATGCCGAGCAAGCCCGGGCGGCCGTGGCGGCGGTTCGCTATCCGCCCCACGGTATCCGGGGTGTGGGTGCTGCCTTGGCTCGCGCGGCCCGCTGGGGTGCCACGTCTGATTATCTGGAGCGGGCCAATCAGGAAATGTGCGTGCTATGCCAGGTTGAAACACGGCAAGCCCTGGAAAACCTGGATGAGATTTTGGCGGTGGAAGGCGTGGACGGGGTTTTTATTGGTCCGGCTGATCTGGCCGCCAGCATGGGCTATTTGACCGAACCAGGACATCCGGCGGTTCTGGCGGCGATTGAAGAGGCAATTGTACGTATACGTCAGGCAGGAAAGGCGCCGGGTATTTTGCAGGCGGATGTTCAGGCTGCGCATCGCTACCTGTCCTTGGGAGCCCTGTTTGTCGCCGTCGGCGTGGACGCCGTGTTGCTGCGGCAAGCCGCTACGGTGTTGCTGAGTCAGTTCAAGGATGAGATTGCCGTGCCTGTTGCTCAGCCAGGGGCAGCGTACTGAGCTAAATGCCAGGGGCTTCGGACCTGCCCATGACGGGGTGGCAGTTTGACCGCCTGTCGGGCACAGATTGCTGCTGCCTCCAGAGAGCTCGTGCTCAGGTACTGCTGTCCAGCAGAAAGCTCAGCAAGGTTTCAGCGCTGGGCTGCAGATCATCGCGCCGACGTACTCCAATCAGAATTTCCCGTTGACTCCATGTTTCGTCCAGTTCAATCATGCGTGTATTGGGGATCTGGTAAATGCTGGCGCTCTTGCGTGGCAAGATGCCAATCCCCATTCCGGCGTTGATCAACAGGCACATGGCGTCGTAGCCCGATACTTCGGTACGAATGCGCACGGAGCGGTTGGCCTCCATGGCGGTTTTGGTGATCTGGTAATGCAGCTGTGTTCCGCTTAGCAACGTGATCTGCTCATGTTCCAGAGTCTGCTCAAAACGTACTTTCTCGTGCCTGGCCAAAGGATGATGGATGGGCGCCAGTACCACCAGCTTGTCACTGCGAAACGGATAGGCCTGGATATCGGCGGCGTAAGGCAGGCGGGTAAACACTCCCAGGTCTGCTTTGCCCTCTGACAGGGCGCGAATAATGTCCAGGCTGGTTTGTTCTTCCAGTTGCAGGGCAATCGCCGGATGTTGACGCCCGAATTCGCCCAGCGGTTCAGCCAGAAATTGTGAGATGGCGGAGGTATTGGCCAGAATATGAACCAAACCTTGCAGGCCTTGGGAGAAGGCCTGCAGGCGGGTTTCGATTTCCTGCGCACTATTGAGCAGCGCCCGGGAGCGGTACAACAACTCCAGACCTGCGGCGGTTGGGCTGACCCCTTTGTTGGTGCGCAGCAGCAAGGTCGTGTTCAGAGACTGTTCCAGATCCGCGATGCGGCGGCTGACCGCGGCGGCGGCAATGTGCTCACGTTCAGCCGCCTGGCTGATCGTGCCTTCTTCCAGTATTCGGACAAATAGTTTGAGGGTCAGAAGGTCCAGTTTCATGCTGGCATCATATCGTTTTTTTCAGCATGTCTGCATAAGCTGCGGCCTTCAAGACGTTCCTTAGCGGCGGTGGTAGGCAAGCCGCGCGTTTAGGTGACCGCGTGCGCTGGAGTGTTCATCCTCATGGGGGCATGCCCCTCTGTTGAAAACTGATCAGGCATTAAAAAACCCTGCCGATGTAAGGTCGACAGGGTTGTGCGTCACCAGGCTGGCTGGATCAGGCTTGTGGCTTGACGCCTGACAGGATGTGGCCTGCGTTGGGAACGCGGGTTTCCAGACCCAGTGTCTTGAGCATCTGGTACACGGTACACACTGCGGCGGACAGAACGGGTTTGCCGATCTGGTCCTGGGCACGCTGAATGGCAGGCAGGGAAGGCATCTGCACGCAAGCGGACAGGATGACGGCGTCCACGCCGTCGTGGTTCAGACGTTTGACGTGCTCGAGCAGGTTTTCTGGATTCAGCAGACCCACTTCCAGGTTGTCCGACACTTCCAGGCTGATGGAGTCTTGAACTTCGATGCCTTCTGCTTCGATGTAGTCGGCCACGCGCTTGGTTAGCGGCTTCATGTATGGCGTGATGATGGAGACTTTCTTGTAGCCGAATTCTTTCAGGGTATCGACCAAGGCACCGGCCGAGCTCAGCACGGGAATGTCCACGCCGTTGTCTTTAACGGTGTTCTGCAGACGCTCTTGCGAGACGCGGTGGTAGCCGTCGCCTTGGGCCATGATGGCCACCAGGCAGGCGTAGGCCATCACGTTCATGCGGGCGTCGCTCAGCTCAACCGCGCAGCGGTCGCTGGCAATGTCCATGGCTTTCAGTTCTTCGGGGTTCACGTGCATCATGCGCATGCGCGACGAGTGGAACGTAAAGCGCTCTTCAGGAAACTCGGCGTAACGTGCCTGCAACATGGCAGGAATCTCGGTTTCCATCGTGGTGTTGGAGCTGGGAACGATCTGGCCGATGCGATAGGTTTTCATGGGAATCTGTCTCTGAGGGTGGTTTTTAGATTGACACCTTTATTCTAGGACCCGTTTTCTTCCTTGCAAATCAACCATCTGTCAACGTGCCATCGCCAATGGCGATGGCACGCATGCAAAGGTCAGGCCTGCCCCGACTGCCAGCGCCAGGCATCATCACACATTTCCTGGATGTCCTTGTCCGCAGTCCAGTTCAGCTTTTCGCGGGCCAGCCGTGTGTCGGCCCAGCACGAGGCAATGTCGCCTGGACGGCGTGGTGCGATGGTATAGGGGATGTCGCGGCCGCTGCTCCGAGCGAACGCCCGGATCATTTCCAGTACGGAGTAGCCGCGGCCAGTGCCCAGGTTTACAGCCAGCAATTCGGGTTCGTTATCTTGCAGGTAGCGCAAGGCGGCGACGTGGCCCTGGGCCAGGTCCATGACGTGGATGTAGTCGCGCACCCCGGTGCCATCAGGCGTGTCGTAGTCCTGGCCGAAGACTTGGACTTGCTCACGTTTCCCGCTAGCCACTTGGGCGACATACGGCATCAGGTTGTTGGGCACGCCCTGCGGGGCTTCACCGATCAGTCCGGATGGATGTGCGCCCACGGGATTGAAGTAGCGCAGCAGTCCAATGCGCCAGCCCGATTCGCTGCGGTAGACATTGCCCATGATTTCTTCCAGGACCAGCTTGGTGTGGCCGTAAGGATTGGTTGCCGAAAGGGGGTGGTCTTCAGGAATAGGAAGTTGTTGCGGATCGCCGTAGACCGTGGCCGACGACGAAAATACTAGGCTGCGCACGCCAGCCTGTTGCATGGCCTGCATCAGGACGACGGTGCCAGCAATGTTATTGTCGTAGTACTTCAGCGGCTGAGAGACGGATTCGCCGACTGCCTTCAAACCGGCGAAATGGATGACGGCGGCAATGTCTTGCTCTTGGAAAATGCGATTAAGCAGGATGCGGTCTCGGATGTCGCCGTGGATGAACTCGGGCCGGGTGCCGCTGATCTGCTCAAGCGCGTCCAGTACGCTTTCCTGACTGTTGGATAGATTGTCTAATATAACTACCTGATAGCCGTCGGCGATCAGTTTAAGACAGGTGTGGGAACCGATGAAACCGGTTCCGCCGGTCACGAGAATCTTGTGGGTCATCGGATGTGTCTCCAATAAGATGACGGTGAAGGAGTTAATCTTGGTGCTTGAGCGCCGTCTTGTAGTGCGCAGCGCGCTCTGTGTAGGCTTGGGCGTTCTGACGCAACTTGGCAATGTCTTCATCGCTGAGGGTGCGCACCGCTTTGGCGGGCGAGCCAATGATCAGGCTGCGTTCAGGGAAGACTTTGCCTTCAGTGACCAGCGCGCCGGCACCCACCAGACTATCGCGACCGATGACGGCCCCGTTCAAGACCACAGCCTGAATGCCGATCAAGGCGCCTTCACCGATCGTGCAGCCGTGCAGCATGGCCTGGTGGCCGATGGTGACATGGTCGCCAATGGTCAGCGGGTAGCCCGGATCGGTGTGCAGGACGGCACCTTCTTGGACGTTGGAGCCTGCTCCTACGGTGATGGTTTCGTTATCGCCACGAATGACCGCACCTGGCCAGACACTGCTGTGCTCTTTCAGTACGACCTTGCCAATCAGTGTGGCCTCGGCGGCAACAAAGCTGCTGTCGTCAATTTGCGGGGCATGTTGATCTAATTGGTAGACGGGCATGACAGATCCTTGGAATGGTGCCCGGCTGCCCATGCCCGGTGTTGGGGCGGGGACAGTTGGGCAAGAGTACGGGACGGTTAAGGGCAGCTTGATGTATAGCGCCCGTGTCAGCAGAGTGACACGGGCCTGTTTGAGCCATCGGGGCTGGTCAGCGCTTAAACCTGTTCGCCAAACAAGTCATATTCACTGGAGTCGGTAATGCGCACGCGCACCATTTGACCGGGTTCCAGGGTTTGTGCGCTGGTGATGAAAACGTTGCCGTCGATCTCGGGGGCGTCGGCGCTGGAGCGGCCTACGGCGTCGCCGTCCTCGTCGATCTCATCGATCAGTACATCCATCTCGCGGCCTACCTTGGCAGCCAGGCGAGCGGTGGAGATGGCTTGCTGATGTTCCATGAAGCGTTCCCAGCGCTCTTGTTTGACCTCGTCAGGGACGATGCCATCGAGTTTGTTGGCCGGTGCGCCTTCGACGGGCGAATACTGGAAACAGCCCACGCGATCCAGTTGCGCCTCGCTCATCCAGTCCAGCAGGTACTGGAAGTCGTCCTCTGTTTCGCCGGGGAAACCAACGATGAAGGTCGAGCGTATGGTCAGATCCGGGCAGTCCTGGCGCCACTGCTTGATACGCGAGAGGGTGCGGTCCTCAAATGCAGGGCGTTTCATCGCGCGCAGCACCGAGGGGCTGGCGTGCTGGAAAGGGATGTCCAGGTAGGGCAGCACCTTGCCTTCGGCCATCAGGGGAATGATGTTGTCTACGTGTGGATAGGGATAGACGTAGTGCAGACGCACCCAGGCGCCCAGCTCGGACAGGGCAGCGCTTAGTTCCACCATGCTGCTCTTGACCGGGCGGCCATTCCAAAAGCCGGTACGCTGGCGGATATCCACCCCGTAGGCGCTGGTATCTTGGGAGATGACTAGCAGTTCTTTGACGCCGGCTTTGACCAGACGCTCGGCCTCGCCCAGTACCTCGCCTACCGGGCGGCTGACGAGCTTGCCACGCATGGAAGGGATAATACAGAAGCTGCAACTGTGGTTGCAGCCTTCGGAAATCTTCAGGTAGGCGTAGTGACGCGGGGTCAGCTTGATGCCTTGTGGCGGTACCAGATCAATGTAGGGATTGTGGTCCAGCGAGGGCGGGGCGGCTTCACGCACGGCACGCAGGACTTGTTCATATTGCTGGGGGCCGCTGACGGACAGCACCGAGGGGTGCACGTCGCGAATCAGGCCTTCGTCCACACCCATACAGCCGGTGACAATGACGCGGCCGTTCTCAGCCAGTGCCTCGCCGATCGCTTCCAGCGATTCAGCCTTGGCGCTGTCGATAAAGCCACAGGTATTGACCACCACCACATCCGCATTGTCGTAGCTGGGGGTGATCTGATAGCCGTCGGTACGCAGCTGGGTAAGAATTCGTTCGGAATCGACCAGGGCCTTGGGACAACCCAGGCTCACGAATCCGACTTTGGGGGCGCTCATAGAGGGTCCTTCTGGAGCTTGAGGGCTCGAAATTGGGAAATAGGCTTGATTTTACCGTCCCATGCCCGGATGCGTGCGGATCTTGTGCGTTTGAGCCCGGTTTATGCGGTAAATAGTGCTACAGTCGCAGTCATATTTTTCTTTTCTAGCGGTTGTTCTGTGTCCGACACCCATCTTTCCCCCTCCTTGCCCCTGTCCGAAGTCATGCTGCTGAGCGCGCGCAATATTGAAGGCGTGCTGGCCGGCAAATCCCTGACTGAAAGCCTGGCCGCGACGCCCGCCGCGGCGCGTGCGGCCGTGCAGTCTGTCAGCTTTCATGTCCTGCGCCGTTTGGGCCACGCTCGTCAGATTCGTATCACGCTGGTGCCGCGCCAGCCCAGCAATAGCTGGCTGGATGCCCTGCTGATGGTGTCGCTGGCCTTGCTGGATACGGCCATGCGGGTGCAGGAGGATGCCCAGGCGTTTGAGGATCGCCCGGATGTGCCAGTGTATGCCGTCCATACCGTGGTGGATCAGGCGGTGCGAGCGGCAGACAGTCAGGCTGCGCTGCGTCTGTCCAAGGGTTTGGTCAATGGCGTGCTGCGCCGCTTCACGCGCGAGCGCAAGATGATCTTGTCTCAGGTCGAGAGCCGTCCCGAGGCACGCTGGAATCACCCCGGCTGGTGGGTCAAGGAATTGCGTCGCGCGTATCCGCGTGATTGGGAAGCCTTGCTGCAAGCGGCCAACCGCCCCGGTCCATTGACGCTGCGTGTTAATCAGCGCCGTTGTTCGGTAGAGCGTTTGCAGGCGGTGCTAACTGAAGCCGGGATTGCGTCGAGCAGTCCTGGAGTTGGCGCGGTGACTTTGGATAAGGCCATGCCGGTTCAGGCGATTCCCGGTTTTGATCTGGGCTGGTGGTCGGTGCAGGACTGGTCCGCCCAGCAGGCCGGTTTGCTCTTGCCGGTCAAGGATGGCATGCGGGTGCTGGATGCCTGCGCGGCTCCGGGTGGCAAGACGGCGCATTTGCTGGAGCAGGCCGATGTTTCCTTGTTGGCCCTGGACTCGGACGGCGAGCGGCTGGAGCGAGTGGGGCATAACCTGCGTCGTCTGGGTTTGGCCAGCGACAAGGTTCAATTGAAACGGGGTGATGCGGCGCGTCCGGCCCAATGGTGGG
This sequence comes from Alcaligenes sp. Lyrl_28, assembly GCF_051948705.1. Classification (NCBI taxonomy): domain Bacteria; kingdom Pseudomonadati; phylum Pseudomonadota; class Betaproteobacteria; order Burkholderiales; family Alcaligenaceae; genus Alcaligenes; species Alcaligenes sp. Lyrl_28. The sequence goes on from NZ_JAYJLG010000004.1 coordinate 316,423, forward strand.
ATGGTCAGCCCTTTGATGCGATTTTGGCCGATGTGCCTTGTACGGCATCGGGCATTGTGCGTCGTCACCCGGATATTCGCTGGTTGCGCCGCGAGTCGGACATTGCCGATACCGCCCGTCTGCAAAGCTCTATACTGGATGCCTTGTGGTCCACGTTGCGAGCAGGTGGACATTTGTTGTATTCGACCTGCTCGATTTTTCCGGCCGAAGGTCAGCAACAGGTCGAGGCGTTTTTGGCCCGTCATCCCGAGGCGCAGCTTTTGGACTCTCCTGGCCAGATTTTGCCCGGCGTTGCAGGACGATCTCTGGCAGATGGCGACGGTTTTTTCTATGCCTTATTTACGCGCCCGGTTTGACTTGTCACAATTAGGGCTCTGACTTTGTCCTTTTTGCGGTTAATCACGATGTGGCGCGTTTTCCTGTCTTTTCTGCTGATTTTCAACTGCGCGCTCAGCTCGGCCAATACGATTGTGCCGGTTGCCACGTCGGGAGAGCGGGTCGTCAAGGTCGAGCCCCATATTCGGGACGAAAAGCTGTATATCGACGCGGATATCGAGTTCGAACTCAGTCCGGAGTTGCGGACGGCTGCCGAGAAAGGGGTGCCGCTGTATTTCACGGTTGAAGTGGAGTTGGCTCAGCCCCGTTGGTATTGGTTTGATAAAAATGTTGTTAAAGAACAACAAACCTGGCGGGTTGTGTATAACGCGTTAACCCGACAGTGGCGTGTGGGAACCGGGGACCTGTCTTTGCCCGAATCCTCCATGAATGATGCACTGGCCATGCTGCGCCATATCCGTGGCTGGGCAGTTGCCTATGTGGCGGATCTGGACCGCGACCAGGAATACCAGGGTCGTGTGCGTCTGCGCCTGGATACCTCCTTGCTGGCTCGCCCCTTTCAAGTGGATGCCATCAATAGTTCTGCCTGGACATTGGCCACCCCATGGAAAACCTTTTCCTTTTCCGTCTCCGTCGACGAGCCCCAACCTTGATCCGCTGGATCTTGCGTACCGCTCTGTTTGGAGCGGGAGTCAGCGCGTTGGCGCTGTTTACGCTGCTGGTCTGGTCAACAGGCAACGCCTCGCGCTACGCACAGCAATATGATCTGTTGCTGGTGCTCAACGGCGTGCTGGCGGCCACCCTGATTTCCTGGGTGCTGATGCTGACGATTCGCCTGTTCAGGCAAATACGCAGGCGCCAGTTTGGGGCCCGCATGACGGCGCGCTTTGCTTTTTATTTCACACTGATCGGGATTATTCCGGGTGCGCTGATCTATCTGCTCTCGGTGCAGTTCATGTCGCGCTCGATCGAGTCCTGGTTCAACGTACGAGTGGATTCGGCCTTGGAGTCAGGGCTGAGTCTGGGGCGGGCGGCTCTGGATTCGCAGCTCAGCGAGCTGGAAGGCCGCGCCCAGGAAATGGTGGCGGCGCTGAACAAAGCCGATAGCGCCCAGTACAGCAGTCTGCTGATCTCATTGCGGGAAAACAGCGGTGTGACCGAAGCCATGGTGTTTTCTGGCAATGGCCGCTTGATTGCCTTTTCGTCCTCACGGTATGACACCTTGCTACCGGACATGCCCCCTTCCAGCGTGATGAATCAGTTGCGTATTTCGGGTCGTTACGCGGCGGCTGAAGTGGATGATGATGCCCCGGTACATGACAATGGCCTGGACGAGGGGGGGGTGCCGGCAGAGTCGACCGGCTTGCGTTTGCGGGCGGTGCTGCCGCTGGCCGATCCCAACCGTTTTACAGCAAGCCTGAGCGGTACGGCGGACTCGCGTTGGCTGCAGGTGATCCAGCCTGTGCCCGACAAGATCGCCCGTAATGCCAACCAGGTCCAGCAGGGGTTTCGGGATTATCAGGAGCTGGCTTTGTCCCGTCAGGGCTTGCGCAAGCTCTACGGCATCACCTTGACACTGGCCTTGATTCTGGCGGTATTTACCGCTGTGGCTGCGGCCCTGGCCCTGTCTCGCCGTCTGACGCGCCCATTGCTGACGCTGGCTGCCGGGACGCAGGCGGTAGGGGTGGGGGATTACCGGGCCTTGCCTGAACCGCCCGCCAAGGACGAGGTCGGCCAGTTGACCCGCTCGTTCAATGCCATGACCCGGCAACTGGATGAGGCGCGCCGCATGGTCGAGAAAAATCGCTTGCAGCTGGAGCGCTCCAATATGTATCTGGAGTCAGTGCTCAGCAATCTGTCCAGCGGGGTGTTGGCCTTTGACGAAATGTTTCGCGTGACCATGTTCAACCAAGGGGCGCAACGAATCCTGCAAGTGGATTTGCGCTCCATAAAAGGTCGCCCGCTGGAGACCTTGGACGGAGCGCTGACGTTTGCATCCGTCATACGCGAAGCGTTTTCCACGCATCAGGCCATGGGGTCCGATCATCCTTATTGGCAGCAGCAGTTTGAGCTGGACATGAAAGAAGGCAATGAGGCGCGTGATACTATCGTCACCGTTTTGGCTCGGGGCACCTTGCTGCGGGTCGACGGCCAGCCCACGGGTTATCTGGTGGTGTTTGATGACATTACTGACGTGATTTCTGCCAGCCGTCTGGTGGCCTGGAGCGAAGTGGCCCGACGCCTGGCGCACGAGATCAAAAACCCCTTAACGCCTATTCAGCTGTCTGCCGAACGTCTGGCCATGAAGCTGGAATCGCAACTGGACGAGGTGCATGCGGCCATGCTGCTGCGCTACACCAATACCATCGTCAACCAGGTTGCCTCCCTGAAAAAGATGGTGGAGGATTTTCGTGAGTATGCCCGCAAGCCCGCCACTCAGATGCAGGCTTTGAATCTGAACGAGCTGATTACCGAAGTGCTGACTTTATATGGTTGGGACCCGGAAGAAGGCATGGTTCGGGACGACGGTTACAGTGTGGCGATTGACGTGGAACTGGACCCGGATTTGCCGATGGTCCTGGGGGACCCCACACAGTTGCGTCAGGTTATTCATAATCTGCTGGCCAATGCTCGGGAAGCCGCTGCCCAGGATCAATCACTTGACCAGGCGCATGTATTTGTTAAAACCATGATTGCAGGCGTAGAAGGTTCCGACTCGGCTACGACGGTCAGTTTTGTGGTCTCAGATAACGGGCCGGGTTTTGATCCGCAGATGCTGGTGCGTGTTTTTGAACCATACGTAACCACCAAGCCCACCGGCACGGGTCTGGGACTTGCTATAGTTAAGAAAATCATCGAGGAGCACGGCGGCAGAATCGATGTTTCCAATCGCCGTGAGGGGGGGGCTCGCATTTCCATCCTCTTTACCCGGCTTGCTGGCCAGCATATTCGTCTGGACTCTGGGCGGCGAGCAAACGATAATGCGTAAAAATCACGTAGGTGACGTTTTATGGCCAGAATTCTGGTAGTTGATGACGAAATCGGCATTCGGGAACTTTTGTCGGAAATTCTTTACGACGAAGGACATACCGTGCAATTGGCAGAGAATGCCGCCCAGGCTCGCGAGGCACGCTTGCGGGGCCGCCCCGATCTGGTCTTGCTGGATATCTGGATGCCAGACACAGACGGTGTCAGTCTGCTCAAAGAGTGGGCTTCCCAAGGCTTGCTGGATATGCCGGTGGTCATGATGAGCGGCCACGCCACGGTGGATACGGCGGTGGAAGCCACCCGTATCGGTGCAGTGGATTTCCTGGAAAAGCCAATCACCATGCAGCGTTTGCTCAAGACCGTTGCTTCCGGTCTGGAGCGTACCGTTGCGCCCAAGACATTGGCAGCGGCAGCTCGTCCGGTGGTGCAGGGTGGGGAGCGTCGTCCTGAGGCAGCGCCGATGGCGCCTGGCATGGCCCCTGCCATGACCGTACCCGAGGTCGAGCAGGATGAGTCCCAGTTGGGCAGCATTTCCCTGGATTTGCCCTTGCGTGAAGCGCGTGACGAGTTCGAGCGCATTTATTTTGAATATCATCTGCGCCGTGAAAATCACAGCATGACTCGCGTGTCCGAGCGTACCGGTCTGGAGCGAACCCACTTGTACCGCAAACTCAAACAGTTGGGTATCGACTCGTCGCGCAAGCGTAACCAGTCTTGAGACGGGCCGTGCCCCAATAGGGGTCGACAGGGTTTGAGTCTGTCCCGACGCTGCCAGGAGCAGCGGGCCGGGGGGATGGAGGGGCGGCCTGACAGGCCGCCTTGTCGTTTAGAGCGCGGCGACCTGTGCCACAGGCAGGGACTGCAACTTGGCGACGGTATCCAGACACGTGCGGGCCGCTTCCTGGCCCTTGATCACAAAGTGACGATGGAAGTAATCGTGGTGCTCCTTGCCATCATGGAAGTGGTGCGGAGTCAGCACGACTGAAAACACAGGCACATTAGTGCTGAGCTGCACTTGCATCAAGCCCTGAATGACTGCGGTGGCCACAAAGTCGTGGCGATAGATGCCACCATCTACGACCAGGCCCGCCGCTACAATCGCCGCGTATTGTCCCGATTGGGCCAGACGCTGTGCATGTAGCGGGATTTCAAAAGCACCGCCTACTTCAAAGAAGTCGATCAGGCTGCTGTCATGGCCCAAGGAGGTGACTTCGTCGATAAAGCCCTGGCGGGCCTGATCCACAATGTCCTTGTGCCAGCAAGCTTGAATAAAAGCGATGCGAGGGGCCAGACGATTGGCTGGGGTAATGCTGTTCATGTTGGTTTCCTGTTTTATGACAACAAAAACAGGGCATGCAGGAAGCAGGACAGCTCAAGCCCCCAACAGGATGGCTCCTGTACAGGGGTGAAGATATCCCGTTCTCTCTTTATCCGGACTATACCGTCGGCCCCGGAATCACACCGGGTCTGCTGTCCCTGACACAAGGTCAGGCGCTCGCGGGCTAGGCTGTGCCATTACCGCCGGTGGGGACTTGCACCCCGCCCTGAGAACATTGTTAGCCAGCTTGGCTAACCGCAAAAGTGTACCCCTAAACCATTTTTTTGTCAGAGAGGGCCCATCTGCTTGCCCATCCTTGGAACGGGCTTGGGGGTGCCGCCTATTCCTGAGGCTTGGGACGGCGGCTGATGGTGGAGATGGGTACGCTCACCTCTCCATGAGTGCTGCGGCGACTGCGGGCACGCCAGGCATGTCCGTACGCTATTTCCAGGCTCAGGTGCAGGGTTCCGTCCATGTGGCGCTGCTTTTCCAGCGCATTGAGCAGACGCTGACGCCAGGGCAAGGTGCTCAGGCTAGCCTTGCGCTGAGGGTGCGGGTTGCCGCCCAGCAGGCGCAGATCATCCAGCAGTTTCTCGGCGCTGCGGTACGTAAGGGTGACGAGTTCCTGATCCATGACAGGATCGGCAAAGCCGCTTTCCAGCAGCAGATCACCAAAGTCGTGCATGTCCACGAATTCCAGCGTTCTGGTGCCCAGGTCTGCCTGCTCCATGGCGCTGCGCAGTTCGGCAAAAGAACCGGGCCCCAGGCAGGAGAACATCACCAGCGTTTCAGGTTTGAGCAGACGATTCCATTCGGCCAGTACCCGATGGGGCTCGGGGTGCCAGTGCAGGGCCATATTCGACCAGATCAGTTCCTGGCTTTCAGCCGGTAGGCCGGTATCGGCCATATCAGCCTGAATCCAGCTGGCAGCCGGGGTAGGCTGATTGCGCAGTTTCTGCCAAAGGCTGGGTTTGGACTGGTAACGCTCGCGAGCCACGTCCAGCAACTTCGCGCTGCGATCCAGACCGGTGTATTTCATGTCCGGATAGCGTGAGCGTAACGGTTCGAGCGCGTGGCTGGCGCCACAGCCTGCATCCAGAATATGCGTGGGCTGTAACCGTACCAAGGCCAGCCGGGACAACATCCGCTGGGCGACTTCACCGTAGAGAAACTGAGCGTGATCCAGGGGAGCGCGGCGATTGAATTGCTGCTCGACGTGGGCGGAGTTGATAGGCAAAGAAGGTAACTGGGACATAATTGCGCGGACGTTGCTGGCGTGGATCAGGAGCTTGTGCTGTGATCGGATCAGCCTGGCTCTGAAAGGTAATGATCTATTATGGCGCATCCCCAGTTCGGGCGCGAGTCGCTCCATCGTCTTGTAGGGCTTCCCCTGCTGGCCCGCCCCTGCATGCTGTGTGGCTTGCGTTCACCAAGCGGGGCGTTGTGTCGCTGGTGTCGTCACGCCCTGCTCAGGCCGGTTCATGACTTGCGATGCCCACGGTGTGCGCTGGCCTTGCCGCCCCTGGCCTTGCTGGCCTGCCCGGATTGCGGAGCGGGGCAATTTTCCTTGCAAGCCACCGTGGCCGGGTTTGACTATGAACATCCTGGCGATATGTTGATTCATGCGTTTAAAATTTCCCGTCGGCTGGAGGTGGCAGCGGTGCTGGCGGAATTGATGTTGCAGCAATGGCGCCGTTACGGGCCAGCACTGGATGATGGGTGTCGGGTCATAGCGGTTCCCTCACAACGCGACGCCTTGCGCCGTCGGGGTTTTAACCCGGCAGCCGTGCTGGCTCAGCGCGTAGCGCGTCGTTTGGGTTTAGCGGCATGTCTGCATGTCGTCGCATTGTCGCCACGTCAGGACGTGGCCCAGAAGTTTCTGGGGCGTCAGGCTCGCAGGCAAGCCATGCGGGGTGCTTTTCAGGTGCTGGAGCCGCTTGACGGGCGTGCCGTGCTGCTCATCGATGATGTGTTGACGACGGGGGCCACGCTGGATGCACTGGCGCGTGCCTGTCGTGTGGCCGGCGCCGGCCCGGTGTATGCCTTGGTCGCGGCCCGGGCGCCCTGGAAGTCAACGAGGTTCTAGTCTTTTCTGTTGCGTCGCCAGCTGGCGGCTTTTCTGTGTTTTTTTGGGTTCTTCATGTTTCATATCGTCCTGGTTTCGCCCGAGATTCCTCCCAATACGGGCAATGTCATTCGTCTGGCGGCCAATACAGGCTGTGTCCTGCATCTGGTACGGCCTTTGGGCTTTGAGCTTGAGGACAGCAAGCTGCGCCGTGCCGGCTTGGACTATCACGAATGGGCCCAGGTCAAGGTGCATGACAGCCTTGAAGAGGCGTTGCGCGCCACCGGCACCGCGGCCGATCGGGCTTTTGCTCTGACGACGCGCGGCAGCCATTTGCTGGCGGAGCAAAGCTTCAAGCCGGGTGATGTGTTTGTGTTTGGTCGTGAAACTGCAGGTTTGTCGGCCGAACAGCTTGCATTGTTTCCTCAGGAGCAGCGGATTCGTTTGCCCATGCTGGCTGGGCAGCGTAGTTTGAACCTGTCCAATGCGGTGGCGGTCTGTGTGTTTGATGCCTGGCGGCAGGCAGGCTATGAGGGCGGGGTGTAAAGGGGGGCTGGTCTGCTTCGCCATGACACGGGGGCTGGCAGTGAGGCGGCACAGTCCGTTGAGCTTGGACGGACTGTGCGTGATGGTGGTCGAATCCACAGAAAGATGGCCCTGCAACCAAGAGGTTCGCAGGGCCATTTGCAGAGGAATGAGTCGAGGCTTTTATTCCAGCGACAGATTCAGGCGTTCGATCACCTCATCCCAACGAGCTTTGTCGGCCACGATCTTGTCCGTCAGCGCTTGGGGGGTGGAGGGTTCGGACGAAAAGTAAAAGGCCTTGAGCTTGGCCTTGATATCGTCGCGTTGCAAGATGGTGGTGATTTCCTGGTTCAGACGTTTGACGACATCCTCCGAGGTGTTGTGGGGGACAAAGAAAGCATCCCAGGAGATTGCCTCGAAGTTTTCCAGACCGGCTTGTGCCATGGTGGTTAAATCCGGCAGCAATTCGCTGGGCTGCAGGGACGTCACGGCCAATGCCTTGACTTTACCAGCCTCAACCTGCGGCATGGCAATGCCTGGAACCATGAAGGCGGCGTCAATGTCTCCGCCAATAATGGCCGTCAGAATTTGTGGAAAACCGGAGTAGGGGATTTGCTCCAGCTTGATGTCGACGGCATGCTCGAGCATGGCCATCGCCAGGTGGGCCGAGCTGCCGGGGCCGACAGAGCCGTAGTTCAATTCACCGGGGCGGGATTTGGCCAGGGCAATGAACTCCTCTACTGTATTGGCGGGTGAGTCAGCCGGTACGACCAGAACGTTGGGGCTGGTGCCAATCATGGAGACAGGCTGCAGATCGTTCAGCGGGTCGTAGCCCAGCGAGGTCTTGTAAAGGGTGGGAGCCGTCACCATGGGGCCGTTAATGGTCAGCAGCAGAGTGTAGCCGTCGGGCTTGGCATGAGCAACAAAGCGGGTGCCGATATTGCCGCCAGCTCCCGGGCGATTGTCCACAATGATGGTCTGCCCCAGGGCCTGGGAAAGGGGTTCGGAAATGGCACGGGCCAGCGCGTCAGGCGAGGAGCCTGCCGGGAAGGGCACCACCATCTGAATGGGACGTTCAGGCCAGCTGGACTGGGCCTGAGCAGCCTGCGCCAGCAAACCGGTGCAGGCCAGCCCCAGCACGGAGCGGAGCAGAAGATCACGAGAACGAGCAAGCAATGACATTGTTTTGATGTTGAATAAAAAGACGGTTGACCGCCGGCCTGACAAGGAGAAGCCAGACCAGATGGCAAGCGGGGTTAATGGCCTTCCTGCTTGGCCTCGCGAGTGAGCAAGGCGTGGACGGCTTCACGCGGGGAGAGCTGTTCAAACAGAATCTGGCAGACCGCGGCGGTAATGGGGAGTTCAATGTGGTGCGCCTTGCCCATCTCCAGAACCGCGCGGGCGCAGCGTACCCCCTCGGCCGTAATGCCGGTGGCCAGGATGCTGTCCAGGCTTTCTCCGGCGCCCAGCGCCAGGCCAACTTGCCGGTTGCGGGAGAGCTCGCCGGTCGCGGTCAGGACCAGATCTCCCAGACCGGCCAGTCCGAAGAAGGTTTCTGCGTGACCGCCCAGAGCGACACCCAGACGCTGCATTTCAGCCAGGCCTCGGGTAATCAGGGCGGCACGGGCGTTGTGGCCCAGGCCCAGTGCGTCGGCAATGCCGCAGGCAATTGCCATGATGTTTTTGACAGCGCCACCGACTTCCACACCGATCATGTCGGTGCTGGTGTAGAGGCGGGCTTGCTTGCCATGCAGAGCGGCCAGGGCGATGTCCGCCATGGAGGCGGGTTGGCAGGCCAGGGTCAGGGCGACAGGCAGGCCTTTGGCCACTTCCAGCGCGAAAGAGGGACCAGACAATACGGCCCGGCCTAACCAGGGGCGCTCAGGCAGGCTTTCGCGCACAATCTGATGGGGTAGTAAACCGCTTTCCTGATGAAAGCCTTTGCAGGTCCAGACCAATAGGACAGGATGACGGCGTGTGGCGGGCAAGTGCTGCGCCAGGTCCACACAGGTCTGTGCCAGACCACGAACAGGCACACCCAGAATGATGAGGGCGGGCCCGGTATCGTCGGCCAGTGCGAAATCCATGACGTGCTTCAGATTGTCGCTGGCTTGTAGCGATTCGGGGAGCAGGACATCGGGCAGGTAGGCGGGATTGCGATGATCCTGCCCGATGGCATGAGCTGTGGATGATTTGCGCGCCCACACCATCGTGGGAGCCTGGAGGCTGGCCAGGGCGGCCAGCGCCGTGCCCCAACTGCCTGCGCCCAGGACTGCGACACGAACAGGAGTGTGCGCGTTTGACATCATCAGGCCTGCAAAGGCTGGCCGTCAGTTTGGGCTGCGCCCTGTTGCTGAGCCAGGCGCTGCTCGTACAGGGACTGGAAGTTCACTTCCGTCAGATGCAGGGCAGGCAGGGACGTACGGTTGATGGCGTCGGCCACGGCAGCGCGCAAGTATGGGTACAGCATGGTGGGGCACACAATGCCCAGCAAGGGCTCGAGCTGCTCTTCAGGAATGTTGGCAGCTTCAAAAATACCGGCCTGGGTGGCTTCCACCAAGTACATGACCTTGTCGCCAATGCGTGTGGTCACTGTGGCGGTCACGGTGCTTTCGTAAACCGTGTCAGCCAGGCGCTGGCCGCCCACATTGATGGACACTTCCACGGAAGGGGCCTCTTGCTCCAGAAAGATCTGGGGGGCATTGGGCATTTCGATGGACAGGTCTTTGATGTAGGTGCGCTGCAGGCTGAAGCTGGGTTGTTGAGCTTCTTGTTCAGCGGCTGTGTTGTTCTGGTCGGCCATGGGTGATCCTATGGGATAAAAAAATGGTTAGAAAAAAAATCAGGCAGCCAGCAAAGGCAGCAGACCACCTTCACGGTCCAAAGCGGCCAGATCATCGTAGCCACCTACATGGGTGTCGCCAATGTAGATTTGGGGAACCGTACGTCGACCGGTACGCTCCATCATCAGGGCGCGCTGTTCCGGTTCGCGATCAATCAGGATTTTATTGATTTCGGTGACGCCGCGTTGTTTGAGCAGCATTTCAGCGCGCACACAATAAGGGCACACCATTGTGGAGTACATCGTGACTTTTGCCATGAGAGCCTCGTAGAAGGAGAGCTTACGATTTTTTGACGGGCAGACTGGCCTGCATCCAGCCCTGGATACCGCCTTCCAGTGTGTAGGCCTGCTCAATGCCATGTTTGCGCAGAACCGCAACGCTGCGTTGGGCGCTACGGCCAGTTTCACACACCAGGATGACAGGTTTGTCTTTGGGCAGGCTGTTGGCCTTGGCGTCAAGGTCGGCAGCCGGGATGTTGCGCGATTGCGCAATTGCCGCGGTCTTGAACTGATCGGCGCTACGTAGATCAATCAAAATAGCGTCTTTCTGGTTTACCATCTGTACCGCTTCAGAGCTTGAAACTGCGCGCCCGGCACGGCCTTTGAAAAAGCTGGGTATTAACAGCATAATGCCGGCAAGCACCGCAATTGCTAAAATTAGAAGATTGTTCTGACTTAAGATGAAGTCCACGTTAAATCCTGTTGATTACCAAGAAAAGCAAGAAAAAAAGGTCGGATCACACGATTATAGAGTGGCGCCAATTTTTCAACCTCGAGGCTGTTTTTACCATGTATAAACTTGTATTGATGCGGCACGGCGAAAGCCAGTGGAACCTGGAGAACCGGTTTACTGGCTGGACCGATGTCGATCTTACCGAAACCGGGCGCCAACAGGCAAAGCAGGCCGGTGATCTGCTCAAAGAAAACGGCTTTGAGTTCGACCTGGCTTTTGCCTCGGTCCTCAAGCGCGCTATCCGTACCCTTTGGATCGCCCTGGATTCGATGGACGCCATGCACACTCCTATCGGTTTGAGCTGGCGTTTGAACGAACGCCATTATGGTGCTTTACAAGGCTTAAATAAAGCCGAAACCGCACAAAAGTACGGAGAGGATCAAGTTCTGATCTGGCGTCGTGCCTATGCAATCGCTCCTGATCCCGTTGCCGAGGATGATCCACGCAACCCACGCTTTGATGCTCGTTACGCCCGTGTGCCGGCCGATGAATTGCCGCGCACCGAATGTTTGCAAGACACCGTGGCCCGTGTCGTGCCGTTCTGGGACGAGTCCATTGCGCCGGCCATCCGTTCCGGACGCCGTGTTCTGGTAACCGCTCATGGCAACAGCCTGCGCGCTTTGATCAAGCATCTGGACGGCATCTCCGATGAGGATATTGTTCACCTGAACATTCCGACCGGTCAGCCACTGGTATACGAGCTGGATGAGAACCTGCGTCCTATCCGCCATTACTACCTGGGCGACCAGGAAGCGATTGCGGCCCAGATGCAAGCGGTCGCCAATCAGGGCAAGGCGCAGTAAACAATGTGGCGCTACAGCGTTTGCCTGTTGCTGGCAGCCTGGACCTTTCCGGTACTGGCTGTGGACCCGGATCTGGCCGCGCGCCAGGCCCAGGCTCAAAAGCAGCAGGCAGAGCTGCGCCAGAAAATCGAATCCTTACGCAAGAGCATTGACAGCAGTGAAAGCTCTCGTCGTGATGCGGCCAATGCCTTGCGTGAATCCGAGCAGGCGATCTCCGATATCGATCGCACGCTGGCCCAGATCGAACAGCGGCAAGAGCAGTTGCACGAGCAGCTGGGCACCCTAGGCAAGCAGATTCGCGAACAACAGGCGCTTAAAGCGCAGCGTCAGCAGGAACTGGCCGAGCAGTTGCGCGCGCAGTACGCCAATGGCGTCTCTCCCTGGGCCGCCCTCTTGTCCGGCGATGACCCCAACGCCATCAACCGCGAGTTGTATTACTTGGGCTATGTGTCGCGTCAACAGACCGAGCAGGTGCATCAGGTGCGTCGTACTGTAGAGCGACTGGATCGCCTGCAGGCTCAGCTTGCCGCGCGTGAAAAAGAACAGGAGCAACTGGCTGCTGAGGCGGCTGCCCAGAAAGTGGCCTTGCAGGAACAGAAAGAAAAGCGGGCCAAGGTGGTGGCGGACATCAGCGCGGAGCTCGAGCGCCAGCGTGGCCAGGCAGCCAATTTGCAAAGCAATGACAAGCGCCTGGGAGACTTGATCTCTGGGCTGGAAACCGAGATTGCCCGCCAGGCCGAGCTAGCTCGCCGTGCTGAAGAGCAACGTCGCCGGGAGGCCGCTCGTCGTGCCGAGGAGGCGCGCAAGGCCGAGCAGCTTCGCCAGCAGGAATTGCGTCGCAAGGCCGAGCAGGAGCAGGCCGCCCGTGAGCAGGCGCGTCTGGAACGCGAGCGGGAGCTGTTGGAGCGCGCCCGCGCTACCCAGCCACCATTGCCGCCAGCCCTGCCGCCCAGCAAACCGGCGCCAGCAGAGCCGGCGCAAGCCATTCCGCGTCCGCCCTTGACCTACACGCCACCGACGACAAACGAGCGGTTGCTGTCTGATAGTCTGGAGGCCTCATCCGAGCCTAGCGAGCCGATTGGCAAGCCTGTTGCTCCCAAGGTGCGGGAGGTGCAGGTGGAGGAAGAGCCTGTGGAGCAGTATGCCGCGCCTGCCTTGGAGCCCGAAGGTGGATTTCAGGGCTTGAAGCGGGGCTTGCCCTATCCCGTGCGGGGACAAGTGCAAGGCAAGTTCGGTGCCGAGCGGCCTGACGGCGGTATTTGGCGCGGTATTGTGTTGCGGGCGTCAGCCGGCACTACGGTCCGTGCGGTGGCCCCCGGTCGGGTGGTCTTTGCCAGTTGGATGACCGGGTTTGGTAATTTGCTGATTATTGATCATGGGCGCGACTACCTGAGCGTTTACGCTTATAACCAGAGCACGCTCAAGCAGGTCGGTGATGTCGTGGGGCGCGGAGACGCTGTTGCGCGGGTGGGGGCGACTGGCGGGCAGGTTGAGCCGGGCCTGTATTTTGAGTTGCGCCATCAGGGCAAGCCCATTAATCCGCAGGTTTGGCTGGGGCCCTGAGTTTTTTTGGGCCGCCGTTTACTTTTGCTCGCATTTGTAGCGCAGGGTAGCGACTCAAGCCCAGTTCACGCTGGTCGGCGCTTTACGCTACTCTTATAATGCATGGTCGGGTCAGCTCCGGGAGGTGGCCCCGTCTTGAATCTGAAAATAATGGGAATGTGCATGAGCACTCGAAGGATTGGCAGCATTGGACTAGTGGCAGCAGGTGCTGTGGGCGGTATTTTGATCAGCCTTGGCATTACTGCGGTCGCTCAACGCGGCGAGCCATTGCCTTTGCGCGAACTGCAACAGTTCGCCAATGTGTTCGCTGCCATCAAGAACACGTATGTGGAACCTTTGACGGATCAGACCCTGGTCAATAATGCGATCAAGGGGCTATTTACCGATCTGGACCCGCACTCGGCCTATCTGGATGCGGATGCGTTCAAGGAAATGGAAGCCATGACCCAGGGCGGGTTTGGCGGTCTGGGCATAGAAATCGGTAGCGAGGACGGGATGCCCAAAGTCATCTCGCCGATTGAAGACACACCGGCTGCCCGTGCCGGCATTCTGGCTGGCGACATCATCACGCACATCAATGGCAAACCGACCAAGGATTTGAGCCTGAATGATGCAGTCAAGCAAATGCGTGGCGAGCCCAATACATCGATCAAACTGACGATTCGTCGTGCTGGCCGGGACAAGCCGCTGGAATTTAATCTGGTGCGCGATGTCATCAAGGTGCGCAGCGTGCGCTCCAAGATGCTGGCTGACGACGTGGCCTACGTGCGCATTGCCCAGTTCCAGGAACGCACGGCGGCTGATCTGATCAAGCAATTGTCCGAAGTCTACAAAGGCCCTGGCGCACCGAAAGGTTTGGTCATTGACCTGCGCAACGATCCTGGTGGCTTGCTGGAAAGCGCTATTGGCGTCTCGTCCGCCTTTCTGGATTCGGGCGACCTGGTGGTATCGACCAAAGGCCGTATCCCCTCGTCCAATCGCGAGTATTACGTCAAGTCCATGCAGTCCGTGCTGGGCGAGCTCGACACGGATGCGGATGTCCTGAAAAAGCTGGACTGGCTCAAGACCGTGCCTATCGTTGTGCTGGTGAATGTGGGCTCGGCCTCGGCCTCGGAAATTGTGGCTGGTGCTTTGCAGGATCACAAGCGCGCCACCATTATTGGTAATCGCACCTTCGGCAAGGGCTCGGTGCAGAGCGTGGTGCCGCTGTCCGAGGACTCAGGGCTGAAGCTGACCACCGCTTTGTATTACACGCCTAACGGCACGTCGATTCAGGTGACGGGCGTTCAGCCAGATGTGGTGGTGGACGATACCGCACAAGGTAATTTGTTCCGTCTGCCTCGTGAGGTGGATCTCAAACGCCATTTGCTCAACAGTAAAGTGGATGAAAGCACCGAAGAAGAACAGCCTGATCTGGGTATGAGCCCCGAATTCAAGATGTTCGAGTTTGGTGGTGACGACGATTATCAGTTGCAGCAGGCGCTGAACCATTTGGCGGGACGTCCGGTCATGAAAAATGATCCGGCCAAAGTTGCTGCCGCCAAGCAGGCTGCTGCCCAGCGCGAGAAGGACGTGGCGTCCGAATCGACTGAAAAAAAAAGTCCCCTGAATCAGCAACCCAGCGTTGAGCGGTTCCGAATCACCCCGAAAGGGCTCGAGCCGGTAACTCCGTAAACACAGGCTCTTGACGTGGAAGATCAGCAATTACTGCGCTATGCGCGGCATATTCTGCTCGACGAGTTCGGGGTGGAAGCGCAGGAGCGGGTGCTGGCCTCCCGCATCCTGGTAGTTGGAGCCGGAGGCCTGGGCTCCCCGGTGGTGGCGTATCTGGCAGCTTCGGGGGTGGGCTCCATCATTCTGGTCGACGATGATCAAGTGGAATTGAGCAATCTGCAACGCCAGATTGCTCACACCACTGATCGTCTGGGCTGGGACAAGGTCGAGTCTGCCAAGCTGCACATTGAGCAGCTCAATCCTGAAGTCAAGGTCACTCCTGTCGTTCAGCGTCTGGACGAAGCGGGCTTGATGCATTGGGTTCGGCAAGTCGATTTGGTGCTGGATTGCTGCGACAACTTTGCGACCCGCCACGCCATTAACCGCGCCTGCGTGGCCCTGCGTAAACCATTGGTGTCCGGTGCGGCGATTCGTTTTTCGGGGCAGGTCAGCACCTATGACCTGCGTCAGCCCGACGCCCCTTGCTACCACTGCCTGTTCCCCGAAGCCGATGATGTTGAGGAATTGCGCTGCGCTACCACAGGCGTTCTGTCGCCTTTGCTGGGTATGGTGGGTAGTGCGCAAGCAGTCGAGGCCTTGAAGCTGTTAGGCGGCTTCGGAGAGCCTTTGGTCGGCCGTTTGTTAAGCGTGGATGCCTTCAACATGAATTGGCATACGGTGCGTTTTCGCAAAGATCCGGCCTGCCCGGTATGCGGTGCCGAAGCGGTGGAACAGCGCCATCAGGTCTGATTTTTTTCTGACCGCTGTGTATGTCGGTGAGTCAAGAGCAGCAAAATGGCCGCTCTTGACGACACATCACTGAAAAAGGGAATTGGCTCGCTATCGTGACAGGGATGGTAAGGCCCTTAGAGGCGTGGCCAGTTCTTGACCAGTTGGGCGATGCGGTTGATGCGGTGATCGACATAAGGGCTGCGGCCATGATACATGGCGCTAAAGGGAGTGCCCGCGTTATAGATGTGGATGGTTTGCATCCCCAGTTGTCTGGCGCTTTTCAGATTGCGCAAGGTATCTTCCACCAGCACAATGTCGCGAGCCTGCGCCTTGAGCATGGCCAAGGCCTGCTTCATCAGCGCCTGCGAGGGCTTGGGGCGATAGCGACCTTGCAGTTGCATGTGCTCAATAGCCCACAGGCCATCAAAAACCGGTAGCAAATTCAGTGCCTTCAGAACACGATGTGCGTAGTCCTGGGGCGCGTTGGTCAACAACAGCTTATAGCCCGGTAGGCGGCGCAGCTGGTAGGCAAGGCCCGGCTCGGCACTGATCAGGGAAGGCACATCAAAATCGTGCGCGTGCTTGAGGAAGGCCGCCGGGTCGGCGCCGTGATGGCGATGCAGGCCAATCATGGTTGCGCCATAGCGTTGCCAGTATTCCAGACGCAGCCGGTCGGCCTCGTCCATGTCTACACCCAGGGTTTGCGCCACGCCGATGCGCATGCGCCCGTCAATAGCCTGAAAAATGCCTTGAGAGGCATTGTGCAGGGTGTTATCCAGGTCAAACAGCCAGATGGTCTCATCGGGCTGGCAGGCAGACAAAGGCCGTGCCCAGGCATGGGCACGGATTGGAGCGCGCACGGATTAATGCGAGCTGATCATGGTGCCAACACCACGGTCAGTCAGGATTTCCAGCAGCAGGCAATGGGGAACACGTCCGTCGATGACATGGACGGAATTGACCCCGTTGCGGGCGGCATCCAGAGCCGAGGAAATCTTGGGCAGCATGCCACCGGAGATTGTGCCGTCGGCAAAGAGCTCGTCAATCGTTTGAGCCGACAGGCGGCGCAACAACTGGCCTTCCTTGTTCAGCACGCCGGGGGTGTTGGTCAGCATGACCAGTTTCTCCGCACTGAGCACCTCGGCCATCTTGCCGGCCACCACGTCGGCATTGATGTTGTAAGCCTGACCGTCCTCGCCGTATCCAATCGAGGAGATCACGGGGATGAACTGGTCATCTTGCAAGGCTTTGACCACCTCGGGCTGAATGCTTTCGATATCGCCCACAAAACCGATATCGAGCAGTTGGCCGGGGTGCTCGGCGTCAGGCAGCATTTTTTTGGTGACACGAATCATGCCACCGTCCTTACCTGTCAGACCGACGGCCTTGCCGCCGGCTTCATTGATCATCATGACGATGTCTTGCTGTACCTGACCACCCAGAACCCACTCCACCACTTCCATGGTTTCAGCGTCGGTCACGCGCATGCCCTGGATAAAAGTGCCTTCCTTACCCACGCGCTTGAGGGCGTCGTTGATTTGGGGGCCGCCACCGTGCACCACAACGGGCTTGAGGCCAACCAGCTTGAGCAAGACCACATCATGGGCAAAGCTGCGCTGCAAAGCTTCTTCGGTCATGGCATTGCCACCGTACTTGATGACAACGGTTTTGCCGTGGAAGCGACGAATATAGGGCAGGGCCTCGGACAAAACTTCTGCTTTGACGGTCGAGGAATAATTCTGCGGATCTGTGGTGCTCATTGATGCGCTCACTTGAAGAAAACCCGGGTCCACTGCTGGTACCCGGGGTTATGTGGCTGGGGCAAAAACAGGAGCTTAGCTGCTGGCCAGGGCTTTTTCGACAGTAGCAATGAACTCCTGCTTGTCGTAGTTGCCCAGGTAGCGCTTGATGATGTGACCCTGTTTGTCGAGTAAAAAGGCAGTGGGCGTCAGACGGACGTCCCCAAAGGCCTTGGCGAGATCGCCCTTGTCGTCATGGACAACCGTGAACGGCAGTTGGCGGGACTGGGTGAAATTGCGCACGTAATTGATGGGGTCGTGCTTCATGGCGACGGCCACGATATCAAATCCCTTGCTGGACAAGGCATTGAAGTTCTCAATGTTGTCGGGCATTTGCGCAACGCAGGTGGTGCAGTCCGTGGCCCAGAACTTCACCAGGACTACTTTGCCTTGCAGATCTTTGGTCTCAAAGTGTTTGCCATTGAGGTCGGTGAAGGCGACGTCCGGGGCGCTGGCCTTGGCGCTGCCGGACATGGTCCATACGCCCAGACCTACAGCGATGGCAACGACAAAGGCAATGATGACTACTTTTTTCATTGGACAGGCATCACTTCTACAGAAGAGGCGGGAGCAGGCTGTGCTGCCGGAGCCGCTGTGCCAGCGGGGGCAGTGCTTGGCTGATTGTTGGTGCTAAAAGGTTGTGCCAGGCTTTCGGCGCTGACGTACTCAAAGAGCTTGACCACTTTGTTCACGCCGGGCACGCTGGAGGCGGCAATCGCGGCGCGTTCGCCCTCTTCGTGAGTGACACGGCCCAGCAGGTAGACTACGCCACGCTCGGTTGTGGTGGAGATCGTGCGGCTAGGCACGTCCTTGGCGTTCAGCAAGGCGGTGCTGACCCGGGTGGTAATCCAGGAGTCGTTCGAACGCACACTCAACGGGGTGGGCTCGCCCACGCGCAATTCATTGACCACGCGAGTGACTTTGTCGACTTTGGAGACCAGACGTCCCGCCTCTTCCTTGTCAGCCTGGGTGGGCACATCCCCCGTCAGCAGGGCAAGCCCGGCGTAGGAGGTGGTGTTGATGCGACCTTCCTTGTTCTCCAGCAGGCGACGTGTTTCCGCGCCGGCTTTCATGACAATGGTTTTGTCCTCGACCTGTTCGCCTGTGGTGCGACGGTCGGTAGCTACGACAGCGGTCGTGGCGGCAGCGCCGCCGACCACCAGTAGTCCGCAGCCGGTCAGTGTGGTGCTGGCCAGCAGGGCGGCCAGAATCAAACGGTGTTTCATAGGGGATCTCCCAGCAGCAGGGCATCAATGCCATCGCACATGGCATGCAACAGAACAATGTGTACTTCCTGAATACGCATGGTTCGATCGTGCGGTACGCAAAGATGAATGTCTGTGTCCGAGAGCAGCTCGGCGATTTTTCCGCCGCCTTTGCCTGTCAGGGCAATGATGACCATATCGCGCTCGCGGGCGGCCTCGATGGCGCGGATGACATTAGGCGAGTTGCCGCTGGTGGAGATGGCCACCAGAATGTCGCCAGTCTGGCCCAAGGCACTGACCTGGCGTTCAAAAATACTGTCAAAGCCGTAATCGTTGCCCACCGCCGTCATGATCGAGGTATCGGTGTTCAGCGCAATGCCGGCCAAAGGCAGGCGGTCGCGCTCAAAACGGCCCACCAGCTCTGCAATAAAGTGCTGGGCGTCGGCTGCTGATCCGCCGTTTCCGCAAGCCAGAATCTTGCCGTCGTTAGCCAGGGTGGCAAACAAGAGCTCGACAGCGGCGGCCAAAGGTTCGGCCAGTTCGCGGGTGCTGGCTTTGAGGGTATCGACGGAATCGTCGAAATGCGAAGTCATTAAGGCGATAAGGTCCATAGCGCGCATTATCGCACGGAGAATTTCCCTGTGGGGCAGGCAGAACGTGTCATGTTGAAAAAAACGCCACGGTATTGAAACCAGATGCTGTATCCGGATTGAAATAGGGGCAGGTGCCCGATTTTTTCTATAGGACAGTGTCCTTGCCGAAAAATTCCCAGCTAGTCAGGCCTGGTTGGAACGGGCTCAAGTTTGTTCGAAGGCCTGCTGGACCCAGGTCAGGGTATCGCCTTCAATCGCGATCACGTCAAAACGGCAGGCTGGCAGCCGGCCATGAAAATAGCGTTGGCTCAGGATTGGCAGCCAGTGTTGGGCGGCCAGGATCAAGCGCCGTTGCTTATCCCGGTTTACACTGGCAAGCGCCCCTCCGTAGGTCTTGTGATTGCGCTGGCGCACTTCCAGAAACACAAGTTGCTCTTGATGGCACAGGACCAGGTCAATTTCCCCAAAGCGAGTACGTAATTGGCGGGCCAGAACGCGGGCTCCATGAGCGAGGACATGTTCGCAGGCGCGCTGTTCGGCCTGATCGCCACTTGTCTGACTGGGAGAGCGCCTGGGCTCAGCCTTTCTGCTTGCTGGGCGACGCTGCGGTTTGCGTCGCAGTTGCCGATTTTGAGCCTGGCGGGCGTAGTCAAAGAGGTTCATAGGGATACACGATGATGAATAAGCAGGATCGAGCATGAGCGATACCGAAAACCGGACAGTGAACGCGGCAGTCTGGCAAAGCATGATGGACAAGGTACAGGGCCAGGTCTGGCCATCCTCTTGTCTGTATGTGGTGGCCACGCCCATTGGCAATATGGGAGACCTTAGCCTGCGCGGCTGGCAGGCGCTGGAGCTGTGTGACATTATTGCGGCCGAGGACACACGGGCAACGCGCCCTTTTTTACAGGCCTGGGGCATACAAACGCCGTTGATGGCGGCTCATCGTCACAACGAGGCGCAGGCGGCTCAGGCCATTATTCAGCGTCTGGAGCAAGGGCAGCGAGTGGCCTTGGTGTCGGATGCGGGGGCACCTGCTGTCAGTGACCCGGGTGCGCGTGTGGTGCGCTCAGTGCGACAAGCCGGGTTTCAGGTCGTGCCTTTGCCCGGAGCCTCGGCCGTTATTGCCGCCTTGATGGGTAGTGGCGCCACGAGCGACGAGAACCCTGCATTTGCGTTTGCCGGCTTTATGCCGCCCAAGACGGTGGCGCGTCGCAAGTGGCTGCAGCATTGGTCCAGCCTGGGCATGCCGGTGTTGATGTTCGAGTCGCCCCACCGCCTGCGTGCCGCCGTGCGCGATATGCAAGAGGTATGCGGCCCAATGCGGGAGCTGACTTTTGCGCGTGAACTGAGTAAACGTTTCGAGCAGATTCACACCGTGCCCCTGGGGCAGGCTCTGGCCTGGCTGGATGAGGACAGTCACCGGGAGCAAGGGGAGTTTGTGCTGATTTTGCATGAGGCCCCGCGAGAGCCTGATGAGGATGCGCCTGTTCTGGATGCAACTACGCAGCGGTGGATGAAGGCCCTGCTGGAGCAGGTTTCATTGCGGGACGCCGCCCGCATTGCCAGTCAGGCAACCGGGATTTCCCGCGATGTACTCTATGCCTGGGGCTTGGCAAACGCGCCCCAAGGCTAGTGAGCTGGAGCCGGTCGGATTGCTTCTCCCAATACCTTAGCGCACAGCGACAGAGGGGCTCAGACCGGTTTTTTGCTTGATGCGGTAGGCCGCGTTAATCGCTTCGGTGCGATTGGGGTAGGGCCCGATCTGTACGCGGTACAGATCGTTGTGGGTCTGAACCTGGGCATCGCGGTATTCCACCTGCGCTATCTGGCGATTGAGCTGTTGCGCCAGGGCGGCGGCATTCTCTCTTGCAGAGAATGCGCCGAACTGGAGGTAAACCCGGCTTTGACCCGAAGGAGCCTGCGGCTTGCTGGTGTTTGTTGTCGTCGCCTGCACAATCAACTGCTGATCGTTGGCATCGCTGCTCCAGCTGGGGGAATCATCCAGCTCTATCGTCAGCTCTTCTTGCGGCAGGGCAGACAAGGCATCGGGCGTAGGCTCCAGCGTTTCCGTGATGGTCAGGCTGGATTGGGGTTCGGCGATGGCCAGTGTGTCGAGGGGTGTTTCAGCCTCGGCCTGGGCCAGCTCAATGTCGCCCTGCTCAAAGCTGCCATTACGTATTTCTTCCTCGGTAATCGCTTCCACCAGGACAGTGCCGCTGCCGGGCGCAATCAAGTCCAGCTTGGCTGCCGCGACGTAGGATAAATCGATGATGCGTGAGCTGTGAAAGGGGCCGCGATCGTTGATGCGCACAATGACAGATTTGCCTGTCTTGGGCCGGGTCACACGCGCATAGCTCGGAATAGGCAAGGTGGGATGGGCCGCCGTCATGGCATACATATCGTAGGTTTCGCCATTAGCGGTTTTCTTGCCGTGAAACTTGCGTCCATACCAGGAAGCGGTGCCGGTCTGGGTAAAGGCTTTGTGGGAAGTATGAGGAACAAAGCTTTTGCCGAGCACGGTATAGGGACGGGTATTGCTGCGGGCGATCGGTTCTATGCGAGGGGTGGCGTTGGGAGTGGCGTGCAGATTGGCCGGTATGCGAGAGTGGGGGCCATCGTCTTTGTAATAACCTCCGCCTCGCGGCGCTGAAACGGTGGCCCCCGGTTTGGCTTTGGGTTTGGCGCGCTTGGGGCTGGATGAGCACCCGGCCAGCAAGGCCAGTATGCTCAGCACGGCGCCTAATTTGTAAAAAAGGGAATGACTCATGGGACGGGATTGATAGGCGGTTGGTTGCGATGGCGTACCAGCAAGGGCGCATAATCGGCAAAACGCAGTGCCAGTTGTTCCGCTACATAGACAGAGCGATGCTGACCGCCCGTGCAACCAATGGCTACAGTCAGATAATTGCGAGTGTCCTGCATATATAAAGGTAGCCAGCGCCGCACGAAACCCGCGATGTCATCGATCATGGTTTCCACGGAGCCGAACTGGGCCAGCCATTTGGCCACTGGCTCGTCCCGGCCTGTCATGGGACGCAGTTCGGGGTCGTAGTGCGGGTTGGGTAGACAGCGCACGTCAAATACCAGATCGGCATCGCCGGGCACGCCACGTTTGTAGGCAAAGGACTCAAAGGTCAGCACCACGCTGGCCCGATCGGCCTGCACCAGATCGCGAATCCAGGCGCGCAGCTGGCCGGGTGTCAGGTCCGTGGTGTCGATAATGTGGCCCAGTTCGCGCAAAGGAGCGGTCATTTCCCGCTCTGCTTCGATGCATTCCTGCAGCGAGGGGGAGCGGCCGTCCTGACGGAGGCGGTCTGTCAGCGGGTGACGGCGACGCGATTCCGAGTAACGCTGCATCAGAGTGTGATCGCTGGCATTGAGAAACAGTACGCGCAGGGCATAGCCTTCTTCGTTCAGCTTGCTGATGACTCCGGGCAGGATGTCCAGATCACCGGCGCCGCGCACGTCAATGGCGACGGCCAGTCGCTCCAGCCCCTGTTCAGCAGAACGCTGAACAAATTCGGCCAGAAATCGGGGAGGCAGGTTGTCTATGCAGAGATAGCCGGTATCTTCCAGCAGACGCAAGGCAACTGATTTTCCCGAACCGGATATGCCGGTAATCAATACAACTTTCAGCATTGTGGCAAAAGGCTCCGAGTCGCTGCCCGGCAGGCGGGCGGCGGTTAGGTGAAACAGGACAAAGCCCTCAGGGCACGCTGAGTGCGAATGGCCCTGGGGTGCCTAGTCTTCGCGGCTATTCATGATAGCCAGTGCCTGGCGTTCGATGAAATCGCCCATGGTGTCAATGCCGCGGAAAGCGAGGATGGTATTGCGCACCGCCGCTTCCACCAGCACCGCAAGGTTTCGGCCTGCGGCCACCTGGAGCATGACACGTTTGATGTCGACCCCCAGCACTTCCTGCGTCTGGTCCTGGGTGGGCAGACGCTCGAAACTGTCGGGGTTGGAACGGACCAGGTGCACGATTAGTTTAAGCTTCATTCTACGACGAACGGAGGTTTCGCCGAAAATGGTGCGTATGTCCAGCAGACCCAGGCCCCGTACCTCAAGCAGATTTTGCAGTAGGGGTGGGCACTGACCGTCAATCATGTTGGGGGCGGTGCGGGACAGTTCGACCGCATCGTCTGCCACCAGACCGTGACCACGCGAGATCAATTCCAGCGCCAGTTCGCTTTTTCCCAGTCCCGACTCGCCGGTAATCAGTACCCCCAAACCCAGCACATCCATAAAGACACCGTGCATGGTGGTTTTCGGGGCCAGACGTCTGCCCAGATAAATGCGCAGCAGATCAATGAGCTGGGCGGCATCAATAGGCGTGTAGAGCAGGGGTACGCCTTGTTCTTCGCAAAACTGGATCAGGTCGTCGGGAGCGACGGCGTCATTGGCGATGAACAGGGCGGGAACTCCGCCTTGCCTGAGATCATCCAGGTGATGCAGGCGACGCTTGACGTCAAAGCGACTGTAGAAAGAGAGCTCTTCGGGGCCGAAAACCTGAATGCGGCCCGGATGGATCAGGTTCAGATGGCCGACCAGATCCGCGGCAGAAGCACCAAGGTCGGGGATGGGGCGCAGGGCAGCATGTTTTCCGGCTGCCCAGCTTACCTCGAGCTTGTCGTGATTATCATTGACCAGTTCTTGAACTGTCAGCATCGGAATGTTCCGCGTTGAGATCGGGGGTCTGGGTCAGGAGCTGGTGTATTTGAACCGGGTCCGTTTCCTGTGCCAGTGCCTGACGGATATCCTGATCGGCCATCAGGCGGGCGATCTCGGCCAGCAAGTCCAGGTGGATTTGAGTGGCCGTCTCGGGAACCAGCAGAAAGAACAGCAGGCTGGCGGTACGGCCATCGCTGGGATCGAAACGCACCGGCTCGGCCAGACGCATGAAAACGGCACAAGGCTCCTTGAGGTCCTTGATCCGACCGTGCGGCACAGCAACGTCGTGACCAAGAGCGGTGGAGCCCAGGCGCTCGCGAGCGATCAGGCTATGGAAAACGGCTGTCCGGGCAATGCCGTGATGGTTCTCGAATATTAGTCCGGCTTGTTCAAAAGCGCGCTTCTTGCTGGTGACAGCAAGATCTAGAACCACGTTGGACAAAGGCAATATACGCGACAAGAGATTCATGACGGCCATTATAGGGGGGAATGTTTTTTAGCTAAACATTTTTTGGATGGCTAACAACAGGCGGACAGATACGCCCTGAAACACAAAACCCCGAACTTATGAAAAGTACGGGGTTTGTTGGCAGGGCTATGCCTGCTGTACCAGTTCGGCGTGATCAGGCAGCCGGAACTTCGAGCCGCTTGGCGGGCTCATGCGCATGGCTGTTTGCCTTTTCCTTGTATTTCAGGATCTGTCGGTCAATCTTATCGGCCAGCAGATCAATCGCGGCATACAAGTTCTCGTCTGAAGATGCGCAATGAATATCTTTGCCGGGGACACGGACGGTCACTTCGGCAGTGTGCTTCAGACGTTCAATGGAAAGCATAACCTGCGAGTCAACCACGTTGTCGAAGTGCTTTTCAATTCGACCAATTTTGCTTTTGACGTAGTCGCGAATGGCAGGAGTTATGTCAAGATTACGGCCAGTGATGTTAAGGCTCATATAGGCTCTCCGTAGTAGTCAAACAACTTGTTCTAGAGGGGGGATATCGTCGTCTTTAGCCTCCTTACTACTGATCTTGGATATCCCAGTATACCTATATGTGGGTCAGATAACATGACCTGAATCAATCTGTGATGTGCAGGAAAACCCTTGGCCCCGCCCGGTCCGGTTACCAGGCTTGAAATTGGCTTACATCCGGAAGTTCGATCCCAGATAAACCTTGCGCACAGCTTCATTGTCGATGATTTCGGACGGATGCCCGCTGGTCAGAACGGTGCCCTCACTGATGATGTAGGCCCGGTCGCAAATGCCCAGTGTCTCGCGCACGTTATGGTCGGTAATCAGCACGCCGATGTTGCGCCCCTTGAGAAATTGCACAATGCGTTGAATCTCGATCACGGCAATCGGGTCCACCCCGGCAAAGGGCTCGTCCAGCAGAATAAATCGCGGGTTGCTGGCCAGCGCACGGGCAATTTCCACGCGTCGCCGCTCGCCGCCTGACAGGGAAAGGGCGGTGTTTTGCCGGATATGCCCGATCTGCAGCTCGTTAATCAGGGTTTCCAGGCGCTCGTTGATGTCTTGCTTGCTGATGTGGCGGCCGTTCTCGTCCAGTTGCAGTTCGAGTACGGCGCGGATGTTTTCCTCTACGGTCAGACGTCGAAAGACAGACGCATCCTGCGGCAGATACGAAAGGCCCAGCCGTGCGCGCTTGTGCATGGGCATGGCGGTAATGGGCGTGCCGTCAATTTCGATGCGGCCAGCATCGGCAGGCACAATGCCTACGATCATATAGAAGCTGGTGGTTTTGCCAGCTCCGTTCGGGCCGAGCAGGCCTACCACCTCACCGCTTTCCACATTCAGGGAAACGTCCTGCACAACGGTGCGTTTGCCGTAGGTTTTGCGCAGGCCTTGTGCAATCAGGCTGCCTTTGGTCGAGTGGCTGGCGCGGGTGGGGGTAGACGGGTTGTTAGGAGCAACCATGGTTCAGGGGTGTCCGGTCTATTTGCGGGAGGAAGACTTGCGTTGGCATTCGGCCAGGGCTGCATCGGCATTGGCGCGGGGGCGCGCCACAGAGCGTACGCGACCGTCTCGTGTGGCGGAGTCGGCTCCCCCGAACGCTTGGTACGTGCCGTCTTTTTGCCGGTAGATCACGCGTTGCCCCTGAATGGAGTCTTGCAGTTTGCCGCAAATATAACGATTGACCACCGCCTTGCCAATGAGCTCGACCTCTTCGGTCTTGCCGTTGTAGATGGCCCGGACGCCTTCGGCCGTGATCAGCTCAAATTTGGCCGGGTCTTCTTGTCGAATCGTGACACGGGGGCGTTCACTGACGGTGGCCGTTCCATGCTGGAAGCCTTCCGCATCCTGTTCGATTGCGAGCTGGTCGGCCATCAAGGTCATGGCGCCGCGCGTCAGGATGATGTTGCCTTTGTAAACCGTTTGCTTGGCAATATCGTCGTAGGTCAGGGTATCGGACAATACAGAGGTGTCCGGTTCGGCAGCCGCCGAGGCCGCTGCCTGGGCCAGGGCGGGGGCCGCAGGCAGCATGGCCAGAGCGCTTGTGCTCAGGCACAGGGCCAGGGCACCGCGCACGAGGCCAAAGGAGAGCATGGGCTTGTGGCCCAGGCGGGCGCTGTCAGGCGTAGTCATGGAGGGGAATCCTTAGAGCTATTGGAGGAACGCGCTTTTTGTGTTTGCTGGCCCGAGATTTTAACGTCGGATTCCGACATGACGTTCAATTGGCGAACGCGATTGTCGTAACGCATTCCGGTGCCGCGCATGGTGGACTGGCCGTTCACGACCAATGCCGGTTCGTTGGTGTACACCACGTCTTCCTCGGGCAGGATGATCAGCACTTCGCTGCGCACGTCCATTGCCTCTTCCTCGGGCGTGGCCTGTCGGTGGATATGGGCATTGCCCTTCATGGTGATGACGTCACCGCCTGCATTCATATGGGCGGTGTCCGAGGTGGCAATCGTCAGGGGCGAGTCGGGCCGGTTGCTGACGGCCCGCGGGGAGGTGATGTCGTGTGAGTCGTCATCGGGGTAGTGATAGGCAATTTCTCCGTCCAGGCGGCTGATTGCCATGCCCGTTTCATCGGAGCTGATCATGGTGAAATTGCGCGCCCAGGAGTCGGGCTCGTGGGTAACACGGCGAGGGGGATCAATCGCGACCGAGCGTTGCGTGTAATCGACCGCCCACAGCGTTGCCAGTACCAGCAAAGCCAGCAGCAACAGGGAAATGAAGGTAGGTAGACGGTCGCGCATGATTACTGAATGACTCCCGTGGTCTTCAAGGGGCCCCCGGTGATAAAAGCGGCAAGGCGTCCCTGGGAGGCCAGGATGGCATCACAGCACTCACGCACCGCGCCGTGGCCGGCAGGCTGTGTGGCCACCCAGCTGGCGATCTGGCTAATATAGAAGGGCGCTTCAGGAACGCTGGCGGAGAACCCCACGCGCTGCATGGCAGGCAAATCGATCAGATCGTCGCCCATATATCCCAGCTCGCTCAGGGACAGACCATTTTCCTGTGCCAGCTGCGTCAGCACGGCAATTTTGTCGCGTACGCCCTGGTGGACGAAGGGAATGCCCAGTTCGGCAGCACGACGTGACACGATACCGCTTTCACGCCCGGTAATCAGAGCCACGCCGATGCCACTCTCGCCGAGCATGCGCAAACCATGGCCATCGAGCGCGTGAAAGCTTTTGAATTCCTCGCCGTTCGCGCTGTACCACAGGCGTCCGTCGGTCAATACGCCATCCACGTCAAAGACCATCATGCGCAACTGGCGCAACTGGTTTCGAACGAGTTCGGGCAGCTTGGCCAGAATTTGGGCTTCAGCGGGGTGAAGCGGGGCAGTGGGCGTGTTCATCATGATCAGATTACCTTTGCAGCCAACAGGTCGTGCATGTGCAGAGCTCCCAATAGTAGCCCGTTTGCGTCCAATACCAGCATTTGGCTGATGCGCAGGGCATCCATTTGCTCGGCCGCTTCAATGGCCAACGCCTCGGCGGCAATGCTGCGCGGTTCACGCGACATGCCTTCGGACACGGGCAGGTTTCGTATGTCGCCTGCGCGCGCAATCAGGCGGCGCAGGTCCCCGTCGGTGAACAGGCCCACCGGCCGGCCCTGGGGATCGGTGACGATCGTCATGCCCATTCCCTTGCTGGACATTTCGATCAGGGCATCAGGGACCAGGGTGTCGGGGGAAACGACGGGTAACTGCTCGCCGCTGCGCATGATGTCGCGCACAAACGTCAGGAGTTGTCGGCCCAGCGCTCCACCTGGGTGGGAGCGGGCAAAATCCTCACGGCTAAAGCCTCGGGCCTCCAGACAGGCGACGGCCAGCGCATCACCCAGGACCAGGGCGGCGGTGGTGCTGGCCGTAGGGGCCAGGTTGAGGGGGCAAGCCTCATGCTCGACATGAGCATCCAGGTGCAAATCGGCGTTCTGAGCCAGTTCGGACTGGGCGTGCCCTGTGATGGCAATCAGCTTGGCACCCATCCGCCGCAGCACGGTTAGCACCGTGACCAGCTCCTGGGCCTGACCCGAATAGGAAATGGCAATGACCACATCTTGCTTGGTAATCATGCCCAGATCGCCATGCAGGGCCTCGGCAGCGTGCATGAAAAAAGCCGGCGTGCCAGTCGACGCCAGTGTCGCGGCGATTTTGCGCGCAACGTGGCCAGACTTGCCGATGCCGGTCACCACTACCCGGCCCTGACAGTGCACGAGCAACTGGGTGGCTTGGACAAAGTTCTGGTCCAGGCGCTGACCCAGCGCCTGCAACGCCTCTACTTCAATGGCGAAGGTGCGTCGTGCCGAGGACAGAATGTGTTCGGGATCGAAATGTGCCGGTGTATTCATGGCGGAATTGTAAACGTGAAGTGTGCGCTTGGCATGCTGATTCGCAGGAGGCACATTGTACGATCAGAAGCGTTTGGACCAGTGGCGGGCGTAATAGTTTAGGGTTAAGATACGTCTTGTTTTGTAATTTCAGTAATTACTGAAAATTCAGGAAGCCATGAATCTAGGACCACAGGCAGAACGTTTTATTCTGCACTTTGGGGAAATGGGCGGGCGCTGGGGGGTCAACCGAACGGTAGGCCAGATTTATGCGCTCTTGTTCATTACACCCGAACCCCTCCACGCCGACGAGATTGCCGAAACGCTGGGCATCTCCCGTTCCAATGTCAGCATGAGCTTGCGCGAGCTGCAGTCTTGGCGTCTGGTCAATATGACGCACAAGATCGGCGAGCGACGCGAATATTTCGAATCCCCCAAGGATGTCTGGGATATTTTTCGTACCTTGGTGGAGGAAAAGCGCAAGCGCGAGATTGACCCCACATTAACCTTGTTGCGCAGTATCCTTATGGAAGCGCCCGTCAATGATGAGGAAGCATACGGGCAGCAGCGCATTAACGAAATGCTGGAGTTGATTGAGTTGGCTTGTGGGTGGTTTGACGAAGTTCATCACTTGCCGCCCGAAACCCTGCAAAATCTGATGCGCTTAGGTAGCAAAGTTCAGAAGGTGCTGGGTTTCGCCGGAAAGATTCGCAAAGCTGATCAAACTGGGGGTCGTCATGATTGATCTGGATGTCGTTACCTTGTCGCGGTTGCAATTTGCTTCCACCGCGATGTTTCACTTTTTATTTGTGCCCTTGACGCTAGGCCTGTCTTTTTTGCTGGCCATCATGGAAAGCGTGTATGTCATGACGGGCAAGGCCATCTGGCGCCGCATGACCAAGTTCTGGGGAGTGCTCTTTGGCATTAACTTTGCCTTGGGTGTGGCCACCGGGATTGTGATGGAGTTTCAGTTCGGCATGAACTGGGCTTATTACAGTCATTATGTGGGCGATATTTTTGGCGCCCCGCTTGCCATTGAAGGTTTGATGGCTTTTTTCCTGGAAGCCACTTTTGTCGGCCTGTTCTTTTTTGGTTGGGATCGTCTCTCCAAGCTGGGGCATTTGATCGTCACCTGGTTGGTCGCCATTGGCACCAACCTGTCGGCCCTATGGATTCTGGTCGCCAACGGCTGGATGCAGAATCCGGTAGGCGCCATCTTCAATCCCCATACCATGCGTATGGAAATGACCGACTTTGCCCAGGTCATTCTCAACCCTGTCGCGCAGGCCAAAGTCGTGCATACCGTCAGTGCCGGTTATGTGCTGGGGGCCATGTTCGTGATGGGCATCAGTGCCTGGTACCTGCTGCGCGGGCGTCATATCGACCTGGCCAAGCGTTCGATGACCGTAGCCGCCAGTTTTGGCTTGGCCGCTTCCTTGTCTGTCGTGGTCCTGGGTGACGAAAGCGGTTATCTGACGACCGAACATCAGCAAATGAAAATTGCAGCCATGGAATCCATGTGGGAGACCGAGGAAGCGCCTGCCAGTTTCAATCTGATTGCCTGGCCCGATCAGGAGGCCCGTGAAAACCGCTTCGCCGTGGAAATTCCCTGGGTGATGGGCCTGATCGGGACACGCTCGGTCAGTACGCCCATGCTGGGCATCAATGAGCTGGTAGAGCATGCCAAGATCCGTATTGCCAATGGCTTGCGCGCTTACGAGGCCCTTCAGCTGGTTCGCGCCGATGCCAGCAATATTGAAGCCCGCCGGGTCTTTGATAATAACTGGAAGGATCTGGGCTATGCGCTGCTGCTCAAGCGCTACACGGATGACATCACCAAGGCAGACACCGACACGATTGCTCAGGCTGCCTGGGATACGGTGCCACAGGTCGCTCCCTTGTTCTGGAGCTTCCGTGTGATGGTGGGTCTGGGGCTGTACTTCATCCTGTTCTTCATTGTGGCCTTTGTGCTGGCATCGCGTGACCGCCTGCAACGCCACCCACGCCTGCTCAAGGCGGCTGTCTGGAGTATCCCTCTGCCTTGGATTGCCATCGAATGTGGATGGTTTGTGGCCGAGTTTGGACGACAGCCCTGGGCGATTGAAGGCGTTCTGCCTACCTACTATGCAGCTTCGGGCCTGTCCTTTGTAGACCTGATGATCAGTATGAGCATCTTCTTGCTGCTCTACTCCACCCTGGCGGTGATTGGCATCAAGGTCATGCTGCACTCAATACGCAAAGGCCCGGACGAGGGGGGCGAGACCGCTGCACCGTCCGCCTTGTCTTATGGTTCGCGTAACGCGCCGTTGCTGCGCGGTTAAGGAGGGGAAACCATTATGGATAGCCTGATTCTTCTCGATTACGACACCTTGCGCATCATCTGGTGGTTGCTGCTGGGCGTTTTGTTGGCTGCTTTCGCCATCATGGACGGGGCTGATCTGGGGGTGGCCATGGTGCTGCCGCTGGTGGCGCGCAGTGATGACGAGCGGCGTACGCTCTACAACGTGATTGGCCCGGTCTGGGAAGGTAACCAGGTCTGGCTGATTGTGGCCGGCGGGGTGGCTTTTGCCGCCTGGCCTTTGCTGTATGCGATGGCATTCTCGGGTTTTTATCTGGCCATGATGCTGCTGCTGGTGGCCCTGATAGTGCGCCCGGTTGCCATCAAGTACCGCAGCAAGCTCAGTTCTACGCGCTGGCGTCGTAACTGGGATGCGATCTGGACCGCCTCCGGTGTGGTTTGTGCCCTGGTGTTCGGAGTCGCGATTGGCAATGTCATGCTGGGTGTGCCGTTTGGCTTTGACGAAACCACGCTGCGTCCCCTGTATCAAGGTAACTTTTTTGGTCTGTTCCAGCCCTTTGCCATCCTGTGTGGATTGCTCAGCATCCTGATGCTGGCCTTTCAGGGCGCGGTCGTGGTGGCCTGGAAAGGCAGCGATCAGGTCGCTCGACGTGCTCGTGCCTGGGCCATGCCGTTGGGATTGCTGGCTATCGTGGCGTTTGCTGCCGGTGGCTGGTGGATCACTGCCATGAATGGCTACAGCATGCCTTGGCCGGAAGTGGCCCATGCCATGTCCAACCCGATTGGCAAGACAGTCGAGATGGTCGAAGGCGGATGGTTAGCCAACTACCGAACCTGGCCCGCTTTGTGGGCGGCACCGATTATCGGTTTTGCAGGCCTGTTGCTCGGGGCTTTGCTGGCGGGACGTGGTCGTGGCTTGCTGGCCCTGCT
Source organism: Alcaligenes sp. Lyrl_28 (assembly GCF_051948705.1). Taxonomy (NCBI): domain Bacteria; kingdom Pseudomonadati; phylum Pseudomonadota; class Betaproteobacteria; order Burkholderiales; family Alcaligenaceae; genus Alcaligenes; species Alcaligenes sp. Lyrl_28. The sequence continues at coordinate 348,337 of NZ_JAYJLG010000004.1, forward strand.
GTTCTCGTCCCTGGCACTGGCCGGCATCATTCTGACCTTTGGTTTTGCCGTGTTCCCTTTCCTGCTGCCATCGTCCTTGAATCCCGGCTCCAGTTTGACCTTGTTTGATGCCTCGGCCAGTCACCTGACCCTGTGGATCATGCTGCTGGTCACGCTGGTGTTTCTGCCCATCATCGTGCTCTATACCTCGTGGGTGTACAGCGTCATGCGTGGCAAGGTATCGGTTGCCAGCATGAAAGATTCTTCTCATTCTTACTAAGGAGGCCAACACCTATGTGGTACTTCTCTTGGGTTCTAGGTTTGGGTCTGGCCTGCGCATTCTCCATCTTGAATGCGATGTGGTTCGAACTGCGTGAGAACACTGCGTTGCAAAATGCAGCCGCCTCCCAGGCCAATGCAGATATCGAGGCCTGATTGACCCCGCAAAGTCCAAACGCGCAGCAGTGGCTGGGGCAGTTTTCCAGCCGCGCCCGCACGGCTTTGCGGGTTTCCATGTTGGCGCCGGTGCTGGCCGGCGCCTTGCTGATCCCCCAGGCCTGGTTGCTGGCACAGATTGTGCAGGCCATTGTGGTCGACGGGCTGCCCTGGACAGAGCAGTTGTTCTCTATCCTTATGGTGGCCGCACTTTTGCTGCTGCGCGCCGCCATTGCCGCTTTGGGGGAACGCCGCGCTCAAAAAGTTTCAGAACATCTGAAACAAGATCTGCGCTCGGAGCTTTTTGCCCGACTGTTCCGCAGTACGATGCCGCGTTTGCGGGCTAGCAATAGCGGTGAACTTTCTACTAGCTTGATTACGCAAATCGAAGCACTGGATGGCTTTGTGACGCGCTACATCCCTTGCATGGCTGCGGCGGCCCTGGTGCCCTTGGCGCTGGTGCTGGCGGTCTTGCCGGTGGATGGCATTGTCTCCTTGATTCTTTTGTTGAGCACGCCTCTGATTCCTCTGTTCATGGCCTTGGTGGGCTGGGGGGCGGAAGCGGCTAGCCGTGAACAACAACAAACAACGCTGCGTCTGTCGGGTTTTTTTGCCGATCGTCTGCGTGGCATTTTTACCCTGAGTCTGATGGGCCGGGGGCAGGACGAGTTGCAGCGTGTTGAACTGGCCAGTCAGGAGTTGCGCACGCGCACCATGAAAGTGCTGCGCATCGCGTTTCTATCCTCAGCGGTTCTGGAGTTTTTCGCGGCCTTGGGTGTGGCAGGTATTGCTGTCTACATTGGCCTGGGGTATCTGGGTTACCTGGGTGAATCGTTTTCCGGTATCAGTTTGCAGCAGGGACTGTTTTGCTTGCTCCTGGCACCTGAGGCGTATCAACCCCTGCGCCAGTTGGCGGCCAATTACCATGACCGCGCGGCGGCTCGTGCGGCCGCTGTGGAAATCGATCGATTATGGGCCAGCCTGGGTCAGGATCTGATCCCTCCCGCGCCTTCCAGCCTGGACGTGCAAACGGTATTTCCTAATTTACCGGTTCTTGTCCTGCGTCAGGTCCATTTGCCTCAGTTGGGTGGGTGTGGAACCTTGCTTGAGGTGCCCGGACTGCAGCTGTACATAGACCAGTCTTACGCGGTTCTGGGAGCCAGTGGTTCGGGCAAGACCAGCTTGCTGGAGAGTCTGATTGGATTGCGTCCCCTGTCTCAGGGCGAGATTTTGCTGCGCAACAGCGATACTGCCGGACGCTTGCTGACTCGTCATGACGGGGTGGTACTGATTTCACAGCAGGCTTTTTTAGCGATGGGCACGATTGCCGACGGCTTGCGTCTGGCAGCACCGCAGGCCAATGAGGAGCAACTGTGGCAAGCCCTGGAACAAGCCTGTGCAGCCGATTTCGTGCGAGCCCTGCCAGCCGGCCTGCAGACTGAGCTGGGTGAAGGGGGGTTTGGGCTTTCCGGCGGTCAGATACAGCGTCTGGCCTTGGCGCGTCTGTTCTTGACGGACCCGCATGTTGTATTGCTGGATGAGCCCAGTTCCCGCCTGGATGCAGCCACACGAGATCGCGTTATGCGCAATGTTCTGCGCTTTTGTCAGGGCCGCTGTCTGGTTGTGGCCACGCATGATCAGGAATTGGCGGCTATGTGTTCCAACCGCTTGCAGATTGCCCAAGGAGTGTTGACGGCATGAAAGCGTGGTTTCGCCTTTTAGGTGCCAGTTTGCGCGCACGCCGTGGAGCGGTTCTGTTCACGGTACTTCTGGCGATCAGTACGGTGGCAGCCGGCGTCAGCCTGCTCGGGGTCGCAGGCTGGTTCCTGAGCAGCGCCTTTCTGGCGACCTTGGGGATCGTCTTTAATCTGTTCGGCCCCTCCGCCATGATCCGTGGTTTGTCATTTTGGCGTATCGCTTCCCGTTATCTGGAGCGTGTGGTCGGCCATGCTTTGACCTTGGATTTGCAGGTTCGCATCCGGACTCTGGTTTTTGGGCGTTTGAGTCGCTTTAGTCAGTCCCGTCTGGCGCAGTTTCGTGATGGCGAGCTGGCGTCCAGTCTGACCTCGGATGTCGCCGTTCTTGATCTGGTGCTCTTGTTGATTCTGGTGCCTTTGACCACTGCCGTGTTTGCCGGACTGGTGTTCAGTGCCGTTTTGCAAACCTGGTTGTCCTGGTGGGCCTGGCTGATTCTGGCCTGCCTGCTGGTGGCAGCCTGCCTGATTCCCTACCTTTGCGCCCGGGGTGCCAGCCGTGCTGCCGAGCAGGTCCATCAGCTGGAAAATCGCCAGCGTGTTCTGGTGCATCAAGCGATACGAGCTTACGCCGACATTCAGGTGTTTGCGGCTGCTGATGCTGTTCAGAAACAAGTGGATAAGCTGGCCCAAGCGCTCAGTCAAGCCCGGTTGCGCAGCAACGGCTGGGGCATTGCCGGTCAGTTTTTCCAACAGCTTCTTATGGGCGTAGCCCTGTTGATCTGCTTGCTGGTGGGTGCGCAGCAGGTGAATGTACAAGCCATGAGCGGGCCCTTATGGGTCGGTTTGGTTCTTGCTTTGTTGGGTTTGTTCGAGATTATGGCTCCCATGATGCGAGGAGCGTCACGCTTGGGTGAAGTTCAGGCGGCCAGTACACGCTTGTTGGGAATTTTAGATGAACCGCTTGAAGCACAGCAGGAGCAAGGTCAGGCCATGGTTCTGGATGGGCCCGCTTCCTTGGACGTTTCCGATCTGAGTTTCGCTTATGGTTCGCAGCCGGTACTGGAGCACTTGTCGCTGCACGTTCCGCCCGGCGAGCATATTGCGATTTTTGGCCCTAGCGGTTCGGGCAAATCAACCTTGCTAAGCGTATTGATGCGCTTGTTGCCGGTGCCTGGTCCGCAATACCTTATTCAGGCCGAGCCGGCTCCACACTGGAGCCGTGCCAGTTGGTTTGATCATTGCGCCTTGCTGGCGCAGGACTCGCCGCTGTTTCTGGGTTCTGTACGCGATAATCTGCTGCTGGCCGATCCGGGGGCCTGCGAGCAGCGCCTGTGGCAGGTACTGCACGATGCCCAGCTGGATTCAGTCGTGCGTGACTTGCCACAAGGCTTGGACACTTGGCTGGGTGAGGGGGGGCAGCAACTGTCGTTGGGGCAGCAGCGCCGTTTATGTCTGGCCCGTGTTTTGTTGTCGCCGGCCCATATCTGGTTCCTGGATGAGCCCACGGCGAGTCTGGACGGCCCGACCAGTCAGGCCCTGATGCAAGATATCCTGACGGCCGCTCGGGGCAAAACCGTGATTATGGCGACTCACGACACGCGTTTGCTGCCGTTGGTTGATTGTGTTTATCAGTTCGAGGCAGGGCGTTTGCAGCGTGTCGCTGTCTCGCGTGCAACGACTGTAGCGTCGAACTAAAAGACCTTCTCGGTCAAGTCTGCGGGAGTTTCCACTCAATCGCGTCGTATTAGTACAACGTGCGGGCACAAGCGGGATGAGCCCTTGTTGCTGCTGCCCAATTGTGTACACTTGCAACGTATCCAAGTGCGCCCTTTGCGCCCGGATTTTCTGTTGTAGAAGCTTTGACATGCAAATAGATCCCACCCAGTACATCCGTCAAATCATTCGCAATGTGCCGGATTGGCCCAAGCCAGGGGTGACGTTCCGCGATATCACCCCGGTGTTGCAAGACCCGCGCTCTTTTCGGGTACTGATTGACCTGTTTGTCTACCGTTACATGGGACAAAAACTGGATCTGGTGGCGGGTGTGGATGCTCGCGGTTTTATCGTCGGCTCGGTGCTGGCGTATGAGCTGAATCTGGGTTTTGTACCGGTACGCAAGAAAGGCAAACTGCCTTTCAATACGGTGGCGGAAGAATATTCCCTGGAGTATGGCAATGCCAGTGTGGAGATGCACACTGACTCCGTGCGTCCTGGTCAGCGCGTACTGCTGATTGATGATTTGATTGCGACCGGCGGGACCTTGCTGGCAGCTGCACGCTTGTTGCAGCGTTTGGGGGCCAATGTGGTGGAAGCCGCGGCTATTATTGATCTGCCCGAGCTGGGCGGCTCCAAAGCGGTAACAGACTCCGGCCTGTCGGTGTATACCGTCTGCAGCTTTAAGGAATCGGATCGCTGATCCTTATAGGCCGATCGATCACCGCTTATGTGGTCCAGAAAAATCCCTGCCATGCACGCGCATCGCAGGGATTTTTGTTGGCCGCCTGTCAGGTTTGCAGCGGGTTTGGCAAAACGCCAAGTCCGCCCTGGGGTTGTAAATCAGAAGCGCAGCTTCATGAACAGCGAACCGGCGTGATCCTGGTTGCGGCCA
>NZ_JAYJLG010000005.1:0-316628 GCF_051948705.1 Alcaligenes sp. Lyrl_28
AGATAGATAGATAGATAGATAGATAGATAGATAGATAGATAGATAGATAGATAGATAGATAGACAGGGACAAGGATAGGGATAGGTAGGCTGGTAGACCAGATGGCAACCCACCCGCGTGACAAGCCCTCTTAGGGGGGAGCACTTATAACGTTGACGCGCTTGCCGGGAAGGAAGTTGGAACTCCTTCTGTAGCGTCACAACCCTCGCCTCTATATATAGAGGCGACATGCCGTCCTTCTCGCTTCGATTCAACATGCCCCTCTATATAGAGAAGGAAAGCGGTATCCAAGCTGATAGGTCGGTCGACGCTCCCCTATTACAATAAGCAGACAACTAACTTTGCATGCAGACTCTGTATGGCACGCTCATCTTCTCAAGCCCCCACGACACAGCTCAGCCTGATTGGCGAGGAAATGCTATCCAATAATCTCCTGACCGAGAACATTCTCGATCAGGTCGCCCGCCTTCCCGCTGACTGGCGCGCCACCCTGGATCAGCCAGAGCTACAGAACATACTGGCAACATTAGCCAAGTGGCTGGACAAGGAATGCCAGGACGGTGCCGTCATTTATCCCGCCGCCCCGTTCCGTGCTTTGGAGCTGCTACCACTACAAAAGGTCAGCGTCGTGATTCTGGGTCAGGACCCTTACCACGGCCCCGATCAAGCCCAGGGACTGTCGTTTTCGGTTCCGGACACCTGCCCTGCACCACCTAGTCTGCGCAATATCTTCAAAGAGCTGGAACTGGAGTATCCCCAGACCCCTCTCCCGCCCAGCCATGATCTGAGCAACTGGGGCCGACAAGGCGTGTTGCTCTTGAACACATCCCTAACCGTCGAGGATGGCTTGCCTGCCTCTCACGCCAAGAAAGGCTGGGAGCAAATTACCGACGCTTTACTGATGAACCTGGCCCAGCAAAGTACACGCCCTATTGTGTATATGTTGTGGGGTGCTCATGCCCAGGCCAAAGAGGCATTGATCCAGCAACAGGCTCAATGCCCCCATCTGATTCTGAAAGCCAATCATCCCTCCCCTTTGGCTGCGCGTCGCCCACCGGTCCCATTTATTGGCTGCGGTCATTTTCGACTAGCCAATGAGTGGCTCACACAGCAAGGTGCCACGCCTATCCAATGGTTTGCCACTGGTGCCTGACCATCCCTTCCCTTTACCCCATACAAAACCATGCCTTTAAGCCCTGCCAATCCCGAACTAAGCTCTCAAGAGCAGCATGCCCAATGGTCAAACGAACTGCTCGAACAATATAGCTGGCAGTTCCAGGGGGAAACTCGCTTTGCCGTTCCGCTGAGCACCTTGCCCTTGCTGGATGAGTTGTTCACATTCGTGAACGAAACCATCAAGGACTCCTTTGACCGTTCTTTATTCTGCTGGACGGATCTCAAGCAAGACAGCACCGGTCTGACAGCCTGGTATTTAGGCGTCGAAGACTACGATGAGGCACTGGAGCCTTATATAGAGGGCTTATCTGCAAAGGCTCTGATCCAGGACCAAACGACATAAGGACTGCTGCGCCGGCACTGTCCGCACTGGCACAGAGGACTTGAACAATGCCGAGCAAGCTGACCGCAGCTCCGCCCCCGCTGGCGCGCCCCCATTTGCCCGCTCCTACACTCAGCGCCGATGCGCCAGTGGCCCTCATGGGCATGGCAAGGTCGGAAGGGCAAAAAAAACCCGGCACCAAAGCCGGGTTTCTTCATCTCTTAGCCGGATTGCATTTCAACCCGCCCACTGGGATTTCAAGGCTGCACACCTGCAGCATGTGCCTGCTGATCGGCGTGATAGGACGAACGCACCATGGCGCCCACGGCGGCATGAGTAAAGCCCATTGCATAGGCCTCCCGTTCAAACATCAAGAACTCATCGGGCGTCACATAACGCATCACGGGCAAGTGGTGACCCGAGGGCTGCAGATACTGACCAATGGTCAGCATATCAATATCGTGAGCACGCATATCGCGCATCACTTCCAAAATCTCTTCGTTGGTTTCACCCAGGCCCACCATCAGACCCGATTTAGTCGGAATGTTGGGATGCAGCTTCTTGAACTCTTGCAACAGCTTCAAGGAATGGTGATAGTCCGAACCAGGACGCGCCTGCTTGTACAAACGAGGAACGGTTTCAAGATTATGGTTCATGACATCCGGCGGGCAGGCATTCAGGATGCCCAGGGCTCGGTCCAGACGTGCGCGAAAGTCGGGCACCAACACTTCGATGGTCGTGGAAGGAGAGTGCTCGCGCACCTGGCGGATACATTCCACAAAGTGAGCCGCACCCCCATCACGCAAGTCATCACGGTCCACAGAGGTAATCACCACGTAGGACAACTTCATGGCCCCAATCGCCTTGGCCAGATTGGCGGGCTCGTTCTCATCCAGAGGATCAGGGCGGCCATGACCCACATCACAGAAGGGACAACGGCGGGTGCATTTGTCGCCCATGATCATGAACGTCGCTGTGCCCTTGCCAAAACATTCCCCGATATTGGGACAGGATGCTTCCTCACACACCGAAAACAACTTGTGTTCGCGCAGGGTTTCCTTGATCTCGTAGAAACGGGAGTTCGGCGCAGCCGCTTTCACCCGAATCCAGTCAGGCTTTTTCAAACGCTCTGCCTGCACGACCTTGATGGGAATGCGCGAGGTCTTGGCCTCGGCTTTCTGCTTTTGCGTGGCGTCATACTCAACAACGCGAGGGCGCACAGTAGGTTTGGAATCGACGGATGGATCGGTAGGGGTGGTCATAGGCGTCTAAATAGAAAAACAGCGTGCGAACAACATCATCACTCAACGATGGGCGCAGTGGTCAATTGTAGCCCCTTCGCTTTACAAGCGCCTAGAACAAGGGCGATAGTTTGTACCAGACCCCTCTAATATAGAGGTCGACTTAAGAATGCAGCAACACCCGAGAATAAAACCTGCAAATACTATAAGTACGGAGACTTGCATGTCACACGAGCACCCTGCCGATCCTGTCCTGCTTGAGCAACAGGGGGGACTGGCCCGCATCACCTTGAACCGACCCGCACAGTACAACGCGCTGTCCGAAGAAGTGCTGAACTCGTTACAACACATTCTGGACACACTGGGCCGGGAACCCAGTCTGCAATGCGTCATCATCCAGGCCGAAGGTAACGCTTTTTGCGCGGGGCATGATCTGAAGCAAATGCGCGCCAAACCTGAACACGACTATTACCGAGAGCTGTTCAGCCGTTGCAGTCGCGTCATGCAAAGTGTGCTGGCCCTGCCCGTACCGGTGATTGCCCGTGTGCAAGGGCTGGCCACCGCCGCCGGCTGTCAGCTAGTTGCAACCTGCGACCTGGCTGTTGCCTCCGAATCCACCCGCTTTGCCGTGTCCGGCATTAACGTTGGCCTGTTCTGCTCCACCCCTGCCGTTGCCCTGTCACGCTGCATACCCCCCAAGGCCGCCATGGAAATGCTGATGACGGGCGAATTCATCAGTGCTCAGCGGGCTCAAGAGCTGGGGTTGATCAACTATGCAGTCCCCGAAGATCAGTTGGATCAAACGGTACAACGACTGGCCGACAGCATCATGGCAAAAAGTCCGGTCGCCGTGCGGGCCGGCAAAGCCATGTTCTATCGCCAGCGCAGCCTGGCTATCGAACATGCCTACGATTACGCAGGCCAGGTCATGGCCGACAACATGATGAGCAATGATGCTTGCGAAGGCATTGACGCTTTTATCAGCAAACGCATGCCGCAATGGAGCGGCACCTGAGGTGACGCTTGACCTGAAATAAAGGTTATAGAGAACACAGCACCGTAACGGGAAACGGTGCTCTTGTGTCACCGCGCACTAAGCAACCGTGGCCGTTGCCCGCGACGTGATCGCCTGGGCCAGATAATCAGCCAGATACTGTGCCGCCTGCTCCCAGGAGACCTCCACACCCTGCGACGCGATATCCGTGGTCTGCAGCCCTTCATAGCCACAGGGATTGATACCGCCAAACGGCTTGAGATCCATCCCTATATTCAAGGCAAGGCCATGGTAAGAACGGCCATTACGGATTTTGACGCCCAGCGCGGAGATCTTGGCCAGCTCGGTCTTGCATCGCGCTTGCGGCACGTACACCCCAGGCGCACCCGGTTTGCAGCAGGCACCCTCGACCCCAAAATGGCTCAGACAGGCCATTACCGCCTCTTCCAGGAGACGCACATATTCTTTGACGTACAGCCCTGCCCGGCGAAGGTCAAACAGACAATACACCATCAGCTGACCCGGGCCGTGGTAGGTAATCTGTCCGCCCCGGTCGGTTTGCACCACGGGTATACCACCCGCATTGAGCAAATGCTCCGGCTTGCCGGCCTGCCCCTGGGTGTAAACGGGGGTGTGCTCCACAAGCCAGATTTCATCCGGCGTGTCCGGCCCGCGCAATTCGGTAAAAGCGCGCATCGCCTGCCAGATGGGCTCATAGGCGCTAGGCCGCTCAAACCATTTAATACGAACAGAGTCGGACATGAACGCCGGGTCCCTGATTACATCACCACGCGCACAAGATGATGCGCGTGCAGGGCACGATAGAGATTATCCAACTGCTCACGCGAGACGGCCCGCACGGTAAAAGTCAGGCCAGTGTAATTGCCCGCCTTGCTGGGCCGCACTTCAATGGTGGCGGCGTCAAAGTCGGGGTCGTGCTCCAGAACAATTGCCAGCAATTCGTCTTGCAGGGTGTCGTGGGTCTGGCCCATGACTTTGATAGGAAAGTCACTGGGATATTCAATTAATGATTCTTCGGGTGAAATTGTCATGCTTGCTCCGCAGCCTTGATGGCCTTGTCATAGCCTTCGCGCAATTTGGCAAAGACAGGGCCGGGTAGCCCGTCACCGACGGGCTGACCATTAAATACAACGATGGGCAGCACCTCTTTGGTCGCTGACGTCATCAAAATTTCGTCGGCAGTGTCGACCTCTGCGCGTGAGATCTGCCGTGCCTGGAAAGCGATGCCTGCCTGAGCGGCAAGCTCCTCCATCAAACTGTAGCGCACCCCTTCCAGGATCAGGTTGTTGCGCATGGGGGCCAGCAAGGTGCCATCGCGCACGATCCAGATGTTGCAGGAAGCCCCCTCTGTCAGAAAACCATCTCTGAACTGAATGACCTCGTCCACACCCGCCTGGACAGCTTGCTGCTTAGCCAACACATTACCCAGCAACGAAGTAGATTTTATATCGCAACGCAACCAGCGCTCATCGTCAATGGCCACAGCCTTCAAACCCGTCTCGCGCTCTTGCTGCACACGCTTGAAAGGCGAGACCATGATGAAAATACTGGGTGACACATGGTCCGGAAAGGCATGATCACGCTTGGCAACGCCACGGGTCACTTGAATGTAGACCATGCAGTCAGCGCCCCGGCCCGAGCGGGCCAGCATATCCAGCACCAGCTTTTCCCATTCACGGCGGCTAAAGGGATTGTGAATCCCCACTTTCGCCAGGCTGCGCTCCAGACGCCCCAGATGCCCATCAATACGAAAGGGTTTGCCATGGTAAGCAGGCACGACATCGTAGATACCGTCGCCAAAGATGAAACCTCGATCCAGTACCGAAATCTTGGCCTCACCCAAGCGCACGAAATCGCCATTCAGGTAAACAATGCTATCGGGGTCAATGCCTGCAATCATAGGGTTTAGTCTCGCACCAAAGGGTTACTCAAACATCAAGCGCACTTTGTCGGCCATACGTCCGAAAAAACCTGCCTCGGGCACATCTTCCAGCACCAGCAAAGGCTGCTCAGCCAATACCTTGCCATCCAGGGACAAAGTCAGTGTACCGACCTTGTCTCCCTTGCTCAACGGGGCCAGCAAGGGCTGGGTGTAGTTGGCAACCGGTTTGATTTCCGAGGACTTGCCACGAGGAACCGTCAGCCACAAGGGCTGGGCTGTACCCAAACCTACGTTCTCGACTTCGCCTTCCCACACGCGGGCGGTGACCGCCGGGTTATTGGCGTCGTACAGCTTGACCGTTTCAAAGTTCTGGAAGCTCCAGTTCAACAGCTTCAGACTATTTTCTGTACGAGCTGCATCGTTGGCCGTCCCCACGACCACCGAGACGACACGGCGGCCATCACGCAGGGCCGTAGACACCAGGCAGTAACCCGCTGACTGGGTATGGCCGGTTTTTAGTCCATCCACCGTATTGTCCAGCCAAAGCAGACGGTTGCGGTTGGGCTGCTTGATGTTGTTGTAGGTGTATTCTTTTTGGCTGTAGTAATGCAGGTACTGGGGAAAGCGGGCGACCAGCGCTGCGGACAACACACCCAGATCGCGCACCGATGTCAGGTGCTCGGGATCAGGCAAGCCGGTGGAGTTCTTGAAATGTGTCGCGGTCAAACCCAGTTTGGCCGCCTCTTCGTTCATCAGGGCGGCAAAGGCGCCTTCGCTACCCGCAACGGCTTCGGCCAACGCCACCGAGGCATCGTTACCCGACTGCACGATCACACCTTGCAGCAGATCGTTCACCGACACTTGCGAATTGACTTTGACAAACATGCGCGAGCCTTCGGTACGCCAGGCCTTGTCAGAGATCACGACGTTCTGGTCCAGCTTCAGGCGGCCTGTCTCCAAGGCATCAAAGACCAGATAGGCTGTCATCAGCTTGGTCAGGGAAGCGGGCTCCACCTGTTCATTGAGTCCTTCTGCCGCGATGATCTGTCCACTATTGACGTCCATGGACAACCAGGCACGCGCTGTCAGACTGGGTGCAGGCACCACAGACAAGTCACCCGGCAAGGCAGGCGTCTGGGCGCCGAGCACTTGCGTGGATTCGGCTGGAGCCGGTGTTTGCGTCTGTGCCTGTGCCACCATAGGCAGTGCCAAGGCAAGGGCCACCACACAACGAGAAAGGACTGGAGATGCAAATTTTTGAATAGAAGTCATGGAAAAAATCGATTGCTTTGACAGTGGCGGAAAGAGCCCATTATGGCAGAGCCATATGGGCCTGTGAGGGGCAGGACCCCTGAGTCTGAGCAGGAAAACGCAACGATTTGAAAGCAAAATCCGACTTAGGTTCCAAACGCAGCCAAATGTCGGCTAATCAGTTCGCGCAACTGAATCAGCTTGCCATGAAAAAAATGCCCAGCCTCAGGTAGTACGACCATGGGCAACTGGTGCTCGCGCGCAAAGTCCATGCCCTCGGACAAGGGAACAACATCGTCGGTTTCCCCGTGCACCAACAGGGTATCGGCAGGAGGACTGACTTCCCGGAAACGAAAGCGATTGACGGCCGTGCCCGTCAAGATGAATACAGGAGGCAAGGGTGCCTGGGCATCTTTCAGGCTGGCATAGACCTGGGCGGCGACAGCGGTGCCAAACGAAAAGCCAGCCAGCATGAATGGGCCTGAGTTCCACTGTGGGAAATGAGCCGGAAACTGCTCGATCAAGGCCAGCATGTCGGCCGTCTCTCCACGGCTGCTATCAAACTCCCCGGCGGACTTGCCCACACCACGGAAATCAGGGCGTACCGCCAGCAAGCCATGCTGAGTAGCACTGCGCGACAGGGTAGTCACGACTTTGTTATTGCGGGCTCCCCCATGCAAGGGGTGAGGATGCAGCAGCAAGGCCCAACCCTTGGGCTCGCCGGCTGGCCAATCCAGAGCACAGTCAATCACCCCGGCCTGGCCGGAAAACTGGATGGTATCTACGCGTTCAGACATGCTCAGATCAAATATCACATAAGATTACGTTTAACTCATCCAGTGTACCGGATTGTCATGAATACCTCTTCTGCATTCACCTTACCCAGCCCTCGCGACATGGTGGCGGAGCTGCGCACGCGCCTGCCTCATTTTCCTCAGATCCGCTGGGTAGACTCGACCGAATCGACAAACGCGGATCTGCTCGCCCTGGCTCGCCAAGAGGCAGGCCCGCGAGTACGTCCCTGGTTATTGGGCGCGCATCTGCAAAGCCGTGGCCGCGGGCGGGCGGGACGCACCTGGGAAAACAGCGTAGGCGCCAACCTGATGTTTTCCTGTGCCTTCGACATTTTTTTACCCGCACGCCAACTGCCCACACTCTCGCCGTTGTCCGGCCTGGCCACGACCGAGGCACTTCGCCAGTTTCTGGAGCCTGCGCTGCGCAATCGACTGGCCATGAAATGGCCCAATGATGTGCTGTGGGATCAAGCCAAACTATCCGGCATCCTGGTCGAGGCCACCCGAGCTAGCGCCGCCCCCAGCTCCAACGACCATCATGTGGTGATTATCGGCATTGGATTGAATCTGCGTGAAGCCGCCACCCTTAGCCTGAACACCCAGCGAGCTGTTGCCGACTGGACCAGCATTGCCGAACAGTCGCGCCAGGCTTCGCTGACGCGTTGCTCGGACATCGTTGCCAAGGTTGCCCAGAGTCTGTATCTGAGCCTGAATCATGTCACGGCCCATGGCTTTGCTGATTTGCCCGCTCGTTATGCACAGGTCGATGCCCTTATTGGGCAACAAGTCCATATCATCGACAATGGCCACATCCTGCATACCGGCATCGTGACGGGCATCAACACCTCCGGGCAACTGCTGTTGCGCCACCCCGATGGCTCGGAACGTGCGGTTACCGTAGGCGAAGTTTCCGTTCGCGCCCAACGTTGATCGCTATACTGGCATTCTTTTAGCTCTGACGACCCGGTATGACCCTGCTTATCGATTCTGGCAATACCCGCATCAAACTGGGGTGGTGTCATCCTTTAACCGGCGTGCGCGAGGACCAGGCGGTAAGCCTGCATGCGGACCAGTTGGATCAGTTGGCAAGCTGGCTGGAAGCCGCTCACGCTCCGCTGCAGACGTTTGCCAACCAAAAAGGCGTGCAGGCACTCGGCGTGAATGTGGCAGGCCCCCAGGTTCAGGCGCAGATTGATGCCGCGGTACGCCGTCTGGGTTTGGGCCCCGTGCGCTGGCTACAGGCCCAGGAACAGGTTTTTGGCCTGCACAACGATTATGAGCAAGCCAGTCAATTAGGTGCAGACCGCTGGGCCGCTTTGCTGGGCCTGAGCGACTTGCTGGCCCAGGAACACCCTGACGAGCAGGGCGCTTTACTGATCAGCTTTGGGACTGCCACAACCATCGATCTTCTAGGCCCCGCGCAAAACGGAATACGCCATTTTCTGGGCGGCTCCATTCTGCCGGGCCCCAGCCTGATGCTGGCCTCCCTCAAGCAAAATACGGCACAGTTGCCGCAGGCACACGGACAAACCGCCGCTTTTCCACGCAACACACAGTCGGCAATCAGCACGGGCGTTGCAGCCGCGCAAGCTGGTGCGGTGTTGCGCCAATGGGAAAAGGGACGCCAGCATCTGGGGCACAGCCCTCTGATCTTTCTGGCCGGAGGCGGCCGGGCATTGGCACAGCAGGAATTGTCCGAACAGCTCCATCACCACTGCCGCTTGATAGCGATCGCACCGCCGACCCTCTATGAGCTGGATACCCCTGCCTTGCGCGGGCTGGCCCTTTTTGCCTGCCGAAATTGAACGGCTTGAAAGGCCGCGACGGGATGGCCCACGTTCGCCCGCGTGACCCCTGGATACGTTTGGCATTAAAACGGATGAACTTAAACTGCCCTGCCCTTACAATGCCGGGCTGAACTGTATTTTTTTCCGGGCATCGACGATGCGACTGCTTTTCATACTGATCCTGGTGGCGAACGTCGCCCTGCTGGCCTTTGGACAAGGCTTTTTTGGCACGCCCCCCAGTGAGCAAGGCCGCGAGCCTCGTCAGTTCTCGCAGCGCAATCAAGATGCCATTCAACTTGGAACCCCGGCCCATCCGGCGCCCGCTTCCCCTTGATCCTCGATTGCCGACACTATGAAACCTATACGCAAAGCTGTTTTCCCCGTCGCCGGTCTAGGCACACGTTTTCTGCCTGCCACCAAGGCCATGCCCAAGGAAATGTTGCCAATCGTCGACAAACCCCTCATTCAGTATGCGGTCGAGGAAGCCATTGCCGCCGGGGTCACCGAATTGATCTTCATCACCGGCCGCAATAAGCGGGCCATTGAAGATCACTTTGACAGCATCCCAGAGCTGGAACAGGAACTGGCCGGCAAAAACAAGCTGGAACTGCTGGATGCGGTCCAAAATATTATTCCCAGCCATGTCAGCTGTATATATACCCGCCAGCCGCGCGCGCTGGGTCTGGGACATGCGGTTCTGTGCGCCGCACCCATTGTGGGCAACGAACCCTTCCTGGTTCTGCTGGCGGACGACCTGATCGACGCCAATACCCCGGTATCACGACAACTGGTTGAAGCGGCCCATCAATACAATGGCAGTATTGTTGCCACTCAAAATGTAAATAAAAATGAAACAAATAAATATGGAATAGTTTCCGGCGACTTAATCGATTCCAAAGCCACCCGACTTAATGGAATCGTTGAAAAACCAGCACCGGAAGTGGCTCCTTCTACGCAAGCCGTTGTGGGCCGTTATGTATTGGAACCGGAAATCTTTGACCACCTGCGACGCACTCAAGCAGGGGTGGGCGGAGAGATTCAATTAACGGACGGAATTGCCAGCCTTTTGAAAAGTCGTGCGGTATATGCCTATGAATATGAAGGCACACGTTACGACTGTGGTAGCAAATCAGGATTCTTTCATGCTACGCTTGAATTTGGTCGTAAATACCACGGACTTTAACGAGGGGCGCAGAGGGGTCCGCACGCATAACAAGCTTGGTTGTAATTGTTGTTCAAACACTGCCTGAAAAACCACGCAAAGGGCGATTTAGCTTGACTTACAGGCTAAATACCCCCTACGATTGGCAGTGCAGGATTTCAAGTTCGTCGAAGTTTGTTCAATACGGTATTGTTTCTAATACTCATTGCCCTGATTTTTACATCTTGACAATCTTTTTTGAGCAGATTGCTCGTCATTTTTAGGGAATGCAGGAAATGCAAACAGAAACCGGTATCGTGAAATGGTTCAATAACGAAAAAGGCTACGGCTTTATCTCCCCCGACAACGGTGGCAAAGATCTTTTCGTTCACCATTCCGACATCTTGGGCACAGGCTTTAAATCCTTGGAAGAAAACCAGCGCGTTTCGTACGTGTCGGCCGAAGGTCAAAAGGGCCCACAAGCTAAGAGCATCCAAAAACTGTAAATCGATCTCGATCAGTTTTTAGAACTCAAAAAAGCCCGCGTCATGCGGGCTTTTTTTATTCAACTTGATCCAGATCAGGTCAAGCTGTCTACAAATCGCCACAAACTCCAGCGCCAGTCAAAACCGAATACTTATTAGCTAATAAGCAAGCCGGTATTTAATCGCGAATCTGAGCCAGTCCCGAAAGTACGCGTTGCACTGCGCCCTCATGCATCTGAACCCAATGTAAGCCTGCATCTGCCATTTTGTGATGGCGCGCGGGATCATCCACCAGCTCTACCGCCTGCTGCAAAGCCAGGGCGGGGGTACTGGCCCGAATGGCGGCACCCGCCTGCATGGCATCTTGCATGGCCTGGGCAAAATTATGCGTATGAGGCCCCACAATGACAGGCACCCCCACTGCGCAGGCTTCAATAAAGTTTTGACCACCCAAAGGTTGAAAACTGCCCGCGACAATCGCCACCCGGGCCATGCCGTAGTACCAGTGCATTTCGCCCAGCGTATCGCCCAGCAGCACGTCGACCTCGCGACACGCCTCAACCGCACTGGTGCTGGTATCGCCCTGTTTCAACAGTTCACTGCGACGCACTGCGCGCAGCCCCCGTTGATTCAAGTAGTCGGCAGCCTCATCAAAGCGTTCAGGATGTCGCGGCACCACGACAAACAGAACGGGACTGTGCAACTCGCTGCCCTGTTTACGCTCACGACGCAAATAATGCGCGATCGCATCAATAAAATCCATATGCTCGGTCTCGCGCGTACTGGCAATGACCACCACGCGGCGGCCCAGGTCACTGGCAAAACCTCGACCACGCGCAATTTTCTCCTGCGGCAATACGACGTCAAACTTCAGGTTTCCCGATACCCGGACCCCTTGGGCCCCAGCCAGCTCCAGACGCTGGGCATCAGCCAGGCTCTGCGCGTAAATCAGCTGAAAAGATCGATATGCCTCGCGCATGACTGAGCCAGCTTTCAGGCTGGTGCGCAGGGCGCTTTCTGAAAAGCGAGCACTGGCCAGCATCATGGGTACGCCCTGCCGACGCGCAGCGGCCAGCAGATTGGGCCACACCTCGCGTTCGATCAGCACACCGGCACACGGCCGGTAGTGGGCAAAGAAGCGCCGTACCGAGCCGGGGAAGTCATAAGGCAACCATTGCTGCACCAACTGCCCGCTGGCAATTTCAGCCGCAAACGCGTTTGCCCCTTCTTCACGGCCCGTCACGGTCATGTGTGTCAGCAGGACC
This sequence comes from Alcaligenes sp. Lyrl_28, assembly GCF_051948705.1. NCBI lineage: Bacteria > Pseudomonadati > Pseudomonadota > Betaproteobacteria > Burkholderiales > Alcaligenaceae > Alcaligenes > Alcaligenes sp. Lyrl_28. Next base: position 12,360 of record NZ_JAYJLG010000005.1, read on the forward strand.
GTTTCACCCTGATCGAGCAAGGCCCGGATCAAGGGCTGCGCAGCCCGTGTTTCACCCAGGCTGACCGCATGCACCCACACAGGCGCTTTTTCAAGGGTGGGCGCAGAACCGTAAAAACCAAAACGGGGGCCTGACAACACTTGCCATTGCCCACCGGCGCGACGAGCACGCAGACCCATCCAGGCCATCAAGGCTGGAGCCAGAATGCGTATGGAGGCGGTATAAAAGAATCGGTTCACCCGTTTTGGCCTCGTTATGAAATCAGCAACCACCCGACCCGGCTTGGGGTGCTACCGAAAAACTACAGAAAACGGTGCGAGGCAGAAAAACCTGCCCTCAAACAGGGCCGCAGACCCTTTGGCACCGCGTATTGTAAGCACAAAGCCGGCTCTCAAAAAACGAATTGGCCATCCAGGTCAAACTAGTTTTTTTGCGTATCCAGCAAAGCGCCCTGGGGCGCGGTCGTACGTCCCAACGCCTGATCGATGGCACAGAGTACCGTTTCCGCGGAGGGAGGATGACCTCGCTCTCCCAGACTGGCGGTATAAGCCGAACCTTCCAAAGGCGTGCGCACAGGTGTGGAGGCTTTATAGATACCGATCGTGGGGCGTCCCAAACCGGCCGACAAATGCGTCAGGCCACTGTCCAGCCCCACCATGATTTGCGCCCCGGCCAATTGCAAGGCGATCGGCGTCAGCTCCATACGTGGCATGACCTGGGCCTGGCTGCGGCCAGCAATCAGCGTTTGGGCACGTTCGGACTCGGCAGGGCTGCCAGCCAGCAGGCGCAAAGCCATCCCCTCCTCCTGGAGGCGATCGAACACCTGTTGCCAGTTCTCGGGGTCCCACAGCTTATCGTCGCGACTGGCCGAGGGCATGATGATGGCATAGGGATCACCGTCCTTGGGGGCCTGCGCCGCCAGAGCCTGCAAACCGAAATCCGGCGCTCCGTCAAACTGGTAGCCAAAGGCGGAGGCTGCCAATGTTCGCTGACGAAGCACGGCAGGCTGCCAGAAGGCGACTCGATGGCGCACATCATAGAAAAGCGAGGCAAGCGGTTCCCGGGCCGACTTCCAATCCAAGCCATGTCGGCGCCCCTTGGTCTGCCTGACCAGCCAAATGGATTTCATCAGGGCCTGCATATCGAGGACAACATCGTACTGGCGCGATTGCAGTTGCTCACGCAAGGCAGCGCGCTCCTGACGCGTCTGGGCAGACCACCATTGCTTGCGCCAGCGCCGATGCGCCACGGGAATGACGTCGTTTACCGCCGGATGCCAGCCCGGAATCTGGGCAAAGCTCTCTTCTACAAGCCAGTCAATTTGTGCACCGGGCACATGGCGTGCAATGTCCGAGATTGCTGGCAACATATGAACCAGATCTCCCAATGAGGACGTACGCACAATCAATATCTTGCAAGTCATGGGCGAATTATAGTGGTGGCCGCGTCCAATCCATCAAAGATGCATAAAAATATCCATCTGCTCTTGTTCTGTGCCGCAACCGCCATCAGGCATAATAGAACTGCCTATTTTCAGGACCGGAAACATGATTGATCTCAAACAGATCGAAGCCTTTGTATGGGTTGCCGAACTTGGCGGTTTCCGGGCGGCTGCCGAAAAGCTCAACACGACCCAACCATCTATTTCTCAGCGCATCGCCGGACTGGAATCCAGTCTGGAACTGCGTTTGTTTGATCGGGGCGCCCGGGGCATCAAACTGACAGACAAAGGCCAGGAGCTACTGTCACATGCACAGCGCATGCTGGATCTGCGCACCGAAATGCTGCGCGCTGCCAAAGAACAAAATGCCATCCGCGGGCTGCTACGCCTAGGGGTGGCTGAAACCATTGTGCAGACCTGGCTACATGAGCTGATCGACAAGCTGCACCAGGAGTACCCGGCCCTGGTCATCGAGATCCACGTCGACACCACGAGCGTGCTGCGCCAGCAACTGGCCAGTTTCCAGATTGATATGGCCATGATTGTGGGCGTTGGCCAAGACCCTAAAGAACAATGCATCCGCTTATGTGCGTATCAGTTGGGCTGGGTCGCCAGCCCGACCCTGAAGCTGCACGGCCGCAAAATCAGCGTTTCCGAGCTAGGGGTTTACCCTGTAATCACCTATCCGTCCGGGAGCGTTCCGTACCTGGCCACACGCGAAGCATTGCTGCGTGCCGGCGTCAAATCACCCCGTATTTTTGGCAGTGCATCCCTGAGCACCATCGTGCAAATGACACGTCATGCCATGGGCCCCAGCGTGCTGGCCCCAGCGGTCATAAAAGACGAGCTTTCCGAGGGAAAACTGCGACTTTTGAAGGTCGATCAGTCCCTTCCGGACATCGAATTTTTTGCCTGCTGGATGGACTCGCCCGACAGTCATATTGCTCGCGTCGTCGCCAATCACGCACAAGAAATCGCCCAACAATACGTGCAGACCGATAAGTAATCGTTATGGCCTAGGATTCAAACATACGATTGGACACAAATTATCTGATCGGTTGCAATCCGAGGCTGTGATCAACCCCCTTTGTGCGAGTGGTCATCATGAACCTGCAAACCCTGCCTGTGCTAGCGCCCGAGGCCCAGAAGTGGCGCGAGCTGATCCGTCAACAAATCCATACTGGTCCCACTGCAGGACTGGCCGCAGGCTATGTGCAGGCCAACCTGATGATTCTTCCCAAAGAGTGGGCCGACGAGTTTTTGCTGTTTTGTCAGCGCAACCCCAAGCCCTGCCCGTTGTTGGCCGTGACCGAACCCGGTCAATTTCAGGTCCCGACCCTGGGTGGCACGATTGATCTGCGCACGGACTTCCCCCGTTACCGCATCTGGCAAAATGGCGAGCTCGGAGCCGAGCCACTGAGCATTACCGATGTCTGGCGCGAGGATCTGGTGTCCTTTCTGATCGGCTGCTCCTTTTCGTTTGAAGAGGCCCTGCTGGCCGACGGAATTGATGTGCGCCACATCAGTGCGGGGGTGAACGTGCCCATGTATCGCAGCTCCATCCAGACTCAAGGTACGACGCGCCTGTCCGGCCCGCTGGTAGTATCGATGCGGCCCATGCGTGCTGCCGATGCCATCCGCGCCATTCAGATCACCTCGCGCTTTCCATCGGTACACGGCGCTCCGGTACATATTGGCGATCCGTCCCTGATCGGAATCGGCGACCTGCAAAAGCCCGACTATGGTGATGCTGTGCCAGTCGGTCCTGACGAATTACCCGTTTTCTGGGCCTGCGGCGTTACTCCCCAAGCCGTCGCCGCCCAGGCCAAGCCGCAGTTTTGCATCACGCATGCCCCTGGCCATATGTTGATTACCGACTTGCCCAACACACGGCTGGCCGCGCTTTAAAAATTGGACCGGCACTGTCCGGTCACCCCTCTGGTTTCAATATGCAGCCCCCTGCCCAAAAGGGGGGCGCACTCTATCAACCATACAGCTGGACCGCTATTAGGAGCACCTTATGAAAAAAATCGTACTGACCTCCCTGGCTTTAGGCTCGCTGGCCCTGGGCTCTGCCGCCATGGCCCAGGAACTGCCCAAGACCTCCCTGAAAGTAGTCGGTGGCTTGAGCAATCTGACCGCCTACCAGAATACCGAGCAGCCCTTCTGGACCAAAAAGGTGCCTGAGCTGTCCGGTGGCCAGATCACTGCCGATATCAAAGGTTTCAACGACATGGGCCTAAAAGGTCCTGAAATCATGCGCCTGATCAGCCAGGGCGTGATTCCTTTCGGTACCGCCACCCTGGCTTACTTCGCCAGCGACAACTCGATTAACGAAGCCATCGACCTGGCCGGTCTGGCACCCGATATCGAAGTGGCCAAAAAACTGACCGACGCGTTCACGCCTGCCTACGAAGATTTCTATGCCAAGAGCAACGTCAAGGTACTGGGCTTCTCGACCTACCCTGCCCAGGTCCTGTTTTGCAATGGCAACTTCAATGGCCTGAGCGACCTGAAAGGCAAGAAAGTGCGCACCAGCAGCCGCACCCAGGCTGAATTTGTCCAGGCTCTGGGTGGCAACAGCGTCACCATCCCATTTGGTGAAGTCGTTCCTGCCCTGCAAAACGGCGTGGTTGACTGCGCGATTACCGGCTCCATGTCCGGCTACTCGGCCAAATGGTACGAAGTCAGCTCCAAGCTGTATGAAATGCCAATCAACTGGAACCAGCAGATTCACGCAGCCAACCTGGGAACCTGGAACAAGCTGGACCCCAAAGTCCAGGAGTTCCTGGCCAGCAACATCAAGGCCATGACGCAAGACATCTGGGCTGCCGCTGCCAAGGAAACCCAGGAAGGTTATGACTGCAATACCGGCTCCGATGCGTGTACCCAGCCCGTCAAAGGCAAGATGACGCTGGTCAAGCCAACCGACGCCGACCGCGAACTGCTGAAGAAAGTCATGAGCGAAACCGTGGTGCCCAAATGGGCCGAGCGTAGCTCCGCTGACACCGTGGCTGCCTTCAACGCCAGCCTGAGCCCGATCCTGGGCTTTGAAGCCAAGAAGTAATCTGTACGTACCGCCTGCCACCCATCCTGCGGTGGCAGGCCGCCTGTCCTTCAGGCCCCTCCCTCCTAGACCCTGTACGGGGTAGACACCATGGAAAATACCGAAAAATTCGCCATGCTGAACCGCTTGCTGTCCGGTGCCACGACCCTGTCGCGCATCGCCATCTGGTTCGCAGGCAGCCTGACATTGATCAGCGCCCTCTATATCACCGCGGACGTTCTGTTTCGCAAATTCAGTGGCAGCTCTCTGGGCGGCTCGGATGAGCTATCTGGCTACGCCTTTGCCATCAGCATTTCCTGGGCACTATCTTTTGCCACCCTGCAACGGGCCAATATCCGTATCGACGCCATCTACCAGCACCTGCCGGTCCGTCTGGCCGCCTTGCTGGACTGGATTGCTCTGGTGGCCCTGTCTGTTTTCATTGTCTACCTGACCTTGTACGCCACTGACGTGGCCGGCCTGTCCTGGACCAACCAGTCCACTGCCAACACCGCCATGGGCACTCCCTTGTGGATTCCGCAGTTCCTGTGGGTGGGCGGTCTGATCTGGCTGTGTGTCGTTTTGGCCCTGATGCTGCTGCGCTCCAGCCTGGCCCTGATTACAGGTGACCTGGCCGGTATCCGGTCCCTGTGCGGCATCCGCAGTACCCAGGAAGAAGCGTCCGAAGAAGCCGAGGCTGGCAAACGCATGGTGCAAGGAGACGCCAAATGATTACCACCGCACTGACTCTCTTGCTCGTTCTGATCGGATTGAGCATTCCCGTGGGCGCTGCCCTGGGTGTTTTGGGCCTGATTCTGGACCCGCTGTATTCCATGTTGCCGCTCACTGGCGCCCTGGGTGAGATTTCCTGGGGCACCAGCAACGAATTCCTGCTGGTGGCCATTCCCCTGTTCATCATGCTGGGCGAGATCCTGCTGCGCTCCGGTATGGCCGAACGCATGTACAACGCCATGAGCCTGTGGCTGTCCTGGCTGCCAGGCGGCCTGATGCACGCCAATATCGGGGCCAGCGCCCTGTTTGCCGCCACTTCCGGTTCCAGCGTGGCCACTGCCGCCACCGTGGGCACCGTGGCCCTGCCGCAGATCAAGAAACAAGGCTATAACGAGCCCCTGTTCCTGGGCAGCCTGGCCGCAGGCGGTACCTTGGGCATTCTGATTCCGCCTTCGATCAACCTGGTGATCTACGGCGTGCTGACCAATACCTCCGTGCCCAAGCTGTATCTGGCCGGCATCATCCCCGGTTTGGGCATGGCCCTGCTGTTCATGCTGGCAATCGCTGCCGCGTGCATGGTCAAGCCTAAATGGGGCGGCACCAAGATCAAGGCTAGCTGGGGTCAGCGTTTTGCCAGCCTGGTGCATCTGGTTCCACCCCTGGGTATTTTCTTGCTGGTCGTGGGCTCGATTTACGCCGGTGTTGCCACCCCGACCGAGGCTGCTGCCCTGGGTGTGGTCGGCGCCTTGATTCTGGCTGCCTTCTCGGGCCGCATGAGCTGGACCATGATCAAGGAAGTGCTGGAAGGCACCATGAAAGCCACGGCCATGATCATGCTGATCGTGATCGGCTCGGCTTTCCTGAACTTTGTCATGTCCGCCACGGGCCTGACCAACGCGCTGACTGACGCCATCACCGGGCTGGGTGTCTCGCCCATGGTGATGCTGATGATCATCGTGGTGTTCTACCTGGTGCTGGGCTGCTTCATGGAAACCCTGTCCATGATGATCACGACTATCCCTATCGTGGCTCCCATTATGATCGCTCTGGGCTTTGACCCGGTTTGGCTGGGTATTGCCATCATCATTCTGGTGGAAGTGGCGCTCATCACCCCTCCTGTTGGTCTGAACCTGTTTGTGGTCCAGAGCCTGCGCAAGAGCGGCAGCATGAACGACGTGATGCTGGGCAGCCTGCCTTTTGTGATCATGTTGCTGGCCATGGTGGGCCTGCTGGCTATCTTCCCGGATCTGGCTTTGTGGCTGCCACGCCTGTTCGGTTAATCCCAATCTGTCTTTAAGTTAACGAGTACTGCTATGCGTTTGACCTTTGAACTGGCCCAGGCCACCCACACTGAAATCATCGAGGCTGATCTGCAGCACTGCATCGTGGCCGGTTGGGCGGGCCGTGATCTGGCCGCCATCGAGCACCACATTGAAGAGCTGGCCGAACTGGGCGTACCACGCCCCAGCTCGGTACCGCTGTACTACCGCATCGCGGCCAACCAGATGATTCAGGATGCCGACATCCAGGTCGTGGGTTCGGGGTCGTCGGGCGAGACTGAGGTATTTGTCTTCAATCATCAAGGCCGCCTGCTGGTGAGCCTGGCGTCCGATCACACCGATCGTGTTCTGGAAGCGCATAGCGTTGCCCTGTCCAAACAGATCTGCGCCAAACCCATTGCCCGCGAAGCCTGGTTGTTCAGCGACGTGGCAGAGTACTGGGACGAGCTGATCATCCGCGCCTACATTCAGGAAGACGGCAAGGAAGTCCTGTACCAGGACGGTCCCTTGTCCACACTGAAAAATCCGCTGGAGCTGATCGAGGGCTACTTCCAGTCCACCACCATGCCGGAAGGCTACGGCATGACCTGCGGCACCGTCGGCGCGATCGGAGGCATCCGTCCCGCTGCCCAGTTCACCATGGAACTGTATGACCCCCGCCGCGAACGCAGCATCCGCCACACCTATGTGGCTGAAGTCCTGCCCGAAGTAGCCTAAACTGGCCCAGCCCGCCCCACCCATTTATTTAGCGAGTGATCCATGCTAGCGACTATTACCGAACTGCAACGTGCTCTTGATCGTGGCGAAACCACCTCGGTCGAACTGACTCGGCAAGCCCTGGAACGTATCCAGGACGACAGCCGTGACGGCGCTGCCACGTTCATCGAAGTATTTGCCGAACAGGCTCTGGCAGCGGCCAAGGCTTCCGACATCTTGCGTGCGGCCGGTCTGAGCCGCTCGCTGGTCGAGGGTCTGCCCATGTCGGTCAAGAACCTGCATGACATCGCCGGCTACATAACGTTGGGTGGGTCGACAGTGCTTAAAGATGCTGAGCCTGCCGAGCAGCACGCCACCATTGTGGAACGCCTGCTGCGCGCCGGCGCCATTTTGATCGGCTCGACCAATATGACCGAATTTGCCTTCTCCGGTCTGGGCATCAACCCTCACTACGGCACTCCGCGCTCCGTTTGGGATCGTGACAATGCCCGTATCCCCGGGGGCTCGTCCTCCGGCGCCGGGGTCGCGGTTGCCCAGGGCATGTCGGTCTTTTCCATTGGTACCGATACCGGCGGCTCGATTCGTATCCCTTCGGCCTTTAACGGCCTGACCGGTTTTAAACCCACTGCCGAGCGTGTCCCCAGCGAAGGCACCATGCCCTTGTCCCGCAGCCTGGACTCCAACGGCCCCTTGGCGGTTTCTGTTGAGTGCTGCGCCATTGTTGATGCCATCCTGACCGACCAACCTTATGTACCTGTGGCGACTCCTGCCCTGGAAACCGTGCGCCTGGCCGTACCCAAGACCTTTGTCTTTGATGGCATTGATCAGACGGTACGCGCCGCCTTTGACCGCGCCATCGCCTTGCTGCGTGAGCACGGCGCAGTCGTTGAGGAAATTGACCTGCCCGAGTTTGAGCAGTTGCCCCACATCAACCGCAAAGGCGGCTTTGTCTGCGCGGAAGCCTGGTCCGTTCACCGTGACACCCTGCAAAGCAAGGGCGAACAATATGATCCACGTGTGGCCTCGCGCATCCTGCGCGGCAAGGACATCGACTGCGCTGACTACATCGAACTGCAGGATACCCGCCAAGCCTGGATCAGCGCGGTCGAGAGCCGTCTGGAGCGCTATGATGCCGTGCTGATGCCGACCGTACCCGTCGTCGCCCCGCGCATCGCCGATCTGCAGGCCTCGGACGAGGTGTACTTCGCCACCAACGGCCTGGTTTTGCGCAATCCCACACTGATCAACTTCCTGGACGGCTGCGCCCTGTCCCTGCCCTGCCACGCTGCCGGTGAAGCCCCGGTCGGCCTGATGGTGGCCGCTCCTGCCTACCATGACGAACACTTGCTGGCAGTAGGTGCAGCGATCGAACGGGTATTGCCCTTGCGCGGACGCTAATCCGCTAAGATGAAGTTCGTTTCAGGACGGCCACCCGGCCGTCCTTGTGCTTTGCGTCAGGAGCCTGTCATGAGCACAACCCAGTCTTCCTCCTTGCCCCGGACCAGTCTGACACCGACAGCCTTTCCCTTGGCGGGGGTGCTCATCCTGATTCTGTCGTCCTGGGCGCTGTCGGGACTGGATGCCAGTGGCAAATGGATCATGGGCTTTGGCGTGCCCTTGCTGGTGATGTGCTGGTTTCGCTACGTGGTCCATCTGGCCCTGGTGTTGGCGCTGGTGCTGCCCGTCAAAGGACACAAGATTTTGCGCAGCACCCGGCCCAAAGCGCAAATACTGCGTGGCACCGTGATGATGCTGTCCACCTTTTCATTTTTCACGGCACTGAGCTATCTGCCTCAGGCTGAGGCCACGTCCATCAATTTCCTGGCACCCTTGCTGGTGCTGTCGGTCGCTCCCTGGATTCTGAAAGAACCACCTCGTCTGAGCCGCTGGATAGCAGCCGGAGTCGGGTTCCTGGGGGTGCTCATCATCATCCGACCAACGGCCGGCCTGGACCCGCTTGGGGTGATGTTTGGTTTGATCACCGCCTGCATGTTCGCCACACAATTTATCGCGACCCGTCGCGTGGCGGTGGACAACTCACTGACCACACTGATCTGGAGCGGTGCCGTTGGCAGCATCTGCCTGACCATTGCCCTGCCTTTTCTTTTACCCGCAGCGCTGCCCGCCCTGAAAGAGCTGACCATTTTCCAATGGTTGATTCTGATTTCTACCGGCCTGTGGGGCTGCCTGGGACACTTGCTGCAAATTCAGGCTTATCAGCGAGCGTCGGCCTCGCTGCTGGCCCCCTTTGTCTACCTGCAAATCGTGGCGGCCGCCGCGCTGGGCTGGTTGATCTGGGGTCAGTTCCCCGACATGTTTACCTGGATCGGAATTGGCGTGGTCTGTGCCAGCGGTATTGTGATTGGAACGCTGGAGTGGCGGCGCCAGAAGCAATCCGGCGCCTGACTCGTTGGCGCGAACTTAGCGCGATTGCCAGCCCTGCACAAAGACGGCGACGGGCTGGCGTTTGGAACCGGCTTTTTGCAGCTCCAGCAAACGTAACACCCCTTCACCGCAAGCCACATCAATACCTTGGGCACTGACGTTCAGAATCTGACCAGGTTCTGCGCAATGCGTCTGTTCTACCACCTGAGCGCGCCACACCTTCACAGGCTGCTCCAAACCGGGCAAGGACAGAGTGGAGCCTGGCACTGGGTCAAACGCACGAATACGGCGCTCCAGTTCCTTGGCTGGCCGGCTTAAATCCAGCACCGATTCCGCCTTGGACAATTTCTCGGCATAGGTCACACCTGCCTCTGGCTGAGGAACGGCCTGCAAGGTGCCATCACGCAAGTGCTGCAAGGCGTCCAGCAAGGCCTGCGCCCCCAGTTGAGCGAGATCGTCATGCAAGGTGGCAGCACTGTGGTCATCGCGAATGGGCAGCTCGCTGCGCACCAGCATATCGCCGGTATCCAAGCCTTCATCCATCTGCATGATGGTGATGCCCGTTGCCGCATCGCCTGCCTGAATGGCCCGCTGAATAGGGGCCGCGCCACGCCAGCGGGGCAGCAGACTGGCGTGAATATTGAAGCAGCCATAACGTGGCAGCTCCAAGGTCCACTTGGGCAAAATCAAACCATAAGCGGCCACCACCATCAAATCGGGCTGCACGTCCAACAATGTCTGGCGGGCCTGGGCGGCCTCCTCGGGGTACTTGCCATCCAGGCGCAGACTATGCGGCTGCAGGACCGGGATAGCAGCCTTCAGGGCGGCCTGCTTGACCGGGCTGGGGCTCAGTTTCATACCCCGACCCGCCGGGCGATCCGGCTGCGTCATGACCAAGGGAACCTCAACACCCTGGGCTAGCAGCGCTTCCAAGGCCACACGAGCGAAATCTGGGGTACCGGCAAAAACAATACGCATGGCAACTATTGCCCTGCCTTCAGGGCTTCACGCTGCTGCTTGCGCAAACGGCTGCGAATACGTTCACGTTTGAGCACGGACAGATACTCCACAAACACCTTGCCATCCAGGTGATCCAGCTCGTGCTGCACACACACCGCCAGCAGGCCGTCGGCTTCTTTCTCGTACCACTGTCCGTTCTCGTCCTGGGCCTTGAAACGGATACTGGCCGCACGCTCGACCTTGTCATAAGTATCGGGCACGGACAGGCAACCCTCTTCGTACACCTTCAGCTCTTCACTTTTCCAGGTGATTTCCGGATTGATCAGCACCAGCAATTCATTGCCGCTTTCGGACACATCAATTACCACCACCCGCTCGTGGACATCCACCTGGGTCGCAGCCAGGCCTACACCGGGCGCGTCATACATGGTCTCGGCCATATCCTTGACCAGTTTGCGAATGCGGTCATCGACCTCCTGCACAGGTTTGGCCACCGTGTGCAGTCGGGGGTCAGGAAATTTAAGGATGGGAAGCAAAGCCATTGTCATGTCCGAAGAAAAAGCGATAAGTCGATATAATAAAACAAGTTTCAGAGCGGCATCCGATTGCCCCGGCACACCACGACGCCCTGGTCACCAAACGACATCCACCCTGGATAAAAATATCGGGGTTACACCGAACACGGTTTCGTTTCGTGCCACACTGCCTTATGCCTCATTATTTTAGCTCGGATGAAATTTCGGAAGAATTGCATGCCTGGTTGCGCCTGTCGCTAGAGCCTGGGCTTGCACCCGCCCAGGCCCGGCAATTGCTGGCGGCCTGCGGGCTGCCACCGCACATCTACCAAAGCTCGGTGCAAACCCTGTCGCGGCATATCCCTGGCGAACTGGCGGTACAACTCAGCCAGGAGCCGGTGAAAGAGCTGCAGGCACTCATAGACCAAACGGTGCAATGGCTCAAACAGCCTGGCCACCATATCGTGACCTTGGCTGACGCCAGCTACCCGGCTGCCTTGCTGGATCTGCACGACGCTCCCCTGCTGCTTTACGCAAATGGCGATCTAGGTATCTTGCAGCGTAAAGGGCTGGCTATTGTGGGAGCGCGCAACGCCACCCAATCCGGACAGGAAACCGCGACCGATTTTGCCCATACCCTGGCGACCAAGGGGTGGTGCATTATCAGTGGTCTGGCCAGCGGCATCGATCAGGCCGCCCATAAGGGAGCTTTGCAAGCCGGCTCTCAGGGTGCCGGCACCCTTGCGGTCATGGGTACCGGTCTGGATCTGGTCTACCCGGCCGCCCATCGCGACCTGGCTCATCAAATCAGCGCTCAGGGGCTGTTGCTGAGCGAATTCCCTCTGGGAACACGGGCCCTGCCCCACCACTTTCCGCGTCGAAATCGCATTGTGGCTGCGCTGTCCAAGGGCGTACTGGTGGTGGAGGCCGCCAAACAAAGCGGTTCGCTGATTACCGCCCGTTTGGCCGGGGAGCTGGGGCGAGAAGTCTTTGCCATTCCCGGCTCCATTCACTCCCCTTTGGCTCGAGGCTGCCACGCTCTGATTCGTCAAGGTGCCAAGCTGGTTGAAAGCGCCCAAGATATTCTGGACGAGCTGGGCAATGCCCAAGGCGACGTCTGCCGGGACACGCCTGCCCGGCCCGGACCCACGCCACATGCCCATGACAGCTTGCCCGAGGAACTACGTCCCATCCTGGAGCGCATCGACTTTGCCCCCTTGACTCCGGAGCAACTGATGCGTCGTACCGGCCTGCTGGCTACCGAACTGCCCGCCTTCCTGGCCGAGCTGGAGCTGGCAGGCTGTATCGAGGCCCTGCCCGACGGCCGCTTTCAACGCTTGAAGCCTTAAGAACCATAGGGCAGTTCCTAGGGCGCCAGCCCCGGCCCTCAAGAGGTATCATGACGATTACGTCAGGGCCTGCGGGCCCCAGCCCTCTATCCCTTCAGGAAACTTCATGTCATACCCATCGCGCGTCAAGATTGTGGAGGTCGGCCCCCGGGACGGCTTGCAGAACGAAAAAGAATTCATCCCCACCGACGTCAAGGTCGAGCTGGTCAACCGTTTGTCTCATGCTGGCTTTGTGAATGTGGAAGCAGCTTCTTTTGTGTCGCCCAAATGGGTACCGCAAATGGCCGACGGCGCCGAGTTGATGGCAATGATCGACCGTCGCCCCGGCACGATTTATTCCGTTCTGACCCCCAATATGCGTGGTTTTGAAGGTGCCCTAGCCGCCAAGGCGGACGAAGTGGTGATCTTCGCCGCCGCCAGCGAGGCATTTTCCCAGCGCAACATCAATTGCAGCATCGAAGAATCGCTGGAGCGCTTTGCCCCCGTTGCCCAGGCTGCCAAAGAAGCCGGTTTGCGTTTGCGCGGCTCCATCAGCTGTTCTTTCGGTTGTCCCTATGAAGGTGCGGTAGCCCCGTCCAACGTACTGAAAGTCGGCAAGCGCCTGATTGAACTGGGCTGTGACGAGATCGACGTGGCCGACACCATCGGCGTAGGCACGGCCCGCCAGGTTTATGACCTTATGCGCATGGTGACCGAGCACATAGACCCAGCTCATGTGTCCGGCCACTTCCACGACACCTACGGCCAGGCCATTGCCAATATCGTCGCGTCCATGCAGGCTGGCATTCATATTTTCCACAGCTCCGTGGCCGGTCTGGGCGGCTGTCCCTACGCCAAGGGCGCAACCGGCAACGTCGCGACTGAAGACGTACTGTTCCTGATGCAAGGCCTGGATATTGAGACCGGCATTGATCTGAACGCCGTGGTAGAGACGGGACAATGGATTTCGGCTCACCTGAAACGTAAATCGGCCAGCAATGCCGGTAACGCCCTGGCCGCCCGCAAGCAAGGGGCCGCCGCGTGCTGATGAGCCAAGCCCCCACCAAAGAGGAAATTGACGCCCTGTTAAGCGACCTGGGCCCGCTTCCCATTCAAGGCCGCTCCTGGCCCAAATGGGTCGCTGCCAGTGCCTGGGTCGTGCTGGCCCTGATCGGGGTGCGGTTTGCCTTGGTCGCTGGCTCTCCGCAAGGGGCGGCTATCAGCCCCGTGCTGGCGGGCAGCCTGGTACTGCTGTTTACCGGCCTGATTCTGATTGCCTGGCACATGTGGCATGGGGTCACCACAATTGACCAGACCGGCATACGCCAGAGCTGGATCATGAAGCGGCAAGTGCAATGGCAGGACATCCACTTTGCCAAATTTGTGCCGCTGTTCAACTCCAAGCGTCTGATCTGCTTTACCCGACGTGGTCGTCCCGTGATTTTTCAAGGTGCCACACAGGATCTGCAAGTAGCCTTTGCCAAGATTTCCCTGGTGTTGAGGCGCAAGAATTAGGTCTTCCGGTTTGCTCCGTAAGGCTTGGCATATTGGGGCAAACAATCCAGCACGTCTTCCATACGAAAGCCGTGCGCAGCAGTTAGACAGACCAGGTATGGCCGTGTTCCACCCCACGACGATACCTACACCACCAGTCCCCGGGGCAGCGCACACCATCCGGGGACCAAGAGCAAAACGCACAGCAACGTCATAGCCCCCAGACCCATCAGTCAATAAAAAAGCAGCTCTCAAAGAGAGCTGCTTTTTGCATATCGTGAACCCCGAAAGGATTAACGAATAGGCAGACCATAGATCAGGCCACCGTCGATCCACAGGGCATTGAGGCCGCGTTCGATCTGCAGCGGGCTGCCTTTACCCACGTTACGCTCGAAAGACTCGCCGTAATTACCGACTTGCTTGATGATGTTGTAAGCCCATTTTTCGTCCAGGCCCAGGTTCTTGCCGGCACCTGGCGTCACCCCAAGCAGACGCTGAATGTTGGGATTGTCGCTTTTGAGTTTTTCATCCACGTTGGCGGCCGTCACACCCAACTCTTCGGCATTGAAGCTGGCTTGCAGGGACCATTTCACAATGTTCAGCCAAGCATCGTCGCCCTGACGAACGAAGGGACCCAAAGGCTCTTTGGAAATGATTTCTGGCAGAACCAGATAATCGTCCGGGTTCTCCATTTTGGAGATGCGAATCGACGCCAGACCGGAGGCGTCAGTGGAAAACACGTCACAACGACCCGCCACAAAAGCATTGACCACTTCGTTGAACTGTTCGATCACGACTGGCTTGTAGTCAACCTTGTTGGCACGTGCCCAATCGGCCATCGTATTTTCGTTGGACGTGCCAGTCTGCATGCAAACGGTAGCGCCGTTCAGTTCCTTGGCACTGGTCACGCCCAGCTTCTTGGACACCAGAAAACCCTGGCCATCGTAAAAGTTGATGCCGGCATGAATGGCACCGAGCGCCGTGTCACGCTGCTGGGTCACGGTGGTATTACGGGCCAGAAGATCAATTTCGCCCGATTGCAAGGCTGTGAAGCGCTGCTGGGAGTTCAAAGGCACCGCCTTGAACTTGCTGGCATCACCCAAGGTGGCCGCCGCCACCGAACGACATACGTCAATATCCAGGCCCGTCCAGGTCCCCTTGTCATCGGGGGCCGAAAACCCGGCAAAACCGGTGGTCACGCCACACAGCACGTGGCCGCGCTGTTGGACATTGTCCAAGGTGGCTGCATGGGCAGCAGGCAGGCTGGCCATCAAGGCCAGGACAACAGCAGAAACTGGCACAAAGCGCATCGGGCTCTCCTCAAAAGATATAGGTATTGGCTATTTTCCTGAAATAGTACCGCAGCCCGAACGCTACTTGTGTGCATATCTATATGGCAAATTAATCGTAGCTGCGTTGGTCCTCGATGACTTTACCATCCCTTGGCAGGGCGCCAGGTGCCATAAACTCCACCTGGGCGCGCAGTTTGGTGATCTCACGGATCGAATCCGCCAAGGCGCTTTCCAGCCCGTCGGGCTGTGCGCTCACTTCCACCTGAAACACCATCTGATCCTGGCCACTGGCCCCGCGTACCACCAGACGGGCTTGCCCCAATTCTTTGTGCCGCAGACGAATCTGCTCCACCTGCCCCGGATGCACAAACATGCCCCGCACCTTGGTAGTCTGATCCGCACGCCCCATCCAGCCGCGAATACGCTGATTGGTGCGGCCGCAGGGGGATTGTCCAGGCAACACGGCAGACAGGTCCCCCGTCCCGAAGCGCACCAGCGGATAGTCGGGATTGAAAGAAGTCACCACGACCTCGCCCACTTCACCCGGGGCCACCGGCTGTCCCGTGCCAGGACGCACAATTTCCAGGATCAGGTTTTCATTCAACACCAAGCCTTCGCGAGCCTGGGTTTCGTAGGCGATCATGCCCAGATCTGCACTGCCATAAGCCTGGTAGCCTGCCACCCCTTGCTCGCTGAACCACTTTTGCAACGACGGCGGATAGGCCTCACCTGAAAACAAAGCCTTGCTCAGACCCGGCAAGGCAATTTGCATGGCCTGGGCTTTTTCCATGATGATTTTCAGAAAACTGGGTGTGCCGGTATAGCCATGAGGGCGCAAATCGGCCATAGCCTGCACCTGCTGCTCGGTTTGGCCCACCCCACCGGGAAATACAGTGCAATCGAGTGCATGCGCGGCCGTTTCCATCATGGAGCCTGCCGGAGTGAAGTGATAAGAAAAACAATTGAAAATCAGTTCTTCACGCCGAAAACCTGCCGCATACAGGGCACGCGCGAAACCCCAATAGTCCGAGCGGCGGCTTTCAGGTTCGTACATGGGGCCGGGCGAGGCAAACACCTTGCGGGCCGCTCCCCAGGAGATGGAGGAAAAGCCCCCAAAGACAGCCTGCGCGTAAGCGGCCGAAGACTGCCCGGCCCGTGCCTGCTCCCGAGCCTGAAGCTGGGCCTGCAACAACTCACTTTTACGAAACACCGGGATGGCCAGCAGATCCTCGCGGCTGCGCACGGCCGCCAGCTCCACGCCCTCCAGTTGCCTGGCAATGGCAGGGGCGCCCTGGGCTGCCGCCTGCAACACCTGCGGCAAACGGGTCATCAAATCGGCTTCGCGCTCGTCCGGTTCCAGGGTCTCGCGCTCATCGTAATACTCGCTCATTTATCCTCCAGTAGGATGAATTGGCATCCCAACACGCTGCGCCAAACCAATCTGCTGTCCACAGACAAAGGCGTGTCAATGCCAAGCTCCGCAGCCACACCCTGTGTAGCCAGAAGCAGCCCAAAACTCAAAACGTCAAAAGGCCAAGGGCGGCACCTCATGTGCATCCCGGTGGCAGGTCTTTCCCTGTGCTGATCCTGCTGCTGTTCAGTACAGGCCAGACCCGGCTGATACATGGAAATTCCTGGGCGTTACGCCAGCCAGCGCTTGCGACGCCGGTAAAATTTATTGTCGCGAAAGCTCTTGCGCTCTCCTCCCGACACACCCAGGTAAAACTCCTTGACGTCCTCGTTCTCGGCCAGCGCCTGCGACGGTCCGTCCATCATGACCCGGCCGTTTTCCAGGATGTAGCCATAGTCAGCATATTTCAGGGCCACGTTGGTGTTTTGCTCGGCCAGCAGGAAACTGACTCGCTCGCGCTGATTCAGATCCCGCACAATCTCGAAAATTTCTTCCACCACCTGCGGTGCGAGTCCCATGGACGGTTCGTCCAGCAAAATCATGCCCGGATCGGCCATCAAGGCGCGGCCAATGGCACACATTTGCTGCTCCCCGCCCGAGGTATAGCCGGCCTGACTGGCACGGCGCTGCTTGAGTCGCGGAAAATACTGGTAGACCTTGTCCAGCTCGGCGCTCAGGTCGCCACGCGACAAGGAGCGGGTATAGGCCCCCGTCAATAAATTTTCTTCAATGCTCAAGTGCGCGAAACAATGACGCCCTTCCATCACCTGCACCACACCGCGCTTGACCAGATCGGCCGGCGTCAGCTGATCAATACGCTCACCACGCAGATGGATCTGGCCTTTGGTCACATCGCCGCGCTCGGCGCGCAGCAAATTTGATACGGCCCGCAAGGTCGTGGTTTTACCGGCACCGTTGGCGCCCAGCAAGGCAACAATCCGCCCCTCCGGCACCCGCAAGGACACGCCCTTGAGCACCAAAATGACGTGGTTGTAAATCACTTCGATGCCATTGACGTCCAGCAGGGCGGGCGTCTCATCCACTTGGCCTACGGTCTCACTCATAATCTTCCCCACGCAATGCAGTGCCCAGGGCGAACCCTGGGCGCCTGGGTTTAGCCTTCGCAGTTGCGAGGCGTAATTTTCTTCTCGGCGGCGTACTTGGCCGACATTTCCTTGACTAGCGGATCGACAAATTTCTTGTCGGACTGATACCAGTCGGACACGACTTCAAATTTGTTGCCATCCCACTGCACAATACGCGCCCAGTCGTCACCCATGTGATTGCTGCATGAGGTTTTGATGGGGCGCATGATGCCCTCAAAGCCCAACTCTTTCAGACGCGCCTCGTCCAGGTTCAGGTTTTCAAAACCCCAGCGCACTTGCTCGGGGGTCATGTGTTTGCCTTTGCCGAACTTTTCCTGAGCCGCGCGGATTGCTTCGACCTGCATCATGGAGATCATCATGCCGCGAGTGTGGGCCAGCGTACCCACGTACTTGTCGCCGTTTTCAGCGCCTTTGCCCTTGGCATGCATCTCGCGCACCGCATCATGCACCGGACCATCGGCAGCACTGTTGTGGATGGTAATGCCCTTGTATCCCTTGGCAGTCTGGCCCAGATCGACCACATCGCTCTCGGAGGCAGCCCACCAGATGCCGTAGATCTTGTCGCGGGGGTAACCCACGGCCTGCGCTTCACGGATGGCGGTAGGCGTCATGATCCCGGCGCTCCACAGCAAAACGAAATCAGGACGGTTCTTGCGCACCTGCAGCCAGGTGGACTTCTGCTCCACGCCAGGCGCTGTCACCGGGTACAGATCCAATTTAAAGCCTTGCTCTTTGGCACGAGCCTGCAACAGCGCAATCGGCTCTTTGCCGTAAGGCGAGTCGTGATAGACCAGGGCAATACGCTGATCTTTCAGCTTGTCCTCACCCACTTGCTTGGCAATGTCCTGAATCATGACGTCCGCCGCGGTCCAGTACGTACCCAGCAAGGGGAAGTTCCACTCAAACACCGCCCCGTTGGCCGAGTGCGACAGGCCGTAGCCCATGGTCTCAATGGGCACCCCATCCACAAAGGCCTTGTCAGTCAAGGCGAAGGTAATGCCCGTAGACTGCGTGTCAAAACCCGATGCCCCGCCATTCTTGCCTTTCATGCGCTCGTAGCACTCCACGCCGCGGTCGGTGGCGTACGCGGTCTCACATTCCTCGTACACCAGCTTGACGCCATTGACACCGCCATCGCGTTCATTGACCAAAGCCAGATAGTCCAGCTTGCCGTCCGCCCACGGGATACCCAATGGCGCAAAGGAGCCGGTGCGGTAGGTCAGCAGTGGAACGTACTGTTCCTCGGCTGCCACAGCGGCTGTACTCATGGTCAGCATTGCAGCGCAAGCACTCAAACCGAGCACAGCGCGTTTCAGTCGTGTTGTCATCTCCTGGTCCTCCGATAAGTACCATGTGTCTGAATACCCCGTCCCGATGGGCGGGGCTGTTGTTGTAATGAACTGCCTACCTGCTGTTAATGGGGGAAGGGCCACAAACGCAGCTTTTCCTTACCAATACTCCAGAGTCGAGCCAAACCGTGCGGCTCCACAATCAAGAAAAACACAATCAGGGCACCAAACACCATGTGCTCAATGTGCGAAGCGGTATCCACCCCGATGGACACACCAAACCAGTGCGGCACGTTGGTCAACAGCACCGGCAGCAAAACCATGAAGGCAGCGCCGAAGAAACTGCCCACAATCGAGCCCAGTCCACCGATGATGACAATGAACAGCAGTTGCAGGGAACGATTCAGGTCAAAGGCCAGCGGCTCCCAGGAACCCAGGTGGATAAAGGCCCACAGGGCACCGGCAACACCGATGATGAAAGAGCTGACGGCAAAGGCGGTGAGCTTGGCATAGACCGGACGGATACCAATGACCTCGGCCGCCACATCCATGTCACGGATTGCCATCCATTGGCGGCCAATCGCGCCACGCACCAGGTTCTTGGCCAACAGGGCAAACACCACCACGAAGATCAGCACAAACAAGTACTTTTGCATGGGGGTTTGAACCGGCAAACCAAAGGCGCTCAAGGCAGGTACCGACACGTTGCCCGAAGGCGAATAGTTCGTGAAAAAGGCAATGCGAAGGAAAGCCCAATCCACAAAGAACTGTGCGGCCAGTGTCGTGACAGCCAGGTACAAGCCACGGATACGCAAGCTGGGGATGCCAAAGGCCACGCCCACCAGAGTGGCAAACACGCCACCCAGCAGGATTTGCAACACCAGCGGCAACTCCGGAATACGGACGCCAAAGTTCCAGGCGGCATATGCCCCCACGGCCATGAAGGCGCCCGAACCAATCGAGATCTGGCCGCAATAGCCCACCAGGATGTTCAGGCCAATGGCTGCCAGAGACAGGATCAGAAAGGGGATCAGAATGGCTTGCAGGAAGTAGTTGGATGCCATGGCAGGCACCACCAGGAATGCCACCAGCAACAAGCCCAACACCACATAGCGATCCTGGCGGATGGGGAAAATCTGCTGGTCAGCCCGATAGCTGCTTTTGAACTGACCATTTTCGCGGTAAATCATATCGACTCCACCTCAGACGCGATCAATAATCTTCTCGCCGAACAGACCTTGTGGTCGGAACAGCAGGAACACCAGGGCCAGCACATAAGCGAACCAGATCTCGATGCCGCCGCCCACATAAGGGCCCAGGTACACCTCGGACACCTTCTCGCCCACACCGATAATCAGGCCACCCACAATGGCGCCAGGCACCGAAGTCAGGCCACCCAGAATCACCACCGGCAAGGCGCGCAGCGCAGCGGTCGACAAGGTGAACTGCACCCCATATTTGGAGCCCCAGATAATCCCGGCGACCAGGGCCACCAAACCGGCTACGGTCCAGACCACAACCCAGATACGGTTCAGGGGAATACCGATTGACTGCGCCGCCTGGTGATCGTCTGCCACCGCCCGCAGGGCACGGCCCACGCTGGTGTATTGGAAGAAGATGGCCAGGGCCACCACCAGCAAGGCCGCCACTACGGCCGAGCTCAGGTCTTCCAGACTGACCAGCACACCACCTTCAAACACGGACTCCAGGATGAACGCCGGGTCTTTGGGCATCCCCACATCGATGGAGTACACCGAACTGCCAAACACGATCTGGCCCAGGCCATCGAGCAGGTAGCTGATGCCGATCGTAGCCATCAACAAGGTCGTGCCTTCCTGATTGACCAGGTAACGCAACACCCAACGCTCGATGACGACAGCCAGCACAAACATCAAGATGGCCGAGACAATAAAGGCCAGCACATTGCCCAATAAGCCGGGCTCCATACCCAGCCACTGTGGAATCCACTGCGACAGACGGGCCATGGCCAGAGCGGCCACCAGCACCATGGCGCCCTGTGCAAAGTTAAAGACACCCGATGCTTTGAAGATCAGGACAAAGCCCAGCGCGACCAGGGCGTACAACATCCCGCTCATCAAGCCGCCCAACAAGGTTTCAAGAAAAAATGCCATGTCCGTTCCCCTCAATGGCCAGCGCCAAGATAGGCGCGGATGACGTCCGGGTTCTGCCGCACTTCGTCCGGTACCCCATCACCAATCTTCTTGCCATAGTCCAGGACCACCACGCGGTCCGAAATATCCATGACCACGCCCATATCGTGTTCAATCAACACAATCGTGGTGCCGTACTCTTCGTTCACGTCCAGAATGAAGCGGCACATATCCTGCTTTTCTTCGATGTTCATGCCCGCCATGGGCTCATCAAGCAGCAGAATGCTCGGTTGCATTGCCAGGGCGCGCCCCAGATCCACCCGTTTTTGCAGGCCATACGGCAGTCGCCCCACCGGCGTTTTGCGGTAGGCCTGGATCTCCAGAAAGTCGATGATGCCTTCCACGTATTCACGGTTGCGAATCTCTTCACGCTCGGCCGCCCCCAGACGCAAGGCCTGAGCAAACACACCGCTTTTCATGTGCAGGTTGCGACCCGTCATGATGTTATCCAGCACACTCATGCCCTTGAACAGGGCCAGGTTCTGAAAGGTGCGGGCAATACCCTGCTCGGCGGTGTGACGCGAGTTCATGCGGGCATAACTCTGGTCACGTAAAACAATCTCGCCTTGTTGTGGCGCATACACGCCGTTGATGACGTTCAGCATGGAGCTTTTGCCGGCTCCGTTCGGGCCAATGATGGAGCGAATCTCGTGTTCACGAATGTTGAACGAGATGTCGGTCAAGGCTTTCACCCCACCAAAGGACAAGGAAATATTTTTCAAATCCAGTATCACCGGGCCTATGCGACGGCCCGCCACTTGCGCCTCACTCATCATGCGCTCCTTGCTGCTGCGTCTGTCATGCGCTCAATGTGCAGGTCTGCCGAAATGCGACCGCTGCGCCCATCCTCGAACTTCACTTCTGTCTCCACAAACTGCCGGTCCAGTCCATTGAACAGGGCATCGACCAGCACCTTGTATTTTTGAGCAATAAAGCCCCGGCGTACTTTACGGGTACGGGTGAGCTCATCGTCATCGGGGTCCAGTTCCTTATGCAGAATCAGAAAGGCGCTGATGCGCGATCCCGCCAGTTTGGGGTCGCTGGCCAGATCCTCGTTCACCTGCGCCACGCAGTCACGAATCAAGGCATAGACCTCGGGTTTGCCCGCCAGGTCGGTATAGCCGGCATAAGGCAGATTGCGGCGCTCGGCCCAGTTGCCCACGGCTTCCAGATCAATATTGATGAAGGCACAGACCTCTTTCTGGCCGTCACCAAACGCCACCGCCTCTTTGATAAAGGGAAAGAACTTGAGCTTGTTCTCGATGTACTTGGGCGCGAACAGGGAGCCGTCGGCCAATTTGCCCACATCCTTGGCGCGGTCGATGATCTTTAGCTGACCATCGGTATCCAGATACCCCGCATCCCCCGTGTGATACCAGCCATCCTCGGTAAAGGATTCGGCGGTGGACTCAGGATTGCGGTAGTACTCCTTGAACAGTCCGGGGCTGCGCACCTGAATCTCGCCGTTATCGGCCACGCGGATTTCCACCCCTTTCACAGGTGGGCCTACGGTGTCGGCCCGCACATGACCATCTTCCTGCACGCACACGAAAACAGACGTCTCGGTAGCGCCATAGAGCTGCTTCAGGTTGATGCCGATGGAACGATAAAAATCAAACAGATCCGGGCCAATCGCCTCGCCAGCGGTGTAGGCAACGCGCACGCGGCTCATGCCCAGGGCATTGCGCAAGGGGCCGTAGATCAGGATATTGCCCAGGCCATAGCACAGCCGGTCCCACAGGCCCACACCGGGTCGTTTGTCCAGAATCTTCACGCCCACGCGTTGAGCCAAGGCCATAAAACGCCTGTACAGTCCGCGTTTGAGGGCGCTGGCATCTTCCATGCGAATCGTGACTTGCGTCAGCAAGCCCTCCAGCACGCGTGGCGGCGCAAAATAATAGGTGGGGCCAATATCATGCAGGTCGATGGACACGGTTTCGGGCGACTCCGGGTGATTCACCGTAAAGCCTGTCACCAGAAACTGCGTGTAGGAAAACATGTTCTGCCCGATCCAGGCAGGGGGGAGATACGCCAGGACTTCCTCGGCATCGGTCAGCGATTCCAGCTCCTGAATGGCCAGCCCGCGATCAATCAGGGCCGCATGCGTCAGAACCACGCCCTTGGGCTTGCCGGTGGTGCCGGAGGTGTAGAACATGGCGGCTGCATGATCCGGAGCAATCGCTTTCCAGATGCGGCGTACGCAATCGGGATCATGCGTCAGTTGCAAACGCCCCTGCTCCATGACCTGCTCGATGTATTGCAGTTGCTCTTGCTGATAGTTACGCAAACCGCGCGGGTCGTCATAGATCAGCGCGTCCAGGTCCGGGCATTGATCCCAGACTTCCAGCAACTTGTCGACCTGCTCCTGATCCTCGACCACCGCCACACGTATGCTGGCATCCAGCAAGACGTGCAGCATCTCCTGAGCCACTGCATCCTGATACAGCGGCACGGGTACGGCGCCCAGCATCTGCGCCGCCATCATGGCCAGGTAAAGGCGCGGGCGATTCTCACCAATCACCGCGACATGCTGACCGTCTTTGACACCCAGCCCGGCCAGGCCCGCAGCCAGTTGCTCGGCCTGTTCGGCTAGCTCCCGCCACGTCCAGGTCTGCCAGATTCCCAGGTCTTTTTCGCGCATGGCGACTTTGTCGCCACGCACCTGGGCATGGTGTTCTATCCAGGCTGGGAAGGTGCCGGGTAAACCCGCTACCTGCTCTTTATCCATCCGCACAACCATGTCTCCTCCGAATTTTCCCGGCTTGTTATGGTCCAGGAGGCTGCTTATGATTGCGGCAGAAGGCACATGTTATGCCTTCACGCTATTTGCAGCCTGTTATTAATCAAGTTATCGGCTGCCCGTCCCGAAGATTGTCACGGACATGACATTCGACCTTTATCGAGGGTTAATCCTCATGCATGTTGTAGATGCTTTATCCGAGCGAGCCGCCTGGTTTCGCCTGTTGACGCCGGAGCTGCAAGAGCGAGTGCGCCGCGACACGCTCATTACCGCCTACGAGGCCGGAGCCATCGTCGAACGCAAGGGAGAGCGCGCCACAGCCTGGATTGGTGTGCTCTCGGGTTTGCTCAAGGTGTCGGTCGGAAACTCTGAGGGCAAGATCGCCTCCATGACCGGGGTGCCAGCCGGCGGCTGGATAGGGGAAGGCTCCTTGCTGAAAAACGAAGAGCGCAAATACGATGTGGTGGCCTTGCGCGACAGCCAGGTGGCCCGCTTGCCCATGCACAGTTTCAACGATTTGCTGGACCAGAGCATTGCTTTCAACCGCTACCTCCTGCATCAGCTCAATGAACGTGTGGCGCAATTTATCGGCAAGGCTGAGTACAACAGCCTGTCTACG
Source organism: Alcaligenes sp. Lyrl_28 (assembly GCF_051948705.1). Lineage (NCBI taxonomy): Bacteria > Pseudomonadati > Pseudomonadota > Betaproteobacteria > Burkholderiales > Alcaligenaceae > Alcaligenes > Alcaligenes sp. Lyrl_28. Next base: position 36,886 of record NZ_JAYJLG010000005.1, read on the forward strand.
CCCGATGCCCGCGTGGCACGTTGTCTGGCAGAGCTGTTCAATCCACTGCTCTACCCCGGAAAAGGTCTGCGCCTGGACATCACCCAGGAAGAGATCGGCTATCTGGCGCGGGTGTCGCGCCAACGGGCCAACCAGGCCCTGCGTCAGCTGGAAAACGAAGGGCTGTTACTGATCAAGTATGGGGGCGTCCAGGTTCTGGACCTGGACGGCCTGAAACGTTACGGCGATGAATATGCCGCCTGATGATGCGGTCGCATCCGACCGCATTCCGGTCAGTCCAGGCGGATGTCGGCCCGTTTGATTACGGCGGCCCAGTCGGCACGCTCGCGCTCGGCATAAGCCCGGAACTCATCGGACGTCATCGGCATGGGCTCCACGCCCATATCGCGAATACGCTGAGCCAGTTCAGGCGTTTTCAGAGCCTGCATCAGGTCCTGGCTCAAGCGTTCACGCGCGTCCTCAGCCATCTTGGGAGGGCCTACCAGTCCTTGCCAGGCGTAGGCGTAGAAATCGGCAATCCCGGCCTCGGCCATGGTCGGCACCTGCGGCATCAGACTGCTGCGCTCGGGAGTGGCAAGCGCCAGCACCCGCAGTTTGCCCGCCTTTATATGAGAGAGCGCGGCAGCGGAATCCACAAAGGACATATCCACCTGACCGCCCAACAGATCCTGAATGGCCGGCGCGGCTCCTTTGTAGGGCACATGCACGATTTTGCTGTCCGTGCGTTGCTTGAACATTTCGAGGGCCAGATGGTGGGGTGAGCCACTGCCTGCAGATGAGGCGGTCAGTTTTTCAGGCTGGGCGCGAACCGCTTCCAGGAGCTCGGCCACCGTTTTGTACGGAGACTCTTGCGGGACTGCCAGCATCAAGGGAAAGCGGGCCAGGCCACCCACGTAGGTAAACGCGGCGGGATCGTACTGCAGTTTGCTGTACAGGGAGGAATTAAAGGCCAGCGTGCCCGAATCGGCCGTACCCACGGTATAGCCATCCGGCTTGGCATTGCTGACGTAGGTTGCGCCAATAATGGTGGCAGCCCCCGGTTTGTTTTCCACAATCAGTGTCTGTCCAAGGCTGCTTTCCAACTGTTTGGCGACCAGCCGGGCTATCACGTCAGAACCGCCCCCTGCGGGATAGGGTACGACCCAGGTCACTGCCGACTGAGGCCAGTTCGCTGCCAACGCCGTTCCGGTCAGGGTGGCGCCCAGCAACAGCACACCGGCTCCAAATTTTTTCCAATGCATGATGTCTCCTCTGTGCATGCAGGCAGCGCTTTTGGCGCCGCTTTTTTTTAAGTTTTAAGCATCCCGTCCGGGATGCGCAGAGACATTATGCGCGGAGCGCCTCACCCAGGGCATTAGTAACGATGCGGATATCGATCAGCCATAGTCACGTGCGCCAAACAGGGCCGAGCCAAGCCGGACTTCGGTAGAACCTTCCTGAATCGCCAGTTCGAAATCTCCGCTCATGCCCATGGACAGGCCTTGCACCTGTTCATAGCCCAATTCCACCAGACGGTCACGCCACTGGCGCAACTGTGCGAAACAGGCGCGCACAGCCTGCGGATCATCGCTATTGACGGCCATGGTCATCAAGCCGCGCACCTTCAAGGTGTCCAGTGAGCGCAGGGATTGCATGAACGCAGGCAGCTCTTGCGGTGCCAGACCAAACTTGCTGGGCTCGGGCGAGGTCTTGACCTGAATCAGCACATCCAGGCTGCGCTGTTCGGTTTGCAGGTGTCTATCCAGGGCCTGAGCCAGCGACAAACGGTCCAAAGATTGCACTTCGCTGGCCAAACGAGCGATATCTTTGGCCTTATTGCTTTGCAGATGGCCTATCATCACCCACTGGACCGCGCGATCGGCCAGCTCTGCCTGCTTGTCCCGAATCTCCTGAACCTTGTTCTCCCCCATTCGCGACAAGCCCAAATCCAGGGCCTGGGCCAGCACGGGCGCAGGAAAGGTTTTGCTTACCGGCAACAGAGCCACCGCATTGGCAGGGCGGCCAGCCTGCAGGCAAGCCTGTTCGATACGCTGGCGCAGCTGCGCCAGCCGACCTGAAAGGGAAGAGTCAGAAAAAGCCATCAATGCACACGCATCCAGAGAAAACCATTGCAAACGCTGCAAACACAACAGCGGCCATTTCCGATAGCATAACTGTTACACACGGCCATCGCTAAGCCCATCGACCGCGTGTTTGCCCCGTTGCATGTCTGTATGCCATTGGCGTCTTCACGGTGTACTCGTATCCCGTTTCCCCAACCTTATCGAGGAGCTCATGACAGATCGTCCCACCCATGCTTTGCCGTCATACCTGAACGCCGACGACGTCGGCCCGTGGGGTATTTATCTCGAACAAGTGGAGCGAGTCACACCGTATCTGGGCAAACTGTCCCGATGGGTTGAAACACTCAAGCGTCCCAAGCGCACACTGATTGTCGATGTCCCCATTGAACTGGATAACGGCACCGTGGCTCATTTTGAGGGCTACCGCGTTCAGCACAATACTTCCCGTGGCCCTGGCAAGGGCGGCGTGCGCTATCACCAGGACGTGACCTTGTCCGAAGTGATGGCCCTGGCTGCCTGGATGTCGATCAAATCGGCTGCCGTGAATCTGCCATTTGGCGGTGCCAAGGGCGGTATTCGTATTGACCCGCGCAACTACTCCCAGGCCGAACTGGAGCGCATCACCCGCCGCTACACCAGCGAGATCGGCGTGATCATCGGCCCCAACAAGGACATTCCCGCTCCGGACGTCAACACCAACGCCCAGACCATGGCCTGGATGATGGACACCTATTCCATGAACGTGGGCGGCACCAGCACAGGGGTGGTCACCGGCAAGCCCGTGTCCCTGGGCGGCAGCCTGGGCCGGGTGGAAGCCACCGGGCGCGGCGTATTTACCGTAGGCTGCGAAGCGGCCCGTGATGCCGGCATCGACCTGAACGGCGCACGCGTCATTGTGCAAGGCTTCGGTAATGTGGGCGGCACTGCGGCGCGCCTGTTCCAGGAAGCCGGCGCCAAGGTGCTGGCCGTACAGGACCACACCGGCACCGTGTACAACCCCAACGGCCTGGATGTACTGGCCTTGCTGAACCACATGGAACAGCACAAGGGTCTGGCCGGCGCTCCCAACGCGGAGGCCATCGCCAATGAAGACTTCTGGCACATTGAAACCGATCTGCTGATTCCGGCTGCCCTGGAAGGCCAGATCAACAAGCACAATGCCGACCGCATTCGCGCCCGCATTGTGATCGAGGGTGCCAATGGCCCCACCACCCCCGAAGCCGACGACATTCTGAACAGCAAGGGCGTGACCATTGTGCCGGACGTGGTCGCCAACGCCGGTGGTGTCACCGTGTCCTATTTCGAGTGGGTCCAGGACTTCTCCAGCTTCTTCTGGACCGAGGACGAGATCAACAACCGTCTGGAAATGATGATGCGCTCGGCCTACACCACCGTGGCGGCGGTCGCCAAGGAGCACAACGTCACCTTGCGCACGGCTGCCTTTATCGTGGGTTGCGCCCGCATTCTGGAATCTCGTCAGGTACGCGGCCTGTATCCTTAAGCTTGTAAGGCGGCATACCCGGTTTATGCCGCTTTTTATGAGCAAAATACAGCGCCTGTGCAAAAAAAACAGGGGGAAAGCGGTAGAATCGGGCATCCAGGATATGACACCCGTATGAAACCCTTACCCCCTTTCTCTTTGACCGCAAGGACGTTGCTGTGAATAACAATGACCTGAACGCGGCGGTCCAGGTACGCGACATCCACAAACGCTTTGGCACCAACGAGGTGCTCAAGGGCATTTCCCTGCAAGCCCACAAGGGCGATGTGCTTTCCATCATCGGTGCCTCCGGTTCGGGCAAAAGCACCTTGCTGCGCTGCATCAACCATCTGGTCGTCCCCGATCAGGGCGAGATCCAGATCGGCAATGACATTTTGCGCAGCCACCGCAATCGCAAGGGAATTTGCCAGACGGACAATCCGCGCCTGCTTGAACAAGTCCGCGCACGCCTGGGCATGGTGTTTCAGAACTTCAATCTTTGGTCGCACCGCACGGTGCTGCAAAACGTCACCGAAGGCCCCATCCATGTCAAAGGACGTCCGGCCCGGGAAGCGGCCGACTACGCCCGCGAACTGCTGGGCAAGGTGGGTCTGAGCACTAAGTGTGATGCCTATCCAGCCGAGCTGTCGGGCGGACAGCAGCAGCGTGTGGCCATTGCCCGCGCCCTGGCCATGGACCCGGATGTCTTGCTGTTTGACGAGCCGACCTCGGCACTGGACCCGGAAATGGTGGGCGAGGTACTGCGTGTGATTCGCCAATTGGCCCAGGAAGGCCGCACCATGATTTTGGTGACCCACGAAATGAACTTTGCGCGCGACGTCTCTTCCGAGACCATTTTCATGCACAACGGCCTGATTGAAGAGCGCGGCCACCCCAAAGACCTGTTCGATAGGCCACAATCCGAGCGTCTACAGCAGTTTTTACAACCAATGCAGTAAGATCATCGCTTCGTGCATACGACACCGGCTGGAAAACCAGCAGGGCTGAGACGGCCCTGACCAGCCTTTCCACAAAGGAGAGCCAGACCATGAGTTTCCTCAGCAAGACCCTGATCTGTGCAAGCCTGGCCCTGTTGGGCTCCCAGGCTGCAATGGCAGACACCCTGAAAATCGGTACCGAAGGTGGTTACCCGCCATGGAGCATGGTGGACGCCGCTGGTAAAGTCACCGGCTTTGACGCCGATATTGGCGCAGCCCTGTGCAAAGAGCTGAACAGCGATTGCAAATTCATCGTGCAAGCCTTTGACAGCCTGATTCCTTCCCTGGATGCCAAACGCTTTGACCTGATCATCTCGGGCATGTCCTATACACCCGAGCGTGCCAAGCGCGTCAATTTCAGTATTCCTTACGCCGTTGAAGACGCGATTTTCGTGTTGCCCAAGAACAGCGAGCTGATCGGCGCCGACAACGAACAGACCATTTTTGACGGCCTGGCCGGTAAAACGATTGGCGTTCAGGGCGGCACCACACATGGCGCTTTCCTGGCCAAGAAAGCCCCCAAGACCACTGTCAAGAATTACGAAACCCTGGACCAGATGCAAATTGATCTGGACGCCGGTCGTCTGAACGGCACCTTTGCCGACCTGACCTCTCAGTCCAAATTTCTGCATAAGGTTGGCGAGCAGAACTTTGCCCTGTCCAAGCTGGTCATCAAGGGCTCCTCCGATCCCGAGACGCTGGGTTACGGCATTGCCGTCGGTATCCACAAAGACAATGCAGAACTGAAAGCCAAGGTTGATGCTGCCCTGTGCAAGCTGATTGACGATGGCACCGTCAAGACCGCCAGCGAAAAGTGGTTTGACATCGACATCGCCAACTACGAGATCTGCAAGAAATAAGTCGAGAAGTACCACTTGATGCTAGAGACCATTTTTAATGTGCTGCGCGAAGGCTGGGGCTGGATGTTCCTTCGCGGAGCGGCAATGACCTTGCTGATCTCCGTTTTGGGCATGGCCCTTGGCGTTGTCATTGGAATTACAGGAGCCAGCATCAAGACCAACGGGCCACGCTGGCTGCGTGGCCCCGTCAGCTTGTACACCACGGTTGTGCGCAGCATCCCTGAGCTGCTCATCATCTATCTGCTGTTTTTCGGCTCGGTGCAATTTGTCTCCGATCTGGCCGACTTCATGCGCATGGAAGATGTCGTCACCCGCTGGTTTCCCGCCCTGGTGGGCATTTTGGCGATTGGCCTGATTGCCGGCTCGTACAGCGTGGAAGTCTTTCGCGGCGCCTTGCAGGCCATTCCTGAAGGCCAGATCGAGGCGGCCAAGGCCATCGGCATGTCATCCTGGCAGCGCCTGCGCCGCATTATCCTGCCGCAAATGTTCTGGTATGCCTTGCCCGGCGCCAATAATGTCTGGCAGACCGCACTCAAGGACACCGCCCTGATCTCGCTGGTCGGCCTGGTCGAAATCATGCGCGCCGCCACCCTGGGAGCGGCCAACACACGCGAACCGATGGCCATGTACCTGATTGCGGGTGTGCTTTATTTTCTGATCGGTGCCTGTAGTCAGGCCCTGTTTTTACTGGCCGAACGCTATACCGGCAAAGGCATGAGAGCCCGGCCATGATAGATCTGGAATTATTCAACACGACCATCGAAACCCTGTTCAAAGGGTTTGGCATGAGCGTGTATATCGGTCTGTGGGGCATTGTGCTGTCGCTGTTCATCGGCCTGTCCCTGGCCCTGATGCGCCAGTCCCACAGCCGTCTTCTGAACGGTTTTGCCTTTGGCTACAGCACCGTTTTTCGGGGCACCCCCCTGCTGGTTCAGTTATTTCTGCTGTATTACGGCGTAGGTACGGTGAGCTTTGTGCGCGAGACCCCCGCCCTATGGTGGCTGTTCAGCGATGGCATGCGCTGCGCCATTTTGGCCATTGGCCTGAACAGTGGCGCCTATGTCAGCGAAGTGTTCCGTGGGGGCTTTCAGGCCGTTCCGGTCGGCCAGATCGAGGCCGCCAAATCCATCGGCATGTCCGCCTGGATGCGCTTTCGCCGCGTCGTCTTCCCCCTGGCCATCCGCCAGGCCTTGCCGGCCTACAGCAATGAAATCGTGCTGGCCATCAAAGGCACCAGTCTGGCCTCGACCATTGCCGTCATGGATCTGACCGGCCATGCCAAACGCTTGATGAACCAGAACTACGCCATCATCGAGACCTTCGTGATTGCGGGCCTGCTGTACCTGCTGATTAACTTTACCCTGCTGTCGGTAGTACACCTGATCGAGCGCTGGTTGAAAGTTCGCCGTTGAACCGACGTTCACCCAGACTGTGCGCCCTACCGACCATAACAACTGGACGCGGAGCACTGTCACATGCCAACACGCCCCAAACTGGCCCTGGTGGGCACCGGCGGCACGATTGCCGCCACTACCCAATCCAATCTGGGCCTGACTGACTACGACATCACCCAGGGCGTGGAAACGCTTTTACAAGCCGTACCGGCTCTCAATGAGCTGGCCGACCTGGAATGCCACCAGATTTTCAACGTGGACAGTCGGGCCATGAGTTCGCGGATGCTGTTGGAGCTATCCCACAAACTCAATGCGCTGCTGGCACGCCCCGATATCAACGGCGCCGTCATTACCCATGGCACCGACACCCTGGAAGAAAGTGCTTTTTTCCTGCACCTGACCCTGAAAACCGATAAGCCGGTGGTGATGACAGCGGCCATGCGCCCGGCCTCGGCCCTGAGCGCCGACGGACCGCTGAACCTATACCAGGCAGTGCAAGTGGCCTGCTCGTCGCGGGCTCAGGATCAGGGCGTGCTGGTGCTGCTCAATGACCAGATTCACAGCGCCCGTTTTCTGAGCAAGCAACACACCACCCAGACCGGCGCATTTGGTTCGCCCGATGCCGGCCCACTGGGACTGGTAGCGGGCGGCCAGGCTCGTTTCATGATGCGCAGCCTGCTGCCCCATACCCACAGCAGCCTGTTCGATGTTCGCTCTTTGCACAGCCTGCCCAAAGTGCAGATTTTTTACGATCATCCCGACACGCTGGCCGAACTGTATCGCCACGCGGCCCAAAGCGGCGTGCAGGGCCTGGTAGTGGCCGCAACCGGAAACGGCAGCCTGACTCCTGGCGCGCTGGAAGGGGTCAGCCTGGCTCACCGGCTCGGCGTGGTCTGTGTCCGCGCCTCCCGTATCCCTGCAGGGCCTGTGACAGACAGCGCTTATGATGCCGACCATCACACGATCGCAGCGCATTACCTGCCCGCGCAAAAGGCCCGAATCTTGTTGATGCTGTCCTTGGCCAACAAGCTGGAACACGATGAGATCGAAGCGGTTTTCCGCGATTACTGAGTGCCCGGACCGGCTGGTGTGCCAAGGGGACGTACACCTGTTGCCCGCCTGACGTTCACTCAAGATGCCCGCAGTTCGAGTCGCGGCGTGAACGCTGAGGCCAACTAGGCCAGCTCCAGCTGACGTTGGCTGCTAAAGCGCCGTGGCTGGCCACTCAAAGGGTCGATGAATGCAATGTGCCGCGCCAGCAATTGCAGCGGCTGACTGAAATCATCGGCAGCGCGCTCGGGCAACAACTCCGGATAAAACACATCATTGAGAATGGGGGCACCCAAGCTGCTCAAATGCACCCGCAACTGATGCTTGCGACCGCTATGCGGGCGCAGGCGATAAAGCGCCCGATGATCGCCCTGCCCGGTCTGCCAATGTCGCTCGCACACGATTTCGGTACTGCTGTTGGGCTCTCCCGCCACTTCTTCCATCACAAAACGGCCCGGCACCTCTTTCAGGCGGCTACGGTACACCAGCCCGCTTGCCAGTTTTTCCTGAAATGGTGCCACCGCCTCATATTCCTTCTCAATGCCACCTTGCTGAAACAGGGACTGATATGCCCCACGGGCAGACGGGTCCCGACAAAACAGCAAAATACCCGCTGTTTCCCGGTCCAGCCGGTGAATAGGGCTGATGCCATCCTCTTTGAAATGTTTTCGCAGGCGACTCAAGGCTGTTTCATGCAAATGGCGTCCGCCGGGCGTCGTCGCCAGAAAATGCGGCTTGTCGACCGCAATCAAACACTCATCCGCATACAGGATGGGCATCTCAAAGGGAACGATGGTTTCCTTGTCCACCATGCGGAAGTACCACAGCCAACGCTCAGCCCGGTAGGGTGAATCCAGCGTCTGGGGTACCGCATTCTGATCCAGAATGTCGCCACGCCTGAGTCTATCGAGCAAAACCTCAGGATTCACATGTGGAAAACGCTGCAGCAAAAACTCATCGAGCCGCTGCCACGGACCGGGCGGGCACCACACTTTGCTGGGGCTGACCCCGTCACGCGAAGGCACGGGCGGGACGCTGTTTATCGGTGTCATGACAAGAAAAGCCACACGGAAAACGGCCCGCCAACGCAGCGGGCCAGACAATCAGGGCCATCAGTGTACTACCCGCCACCGCAAGGACGGCCGGTAGTACTGACACGCTCAGTGCCGAACCGGATCGGGGATACGACGCATCCGCACACCTTGACGAGTCCACAGCCAGATCAAGATCAGAAAAGCGGGTATATACACCCAGAATTCCGAAGGGCGATCTGGATGAGGCACCTTCACCTGCTCAATGTCCCAGCCTTGCTCCCACCCGGCTCGACGTGCGGGACTGCCAAAACTCACGGATGCAATTTGGGCCGTGTCGCCAAATGCCATGATCGTCAGGCCCGCTTGCGACAAGCGCTTGCTGGCCGCTGCCAGACCGCTCGCTTGGTCACCTGGCGGCAAGGCCGGCAACGACACCGCTACTGTTTTCTGCAAATCCTTGCCTTCCAGGTTCATCCCGGCCAGTTGAACCACCAGATTTCCGCCATCCGGTATGGTCTGCACAATCTGCATCAACTCCGAAGCAGGACGATCCTGATATTTCTCAGCAACGTGATCCATAAACCAGTCGGGGCGGAACAACATGAAAGTCACCAGCAACAGCAGGCCGGTCTCCAGCCAGCTCGTCTTGATCCGCAACCAGCCCATGGTGGCTGCGGCAAAGGCCAGCGATGCAACCGTGGCGCCCAGCACCACCAGCATTAATTCCCAGGCACTGTGAATGCCGATCAGCAGCAGCATGGGATTGAAGATGAACATGAACGGCAACACGGCGGTGCGCATCGCATAGGTCACGCCCTGCACGCCCGTCTTGATCGGGTCCTCACCTGAAATGGCTGCCGCTGCAAAGGTGGCCAGGCCGACCGGCGGCGTGATGTCCGCCATGATCCCGTAATAGAACACAAACATGTGGACCGCAATCAGCGGAATGACCATCCCGCTTTGCGCCCCCAGTTCCACCACGACGGGGGCCATCAAGGTCGCCATCAAAATGTAGTTGGCGGTCGTTGGCATACCCAGACCCAGAACCAGACATACTGCAGCGGTGAAAAACAGCATGACCAGCACATTGCCCATGGATACCATCTCCACGAAGGCAGTCATGCGCAGGCCCAGGCCAGTCAGTGTGATGGCCCCTACAATCAGGCCCGCCGTCCCGCAGGCAATGCCGATGCCCACCATATTGCGAGCGCCTTCCTGCAGCCCCACCCAGACTTCACTGATGCCCTGGCGCAGAGGCTGGGCGGTCGCCTGTTTGCGAAACCAGGCGATGATGGGCCGTTGTGTCGCCATCTGGAACAACATGGCCATTACTGCCCAGAAAGCCGACAGGCCCGCAGACATCATCTCTACCGTCAGGCACCAGACCAAAATGCCAATCGGGATCAGAAAATACAAACCGGCTCGCACCGTTGGCCAGGGTTCGGGCCGCACCGGCGTGTTCACATTGATATCGGTGGGCAGATCCTCATGATCCGCTGCCACTTTCAGCAAAAACACGTACAAGGCCAGTAGCAGGAACAACAGAATCCAGATTGCAGCGGCACCGGCCACCGCCTGCACGCCGACGCCTATCCAGTACACCAGCCCCATCACAATCAGGGTGCCGGCCGTCCCCATGCCCCAGCCAGCCAGTTTTTGCACAAAGGTCTTGGGCTTGCCCGATGCCATCATCGGTTGAATCCCCAGTTTGAGCGCCTCCAGGTGCACGATGTAGAACAGGGCAATGTACGAAATGACCGCAGGCAGCAAGGCATGCCGAATGATGTCGGTATAGGGAATGCCGACATACTCAATCATCAGAAACGCAGCTGCGCCCATGACTGGGGGCATGATCTGCCCATTGACCGAGGAGGCGGTTTCAATCGCGCCGGCACGGATGCCACCGTAACCGGCTTTTTTCATCAGGGGGATGGTGAAAATGCCCCCCGTCACCACGTTGGCAACCGAGGAGGCCGACACAATGCCATTGACCGCCGAGGACACCACCGCCACTTTGGCAGGCCCGCCGCGCAAGTGCCCCAACAAGGCAAAGGAGACCTGCATCATGTAATTGCCCGCCCCGCAACGATCCAGCAACGAGCCCAGCAATACAAAAATGAAAATATAAGAAACAGAAACGCCCAGGGCCACCCCGTAGACCCCTTCGGTGGTCAACCACATGTGTGAGACCAGACGCTGCAAGGAAGCGCCACGGTGGGACAAGGCATCGGGCAACCAGGGGCCCAAAAAGATATAGGCAATGAAAATAAGCGCCAATACCGCCATGGGCGCGCCCAAGGAGCGCCGCGTGGCCTCCAGCAGCAAGACCAGACCCACACTGGCCACCACCACGTCCATCGTGGTCGGGATGCCGGGACGCATGGCCAGCTCTTTATAGAAAAAGAACAGATACGAGCCGCAAAATGCGGCGATCAGCGCCAATATCCAGTCTTGAACAGGGATGCGATCCCGAGCCGAACTCTTGCAGGCAGGATACGCCAGATAGGCCAGAAACATGGCGATGCCCAAGTGCAGGGCACGCGCCTCAGTATCATTGAAAATCCCCAGATTCAGGGCAAAAGGCAACGGAGAGGCGTACCAGAGCTGGAACAGAGACCAGCCGATTGCAGCCAGGAACAACACCATGCCCGCCGCACCCGTGACCGAACGCCCACCCCGGTCTACATCGGCAACCAGTTTTTCCAGTTGTGCTGTTTCATCCTGTGTCAGAGCGACGTCCTGCGCCGTTTTTTTAGGTTCTTGTTGTGTCATTTGCATGTGTCTCCAGGAAAAGCAAGACCACTGCTGGTGCAGCGGCACTTGCGGCCAGGCGGCCTGTGCCGGCCTGGCCACGATCAGACTGTCTTACAGCAGCCCTTTTTCCTTGAAGTACTTTTCAGCCCCTTTGTGCAAGGGAGCGGACAGGCCATTTTTAACCATGTCCTCTTTTTTCAGGTTTGCCAATGCAGGGTGCAAGCGCTTGAAGTCGTCAAAATTGTCGAACACGGCTTTGACAACGTTATAGACCGACTCTTCGGGCACATCTTCCGAGGTCACAAAGGTGGCCAAAACGCCGTAGGTTTGCACATCGTCCGGGTTATTTGGGTACAACCCGCCTGGAATCACGGCTTTGGCGTAGTAGGGATAGGTCTCGACCAACTTGTCTACCGCCGCTCCGGTCAGTGGGACCAGCTTGGCGCCGCAAGAGGTGGTGGGGTCCTGAATATTGGCCGAGGGGTGGCCTACGCCATAAATGAAGCCATCGATCTTGCCGTCACACAGGGCCGGGCCATGCTCATCAGGACGCAGTTCCGAGGCCAGCGAGAAAAAGCTGTTGTCCAGACCCATTGCCTGCAACAACTGATCCATCGATGCCCGTGTGCCCGAGCCCGGATTGCCCACGTTAAAGCGTTTTCCCTTGAAATCATCAAAGGTATTGATGTTGGCCTCTTTGCGCGAAAGCACGGTAAAGGGTTCCGGGTGAATAGAAAACACCGAACGCAGCTTCTTGTAAGCCCCTCCGTCCTTGAACTGCCCTTCACCGTTATAGGCGTTGTAACCTACATCGGACTGCACCACGCCCAGGTCCAGCTCACCGGCCTTGATAGTATTGACGTTGAAAACCGAGCCTCCGGTGGACTCTACCGAGCAGCGCACGCCATCGGTACCCCGATCTTTATTGACCAGACGGCAAATCGCACCGCCCGCGGCGTAATACACGCCAGTCACGCCTCCCGTGCCGATACTGACAAATTTCTGCTGGGCACTGGCCGGCAGCGGGCTCAGTAGCATGGCGCAAACCGCCGCCGTTGCGCTGAGCGCCCACACCTTCTTTTTGCCGGTTTGTTTGCTAATGTGTTCCATCTTCTTGTCTCCCATGGGGAAATCCCCTGTTTGTATAGCCGGTACGGCCGGTTTTCTTCACTTTGCAGGAGCCGGGCCTGCCTCTTCATCGTGCTGCCAATAAATTCCCTGACTACGAAAGGATGTCTCCAGTTGCGCCAAGCGCTGTACAACCGGCTTGCCTCCCAGCGCGGCAATCCGCGCCAGCAGATGCTCGGCTACGGTGACGGCGCCCACCAGGGAATGGAAAAAACTTGCTGCGCACTGACCACCGGTCTGTGCCTCGAACAACAAAACATGCCGGGCACCTTGTGCAATCGGTGACAACACACTATCGGTAATTGCCACGACGGGAATCCCGCGTTGCACCGCTTGCTGCACGCTGTTGACCACGGCTTTAACGTACGGCGCCTGACTGATGACCAGCAACACACTGCCGCTATCCAGACCCGTTTCCAGCTCCAACAGCAAATCGGCCGCCCGGTTCAGCAAGACACCGTCGCCCCGAATCAGCTGATAGGCGTAATGCATCTGAAAAGCGCAGGCAAAGCTGGCTCCCAGCCCCAAGAACCCGACCTTGGACGCGCCCAGAATGGCCCGGGCGCACGCATCAAGCGCATTAAGCGGGTTGAGCCGCAACACGGACGCCAACGCCTGCTCCTGTTGCGCACCCAAGTCCCTGGCCTGTTGCTCCGAGGCGCGGCTGCCTTGCAAGTTCTGGGCGCGTGCGGCCATCGTGCCGCTGGTGCGATGCAAAGCCTGTTGGAAGGGCTCGCGAAAGCCATCATAGCTTTCATAGCCCGCCGCTTTGGCCAGACGGAGCATGGTGGCCGGAGCCAGCGACAAGGCCTGCGCCTGCTTGCGCATGGACCACAGGCTGACCTCTACCGGATGGCGTTCTACCCATTGGGCCGCCCGACGCAACTCGGGAGTCAGCTCAGGCAAGAGACGCTGCAGGCGTAACAAGGGCTCCATGTATCGTTCTACTCACACATCCACACAATAAAACGCATGTTAATCTGGAGACGAACAAAAAAAACAAATGTTTTACTAGGGTTTGCCCGCAATTCGCTATCATTATTTCTTTTTCAGGGCGTTGTGCTGCCAATGATGGGTGGCATTAGCGAATTTCGAAAAAGTCGTAACGCTTGTCGGTGTAAGAGCGCTGTATATCCACCTGCTCAACCTGCGCCTGCTCGGGACCGATATAAAGCCAGCTGACCATACGATCGATGGCATCGGCCGTGCCTTGCAACAACAGCTCCACCGAGCCGTCCCCTGCATTGCTGACCCAGCCTTTGACGCCATACAGATGCGCGTGACGCAAGGCGCTGGCACGAAACCCAAGCCCCTGGACCCGCCCTTTAACACTCACCTCTACGGTTTCACAATCCGCCATTCGTCTGCTCCCTGCTATTTGTTACCGAAATGTGGCACGCATCCGCCCCCGTTCTCGATATTCAGTTAAATTAGTCACATCATTGTTGCATGACCGCACCCGATTCCCTGCTTTGTGCAGCCACTTCATCATGAAATTGCCCCGCCTTATTTATCTATCGCTGCGCAGGGCAATCTACATGCCAAGCCTACTGGCTATCCTGGGCCTGTTGGTCCCCTTTGCCCAGGCGGCACCGCATGCCCAACAGCATATTGTGCGTGTGGGCGTCTATGAAAATCCCCCCAAGCTTTTGCTGGATAGCCAGGCCCGTCCCGGCGGCATTATGGGCGAGCTGCTGATGGAGATTGCCAAGCGCGAGGGCTGGACCCTGGAGGCGGTACAGTGCGACTGGCAACAGTGCCTGAACGCCTTGCAAAACGACCTGCTCGATCTCGTGCCAGGACTGGCCTATTCGCCCGAACGGGCAGCGCTGTACAGCTACCACAACCGAGCGGTGCTGGAGGACTGGTCTCAGATCTTCACAGGCAAAACCACACATATCGGCGCGCTGAACGACCTGAATGGCAAACGCATTGCGGTCATGAGCGGCACCCTGCAACTGACCCAGCTCTACAATATTTTGCAAAAACTGGAACTGGGCTCCAGGCTGGTCATCACCGACTCCCAGTACAGTGCCCTGAAACTGGTACAGACCAAACAGGCCGACGCCGCAGTAGTCGGCCATTTATTTGGGGTACGCCATGCCGGTGAACATGGCCTGAAAACCGCCCCTATCCGGCTGGAACCGACCAACACTTATTTTGTCACTGCCAAGGACCGCAACCTGGATCTGCTGGCGGCCATTGATACCCACATCAAGAACTGGCAAGACAATAACGACCCGTTCTATACCGAAACGCTGAACCAGTGGGGTCTGCGCCTGATCGAAAAGCCGACCAAGCCCTGGATTATTCCTGCATTGCTGACGCTGGGCGTCTTGTTGACGATCGCTCTGCTTACCGTGACCCTGATGCGCATTGTCCTGCGTCGCCAGCGCAAAAAACTGCTGCGCACCGAGCATCATTTGCATACGGTGCTCGATGCCATTGACGCCTACGTGTACATCAAGGACGATCAGTTCCGCTATCAATACGCCAACCGCAAGCTGTGCGAGGACCTGAACTACACCACCGACAGCATTGTGGGTAAAACCGATCAGGATCTGTACGCCAACAAACAGACCATCAACGAATTCCGGCACAACGACGAACAGGTGCTGTACAGCGGTGAACGATTGGCCGTGGAAGAGGTGGTGCGGGACCGTAAAGGCGATATACGCGCCACATTTTTCTCCATCAAGATGCCCGTCCAAGACCCGGAAACGCGGCAAACCAGCCTGTACTGCATCTCCACCAACATCTCGGCCCTTAAAGCCACGCAATCAGAAAACTATCGGCTGGCTTTTTACGATCCACTCACCGAACTGCCCAATCGCCGCCTGCTGCTGCAACGCCTGGAACGCCACCTGCAAACCATCGAGCCTTACAAACGGCCCGGTGCGTTGTACTTTCTGGATCTGGACCGCTTCAAACATATCAACGACGCACGCGGACACGCCATTGGCGATGCCTTGCTGCGCAAAGTAGCACGCCGCCTGTCCTTGATTATTGACCCCCAGGACATCGTGGCCCGACTGGGCGGGGACGAGTTTGTCATCCTGAAGATTCTGCACCCAGGCACCGTGCGCGACTGCTACAAAGAAGCACTGGAATTTGCTGAACTGGTGCGCACCCGTCTTGAGGAGCCTTACAACATTGAAGGCCATTCGTATCTGAGCAGCAGCAGTATCGGTCTGGCCCTGATTACCGACAGCACCCTGACTTCGGAAGATCTGATGCGTCAGGCCGACACGGCCATGTATCGCTCCAAAGAAAATGGCCGCAACCAGATCACGCTGTACGAGCCTGGCATGCAAGAGGCCGTCGAAGAACATTTGAATCTGCAACACGATCTGCGCTTTGCCATAGGATCGGATCAACTGCGCCTGTTTGTGCAGTCCCAGTACGACAAGCACAACCGTATTTGTGGTGCTGAAGTACTGCTGCGCTGGCTGCATCCCACCCGCGGCATGCTCACTCCCAATCTGTTCATTCCGCTGGCGGAAAGCACGGACCTGATCACCCCCCTGGGCGACTGGATCATGGCCTCGGTCTGTGATCTGCTGCTGCAAACCCAGCAGTGCCACTTTCCGATTTCCATTAACGTCAGCCCGATCCAGTTCCGCCGGCCCGATTTTGCCCGCCGCACACGCCAGATTCTGGAAAGCAGCGGCGCCCCCGCCCATCGCCTGATTTTTGAGATTACCGAAGGCGTGCTGATGGAGGACTTCAGCTCTGCCAACAGCATGATGCGGGAACTCAAGGATCTGGGCATCCGCTTTTCCATGGATGACTTTGGTACCGGCTATTCCAACCTGGCCGCCATACGCCGCCTGCCACTGTATGAGTTGAAAATGGACCGCAGCCTGATTCTGGGGGTGCCTGGGGAGCAAGAAGCCAACGCCATTGTGCGCACGGTACTGGCCATGGCACGACAACTGGGCCTGCACGTGGTGGCAGAAGGGGTGGAAAACGAGCAGCAGAAAGAATTCCTGCTGCGTCGCGGCTGCCATGGATTGCAGGGCTATTTGTTCAGCGCCCCGCAACTGGTGGAGCAGTGGCTGGAGCTTATTGAGCAGGATGGGGGTCCTGCCGCCGCCCCCTGAAAACGCGGGCTGCATGCACCGGTTTCACCTTATTCCCGTCGCCACGCCAGCCCCGTCACACTCAGCCCTGACGGCCATCTTCCCGCTGATATTGGCACGACTCCAGGCATGTCAGATAAGGACGGCCTGGCCTCATCGCGCAGCCAAGCAGGGGCTTGTGCTGTCACGCACGATCACGCATCCGACCCTTTTTCCTGCACCGGCTCAGTCTCTTGCGGCAACACCCATTCCAGCCGCTCATGCTCAATATCCGTATGCAAGGGCTCAATCCCCGGCTGCGTACGTTTGGCCCTGGCCGATAGCTCGGCAAAGCGGCTGACTTTGCCGTACAAACCTTGCTGGCCAGCCAGTGCCGTAACGGTGCTGTTGTAGTGTTTGCCCGCCTGCCCCAAGGTTTCGCCCAGCTTTTTCAGACGTTCGGCCAGGAGAGACACCTGGTTATAGATATCCCCTGCACGTTGGCTCAGTTCGTGGGCCTGCTCATTGCTGCGCACCATCATCCAGATATTGGCTACGGTGCGCAAAATGGGCAGCAAGGTCGTGTGTGAAACCATCAGGACGTTCTTACCCAGACCGTAATCGAACAGACCATGATGCTGCTGCAACGCCTGCATATAGGCCGCTTCAATCGGCACATACATGAATACAAAACCAGGGCTGTTCAAACCGGGCAAGGCGCTGTAATCCTTGGTGGCCAGATCATCAATATGGTTGCGCAGTGCCTGCACATGCGCCTGCAGGCTTTGCTGACGCTCCTCATCGGTCTGAGCACGAATGGCGCGGTCGTAGTCCACCAGGGACACCTTACAGTCCAGCACCAGATGCTTGTCCTGGGGAAGATGGACCACAAAATCGGGATACCGCAGGCGGCCTTGCTCATCGCGTGCCTGCCACTGCGTATCAAAGTGCACACCACGCACCAGCCCCGCCACTTCCAGCGTTTTCTCCAGCTGGGTTTCACCCCAATTCCCCGTGGTTTTCTTATCACCTTTCAGGGCCATCGCCAGCGAGTGCGCTTCGGCACTCATGCGCAGCCCCATTTCCTGCATGCGTTGCAGCTCCAGACTCAAGGCGGTCTGGCCTTTCACGGACTCGTCATGCACCTGGTTCACCCGCAGTTGAAAACCAGCCAATTGCTCGCGAAAGGGTCGCAGCATTTCATCCAGGGTGCGCTGGCTGTCCTGGCGCAACGTTTGTCCTTTGGCCTCCAGAATCTGTTGAGCCAGCGACTCGAACTGCAGCCGCATTTGTTCACGGCTATGTTCCAGGTCCTCCTGGATAGCCTGGTTACGCCGTTCCTGGGCCTGAATCTGAGCATCGCGGCGTATCAGCTCTTTATCCAGTTCCACGGCCCGGTTCTGGGCGTGCTGAGAGTGCTCGTGAGCATGGGCCAGATCCTGCTCCAGACGCGCGCATCGATCCTCCAGTGCCCGCTCGACCGGGGCGGTCATGCGCGACCGCAGCCATGCACCCAGCACCAGTCCCAGCGCCAAGGCGACCACCGCGATCAGCACATCCATTCCCGTCAAATCCAGCTGCATCCACCCTACTCCTGCCCAGCACCGCCAGATCAGGAATGTCCTGACCGGTCTGTCCGGCTAAGCCTGCTATTTAACCGTATAACGCTGGTAATTTATACACCCTTTTCTCAATCCCGACCTAAAGACAGCACGCTGACGGTGTCCGCGCCCGCCAAGCCGTGAGCTCGCCCTCTTCCCGTCACATCCAGACAAAACTGGACGCCAAATCCCGTATTTGGGGGACAAATCAGAAACGTCTGCCCCTTAGGATAAGCAGGTGTCTGTTTTTTATGCCCTCTCATGAACTGGATCAGCAATGCGCGGATCGTGGCGATTTTCTCGGTGGTATGCCTGCATATCGCTGCCTACGCCGTCCTCAATGCCGAGGTAGGCACGGCCAACTGGTGGAGCGGCAATCTGTATGATGCGGCCACCCGCTGGTGCGTACCGGTCTTTGTGATGGTCAGCGGTGCGCTCCTGCTCGAACCCCGGCCTCAAGAAGGCATGAAACTGTTCTATCGCAAACGGGCATCACGGGTCTTGCTGCCCTTGCTGTTCTGGACGGCCTTTTACCTGGGCTGGACCGCCTTCAAGCAACATTGGTGGACGCCGCAGGCAGATCCCTACCCCTATCTGGAGCGTCTATTGCAGGGGCGTCCCTATTTTCACCTCTGGTTTTTGTACATGATCGTGTTCCTGTACCTGTTCACGCCATTTTTGCGTCGCATGGTCCAGAACACCAATCTGAAGCAATTGACGGTGCTGACTGGAGCCGCTTTCGTACTGTCTGCGCTGAGCACCCTGAGCAAGCCAGAGCTGAACACTCACTCGGCTCCTTTCTTCACCTGGTTTCTGTCTTATCTGCCCTATTTCCTGCTGGGCTATCTGCTGCGCAAAGTACCTGTACGCGTGCCCCGCTGGCTGACCCTCTCGGTATTACTGGGCAGTATTGCGGCCACAGCCTGGGGCTTTTACGCGTTGGCCATCACCCACGATCGTCAAACCGCGGCGTACTTTTACGACTACCTGAGCATTACCGTCATCCCCATGTCTATCGCGTTGATCGTGCTGCTGCGTGACTGGAATCAGCCCTTGATCAACTCGCGCATCAGTGCCCATCTGGCGGAGCTGACCTTGGGGGTGTATTTGATCCACCCCTGGCTGATCGACCTGATGTACCGCTACCTGTTCACCGCGCTGGATTTCAATGCGCTGTGGTCAATTCCTGCGTTGGCAGTGGCCATCTATGGTCTGTCCCTGCTGCTGACGGCCGGCTTCAAAGCGACGCCGGTTTTGCGGGCAACCGTCTAAACATCACTACGTAAAACACAAAAAAAATGGGCTAGCTTCCAAAGAGAAACTTGCCCATCTCCATCTAGGGGTGCACCATCGGCGCGACTGATTATTCGCGGCTCATTACCCAGCACCAAGCCTTCACACCACGCCCCGCCACCGTCAACCCATGACCGGCCATGGACCATTGATGGCCTCGTACCCATCATCCCCTTCAAGGCTTAAGGACGAAATGGCGCGTCATCAATAGGAGATGCCTCGCCCGTCAGGTGAGCCGCCAGAATCGCTGCGCTGCCGCAAGCCAAGGTGAAGCCCAATGCGCCGTGGCCTGCATTCACCCACAAGCGACCGGCCAGCTTGCTGGCTCCCACCACCGGTTTGCCCGATGGCGTCGCAGGCCGCAAACCAGCCCAGGTCTGGGCCTGTTCCAGTGGCAGACCGGGAAACAGGCCATTGACCTGCTGCTTCAAGGTCGCCATGCGGGCAGCAGGAATATCCAAACCTTCAAACCCAATATCCACCATCGCGGCCATGCGCAGTACCTTGCCCAGACGGGCGTACACAATACGCTGTTCGTAATCGGTGACGCTGATCGCCGGCACCGCCTGATTCAAACCCTCCAGCGGCAGGCTCAAGCTATAACCCTTCAAGGGATAAATCAACGGGCGGCCACCCAATTGCCGCAGCAAAGACACCGTACCCATCCCGCTGGCAAGAACAAACTGATCTGCTTGAAACTCGCCTTGCGGGGTGTGCACAGCGCGAATGTCGCGTCCTTCCATCACAAAACGCTGCACCGGCGTGTTCAGCCTCAATTCGTAGTCACCGTCGTTTTGCAGGCGCTCATGCAAGGCAAGGGCAAACAAACAAGCGTCGCCCGCTTCTTCACTCGGTGTGTAAATCGCACCTTGCAAGCGTGAACCCAAAGCCTGTAGTGAGGGTTCCAATTCCAGTACCTGGGCGGCCTCCAGCACTTGCTGCGACGAACCCAGCTCAGCCTGCAGTTGCGCTTGCTCACGCGCATGCTCAAACGGGCCCGGGCTACGGAACACAATCAGTTTGCCATTGCGTTGATGAGCAAACTCCAGATTGAAACGTGCTTGCCAGTCGTGCAGAACGTCGCGGCTCAAGTAGGACAGACTCAGCATCTGCGCAGTAGTCCGACGCACCACATCACTGCGGCAGGCTTTCAGAAAATGAAGCAGCCAGCGCCATTGCTGAAGGCTCAGGGCCGGCTTAAAACGCAGGGGCGAGTCTTTGTTCAACAACCAGCGGGGCAAATCCTTGAACACGCCGGGATCCGCCAAGGGGGCGACGTAGCTGTAACTTAGCTGCCCACCGTTGGCAAAACTGGTCTGTCCGGCCACCTGCGGGCCGGCCTCCAGAACCGTGACCTTGATCCCTTTCTGGCGCAACATGAACGCAGTGCTCATTCCGATTACACCGGCGCCGATAATACATACATGCATGGCTATACCCCCAATAACTGCTCTATTGTCTGGGGGGCGGCGTCGGGACGCCAATGAATAGTTGCTGTAGTCCATAACCCTGGGTTATGGAAAAACCAACGACTCAACCAGGAAAACGGCATTCCAGCAGCGCCTGCCGGATGTGATCGAGCACGCGTTCGCGCGAACCCGAGCCCGCATCATCAGGGGCCGTCAAAATACTCACGGGGATAGGCAAAGGCTCGGGCAAACGATGGATGGCAAGGCCTCGGCCTTGCATGGCGCGCGCGGTGACCAGATCGACCAGGGCCTCGCCCACCTGCTGCACCACCAGACTGCAAGCAACGTAATGGGTCTGCACACGCATAAAGGGCGTGACATCGGGAGCATGGTTTTGCAACAGGCTTTCCACCATCGCACCGACCGGGTCATCCGCGTCCAAAGCAATGAAGGCGCGCCCGGCCATCTCCTTCCAGTGACGCAACGGAGCAACGCCCGGCAAGGTAACGTGTACCAGTTCCGTATGGGCCAACACCTGCCGCTGCACACCGGAGGCTTCGCCCTGATCAAAGCTCATCACCATGTCCAGGTCGCGCGTTTCCAAGGCTTGCAGCAACTCGCCACTATGGTGGGTACGCAGCTCGAAACTCATGGCCGGGTGCGCCTGACGGCAGCGACTCAAGGCGACCGGCAGCAGCTCCAGGCCAAACGCCGGACTGCTGCCTATACGCCACAGCCCTTCATGGTGAGAGCGCAGATTGCGCGCCAGTCGGCTGACGTCATCCAGATTCTGATGCAAGCGCGCCACGTAAGGCGCCAGGATGCTGGCCTCGCGTGTGGGGATCAAGCGGCCCCGCACGCGGTCAAACAGCCGAAATCCCAGCTGCATTTCCGCCGTTGCCAGCATCTTGCTGGCCGCAGGCTGGGAGATATGCAGCAACTGCGCGGCCTGTGTCAATGAACCGCCACGGCAGATTGCGTCAAAAATTTCTACATGCCGCCACCGCATCGACGGGCCCTCCTGGTGCGTGCTGGTGTGAATACCCGGTATTATCCTGCAACTTGGACAGCAAAACCGTACGGGCAGGAAAGCCATCAGCCCCCGGCGCTTACTTGGTATCCTATAGCCTTTTGAGTCTTTTGCCGTGCGCCAGACGCCGGGCGAGCATATGGCTGCCAATCCCTACAAGAAACGCGAACCCAATATCCGTGAACAAGTCTATGGCATGTTGCGTCAGGACATTGCCCTGGGCAAGATCGGCTTTGACGTGCGGCTGGTCGATAATGAAATTGCGGCCAGCCTGAATGTCTCGCGCATGCCGGTGCGTGAAGCCTTGCTGCAACTGAAAAACGAAGGGGTGCTGGAAGGAACATCACGCGGCTTTGTACTGCGGGTCTACACCGCCCAGGATATCGAGGACATTTTCTCAGTACGTCTTTTACTTGAGCCACCAGCAGCCAAGCTGGCCTGCATCCATCAAAGCAAAGTGGGCATGCTGGCAATGGAACAGGCCTTGAGCCGAATTGAAGCCACTCACCAGCAAGGTGACCCGATCGACAATATTCAGGCCAACTGGGCCTTTCGCAGTGCCTGGATCAGCATGGTGCCCAACAAGCAATTGGTCGACACCATGGCACGCCTGCACGATCAGGCCGACCAAGCCCGGATTGCCTGCCTCCAGGACCCCCAGTTCCGATTGGAGACCATGCAGCGGGCCAAGGCCATCTGCCAGGCATTCCGTGAATGCCAGCAGGAGCAGGCAGCCCAGTTGATTAGGGAAAACCTGGTCATTTGCTGCTCGGCCTACTGCCTCAAGCAAGCGGAGCTGCTGGCCTGAGGGCGGCCCTACAGGACACGCCCCCCTGCGGTCACCGGCCGCAGGCCACAAAAAAAGGGCGCCGCAGCGCCCTTTTGCAATCAAGCCGTCCTGTTAGTCCAGCGTGATATCCAAGGCCTTAATGGTCGGCCCCATGGTTTGAGCATCACGCTCGATCAGATCCGCAAACTCCTGAGGTGTGGAAGGTTCGATCTGAATACCGAAGTCCACGAACTTCTTGACCACTGACTCTTCTTTCAGCACCGCCGTCAATTGTTCGGTCAGACGGGCCACGTCTTCCTCAGGCGTACCGGCTTTGGCCGAAATGCCCCACCAGATGGTGAACGCCACATTGGGGATACCGGCTTCTGCAATCGTCGGCACGTCTGGACGCAAAGGGCTGCGCTCGGTCGTGGCGGCCGCAATCGAACGCAAACGGCCATCTTCAAGGAAACCGCGGCTGCCCGTCAGCACATCAAAAATAAAGTCGATCTGGCCGCTCACCGCGTCAATCAAAGCGGGACCAGCGCCTTTGTAAGGCACGTGTACCAGTCGGGCGCCGGTTTCTTTACGCAGCATCTCGCCCAGCAGGTGAGTCCCCGTCCCCATCCCCGGCGAACCGTACGTCAGCTCCTGTTTCTGGCCCGCGGCCACCAGATCCTGAACCGTCTTGAAGGGGCTGTCTTTATTGACCAGCAGGAACACCGGCGCCTTGGCGGCCAGCGTCATGGGGATCAGGTCGGTTGCCACGTCGTAATTCAGACGCTGATACAAGTGGCGATTCAAGGAATAGGCACCGCTATCAGCCAGAAACAGGACCGTACCCAAGGAGCTGGGATTGGCGTTCTTCACGACGTTCATGGCCACCTGGGCACCCGCGCCGGGGCGGTTTTCCACGATGACTTTTTGATCAAAGCGCGTGCCCATTTCCTGGGAGATCACGCGCGCGAGCTGGTCCGCCGCACCGCCCGGTGGGTAAGGCACAACCAGCGTCACATTCTTGTTTTGAGCATGGGCCTGTGCACCCAACATCAGTGCACAACACGTTGCCAACTTAAGCCATACCTTCATTGTTCTATCCCCGTTGCCCCTGTGGGCTTATTCAAAATCATTGTGAAGCACCCTTGCTCAAATTGGTGAGCCCGGCCTGTTTTATTGCTGATCAACCCGCATCCCCAAGCCGGATCAACTGTTTTGCCAACCGTATTTCCACACGTCGCAAAACGACCCCCTTTCTGTCCCGCGCCAAGGTTGGGTTTGCCCGAAGTACCACTGCGTGATGGCCTCTGACACTTCGGGTTTTTCCGGTGAAGGACAGGAATTTATAAATAATATATTGCAGTATACTGTTTGCAGGATATTAGTAATTTCACCCATGCATATCGGCTTATCGCCTTGGTGGCGCGTGAGCCGGGAGACAGATAGATCATGCACGCCCATTCCATTCCCGCTTCTGAATTGCCGCTGTTTTCAATACCCGCCACGCAGCGCACGGTACCGGCCCTGTTGCGCCTGCGCGCCGAGCGCATGGGTGATGCCCCGCTGTTCTCAGACCGTCATACCCACTACACCGGCGAACAAACCTTGCAAGTGGCCGCAGCCAGCGCCAGCCGCCTGAGCCGCGCCGGCATCAAGCGTGGCGACCGGGTCGCCCTGCTTTGCACCAACCGCCACGAATTTTTGGACATGGTGCTTGGCTGCGGCTGGCTGGGTGCCATTGTGGTGCCCATCAATACCGCCTCGCGTGGTGCCCAGTTGCAGCACATTCTGTGCAATAGCCAAGCCAGCCTGCTGGTGGTGGAAAGTGATCTGACTCCGCTGCTGGCCGATGTGGACCTTGGCGCCACTGCCGTCCAGCAAGCCTGGTTGATTCAAGGCCAGGAAGCCGCACAAACACTGGCTGTGGCCACCTGCGATCTGCCTGCTTTAGGCGATTACTGCGAGCCTGCGGATATCGGCCCTGGCGATACGCTGGCCATTCTGTACACCTCCGGCACCTCGGGCCCCTCCAAAGGCGTGCAATGCCCCCACGCCCAGTTCTACTGGTGGGGTATTTACACTGCCAGCAAACTGGGCATGAAAGCCGACGATGTGCTCTACACCTGCCTGCCCATGTTCCACACCAATGCCCTAAACACCTTCTTTCAGGCCCTGGTCAGTGACGCCTGCATGGTGGTGGACAAGCGGTTTTCAGCCAGCCGCTTCTTTGACAATCTGTGCCAGACTGGTGCCACCATTACCTATCTGCTCGGTGCCATGGTGCCCATCTTGCTGTCCAAGCCGGTCACGGCCGCAGAAAAGCAGCACAAGACCCGCATTGCCCTGGGCCCTGGCGTGCCTGAACAGTTTCATAGCCAGTTTCTGGAGCGCTGCCAGATGTACCTGCTCGATGGCTTTGGCTCCACCGAGACCAATTATGTGATGGGCCGGGGTATCCAGGAGCAGCGCAATGGTTATATGGGCCGTGTATCCGAGGGCTTTGAGGCGCTGGTAGTGGATGAAAACGACAACCCGCTGCCAGACGGTGAAGTGGGCGAGCTGTTGCTGCGCGCCGATGAACCCTATGCCTTCGCGCTGGGTTAC
Organism: Alcaligenes sp. Lyrl_28; assembly: GCF_051948705.1. Lineage (NCBI taxonomy): Bacteria > Pseudomonadati > Pseudomonadota > Betaproteobacteria > Burkholderiales > Alcaligenaceae > Alcaligenes > Alcaligenes sp. Lyrl_28. The sequence continues at coordinate 62,411 of NZ_JAYJLG010000005.1, forward strand.
TACGGGCAACCGGACAAGACGGTGGAGACCTGGAAAAACCTGTGGTTCCACACCGGTGACCGCGTCGTGCGTGATGCCGATGGCTACTACCGCTTTGTGGACCGTCTGAAAGACATGATTCGCCGTCGTGGTGAGAACATTTCCTCCTACGAAGTCGAACAGGCATTGGCCAGTCACCCCGCTGTCCACACCGTTGCGGTGTATGCGGCCAAGTCCGAACTGGCCGAGGACGAGGTCATGGCCATGATTGTGCTGCGTCCTGATTGCAGCGTTAGCTGCGAGGAACTGCTGCAGCATTGCGAACGCCGCCTGCCCTATTTTGCTGTCCCCCGCTTTATCGAATTTACGGATGTCTTGCCCACTACGGAAAATGGCAAGATTCAAAAATTTGCCCTGCGTGATCGCGGCATTGGTCCCAACACGTGGGACAGAGAAAAAGCGGGCTATCAGGTTCGTCGCTAAGCGCTGTTACAGGAACTGACCATGACACCTGCTTTCAACTTGAATACGGTGCGTCTGCTGGGCGCGACCGAGGTCACCTATACGCGACGCGGTCAGCTTGGCACTTCCGAGCTGCTGGCCCAGGCGTTCAAGCAGTCTCTTGCCGCAGCGGGTCTGGAGGCCGGCGAAATTGATGGCCTGGGGGTGGCCTCCTTCACCCACGCCCCTGACCGGGCTATTGATCTGGCCTGGAAGCTGGGCTTGAAGGTGGGCTGGATAATGGATGACAGCAATGGCGGCGCCAGCGGTCTGAATATTCTGCAGCACGCCATTCGCGCCGTTCAGGCAGGGGATGCCCGCTGTATAGCGATTGTGGCCGGGGATCATTTTCAGGCCAAGGATTTCCAGCAACTGGTCGAGAACTATAACCAGACGACTTATGACCATTTGCGACCTTTGGGCGCAGGCAGTCCGAATCATCGCTTTGCCATGCTGACTGCGAATCACATGCGCAAGCTGGGTTTGGAGCGGGCGGATTATGCGGCCTTGGTGATGCGCCAGCGCTTGTGGGCCGGCATGAATCCGGGTGCGGTGTATCGCAGCCCCATGAGTCTGGATGACTATATGAATGCGCCTGAAGTGGCGGACCCTTTGACGCGGCTGGATTGTGTGCCGGTGGTCGATGGTGCCAATGCCTTGATGGTGATGCGCGCGGATCATCCGGCAGCGCAGAATCAGCCTGCAATTACCGTAAGGGCGTTACGCAGTTTTCACAATATTGATGATCAGCAAGGCGATGGCTTGAGCACGGGTCTGGCGGCTTTGGCTCCGGCTTTATGGGCGGAGTCCGGCTTGAGTCCGGCGCAGATGGATGTGGTCAGTATTTATGACGACTACCCCGTCATGGTGCTGGCGCAGTTACAGGATTTGGGCTTCTTTCAGGCCGATAATGCCAAACACTTTATTCATGAGTCGATTGCCACAGGACGTGTACCGGTAAATACCTCTGGCGGGCAATTGTCAGCGGGGCAGGCCGGGGCGGCTTGCAGCCTGCATGGACTGGTTGAGGTGATGCGTCAGTTAAGCAATCAGGCGGGGGAGCGTCAGGTGGCGCAGGCTCGCTATGGCTTGGTCACGGGTTACGGCATGGTGGAGTATCGCTATGGCATGTGCTCGACAGCGCTTGTTCTGGAGGCTTTGTAATGCATCCTTCTGTGTTTCGGTGTGTGCAGTGTGATCATCGGGTGTTTCCGGCGCGGTTCTTGTGTCCCATGTGTCATGGGGATGTGTTTGAGGCTGAGGAGTGTGCGTCTGGTGTGGTGACGGAACTGACGCGTAGCGCTGCTTCTGGCGAGGAGCCAGGGGTGTATATGCTGGCAACGGTTGCCAGCGATGCGGGGCCGGTGTTGATTGCTCGTGTGCTGGATGAGGCTGTCCAGCGAGGGGATAAGGTCGCGTTGGTTCTGCGGGATGGTGGGATTTATGCGGATCTTGAGCGGAAGTAAAGGGGATCTCTCAGCGGCTTGTTTAATGGCCTTATTTGCTGAGGCTGGGGTTAGATGCCCAGTCAGTAAAGATTGGGCTGACTCACGTGTTGGAATCAGCCACGGTTCGACGCAATGAAGAAGGTGACTATAAGACGCTGGTTCAGGGGCTGTCCGGGTGTCGGGGCTGGCAACTTGCCGGCGCTGCGCGCCGGTGCCCTGGTCAGATAATCGCTACGGGCGCCCCTTGAACTCGTCCGGTGGCTTGTCCCCCGGACAAACCACAAGCGTCGGACTCAAACCGCAAGGTGCTTGCACCCCTGCGCAATTATCTGCCTGCGGCAAGTCGCCTGATCCGCCCCAAACACCCGGACAGCCCCTCAATCAGCTCACAGCATCTTTTATCGGACGATTGTTGATAGGGGGTGTGAATGCTCCGACTTAGTGTTCTTGACGGGATGGCTGAGTGCGCTTTACTACACACAAGCTAAAGACGTGGGGCTTATGCGCTCAAGCCTCAAAAACTGACCTGAACACTGTCGGCACACACAACCTGCGTCCTACTCGCCTCTAAAAGCGATCCCAGCGACAGGCAGAAAGATCGTTAAAGCGCTTGTGCGCCGCCCCCACATCAATCACTTTGCTGCACATAAATAGGCAGCAAGAACGATCAACGCTATTGAGCATAAAAAAACCCCAGTTTGGCATCTGCCGAACTGAGGTTTTTTGTTTGAGCGTTGTATCCAGACTCTGGCTTTCTTCGCGGAACAACATGCTTGTTGTCCCGCTTTCAGACTGCCTGCTCTGCCTTAGCCGATCAGGCCTGGCAGGCCGATGGCAATCCAGGGCACGAACAGGACCAGGGCCAGAATGCCGATCTCGATGACCAGGAAGGGCACGGCGGCACTGTAGATGTGAGGCAAGCGGATGGACGGAGGTGCCACACTTTGCATCACGATCAGCAACAGACCAAACGGCGGGGTCAACAAGCCGATTTCCAGTGCAATCAGAATCATCACTCCCAGCCAGACGGTGTCCACACCAGCGGCCAATGCCAAGGGCATGAAAAAGGGCAAGGCGATCATCATCATGGAGATCTGATCGAGCACCATGCCCATCACCAGCAGCACCAGCAACATGCAAATGACCAACACGAAGGGCGACAAATCATAGTCTTTGATCAAGCCCAAAAAGCCAGCGCTGGCGCCCGAAAAGCTCAACAATTGGGCAAAAGTGGTCGAGGCCGCCAGAATAAACAGGATCACCACCGATACTTTGGCCGTTTCGATCAGGCTCTTCCACAAGGCTTTGAGCGTCAGGGCGCGGTAAGCAATGGTTGCCAGCACCGAGGCGACCACGCCAATGGCTGCTGACTCTGTGGGCGAAGCCCAGCCGGCCAGCATGGAGCCCACCACCGCGATAAAGATGCCCAGCAAAGGCACCACATTCAGCACAAAGGGCTTCCACAGGGCCCAGCCCTTCAGACGTGTGGCAGGATCGTCATCGCTCATCGGTGCATCTTGCGGACGCAGGCGGCTACGCACGACCACATAGGCCAGGAAACCGGCCGCCATCAACATGCCGGGCAAAATACCGCCAATCAGCAGGCGCTCGATCGAAATGCCGGCCAGACTGCCCAGCATCACCGCCAGTGCCGAAGGCGGAATCAGCATGGCGATACCGCCCACGGCCATGATGGGGCCCATGGCCATGGTAGGGTGATAGCCGCGACGCAGCATTTCAGGCAGCATCACACCGCCCATCATGGCCGTATTGGCAATCGACGAACCCGACAGGGTGGCAAACGTCGTCCCTCCCAGAATACTGACGATGGACAATTTGCCCGGCACGCGCGAGATCATGCGTTCAATCGAGTCGATGGCCTTAAAGGCCAGACCAGTATGAAACAGCACCTCCCCCATCAAGACAAACAAGGGAATGGGGGTGAGCGAAAAACTGCCAATGGAAGCGGTAGTATTCCGTGCCCACTGAGCCAGACCGGCCGCTTCGCCCAGAAACAACCAGGCTCCCAGCAAGTTGACGGACAGAAAGGCAAATACCACCGGCGTGCCGATGGCCATCAGAAGAAAAAGCGATCCCAGCAGCAGGATCAATGCCATTTGCCATTCCATGCTCAGGCTCCTTGCGCCGCGGAACGCGAAATCAGACGACGAAAGAATTCCAGTGCCAGCAAGCCCGCCCCGAACAGCAAAGGCAGATTGAGCCACCACTCGGGAAAGATCAGCGCTTTGAAAACCATGGCGCCTTGCTCGTGCGAATCCAGCGCCACCAGGGCACATTGCCAGGCCAGTGTGCCGCAAACACCCAGTCCAAGCAGGTTCGAGAGCAGATCCAGACCGCGCTGGGCAGAAGCTGGCAAGGTGTTGAACAGCACATCAATACGAATATGACCGCCCAGGTACAGCACCCAGGGGGCTGCCACAAAGGTGGCGATAATCAGCATGTACTCGGTCACCTCCACGCTGGTCGAGAGCGCGTCGTAACCCAGGTTTCGCAATATCACGTCAGCACAGACCAGCAGGCTCATCAGCCCGAAAGTCACGGCTGCCACGGCACCGCAGGTATGCATTAAAAGGGCGTAAGGACGCCCCCACGTCGGGTTGGAAGGCTGGCCTTCCGGGGCTGTTGCAGCAGACATCGCGTCTTCTCCGCAGGTCAAGGATCACTGAAAGGGCGGGCATCATATCGCCCGTAGGGCGCCATCAAAAAGTGGACACTGTCCGCAAGGGGGCAATGTCCACTGTCCAACAGCGTCAACAACTATCTGCGTTAAGGCTGGTAACCACCAAACAGTTCGCGCAGTTGCGCGGCGTATTTGGGGCTGGATTTGTCGATACCGGCCCAACCAGCTTCATACGCCTTGGTTCGCAAGGCACGAGCAACGTCCGGCTCCAGAACCAGCGCCTGCACACCGGCCTGCTCAGTGGCGGCTTTTTCCTCCACCGCCATCTGGTGTTCAGTCACGTTTTGCGACTCCATCCACTCGATCTGTTTGCGCATGAAGGCTTTTTGCTCTTCATCCAGTTTTTCCCAGCTCTTCTGGTTCATGAAGAAACCCACTTCCACGTTATAGAAGCCGGGTTCAACACGGTATTTGGTTTTTTCATGCCAGCCCATTTCCATCACACCCACTGACGGCCAGCCATACCCGTCCACCACGCCACGCTCCAACGCGGTATAGACCTCGCCGGGTGGAATCTGCAAGGGAGTAGCACCGATTTCACGGAAGAAAGACAGGTACACCGGCACGCCACGCAGCTTAAAGCCCGACAGGTCCGCCGAAGTCACCGGCTTGTTGGTGTAGATGTGGTATTGCAGGCCATCGGTAGTGCGGGCCAGCCAGGTGATATTGGCTTTTTCACGGTGAATCTTGTCCATCAGCTCGTAGCCGCCATTCTGGCGCAGCTCGCTCATGGGTTTTTCCGTCAGCGTCAGGGCCAGCGCCTCTGGCACCAGGTTGGCATGAAAGACAGCGGTTGTATTGGCAAAATCGATCACGCCCGAACGCAGGGCATTGCCGACCTCAAAAGGAGGAATGGCTTCCGGGCCACCAATGACGTTGATCTGTACCAAGCCCTTGCCTTCTGCGTTGACCTTGTCAACGAATTGCTTGAACCGCTTGGTAAAGAAGGTGTCCATCGTAAAGACAGATACCGCCTTGAGCGTGACTTCCGCCGCCTGCGCGCCAGCCATTCCCAATGCCAGCAACGCTGCTGCCACCACTCGAGTTGTTTTATGAACCATGACGGAACTTCCGCAGTAAGGTTTATTGATTATGAAATTTTAGTTTAGATATAAATATATCAATAATCAATTATTTATGAGTCGGGGTTTTCACTAGGCCGGCAGATCCCCTGCCGGTACTCAGGAGTCCACGCCGCGCCGTGCCTGCTCGGCATCCGCCTGCGGTATCATCACAGACTTCAAGTTTTATTGGCTAAAAGGTATTACTGATGACATTTTCCGCTGTGCTGTTTGATTGTGACGGTGTGCTGGTAGACAGCGAGCCCATCACGGTTCGCGTGCTGCGGGACATGTTGCAAGAGGAAGGCTGGGTGATGAGCTACGAACAGTGCTACGACTGGTTCATTGGCAAAGCCCTGCCCGACGAGCTGCCGACCGTGCGAAAAATGACGGGTAAGGACCTGGATATGGAATGGGTGATGGCCTTTCGCATGCGCCGCAACCATGCCTTGAGCAATGAAGTCATGGCCATTCCCGGCATCCAGGACACTCTGGATGCCATTTTGCGCGACAAGCCCGGCATGATTGCCTGTGCCTCCGGGGCAGACCGAGCCAAGCTGGTACTGCAACTGGGACAAACGGGACTGCTGGATTATTTTGGCAGCCATATCTATAGCGGCGCCGAGACCCCCCGCAACAAGCCTTACCCGGATGTGTATCTGGCCGCTGCGCAGGGTTTGGGTGTAGACCCCAAGGAATGTCTGGTCGTGGAAGACAGTGTTACAGGCGCGACAGCAGGCCTGGCCGCCGGGGCGACTGTCTTGGGTTACTGCCCGGTCCCCGACAAACAAGAAGATCTGCGCCGCCTTGGCGTGCGGGACACCTTCCGTCGTATGGATGAATTACCGGCCTTGATCGCTAGGCTGGAGCACGAACGCGTACAGGGTTAAACCTTCATGCAGCCATGAAAAAGGCGCGGCGTAGCGAGCCGGACTCAAAAACGACGTGTGCCCTTTCTTTTTCTGGACTCCTCGCTTCTACCGTGCCTTCCTGTCCGTGGCTTAATCTTCCAGATGGAAGGTATGCAAAATACGATGCATCACGGGCGTAATAATCAGCCCGAACGTGGCGACCAGCACCAGACTGATATATGCGCCATAAATCGCAAAAAAAACTTTGCCAGCCCAGGTCTCGGGCAGAGCCATGGGGCCAAGTCCCCCCACCATCATGGCTGCATTCAAGGCCGCATCGTGCCAGGGCACATTCTCTTCAAACCACATATGGCCCAGTGCACCCAGCATCAGGGAAAAAGTTACAAAAACGATACCAATCAAGGTATGCATCAACAGGCGTTTGGCAAACTGCCAACCCGTAATCAAGGGCTGATCGCGTGACTCGTACATATCATTAAAACGTCTCGGTCTGAACCGTCAAAGAACCCAACCACTGGCTGACCTGCAAGGACAGGGCATCGGCAGCCTGCCCAAAAGCATCAACCACCTCAGGCACCGCCGTGCCGTCCACCTCCTGCTGAACCACAAATCGACGGGTCTGGATCAACTGGCCAGAACGCTGGTCACGCAACAAGGCATCAAGCTGAATGCGTACCCGTGGCGCACCCTGTACATACTCGACCTGGAAGGCTCCCAAGGTACCTCCCAGCTCGATATCGGCAATCACGGACTCGCCTTCCAGCACCACGGCCCGGAACTGTGCGGCGTCACGCAAGCCATCGGCCAGACGATTGCGCAGCAGGGCAGGCGCATCATCCCCCCATCGCACGCCTTTATACGCGCTTAATTCGTTGCCTTGAGGCAAAACTGTAATACGCGAACTGGCCAGCAAACGATCCGCATGAGGGCGATTGACCTGAATAATCAATTGCTTGTGCGAAGCACCGGCTTGCTGGGCGCTCAGCGCTGCCGCCGGAAGCTGATAGTAGGTCAGGGGCTCGGACTGAGGCAGAACCGAGCAGGCCGTAGACAAGGCGGCCAGACCAACTACCGATGCCTTTAGCAAACGATGCACAATCGTGGGCATCATGGTGTGAACTCCTGTAATTTGTCGCGACCCAAGAGGTAACCGGTCGGATTTTCTTCCAGACGGGAGGTAACGGCCCGGAACCCGGCCAGTACCTGCCGCAACTCACGCAAGGCAGGCTCGATCTCGGTCAAACCCTGGGCCCCGCGGCCAATAGCGGCCGAGTTCTGTTCCAGCAGCTTGTTCAGGCTTTGAGTGGCGCGGCTGAAATCTTCCATGGATTTCTGAATCGCATTCATGGCCTGCGTACCCTGACGATCCACAAGCCCCTGCGTGGACGAGAGCAGGCGAGTGGCCTGTTCGCTGGCCTGGGACAGCTCTTTTACCAGGGCCGGCACGCCTTCACTGGCCTTCGAGAGCTGCCCCATCAAGGCTTCCAGCTGTTGCAAACTGGCAGAAAGCGATAATGAGTTCTCGGACGACAAGAAGGTATTGGCGTTATCCAGCAGCCGGGAGATCTGTGCCATCAGCTCCTCGCCCCCGGCCATTAATTGAGCCAGTGGAGAGGGCGAGGCCACAATGGTAGGCAAGCCGTCATCCTGGGCCTCCAGCAAGGGACTGTTAGGCGTGCCGCCGCTAAGCTCAATCACGGACTGGCCGGTAATGCCGGCCAGCGCCAGGCGAGCCTGGGTATCTTCGTGAATCGGGATCGCAGCCTGAATCGTCACTTGCGCCCGCACACGCTGCAAATCATTCGGGTCCAGGCGCAAATGCCGCACCTCGCCCACACGCAAGCCGTTGTATTGCACGGCACTGCCACGTGACAAGCCACGCACACCTTCCAGAAAGACAATATCGTAATCACGGGTCTCGGCATCCTGCCCCGACTTGGCCAGCCAAAGCGAGAAAAAGACAGCAGCGATCGCCACTACCAAGGTAAAGACCCCGATCAATACATGATGGGCACGCGGTTCCATTAACAATGCTCCTGACGACGGCTTTGGGCCTGTTGGGCGGCCCGTCCCCGTGGACCGTGGAAATATTCCCGAATCCAGTCGTTATCAACCTGCTCTACATGGGCCAGCGTGTCGTTGACCAACACACGCTTTTGCGCCAGCACGGCGACCCGGTCACAAATGGTGTAGAGCGTATCCAGATCGTGTGTAACCAGAAAAACGGTCAGACCCAACGCATCGCGCAAGGTCAGAATAAGCTGGTCAAAATCCCCCGCGCCCACAGGGTCCAGACCGGCCGTGGGTTCGTCCAGAAACAGGATTTCCGGATCGAGTGCCAGGGCACGCGCCAAGGCGGCGCGCTTGATCATGCCGCCAGACAGCTCGGCCGGATATTTGGTCGCCGCATTGGCGGGCAAACCGGCCAGTGCCATTTTCATGGCGGCGATATGCTCGGCCGATGAGCGGGACAGACCGATATGCTCGATCAAGGGCATCGCAATATTCTCGACCACGGTCAGCGAGGAAAACAGTGCCCCTTGCTGGAACAGAACCCCTAGACGGCGCTCCAGCCGCGAACGGTCTTCGGGCGTCAGAGAACCGATTTCCTGATCAAAAATGCGAACCGTGCCCCCATTGGGCGGGCGCAAACCTAAAATGGCGCGCAGCAGTACCGACTTACCCGTACCGGAGCCCCCCACCACGCCGACGATCTCACCGGGGTAGACGTCCATATCCAAATGCTCATGCACGACGTGATCGCCAAAGCGATTGTCCAGATCACGCACTTGAATAATGGGACGAACGGCAGCCTCTACCATCCCATCTCCATAAAGAACAGCGCGGCCAAGGCATCGATCAAAATGACGATAAAGATGGATTGCACCACGGCCGAGGTGGTGTGCTCGCCCACAGACTGGGCGCTGCCAGTGACCTTGAACCCTTCCTGACAGCCAATGACCGCGATCAGAAACGCGAAGATCGGCGCCTTGGCCATGCCCAGCACAAAGTGTCGCAAATCAATATCCTGATTGAAGATATTGATGAACATGGTCGGCGAGATATCCAAAATCAGGGCGCACACCAGTGCGCCACCAAAAATCCCCGCCAGCATGCCCACAAAGGTCAGGATAGGCATGGCCAACAACATGGCCAGCACCCGGGGGATGACCAGAATCAGCATGGGATTCAGCCCCTGGGCGCGCAGAGCATCAATTTCTTCATTCGCCTTCATGGAGCCAATTTGCGCGGTAAAGGCGCTGGCAGTACGACCCGCCATCAAAATGGCCGTCAGTAGCACCGCGAACTCTCGCAGGAAGGAAAAACCGACCAGGTTGACGGTGTAGATCGTGGCGCCAAAATCCGCCAGCACCGTCGCGCCCAGAAAGGCGATCACTGCACCGACCAAAAACGTCAGCAGGGCCACGATGGGCACTGCATTAAATGCAGTTTCCTCCAGTTGCGCCACAATCGAGGTCACCCGCCACTGACTGGGCCGCAGCAGATTGCGGATCAGCGTTTCCAGCGTCAGGCCGATGAAACCCAGGAGCTCGCGCATATTGCGCGAAATGTGGACCATGGACAGGCCCACCCGCTCGAACAGATCCGTGATGCCCCAGCGGGGCGCAACCAGATGGCGCTGATCCATGCGACTCATCGCCTTGGCGACGGTTTGCAATAACTGATGGCGCTCTTTGGACAAGCCTTGGGCCGTATCCAGAGCCACCTGCACACGCTCGGCTCCGAGCCACTCGCACAGCACCTGAGCACCGGTGGTATCCAGCGACTTCAAGGCGCTGAAATCCAAGGACCACGGGCCCTGCTTGTCACCGAGCGAGCGCAAACTGCTTTGCAACGCTTCGTAGTGACGCAAGGACCAGTCGCCTAGCAATTGCAGCTGACCAGAGGAGTCTGTACGGACATACAGAGACGCAGACGTATTCATGCGCATAGTCTAATGGATTTGCGCTGACCGCTTCCATAGCGCCAACTACTTTTTCATGCTTTGTGGATAATTAAACGGGCTGTAAGCAAGTCAGGCAATCAGGCAACATTTCTGCTATATAAATCCGTCCGTCCAGCGCGGTGGTCAAACCATGCCCATACACGCCCTGCACCCGACAACGCCCCAGCAAGATGCCCGAATCCGGATCAAACCGTGACAGGCTCGCGGTCTGGTCGCTGACCAGAACGGAACCGTCGGTTTGTACGGCCACGGCCATTGGCTTGTACAAGGGGCGCAGTTCCCCCAGATAACGACCTTGTACATCCAGATGCTGGACGCGATTGTTTTCACGGTCAGCCACCCAGACCGAACCGTCCGCCGCGCCGGCCAGCATATGTGGCGTGCTGAACTGCAAAGGCCCCGGGCCCGGCGCGCCCAGCGCAGCCAGCCACTGACGCTGCGGGTCAAAGCGATGCACCACGGTATTGCCATAGCCATCGCTTACCCACAAGCCTCCCCCTGCACATTCAATCGCATGGGTGGGGTGGTTGAACGGTTCCTGCCAACGCGGCTGCTCCGGCATGCCCAGCCGCCATTGCTCATGGCCCTGGCCGTCCAGAGCAACAACCTGATGCCCATCGACATCCGTCACCAACACGCCGCCCTGCGGACGGGCGCTGATGTGATGCGGGCACAGCATATCGTCCAATGGCCAGCGGGCCGATACCTGTCCATCCGGAGTGAGCACCAGCACACTGGCCGGACGGCGCAGCAACGCCGCAATACGCCCATCAGAGAGCACCGCCACGCTGGTGATGCTGCCCACATCGGCCTGCGTCCAGGCGCGCTCCACTTTATAGCGTTGCGCTCCCAGGCTGACATAAGCCATAGTCATCTCCCCCCCCTTTACATCGCGTTAGGCAAGACCATGACGATTTGCGGGAAGATCGTCACCAATACGGTGGCCAGCACCAGCAACAAGAAAAAGGGGAAGGCCATGCGCACCAGCTCAAACAGGTTACGGCCGGTAATCCCCTGAATCACGAACAGATTGAAACCGATGGGCGGAGTGATCTGGGCCATTTCCACAGTCAAAATCAGATAGACGCCAAACCAGATCGGGTCGATACCGGCCGCCATCACAGCGGGCAACAAGACCGACGTGGTCAGCACCACAATGGAAATGCCATCCAGAAAGGCGCCCAGAATGACGAAAAACACCGTCAAGACGGCAATCAGGGCGTATTGGCTCAAACCCAAGGAACCAATCCAGGCAGCCAGATTGGCAGGCAGGCCGGTAAAGCTCATGGCGCTGGTCAGGTAGGCGGCCCCGATCAAAATAAAGGAGATCATGCACGAGGTGCGCGCAGCGCCTAACAAGCTGGCCGTAAAGGTTTTCCAATTCAGGGAACGCCCCACCGCGGCAATAAGCAAGGAACCAATGACACCGAGCACAGCCGCTTCCGTGGCCGTTGCAATACCACCGTAAATTGAACCGATCACAGCCACAATCAACAAGACCACCGGCAAGAGCAGACGCAGGCGCCGTACTTTCTCACCCAGGCTTAATTGCTCGGTTGCCGCCGGCACCCGATCCGGATGACGTATGGACCAGATTGCGATGTAGGCCGAAAACAGGCACATCAACAAGATACCGGGCAATACCCCGGCCACAAACAGGCGGATGATGGAAACCTGAGCGGCCACGGCGTACACAATCATCACGATCGAGGGGGGAATCAGCAGGCCCAGGGTACCGGCGCCGGCCAGCGAGCCGATACTGATGCTGTCGTCATAGCCTCGTGCTTTGAGCTCGGGCAAGGAGATGCGGCCAATGGTGGCAGCCGTGGCAGCCGAAGAACCACTGACTGCCGCGAAAATGCCGCAACCTAAGGTATTGACATGAACCAGACGACCCGGCAAACGCTGCACCCACGGCCCCAGCCCGCTGAACATATCTTCCGCCAGCCGGGTCCGATACAGAATCTCCCCCATCCAGATAAACAAGGGCAGGGCTGTCAGGGCCCAACTAGCCGAGGAGTCCCAGGCTTTAGTGGCAAAAATAATGCCCGCCGGTGCATCTGCATACAAAAAAATAGACAAGATACCGCAAGCGATCAGGACCAGCGCCACCCACACGCCACTGGCCAGCAAGGCAAGCAGAGCCACAAACAAGACGATTGCCTGAGATAAATCAGCCATGTTCCGTTGCCTCCAATTCTTGACCCTGAACCACACGCAGCAGACGCCGCAACAACATCAGGGTCAGCAGACCCAAACCAACAGGCATGCCCAGTTGGGGAATCCACAGGGGCACCGCGACCATGCCCTGAGCGACTTCCTTGTACACAAAGGACTCATACACAAAATGGGCCGTCTCCCAGGTACACCAGGCGGCCAGCAACAGCCCAATCAGCGTGGCCAACAATTCGTAAGGGCGCCTGAGGTGCTCGGGGATCACCTGCAACAACAAAGAGACGCGGATATGATCGCCCTGCAGCATGGCGTAGGGCAGCGCCAGAAAAATCGACGCTGCCATAAACCATCCTGCGAAGTCGTCCGACGCCGGTATTTGCATGGAGAACAGGCGCGCCACAATCTGCGCCGTCACCACTACCCCGATCAGGCAAAGAAAGAGTGCGGCCAGTGCGCCGCATACTCTGGCCATACGCTCCAGCACAATCATGGACGCACTCCTGATTTAGGGCTGACGGTAAGTATCAAGCAGCTTCTGGCCGTCGGCCCCCGCTTTCTTCAGCCATTCTTCGGTCATGGTCTGGCCGATAGCCTGCAACTGCGCAGCCAGCTTGTCGCTGAGCGGGCCGACCACCATGCCTTTATCGGCCATGGTCTGGGTCAGCTTGGACGTCTGTTCACGCGACATCGCCCAGCCACGCTGCTCAGCCCGTTCCCCAGCTTCCAGCACGGCTTTTTGCACGTTCTCGGGCAGGCGTTGGAACGCGCGCTTATTCACAATCACAAAGCTTTGCGGAATGAACACCTGCGCGTCGTAGTAATACTTCACGTAGTCCCAGGCCTGTGAATCCACGCCCGTGGCCGGCGAGGTCAGCATGGCATCAATAATGCCGGTAGAAAACGCCTGTGGCACCTCAGGTGTTTGCACGGTGGTGGGCACCGCCCCCATCAAGGAAACCAGGCGACTGGTGGCCGGACTGTAGGCACGGAAACGGACGCCAGCCAGATCCGAGAGCTGCTCCACCGGTTGTTTGGTGTAAATGCCTTGTGGAGGCCAGGGGGAGCCATAGACCAGCACGATGCCTTGCTTGTCCAGGCGCTCGGCCAGAAACGGACGGGTGGCTTTCCACAGCTTTTCCGACTGGTCAAAGGATGAGGCCAGGAAAGGCACGCTGTCGACTTCAAACAAAGGATCTTCGTTGCCGATGGCCGCCACCAGCATCTCCCCGGCCTGCACCACACCTTGCTGAACGCCACGCTTGACCTCGGGACGCTTGAGCAGCACCGAGTTCGATTGCACATTGATATTCAACTCGCCATTGGTCGCCGCTTTGATATCGGCCGCGAACTCACGCGCATTCTGTGTCAGAAAGTTGTTGTCAGGCTGCTCGGTGCTCATGTTCCAGTTGGTGGCCGCCTGCGCGGTCCCTGCCAACGCCAGTACGCAAGCCATGGAAAGTAATTTTTTAATCATGATGTCGCTTCTCCCAAGAATTGAGGTGATAGCCGTCTTATGAACGGCTCGCATTCAGATCCCGTGACTGCAGATCCCACAACAAAGAAAACTCGGATACATCGTTCGTTGCCACGCCCAGATCCTGCTGCAAGCGGGCGGCCAAGACATGCGCAGCCTCCGGGGTGGTCAGATCCGCCACCAGATACGGGTCCAAACGACGCTGCTGCGTATCTTCGGACGGCAGGGGGGTCGAGAGCTCGGGATCAGGCGTGAGCACACGCAAGGCCACCAAACCATCCACCTGTTCCAGATAGGCCGCACTGTGACGGGCCAGGCTTTGCTGATGTGCACGTTCAGGCAGACGCACCAGCAAAACATGTGAGCCCGTACCGGCCCCGCCCAGCACGCTCACCGCCATCACGCGGCGCTGGGTATTGCTCATGCGCGCAAAGTTGGTATTGGACCAGTCTGTCTGCTGCTCAAATGCTTTTCGATATTCGGGGGTACCAAAGACCCGCAGGGACTCGGTGCGATACAGGGCCAGATACTTGCGCCCGACCCCTTGACGCACATAACGTCGCGACCATTGAAAGCCCGGTATGGCCGCACGCTCGGCCATGTGCTCGCGCTCATACCATTGATTGAAATCCCGCTCATGTTCCGGGGCGATATCTGTCCAGATGAACAACTCCCCCGGCGCATCACGATCCGTACGAAAAATAGCAGACACGACAGCTCTCCCGAATCAAAGTCATTGCACACGCTTTGTGGGAGTGTCCAACGGCTGCCGGGCAGAGACCAAACGGTTTATTTCAACCTGGAGCAATCGGAAAAAGCGATCAGTTCTAGCGAATGGCGCGAGATATAGCTTATCAAGCAAGCGCGGCGGTCGTACACCTGTACGGGCAAGGGGAAAACCCTCAAAGGCTAGATGGCAAAAACACGCGTGTCTGGCGGGGGTAAAGCCAGACCTGGATGCTCGGCAGCAAAATGATGCATGCGCTCCAGCGCTACCCCAATGACGGCCTGAGCCGTTTGCGTCAAGGGATCGGGTCGCCAACTGGCCACCAGACGCAAGTCCGGCAAGGCATGCTCACAGACGATTTCCTGATACAGCCCACTGTTGAGCTGACGACTGACCGCCGCCAGGGGCAAGGTCGCAATACTGGGTTGTGCCTCGATCAGTTGCATGCTGGCGGCAATGGAAGAGACATAATGAATCCGGGCCTGATCTACCGGCAAGGGGTCAAGCAACTGCACCAAGGCCAGATGGGGCTGCGAGCCGCGAGGGAAGGTGACCAAGGGCCAGCGTTGGACCAACTCCTGCAAGCCACTACGGACCGGCATGCTCTCATCGGCCATGCACACCCAGCCCATACGCATCGACCCCATGGGCAGATTGCGTATGCCATCGCCCATGATGGGATCGGTCTGCAAGGCCACATCAATCGTTCCGCGTTTGAGCAGGTCATGAAGGCGCAACGTGGATTCAGCAGTCAGCTCAATTTCCAGTTCGGGATACAGGGCATGCAATTGGCGAATCAGGTCCTTGAACCAGGTATGCACAATGGACTCGACCACCCCCAGACGCACACGGCCGCTCAAGCGGCTGGAACCTGCCAGGGCCTCGCGCAGATCGTGCTCCATGCCCAGCATCTGCTCGGCGTACTGCATCAGTTTTCGCCCGGCGGGAGTCAAACGCAAATCCCGATGACCGCGCTCAAACAGGGTTTTCTGAAACTCGCTCTCCAGGGCTGCAATCCGTCCCGACACCGCAGCCTGTGTCAAATGCTGCTTGTTCGCGGCCGCCCGAAAACTGCCCAAGCGAGCAATCCAGATGAAGGTTTCCAAAAAACGAATATTCATGCACCTGTCCTTTCTGAGCCCATCATGGCGGCAAGATGATATTGGCTCCGCTGTTCACAGGGAACGGACACAATCAAGCCAGCACCATCACCGACAAAAGCCTGGGGCGACAACCTATGGCCATGCGCTCGGCCCGCCACAATCTGCGCATGTCTCAGCAAGGACACGTGCGGTCGAAAAGGGCGCGGAGGCTGTGCCCAGCCCAGCCCGGTCAAGCTGGACCAGATTGCCTCATGCCACTGTTGCAGGGCATCCAGAGCCTGCTTTTGCGAGTCGTCAGGACCGGCCCACACCACCCTGGGCTTTTCAAACACATCCCGTACGGTCAGATCCAGCTTGATATCCGGCACCGTCCATCCAGCCATTCGTGTCGCCAAGGACTGCAGCGCCGACACGGGGCTGCTATCGAGAAAAGCCAGGGTTAAGTGAAAGTGATCAGACTGCATCATCCGTCCACCATACAGGGCCTGGGCCTGACGGGCCTGTTCGGCCAGCCAGGCCCGGGTTTGCGCATCGGGCCACCAGCCGATGAACGCACGCATAGCGTGTTCGGCATCGCACTGCTTCAGGTCCAGAATGGGCAAGGGAATCGTCATCAGCACACCCTCAAACAAGGCAGGTTAAACAAGAACGGGCAGGCTCAGGCCACCCCCTCAGTGACAGCGCACACCTCTCGCTTTACCCCATCGTAGCGCTGTCCGCGCAAAATTCCGGTGAAAGCCCACCGACAGCCAGAGTCACGGGCAAAGGGAAATAGCCGGTTCTTCGCAAGGCTGCGCGACATTCGCACACTAGCAGCAGCCCGGATAAGGATCATCCATTTACAAAGCCTGACGTTTTTAACGGTTTCAGATACGCAAAACGATAGACGTGCAAAAACTCCCTACCTAAGATAGACCCAGCGGTCTGAACCTATGACCGGCAAACACAGAACAGGAGTAGAACGATGGGTATTATCTCCATGATTGTTGTGGGCTTTATCGTAGGTTTGCTGGCGCGGGCGATCATGCCTGGCGACCAGAAGATGGGATGGATAATGACGTCCATCCTGGGGATTGTCGGCGCATTTGTAGCCGGCTATCTGGGTCAAGCCATGGGCTGGTACGTCCCCGGCGAAGGCGCTGGCTGGATCGGTTCCATCGTGGGTGCCATCATCGTCCTGTTTATCTACGGCCTGGTCAGTAAGAAGGCGTAAAGCGCCACACGTACCCCCCAACACTGCAGCAGCCTTGACGGCCAGGTGGTTGAGACCTGAACCTCACCCTCGCACGGAAACGGGCTACACAAGTCCGGGAAGCTGCTGCAGCTTGCTGCTTGCCTTTAGCAGCCGCATTCACCGCCGCTTGTTACTGCGGCGGCCCCGACGCACAGAAGCAGAAAACGACCAGCCATCGCGACTGAGCGCCAGGACACCCGACGTTCCCGGAGCCTGTCATGCCTTACATCATCACCTTGAATCGCGTTTACGATGCCATCCATGCGTCTTCCGGCAAGGCTGCCCGTGTCCTGACAGACCGTCTCTGGCCACGCGGCCTGCGCAAAGAAGCGTTGGGCGATATCCAGTGGCTGCACGAAGCCAGCCCCACACCGGAGTTGCGCAAGGGTCTTCATAAAGGCGACATTTCCCCTGAGCAATTTCAGCGCCGCTATCAACAACAGTTGGAGCAGGACCCCGACGCCTTGCTGCCCTTGATGACGCTGGCCCGCAAAGGCGAACTGCAATTGCTAAGCGCCGCCCATGACCCACACACCTCGTATTTGACGGTGCTAAAACAGGCCGTGCTCAACGCATTGGCCAACGAGGACCGCATCCATGACGCAAGGGAACCCAGCTCGCCGGTCTGTTATGCCCACTTGCCACGCGAGGAAAAGGAATAAAGCCGACTGCGTTATCGCTGTGTCTGCCCAACCGAGCTGGCCCCTGGCGCATTGCGCGCTCCCAGCAAGTGCTTGACCAGGCTCTGCACACAGGCTTCACGCCGCGAATCCGGCGCGTAGTCATTGCGCAAGGCGGACCAGGTCGGATGAATCCGAGCCTGCGCCAACTCCTCAGGCAGGCTTTGCGCACGCCAGACATTCAATTCCCGCTGCAAGGCCTGATCGAAATCCTCAGCATCAATTTCGCCCAGCCGAATAGGCGTTTGCGCCGCGTGACCGCGCCGCTCCAGAGCCGCAATCAAACTGAGCTGGCGCACCGCTAACAGGCGCAGCACCGCGTCATCCACACTTAACTCGGTCTCGCCTCGCAGCCTGCCCATCAAGCGCTGGCCCCACTTGTCCGCGCCTTGCCACAAACCGCCGGCCAGTGCGCCCAGAACCGTTCCCGTTCCCAGACTCAAGCCACCAGTCATCACATCCAGTGTCGCACCGGCCATGGCGCCAGCCGCCACGCCCTTACCCAACTGCACCCCAAACTCTTTCAAGGCCTGGGGATCAAACAAATCCATACCCCAACGGCCTCCCTCAAAATGCAGCAGATCTGCCACCACATCCTGACGGCCAAAGCTGTAGCGTCTGAGCAAAGCCTGAACACTCTTGGCCTCGCGTGCCAGGACCGGCTCCCGTAACTGCTGCACCGCCAAGGCCATGGATTCCTTGTCCGAGGGCGTACTCACTCGCCAGGCGGCCACATCAATCAGCAACTCTGCCAACAGCCGCAGGGCATCCCGACGCCGCAAGGCCGCCTGCTGGGCCAAATCCATTTTCAGATGTTGCAACACCCCGGCCTGCGTCTCCAGCAATACCGCCAGCTTGTCGTACAGCAACGCTTCGCCATCCAGCGCTGGCGCTACCGTATCGAACTCTGCCAAGGCATGCAGGCCCAAGCGGGCCAAAGCACTACGCCATTCCTGCACCCGAGCCTGCGGGCTGCGCACGAAGTTCAGAACAGGCAGCAAAGGCCGCCCGCTATAGGCGAGCAGCGTCAGCTCATCTTTATGCTTGCTCAGCACAGGATCGCGTGCATCCACCACGTATAAACCGGCATCACAGGACTGCAACTTACGCAGCACGCGAGCCTCTTGTTCAAAGCGTCCCTGCGCCGCGGGGGACTCCAGAAAGCGCCGAATCCGTTCCGGCCCATCAATACGCTCCCCAGGCTGGCTCAGCTGATCCATAAAGTCCAGCAAAGCCATGCTGTCTTCCAGGCCGGGGGTATCAAACAGCTCTACCAGAGCCTCGTCGTCCACCGTCAGCCGGGCTCCTTCTACATGCCGTGTGGTGCCGGGACTGTTGCTGACCTGACCAAAAGCGGCGTCCCGGGTCAGGGTGCGCAACAAGGAGGTCTTGCCGGTATTGGTATGGCCCACCACCGCCAGCGTCAAAGCCGCAGCATTCATGAAGGCTCCTTCAAAGGCCGGTCAGGCCATTGATCGTGTATCTGTCCCGGCGCAAAACCGGCCGCCACCAAGCGTTCATGCCAGCTGCGACGGCGTGCCTGCTCAGGATCGGCCAAGGCCTCATCCAGCAAAATGACATCGGACTGCTGGGCCAACTGCGCCCATTCCACCAAGGTGGCGACCACACCCCGATCCGGGGTCTGGGCAGCGTCACACACCATCAACAAATGACGAGGGCTCGCTGACTGCAGGCGGCCCAAAATGGCCAGACGCTCGGCCCGTGAATCCACGCGACCCAGATCCTGCATGTCCTCCTGGATAAAGGCAGGCGGCCAACGGTGTTCGGGCGGCAACTCCAGCCCCACCACACACAGAGCATGAGCCGCTAAAAGAGCGCCGGGCTCATTGTGAATCCGGGCGACTTTGTCGGGCGAGGCCAGTTCGTCTACGCCCGTAGGCTCACTGGCAGGCATCAGGCGCGGGCGCAATTCCGCCAGACCCGGCAAACTGTCGTCCAAGCTCAGTCGCGCCGTGTGTGTACGCCATTGCCACAGGCTCCAGGCCAGGGCCAGCACACGAGGCAGCAGGCCATACGTGACCACCACACCCAGCAACCAGCTGGACCAAAGGGCCTGAGCCTGGGCATCCAGCATGTGCAAGCCATCGCTGCTACGTATGGTGAGGGTATCGGGCAAGGTAAAGCCCAACAAGGACGGCAGGACGCCCAGGCCTTCAACCAGCCAGACAAAGGTCTCTGGCGTCAAAAGCGTGGTTTCCCAGTTGAAGTGATAGCGACGCGAAGCCAGCAATAACAGCAGGGTGCTCAGGGCCGACAGGAAGGCCAACACCCACAAACCATGGCTGATCAATCCCGCCAGCCAGAACTGACTGCCACGGCGCGCCAACACGGCGGCAAAAGCCTGCGGCACCAGACTGGCCTCGCCTTTGACGAAGCGGCGACTCAGCCACCACCACAGATCGCCAGCCCAACTGCCAGCGCCGGTCGTTTTCCCCGACAAGGCCAGACTGAGCAACCAGAAAATAAAAGTCAGAACATGCAGTCCCAACAAGGCTCCTACGGCCGTGACCACATTAACGGCACGACGGCCATCGCCCAAGGCACCGGCTGCGGTCGCAGCACCGGCCAACACCGCCAGCACGGCCATCGCGACCATCAGAAGACGCGCCACGCGCCACCAGCGACTCCAGGCCTGCTCCAACCCGTCACGTTGAGCCAGAGCCAGGGCTCGCGCCGTTACGCGTCGAGCAAATGAGCCACCCGCCGCCCGTGCACGTCGCGACTCCGAGAGGTCTTCAAGGGGCCCCCACAGGGTCTCACGCAAACGTATGGCTTCAACCAAGGTTTGTTGCTGCCAGGAGCCGACAGGGGCAGACGGTTTCATGGCCCTGGGCCCCCTTTACAGCAGCACAGGTTCATCAGGCAAGGCATTGACGCGCGCATCATTCGGATCATGCGCCGGCGCGCCTTGCTGCAACACCGCCTCAATCGCCTCCACCGCCGTCAGCAAGCCAGACAGATATTCGCGGGCCGCCAGATCCTTTTCCAACTCTCGGCAGATCCGCGCCCACTGGGCCGGGTCGGCCTGGATGCCACGATCCGCAATGATGTGGATATGCCGCTGCCCCAGAGCCAGATACAACAGGACACCGGAATTGAGCGGCGTATCCCATACACGCAAACGACCGAACACCTCCAGGGCACGTTGGGCACTGTCCGCTTCGTGCGCCGGCAGGACGGCCTCGATCGCCACCACCAGCTCGCCACTATGGTTCTGTTCACCCTTGCGAATCTGTTCAGCCAGATGGCCCAGCATTTCCGCGTTGAAATGACGTCGGCGCAGCCATTGGCCGTGCACCGATGCCCAGCCCGACAACTCTTTCCAGTTCACACTCATGTTGCTCCCCTGTGGCCTTACCAGCTACCGGAGGCGCCACCGCCTCCACTGCCGCCACCACCACCGCCGCTGCCACCGCCAAAGCCGCCAAAACCCCCACCGCTGCTGCCGCCATTGCCGCCAAAACCGCCCGAGGAATAACCGCCCAGGCCTCCAATGACGCCGCCACGACGCGAAGCACGCCCGGAGCTGGACTTGCCGCCTGCCCCAAAGAGTCGGCCAATCATGCTCAAACCCGCACCAACGACGGCGGCCAGCAAAGCCAGACCAATACTGCCCGATACCACCAGCGTGAACACCCCCGCGGCAAAGGCCGCAAACAAGGGCGAAGCAAAAAACACGATCGCGCCGACGGCCAGCAAAGGCTCCCAGAACACCCCATCTTCCCCGGACGAAGTGACAGGGGCATTTTTAGGGGGCGGGGGCAGTTCCTCGCCGTTGACCAGCCCCACCAAACTATCCGTCGCAGCCTGAATGCCGGCGTAGAAATTGCCTTCGATAAAGCGAGGGGTCATTTGTTCTCGGATGATGCGGCCAGCTTGCAGGTCTGTCACCGCGCCTTCCAGACCATAGCCAGTCTGGATACGCATGCGACGATCATCTTTGGCCACCAGCAGTAAGATGCCATCGTCCACTTTCTTGCGACCGATCTCCCACTGATCAAAAACACGCAGGGCGTATTGCTCGATCGTTTCTTCACCCGTGGTGGGCACCATCAGGATCACCACCTGTGCGCCTTTTTCCTGCTCCACAGCCTTGAGCTGCTGGTTCAGGGCCTCTTTCTGCTCCGCGCTCAGGGTGCCGGTGGTGTCCGTCACCCAACCGGCAATGGCGGGAATCGGCTCGGGTTTGGCCTGCGCCTGGCCCCACGGCCAGCACAACATCAGCAAAACCGTCAGCAGACAGACCCAAACCAGCCTGCCTGTCCGTACAGACCCAAGCCCGGTCGTCGGTGCAAGATCGGACACCTTCATGGCACCCCCTCCAGAGTCACTCAATACCCGGCAGGAGCCGGTGTCGCAGGAATATCAAATTTGACTTCGGGGTCACGCGTGATTTCGCTCTGACGATCCACCCCATAGTTTTCCTTGACCTTGTAGCCAAACAGCTTGGCGGTAATCAGGGTAGGGAACTGGCGAATGTACAGGTTGTATTCCTGCACTGCCTGCACGTAACGACCGCGCTCGGTGGCGATACGGTTTTCCGTGCCTTCCAGCTGCGTCATCAAATCACGAAACAGCCCGTCGCTTTTGAGCTGCGGATAGTTTTCCGAGACCGCGATCAGGCGCGACAAGGCTGAGGACAACTGGTTCTGTGCTTCCTGAAAGCGCGCCATGACCTCGGGATTATCAATATCCTCGACTTTCATCTGTATGGTGCCCACCTTGGCGCGCGCCTCGGTAACCTGCGTGAGTACCGTGCGCTCATTGACCATATAGGCATTGACCGAGCTGACCAGCTTGGGCACCAGCTCGGCTCGGCGCTCGTATTGATTCAAGGTTTGCGACCACGCGGCCTTGACCTGCTCGTCCAGCCGCTGGATCTCGTTATACCCACAACCCGACAGCAAGACCGCCATGCTGCTGATAAAGACCCATCGAATCCATGATGTCATGATTTTTTTCCTGCAAAAATAAGCAGATAAACAACAAAAACAGGTTACACCCCATTTGCCAGGGCACGTGCCCAAACCCGTCAGGCAGTGCGTGCACGCCAAGCGTAAACCGCGTACTGCAGCATAACAAGTGCGTCTATGGCGGTGCTTAACAATTTCTGTCAAATCCGCCGTGCCCGCCACGCTGACCTTTTAGCCTTGAAACAGGTTGTTTTAACGCGACCGCGCAAAATGATACAAGATGGTCAATGAGGATTTTTACTGATTTCACGCTATAATGTCAGATTGCGCAGCGCACCAATCACTGCGCCTCTTGCAGCAGGCGGCGTTCTTGCCCCTGCCGTGGCATTGTCGCCATAAACAAAATACCTTAGCCTGGATTGGTAGGGCCCCGAAGAGGGCTTTTGGGCTAGTCACTGGAAAATTCTTGGACTCTCAAATCACTTTTGCCGCCCTTGGGCTGGCAGAACCTCTGTTGCGTGCTGTAACTGACGCAGGCTATACCCACCCCACTCCTATTCAGGCCCAGGCCATCCCCAAGGTCATTGAAGGGGGCGACTTGCTAGCCGCTGCGCAAACCGGTACTGGCAAAACGGCCGGCTTTACCCTGCCTATCCTGCACCGCCTGCTGAACAACCCTCAGCAAAACCGCAAACCCGGCCGCCCACGCGCGCTGATTCTTGCCCCAACCCGTGAACTGGCCGCCCAGGTCGAGGAATCGGTCCGTCTGTACAGCCAGCACACCCGTCTGCGCTCGATGGTCATGTTTGGTGGCGTGAACATCAACCCCCAGTTCCATGCCCTGCGCAAACCGCTGGACATTCTGGTGGCCACCCCTGGCCGCTTGCTGGACCACGTGCGTCAGCGCACAGTCGATCTGACCGGCGTGGAAATCCTGGTGCTGGACGAAGCCGACCGCATGCTGGACATGGGCTTTATCCGCGATATCCGCAAGATCATCAGCCTGATGCCGGTAGAGCGCCAGACCCTGCTGTTTTCGGCCACCTTCTCGGACGAAATCCGCGAACTGGCCCGCGGTTCGCTCAACAACCCTGACGAAGTGGCCGTTGCTGCCCGCAACACCACCAACGAACTGATTACCCAGCAAGTGATTCTGGCGGAACAGGCGCACAAGCGCGATCTGCTCAGCCACATCATCCGCGAAAGCAGCTGGAATCAGGTTCTGGTGTTCTGCCGCACCAAGCACGGCGCTAACCGTCTGGCTGAAAAACTGTCGAAAGACGGCATGGCCGCCGAAGCCCTGCACGGTAACAAGAGCCAGGCGGCTCGTACCCGTGCTCTGGCCGGTTTCAAAAATGGCAAGGTCGTGGTGCTGGTTGCCACTGACATTGCCGCGCGTGGTCTGGACATTGACCAACTGCCTTACGTGGTCAACTTCGAGTTGCCCAACGTGCCGGAAGATTACGTTCACCGTATTGGCCGTACGGGCCGTGCCGGCAGCGAAGGCGTGGCCTTGTCCTTGGTGGATCGCAGCGAAATGCGCCTGCTCAAGCAGATCGAGCGCATGACCCGCAATCCGATCGACCGCATCGTGGTGGAAGGCTGGACGCCTCCTTCGCGCGCTGCTCTGGCCGAAGAAGCCAAGGAAGACACGTACGCAGAGCGTCGCTTCAACAGCGCTCCTGGCGCTCGTGCTCCTGCTGCCCGTCGTCCCAACGGTGCTGGCCAAGCCCGCTCCGCTGAAGGCCGCGGCGGCAATGGTGAAAGCCGTCCGCGCCGGCCTGGCAACGACAACCGCCCACGTCGCAGCGCCGCCCCCGGTGCAGCCGGTGGTGGTGCGGCCCGTGCCGGTCAGGGTCGCCCTGGTGGCCGTCAGGACAGCCGCGGTCCCAACCGCAGCAACCGTAGCGCCGCACAAGCCAAAGCCTAAACTCCGCCAAGGGACTGTGCCTGCCAAAGGCGGGCGCAGTGCCCGCCTTTGAACCGAGCACATCATGGCACTGAGCACCTGGCTCGCCTTTTTCGCGGCTTCCTGGGTCATTTCGTTTTCACCTGGCCCAGGTGCGATTTCCTCCATGTCATCCGGCCTGAAATACGGCTTCAAGCGTGGCTACTGGATGGCGATCGGCCTGAATATCGGCATCATGATTCAGGTGTTCATCATCAGCCTGGGATTGGGACAAGTTATGGCGCGCTCGGAACTGGCGTTCACCACGCTCAAGTGGCTGGGCGCAGCCTACCTGATTTATCTGGGCTGGAAGCAACTGCGCACCGACGCCATGCCGGTACAAGTCACCGGTCAGGCGCCCAGCGACTTTCGCATCCGCGATTTGCTGCTTCGGGGTTGTCTGATCAACATCACCAACCCCAAGGGTCTGGTATTTCTGCTGGCCATCATGCCCCAGTTTCTGGACGTGAATCGGCCGATGCCCTTGCAATACTTGCTCATTGCCCTGACCCTGTGCTTTACGGATCTGGTGGCCATGGGTTGCTACACCTCCTTGGCGGCACGCATGTTGCATGTGCTTCGTCAGGCCAGCCACGTCCGGCTGTTGAACCGCGTGTTCGGTTCGCTATTTATTCTGGCAGGAACGGTATTGGCCAGCGTGTCACGTTAGCCTCGTGCGCGCCTGCGCTTGCCCCCAGGCCCTGCTTTACGGATAATTCGCTCACTGTTTTCCACGCGCCAGACTGGCGCTGCCACAAGGATTTTCAATGTCGTCCGGTGACATACGCTCTGAAGTCAAGAAACGCCGCACTTTTGCCATTATTTCTCACCCTGACGCGGGTAAGACCACACTGACTGAAAAACTGCTGCTGTTCGCGGGCGCGATTCAGATTGCCGGTAGCGTCAAGGCTCGTAAAGCCAGCCGCCACGCTTCCTCGGACTGGATGGAAATTGAAAAGCAACGGGGTATCTCGGTGGCCTCCTCGGTCATGCAGATGGAATACCGCGACTGCGTCATCAACTTGCTGGACACCCCCGGTCACCAGGACTTCTCCGAGGACACCTACCGGGTGCTGACCGCCGTGGACGCTGCCTTGATGGTCATTGACGCCGCCAACGGTGTGGAACCGCAAACCATTCGCCTCTTGCAAGTGTGCCGGGCCCGCAATACGCCCATCATCACCTTTGTGAACAAGCTGGACCGCGAAGTTCAAGAGCCACTGGATGTCCTGTCGGAAATTGAATCGCACCTGGGTATGGAAGTGGTGCCGTTTTCCTGGCCGATCGGGATGGCGCGTCGCTTTGGCGGCGTGTTCAATCTGCGCGCCAACCATATGCGTGTGTTCAAGCCCGGTCAGGAGCGTCATGGCGAGGATGAGATCATCCCTGGCCTGGACAACCCCGTGATTGCCGAGCGCTTTGGCGAGCCATTTGAAAAAGCGCAGGAAGAGATCGAACTGCTGAATGCAGCAGCGCCCGAGTTCAACCTGGACTTGTTCCTGGCAGGCAAGCAAACCCCGGTATTCTTTGGTTCGGCCATCAACAACTTTGGCGTGCAAGAAGTATTGGACGCGCTGGTGGATCTGGCTCCTGCGCCGGGCCCACGCGCTGCCCTGCAACGCGAAGTGCAGCCCGACGAGCCCAAATTCAGTGGTGTGGTGTTCAAGGTGCAAGCCAATATGGACCCCGCTCACCGCGACCGCGTCGCCTTTGTTCGTGTCAGCTCCGGGCACTTCAAGCGTGGCATGAAACTGAAAGTATCACGTACCGGCAAAGAGATTCGCCCCAATAACGTGGTGTCCTTTCTGTCCCAGCGTCGCGAGCTATTGGACGATGCGTTTGCAGGCGACATCATCGGTGTGCCCAACCACGGCATTCTGCAACTGGGCGACGTGCTGACCGAAGGCGAAAATCTGCAGTTTACCGGCCTGCCGTTCTTTGCCCCTGAACTCTTTCAATCCATTGAGGTCAAAGATCCTTTACGCACCAAACAATTGCGTACCGGCTTGACCCAGCTAGGCGAAGAAGGCGCCATTCAAGTGTTTCGCCCCCATATGGCAGGCGGCATGATGCTCTTGGGCGCCGTGGGCCAGTTGCAGTTTGAAGTGGTGGCCCATCGTCTGAAAACAGAATATGGCGTGGAAGCCCGCCTGTCGTCCAGCCGCTTCAACATGGCACGCTGGGTCACGGCCAAAGACCCTAAAGACATGAAGAAGTTCATCGAGACCAACGCTGGCAATATTGCCTATGACGTGGTCGAGGCCACTGCCTTTTTAGCAAGCTCGCCAGCGCAATTGCGTGTGGCGCAGGAGCTCAATCCAGGCATTGAATTCCACGCATTACGTGAACATGGTGGACACGTTTTCGGGGATGCCGTCTAATTCTGTCACAAGAGCAGAGCCGACAGTTCGCTACAATGACGGCTCTATTCTTTTAATAACGCGCATCCGGCTGACCGGATCGCCCCTGATTCAAAACCGAGACATCGCTTATGCCCTGGCGTTTTATCATTGCTGTCTTGCTGCTGGCCGCAGGTGCTTCAGTGTGGGGCGGCCTGGAACTGGGGAACTGGCTCATCGCGCACGGCCCTGAAAAATCCATGGTCGTCAGTGCGCCTGATCCATCCGATCTGCCTACGCTTGATGCCGATGGAAAGCCCTTTACCGCCCAGCCGCCACAACCTTTGGTCAATGGCCGCTTAGGGGTACCCGAGGAGCCCACGCCTATTGCCTGGGAAATCGATACCTCGACGCTTACCGAAGAAAAACCGCCCATTGCGCTGGCGACCACATCCATTTCCCTGGAGCAGGCCATTCAGATTGCCATGTCCGAGCAGAATCGGGAGCTGCAGGGAATCGCCCGGGTGAACCTGGGTGATGCCGAGGCGATTCAGCCGGTGGAGGTTGGCACCCCCCCGCCACCCCCGCCACAAGATATCCAGATTGCCAGCAATAATGGCGGGGCCTGGCAGGCGCAATTGCAGCAAGAGTTGAATGCCTGTAGCAAAAAAGGCTTTTTCGATCGCCCCAGCTGCTCCTGGGAAGCCCGGAACAAGTACTGTGGTCCCAACAATGCCTGGGGCAAGGTGCCCGGCTGTCCGAGCAAGTCCTTTTAAGGACACGCTGATCGCTGACGGCTGCTGGCTATTACGACCAGCGCGCCCCGACGCTCCAGGTTCAAGACCGACTCCGGCTCCTGAAACGGCAATAAAAAAACACCCGTTTTGACGGGTGCTTTTTTTGTGACCTGCGCGTTCAGCACAGACTTACTCGTCGTGATCGCCCATCTGCGATTGCAGGTAGTTTTGCAGACCCACTTTCTCGATCAGTTCCAACTGCGTGCCCAGCCAGTCAATGTGTTCCTCGGTGTCGTCCAGAATCTTCAAAAATAGATCACGAGAGACATAGTCACGCGCGGACTCACAGTACTCAATGGCCTCTACCACCGTCTGACGCGCTGTCTGTTCCAGCTTCAAGTCACAGCCAAGCACTTCAGGCACGTTCTCGCCGATCATGATCTTGTGCATATCCTGCAGGTTAGGCAGGCCATCGAGCATAAAGATACGTTCGATCAGCATATCGGCATGTTTCATCTCGCCGATGGATTCGTCATACTCGTGTTTGCCCAGCTTGTTAAAGCCCCAATGGTTCAACATGCGAGCGTGCAAGAAGTATTGATTAATCGCTGTCAGCTCGTTCTTTAACTGCTTGTTCAAATGCTGAATTACCACTTTATCGCCAAACATGCTGTTCTCCTGTAAATCTGACGGCGCTCCCCCCAAGGACGCGCCCAGCCCCCACACAAGACCTCACTGCCGCTATCACAAGCAGGTGCGACGCAGTCAAAATCGGGGTGGGGGATGAAGGTGACAGGCTACCATGCACTCGAGGGCAATGGCTTAAAAAAGGGACAGGCACCCAGAAAGCGTTGCACTTTTGGGTTAGTAACAGGACTAACAACAATCATTCCCACTACGAAGAGCGGGAAGCGACAATCCTGATTGAAATCACGCGCTTAAGCGCGACAGACAAGGCGGCCGAACTCGGGAACAGGGATCAGGCTGTCGTTGGCAGCCGAATCCACCCGGGCGGTTTCGAGGCTGGCAATCATGGCTTGATTGGCATAGCGCCCACCCGGTAAATAGTCCTGAGCCGTCTCCGCGCAGCAGCCACAGCACGACGCCACGCCCAGCTGACCTTGAAGGTCTGCCAGACTGGAAGCGCCGCCTCGTACTGCTTCTTGTACTTGACGCTCGGTGATTGCGTTACATATGCAGATAAACATGAGAACCATTATTATCAAGAACCGCAAAAAGATCAAGAGTCATTCTCATTAAGAACACCTGAACGTTCTGTGCCTCCTGGGAACGGCCTGCTACCGGGCAGTGCCCACCGGACTCAAGGCGGGAAAAAACGCATCAATTTTGCAACAGGTGGTCCATCAGCAGGCGGGCAGCAGGGGACAGGCTATAGCGGCTGCGTACGCACAAGGCAACCCGGCGGCGCGTCCACGGCTCCCGAATGACGCACATGGCCAGACCCAGACTCTGTACGTAGGATTCGGCCACGGAACGAGGCAGTACGCCAATGCCCAGGCCGGCCTCAATCATGCGGCACTGAGCGTCATAACTGGTGACCTGGACGCGGCAACGCCAGGTACGTTCCAGCTCGCTGGCCGCGCGCAAGAGCAAAAGATTGGGATGACTACCGGTGTGCATGCCGACATAGTCAAAATCCAGTGTGTCGGCAAAGGCCAGCTCGGGCCGGTCGGCCAAGGGATGGCGGGCAGGCACCAGCAGAACCAGCTCATCCTGCCGATAATCGTAATACTCCACCTCGGCGCTGTCCACGCCTCGAATCAAAACCCCCAGATCGGCGTTATTGTCCGCCACCGCCTGCGCCACCCCGGCACTGATCCGCTCCTCCAGGGATACCCGCACTTTGGGATGGCGTGCCATGAAAGAGCTCAGGGCTTGCGGCAAGAACTGCGTAATCGACGACAGATTCGCTGCAATCCGCACATGCCCGGTCGCCCCCCCGGCAAAATCTCGCATTAACGCGCCCATGGCGTCCATATCGTCCAGCAACCGCTGGGACATGGCGGCCAGCGATTTACCCGCCGCGGTGGGATAGACACCCTTGTTGCTGCGCTCGATCAGGGCGGCGCCCAACTGCTGTTCCAGATCGCTCAGACGTTTGCTGACGGCAGCAGGGGCAATGTGAGACTGCTCGGCAGCCCCCGAAATGGTGCCCCGTTCGAGCACCAGTAAAAACAGCCGCAAAGATTTGGGATCAATGTTCATAAGCCAGTATTCCATCCTAGGAGAGGCAGGCCGACAAGCGCTCTACCATCATCAATCGCGATAGCACCATCGCAATTTGACGCTGTACTCACACCAATAGCGATGACAGACTAGGTCAATAATACGGAACCTGATTATCCAAGTCAGAGAAATAAAGTGAGGGGACAGACACGATGCGCGACAGCGACAATCTGAAAGGGGGCTTTGATGGCACCCTGCCCATGGGGCACCAGCCGGTTTTACTCGTTATCGATTTTCAACGTGGCTTTACCGAGCCCGGCTTGACGCCGCTGGCCTCGGACTGTGACAGCCAGATCGAACAGACCAACCGCTTGATTGGCGCCATGCGCGGCAAAGGCCGCGTGATATTCACCATCATCGGCTATGAAACCCACCTGGCCGACGCCAATCTGTGGCTCAGCAAGGCCTCGTCCTTGCGCTGCCTGCTGCGTGATTCGCCAGCCTGTGAGCTGGACCCCCGACTGGACTACGCCCCCCAGCAAGACATCATCCTGCACAAAACACAGGCCTCCGCCTTTTACGGCACGCCGTTGTCCGCCCTGCTGGCCCATCAAGGCTGCGACATGCTGATAGTGGCAGGTGCGACGACCAGCGGTTGCGTGCGCGCCAGTGTGGTGGACAGCCTGCAGTCAGGATTTGCCCCGTTCGTGGCTGAAGATGCGGTAGCGGACCGCTCGGCAGCCCAACACCGCAGCAATCTGATCGACATGGCCAGCAAATACGCCGAAGTGCTGCCCTCTGCAGGCTTGATCGCTCATCTGCACACGCTTTAAACACGAAACAAAAAAGAAACCACAGGAGACATACATGAAAAAAGCCCTGACAGCGGCTCTGGCCGCCTGCACCCTGGCGCTGGGTAGTTCGCCAGCCCACGCCCAGGAAGTGGAACTGACCTTTTCAACCTATTTGCCGCCGGCCTACGAGTACGCCTGGAAACCCATCGAGAATTTCGTCCAGACCGTCGAGAAAGAAAGCCAGGGCCGAATCAAGATCAATGTGTTCCATTCCGGCCAGCTGTTTGACGGTTACGAGGAACTGCCCGCTTTGTCCCGCGGCGACGTGGACATGGTCAACATGACCAGCACCTACCCCAGCGGCACGGTGCCCGCGCTCAACATTTTTACCCTGCCGTTCCTCTTTGACAGCACCGCCCACCTCAAGCGGGCTCTGGACCAGGGCCTGTTCAAGCTGGGTGCCGAGCAGGAACTGCGCGATACACATGATGCCGTGGTGCTGGGCCTGGCGCCCTGGGACCCGTACGAGTTTTACAGCCGCAAGGCACCGATCAATTCGGCTGCCGACGTCAAAGGCAAAGTATGGGCCTCGACCAGCTCCATGGACGCTCGCGCACTGCAATTGCTGGGGGGCTCGCCCACCGGCATGCCCTCGTCTGAACTCTATCTGGCTTTTGACCGTGGCGTGATCGACGCCACCCCGCGCCCCTTGCTGACGGGCATTGGACGCAATCTGTACGAAGTGGCCAAGCACCTGTCCATCGCCAACTTTGGCATCGACGTTTCGGTGCTCGCCATCAATCGCAAGAAATGGGAGTCCTTGCCCGCTGATCTGCAGGAGATCCTCATCAAGGCTGCCCAGCAGCGAGACCAGGAGCAGTTTGAGCGCGTCAATGCCTTTGTAGACCAGGCTCTGCAACGCTACGAACAAGCCGGGGTGACTATCAATCGTGTCGAGCCGGCCCAACTGGCCCAGATGCGTGAACAGACCCGCCCCGCCATTGAAGAATGGAGCAAGCAGGTTGAGAACGGCCCAGCCTATCTGGAACTGATCGAAAAAACCCGCCAGCCCTGATCACACGTGACGGCGCGCCGTGCCCAGCACCGGCGCGCCTTGCGCGTGGGGAGACACCATGAATCCACTTATTCATTTTCTGGGCGCCTTTGCGCGCGGCAGTAATCGGCTTGCCATTCTGCTTGCCGAAGTGGCCCTCGCCGCCCTGATGCTTGCCTGCACCTACGGCGTGATAGCTCGCTATGTCTTTAACAGTCCCAGCATCTACATCACCGAAGTGTGCGTGTACCTGCTACTGGTCTGCTCCTGGTTATCCGTAGGTTGGGTCCATCTGGAGAACCGCCACGTCAGTGTCGAGGCCTTCCACATGCGCTTTTCACCGCGCGGCCAGCGTCTGGCGACCTGCATCTCGCAACTGTGCATTCTGTTTTTCTGCCTGGTGCTCTTGTGGGCCGGGATGTCGGTGGTAGAAACCGCCCTTGCCCGCAACTATCGCTCGGCCTCCATGCTGCGTTTCCCCCTATGGATCGCGTACGGCATGATCCCGCTAGGTGGCACCTTGCTGGGTCTGGCAACCCTGCGCCGACTGTTCATCCCGGACAGTGTGGAATCCAACGACAGCATCAAGGAGTTCTGACATGGATTCCATGCTCATTTTCAGCCTGATGATGGCCTGCTTTGCCATCCTGATGGTTATCGGTACCCCCATTTTTGCCGCACTGGGTGTGGCCAGCATTTCCGGCATTCTGATGAAGTCCGGTCTAGCCGGCCTGGATGTGATTCCTGCCACCTTGCACCGCGGCATGGCCAGCTATTCCCTGATCGCCATCCCGCTGTTCATTTTGATGGGCGAGGTCATCGCGCGCACCAGCATTGGCGGCAAGCTCTATCAACTGTTTTACCTGTGGCTGAACCGTTTACCCGGTGGTTTGGCTGTAGCCAGTGTGGGCAGCTCGGCCGTTTTCGGTGCCATGAGCGGCGTCAGCGTAGCGGGGGCCGCCACGATTGGTCGCTTTGCCATTCCTGAAATGCTCAAGCGCGGTTACTCGCCTAGCCTGTCGGGCGGAACAATTGCCGCCGCTGGTGCCTTGGCCCTGCTGATTCCACCCAGCATCGGTTTTGTGCTCTATGGCGAAATGGCGGACCAGTCCATCGGCAAACTATTCATTGGCGCCTTGCTGCCTGCATTGATGGTGACCATCATGATGGTGATCTATGTAGCGCTGGTTGCGGTGTTCAAACCCGAAGCAGCTCCCCGCAATGCCGAAGTCGTCACCTGGACTCAGAAGCTGACTGCCCTGAAAGACATCTGGGCCGCCGCGCTGCTGATCCTGCTGGTGCTGGGCACGATTTACATGGGTATTGCCACGCCAACAGAAGCAGCAGGCATTGGTGCTGCGGGCGCCTTTATCATCGCCATCGCCTACAAGGAAATGAACTGGCGCGTCGCCTTGCAAATTCTGCGCTCCACTGCGGTGACCAGTGGCATGATCCTGCTCATTCTGGCTGCGGCGCTGCTATTTGGCTATATCATGACGCGCCTGATGATTCCGCAAAAGCTGGTGTCCTTAATTACGGCTTCGTCTCAGCCGGCCTGGCTTATTTTGCTGTTCGTGCTGCTGTTCTTAATTGCGGTCGGCATGTTCCTGGATATTGTCTCCCTGATTCTGATTGCCACGCCTGTTTTATTGCCGGTTATTGTGGCTCTGGGTTATGACCCTTTGTGGTTTGGGATTGTCATGATTATCGCCTGCGAAATGGCGGTCATTACCCCTCCTGTCGGATTGAATTTGTATGTCATCAAGGGCATTGCACCACAGATCTCGCTACAGCAAATTACACGAGGAGCCTTGCCTTTTGTAGCATTGGAAATTCTGGCCATTATTATTCTGACCATCTTTCCCGATATTATTCTTTGGCTTCCCAGAACACTTTAAATAAAGACCCGCTTCATGCGGGTTTTTATTTATCTTCCATCCACGTTTTTTACGATGGCAGCATAATATTTCATTGCTTTTCCACTTTCTTTTTCTATTCCAGAATCAATCATTGGAGGAAACAGAAATGGATAAAAACAGCTTTACCGCCCCCCCGCTCAAAGGCATCAAAGTCCTGGAGCTGGGCTCACTGATTGCCGGCCCCTATGCCGGTAGCCTGCTGGCCCAATTCGGGGCCGATGTCATCAAGATTGAACCGCCCGGCAAGGGCGACCCGCTACGCCGCTGGCGGCAACTGCACAAGGACACCTCCCTGTGGTGGCGCGTGCAAAGCCGCAACAAGCGTTCCATTGCACTGGACCTGCGCCAGCCCGAAGGCCAGGACATTGCCCGTGAACTGGCCCTGCAAAGCGATATCGTTATTGAGAATTTTCGCCCCGGCGTGCTGGAACGCTGGGGTCTGGGCTGGGAAACACTGCATGCACTGAACCCGCGCCTGATCATGGTGCGCGTCTCCGGCTACGGGCAGGACGGTCCCTATCACCGGCGCCCCGGCTTTGCAGCCATCGCAGAATGTATGGGCGGCCTGCGTTATGGCACCGGCTACCCGGATCGTCCTCCCGTACGGGCCGGTGTCAGCCTGGGCGATACGCTGGCTTCGCTGTACGGCACCATTGGGGCGCTGCTGGCCATGCACCATCTGCATCAGTCAGGCGGGCAGGGCCAAATGATTGATGTGGCCTTGTACGAATCGGTCTTTGCCATCATGGAAAGCCTGATTCCGGACTATCAACTGAACGGTCATCAACGCGAACGCACCGGAGCGAGCCTGCCCGGCATTGCCCCCTCCAACACCTATCCTACCGGTGACGGCAAGTGGGTGGTGATTGCGGCCAATAGCGATGCCATCTTCATTCGCCTGATGCAGGCCATGGGCCGCCCCGATCTGGCCAGCGACCCACGTCTGTCGGACAACGCCGGACGCGTGGAACACAGCGCCATGCTGGACCAGACCATTGGCGACTGGACCGGCGCTCGCAGCCTGACCGACGTGCTGACGGCATTGGAGCAGGCCGAAGTTCCCAGCGGCAGCATCTACACTGCTGCCGACATTCTGAATGACCCACACTACCAGGCCCGCGGCATGCTGGAAAAACACACATTGGAGGACGGCCAGGAACTGACCATACCCGGCATCGTGCCCAAGCTCAGCCGCAGCCCCGGCGCCACCCAGTGGTTGGGGCCGGAGTTGGGCGAACACACGGACAGCATCCTGCAAGAACTGGGCATGAGCCCGGAGCGCTGCCGAACACTGCGTGAACAAGGAATCGTGGAATGAGTACCGTATTGATCAGCGACGTCACCTTGCGTGACGGCCTGCAAATCGTGCCGCGCTGGGTGCCTACCCCGGACAAGCTGCGTATCGCGCACGCCCTGCCTGAATGCGGCGTGCGCAAGATCGAGCTGACATCCTTTACCTCGCCCAAAGCCATTCCCTCCCTGGCGGATGCCGACGAGCTGGCCAGCCTGACCGCACGCGGCCCTCACGTCTGTTACACCGCCCTGGTTCCCAATCTGCGCGGTGCGCAACGGGCTTTAGCGGCCAGTATGGATGAGCTGAACTTTGTATTTTCGGCCTCTGAAGCACATAACCAGGCCAATCTGCGCATGACGATTGCGCAATCACTGGCCCAGCTGGAGCAGGTCCTGGAAGCAGCGGGCAACACGCCCGTCAACGTGTCCCTGTCCACCGCTTTTGGCTGCCCCTTTAGCGGCTCCGTCGCCTCTGCACACGTGATTGCCTTGATGCAAGAAGTACAGCGTATGGGGGCCAGCTCCGTCAGCCTGTGCGATACCACCGGCATGGGTTCGCCCGTGGATGTAGAGCGCCTGACCCAAGCCGCTTTGAGCCTGTATGGCGAGCAGGGCGTCACCGGCCATTTTCATGACACCCGCGGTCTGGCGCTGGCCAATGCCTGGGCGGCGTACCGCGAAGGAGGGCGTCGTTTCGATGCAGCACTGGCCGGTTTGGGCGGCTGCCCTTATGCCCCGGGTGCCAGCGGCAATGCCAGCCTGGAAGATCTGGCGCATATGTTCCAGATCAGCGGCGTGGAAACCGGTTTGAATCTGGAAAAGCTGCAAGCACTGGCTGAAGAAATCGCCGCCCTGACCCACGAGCCTATTCAGAGTCGTCTGCACAAAGCCGGCCCGGCTTATGCCTTGAAGGTGTCCCCGTCATGAACCCCGCCCGCACCCTGTTTCAAAAGCTCTGGGATACACATCGCGTGGCAGCGTTAGACGATGAGCATGATCTGATCTACATAGACCGCCAGTTGTTGTACGAAGTCACCAGTCCGCAAGCCTTCGAGAGTTTGCGTCTGGCCGGGCGTCACGTGCGTCGCCCGGAAACCGCACTGAGCACGGTCGACCACAACGTGCCCACTCGTCGCCGCAATCAGCGTCTGGCAGACCCCCTGGCCCAGGCGCAAATTGACCAGATGGAGATCAACAGCCGGGAGTTTGGGCTGCGCTACTTCGGGCTGGATGACGAGCGCCAAGGCATCATCCACGTGATCGGACCCGAACAGGGCATGAGCTTGCCCGGTTCCAGCATCGTGGCCGGCGATTCCCATACCAGCACGCATGGCGCATTTGCGGCCTTGGCCTTTGGCATTGGCACTTCCGAGGTGGAGCATGTTCTGGCCACGCAATGTCTGGCCGCAAAACGCATGCGCAGCCTGCAAGTAGATGTGCAAGGCGAACTGCCAGCCACCAGCACCGCCAAGGATCTGATCCTGCACATCATTGCCCGCCTGGGCGCGGATGGCGGGCGGGACTGTGCCATTGAATTTACCGGCCCTGCCATCCGCGCCTTGTCGATGGAAGGGCGCATGACCTTGTGCAATATGGCGATCGAAGCGGGTGCCCGTATTGGCCTGGTCGCTGTGGACGACAAGACTCTGGACTATGTGCGCGGTCGTCCCTTGGCACCGAAAGACGAAGCCTGGAACAAGGCGGAATCGTACTGGCGCACATTGGTCAGCGATGAGGGCTGCCAATACGATCAGCACTTGCAGATCGACGCCACGCAGGTCGCCCCCACTGTTACGTGGGGAACCTCCCCCGATATGGCGTTGGCCATCGACCAGCGTGTGCCTGACCCCTTGACCGCCGCCACGGGCAAACAAGCTGATGCGCAACGCGCATTGAACTATATGGCTTTGCAGGCCGGCCAGCCGCTGGCGGGTATCGCCATAGACCGGGTGTTTATTGGTTCCTGTACCAATGCGCGCATTGAGGATCTGCGCAGTGCGGCCGCCATGGTCAAGGGCAAGCGCGTGGCCAGCACCGTGCTGCAAGCCTTGGTGGTCCCCGGCTCGGGTCTGGTGCGTCGTCAGGCCGAGCAAGAGGGCTTGGACCAGATTTTCATGCAAGCCGGTTTTGAATGGCGCGAGCCAGGCTGCTCCATGTGCCTGGGCATGAACGAGGATCGCTTAAAGCCGGGCGAGCGCTGCGCCTCCACCTCCAACCGCAATTTCGAAGGGCGGCAGGGCGCCTTGGGGCGCACCCACCTGATGAGTCCGGCCATGGCCGCCGCAGCCGCAATTGCGGGCCACCTGGTTGATATCCGACATTGGGAGACCCCATGAGCCTCAACACCGCATTTACGTCCGTACGCTCGCGCCTGATTGCACTGGACCGCGCCAATGTGGATACCGATGCCATTTTGCCCAAGCAATATATGACCTCGTTGTCACGCACCGGCTTTGGCCCTTATGCCTTTGACAACTGGCGATACGCTGACATCGGCTATCCGGGCAAACCACGGGCCGAACGCGAGCCGAACAGCCGTTTTTGCCTGAATCAGCCCAGTGCGCAAGGAGCGCGTATTTTGCTGACACGGGAGAACTTTGGCTGCGGCTCCAGCCGCGAGCACGCGGTATGGGCGCTGAAGGATTTGGGCATTGTCGTACTGATTGCGCCTTCTTTTGCCGACATTTTCCGCAATAACTGCTTTAAAAATGGCTTATTACCCATAACGCTCAGTACCGCTCAGGTAGACGCCCTGTTTGCCACCGTCGCCCGTCATCCCTGGGATGAATGGACAGTGGATCTACAGGCTTGCACGCTGAGCGGCCCCCAACCACCCATCCTTTTCCACGTGGAGCCCGAACGCCGACGCCGTCTGCTACTGGCCCTGGATGACATCAGCATCACCGAGCAAAAGCAGGCAATGATCCAGGCCTACGAGGAAAAGCGCAAACGGCAGGAGCCCTGGCTGTTCAGCTAGGAAACGCCCCGGCATGCGTCTGGCAGGAGGCAGCCCAGCACGTGTCAGCGCCGGATCGTCACCGCAATCGCCCCACGAAGGCAGATACGCGGCCCTCGCAGCTAAACCCCGGCAGCTGCCCGCATCTTGCGCTGTGAAGCCGGGGCCAACCCTTCCGCCTCCCGATACTTGGCTACCGTGCGGCGTGCCAACGTCAAGCCCTGGGCCTGCAAAAGATCGGTAATCTGCTGGTCCGACAAAGGCTTGGCAGGCGACTCTTCGCGAATCATCTGCACAATCTGGGCTCGTACCGAGGCGGCCGACATATCGGCTTTGCCGTCCGTACTGCTCAAGCCCACGGTAAAGAACTGCTTGAGTTCCATCACGCCATGCGGGGTTTGCATGTACTTTTGCCGCGTCGCACGTGAGATCGTGGACTCGTGCAAATCCAACTCTGCTGCCAGATCCGCCAATTGCATGGGTTTTAAGGCGGCAATGCCCTGGGTAAAGAAGTCCTGCTGCATTTGCACAATCGCTTGCGCCACCCGCAATATCGTCACAAAGCGGCTGTTCACACTGCGCAGCAGGCCAGTGGCCTTTTGCCGTTCCGCCAACAAGGCTGGGTGTGTCTCGATGTCATAGTCGTGCAGCTTGACCAATTGCAGCCGTGGCACAGCCAAGGGATTGAGGGCCGCTTGCCAGCGGTCCTTGCCCCGAACCAGCAACACATCGGGCACGACATAAGCCGAGACATTCTGCGTCCAGGCACGGCCCGGTTTGGGGTCCAGCCTCAAGACCAGATGATGGGCACGCTCAACCAGTTCAGCCGAATAACGGCCAGCGCAACGCTGTCGCAACTGGCTGGGAGAGGCCAGGACGCTGACATGCTCGCGCACCAGATAAAGGGCACACTCCAGCAAGGCGGGTTCGAGCTGTCTGGCCTGGTGCAGCAGTTGCAAGCTCAAACATTCAGACAGGTCCCGAGCGCCGACACCGGCGGGGTCCAGGGATTGCACCTGGGCCAGTGCGCAGCGCAAGTCACTGTCATCAATGCCCAGCTCGGCAGGCAGGCACGCCAGCACCTCGTCCAGTGACATCGGCAGGTAGCCGTTATCGTCCAGTTCTTCGATCAAGATTTGCGCCAAGGCCCGGTCACGGTCGCTCAAACGCAACAAGCCCAACTGCTCGACCAGGTAAGCCACCAGGTCCTGATCCATGGCCGACTCCGGCGTCCAGTCCGGGTCCTCCTTGTCGCCCAGATGCTTTGGAAACTCCAGGCTCGCCCACGAGGATTCCGCCTCACCCGAAACGGCTTCCGGCAATGGATCGGCGGCGACATCCGCCTGCACGTCCAAACGCTCCAGCAACGGATTCTCCAGCAAAGCCTGAGCCAATTCCTGCTCCAGCTCGGCACCCGATAGCTGCAACACTTTAATAGACTGTTGCAATTGCGGCGTCAAAACCAGCGTTTGCTGCTGGCGTAAATCTAGTGACTGACGCGTAAGCATAGGTACAATCGTTTCCATGAAAACTGACAACGCCCAGACACCCACCGCCAACGATAGTCAGGCTCTGCGCAACACACTGTTCAAACTGTGCGCCACGGCCACTATTATCTGCACCGTAGTCACTATCGTGGTCGCCATTATCTGGTGGGACCTGCTCAACCGTCTTATCAGCTTTGGGCGTGGTCTGGATTACTCCGGCCTGCAGGCCCTGAGCATTCAGAACCTGGCGCTGATCAAGCAATACAACCCGTTTTTCTGGTGGACGGTCGTGGGCGTCATAACCCTCATTATTGCCTATCTTTTGTATGGCTTCGTACAAGCGGTCATGCGACGCAACCAGCAACGCATTATTGACGAGGCTACGGTGGCCCAACTGGCCCGATCCCTCAGCCGCCCGGCTCGGGAAGTCATTTTATGGACCTGGCCCGACCAACGCAGCCCGTTGACTGTGGGTGATTTACAACGCGCCCATCGCGAACTGCGTGCCGGTCGCTTTGGCAAAATAGAACTGGCTCAGCAGCAAAGTCGCCTGCTTCAAGCCGACTACGAACGCCATGAACCGCAGGCGTAACGCTTGCCTTCCTGTTTTTTTTGTGTTTGACTTACGGTCATGACTTACGCACGCCCATCCTCCTACGCATGCCAAGGTTTCAGCCCCGCCGCTGAAGCAGCCTTGTCGCGTTCCGTGCGTGAAGGCCGCTTTTCGGCCCCTGTCTCCAGCCTATCCTGCCTGCTACTACTAGCGTCCGGTTGCCGGGCCTAGTGTCCCGTGGCAGTTCGGCAGCCAATACTCAGCCACATCTACGTCATTTGTGCCGCCACCGGCCTACGTAAATGCTGCAATCGCTGGTGACGGCAAGAAGTAATCCACACTTTTTGTCCGACAGGTATCCCCATGGCAATGCTGAAAAACCCCTCTCAAAAGTATCGTCCTTTTGTCGCCTTTGATCGCGACTTTGCTGAACGCACCTGGCCGTCCAAGCGCATTACCAAAGCGCCCATCTGGATGAGCACTGACCTGCGCGATGGCAATCAGTCCTTGATCGAACCCATGAATGTGGCTCGTAAACTGCGCTTTTTCGAGCAGCTCGTCAAAATCGGTTTCAAGGAAATCGAGGTCGGTTTCCCTTCCGCGTCGCAGACCGACTTCGATTTCGTTCGCAAGCTGATTGACGAGAACCGCATTCCCGACGACGTCACCATCATTGTGCTGACGCAGTCGCGTGAAGACCTGATCAAACGCACGGTCGAGGCGGCCGCAGGAGCCAAGCGCGCCATCATTCACCTGTACAACGCCTGCGCTCCTGCCTTTCGCAAGATTGTCTTTAACCTGAGTAAAGACGAGATCAAGGAAATTGCCTTGACCGGCACGCGTCTGGTCAAAAACGAAGTGGCCAAGTACCCGCAAACCCAATGGGGCTACGAGTACTCGCCCGAAGTATTCAGCACCACCGAGCCCGAATTTGCCCTGGATGTGTGCAACGCCGTCGTCAAGACCTGGGGTCCGGCCAAGGACGAGCGCGTTATTTTGAACCTGCCCGCTACCATTGAGGCCACCACGCCCAATATGTACGCCGACCAGATCGAATGGATGCACAACAATCTGGAACAACGCGACAACGTCACCTTGAGCGTACACCCGCACAATGACCGTGGCACTGCCGTGGCAGCAGCTGAGCTGGCCGTAATGGCTGGCGCGGATCGTATTGAAGGCTGCCTGTTCGGTAGCGGTGAGCGTACCGGCAATGTCTGCCTGGTCACCTTGGCCCTGAACCTGTACACCCAGGGTGTGGACCCTGAGCTGGACTTCTCCGATATCGACGAAGTGCGCCGCACCGCCGAGTACTGCAACCAGTTGCCAGTCCATCCACGTCACCCTTACGCCGGTGATCTGGTCTTTACCGCGTTCTCCGGCTCCCACCAGGACGCCATCAAAAAGGGCCTGGCCCAGCAAAAATCCGACGAGCTCTGGGAAGTGCCTTACCTGCCCATCGACCCGGCCGATCTGGGCCGCAGCTACGATGCGGTGATCCGCGTCAACAGCCAGTCCGGCAAGGGAGGGGTGTCCTACCTGCTGGAACAGGAACACGGTCTGGTCTTGCCACGTCGCATGCAAATCGAATTTAGCCGCGCCATTCAGCGCGTGACCGACTCCACCGGCAAGGAAGTGACACCGGCCGACGTATACGGCATTTTCGAGTCTGAGTACCTGAACTGCAAAAAACACTACAAGCTGCTCAAGCACAACATCATCAGCCAGCCTCATGCCGACAGTGGCCAGCAATTCACCATTGAGGTGGATGTTGAGCACGACGGCCAGGTACGCACCTTGAAAGGCTCGGGCGAAGGCGCGATCTCTGCCTTTGTGAATGCCTTGGACCTGGCGATCAAGATCATGGACTACAACGAGCACGCCATCGGCTCGGGCGCTGAGACCCGCGCCGCCACTTACGTGGAAATGCGTATCGGCGACAGCCCCTCGGGTTTCGGGGTCGGTATCCACGCCGATATCGTGACCTCGTCTTTCCTGGCAATCCTGAGCGCCGTCAACCGCCACACCAGCGCCCAGCAGGAAGCTGAAGCCACGACGGCCTAAATCGTCTTTATGTCGCCGCTGGAGGGGTGATCCCGCTCCAGCGCCCGCCCGGTCTATCCCGGCCGCGCCTGACCCGCTTTCGCAGCCCGGCTTATCGTCGCTCTGCCCGCAACCCGCCCACAAGGCGGGTTTTTCGTGGGCGACTCAAGAGGCCATCTCCATTCGCTCCTAAAAAATGTCTGCTATCAAGCCTTTTGCGGGATCATGCCGCGCCATGAAAAGTAGGACGGGGCAGGTTAGGCCAGATTTCGACCACCGTGTGCGCATGCTGCTTTTCCGGTTAGGTATCGCATAGGTGCTTCAGTGTGAGATCGAACACTCTCGGCAGTCGCCGCTTAATGGATGGAATAAACCACATCGCGGGGACCACAAATGGGTAAAGGGCTGGTCGCCCGCACAGATTGCCAACCGACTTCCGATTTTCAGGAGGATAAATCGGTGCGCATCTCTCACGAAACTATCTATCAAACCTTCTAGATTCAGGGACAAGGTGCCCTCAAGCGCGATGGTGGATTGCCTGCCCACTGGGTGGGCAGCACGCATGCCAAGAGCCAGAGCGCAGTCTAAGGCGTGGGCGTATAGCTGCGAGAATGTGAGGATCGCATGCCGACCCGCAGAGGCAGAAGACCGCGCTTGGCCTCGACAAGTTCGGTAGCGTGTTTCTCCGAATTATCGGGCCTCACGGCCTTATCACGACTACAACCTAGCAAGGCGATGGGCCGACACGCCGATCCGGGCAACAACCTCTGCCACTGAATACCCCCAGGCAACAATTTGTCGAACGGCCTCCTTCTTGAATTCAAGGGGGAAAAACACTGAGTACTCATGGACTACCCCTCATGCTCAAATCGTAAGCCTGACATGCCTGGGATTATCGGGGCAGTCTAATCTGGTCACACCCTTGTCCACTCAATCCTGTTAACGCCACTGCTGCCCTCCACACCATTGACGTTAAACCTTATCGTGCACAGTCGGATCGTGCGCCATTTGTATCATCCATACGTCGTACTAAATTATTTTAAGATTGAAGATATCCGTTCAACGGTAAGTGAATTACTCTGGTATCTTTGCTCCAGTCGGTCTAAGCCATACGAACTGAGATACATCGATTGTATGGTCCGTTTCCTCCATCCATTGGCACCCCATCAAGAGCGGCAACTGCGCCGAAATAACCAATGAGAGCGTATGAGCACTAAGTCTACCGACCAGAAACTCGGCCTTGTGGCACTGATTGCCATCGTTGTCAGTTCAATGATAGGAAGCGGTGTAGACAGCCTGCCGCAAAACATGGCGGAAACTTCAGCTCTCGGACCGGTGGTCATTGCCTGGCTCGTTAGCGGTTTTGGTATGTTTTTTATCGCCAAGACGTTTGTTGCGCTTTCTGATCTTCGGCCAGATCTCGAGTCTGGTGTTTACATGTATGCCAGAGAGGGTTTCGGTCCTCTCAGTGCCTTCGTCGTGGCATGGGGCTACTGGCTCATGACCATATTCAGCAACGTGGCGTTTGCTGTAATGGTGATGGATACGCTTAATTACTTTATCCCGGGCGACTTCACCGGTGGCAACAACATCACCTCTATCGTTGGCGCTTCCATCCTGATCTGGGGCTTTCATACCCTGGTGCTGTCCGGCACCAAAACGGCGGGGATGATTAATACCATCGGTACCTTTGT
The DNA here is from genome assembly GCF_051948705.1 of Alcaligenes sp. Lyrl_28. Classification (NCBI taxonomy): domain Bacteria; kingdom Pseudomonadati; phylum Pseudomonadota; class Betaproteobacteria; order Burkholderiales; family Alcaligenaceae; genus Alcaligenes; species Alcaligenes sp. Lyrl_28. The sequence continues at coordinate 106,271 of NZ_JAYJLG010000005.1, forward strand.
GAAGCTCATTCCGCTGGTAATTTTTGTCGGGGTAGTGAGCTACTTTCTCAACCACACCCAGTTAACCGCCGATATCTGGGGCCACCATCCCGTGCCAGGCGCCAAGCCGCTTGGCTCCATTCTGTCGCAAACGCTTTCACCCATGTATGTGGCTCTGTGGTGCTTCATCGGCGTTGAAGGCGCCGTTGCATTATCGGCGCGGGCCCGGAACAAAAAGGACGTGGGGCGCGCCACGCTGGTCGGCTTCGTGTTGGGCCTGATCATCTGCATGATCGTGTCGGTGCTTCCCTTTGGCACCTTATCGCAACAAACCCTGAGCCAGATCCCCAACCCGTCCACCGCTGGCGTCATGAATCATCTCACCGGCGCTTGGGGAGAGTGGCTGATCAACATCGGGGTTCTTATTTCAATTCTCGTCAGTTGGCTGGCATGGACCATGATCTGCGCCGAGATTCCACAGGTGGCAGCCCGCAACGGCACCTTCCCCAAAGTGTTTGCCACTGAGAATAACAAGGGCTCCGCATCCATCGCCCTGTGGGTCAGTAGCGGGATTATGCAATCCGTAATGGTGATGGTGTATTTCTCACACCATGCCTGGCTCACGCTATTGGCCATCTCAGCCATCTGCGTGCTGCCCGCCTATTTCGCTTCGGCCGCCTATCTGATCAAGACCTGCATGAATGGCGAATTCAGCCGACGCCAGCCTGCGGGACGTGGGCTGGCGCTGTTCAGCAGCTTGGTGGGGGCTGGCTTTTGCCTGTTCATGCTGTACGCAAGCGATATTCGGTATGTCGCGATGACTCCGCTGCTGCTTACGCTAGGCCTTCCTTTGTTCTTTTGGGCACGTAACCAGGATCATCCCTCTCAGGTTGCGCTGGGTAAGGGCGAACGCGTTGCGCTAATGCTTCTACTAACTATCGATATCTTGGTCATTGCGCTCTATTTAATGGGGCATATCAAGCTGTAAAAGGTTTTCTCGTACTGACGTTCAAGCGTCAGTATCAAATGCCGGACGCACCGGCCAACCTAACCGTAGAGCTTTGAAATGAAATTTAATCACAATGCGCTAGTGGTGGTTTCCGATAGTTTGACCCCGGGTCTACCCGCCGCCCAGGCCCTCAAGGCCTTAGAGACGGCGGTCATCGAAAGAGGCTTTAACGTCCAGCTTGCCGCTAACCCCAAGGCCGGCCTTACCTACATTCAGCAGAGCCCGCATTACAGCTTCATCGCTCTTTTGTGGGATACCCGCAATCCCGCCATCGTTAGCGAGAGCCAGCAACTTATCCAGCAGATACGCGAACGCAACGACACGGTTCCCATTTTTTTGCTTTCGGAAGAGGAAACCGTCAACGGCATTCCTGTTTCCATACTGAGAGAAATTAACGAGTATGTTTATCTGTACTCTGAAACCGCCGAATTCACGGCGAACCGAGTGTACACGGCGGTTCATCGCTACGCTCAGAAGCTGCTCCCTCCTTATTTTGCTACTCTGAAGAACTTCACTGAGGACGGCGATTACTACTGGGATTGCCCGGGGCACATGGGCGGCATGGCTTATACCAAGCATCCGGTCGGCGTCGAGTTCATCAATTTCTTCGGTGAAAACATGATGCGGGCGGACATTGGGGTCGCCACAGCCGAAATGGGTGACTACCTGATCCACTCTGGGCCACCCAAGCAATCCGAAGAAATCGCCGCCGAGCTGTTTGGTGCCAAATGGACTTTCTACGGCGTGGCCGGCTCGTCGGGCTCGAACCGCGTGGTGGCGCAAGGCGCTATTGGTGCCAACGAGATTGCCGTGGTAGACCGCAACTGCCACAAGTCCCTCAATCATGGACTTACGCTCTCGCAAGCTCGGCCGGTTTACCTGACGCCCAGCCGTAACGGCTACGGTTTGATCGGCCCCATCCCGGCACAGCGTTTACAAAAAAGCAGCATCCGCCAGCTCATCCAGTCGAGTGCCTTGACCGCCGGCGCGGTCAGTCCGGACCCCAGCTATGCGGTAGTCACCAATTGCACGTATGACGGCTTCATCTACAACGTCCATCAGGTAGTGGGCCAGCTTAGCGAAAGCGTGCCACGCATTCACTTCGATGAGGCTTGGTACGCCTACGCCAAGTTCCATCCGCTCTATCGCGGTCGGTTTGCCATGGATGTAGACGACAACATGCCCAACCGCCCCACGTTGTTCGCGGTGCATTCCACGCACAAGATGCTGCCGGCGCTTTCCATGGCCTCGATGATTCACGTCAAACCTAGCGAGCGTGCCCCGCTGGAATTTGACGACTTCAACGATTCGTTCATGATGCACGGCACGACGTCGCCGTTCTATCCCATCATTGCCTCCATCGACGTGGCCGTGGCGATGATGCAGGGCAGGGGCGGTTATTCACTGGTGCAGGAATCCATCGAAGAAGCCATCGCTTTCCGCCAAGCGGTTGTTAACGTCAAGCAAGAGCTCGCCGAAGAAGACGGTGAGTCATCGTGGTTCTTTGATGTGCTACAGCCCACTGAAGTCAAAGATCCTGCCAGCGGCGAGGTTCACGCCTTTCATAAGGCACCGATCAAGCTGCTGAGCCAGACGCCTGAACTGTGGCGTCTCAATGCCGGCGACAACTGGCACGGCTTTGCTGCACAAGACATCGGCGAAGCGGACTGCATGCTCGACCCGGTGAAGGTAAGCATCACTTGCCCCGGCATCACGCCCGACGGTCAGCACCTGACCCACGGCATCCCGGGCAGTATCGTCAGCAAGTTCCTCGATGATCGCCGCATCGAAGTTGCCCGAACTGGCGATTACACCCTCCTCATTCTGTTCTCGGTGGGCACCACCAAGGGCAAATGGGGCACACTGATCGAGAGCCTGCTGGAGTTCAAGAAGCTCTACGACAAGGGTGCCAAGGCAACAGACGCCATCCCATCTCTGGCCCGCATGTCACCCAAGTATGCGTCGATGACACTCAAAGCGTTGTGCCAGCAGATGCACGACACCATGCAAGAGCTGAACCTGATGAAGCACAGCAGCGATGCTGTGAGTTCCATACCCGAACCTGTGCTCACACCCGCTGAGGCCTACCAAAAGGTGGTGCGCTATCAAACTGAACGCGTCAAAGTGGCTGATTTTGCCAATCGGATCGCCGCCAGCATGCTGGTGCCTTACCCCCCGGGCATTCCTGTTCTGATGCCGGGCGAGCGCCTGCCGGCCGACGACACCGGCATTACCGGCTACCTCGAAGCGCTGCAGGAATTCGACAAGCGCTTCCCCGGATTCGAGCATGAAATTCAGGGCGTCAGCATCGATCAGAACGGAGATTATTGGGTCCGAGCCATCGTCGAGGAAGACAGACAGCCTCATCCCACACCTAAGCACATTAACTTCAAGGCGCCCCGCGTTTCTTCAATCAAGAAGGGAAGGCAATAAATAAGGTGGCCGTCCGATGTTTGGGCGACATTTTCTTCTAAGGTGCGAGAAAAGACATGACTGATAAATCTCAAGTAAGTGCAAGTGCCGACGCTACGCCGAGCGCAGGCCCCGCTGGAGCAAAGCTTGGCATGCTGGCCCTTATCGCGATTGTGGCGGGCTCAATGTTGGGCGGCGGCGTTTACAGCTTGCCGCAGAACACGGCGGCCACATCGGCAGTGGGGCCTGTTGTCATTGCCTGGATCATCGCCGGCATTGGCGTTTACTTCATTGCCAACGCTTTTCGCATGCTGTCCGATTTGCGTCCAGACCTGCAGGCCGGGGTCTACATGTATGCCCAGGAGGGTTTCGGCTCTTTCATTGGCTTTAACGTGGCATGGGGCTATTGGTTGATGACGTGCTTTGGCAACGTAGCCTTTGCCGTCATTCTCATGGATGCGTTCGACCAGATATTTCCCGGCGTATTCACAAACGGCAATAACCTCAACTCGATTATTTGCGGCTCCATCTTGATATGGGGCTACAACTATCTCGTTCTCTCCGGCACCAAAGTGGCCGGCTTCATCAACACTCTAGGCACCATTGCCAAGCTCGTGCCCCTGGTGCTGTTCGTGTTCCTTTTGGGCTTCTTGATCGACTACTCCCAGTTGCTCAGCAATATCTGGGGCTCCTCGCCTCAAGTGCTCAGCGGTCCCGGAGACAAGGGCACCCCGGTTTCGCTGACAGCACAGATCATGGCACCCATGACCGTTACCCTGTGGGCATTTATTGGCGTAGAAGGTGCCGTGGTGCTCTCTGGCCGCGCCCGCAAAAGAAGCGACGTGGGGAAGGCCACCCTGCTGGGCTTCTTGATTGCCCTGATTATTTATATCTTGTTATCGGTCTTGCCCTTTGGCGCCATGACGCAGCCAGAGCTCGCTCAAGTGGCCAACCCGTCTACCTCCGGCGTGCTGGAACACGTCGTGGGCGCGCAATGGGGCAGTTGGTTGATGAATGTGGGGTTGATCATTTCAGTTCTGGCTGGATGGCTAGCATGGACCATGCTGTGCGCTGAAATTCCCATGGCAGCTGGGCAAAACGGTGCATTTCCCAAGGCGTTTTCCCGGACCAACAAGAACGACGCAGCCAGCATCTCGCTTTGGGTAAGCAGCGGCATCATGCAGGCGGCCATGCTGTTGGTGTATTTCTCCAACAATGCCTGGAACACGATGTACAACATCAGCGCCCTCATGGTGGTGCCTGCCTATATCACAACCACGCTTTACATAACCAAGCTGTGCCTGACTCACGAATACAAGAAGTATTCTTCAACAGGCATGACGCTTGCGCTCGTCAGCGGCGTGATGGGCGTACTTTTCTGCCTTTTCATCTTCTACGCCAGCTCACTGAACTACCTGGCACTCGTTCCGATCCTTCTGACTTGCGGTCTGCCCGTATTCATTTGGTCGCGTAAGGAAAAGAACGACGGTAAGCCAATCTTTGAGAGGCTGGAAAAACTGTATGTCGCCATCTTGCTGATCGCCGATGTCGTGGTGCTGTGGTTGTTGTACGTAGGCAAGATCACCCTCTAACCTCGGTTGCCAAGCACGCCTAACTTGAGCAAGGCTCGGTCTTTTTGTGAAAATGCGACTTTTCGTGGAACGACTGAGCCTGACGGCAGATTCAGCCTGGCAGTTCAGCAACTTGGCGAGCTTGGGAGGGGTTGCCTGGTTCAACCATAAACGTTTGCACTCATCGATCGGCTATATTCCGCCTGCTGAGGGATGGAAGTTCACGACGATGGGTTTTGGGCGAACATGCTCAAAATTTTCAACACCGGTTCAGTTGTCCAGTCGCGCTAAAAAGGAATAACAAAACCGACCCCAAGGAGCCGGTCTTCCATTGTCTTGAACCTGATCAGTAAGTAACCGCCAAACCTGGCAAATCCACGGTGACCTGCATGGAACCGACCGCTTGCAAACAATGGCGTGCAAACTCCTGGGCGCGTTCTTCGTCTTGCGTCAGCAAGGTATAGCCCAGGGCATCGGCAACACCCATGATTTTATCGAGCAGCAGCACTTTGCCGCTGGCCCGCATGGGTTCACAGCCCAGTTCCTGCCAGGTGCGATCAAACCAATCACGAGATTGTTTGCCGCTTTCAGGATCGATGGTTTGTATTGGAGTGACCAGCTCTATGTGCTGGCGAGGACTAAAGATCACAAGCACCATAGCGCTCATAGACGATCTCCGAAAAAATTGGATCAACTGTGGAGCTTAAGCAAAGAAGGCCTGCCAAATTGTCGGCAGGCCGACATTTCAGACCCTACCAGGAACTGTCTGCCGGCTCCCACATTACCGGAACCCCCGTGTTGTTGGCCTGACGCAGCATATCGAGCAAGGGGTAAGCCCGCTGGCCAAAACTGACGGCCTGGGACATCGGATGCTCCTTGTCCTCGTCTTCGTCCTCGTGGGGCGAGTGCTTGTTTTCCCGGTCTTGCCCGATCGCTCGCTCAATATTGCCAATGGCTTCGGACAACTGCTCGGGCGTGAAGACGCCACGCTCGGGCAAACCATCGGGATAGGAGCGCCCTGCGGCCCGGAGAATAGGCATGGCATGTTCAGAGAACATCAGAACATCGGCGGCGGCTTTGCTTTTAAAGACGACTAGCATACGGTTTCTCCTTATGGATCTTTGTGTTTCCGATTCGACTTTCAGGATACACACCCCTGCAAGATAGCAGGATTTTCCCCCTCTTGGAGAGTCCTTCATGCCTGTCGCTGCGCTGTACTGCTTAATCCCGCTTTTGATCCTGGCGCCGTCTACGGTCTGGTCACACGGCTCACTGGAATGCTCCTTGCCCCCGACCCCCACACGCTGCGCACCGGCGGCTGCCCTGGGGGACCTGCCCGAGCCTGCGCCGGATATGGGTTTGCTCAATCCGGTAGACCTGCTGGGCGGACGCAAACAACAAAGCGATATCGATCTGCCCCTCAGCCAGGCATGGCCATTGCTCCAGCTACAGCGTCACTGGAACGGGCAGGGACGCAATCCCACGCCTACACTCGGTTCAACAGGCTGGGCCTTGAACTACGATCTGCGCATCCGGCAGCAAGGCCATGCCTTATTTATGCCCGATGGGCGACAGACCCGCTTATACCCACCGGCCCGGGCACAAGGCGCCGCTTGGCTCTGGCAAGGCCCCAATGGCTTGGCCCTGCGTTTTAATGAACAGGGCTGGTTGATCCAGGTACGTATCGGCAGCCGGCAATGGCTGGATATAGAGCGCTTTACGGCCAGCCATCCGCGGGCGCACGCTGTGCAGACCGTGCGTAACCATCTAGGACAAACACTGGTATTTGACTGGCAAGCCCCGGCGCAGAAACCGGACTCGTCACCAGAGCGGGCGCAAAACCAGACAGCCATCCAGGCCCCCACCACATCAAGTGCCACCGTCATCCATATTCAGACGCCAGCCGGCCCCTTTCACTGGTTTCTGGAGCAAGGCGATCTGCAGATCTGGCTGGCCAAGGTCAGCCGCCCCGACGGCATGCAACGCCTCTACCATCCCACGCCGGGGAGACATGACTTGGGAGGCAGCAGCCTGCAGGCGCCCGGACAAGCCCCGCACCAGATGCAGCATTGGGAGTATGACGCCCAGGGCCGTATCCGTCGCCTGATCTCCTACGCTTTCGAGCAGGAATGGACGGCCACCCATGAGCCAGGCATCAGTAAATGGTTCATCGGCGCGGAGCAGCATCATTTCCACTATCGCGACTATCAAGGCCAACGGCGACTGCAAACCCTGGAAAGCCGCTTGTGCGAATCCTGCCCGACCCATCGCACGCACTGGCAGTACGACCCGCAGGGGCGCTGGCTGCAGGCCGGCCCGTGGTCGGCACGGCGTCGTGCAAATGGAACGCTGTCACAGTTAGAGCAGGATCAGGGCGGATGGGGGATGCTGCGCCTGGGGCTGGATGAGAAAGGACGTTTAACACAGTGGGCGAGCAGCCTGCACGGCAGTCAAATGCGCTACTGGAACGCGAGTGGCAAGCTCACGCGTATTGACTACGCCCAAGAGGGTTCGCTGGATATTCAATACGATCAACAGGGGCGATTAAGCCGTCTTGAGCACCGGCAAGGCCAGGACACGGAGCGCAGCGAACTGGACTGGCTGGGCCCGGGGGCGCTGCGCATTCGTCACCCCACTGAAACGCAATGGCTCACTTTGCGCGCCGGTCTGCTGAGGGAGCGTCGTCTGGAACGGGCACATAGCCCCGGCCAGATCTGGATCGAACGCTTTGAGTACGACAAGCAAGGCCGGCTCACACACCACACCTTGCCCGAAGGAGGGCAACTTCGCTACCGCTGGGATGCGCAGGGACGTTTGCAATCGCTGCAATGGATCGGGCAATCCGGGCAGGCACAAACTGTGATTCGCGCCCAGGAGACCGGCTACGCCTGGGGCAACGGCCTGCACTTGATCAGCCATGCGAACAGCACCGGGCAGACGGTGGATGCCATGCTTTTGCAGGCCGATGGCCAAGCGGTCTGGACCCAGGCCCGCCGTCTGGATGAGCAAGGCAATGTGCTGGAAGAGCGTCATGAGTACCCGCTGCTGCAACACACGCGTCACTGGAATCTGCACTATGACGCTCAACGCCGTTTGATCGCGTTGCGGCAGGGCACGACAGAACCGGCGCAATGGCTGGCCTGGAACCCGGACGGCTCACTTGCGGCGCGCACACCGCAAGCCGTTACGCCGATTGGACGCATGCCCAGCGGAACCCCAACCACAGTCGGCACCATGCGCCTGGACTACGGCCCCAACCGCCGCTTGCGGCGTGTACATACCGCCGAGGCCACGCTGGTTCAGTACCGGCATGACGCCTTTGGTCAACGTATCTGGCGCAAACAAGGTCATCAGGAACGCGCCTTTTTCTTTCATGGCCAGCAGTTGATGGCCGAGCTGGATTTGCCCGCCGCGCCTGGCCTGCGCCTATCCCGACGCTACCTGTACGCGGGCCTCACACCGGTAGGCATGATTGTTTACCAGCCCGACGGGCAAGGGCGCTTGTACTACCTGCATGGCGATCTGATGGGAGCGGTGCGGCTGATTAGCGATCAGCATGCCAAACTGGTCTGGGGCGCAGACCTGAACCCCTTGGGGCAAGCCGAGATTTTGCGGGAGGACCTGGAATTCAATCTGCGCCTGCCAGGGCACTATGCCGAGTCCGCAACAGGCTGGCATGACAACCTGTTGCGGACCTATTTGCCCGATCATGGCCACTATCTGGAAGCGGACCCGCTGGGGCCTTGGCCCCAGAGCCAGGCCGTGGGCTACGCCCACCAGCAGCCCTTGCGTCATATCGATCCCACCGGCCTGCTGCTGTTCGCGTTTGATGGCACAAGGCAGGCGCCCATCACCACTAGCAATGTGTGGAAACTGTCGCAGTTGTATCAGGATGGAGCCGTGCACTACAGCGACGGCCCCGGCAATCCTTTGACTGTCGATCTGGATGCGCTGACTGCCTGGCGGGCGGGTCGCATTCTGGAATCACAATGGAAGCACTTTCTGAACCGCATGCAGGAGCGGGGGCCTGCGGCTGTTGCTGAGCCGGTAGACCTGCTGGGTTTTTCACGCGGGGCTGCACTGGCACGCGACTTTTCCAATCGCATTATGGATCACCTCCATCAAGGCTGGTTTGTCTTGAATGACCCGCAGCGCGGTGCCATCCGGGCCTGTATCACCCCCCGATTTTTGGGCCTTTTTGATACCGTGGCGCAGTTTGGGCTGGGGGGCTGGAGCAACACCCACTATCGACTGGGTGTGTCGGACGCCTGGAACTGGGTCGCCCATGCCGTGGCCATGCACGAGCACCGACTGCTCTTTCCCTTAAGCGGCCTGGCCCAGGCCATGAACACCGTGGAGATGCCCTTTATCGGTGCTCATAGCCAAATTGGCGGCGGTGTGCTGCCCGATGACAGGACCGCCGTCAGCGACCTGGACAAAGTGGCTCTGGCCTGGATGCATTGGCAAGCCACGGCAGCCGGTTTGACGCTGGCCGAATTGCCTCAAACGGATCTACAGGTCAGGCACCCTATCGTGCAAGACATGCGGCCACCCGGCCTGCGCCTGACCACGCATGGTGTCCGGCGCATTGACTACCATGGCCATGGTCAGGACCTGCTGTATCAGGACTCCCATCCTGCCCTGGGCCGGGACGTGCGCAAAAGCATGGAGCGTCTGCTCACGCGCTTTGATGACTGGCGCGTGCGCGGCGGCAATCAGGTGGCCTGGGTAGACATGGACGCTTACGATACGTGGTTACAGAACCACCTGGGATGGGAGCGCTAGGCTTCTTGAAAAGAATTTGGTGTCAAATCACGCTATCATGTGGGGCTATCCGGCGGGCCGATGCCGCGCCTTCCATCCGGGGCCTGACCAACTCGTCCCGGTTGTCTTTCTACCAATCCAGACCTTTCCTATGCTTGCTGAGCAACAATCTCAATTAATCGCCTGCCTTCAGGCTGCCGTCCGTGCCATCTTGCCCCAGGCTGAGCCGACCATTACGCTAGAGCGCCCCAAAGTGGCCGCGCACGGTGATGCCGCCTGCAATATTGCCATGCAACTGGCCAAACCGGCCGGGCGCAACCCGCGCGAGCTGGCTCAGCAAATCGTCGATACCCTGATGGCCGATCCGAACGCCGCCGCCTTGCTGGCTGGCGCGGAAATTGCTGGCCCAGGCTTTATCAACTTCCGTCTGTCCACCGCCACCCATCAGGCCGTCCTGCACGCCATCGCCGAGCAGGGTGAGCATTTCGGTCACGCCGCGCCCACCCATGAAAAACTGATGGTGGAGTTCGTGTCGGCCAATCCTACCGGCCCCCTGCACGTCGGTCATGCCCGTCAAGCCGCCCTGGGCGACTCACTGTGTCGCGTGTTCAGCTCGCAAGGCTATGACGTGACACGGGAGTTCTACTACAACGACGCTGGTAACCAGATCGACAATCTGACCACCAGCGTACAGGCCCGTGCGCGGGGCATTGAACCCGACAGCGAGCAGTTTCCCGCTGATGGCTACAAGGGTGACTACATTCTGGATATCGCCCGCGATTACCAGGCTGGTGCAACGGTTCAGGCCGCTGATGGCGAGTCTGTCACGGCCAGCGGTGATTTGGACAATCTGGAAGACATCCGTCGCTTTGCTGTGGCCTATTTGCGCCGTGAGCAAGATTTGGACCTGCAAGCCTTTGGTCTGAAGTTTGACAATTTCTACCTGGAAAGCTCGCTGTACACCTCCGGCAAGGTTGAAAAAACCGTGCAGGCCCTGATCGACGCCGGTCACACCTACGAGCTGGACGGCGCGCTATGGCTGCGCACCACCGAACTGGGGACAGGGGACGATAAAGACCGCGTAATGCGCAAGTCCGAAGGCGGCTATACCTACTTCGTCCCCGATGTGGCCTACCACGTGACCAAATGGGAGCGCGGCTTTCACCACGTAATCAATATCCAGGGCACCGACCATCATGGCACCATCGCCCGGGTGCGCGCCGGCCTGCAAGGGCTGGGACTGGGTATCCCCAAGGAATTTCCAGCCTATATTCTGCACAAGATGGTGAAAGTCGTGCGCAATGGCCAGGAAGTGAAAATCTCCAAACGTGCCGGCAGTTACGTCACCTTGCGTGATCTGATCGAATGGGTGGGCCAGGATGCCGTGCGTTTCTTCCTGATCCAGCGTCGTGCCGACTCCGAATTCGTATTCGATATCGATCTGGCCTTGTCCAAGAGCGAAGAAAACCCGGTCTATTACATCCAGTACGCTCATGCCCGCATCAACTCCGTGTTGAACCAGTCGGCAGAGCTGCTCGATCAGGTACCGGGGGCCGACATCACGCCCCTGACCGCCCCCACCGAGATTGCCTTGCTGCAACGCCTGTCCGAATACCCCGCCGTGCTGGCCCAGTCCGCCCGCGAACTGGCACCTCATCACATTGCGTTCTGGCTGCGCGACTGCGCCGCGGACTTCCACTCCTGGTACAACGCCGAGCGCGTGTCGGTAGACGACACTGCCTTGCGTCTGGCTCGCCTTCGTCTGGCCCAGGCCTGCGCCCAGGTCATCCGCAATGGTCTGAACCTGCTGGGTGTATCGGCACCTGAACGTATGTAAACCCATAGGCAGATATGGCAAGAGCACGAAAAAAATCCGGCAGTTCCGGCGGTACGTATACCGGCATTCTGATTGGCCTGATTCTGGGCCTGGGCGCCGCAGTGGCGGTGGCCCTGTTTGTCACCAAAGTGCCCATGCCCTTTGTCGACAAGGCCAGTCGGGACAAACCTACCGTTGCCTTGCCTGAAGGGCGGGATTTACTGGACCCGAACCGGGATCTGTATGGCAGCTCCAGCGGGCAGACGCCGCCACCGGGCGGCACGATTCCCGGCTTGACCCTGCCTCCCGTCAATTTGCCCAATGTGCCCAAACCCGCTGCGCCCGATGCCTTGGGCGACCTGATTGCGACCTTGCCTTCCATAGGGTCCGAGTCTGCCGGCCAGCCTGAGGCACGCCGGACACCGGCGCCAACGGTGGCCGCTCCGGCAGTCACACCGTCCGCGCCAAGCGCCCCGGCACCGGCTGCCAGCAAACCGGCCGCACCAGCACCGGCCGCCCCCCCTGCGGCCGCCAAGCCCGCCACGACCTCGACCCCTTATTACCTGCAGGCGGGCGCATTTCGCAACACAGCCGATGCAGAAGCCATGAAGGCCCGCCTGCTGATGCTGGGCTTTAATGCGTCCGTGCAAAGTGCTCAGGTCAATGGCGGGACGGTAAACCGGGTACGCCTGGGGCCCTTCAAGGGCATAGACGAAATGAACCGGGCACGCAGCCGGCTGGCCGAGGAAAAAATTGACACCTCCGTCGTACGGCCCTGAGCCCTTAACGATGAAAACGGGCCCGAGGTGAACTTTTCCTCCCTTGCACAGGTCATAGACCTCATCTTCCCCCTTAAGGAAATTGATTCATGAAGCTGAACGCATTGTTTGTACGATCCCTGGTCGGTGCCAGTCTGTTGGCCGGGGTAAGCTTGCTGCCCACCACCAGCGCGCTGGCTCAACAAGCCAACCAAGGCTACGTTACCCTGCCTGCGGCTCAGCCCTCGGACAGCGTCGGCAAAACCGAAGTGCTGGAGTTTTTCTCCTACAGCTGCCCACATTGCGCCATCCTCGAACCCAAGGTTGAAGCCTGGGCTAAGACCCTGCCTGACAATGTCGTGCTGCGCCGTGTGCCGGTTGCCTTCAATGCCGGCATGACCGACCTGCAAAAGCTCTACTACACCCTGGAGGCCATGGACCGCCTGGACCTGCACCCCAAGGTGTTTGATGCGATTCACCAAAAACGTGAACGCATCTTCGATGCCAAAACCATCTCGGCCTGGGTGGCCAAGCAAGGTGTGGACAAGGATCGCTTCGAGCAGACCTTCAACTCCTTTGGCGTCCAGACCAAGGCCAACAAAGCCAATGAACTGTCCAATACCTACCAGATTCAGGGCACACCTAGCCTGGCTGTGGGGGGCAAATTCGTGACGTCGCCTTCCTTGGCCAATGGCTACGACGAAAGCATCACCAAGGCCCAGGAGCTGGTGAAAATGGTCACCAGCCGCTAATCAGCACGCTGGGCACGCCATAGCAGCAACGGCCCTCAAGACGGAATACATTCCGATCTTGAGGGCCGTTGCCGTTTTTATCGCTGTGACCGCGGGTCTGGCCATACCGCGTCCATAAGCCGCCACGGCGCTGACCGCCATTTGTCCGACAAGTCGGCCGCCCCATGCACGCAACGTCCCACCCAGCGGGCGCGCCTGTCTGCTTTATCCCGTGTCAGCTAGCCTCAACCCTGCGCGGCCTGCTCAAAAGCCTGCGTCAGATCCGCGCACAAATCCTTGGGCGACTCCAGCCCAATATGCAAACGCACCAAACTGTCCTGACTGTGTTCCCAGTACGTGTGGCCGCTCAGGAATGCCGTATCCACCAGTTGCACCAGACTTTCAAAGCCGCCCCAGGAAAAGCCGATACCGAACAATGTCAGGGCATCCACAAACACACGCGCCTGCACAGGGTTCAGTGCCAGTTGGACCGACAACATCCCGTTGGAGCCCGTACAGTCTCGCTGCCACAAAGCATGGCCGGGGTCGTGAGGCCAGGCAGGGTGATAGATCCGAGTGACTTCAGGACGACTGTCAAGAAACTGGCACACGGCCAGCGCATTGGCAGCACTTTCACGCATGCGGATGGGCAGGGTGCGCGCGCCCCGCAAGGCCAGCCAGGCATCGTCCGCACTGATGGAAAACCCCAGAGCATAATGGTTGTCGTGCAAGCGCTTGTTCAGTTGCGGATCGGCCGACATGACCGCGCCCAGCATCAGGTCGGAGTGACCTGCCACATACTTGGTTCCCGCCACGATGGAGACATCAAAGCCCAACGCCAGCGGACGGTAGATATAACCCGAGCCCCACGTATTGTCCGTGACCAGCAACAAATTGTGCTGGCGTCCAAACGCGGCCAAGGCGGGCATATCCAGCATCTGCATGAGCAGGGAACCAGGCGATTCCACGTACACCATGCGGGTGTTGGCTTGCAGATGGCGTTCCATTTCCTCAGGGGTCGGCGCGCAGAACGTGGCCTGTATGCCCATGCGACGCAGCACCGTCTTTTCCAGATAGCGGACCGGACCATAGGCGCTGTCCGCAATCAGCACATGATCGCCCGAATCCAGCAAGGCCAGCAAAGCCAGGGTAATGGCCGCCATGCCCGAGGGCGCCAGCAAGGCCTGGGTGGCAGACTCAAGCTGACAGAACACCTGCTCCAGGGCGGCGTGGGTATCCATGCCCGAGCGCCCATAGGTGACCGAGCGTTTTTCTGGATCTGCCTTGTCAGCCTGAGCGCGGTCCAAAGCATCCAGATTGCGAAAGCGCACCGTACTGGTGCGCATGATCGGTACGGCCACCGGCGCCGCATCCGTGTGCGGATCGAACGGTGCCAGACCAGTATGTTGCAGGGCGGTGTCCAGGGCGAGATCAGAACTCATAGTGTCGGCAAGCGGTAGCAAGAAAAACTCTACGCTACCACAGGCCGACAGAGCGGGTCGCCCCTGCTTTCAATCACTATATTGCCGGTCCTTATTAAGGAGCGGACTCGTTCTTCATGTGCGCTGGAAGCGGTACACCCCGTCCTCGCCCATCTGGCGACACAAACGGCCGTCAAAGTACAAGGCGTGCAAGTGAGCAATGGCCTCGCCCATGGCAAAAGTCATCTGATGCGAATCGAGCTTGCGATGAAACAGCACCGGCAAGATGTCGGCTGCCGTACAGGGCTGGTCACACGCTTGCAGGACCTCTTCCAGTCGCTCGGCATGATGTTCCTGCTGCTGACGAATGCGCTCATGCATGCCACGGAAAGGTTTGCCATGTGAGGGCAGCACCAGGGTATCCGCGGCCAGATCCTGATAAGACAGCAAGGAATTCAGGTACAAGGGCAAAGGATTGGCAAATGGCTCGGTATCGAACACGCTGATATTGGTGGAGATACGCGGCAAGAGCATGTCACCGGAGATCAGCACCTTCAGCGCTTCGCAGTACAAGGACATATGCTCGGGCGCATGGCCGTAACCCACGATCAAACGCCAGGGGCGACCGGCGATCACCACACGCTGACCATCCATCAAGCGCACAAAACGCTCGGGCACTGAAGGCACCATCGAAGGGTAGTAATCGCCCCGGCTGCGAATCTGCTCACGGGCTTTCTCATCTTGCAGACCGTGACGGACAAAATGCGCCTCTGCCGCCACACCATTCGGGCCGCCCGCTTCCGCACCCGTCTGTCGTCCACCCGCACCCGACCACAAGCGAGCCGTGGCGTAATCGGTCATGCTGATCCACAAAGGAGCATTCCAACGCTGGCATAACCAGTCGGCCAAGCCAATGTGGTCAGGGTGCATATGAGTCACGATCACGCGCAGGACAGGCAAACCGTCCAGTTCATGCTGAAAAACCTGTTCCCACAGCGCGCGCACTTCAAGGCGGGCGACACCACAGTCCACAATAGTCCAACCGTCGCGACCCTCGATCTGGTCGCGCAACAGCCACAGATTGATGTGATCCAGCGCAAAGGGCAAAGGCATGCGCAACCATCGCACCCCCGGTGCGACCTCCAGGCTGCCACCCGGTGGGGGCAGGGTATCTGCCCAGGGATAATTCAATTTTTGTTCGTTAGGATTCATGCTCACTCCAATGAATAGCTCTTGCAAGACGTAAGGGCTGTCCATACTAAAAGGCTAGGGCCTGTTAAGCGTAAAAGAAGCCTCACAGACCCTGGTTCGCACCCTGGCTCTATGGCATGATAGTTTACGTTTACGTAAATCACACTAAAAATGACAACGACAACCTGGACAATATCGGATCTGGCGCATGAGTTCGGCATTACGCCCCGAACCCTGCGTTTCTATGAAGACCAAGGAATCTTGAGCCCGCTGCGCCAAGGTACCCAGCGCATTTATCAGCCCCGCGATCGTGCCCGCCTGAAGCTGGCCCTGCGCGGCAAACGGCTGGGACTGCAGTTATCGGAGATCCTGCGGCTGATCAATATGTATGAATCCCCGATGGACACCGCTTCGCAGCTTAAGCATTATCAGGAAGTGCTAAACGAGCATCGCCTGCGCCTGGAGCGGCAGCGGCAGGACCTGGATCAGACCTTGCAGGAAATTCAGGATCAGCTCGACATCTGTCACACCATGAGTGAACAGTTAAAGCAGGAATCCCGATAAGGGAAAACCCATATATATGACGTTTACGTAAACGTAATATAAATAGGATTCTACAACCCATTTATTTCCACGGAGTGTCTCATGAGCCTGCCCGGCCTGAATTTCGATCTTGGCTCCGACCTGGACATGCTGCGCGACGCTGTCGCCGACTTCTCCCAGGCCGAAATTGCCCCCTTAGCGGCTCAACTGGATCACGATGACCAGTTCCCCATGCACTTGTGGAAGAAGTTCGGTGAGATGGGTTTGCTGGGCATGACCGTCAGCGAAGAATACGGTGGTGCGAACCTGGGTTATCTGGCCCACATGATCGCGATGGAGGAAATCTCCCGTGCCAGCGCCTCGGTAGCCCTGTCCTACGGCGCGCACTCCAACCTCTGTGTGAACCAGATCAACCGCAACGGGACAGAAGCCCAGAAGCAGAAATACCTGCCCAAACTGATCAGCGGCGAGCATATCGGTGCCCTGGCCATGAGTGAGCCCGGTGCTGGTTCGGACGTGGTCAGCATGAAGCTGCGCGCCGAAAAGAAAGGCGATCGCTACGTGCTCAATGGCTCCAAAATGTGGATTACCAACGGTCCGGACGCTGACACCCTGGTGGTGTACGCCAAAACGGACCCGCAAGCCGGCGCACGCGGCATTACCGCCTTTCTGATCGAAAAGGATTTTGCCGGTTTTTCCGTCGCCCAGAAGCTGGACAAACTAGGCATGCGCGGCAGCCACACGGGCGAACTGGTGTTCCAGGACTGTGAAGTGCCTGAAGAAAACGTGTTGGGCCAGCTCAATGGCGGCGTCAAAGTGCTGATGTCCGGCCTGGACTACGAACGCGCCGTACTGGCCGGTGGCCCGCTGGGCATCATGCAAGCCGTCATGGACGTCGTCATTCCCTACATCCACGACCGCAAGCAATTCGGCCAGGCCATTGGCGAATTTCAACTGATTCAAGGCAAGGTGGCCGATATGTACACCACCCTTCAAGCCAGCCGCGCCCTGTGCTATGCCGTGGGCAAGAACCTGGATCGTCTGGGCGCCGCTCACGTGCGCTCCGTGCGTAAAGACTGCGCGGCCGCCATCCTGTACAGCGCTGAAAAAGCCACCTGGATGGCCGGCGAAGGCATCCAGATTCTGGGCGGCAACGGCTATATCAACGAATTCCCCACAGGCCGCCTGTGGCGCGATGCCAAGCTGTACGAGATCGGCGCGGGCACCAGTGAAATCCGCCGCATGCTGATCGGCCGCGAACTGTTCGCTGAAACCGCCTAAAAAGGCAGAGGCATGTCCAACCCTGATTTTGGCGAAACCACGGTCATCACTCCGGTTCAAAAACCGGCGATGACCGCGACCCAGGTCGCTCAGGCCATGCTGGATGGTTTCAATCGCCACTATGCGCTGTTTCGCTATAGCGCCCAGCGCGCCAAGTCCTTGTACGAATCGGGGGACTGGCATGGCATCCAGCAACTGTCCCGTGAGCGTATCGAGTATTACGCCACGCGAGTGCGCGAGTGCGCGGCCATGCTCAGCCAGAATCTGCGTCTGCATCAACCGACACCGTCGGCACCGGCCCACCTGGACGAGGCCCAGCAGCAATTGTGGCTACAGGCCAAGGCAGAGTTTGTACGCCTGCTCTCGGGTCACCGACAGCCGGAATGCGCCGAGACGTTCTTTAACTCCGTCTCCTGCCGCGTCTTGCATCGGCACTACTTTCGCAACGAATTCATTTTCGTGCGCCCAGCCGTTGCCACGGATTATCTGGACGGCGCGCTGCCTTCGTATCGGGTCTATTACCCCACCGAAGAAGGTCTGGAAGCCAGTCTAACCAGTATGCTGGCCGACTTCGGTCTGGCCGCCCCCTTTGCCGACCTGCCACGCGATGTGCGCACGCTGGCTCGCATGGCGGTGCGTCAGCTGTGTCGCCGTCTGCCACGGGGCTATGGTTCGCGCATTGGCTCAGACTGCCAGATTCAGGTGCTGAACTCCCTGTTCTTTCGCAACAAGGGGGCCTATGTGGTGGGCCGCCTGATCAATCAAGGCGAAGTGCTGCCTTTTTCGCTGGCCATTTTGCATCGCCCCTCCGGACATTTGTACATCGACGCCTTGCTGCACACCACGGACGACCTGTCCACGCTGTTCAGCTTTACGCGCGCCTACTTCCTGGTCGATATGGAAGCCCCGTCGGCCTATGTGGACTTCCTGTCCAGCCTGCTGCCACGCAAGCCCAAGGCCGAGCTTTATACCGCCATCGGTCTGCAAAAGCAGGGCAAGACGCTGTTCTACCGCGACTTTCTGCACCACCTGTCGCACTCGCACGATCACTTTGATCTGGCTCCCGGTATTGCCGGTATGGTGATGACCGTCTTTACGCTGCCGTCTTACCCTTATGTCTTCAAGCTGATTCGCGACCGCATTCAAAAGCAGGGCATGGATCATGCCACGGTGCGCAGCAAATACCAGCTGGTTAAAAAACATGATCGTGTCGGGCGCATGGCTGACACCTGGGATTACGCGCAGGTTGCCTTGCCCAAGGCACGCTTTTCACAAGCCTTGCTGGAAGAGTTGCGGCGCGAAGTGCCCAGCCTGCTGGAAGAGTCCGAAGACACCATCTTGCTGCGCCACGTCTATATCGAACGGCGCATGACTCCCCTGAACCTGTACCTGAACAAGGCCAGCGATCCCGCCCTGAACGCCGCTGTCGACCAGTACGGCAAGGCAATCCGCGAACTGGCGGCCGCCGACATTTTCCCCGGCGACATGTTGTTCAAGAACTTTGGGGTGACCCGTCTGGGCCGCGTCGTCTTTTATGACTACGACGAAATCCAGCATATGCGCGAGATGAATTTCCGCGCCATTCCGCCCGCACCGAACGAAGAAGCCGAAATGGCGAGCGAACCTTGGTATCCGATTGGCCCAAACGATGTATTTCCCGAAGAATTCGGCTACTTTCTATTGACCGACCCACGCATTCGCAAAGCCTTCATGGCCCACCATGCAGAATTGCTGGAGCCTGAATGGTGGTCTCAATGTCGCTTGCGGGTAACGCAAGGTCGGATCGAAAATATTTTTCCGTATAACAAAGATCGGCAGCTGCACGAGTTTGCCAAGCGCGCACCGGTCTCCTCTTTGCAACCAGGAGTCTTTCATGACTAATTCCGTTGTCATCGTCTCGATCGCCCGCACCCCGATGGGCGGCATGATGGGTAGCTTGTCCGATCTGGCCGCTCACGAACTGGGCGCGGTCGCCATCAAGGCGGCCGTGGAGCGCTCGGGCATCCAGGCCGACCAGATCGACGAAGTGATCATGGGTAACGTGCTGCAAGCTGGTCAGGGCCAGGCCCCTGCGCGCCAGGCGGCCCTGGGGGCCGGTCTGCCCCAGGGCGTGGCTTGCACCACCATCCACAAGGTTTGCGGTTCCGGCCTGAAAGCGGCCATGTTTGCCCACGACCTGCTCAAGGCTGGCAGCGTGGACGTCGTCGTGGCTGGGGGCCAGGAAAGCATGAGCAATGCCCCTTATCTGCTGCTCAAGGGCCGCCAGGGCTACCGCTACGGCCATTCCACCGTGTATGACCATATGGCCATGGATGGACTGGAAGACGCGTACAGCCGTGGTACCGCCATGGGTGTGTTTGCGGAAGACTGCGCCAGCAAGTACGAGTTCAGCCGCGAAGAGCAGGATGCCTATGCACTGGAATCGCTGCGCCGCGCTCGTCAGGCCAGCGAAGACGGCAGTTTTGACTGGGAAATCGCTCCGGTAACGATTGCGGGCCGCAAAGGCGATGTAGTCATTGCCAAGGACGAGGCCCCCACCAAAGCCATGCCCGAAAAGATCCCCACGCTGCGTCCCGCCTTCAAAAAAGATGGCACGATTACCGCGGCCAACGCCTCGTCCATTTCGGACGGTGCCGCCGCCATGGTGATCACCACCGAAGAGAAAGCCAAGGAACTGGGCGCCACGCCACTGGCGCGTATTGTGGCTCACACCCAGCACGCTCAGGAGCCCGCCTGGTTCACGACCGCACCCGTAGCCGCCATCCAGAAGCTGCTGGATAAAACCGGCTGGAGCGTGGCTGATGTAGATCTGTTCGAGATCAACGAAGCCTTTGCCGTGGTCACCATGGCCGCCATGAAAGAGCTGAACATCCCGCACGACAAGATCAATATCCACGGTGGCGCCACGGCCCTGGGTCACCCCATCGGGGCATCGGGTGCGCGCCTGCTGGCCACCCTGATTGGCGCCCTGCGTAAAACAGGCGGCAAGCGCGGCATTGCCTCGCTGTGCATTGGCGGCGGCGAAGCCGTCGCGCTGGCCGTCGAGCTGGTCTAAAGCAAGCTCATCAGCCGGGCTGCGGCCCGGCTGATTTTATGGGCTTTTCTCTGTTCTCTTTCCAGGCACGCCATGTCAGTTATTGAATCCCGCATCAATCCGCGTTCCCAAGACTTTCAGGACAACGCCTCGATCATGCAGGCCCTGATCCTTGATCTGCGCCAAAAGCTACAGAAAACCGCCTTGGGTGGGTCCGAATCCGCCCGGCAACGCCATGTGGGACGCGGCAAGCTGCTGCCGCGCGAACGCGTCGAACGTCTGCTTGATCCCGGTACGCCTTTTCTGGAGCTCTCGCCTCTGGCTGCCCAGGATGTCTATAACAACGAGTCTCCTGGCGCGGGCATCATCACGGGCATTGGCCGCATTGCCGGCATTGAATGCGTGGTGGTCTGCAACGACGCTACGGTCAAGGGCGGGACCTACTATCCGCTGACTGTGAAGAAGCATTTGCGTGCCCAGGAAATTGCCCAACAGAACAATCTGCCTTGCGTATATCTGGTGGACTCGGGCGGGGCCAACCTGCCCAATCAGGAAGACGTATTCCCGGATCGGGACCACTTTGGCCGCATCTTCTACAACCAGGCCAATATGTCGGCCCAGGGCATTGCGCAGATTGCTGTCGTGATGGGTTCATGTACCGCTGGCGGTGCCTACGTGCCGGCCATGAGCGATGAGTCCATCATCGTGCGCGACCAGGGCACCATCTTCCTGGGTGGGCCGCCACTGGTCAAAGCCGCAACCGGTGAAGAAGTCAGCGCCGAAGACCTGGGTGGTGGCGATGTGCACACCCGTCTGTCCGGCGTGGCCGACCATCTGGCCGAGAACGATCTGCATGCGCTGGAACTGGCACGCCGCTGTGTCGGCTGCCTGAACCGCGAGAAAAAACTACCCTGGCCGCTGAAAGAAGTGCGCGAACCGCGCTACGACCCGCAAGAGCTGAACGGCATCATCCCCGCCGATACCCGCAAGCCCTACGATGTGCGCGAAGTGATCGCCCGCATTGTGGATGACTCGGACTTTGATGAATTCAAAGCCCGCTTTGGCACCACGCTGGTGACCGGCTTTGCCCATATCCACGGCATGCCCGTGGGCATCATCGCCAACAACGGCATTCTGTTCTCGGAAGCGGCCCAGAAAGGCGCCCACTTCATTGAACTGTGCTGCCAGCGCAAGACACCTTTGGTGTTCCTGCAGAACATTACCGGCTTCATGGTGGGCCGCAAGTACGAAAACGAAGGGATTGCCCGCCACGGCGCCAAACTGGTCACCGCCGTATCCACGGCTGCCGTACCCAAGTTCACCGTGATTCTGGGCGGCTCTTTCGGTGCCGGTAACTACGGCATGTGTGGCCGTGCCTTCAGCCCGCGCCTGCTGTTTCTCTGGCCCAATGCCCGTATCTCGGTCATGGGTGGTGAGCAGGCTGCCAGCGTACTGGCTACCGTGCGCCGTGATGGACTGGAAGCTCGTGGCCAGACCTGGAGCGCCGAGGAAGAAGAGGCGTTCAAGGCCCCGATCCGCGCCCAGTACGAACATGAAGGCCATCCCTACTACGCCACGGCGCGTCTATGGGATGACGGCATCATCCAACCCTCGGATACCCGGCGCGTTCTGGCCCTGGGCCTGTCCGCCGCCTTGAACGCCCCTATTGAAGACACCCGCTTTGGCGTGTTCCGCATGTAAGACAAGGAGACACTGTGTTTCAGACCCTGCTGATAGCCAATCGCGGTGAAATTGCCTGCCGGGTGGCCGCCACTGCCCGCCGCCTGGGGCTGCGTACCGTTGCGGTTTACTCCGACGCGGACGCCGACGCCCAGCACGTCCGTGCTTGTGATCAAGCTGTGCGCATCGGTGGCCCCGAGCCACGCGACAGTTATTTGAAGATCGACGCCATTCTGGAAGCCGCCCGCGCCACTGGCGCGAATGCCATCCACCCTGGCTATGGTTTTCTGTCCGAGAACGAGAATTTTGCTCGCGCTTGTGAACAAGCCGGCATTATTTTTGTAGGGCCGCCCGCCCAGGCGATTGCCGCCATGGGCAGCAAATCCGCCGCCAAATCCTTGATGGAAAAAGCCGGTGTGCCGTTGGTGCCCGGTTACCACGGCGACAACCAGGACCCCGACTTCCTGCACCAGCAAGCCGACAATATCGGCTACCCCGTGCTGATCAAGGCCAGTGCCGGTGGTGGCGGCAAAGGCATGCGTATTGTGGAAGAATCCGGCGCATTCCTGGAGGCCTTGCGCTCTTGCCAGCGCGAAGCCGCCAGCAGCTTTAGCGACGACCGCGTGCTGATTGAACGCTACATCACCAAGCCACGCCACATCGAAATCCAGGTCTTTGGTGACCAGCACGGCGAGTACGTGTATCTATTCGAGCGCGATTGCTCGGTGCAGCGCCGTCACCAGAAAGTGATTGAAGAAGCCCCCGCCCCCGGCATGACGCCCGAACGTCGTCAGGCCATGGGGGAGGCCGCTATTGCGGCAGCCCGCGCCGTGAACTACGTCGGTGCTGGCACCGTGGAGTTCATTGCCGAGCAGGACGGACGTTTTTACTTCATGGAAATGAACACCCGCCTGCAGGTGGAACACCCCGTCACCGAACTGATTACGGGCCACGATCTGGTGGAATGGCAATTGCGCGTGGCCGATGGCCAGCCTTTGCCGGCCAAACAAGACGCGCTGAGCATCCATGGACATGCCATCGAAGTGCGGATTTACGCAGAAAACCCCGATAAGGATTTCCTGCCTTCCATCGGTACGCTGCGCAGCCTGCGATACCCTGCCCATGCCTCCTTCACCTGCGGTGAGGTCCGTATCGACAGTGGCGTGCGTGAGGGTAGCGTCATCAGCCCGTTCTACGACCCCATGATTGCCAAGGTCATCACCCATGGTGCAGACCGCGAGCAAGCACGTCGTCGCCTGATTCGCACGCTGGCTGACACTCAGGTGGCGGGTGTACACACCAACAAGACCTTCCTGCAACGTCTGCTGGGCGATGAAGCCTTTGCCCAGGCCGATCTGGACACCGGCCTGATTCCACGCCGTCACGATGCGCTGTTCCCCCGCGATCAGGATGTGCCGGCTTCGGTGCTGGCTTTCGCCGCCTGCGCGGTGCTGACGCACCAGGGCATGGGCGCACCGTCCACCAACACGGACCCCTGGGGCGTCCATGACGGCTGGCGCCTGAGCGGCGATTACGACCAGAAGGTCCATGTGCAACTGGGCGAGCAAGCGCATGAAATCCTGCTGCAGCGTCGTGAAAGCCAGTGGCAGATCACACTGGGCGACGAACAGCATGCCTTGCGCTGGCAGGCTGCCCAAGCCGCCGATCTGGCTGATACCCTGACGCTGCGCTTGTGGCTGGGTCAGACCGAATATCGCGCCCAGGTGCTGCGCGATGGCGAGCATCTGCAAGTGGCCCAGGAGGGTTCGGACTGGACCTTGAGCGTGGTCGATACCCTGGCCAACGCCGGCACCAGCAGCCAGGAAGCGCACGGCGGACGCCTGACTGCCCCCATGCCGGGCAAAATCATCGCCCTGAATGTGGACGCTGGCGACAGTGTCAAGCAAGGCGATGTGCTGCTGGTCATGGAGGCCATGAAAATGGAGCACTCCATTCAGGCACCCGCTGATGGCATCGTGGCCGAACTGTTCTTTGCCGTGGGCGATCAGGTCGCCGAAGGGGCGGAGCTGGTCACGATGGAGAGCTGAAAACCATCCCCGTTAGGCCCGAGCAAGACGGATTGCCGGGCCCGAAAAATAGGCGTAAAGTCGCACTAACAAGAGCCCCCGTCCAGGGGCTCTTGCCGTTAAGAACGACTCATGACCGCCCAGCCCCTTACCCCTTACTGTGGTCGCTTTGCGCCTAGTCCCAGTGGTCCCTTGCACGAGGGTTCGCTGGTTGCCGCCATGGCCAGCTACCTGGATGCACGCGCCCAGAGCGGGCGTTGGTTATTGCGCATTGAAGATATAGACACGCCACGCGTTGTGAAAGGGGCAGACCAGCTCATCATGCAGCAATTGCAAGGCCTGGGCATGCACTGGGACGGCGAGGTGGTTTGGCAAAGTCAGCGTCTGGCCCGTTATCAGGAGGTGTTCGACAGCCTGCGCGAGCAGAATCTGGTTTACGGCTGTGCCTGCACACGCCAGGAAATTCTGGCCGCCTCCCTCCCTGTCAGCCCGGAAGCCACGGACCATCCCTATGCAGGCACCTGCCGACATGGCATTGCCGCAGGCCGCAGCATCCGCGCCTGGCGGCTGCGCGTCCCCAAAGGGGTGGAGAGCTTCACCGATCGCTGGGCCGGGCCGCAGCAGCAAGATGTCGCCCAAGAAGTCGGGGACTACATTATTAAACGCGCCGACAAGCTCTGGGCCTATCAGTTTGTAGTGGTCATTGATGATGCAGACAGCCAGATCACCGATGTGGTACGAGGTGCAGATCTGTTAAGTTCCACGGCACGCCAGCGCGTTCTGCAAGGCATGCTGGGACTGCCTGTCCCGCGCACCTTGCATGTGCCGCTGGCCTGCGACAGCCAAGGCCGCAAGCTCTCCAAACAGAACCATGCCCCGGCCTTCGATCTGGAGCACCCCTTGGAGACACTGCAACGGGTCTGGGCCTTTCTGGGCTTTGCACCTGTTGCGGCTAGCACGCTGGACGCATTCTGGAGCCAGGCTACCCGTGCCTGGGCACAGCGTTTCCCGCTGCCGGACAAGCGTCAAGGTTTCAAATAAACGACAGTTTCTACCCTAACAATCGATTTATGTTTCAATCATGAAGACGCCCTGTCGCACAGGGCGTCTGCCAGAGCAAAACCCGGTAAAAAACGGCCTTGCTGCTCACGGCAGAACCCACCCAAGCCCTGAACACCCCATTTGCCCCCTACCGCAAATCAGCGTAAAGTTTGGTCACTGGTTACCGAAATCACGCAGTTTTTTTAATCACTTAGGACGGCAACCTTATATCCATGTTTGATATCCTGGTTTATCTATTCGAGACGTATTACAACCCCCAGTCCTGTCCCAAGGCGGAGGTTCTGGCCCACAAGCTGGCGGCTATTGGCTTTGAAGACGAGGACATCAACGACGCACTGGGCTGGCTACATGCACTGGGCGAGACCTCGCAACAGTGTCAGCCTACCGCTCAACTCAGCCCCAACAGTCAGCGTATTTTTTCCGAGCACGAACAACATGTGCTGGGCGCTGACGCCATGGGTTTCATCACCTTTTTGCAAAATTCCGGCGCCTTGACCGCCCACCTGCGCGAAATTCTGATTGAAAGCGCTATGGCGGTGGATGAAAGCCCGGTCTCTTTGGACAAAATAAAAATTGTCGCCCTGATGGTTTTGTGGAGCCACGAAGCCGAAATCGATCATCTGATCTTTGAAGAGCTGCTCAGCGACGACTCCACCCGTCAGTCCCATTAAGCGAATACACAGGAACTCGTTTTTATTTGTCGCAACGGCCCCCATCAAAAGAGGCCTTTCCTTCATCTCAAGAACGCAGGCCCGAATTCGATCTCAGATCGGATTCGGGCCTTTTTGATGGTTCTTGCTGTCTTCGAGGGCATCGGCTTGAGCGTCGCTATAAAAGCCCGATGCAAGGACTGATGGCACGTCGGATTGTCTTGATGAAAGGCAATCCGACTACCGCTTCATGCGTGCGACCGATAAGCCCGGACTTATTGAATAGCCTGCCTGTCCTTGTCCAGCATTGCACGCAACAGGCTCTGGCCATCTTCGACCACCGCAAATTCGCCATAGTGGGCTGCATCAAAGCGATCTGCCGAACCTTCTGCAAAGAACCAGGCATCGGTACCCGGCGTCCAGTTATTGCGGTGACGCCGCATGCGCAAGCGCATCACCTCATCTGGCTCAGCCACCGGCCCAGCGTCATTCCACAGACGTTCCTGACCATCCAGATCCAGATACACGCCTTTGAGTTGAGCCACCTTGTGCTCATCGAGCTGTACCCCCACCAGAACCCACTGCTGGGCATCCATTTTGGCCTGTGCCGCTTTGGGCAAACTCCAGGAAAGGGCTGACAGGCTTTGTGACAGGGCGAAGTTCAGGGACATGTAATCACCCTGCATCAAGGAGCGCGGGTCCACGGGAGCCAGCTCCAGCAATACCGTCTGACCATCGCGCAAAATCCGTTCCTTTTGCACAATCGCCACGTTTGCCACGCCCAGCACCAGCACCGTCCCCAACAGCACGCTGGCCACCACGCCTTTGGGAGGAGCCTGAAGCACGGTACCCACTCCGGCCGGCTTGCGACTTAACTGCCCCAGATAGGCAAACACCACGCAGCCCAAGCCCGTGGCCAGCAATAGCTCGGCCTTATCCAACAAGCTGATGTTCAGGATGTAATACAGGCGCCACAGACAAAACAGGCCCATCACAACGGCCACGGCCAGCAGACTCAGGTAGCGCCAGGCATACGCCACCAGAATCCAGCTCAGGGCCAGGGCAAGCGGCGGGTAGGGTGTCCAGACCGCACACAAAGCCGCCACGCCCAGCAAAGCGATGCCAAAGACCCGCGTTTGCTCACGCCAGGCGCGCCAATAGAATGCCAGGATGGCAACGGGCGCCATCGCCAGCAGGAAACCGGTCGCGGTCAGATAAGGCCGCGACTCGCCCCAAAAGGGCATGGAATAAAACAGTGCGCCGGCCGAGGCCAGATGAAGCTGGGACACCAGCAGCAAGGACCAGAACAGGGGCAGCCAGAAGTGGGGCTTGCGTTCACCACGCAACTGGAAGTGACCAAGCAACAGTGCGCCAAAGAACATCAAGGCAGCAGGCAGCTCCAATACCCAATAAGGCAGCGTCGTCCAGCGCTCAAACAGGCGCTCAACCACCAGGAACTCGATGGCCGCCAAGGCCCAGAGCACCAGCAGCATGCGCAATACAAACTGGCCCTTGGCCAACCTGTACAACACCGTGCTGATCACAAGCGCCAACAAGGCACTGATCTCGGGCGGCCAGGGATAGCGCGCCTCGACAATGGGTACGCTGAGCAAAAGCAGCGCACACGCCACCCAGCCGCCCACCAGATCCCGACTCTGTACCGTATGAGCCTTGGCAAAAAGCGCGGGCGAAGCCAGGGCCATGATGCCACCCAGAACACCCAGAGCCTCCACACTCAGATCCAGAGAAATCGCCAGGTACAGCAGGACAAGCAGCGGCAAGAGCAAATAAAGAAACAGCTTGATCAGGCGCAGATACCAAGGGTGGTGCTCGTCCGTATCCTGAAGCGCGATGGAGTCAGCCTGAGCCGTGTCGTGAGCCGGCAAACCAGCATCTGCTTGAACGCCCAACGCTGCCTTAACCCGCGTCTCCGTCGTTCCCGCGACCGTGCTTGCAGCATGCGCAGCGTCCGCTGCCCAAACCGATCCTTGCGTGCGCCGCCAATGGATGACCTGTTGCTGCAAGAAACGCAGCAAGCCCAGACCCAGGCCCACAATCACCACCACGATCAACAAAAAGGCGTTCCCGGCATATTCGATAATCAACATGCTCAACGCACCATACGCGCCGAACGATGCCAGTGACATGATCAACAAGTCCGGGCGCCGGTAATGGTAAATAGCGTAGAGCGCCAGAAACAGGATCAGTCCCAGCAGGAAATCGCCCTCCAGAACCTGCATGCCCATGAAAAAACCCACGGCAATGCCAGCGACTCGCGGCAAGATACGCCACGGATCACGTCGGGCACGCCAGATCGTCTCGGCTGCCAGCAATAAAAGCGCGTTAACTGCCAGCGCCAGCAAGGTCTGTGTCGTGCTCCCCCGACCGAACCAGTCCAGGCGGGCGACATCAATCCATAAGTACAGGGCGGTATTGAGAAGCACCACGAACAGCACTGACAGAAAGACACTGCGCACGGCCAATACCCAAGGTATGATCAGCACAGTCCACAATGCGAAAAGCTGCCAGGGGTCTGCGCCAGTCTGATAAGTCTGGCCGATCAGCGCCAGCAAGCCGCCCGTAGCTACGGCGGCCAAGCCCGTCAGGGCAGCGGGCACGCCCAGATCATGACCCCAGCCACCGGCGCGTCGGCGAAACAGCCAGGCCAGCCCGGCAGAAACCAGCACCGCGCCTTGGGCCAGGGCAAATTTGGCACCATTTCCCCAGTCGTCCCAATGGGCCGCCACCCAGGTCACCAGTCCGCTGGCGAGCAGCAAAACAGCCAGGCCCCAGGCGAGTTTTGTGAGAAACACTCGCCAGTCCGTTGGCCATACGTTAGTCTTGTCAGGTCTCATAACTTGCATAGAGGGATAAGCACCTCGTATCATTTCGCGCATTGCAGCGCAGTTGCTGTCACTGGAATCATATGGATAAAACACTAATCATTGCCGAGAAACCTTCAGTCGCCGTAGATATCTCGCGGGCATTGGGCGGTTTCACTCGAGAAGGTGATTATTTTGAAAGCGATCGCTACGTGCTGGCCTCCAGCATTGGCCATCTGCTGAGCCTGGTGGCCCCTAATGATCCGGTCCGCGGCAAGTGGAGCTTCACGCATTTACCCGTCATCCCCCCTCAATTTGAGCTCAACCCTACCGACAAAAAATCGACTGAACGCCTGAAACTGCTGGTCAAGCTGATCAAGCGGAAAGATGTCACCGCGGTAATTAATGCCTGTGACGCGGGACGCGAGGGTGAGCTGATTTTTCGCTACATTATGCAGTACGCCGGAACGAAAAAACCGGTGCAACGGCTTTGGTTACGTTCGATGACTCAATCGGCGATCCGCGAGGCCTTTGAAAACCTGCGTGACGACGAGGACATGAAACCGCTGGAGGCGGCAGCCCGTTCGCGTGCCGAGGCCGACTGGCTGGTGGGCATCAATGGCACTCGTGCCATGACGGCCTTCAACAGCAAGGACGGCGGTTTCTTCAAAACCCCTGTGGGCCGTGTGCAAACTCCCACGCTGGCTATCGTCAACGAACGCGAGAACCGGATTCGTCAGTTCGTGTCACGCGATTACTGGGAAGTACACGCAGACTTTATCGCTGCTGCCGGTCTGTATACGGGCCGCTGGTTTGACCCCAAATTCGTCAAGGACGAGCACGACCCCGAGAAAAAAGACTCGCGTCTGTGGTCCCTGACCGCGGCTCAAACGATTGTGGCTGCCTGCCGCGAACAGCCTGGTGTGGTCACCGAGGAATCCAAGCCCAGCACGCAGATGTCGCCCGCGCTGTTTGATTTGACCTCGCTACAACGGGAAGCCAACTCGCGCTTCGGTTTTTCTGCCAAGACCACCTTGTCCCTGGCACAGACCTTGTACGAACGCCACAAGGCACTGACGTACCCCCGTACCGATTCGCGCTATCTGCCCGAAGACTATATCAGTACGGTGCAAGAGACCATGCGTGCGCTGGCAGACAGCGGCACGCCTGCCAGCGCCTCAGTACAGCCCCTCGCCCAGGAAGTGGTCGAGCAAAAATGGGTGAAACCCAACCGTCGGATCTTTGACAACAAGAAGGTCTCGGATCACTTTGCCATCATCCCCACCTTGCAGGTGCCTCGGGAGCTGAGTGATGCCGAGCACAAGATTTATGAGCTGATCAGCCGTCGCTTCCTGGCCGTGTTCTTCCCGGCCGCGGAGTTCCGCGTCACCACGCGTATCACGCAGGTGTCCGGCCACCACTTCAAGACCGAAGGCAAAGTACTGGTCAAACCGGGCTGGCTGGCTATTTATGGTCGCGATGCCCAGGGTGAAGATGCGTCCCTGGTGCCCGTTGCCGATGGCGAGAAGGTGCGCACCGAAGACGTGAACACCAAGGCCCTGGCCACCAAGCCGCCCGCACGCT
This sequence comes from Alcaligenes sp. Lyrl_28, assembly GCF_051948705.1. Taxonomy (NCBI): domain Bacteria; kingdom Pseudomonadati; phylum Pseudomonadota; class Betaproteobacteria; order Burkholderiales; family Alcaligenaceae; genus Alcaligenes; species Alcaligenes sp. Lyrl_28. The sequence goes on from NZ_JAYJLG010000005.1 coordinate 136,606, forward strand.
TTACGGAAGCGACCTTGTTGTCGGCCATGGAAAGCGCCGGCAAGCTGGTGGACGATGAAGCCCTGCGCGAAGCCATGTCCGAACGCGGACTGGGCACGCCTGCCACGCGTGCAGCCATTATCGAAGGTCTGCTGAACGAAGCCTATCTGCGTCGGGAAGGCCGCGAACTGGTGCCTAGCGCCAAGGCGCGCCAATTGATGACTTTGTTGTCCGGTCTGGGCGTTAGCGAACTGACTTCGCCCGAGCTGACCGGCGAGTGGGAGCACCAGCTCAAGCAGATCGAGCAGCGTCAGCTGGACCGCGATGTGTTCATGCGTGAAATCGCGCAAATGACGCAAGTGATTGTCAAACGCGCGAAAGAGTACGAACGCGACACGGTTCCTGGTGATTACGCAACCTTGCAAACGCCATGTCCGAAATGTGGCGGCGTGGTCAAAGAAAATTACCGTCGTTACGCCTGCACGGCTTGCGATTTTTCGATTGGCAAGCACCCCGGAGGCCGCACCTTTGAGCTGCCCGAAGTGGAAGAACTGCTGGCCAAGAAAGAGCTAGGGCCATTGCCCGGCTTCATCAGCAAGATGGGACGTCCCTTTGCGGCACTCTTGCGCATTACCGACGAGTACAAGCTGGAGTTCGACTTTGGCCAGAACGACGACGAAGACGACGAAACGCTGGATTTCAGCGGCCAGACCCCGGTCGGCCCTTGCCCCAAGTGCCAGTCCTCCGTCTTTGAACACGGTTTGCGCTACTTGTGCGAGAAGTCCGTTGGCCCATCCAAAAGCTGTGATTTCCGTAGTGGCAAGGTGATCTTGCAACAGGAGATCACCCGCGAACAGATGGCCAAATTGCTGGGCGAGGGTAAGACAGACCTGCTCGATGGTTTTGTGTCCTCGCGCACCAATCGCAAGTTCAAGGCCTTCCTGGTTCGTCAGGCCGACGGCAAGATCGGCTTTGAGTTCGAGCCGCGGCCCGAGAAACCGGCCCGCAAAACGGCGGCCAAGAAAACGGCGACCAAAGCAGCCGCTAAAAAGACCGCCGTCAAGAAAACAGCGGCCAAAAAGACCGCCGCTAAAAAGACAGCTGCAAAAAAGACAGCGGCCAACACGGCAGACTGATTGTTCAGCCCGCTTTATCCGCAGCAACCAGGCCTCCCACTCGGGAGGCCTTTTTCATGTCCCGTCTCATGATGCCTACCCACCGGATACACCCGTGTTTTGACGGTCAGCCGACTTATATTAAAATAAGAATCGTTTTTATTTGCTTTACTAATTCCAACTCTACTTTTGCCCCGCAGGCATCTTCCGCCCATGCCGACAAAACCCCGTGCTTCTTCCCACCATCGGCGCAATGCGTTGGTCGATGCCTTATGTGAACACTACGAGGATCTACTGGGTCAATTACGCCGACGTTTTGGTGCTCAGCATTTTGCGCAAGATGTTCTGCACGACGTCTGCCTGCGTTTGCTAGAGCGCCCTTCGCGCCCCGAACCCCGTTCCCCTCTGGCCTTGTTGCGCCGCATCCTGCACCATCTGGCGATCGACCGCTACCGCAGCGACCAGCGTCGCTGCAGCCATCACGAGGTTCACCTGCGTCCCGAAGACCACCCATGCCCGGCAGCGACACCCGAACAGCAGGTAAGCGCCCGTCAGGCATTAAATCACCTGATGCAAGCGATTCACAGTTTGCCGCCTCGCTGCAAAGAAGTGTTCATCTTGCACAAAATTCACCATATCAGCCAAGCAGAAGTCGCTCGTCTGCAGGCCATCTCAGTCAAAACCGTTGAAAAACATATACGGTTGGGCATGGAACACTGCCGTCGCCACATGGAGCGCTGCTAAATGAATTCCACCGCTGATCCGGTTCCGCCCACTCACGATCACGCCGCTGATTCCCCCTTGGACGAGCTGCTCAGCCAGCATCAGACAACGCTGCGGGAGCAGTTTCCGTTGCCCGATCTGGAGCAACTGGCCCGGCAGGCCAGCGAGCGTAAACGACAACGAGAGAAACGTCGGGCCGGCTCGGCCCTGCTGGTTCTGGCAATGATGGCAACCGGCTTATGGTACTGGAACCCGGCCTGGCGGCACGAAACGATCAGCACTACGGCCCATACTCAGCAACGCCTTACCCTGTTCGATGGTTCCGTCGCCACCCTGGACCGCAACACCCGCCTGTCTGCCACCTGGCGACTACGCAGCCGGGACATCCAGCTGGAGCAGGGGCGGGCGTATTTCGATGTCAGCCACTCAGCCTGGCGTCCTTTCCAGGTGCAGGCGGGCACCGTGCAAGTGCGCGTGCTGGGCACGCGCTTTGCAGTTGAACACGAGCCCGACGCTCTTGTCGTGACCGTAGAGCAGGGGCGGGTACAGGTGCGCGACCAGGCCCATCAGCCGACCGTCAACCATATCTTGCAGGCGGATGAACGGCTACAAGTCGATGCTGCCGGAGTAGGGCCGATTGAAACGGTGCAGGCCGACACGCTGCTGGCCTGGCAACGCGGTCAACTGCTGATCAACGATTTGCCTCTGGAACAAGCCGTCCATCAACTGCAAGCCTATCTGCCTCAAACCCTGCGGGTATCTGACCCGGCCTTGGCCCAACGCCGAGTCAGCGCCGTTTTCCAGCTTGCAGCTCTGGACCAACTGCCCACCCTGCTGCCCAAGGTCTGGTCGGTCGAGCTTCAACAACAGGCTGATGGCAGCCTGTTGCTGCTGCCCGCCAAAAAGTAATTATTTGTAAAGGAGGTAGGGGTACGGCTGTTTTAAAACGGCTTCGCTCTATCAGTCCTCCTTTTCAAGGTACTTTGTTCATGCGCCTGACGCTCTCTACCCCCTTGGCTGCCCTGACCGTGGTCAGCATCAGCACGGCTGCTCATGCCCAGACTCTGAACTTCAATCTGCCCGCCCAGCCCTTAGGCACCGCGCTAACCCAGATTGCCAGTCAGGCCGGCATACAAGTTATTTTCACTCAAGATCTGGTCGAGCACCGCCTGGCACCTCCTTTACACGGCAGCTACACCGCTACCCAGGCTTTGCAAAGCGTCCTGAATGGCTCGGGGCTGGCACCCCGTCAAGTCGGCGCTGGCTCCTACACTTTGCAGACTGCCCCGTCACAGCCCAAGACCCAGGACGCTCCCATCCGGCAAGGGGAAACACTGGCCGCAGTGACCGTTGTCGCCTCGCGCACCCCAAAATCCATTGATGAGACAGCCAACACCGTCTGGGTCATTGACTCAGAGCAGATTGCGGAACAGACCCGAGGCGGCGTGTCCCTGAAGCAAATGCTCGGGCAACTGATCCCCGGCCTGGACCTGGGGGGACAATCCCGCACCAATGCGGGTCAGTACCTGCGGGGCCGACCCACGCAGGTCATGATCGACGGCATTTCCCTGAACGGCTCGCGTCAACTGAGCCGGCAGTTTGATTCGATTGACCCCTTCAATATCGAACGCATCGAGGTCTTGTCGGGAGCCACAGCCATTCACGGCGGCAATGCCACAGGCGGGATCATCAATATCATTACCAAACGCGCCGAACCCGGTCCGGCACGATTTGTCTCCGAGCTGGGAGTACGAAGCGGTCTGCAAGCAGGCGATGACCTGAACACCACCTTGTCGCAGTCCGTCGAAGGCGGCAACGAGACCGTTCAAGGGCGTTTGGCCTTGTCTCTGACCCGCAATGGCGGCGCCTATGACAGCCAGGGCGATCGTGTCCTGCCCGACATTACCCAGACAGACCTGCAGTGGAACCGCTCTCTGGACCTGATGGGCACCTTGAATGTGGATCTGCAAGAGGCGGGCGAACTGCGCCTGCTGGCCCAGTATTACGACTCCGGCTTCAAACCGGGCAAAGCGCTATGGCTGCGCCCGGGCCCCAACGACAATATCCTCAATCCCTCTGAACTGGATATACGCAGCGGGTTTGACTCGAACTACAAACCCCGCACCGAACGCCAGATTCTGGCGGCCGACTATTACAAAAGTGATGTGCTGGGCGGCCAGGATCTGTATCTGAAGGCCTACTATCGCAATGAGTCCATGCGTTTTTATCCCTACCCGGATTCAGACGCCAACCCGCTCGTCCCCGGCAAACGCATCTACAACTGGAGTGTGTCCACACAGGAAACCGAGACATTCGGCCTGAAAGCCATGCTCAACAAGGACTGGGATCGCTTCAGCCTGAATTATGGCGTGGATTACGATCACGAAACCTTCAAGGCCACCCAGACCATGTTCGACATCAACAAGGCGATGGATAGTGGGGGGCTGGAGTTTGACAAGGTGGCCAGCCTGCCGCGCTACCCCGGCTTTCGCAATCACATACTGGGAGCCTTTGCACAGGCTGACCTGCATCTGACTGACAAGCTGAGTCTGAGCGCCGGGCTGCGCAAGCAACACGTCCGTGTGCAGGTGGACGACTTTGTTCAGGGCATACAACAACGTCTGGTTCTGTCCGGCTACGGACAGTCGGCCGATGCCATTCCAGGCGGGCGCAACAGCTACGGCACGACCTTGTTCAATGCCGGTCTGATCTACAAGCTCAGCCCGGCCCAGCAGGTGTGGGCCAATTATTCCGAAGGGTTCGAGCTGGCAGACCCCGCCAAGTACTACGGAACGGGCGCCAGCTATTCACTGATCGACAATCACTGGGCGCTGGGTCGCCACATCAGCGTGGCGGACTCCAGCATGGCGGCCATCAAAACCCGCTCCACCGAAGTGGGCTGGCGATACAACGATGGCCCGCTCTCTACCCAGGTCGCTCTGTTTCATTCGCAATCTGACAAGTCGATCGCCCTGGACCGCAACACGCTGAATATCTCGCTGGTGGACTCCAAAGTGCGTAACTACGGTCTGGAAGGGCAACTGGATCTGCGCCTGAACCACGGCTGGAGCACCGGGGCCAGCCTGCTGCTGATTCGCAATGAAGAGCTGAAAGACGGCCGCTGGCAGCGGCGCGGCATTTACTACTCCAGCCCCTCCAAGGCTACCGCCTATATCGGCAAGCAGGGCAGTAACTGGGCAGTCCGCGCGCAGGTAGCCCACTCGATGAAACTGCGCAGCGACATCCCCAGTGTCGGGGGCGGCCAGCAACAAGAATCCCTGCCCAGTCTGACCCTGGTGGACCTGCTGGGACGCTACCAGTTCGATCACAGCGCACAGGTCAAGGGCACGCTGTCGCTGGGGATTCAAAACCTGTTCAACAAATCCTATGAAACACGGTGGGGCCAGCAGGCCAAGCTGATCTACAGCGGCATCATTGCCCCCAGCGTGCTGGATTTCCGCGGCCAAGGGCGTACTTACGCGCTGACCTACACGCTGCAATACTAAGGATTGTTTCTATGAAAACCCATTGGATCTTCGCGCTGCTGGCCACCAGCAGCGCCCTGGCCTTGCCAGTACAGGCCCAGCGCCTGTGCAGCCCCACCACGAGCCACGTACAGACAGTCGTTGGGCCGGGCGTTTACGAGCTGGCCTACAGCCCCAGCCAAGACGCCGTCTATGCGGCCGTGGCCGGTGGTTTCAACGACGACGCGCCACCGAGCAGCCTGGTACAGCTGGACGCCGCCACCTTGCAGGAACAAAGCCGCCTGCTCTTGCCTTATCGCGCCTTCGGACTGGCTCTGGACGATCAGGCTAATCGTCTGTACGTGGGGCACTCCCTGCAAGGACGCATCAGCGTAATCGATACACAGCGCAATCGCAGGCTGCACACAGTACAGCTAAGCCAGCTCCGACCGGATGGCAAGCGCTATGAACATGACCTGCGCGGCCTTATTCTGGACAAGTCCCAGGGCCTGCTGTTTGTCCCCGGCCTGTCTGCCGGCCAGAGCGTGCTTTTCGTGCTGGATAGTCGGAACCTCGCGCTAAAGACCCGTATTCCCGACCTGGGCTTTTATCCCACCGGGCTGGCGCTGGATGAGCAAGGCGGGCGACTCTATGTGTCCACCATGGCAGGGGAAATCGTGGTGATCGACACCCGGGCCCTGCGTATCCAAGAACGCTGGACCCTGCCCGGCGTGCATCAACCCATCAATCTGGCCTACTATCAGGGCCGCCTGTACGTAACTGACCAAGGGCTGGATTCCATTACCCCCTGGCAACAACGGCTTTTACCCAAGCGCGACTGGAGCGGCTCACGCCAGCAAGTGTTGATGCTCGATGCCACGGACGGGCAGATTCTCGCGGCTCAGCCCGTTCAGGGCAATCCGCTGGCAATCCGTCTTGATACGGCGGCGGGCCTGGCCTACGTGTCCGAGCGTAGCGAGCGACGGGTGGCCGTCTACTCCTTGGATACCTTGCGCCCGGTGGCCGCTGCCACCACCGACAAACTCACCAACAGTCTGGCGCTGGATACACGCACTGGACGCGTCTACGTGTCCTTGAAGAACCCTGCTAAAGGACAAGAGCTGCAGGACGAATCCGTGGGGCTGCTGTGTTTTGACCCCACGCCTCAAAGCGGCCAGTAAAACAGCGCCTTGGCCAACACCACGATCAATAAAACGTGAACAAAAACGCTCAGGTGAATAATGCGGGACCGGCGCGCCGTCATGGTTTTGCGCCGGCTCATCACCATGACCGTCAGAAAGTGCCCAAATACGCTGAGCGCCAGGGTGATTTTCAAGCCCAGAATCCAGGCACGGGCGCCACCCACCTCAAACAGGGCCCGATGCTGCCAGGCCAGACTCAAACCTGCTCCATAAAGCAGTAACAGAACCCAGGGCATGATGCGGCGGGCCCGCCGCCCCAAGGCATACTCAAATTCCCGCATGGCCGGGCGGGACACCTGACGCGCCAGGGGAGTCAGCATCAGCACCTCGAAAAAGACCGTGCCAATAAAAAAAATCGCAGCCAGAAGGTGCACCAGCAAGAGGGCAAAATACGTCATGGACAATGCTCAACAAGGCAGACAATTTATCAACGGTACACCAGGTCCCGAGCCCACAAACTGACTTCTGGCACATAGCTGATCAGCATCAAGCACGCCACCACCACCAGCACAAACGGGATCAGGGGCCGCACCAGTTTTTCCAGGGAAATACCCGCCACCGAGCAGGCCGCAAACAGATTCACGCCAAAGGGCGGGGTCACCATGCCCAACGCCAGGTTGACCACCATGAGCACGCCAAAGTGCGCAGGATCAATACCAAACTGTATGGCCACCGGCAGCAGCAACGGGGCCAGCACCACGATGGAGGCTGAGGTTTCAATAAACATGCCCACGACAAACAAAGCGGCATTGACCCCCAGCAGAAACAGGACGGGGCTGCTGAATACGTCCCCCAGCCACGCCCCGAAAGCGGCCGGGATGCCGGTGCGGTTCAGCAAAAAGCCAAACACACCCGCATTGGCGATGATAAACATGATGACTGCTGTCGATACCACCGAACGGTGCAGCACCTTGGACAGGTCCCGCCAGCTCACGCTGCGGTAGACAAACAGCCCCACGACCAGGGCATAGACGACCGCGACCGCCGAGGCCTCGGTGGGCGTGAAGACACCGCCGTAAATGCCGCCAAGAATGATGACCGGCATCAACAAGGCCAGCCAGGACTGGCGAAATGCGGTCCAGACTCCCAGCCGGCCGTGCCCATCCTGCAAACCCAGGCCGTGGCGGCGGGCATACAACCAGACATAGAGCATCAGGGCGCAACCAATCAGCAAGCCGGGACCAAGGCCGGCCACAAACAGCTCGCCTACCGAGGTATCGGTGGACACCGCAAACAAAATCATGGGGATGGAGGGCGGCACGATCACCCCCAGCTCCGCCGCCGAGGCCTGCAAAGATGCTGCAAACGGTGCCGGGTAACCATGACGCACCATCGCCGGAATCAAAATCGCCCCCACCGCAAATGTGGTCGCCACACTGGAACCGGCCACGGCTGCAAAGATCATGCAGGTCAGCACACAGCTGCACGCCAAACCGCCTTGCACGCCGCCCACCAGACTTTTGGCGAACTCCACCATGCGGTTGGACATGCCACCGGCCTCCATCAGGTTGCCCGCCAAAATGAAGAAGGGCACCGCTACCAGAGGGTATTTATCCAAGGCCGCATACAACTGCTGGGCGATAACCAGAAAAGTCATACGCCCGTCCCACGCCACCCCCACCATATTGGCCAGCCCCACAGCAATGGCCACGGGCACCGTCAATACAAAAAACAGCAGCATCGATACCAGCATGATCTGGGACACGATAGGGTCTCCGGTCTAAGCAGCGTCCCGTCTGGCTTGCCCCGTTCGGGGATGCCTTACAAGCCTGCCATCAAGTCTTGAATCAGAGTTGCGTGGCGTCCACCACGGCCGCCGGCGGCTTTTCCATCCATCGGGCCAGCAGCCCCAGCATGGCCAGTACCGCCCCGATCGGAATGGCAATATATACCCAGGAAATGGACCACTCCAGACTGGGCATGGTTTGAAAGCGAACCCGCCATGCCATCTGTCCCCCCAAGCAGGCCAGCAGGCCAAAAAAGCCCAGGCAAGACAGCAGCACGGCCACATCCAGCCAATGCTGCGTTCGCGTGCCCACCCATAATCGCACCACATCGACACTGAGCATGGCCCCCTGGCGCAAGGCCAGACACAATCCCAGCATGACGGTCCAGATCAGGGCGGCGCGCGACCAGGCTTCGCTCCAGTCGGCAGGCGACTGGAGAACAAAGCGGGCCACGACCTGATAAAACGCTGCCGCCACCGCCGAGAGCAGCAATAACTGCGTCACCCAGGACACCAGCCGGAACACGCCCTTATCCAGCATGAACAGCAGTGCTTTCATGATGCGGATCGCTTAGGGAGTCTGACGAATGGCCTCGACCAGTTCCTGGCCGAACTGTTTGTAATACTGGGGGTAAACCGGCTCCACCGCTTTGGCAAACGCCGCGTGATCGACCGTATTGACCTGCATGCCCTCGGCCTTGACCGCATCCACGCCGGTTTTTTCAATATCGTCCACATAATCGCGCATGGCCTGGGCCGCGGAAATGCCGGCATCGCGCATCAACTGCTTGTCCTGATCGGACAGGCCGTCATACACCGCGGGCGACATCAGCACCAGGGCAGGGCCATACACGTGCGCCGTCAGCGACAGGTACTTCTGCAATTGCGGCAGCTTGGCCGACACAATGACTGACAAGGGATTTTCCTGCCCATCAATCGTGCCTTGTTGCAAAGCGGTTGCCACTTCGGGCCAGGCCATCGGGGTCGCCAAAATACCGATTTCCCGGAAAGCCGCGATATGAATGGGGTTTTCTGTGGTGCGGATCTTCAAGCCCTTGGCATCGGCCGGGGTGGTAACAGGACGCACATTATTGGTCAGGTGACGGAAGCCTTGCTCTCCCCAGGCCAGTGCCACAATTCCGCGCTTGGGAAACTCCGCTAGCATGTCCTGTCCAATCTTGCCATCGAGCACATGACGGGCATGCTGGAGATCGCGAAACAGAAAAGGAATATCGAACACGCCGGTCTTGGGCACAAAGTTCAGAGTTGCGCCGGTAGAGACAATGGCCAGATCAATCGTGCCCAGCTGCAAGCCTTCAATAACTTCGCGCTCGCCGCCCAAGGCACTGTTCGGAAAGGCCTCGATGGTGTAATTGCCATCCTTTTCCAGTGCGCTGGCAAAGGCCTTGGCACCGGCCCCATAGTGGGAGCTGGTGGACAAGGCGTAAGCCAGTTTCAGTGGGGTCTGGGCCGACGCCACCCCCATCGCCAGGCCCAAGCCCAGCATCAATCCCGCGGCCAAAAGACGGTTCTTCATGTGACGGTACATCATGCATGCCCCTCCTGTCTGAATGGATCAGTGTATTTAATGCGCAGTACCCGGGCGGGGACATAGGGGTTTTTACGCCCGTGTCCCCACCAGGCACTTTATTCTTCTACATACCAGTTATCTTCGGACAACATCACCTGTTGATGCCCATAGCCGGCAGGCATCATGGGGAAGCAGTTCTCCAGCGCCAGCACCTCCACGTTCAGAAAGAACGGGCCGTCGTGGGCTAGGCAACGCTCCAGCGCCGCATCCAGCTGATCGGGATGCTCCACGCGCTCGGCTTCCCAACCAAAGGCGCGCGACAAGGCCACAAAATCCGGCATGGCTTCGTTATAGCTATGGCTATAACGACCATCATGAATCAGCTCTTGCCACTGACGCACCATACCCATGTGGCGGTTATTGCACAGAATCACCTTGATCGGCGTGCGATGCTGCACCGCACTGGCCAGTTCCTGAATATTCATCAGTACCGACGCGTCCCCACTGACACACACCACCAGCTTGTCCGGATGTGCAATCTGCGCCCCAAAAGCAGCGGGTATGCCATAACCCATGGTGCCCGCCCCCCCTGAGGTCAACCAACGGCGGGGACGATCAAACTTGATGTACTGCGCTGCCCACATCTGGTGCTGACCGACGTCCGTGGACACGATGGCGTCGCGACCTTCCAGGTGCGCATCCAGGCGCTGCAGCAAATCTTGCGGCAAAATGGCATCGCTGCGCGGGGTAACTTTCAGGCATTCCTGCGCACGCCACACGCCGATGCGTTGCCACCAGTCATTCAGACGGCCTTCGGGCAAGTCGTGGTGGGACAGTTCCTTGCGCAAGGCGCGCAACAAGGGGTAGCAATCACCCACCAAAGCCACATCAGCACGCACCACCTTGTCGATGGAGCCGGGGTCGATATCAATATGAATCTTGCTGGCGTGCGGGCAGAAATCGGACAGGCGGCCGGTAATGCGGTCGTCGAAACGCGCGCCCACGCAGATAATCAAATCGGCATGGTGCATGGCCAGATTGGCCTCCAGCGTCCCGTGCATGCCCAGCATGCCCACGAACTGCTCATCACGCGCAGGATAAGCACCCAGGCCCATCAAGGTCAGCGTGCAGGGGGCGCCGGTTTCCTGCACCAGGCTGGTGAAGGCATGGCTGGCATCCGCACCGGAATTGATCAGCCCGCCACCACCATAAAACACGGGGCGTCGCGCATGCGCAATCATGGCAGCGGCACGTTTGATGGCCGCTTCCTGAGCAGGCGCCGGCGCTGCCGGGGCCAGCAGACTGTCGGCCTCGTCCTGGGCAGGTGCCTCGCTGCTGGCAGCAGGCAAGGTAGCAATCTGAATGTCTTTAGGAAAATCCAGCAGTACCGGGCCAGGACGACCCTGGGTACACAGGCGCAAGGCCTTGGCGGTCAGCGAAGCCACATCCTCAATGCGCCGTACCTGCGCATTCCACTTGGTCACAGGACGTGAAATGCCGATGGCATCACACTCCTGAAACGCGGCGGTACCAATTGCCGTCGTCGCCACTTGTCCACTAATGCACAGGACAGGAATAGAATCACACAAGGCATCGAGCAAACCGGAGGTGGTATTGGCCATACCCGGGCCCGATGTCACCAGCACCACGCCAGGCTTACCGGTACTGCGGGCATACCCTTCCGCTGCATGCACCGCAGCTTGCTCGTGACGGACCAGAATATGACGAATTCGCGGTTGGGCATGCAGAGCATCATAGAGCGGTAACACCGCTCCGCCAGGATAACCAAAAATGGTATCTACACCCTGAGCGATCAAGGTTTCGAGCAAGATTTGCGCGCCGTTGTGGGCGGTCGTTTCAAGTGACATGGTTGCGTAGCCCTGCATGTTTTGTAAGATAGAGATCGCCGTCCAGTTTATCCCCTTTTACAGGCTGATTCCCCATGGTCACTCAACGCCAACCCTGGCACGTCGTCAAACCATCCAAACTGCATGGCAATGGCGTGTTTGCGCTACGCGATATCCCTGCCGGGACACGCATCCTGCAATACGCCGGCAAGCGACTGACGCCCGAACAGGCCGATGCCTTGTTTCCAGTCAATCCCGACGAGCCGTTTCACACCTTTTTCTTTGCCCTGAGCAACGGCAAGATCGTGGACGGTGGCCAGGGGGGCAACGATTCACGCTGGATCAATCACTCCTGCGCCCCCAACTGTGAAGGGCACGAGAATGCTGACGGCTCGCGTGTCTTCATTGTGGCCATGCGCGATATCCCGGCCGGGGAAGAGCTTTTGTACGACTACTCGCTGGTCATCGACGATGACATTACCGAGGAGCTCAAGCAGAACTATCGCTGTCTGTGTGGTGCCCCCCAATGTCGGGGCACCATGATCGCGCTGCCCGAGGACCGTGCCCAAGCAGTTGCAGAAGAGCTGCGCGAGGTCGCCGCCGAGCTGGATGCGGAAATGGAGCAGGCACGCAGGGCACCGGTCTCGTCCAGGCAACGCGCAGCGGACCCGCAGACTGATGAGCACCCGGCGCTGCAAGAAGACACAAGGGATCAAGAGGCACCTGACGCTGCGCTGCAGGGCACGTCAAACTCAAGCGACAAGGACAAAAAGAGCAAAAAAGACAAAAAGAAGAAGAAAGAAAAGGCCAAAAATAAGGATAAAAACAAGGACAAAAAGTCCTCCAAAAAGGACAAAGAAGGCAAAAAAGGGAAAAAAGATCGCAAAAAAGAGTAAGCTGTCCCCCAGCTTGCATTAGCCCAGGCAGCCTTACCGGCCGCCTGCACCCTTGCTGAACACCCGCACAGCAGGCCCGGCAACACCCCTGCCGGGCTCTTCCAGAGCGCCACACACAGGCCTATCTGTCGTGCCGGGCCAGGTTTTACACCTCATCAGCCAGGCGACACACCACCCCCTATCGCGTGTGTATTCGCCCCTATCCCTATCGTTTCGTCCCCGGCCAATCCTGGCCCGCGGCTGCGTTTGCACCGGGGGAAATTACTCACTGCCAGCCCCGTCCCTGACCGCTAGCATGTAGCTTTATTGCCCGATCTGACAGACCTCATGGATTCAAGTTCTACAGATATATCTACCCATCCCGCCAGCGCGCCGACCGAACCAGGTCCACGCGTTCCCTTGCAACTGGAAGACTGGGCTTCGGTCCTGATCATGGCGACCTTGGCGCTGATTACCTTTGCCAACGTGTTTGTGCGCTATCTGACCGATAGCTCTTTTGCCTGGACCGAGGAAATCTCCATCTTCTTGCTGGTGGTCCTGACCATGAATGCCGGGGCCAGCGCCTGTGTACGACACCTCCATATCCGTATCGAAGTCTTTGCTGATGCGGGGACTCAGCGCCGTCAACGCCGGCTGGCCTTGTTCGGCATTGGCATGAGCCTGCTGTTCTTCATTGGCCTGGCCGTGCTGTCCGGGCGTATGGCACTGGATGAATTCGAATGGGGCGATACCTCTCCTTCGATTGGCGTGCCGACCTGGTGGTACAGCATGTGGCTGCCCATTTTGTCCACCACCCTGAGCCTGCGCTTGCTGGGCATGTGGATGCGTCGCTGGCGGGCCAAGTCATGATTGCTACCTTGCTGTTTGTCATCTTCATCGGCCTGATGCTGGTAGGCGTGCCCGTGGGCGTGTCCCTGGGCATAGGCGGGGCTTTTGCCATCCTGATGTCCAATCTGGATACGCACTGGTTTGGCCTGATGGCCGTACCACAAAGCTTTTATGCCGGCCTGGCCAAGTACCCCCTGCTGGCCATCCCCATGTTCGTTCTGGTGGGCTCTATTTTTGACCGCTCCGGGGTGGCCAGTCGCCTGGTGAACTTTGCGGTTGCCCTGGTCGGCCGTGGCCCAGGCATGTTACCCGTCGTGGCCATTGGAGTGGCCATGTTCCTGGGGGGGATTTCCGGCTCCGGGCCGGCCTGTGCCGCCGCGGTGGGTGCGGTCATGATCGGCGCCATGAAGCGCGCCGGCTACCCTGGCCCCTTTGCCGCCAGTATTGTGGGCGCCGGTGCCGCCACCGACATCCTGATCCCGCCTTCCATCGCTTTTATCATTTACTCGGTGCTGGTGCCTGAAGCCTCGGTTCCCGCCCTGTTTGCCGCAGGCATGTTCCCGGGCATTCTGGCCGGTATCGGCCTGATCATCCCGGCGATCTGGCTCTCGCGCCGCCACAAACTGGGCCTGGCCGAGGCCGAACTGCCCCGGCCGCCCTTCTGGCGCAGCTTGCGCGAAGCCGCCTGGGGACTGATCGCACCGGTCATCATTCTGGGTGGTATGCGCCTGGGTCTGTTCACCCCCACCGAAGCCGCTGTGGTGGCCGTGTTCTACGGCCTGTTCGTAGGCATGGTTATCCATCGCACCATCCAATTTCGCGACCTGTTCTTGATCTTGCGCGAAGCGGCCGAATTATCGGCTGTCATCATGATGGTGGTCGCACTGGCCGGCATCTTTGCCTGGGCGCTGTCCACCCTGAGCATTATTGACCCGGTCACAGATGCAATCATCCACTCCGGTCTGGGTGAGTACGGCATTCTGGCCCTGATGATCGTCATGCTGATTGTGCTGGGCATGTTCCTGGACGGCATTTCAATCTTCCTGATTTTTGTTCCGCTGTTCATGCCGATCGCCTACAACTTTAGCTGGCACCCCGTCTGGTTTGGCGTGCTGCTGACCCTGAACGTAGCCCTGGGCCAGTTCACGCCACCGGTCGCCGTGAACCTGATGGTGGCCTGCCGGATTGCCGGTGTACCAATGGAAAGCACCTTGCGCTGGGTCGGCTGGCTGCTGCTGGGTATGGGTACCACCATGCTGCTGGTCATCATCGAGCCCGACATCGCCTTGTGGCTACCCCGCTACCTGGGCTTTAACTAAAACCGCATTACTGCACATCCACTCATCGAAAGGGAGACCTGATCCATGAAAATACGTCATATTCTGGCTGCTCTGGCCTGTACGGCTGCCACTGTGGCCGTGGTTCCAGCGGCCCAGGCCGCTTACAAATCCGAGTACAAACTATCCATTGTGGTGGGCACTTCCTTCCCGTGGGGCCAGGGGGCGGTGATCTGGTCCGACCTGGTGCGCGAGCGCACCGACGGGCGCATCAACATCAAGATCTACCCCGGCACCTCGCTGGTACAAGGCGACCAGACGCGCGAGTTCACTGCCATTCGGCAGGGCATGATTGATATGGCGGTGGGCTCCACGATCAACTGGTCCCCCCAGATCAAGCAACTGAACCTGTTTTCCTTGCCCTTCCTGCAGCCCGATTCCAAGGCCACCGACGCCTTGATCCACGGCGAAGTGGGCAAGGACCTGTTCGGCTACATTGAGAAAGCGGGCGTCGTGCCGCTGGCCTGGGGGGAAAACGGCTTTCGCCAGCTCAGCAACTCCAAGCACGAAGTCAGCAAACCCGAAGACATGAAGGGCCTGAAACTGCGTGTGGTGGGCTCGCCCCTGTACATGGACACGTTCAGCGCACTGGGTGCCAATCCCACGCAAATGAGCTGGGCCGATGCGCAGCCCGCCCTGGCCAATAAGGCCGTGGACGGCCAGGAAAACCCCTTGTCCATTTACGCCGGCGCCAAACTGTACGACGTGCAGCAGCAATACCTGACCTTGTGGAACTACGTGTCTGACCCACTGGTGTTTGTGGTCAACCGCGAGGTGTGGAAATCCTGGAGCGAAGAAGACCAGAAGATCGTACGCGAAGCCGCGATCGAGGCTGGCAAGCGCGAAATCGAAATCGCCCGTAAAGGCATCACGCCCCAGGACCCTTCCTTGCTCAAAGAAATCGAGAGCCACGGCGTGAAGATCACCACCCTGACGCCAGATCAACACGCAGCCTTTGCCAAAGCCACAGAAGGCGTCGTTGAGAAATGGACCAAGACCATTGGTGAGGATCTGGTGCAGAAGGCACGCGACGCGATTGCCGCCAGCCGCTAAGCAGCTGGTCTGGGCCGATTGAAAAAGGGGCAGCGACAGGTCAGAAGGGATGCGATCCTGACCGACCTCCTGCCCGTCGCTGCCGGATGCCTTGAGCAGAGCCGAAAAGACCTGATCCTTGGGGACAGTACGGCCTGATACCGGGCCGCCAAACTGGGCATGACGACAAAACCGGGGTTCTACCCGCTCTGACTGGCCGCCAGAGGCGGCCCCGGCAAACTATTATTGAAATGCCGTTTCCAGAAAGCTGCGCAGCTTGCGCGAATGCAGTCTTTCTTTAGGCATGTCACGTAGCAGCTCCAGTGCCCGGATACCGATATGCAAATGTTGGCCAACCTGGCGCGCGTAAAACTCGCTGGCCATGCCCGGCAGTTTCAACTCGCCATGCAAAGGCTTGTCCGACACACACAGCAAGGTGCCATACGGCACACGGAAGCGGAAACCGTTGGCGGCAATCGTGGCCGACTCCATATCCAGCGCAATCGCCCGCGACTGCGACAGGCGTCGTACCGGCTCGTGGTGATCCCGCAGCTCCCAGTTGCGGTTATCAATGGACGCCACCGTTCCCGTGCGCATGATGCGTTTGAGCTCCCAGCCTGACAAGCCGGCGACCTCAGCCACTGCCTGCTCCAGCGCGACCTGGATTTCGGCCAGGGGAGGAATGGGTACCCAGGTGGGCAAATCCTCGTCCAGCACGTGATCCTGACGTACATAGCCATGGGCCAGCACGTAATCGCCCAAACGCTGGGTGGTGCGCAAACCGGCGCAGTGGCCCAGCATCAGCCAGGCAGCAGGTCGCAAGACGGCCACGTGATCGGTAATGGTCTTGGCATTGGATGGTCCCACACCGATATTGATCAGCGTGATGCCAGAATGATCGGCACGGCGCAAATGGTAAGAAGGCATCTGCGGCGCCCGAGCCAGGGGCGAGCCTGTTGTTGAAGCATTCGCACCTGCGGGGGTGATGATATTGCCCGGCTCCACCAGATCGATATAGCCTTGCTCATCAGCCTGCAGCACTTCACGCGCCCACTGGCAAAATTCGTCCACATAGAACTGGTAATTGGTGAACAAGACAAAGTTCTGGAAATACTCGGGCCGGGTGGCACTGTAATGCTGCAGACGGTGCAAAGAGTAGTCAATGCGTGGCGCGGTAAAGGGAGCCAGCGGCAAGGGCTCGTTGTGGACACGCTCCCAGGTGCCGTTAACAATGGCATCGTCCATATAGGCCAGATCGGGCACATCGAAGTGATCGCGCAAGGTATCCCCTGGCGATTCGGGCACACTCGTCACGGTAGACTGCACGCCATTGTTCAGCGCGAAATGCAGCGGGATGGGCACGGAGGACTCGCCCACTTCCACCTGCACGCCGTGATTGCGTAGCAGCAGCTCCAGCTGCTCCAGCAAGTAATCGTGATACAGGCCGGGAGCGGTAATGGTGGTCATGTACACACCAGGCTCGACCACATGCCCATACGACAGACGGCTGTCCACTTCCTGATAGGTCTCGACTCGCAAACGTACAGCAGGGTAGCAGGCCCTGAAACGCTGCCCGCGTGGAAAACCGGTCTCCAGGCACTGGGCAAAAGAATCACGCAAGAAAGCGGTGTTGCGATCGTAAATATGACGCAACTGTTCCAAAGCCTGGCCGGCGTCCAGATAACCCGTGAATGGAATCAGTTCAGGCGTGGACGTAATACGGGAAAAACCGCTGGGATCAGACATAACAAGTATTCCAAGGGAAAACACAGACAAGCAGATCTGCAAGCATCATAAGCTGTTTATCGTGTCGCCTCCTACACGGCTCCATGACAAATTCAGCCATCTCCGGCCGGCCTTCTTCTTGCTTGCCCGATCGCCTCTCTCCCTTCGGGGGCGCCGTGCTGTCGCGCTTATTCAACCCGATTCCCGCCCGCCACCGTCTGAGCCTGACCGTGGGGCTGCTGATAAACCGAAGTCACCGCTCCTGCCATAGCGACAGTCCAGGACTGGTTTCAGACCAGAGCACAAGGGCTGGAGCAAGGAAGAGGGGCTTGGCGGCTACCCCAAATGTACTGACTGGTTTTTGCCTGAACCACAAGCCCCACTGTCCGCCTGATGGACACAGCTATTTGTGATTTTGACGCGAAATTGACTCATCAATCTGCTTGAAATCTGGCCCTTTATCCCGCTTTCGGGCGGATTTCAGGTTTTACCCAAGGCAGTGACAAATCCCACCAAGATCGCTGCCCCTCACGCCCGCATTGGGTGCGAATGGCGCTAAATCAGCGGCTTGGCGAACTGAGCGTGGCTTACATGCCTTGTCGGATATGGCCGCTAATCACCCGGTGCAAGGGCAGGCACTGTCTTCTACCTCATATATAAGACTTGCCCAAAACCAGTAAATACATTAAGTATGTAGTCTTAATACTTTGAGTATTAAATCCAGCTTGCATCAGTCCTTCATAATTTACGTTATTCAACTTGGCAGTGTGTTTGGCATGCGTGTGAGACATAGTTCGACATCGCGCAAATTGGCTTGTATTTAGGCTGATTTACTATGGGTTAGCGTTTTTTAGTGGTTTTTGCCTTGTGCAATGTGCTCGCCCTCTGATGTCCTTTGTCTCCCGGTGCCGCGCGGGTCAATCTACCCGCGATGTCAGCCTGTTCTGAAGCGCGCTTGACCAGGTAATCGCAGCGAACGAGCCCTTGCGGCCTGCCGCTGTACCGAATCACTTTTAACTATCAGCAAGGGTACACATGACCACTCGAATCTCCTGCCAGCGATTGCAAGTCGCCGAGGTGCTTCATCAGTTCATCGAACAAGAAGCCCTGCCCGGCACAGGTATCTCCTCCGAAGCCTTCTGGGCTGGTTTCGACAAGCTGGTCCATGATCTGGCACCTAAAAACCGCGCCTTGCTGGCCGAACGCGACCGCTTGCAAGTCGAACTGGACAAGTGGCACACGGCCAACCCGGGCCCCATCACCGACATGCCGGCCTACAAGCGCTTTCTGAGCTCCATCGGCTATCTGAAAGACGCGCCTGCCAACGTCAAGGTCAACACCGCCAACGTCGACACCGAAATCACCGAGCAGGGCGGCCCCCAGCTGGTCGTACCTATCATGAACGCCCGTTACGCGCTGAACGCTGTGAACGCACGTTGGGGCAGCCTGTACGACGCGCTGTATGGCACCAACGCCATTCCCGACACCGACGGTGCTCAGCGCGGCGGTGGCTACAATGCGGTGCGTGGCGCCAAGGTCATCGCCTTTGGCCGCCAGTTCCTGAACGACACCATTCCTCTGGCCCAGGGCAGCCATGACCAGGCGACCTCCTACACCATCGCTGATGGCGCCCTGCGCGTCACCCTGGAAAATGGCGGCACCACCGGCCTGAAAGACACCTCGACCCTGCTGGGTTACCGTGGTCAGCCTGATGCGCCTGAAGCCATCGTATTCCTGCACAACGGCCTGCACTTTGAATTGCAGATCGACCCCAACAGCCCGATTGGCAAGACCGATCCGGCTGGTGTGAAAGACATTGTTCTGGAAGCCGCGCTGACCACCATCATGGACTGCGAAGATTCCGTGGCTGCCGTGGACGCTGACGACAAGGTCCTGGCCTACCGCAACTGGCTGGGTCTGGTTACCGGTTCGCTGACTGAAGAAATCAAGAAAGACGGCAAGGTCTTTACCCGTCGTCTGGCCGACGATCGCCAGTACACCGATCTGACGGGCACCACCCAAACGCTGGCTGGCCGCTCGCTGATGTTCGTGCGTAACGTCGGTCACCTAATGAGCAACCCTGCCATTCTGGATGGCGAAGGCCGTGAAATCCCAGAAGGCATTCTGGATGCCGTGGTCACCACCCTGATCGGCATGCGTGATCTGCAGCTGAAGAAGAACTCGCGCAGCGGCTCGCTGTACATCGTCAAGCCCAAAATGCATGGTCCTGACGAAGTGGCGTTTGCCAGCGAAATTTTTGATCGTGTGGAAAGCCTGCTGGGCCTGGCTCCCAACACCGTCAAGCTGGGCATCATGGACGAAGAGCGCCGCACCAGCGTGAACTTGAAGGCAGCGATTGCTCAGGCCACCGAACGTGTTGTGTTCATCAACACCGGCTTCCTGGACCGCACCGGCGATGAAATCCACACCTGCATGCGAGCGGGTGCCGTCGTGCGCAAGGCCGACATGAAACAGGCCGAGTGGCAGCCTGCCTACGAGCGCAATAACGTTCAGATCGGTCTGCAATGCGGTCTGCGTGGCCGTGCCCAGATCGGTAAAGGCATGTGGGCCATGCCCGACCTGATGGCTGAAATGCTGGAGCAAAAGATTGGTCACGTGAAGGCCGGTGGCAACACCGCCTGGGTACCATCGCCTACCGCTGCCACGCTGCACGCCTTGCACTACCACCAAGTCAACGTGGTCGACGTCCAGAAGGGTCTGGAAGGCGACACCAACGACTACCTGGACAGCATCCTGACCATTCCCGTGGCGACGGACACCAACTGGTCCGCCAAGGAAATCCAGGAAGAGCTGGACAACAACGCCCAGGGCATCCTGGGTTACGTGGTGCGCTGGATTGACCAGGGCGTGGGCTGCTCCAAAGTACCGGACATCCACGACGTCGGTCTGATGGAAGACCGCGCGACCCTGCGTATCTCCAGCCAGCACATTGCCAACTGGCTGCTGCACGGCATCGTTACCCACGAACAAGTGGTTGAAACCCTGCAGCGCATGGCCGCTGTGGTGGACCAGCAAAACGCGGGCGACCCTGCCTACCAGAAGATGGCCGGCAACTTTGAAGGCTCCTTTGCCTTCCGCGCCGCTCAGGATCTGGTTCTGAAAGGTCTGGAACAGCCTAACGGCTACACCGAGCCTTTGCTGCACCAATGGCGTCTGGCATTCAAGGCCGCTCAAGCCTAACGCACACCATGTCACCCGGAGTGTCACTCCGGGTGGGGGTGCCCCCCAAAATCCCCATCTTACTGGTTCAGGATGGGGATTTTTTTCGCCTTCTGTTTCCAGCTTTGCGGCAACGAAAAACGTGCATCGTCGCTGGGCACAAGCCGCTTTTCCCAGTTTTCAAGCAGGTTTGAGTCTGGTGGCTCCGGCCCCGGCGCGTGGCGAACATCCCTGTCAGCCCTCTCTCGTTATAAACTAAAGCTCATAACGAAATTTAGCGACAGGATATCCGATGAAATCTTTGCTGTTTTCCGCCGCTTGTCTGCTGGCGATCACCACCACGGCCCACGCTTCCGACCTGCTGATTGCCACCGGCGCAGGCTATCGCAAACCCGTCACCGAACTGATTCAAGCCTTCCATAAAGAAACCGGCCTGACGGTAGAGAGCAGCTTTGGCAATATGCAACAGGTTCGCGCCCAGAGCGAGCAAAATCCAGACATTGCCGCCATCATTGGCGACCGCTTTTTTCTGGAACCCATGGGCATTGCCCAGCAGTTCGTGAACATCAGCCAGGGCGCCCTGATGCTGGCCGTGCCCAAGGGCAAGACCATTGATTCCATCCAGGATTTACAGCAGCCCAGCTACGCACGCATCGCGATTGGCGATGCCAAGAAAACGGTTTATGGCCGCGCCGCCACCACCTGCATGGAACGTGAAAAAGTCCAGGCCGATGGACGCACCCTTGAAGTCGCCATGCTGCCGCAAGTGTCGGCTTATTTGCTGAACGGCGAAGTGGATGCCGGTTTCATCAACCGCAGCGAGGCGCTGGCCCACAAGGACAAGCTGGGCACCATCCTGCCCCTGCCAGCCTCCTGCCACGACCCGATCGATCTGAGCCTGGCCATACTCAAGAACCGTCCTGCAAACCCCGCGCTGCAATCCTGGACCCAGTTCCTGGGCTCGGGCACGGCCAAATCCATTCTTGAGCGTCACGGTCTGTAATGTCTGCCTGGATGAGCTGCTCCAGCAGCTCACTGGGCCTGAGTGTGTCTGTGCTGGCCGCCACCCTGGCGGCACAGCTGGTGCTAGGGCTGGCACTGGCCTGGGTTCTGGCCAGAAAACGCTTCCCGGGCCACGGATTACTGGATTCGCTGGTGAGTCTGCCGCTGGTTTTTCCGCCGATTGTCATCGGCTATTTGCTGCTGCTTGCCTTGGGCAGGCAAGGCTGGCTGGCCAGTGCCACCGGCTGGTCGCCCAATATTGTTTTTCAGCCGGCGGCCTTGTTGATTGCCGCATTTATCGCCGGGCTGCCTTTAATGGTCAAACCTGTGCAAAACAGCATGAACAGCCTGTCGCCACGGCTACGCGAAGCCGCGGCCACACTGGGCCACGGCACTTGGTCCTACTTCTTCCGGGTGGAGCTGCCCTTGCTGCGACCCGCCCTGGCCACGGGCCTGATCCTGTCCGGTGGCAGGGCGCTAGGCGAAGTCGGGATATCGCTGATGGTGGGGGGCAATATCGCAGGCCGGACCGAAACCCTGTCTTTATCCATTTATAACGCCGTCCTGGATGGCAACACAGATTGTGCCAATGCGCTGTCCTGCTTACTGGGTCTGACGGCATTAGCCTGCTTTTGGGCGCTGCGGCGCTACGGGAATCAACAATGACGGTTTTTTTTGAACAAAGCCAAATCGACCAGTGGATTGGCGAGGATGCGTCCTACCTGGATCTGACCAGCCATATGCTGGGCCTGCACAAGCAGAACACCACACTGCGTTACGTGGTCCGTGAGCACATTCGCGTGGCGGGCACAGAGGAGGTAGCCGAGATTGTGCGCTCTTGCGGCGGGCAGACCCAGCACTACACCCCCAGCGGCGTGGCAGCCTTGCCCGGTCAGACGGTCCTGCTGGCCCAAGGCTCGGCTCAGTCCCTGCTGCGTGCCTGGAAAGTCGGCCAGAACCTGCTGGAGTTTGCCTGTGGCATCGCTACCCTGACCCAGCAAGTCGTGCAGGCCGTGCAAACAGTCAATGCCTCGGTAGCCGTGCTGACCACCCGCAAACATGCCCCCGGCGTACGCAAGCTGGCCTTGAAAGCCACCCTGTCGGGCGGGGCCATGCCGCATCGTCTGGGCCTGGGGGAAACCATTTTGATCTTCCCGCAGCATCGAGCACTGATGGGCGGCTGGGAAGAAGTCGGCCGTGCGATTGCCCAACACAAATATGCCTTGTGCGAGAAGAAAATCGTGATCGAAGCGGCGGATCTGAGCGAAGCCTATAGCGCCGCCCAGGCGGGCGCGGACGTGGTGCAGTTCGACAAGATACCGCCCGAAACCCTGATGCAAATCGTACCTGCATTGCGCAAGGCCCATCCTACGCTCACCATTCTGGCTGCGGGCGGGATTCATGCCGGTAATGCCGCCGCCTATGCCGCAACGGGCGTGAACGCTCTGGTAACCAGCAGTCTGCACTACGCCAAACCAGCAGACATTGGTGTGCAAGTCAGCCTGACAGAGCCAGCACAATCGCAAGAGCCGCTTGTCATGAGCAAAATGGAAGGGATGGCATGACACAACACCCCAGATCACGCTGTGTCAGCCAGGGTCGCAAAAAAAGGCCGGCACGAGAATGCCCACACCATGACAATGCTAAAAGCACCTTCATGAGCCAGAAAGAGCAGTGGTCAAAGCGCAGCCTCCTCTGACTCCTACAAGCCTGGATAACTTCATGGAGAAACCAGTAGTTTTATTTAAACTTAAACAAAATAGCCAAAAAGGTTAGTCTTTTGTAAATAAAGGATATTTCCAAACCCATCTGCCCTGATAAGGGATAGCCCCCATGCCCGCCAAATCGAGCAACTTCTACACTAGGCACTGTTCACGCGCCTTCTTATGTTCTGGAACAGGGGTTCCCCATGCCGGCAGAAAATGGCCTGGATCTGTCGGTGTTATACCGTCATCCAGTCTTTCATTCACACAGCGCCGAGCTGTCCCATCAACCGTTGAGTCGAGCCATTTCCAGGCATGCCCTAAACTGGGGCCGAGGGCGCATCAACACCCGTCTGTATCGGCGTGATATTGATCAGATCAGCGTAATGAAACTGGGCTATGGCGCCGAAGTGGAAATCCAGGCCGACGCCTTTGGAGATTTCTGCCTGGTGCAAATGGCATTGCAGGGCACGGCCGAATTTATCAGCGACGGGCATCACAAGCTGACTGCCTATCCGGGTGATATTGCGGCGGTTTCCCCCCGCCATCATGTGCGCACCTTGTGGCAAGCCGGTTGCGAACAGTTGATCGTGAAAATCCCCTACAGCCTGTTTGATGGTGTGGGGCATCAGACTCTGGCACAAGAGGGCATGACCCGAGGCTGTGTCTACAAGCTGGACCCCTGTAGGGGCCCGCAATGGGCCAACCTCATCCAGCACCTGCTTCTGCTCCCGGCGCAGAACGGCGACCGCTCAGCCAGCTGGACGCAGCATATTGAAAGCAGCCTGGCCTTATTCCTGCTGTGTCATCCCGCCGATGAACAGGCTGCCCAGGCTCTGGTGGATGAGTCCATGGGAGCCGCAGCCCGGGCAGGGAAAATGCGTCTACTCCAGGCCAGGAACTATGTGCTGGCGCATTTGCACAGCAACATCTCACTGGATGATCTGGCTCAGGCAGCAGGTGTGAGTCCCCGCTTCCTGCATCTGCTGTGCCGTCGCCACTATCAGCTATCTCCCATGAACTGGGTGCGTAATGTGCGACTGGATGCCGCTCATCAGGTTCTGAAAACCCGTCCCCGCCCCAACGTCACCGATGTCGCACTGGCGCATGGTTTTGGGCATCTGGGCCGCTTTTCTGCCTACTATCAACAGCGCTTCAAGGAACTGCCCCATCAAACGGGGCAGACCCGACACACAAGCCTCAAACCGTCTTAGATGAACATGGACTGGTTGATGGGCAGATTGTGCTTCTTACAGTAGCTGGTGTAGTGATCGATCATCCAGAACACGTCAATAATTTCCAGAATGTTGTCGTTCTCGTCCAGGAACTCGATGGGCGTGCCCAGGTGAAATAGGGTTTCCATGCCTTCGTCCGACACCAGGGTGTGAGTGCGACCGGGGCTTTCGTGGATGTAATGACCGGCACGGGCCACCCAATCGTATTCCTCGTAACGCAGGCTGCCGGACAGGATGTAGCCGGTCACCACGGCGCGGTGACGGTGACGACCCAGGGAGCCACCCTTGTCGGCACGCATAATGTGCACCGAGGTGTTGTTGCGAATATCAAAGCTCAGATGACGCAACCAGATATTGGGGCCGAAAGGAATCCAGGGGGAGGTTTCTTCAGACGTATCGAAGTGGCCTTCAACCAGAGCGTATTCGTCGCGTACCTTGTCGATACGCTTTTCGATTTCGATATAGGGCGGGGGGCTGTGTTGAGTCATGGTTTGTCTCTCTCTTGGAAATAAAAACCGCTGTGTTTGCCACACAGTCGGGGGCCAATCCCTCCTGATTGGCCTGTTTTTATTCTAAAAATTCATTTGCCGCCAAACTATCCAACTCTGGCACAAGCAGATGGCCCACTATCCAATTCTGGCACTCCTGCATCAGACCTGTCTGTCCGCACCCCAAACGCACCGCTCAAAATCTGTGCTCCCGTCTTTTGCCTGATACCTCATAAGGTTTGCATCGCGGTTCAAGGGTATGCCACTTGGCAGCACATTTTTTCACATTCAAGCCTACTGATTTTCATAAGCAAATCAGAAGACTAAGGGCGCAGGTCAGCCATAAACACATGAGCGAATTGTCTTTCGTGGCAGCAACGATCAGGCATGTAATACAAGGCATTGACTCGCACAGGTGCCCCCGTTTTCTGGCGGCACCTTGTTCTGATTTCACTGCAAGGAATTGCCATGAGCCGCCCTCTGAAAACCGTTATTGTGAATGGGAGCCTGCACCGTCCCTCCCGCACGCAAGTGCTGCTGGATGCGCTGCGCGACACACTGAACGACCAACTGGCACTGGACGTGCAAAACATCGAGCTGCTCAGCCTGCTGCCCGAACTTGGCGCGGCCCTGTCCACCGACGCCTTGCCCGCCCATGCGCATCAGGCCATCACCGCCATTGAGCAGGCCGACTTTCTGATCGTGGGCTCGCCCATCTTTCGCGCGGGCATTCCGGGCCTGCTCAAGCACCTGTTCGATCTGGTCGACATGAATGCCCTGAACGGCACGCCTGTACTGCTGGCCGCCACTGGCGGTAGCCAACGCCATGCCCTGGTCATCGAACATCAACTGCGTCCCCTGTTCAGCTTCTTCCAGGCGCTGACCCTGCCCATCGGGGTCTATGCCACGCCCGAGGAGATTCAGGACGGCGAAGTCACCAGCGCCGCCCTGCAACAGCACATCCAGCGCACCGTTGATCTGGCCGTGCCGGTACTGCACAGTATTCAAACGCGTTTGCCGCTGCGAAACTCTGTTCTGGAGGCGCAGGCAGCATGAGCCAAATCACCTCCACCACACCCGATATTTTCTGGTTCCTGCCCACTTCGGGCGACACCCGTTACCTGGGCAAATCCGACTTTGGCCGGGCACCCACTAACGAGTATCTGCGCAGCATTGCCGTTACCAGCGAGAACCTGGGCTACGACGGCTTGCTGATTCCTACCGGCGCCTCTTGCCTGGACCCCTGGGTGGTGGCGGCCAGCCTGGTTCCTGTTACCCAGCGCATCAAGCTGCTGGTGGCCCTGCGCACCTCTTTGGGCGCGCCAGTCGCCAGCGCACGTCAGGCAGCGTCCTTGGACCAGGCCCTGCATGGCCGTTTGCTGCTGAATGTGGTGCCTGGCGGCGATGCCACCGAACTGGCAGCCGAAGGCGTATTTCTGAACCATGATTCCCGCTACGAATACGCCAATGAATATCTGACGATCTGGTGTCAATTGCTCTCTGGCGACACCGTGAATGTTCAGGGCAAGCACTTCAAGGTGGAGAATGGCCGCAACTTCTTCCCGCCCGTGCAAAAACCCTATCCGCCCTTGTACTTTGGTGGCTCCTCGGACGCCGCACACGAGCTGGCTGCCGAGCACGTCGATGCTTACCTGACCTGGGGCGAGCCCCCGGCTGCGGTGGGCAAGAAATTTGAGGACATCCGCCGTCGTGCCGCCGCCCGTGGCCGCACAGTAAGGCTGGGTGTACGCCTGCACGTAATCGTGCGCGAAACCAATGAGGAAGCCTGGGCCGAGGCGGATCGCCTGATCAGCAAATTGACGGACGAGGACATTGCCAAGGCGCAGGCCAATTACGCCAGCATGGACTCGGTAGGCCAGAAACGCATGGCCGCCTTGCATGGTGGCCGACGCGATCAACTGGAAGTCTCGCCCAATCTGTGGGCAGGCGTAGGGCTGGTACGGGGCGGAGCAGGCACCGCCCTGGTAGGCGATGCCCAGACCGTGGCCCAGCGCTTGCAGGAATACATGGACCTGGGCGCGGACTCCTTTGTGCTCTCGGGCTATCCGCATCTGGAAGAGTCCATCCGCTTTGCCGAGCTGGTGTTTCCCCTTCTAGGCAAGCGTGCCGTCACCGTCCGTGATCGTGCCCAGACCGGTGGCGCCTTTGACGCGCGCGGCGTTCAAAACCAGCAACTTTCTTCTGCATCATGAGCCAAAAAATAATCGATCTACGCTGCCGACCTGCCTTTCTGCACAAGTTTTTCGGAGCCGAACCCGGCTCACCGGAACATGCCACTGCGCGTTGGCTGAATCGCCGTGTCGGCACTCGTGGCAGCGATACCCACTTTGAAAGATCGCTGAGTCAGGAAGGATTTCTGGAAGAAGTACGCCAGGCCGGGCTGAGCAAAGCGGTCGTCGTCGGCCGCCACACGCCATCACAACATTTGCCCAACGACACCATTCACCAGATCGTGCATGGGCACGAAGCATTGCTGGGCATTGCCGGTATAGACCCGGCTCTGCAAGGCGAGCAGGAGGCCCTGGCCGAGGCAGAACGCGCCATCAAGGAGCTGGGCTTGTCCGGCATTGATATCGAGCCGGGTTTTGGTGTTCCAGCACGTCACCCCGATGACCCGGTTTACTGGCCCGTTTACGAACTGGCGCGCCACCTGAAAGTACCCGTCTTTTTGATGAGTGGCCCCACCACGCCGGACCCGCGCTACAACGACCCGGCCGGGCTGGCCAAAGTGGCCAAAGCCTTCCCGGATCTGCCTTTAGTGGTCTATCACGGCTATTGGCCCAATGTACAGCAGGCCATAGGCCTGGCCTTTCTGCACGAGAACGTGCATCTGGTGCCTGATATGTACATCTTCCAGCCAGGCAATGAGGGCTATGTGCAGGCAGCCAATAGCTTCCTGTCCGAGCAATTGCTGTTTGGTTCGTCCTATACCTTCCGCCCGATTCGCCAGAGTATTGAGGACTTCCAGCAGCTGGGTTTCAAGGATGTAATTCTGAACAAGCTGTTTTATGACAATGCGGCCAGGCTGTTTCAACTCTCGTAATAATTTCGATCTGAGGAACCAGGCCTTGAAATCCCATTCTCAATAACTTACCATTTTGATGAGTTTTGATAACAAGGGATGACCATGCGACCATCTGTTGTGCTCGACATGAACCGAGATGCAGTGCGTGAAGCCGTAAGCCGTTTTCGCACGGCGAATCCACGCGTCTTCGGTTCGATACTACATGGCACCGACCAGGATGGCAGCGACATTGATTTGCTGGTTGACGCACTGCCTGGTGCGACGCTGTTCGACCTGGGAGGCCTGCAAGACGAGCTGGAATCGCTGCTTGGTATTCACGTCGATTTGCTGACGCCCGGCGACCTGCCGCCTAAATTCCGGGCCAAAGTGCTTGCAGAGGCGCAACCGGTATGAGCAAGTACCGTCTTCCGGATTACCTTGACCACATGCAGCAAGCTGCAACCGATGCATGCGGTTTCATAGAGGGCCTGACCAGAGAAGATTTTCTTGGGGACAAACGAACCCAGCAAGCCGTCATCATGAGCCTTATCATTATTGGCGAGGCTGCCACGCAGGTCATGGATGGCTATATCGAGTTCGCTCAGACACACGAACAAGTGCCGTGGCGTAATATGCGCGGTATGCGCGGTATGCGCAACCGCATCGCCCACGGCTACTTCGACGTCAACCTCGATGTCGTGTGGGACACCGTGCAGACAGCACTACCGGAATTGCTTCAACAGTTACTTGCCGTTCGTCAGGATGCAGACGGCGACACGCCATGCTGATCGGCTATGCGCGCGTCTCGACGCAAGATCAGAACCTTGAATTGCAATGCAAAGCTTTGATTCAGGCCGGGTGCCAGAGGGTCTTTGAAGACAAGGTAAGTGGCACGCGAGCAAATAGTCCAGACTTGGTCAAAGCGCTCGAAATGCTGCGCGAGGGCGACACATTGGTGGTCTGGAAGCTGGACCGCTTGGGCCACTCAGTCAAGCAACTGGTCGATCTGGTCAACAAACTGCGCACACAAGGTATCCAGTTCAGAAGCCTCACCGACTCCATCGACACCAGCACGCCGTCTGGTCGGTCCTTCTTCCACGTCATGGCCAGCCTGGCCGAGATGGAGCGCGAACTGACAATCGAACGTACCCGTACCGGGCTGGAAGTCGCCAAGCAGCTTGGCCGCAAGGGTGGTCGCAAACCCAAGATGAACGACAACAAAATCAAGTCAGCCAAGAAGCTGCTGGCCAGCGGTGTACCACTCAAGGACGTGGCCAAGAACCTGGACGTATCCGTTCCTACGCTTTATCGCTGGGTGCCAGCCTCATCACGCGCTTAGCGTACTATTTTGTCGTTGATTTACCCTGAGAGGCTGCGCGCTCACAGCTGACAACATAAAGGGCACGATTAATTCGTGCCCTTTATGTTTCCAAGAGGCGGCCCCGCCTCTGGCCGCATCGGCTCAACTCTCCTTCGTCCCCACATGCCAGTAATACACTGGCTCGGCCTCGTTCAACAAAATATCCCCCACCGAACGGGCCTTGTAGATCACCGGATTGTGCGAGGCCAGAGCCCGCGCATTACGCCAGTGTCTATCCAGACGACGGGATTCCTCCAGGGCCGTGGAACCACCCACGTCGAATAGACGCGTGGCCGCCCGCAAAACCGGCTCCACCACCGCCACTTGCGCCTGTGCCGTTCGCAGCTCCAGGGCATCCAAAGTCTCGCGGGGAACCGCCACATCCGCCCGCCGCTGATCCGCAATATTCTGCAAATGAGCCGCCACATCACGCACCGCCAGCTGGGCAATATAAGCCGTGCTGGCCAGCTCGCCCACGATATGCTGCACCAAAGGATCATCCTTGGGCAACGCCGCACTGCCGTGGCTAAAGACACGTTTGCGCGCCTGTACATAAGCCACCGCATCCCGCTGCAAGGCTTGGGCAATACCCGCCAAGGTCGCCAAATGCACCAGCTGAAAATAGGCCACCAAGGGGGTAGGTTCCTGACGCGGGAAACGGATGATGGCGCTCTCGGGCACGAGCACATCGGTCAGTACCGTTGTACCGGACCCCGTCAGCCTTTGCCCAAAACCATGCCAGTCATCCAGACGCTCCACCCCTTCCTGATTGGTGGCCACCACGGCATGTACCGTTTCATCTTCCTGCTCCGTCCCGGTACTGCGGGCCACCACCGTGACCCAATCTGCGTACAAGGTGCCTGTGCTATAGAACTTGCGGCCATTCAAACGCCACTGTCCGGCCTGCTCAGGATCAGGTTCCAGCGTGGTTTGCAGTTGCCCGACAGCACCCAGGCCAGTCTCGGTGGTGGCATTGCCAAAAATCGCTCCTTGGCCTGCCAGCGGCAGCCATTGCGCTTGCGTAGTCTCATCCCGATCAATCAACAGTCGATCGATGAAGCCAAAATGAGGCCGCAGAATTTGAGCGACGTTTGAATCCGCCGCGGCCAGTTCCTGAAACAGCTCAAAGAACACCGGGATGGAAACCCCACTGCCACCCCATTGGGGCGGTACACGCAGAGCCGTGAAACCGCTGTCTTTCAGCCAAAGAATGGGGGCGTAGGCCAGGGTACGGGTGTGCTCGCGCTCCGCAGCGGTATCGGCAATGCGCTGAAAGAGGGCGCTGAAACGGGCACGCAAGGTGCTCAGATCGGAAACACGCACACGGTCAGGCGCTGCCTGCGCCTTTCTTGCAAAAGACGACGCTGGCGCAGTATCCGAGGCAAAAACGGCAGTGTCAGTAATCATGATGTTCAGCCCTCAAGGAGCCTGCGTAATGGAGGCATGGCCGGCCGTTTGCCACGGCAAGGAATACAGCTTCCTGTCACCCGCAAAAGACCGGTCAATCTGCGCGGCTACAGCCGGAGAGTGTTGATAAAGATCCACAAACTGGCGTATACGGGGATCATCTTTATGGCTGCTTCGAGCCACAAAGCGAATCGCGTAGTACAGGTCATCCACCGTGGAATACTGCAAGGCCTTGCTGGCCAGCTCGGCCTGCCCGGCGTTCACAAAGTGGGCCGGATAGCCTTGGACCAGTGGCAGGTCATCGGCTGCGCGCACCAATTGCGGCCCCTCAATTTCCACAATCCGCAGCTTTCTGGGGTTGGCGGCGACATCGTGGATCGAAGCGCGTGCCGCCACACCGTCTTTCAACTGAATCAGGCCAGCCGTCTGCAAAAGCAGCAGGCCACGCGCCTGATTCACCGGATCATTGGCAACTCCAACAGAAGCGCCTTCAGGTATGGCGTCCAAAGACGGGTACTGCTTGGAATACAAGCCAATATTGGGCAGCAAGCCGTAAGCCACACTTTCAATCGCATAGCCGCCTTCCTTGACGGCATTGTCCAAAAAAGCCTGATGCTGGAAGTAATTCAGATCCAGATCGCCGGATGCCAAGGCTGTATTGGGCGTGGTCCAGTCAGTGAACTCGATGACGTCGACCTCCAGCCCAATCTGTTTGGCTTCCTTGGCCGCCACGGCGACAGAATCAGCCAAAGAGCCGGGTGTGACGCCAATTTTCAGTGCAGCAGCAGACACATGGCCCGCAAAGCCCAGGGCTGCGAAGGCAAACATGGCACGAATAGAAAAACGGGCAAACAACATGGTCCTGTCCTTATAAAAAATGCCGCCACTGCGCAGCAGGGTGAGTGGCAGATACCCGATTACCTTGCCCAAACAGTTGCTGGCGCAGGGTTCCTCCTTCATAAGCGGTTCGATAGCGGCCCCGGTTTTGCAGCTCAGGCACGATGTAGTGAGCAAAGTCCTCCCAGGTTTCAGGCACGACGATGCGGGTCAGGTTGAAGCCATCGATCTCGCCCTCATCGATCCAGGTGCTGAGCGCATCCGCCACTTGCTGCGGGTCGCCCACAATGGTTTTGTAGCGGCTGCCCAGCGTGAATTGCTCCAGCAGCTTACGGCGTGTCGTCCAGCCTTGTTTCTGGGCCGCTGCCGCTGCGGACTGAATCGCGTTGCTGGAGCCAAAGTGGATGGGTTCGTCCAGGTCATACTGGGCAAAATCCACACCCGTACTGGCCGCAAAGTGCGCCAGGCCGCCTTCGGAGCTGGCATGGGCCAGATAGTCGGCGTATTTTTCTTTAGCCTCGGCTTCCGTGGCACCCGTGACGACCGCTACGCCCGCATAAATTTTCAGATCCTGCGCTTGCCGTCCCGCATTGATCGCTGCCTGACGCAGCTTGCGGGACGAGTCCCTGGCCGCTTCCGGGTCCCGCGCACCGATGAATACGCCTTCGGCATGTTGTCCGGCAAACTGCAGCCCCCGCGCCGAGGTTCCCGCCTGGAACAGCAAGGGGGTGCGCTGGGGAGAAGGCGCGCTCATATGAATGGCATTGCTGCGATAAAACGGCCCTTCGTGGTGCACGGTATGCACTTTCTCGGGCAGCGCATGAATGCGACGCTGCTTGTCGGCAATCAGGGCGCCATCTTCCCAGCTGCCTTCCCACAGTTTGTAGGCCAATTGCAGAAAGTCCTCGGCCCGGTCGTAGCGACTGTCGTGTGCATCCAGGCCCTCCTGCCCCAAACCCCGCGCTCCACTATCCACATAGCCGGTCACGATGTTCCAGCCTATGCGGCCATTGCTTAGCTGATCCAGCGTGCTGACATCCCGTGCGAAGGTGTAGGGGTGATGCGCCGCCACCGAGGCCGTCAGGCCAAAGCCAATATGCTGTGTGACCGCCGCCATGGCCGATACCAGCAGCCAGGGATTGTTCACGGGCAGTTGAATACCCTCGCGCAGCGTCAAGTCCACTCCTTGCTGGTAGACGTCGTAATAGCCGACCACATCAGCCAGAAAAATGCCGTCGAACAAACCTTTTTCCAGAGTTTTAGCCAGATCCGTCCAGTACTTCAGCGTGTGATACCGCGTGGATTGATCCCGCGGATGCGTCCACAAACCATGATGAATATGGCCCACGCAATTCATATTGAAGGCGTTGATATGGATGTGTTTCCTAGGCTGCGTCATGGGCATTCTCCTTGCTTAATGCGGCAACCAGGTCAGGCGATACAGCTTTTGCTCGCCTTGGTAGAACTGATCGATTGCCTCGCGCACAGCGGGCGATGTCTTGTAGACCTCCAGGAACTGGGCAATGCGCGGGTCCTGCGCCTTATCGCCACGGGCCACAAACTGAATCGCCCAGGAATCGTCCTCGTAACTGGTCAAGGACAAGGCCTTGGTGGCGTCAAACGCGTTGGACGCCAGGATGAAATACGGAAAGCCCTGGGCCAGATCCACATCCTGCGTGGCACGTGCCAGTTGCGGGCCTTCCACTTCCACAAACTTCAAATTTTTGGGATTGGAAACAATGTCATCGGGCGTGCCCAGCAAGCCGGTTTCAGGGCGCAGCGTGATCAAGCCCGCATGCTGCAACAAGCGCAGCCCACGGCCTACGTTGACGGCATCACTGGCAATTGCCACTGATGCACCATCGGGCAAGTCGACCAGGGTGGCGTGCTTGAGGGAATACAGACCCAGGTAAGACAAAATGCCCGGCTGCACGCTGACCAGCTTGAAGCCCTTGTCGCGCACCGCATTGGCCAGGTAGTTGCTGTTCTGGTAGTAGTTCAGATCAATATCGCCCGCGTCCAGCGCCACATTCGGCGTAGCCCAATCGGTAAATTCGATCACCTGCACATCCACACCTTGCTGCTTGGCCTCCTGAGCGGCAACGACCACCGAGTCCGCAAAAATGCCGGGCACAACACCGATTTTCAAAGGAGCTGCGGTCGCTGTGCTACTCAACAAGACGGCGGTCGAGACAAGGCTGAATGCCGTCAGTTTTTTAAGAAATCGCGAGATAGTCATCAATCAAAATCCAGATAAAAGAGAAAGGCTCGTGGCCTAAAAAAACAGGCCATATCGAAGCAAAATGGCATCACAAGGCCCCATGACGCGGCGGACGCACGCCATTCAGGGCATAGTTGCCAATGGCGTGGTACTTCCAGCGCACCGGGTCATGCAGGGTATGGACGCGTGCATTGCGCCAGTAGCGATCGAGGCCATGCTGGGCTTGCGTAGCGCTGGTGCCCCCCAGTTCAAACAGCTTGCTGCCTGCCAGCAGGCTGGCGCTGGTGGACAAGGCTTTGGCCTGCGCCACGGCAATGGAAGCCTGGGCCACGCTGTCCTCATCCGGGGCGTGCTGGGCGGCATCCACATAGCGGGCGGCGCGGGCCAGCAGCGCTTGCGCGGCCCGCAAACGCACATGCACATTGCCCACTTCCTGCAATAACAACGGGTCCTGGGCGGCGCTGCCCACGCCAGCGGCAATCCAGGGGCGACTGTGCGCACGGATGAAGGGCAGGGTGGCCTCGAACGCCCCTTGGCCGATACCCAAATCCAGTGCTGCATGGATAATCTGGGCGTAAGGACCAATGGGGGTGGGACGCTCGAAGGAATCGGTGAACGGTACAACCCATTGCGGCTGCACGGGAACACGCGTGAACTCCACCGAGCCACTGCCCGTGACACGTTGACCAAAGCCGTCCCAGTCGTCTGTCAGCGTGACGCCTTTAGCCTCACGCGGCACAAAAACCAAATACAGGCGGCCATCATCAGGCGAGCTCGTCAGCGTGGGAATCCAGTGTGCAAACAGCGAGCCCGTGCAATAGAACTTGCGGCCATCCACAAACCAGCCATCCGGCGCTTTGAGCAACTGCGTGCGACGTACAAAATCCTTCTTGCCGATCTCCGCCAGTGCATTGCCAAAGCGTTTGCCTTGCAGCACCTGATCGTAGAAAAAGGCTTTTTGCTCGTGCGTCGCCCCCACGCGCAACACTTCCAGCGCGTAATAGTGGTTTTGCGGGATATGGCCAAAGTTGCCATCGGCCTGGGCAATGCGCTGCACAACCCGGGTGAGCACATCGGTGGAAACGCCCGCGCGCCCGTATTCTTTGGGGACCGTGATGCCCCACAAACCACCTTGACTGAATTGCTCCACCTCTTGATGCGGCAAAATGCGGTCGCGGTCGCGCTCCAGCGCCTGTTGGGCAATGAATTGTGCAAACTGCTCAGCTGCCTGCAGCGCTTCGGCCTCGGACTGGATGAGGTGTGCGGACGTAGAAAACGGGATCGTCATAGCCTCAATTCCATTGGTGATAAGAGGGAGCAATACCATTGAGCAAGTAATTGCCCAACAGGTGGTATTTCCAGCGCACCGGATCATGCAAGGTGTGCACGCGGGCGTTGCGCCAGTGGCGATCCAGGTTATGAGCAGCACGGGTGGACGAAGAGCCCGCCAAGGCAAAGAGCTGTTCGCTGGCGTTCAGGGCGGCTTCCGTCGTCAGGATTTTTGCCTCGGCAACAGCCACCGACGCACGGGCGCTGCTATCCGCATCGACGGGCCTCGCGGCCAATTCATCCAGCAAACGCGCTGCCTCCAGTAAAACTTCCTGAGCGGCATCCACCTCAATCTGCAAGGCACCCACTTCCTGAATAATGTGAGGGTCCTGCGTGGCGCTGGTCACACCCGAGTCAGTCCAGGGGCGCGCGCGATTGCGCACAAATTCCAGCGCATCCTGTAGGGCAGCCTGGGCGATACCGGCGTCAATGCTGGCTTGAATCAATTGAGAAATCGGGCCCGACAAGGACGGTTTGTCTACGAAACGCCAGCTTTCCAGCACATGGTCTTCCTCGACCAGAACCCGGTCGAACACCACACTGCCACTGGCGGTGGTGCGTTGCCCAAAGGCATTCCAATCATCAATCACCTGCACACCGGGTGCATCGCGGCGTACCCAGACCTGCACACCCCGGCCTTGCTCATCCGCGGCTCGGAACGGAATCCAATGCGCGAACAAAGCGCCAGTGGAGTAAAAACGTGTGCCGCTAACGCGCAAGCTGCCATCTGCTGCCCGAGCAAGATGGGCAGTGACGTCCGTCATCACCGCTGCCTTACCCTTTTTCTCCGGTCCGCCGTTGCCTAAACGTGCGCCGTGCAGCACCGCCTGGAACCAGCGCTGCTTTTGAGATTCGGTGCCGGTGTCTTTCAGGTTCTGGATCAGCGCGAAATGGTTTTGCGGGATCTGACCCAGGGAAGGATCAGCCGCGCTGATGATGGCAAACACCTGCACCAGCGTTTCGTTGGAAGCTTCCAGACCGCCATAGGCTTTGGGGATAGTGATGGCACCCAGGCCACTGGCGGTATAGCGCTCTATCTCGTCCCAGGGGAGCTGGCGCAGGCGGTCGCGCTCGGCAGCGGTTTGAGCAAATTCAGTGGCCAATTGTCGGGCAACGGCGATGGCTTCGGCCTCGCTGCCAATCACATGAGGCTGTTGGGGAGGCAAGGGCAGACGCTGCTTTGCAGATGCTTCGGGCAACGCTACGCCCTGAGTAATCCGATCATTCATACGGCACTCTTTTCAATGACTAAAAACGGTAGGGATAGACGCAGCCTCCAGCACCTGCGTCCCGGCTCAGGACAGCGCGTCCGAGCAAACAAAGAAGATCACATTCGCTGCAAAGGCGTCGCCACTACGTGCGCCAGCCCTTGGCTGAGTTCGGATCAACGGGCACGCAGCCTTTGCACGTAACGGTCTCCCGCAAACTGCACCGCTGTGACCAGGGCAATCAGCACCGCAATGACAATCAGCATCACCTGCGTGTCAAAGCGCTGATAGCCATAGCGGATCGCCAAGTCCCCCAGGCCACCGGCACCGACCGCACCGGCCATGGCCGAGGAACTGATCAAGGCCACGATGGTGATGGTGAAGCCACCCACAATGCCGGGCAGCGCCTCGGGCAAATAGACATGGCGCACGATGTCCCACTTCTTGCAGCCCATGGCTTGAGCCGCTTCAATCAGGCCCGAGTCCACCTCACGCAGACTGACTTCCGCAATACGGGCGAAAAAAGGAGTCGCGCTGATTGCCAGGGGCACAATGGCCGCCCACACGCCAATCGTGGTGCCGGCCAGCAAACGCGTGAAGGGGATCAAGGCGACCAGCAAAACAATAAAGGGCGTGGCCCGAAAACCATTCACTACGCTACCCACCGCCAGGTTGATCTTGGGCGACTCCCAAAAGCCATGAGGAGCCGTCACGATCAAAAGCACCGCCAGCGGAATGCCGGCCAGAAAGGCGATCGCCCCCGACACGCCCACCATCATCAGTGTGTCCAGAAAAGCCTGCCCGTATCGCTCAACGGGGATACTCAGATTCCACAACATATCCAATGTCCTCAATGTGATGCGCGATGGCCGCCGGGCCTTGCGTCAGGGATGTCAAATCGGGCAGGCTTACATGCCCTTCAATGGCGACCAGCAAACGTCCGTGTGCATGGCCTTGAATACGGTCCACGCCGCCATGAACCAGTTGGGGCTGGCCGGGCAGGCTGCGGGCAATGTGCAACAAGTCGGGCTCCCATCCGCCTTCGCCGCTGTAGCTCAGTTGCAAAATGCGGCTGTATGTTCCGGTTTTAGGCGGCTCTTGCACCAGTCGTGCCTGCAAATCCTCCGGCAAGCTATGTTGCAAAGGTGCCAACAGCGCCTTGGTGGCGTCATGCTGCGGTTTGCCAAATACACGCCAGACCTCGCCCAGCTCGGCAATGCGGCCTTTTTCCAGCACCAGCACGCGGTCGGCAATTTCACGGATCACGCTCATCTCGTGCGTAATCAGCACGACGGTGATGCCCAGACGGCGGTTAATGTCCTTGAGCAGGCTCAGGATGGACTGTGTGGTTTCCGGGTCCAGGGCCGAAGTCGCTTCATCGCACAGCAAAATCTCCGGGCCGGTGGCCAAGGCGCGAGCAATGCCCACACGCTGCTTTTGCCCACCCGACAAACGACTGGGATAGGTATCGGCCTTGTCTTGCAAGCCGACCAGTTGCAGCAGTTCCTGAACGCGCTGGGCGATGTGCTGCGCGGACACACCCGCCACCTTCAAGGGCAGGGCCACGTTCTCGTACACCGTCTTGGCTGACAGCAAATTGAAATGCTGAAAAATCATGCCGATGCGGCGACGCAGCTGCACCAGCTCCGATTCATTCAGACGGGCAATGTCCACGCCATCGACCAACACCTGGCCGCTGCTTGGGCGCTCCAGCCGATTAATGGTGCGCAGCAAGCTGGATTTACCCGCACCACTGCGGCCAATAATGCCGAAAATGCTGCCCGGCTCGATGTCCAGATCAATGTCCTGCAAAGCAGGCACAGCGCCTGCCGAGGACTGATAGATTTTGGACAGATTACGAAAGGCCACGCTGCCTGCCTTCACGGCACTGGACCGCGGTTCCCGTTCCACTTTGACAGACGCACTGGCCTTGTGAAGCTCACGCTGGCCGGCGGCCTGTTCGGCGGTGTCGCGCACTAGATCGGCATGACGCCGTAATACGGATGTGTAGGCCATATCACTTGCTCGCTGCGCTGCCACCTTGCCAGGGCAAGGTGTACAGATTGGGGTTGTGATCAAAACGGTCTGCAATCGTGTTGCGCACCGCCTGCGACTGCTGAAACAGTTCGACGAACTGTTTCAGTGCCGGGTCATTGACGCGGTCTTTGCGCGTGGCAAAACCCATGGCGTAAAAGGTGTCGGCAATACCGGAATAGACCAGGGCCTTGCCCGCATCCGCCTTGCGACCTGCGCTGACAAAATAGCTGGGCCAGACCACGGCCAGATCTACATCTGGCAGGGAATGAATCAGTTGCGGGCCTTCAATTTCCACCAGCTTGAGTTGCTTGGGGTTATCCACCACATCATTGACCGTGGCACCGGTATCCAGACCATGACGCAAGGTGATCAAGCCTGCTTGTTGCAACAGCAAAAGACCCCGGCCCTGATTGACCGGATCATTCGGTAAAGACACAGTGGCGCCCTTGGGAACCTGGTCCAGAGACTGATACTTGTTCGAGTACAGGCCAATGTTTTGCAGCAAGCCCAGACCAATCAATTCCAGCTCGTAGCCACGCTCCTTGATGGCATTGTTCAGAAAGGCTTGGTGCTGAAAGAAATTCACATCAATATCGCGGTTATTGACAGCCTCGTTGGGCAGCGTCCAATCCGTAAACTCGACCAGCTCAATATCCAGACCATGCTTCCTGCCTTCCGGGATCAGCGCTTGTACCGCATCCGCGGTAGCGCCAGGAAGAGAGCCCACTTTGATTACCGCTGCAACGCTGTTCCAAGGAAGGACGGCAGCCAACACCATGCCCAGCGCCCAGCGCGGCAGGCGAGCAGAAAAAATCGCAGTCATTACTTCGCTCCTTCTTGCTTGTTCAACCAGGCCAGGGTGTAGAGTCGTTCGTCGTTATTGAACGCGGCTCGCGACACATCACGCACGGACTGGGCGTTTTGATAGATGGAAATGAACTTTTGAATGACGGGGTCGCGAGTACGGTCTGCTTTCACCACGAACTGGATCGCAAACTGCGCATCTTCAATACCCGAGTAGGCCAGCCCACTGGAAGGATCAAAGGCCTTGGCCGCCACGATGAAATGCGGATAGCCCTGTGCAATATCCACATCCCCCGTAATACGCACCAGTTGCGGGCCTTCCACTTCCACAAAGCTGAGCTTTTTGGGGTTCTCGACAATGTCATTCAGACTGCCCAGGTAACCGACCTCCGGCTTGAGCGTGATCAGCCCGACCTTCTGCAGCAATAACAGGCCACGGCCCTGGTTCACGGGATCGTTGGCGATGCCTACCTTGCCGCCTTGGGGAACCTGTTCTACCGCCTGATGCTTGAGCGAATACAGCCCCACATTGGCCAGAATGCCCGTGCCCGCGCTGGCCAGCTTGTAGCCGTTTTTCTCAATGGCGTTTTTCAGAAAAGGCTGGTGCTGGAAATAGTTGATATCAATATCGCCGTTATCCACTGCCACATTGGGCGTGGTCCAGTCGGTGAACTCAATCACCTCGACATTGATGCCTTGGGCCTTGGCATCCTGAGCCGCCGCATTGATGGAATCGGCATAGGCACCGGGTACCACGCCAATGCGTAAGGAGTCGGCGGCGATGGCCGGAGAAACAGCCAGCACAAGGGCACTAGCTACGATAAGTTTGGACAGATGCTGGAGCATGGTAAACAGTGCCTCAAAGGGTGGGCCTGCGTTTGCAGGCAAATCTTGGAAGCTTCTATTACATCGACTCCCTTCCCCTGGCACCACAACAGAACAATCATTTACTTATGCTGGCTAATGGCTGGATAAAATTACTTCAAGTTATTGATATTTATATTATTTTTTTAAATAAACTAAACACTGGCAACGATGAGGTCTGTGCTATTTCATGCGCGTTTCAAGTTAGTCGTGGGAGAGCAAGGACAAAGGTCACAAATGGTTTTTTGTCGGCCTCCGCGCAATTTTTCCAAACTTATATCAAGAAACTTAACTTATAATTAACTTATATTCTGTCCATGAACTCGATATTCTGGACACCCAAAGCCGCCAAACAACTGCGCAAGATCGACAGGCAACACCAAGGCGCTATCCGCGACGGTGTCGGCAACTTGGCTGATATGCCCAATTGCTCCGGATCGCAAAACATCAAAGCGCTGACGAATCACCCGTATGGCTATCGCCTGCGCATCGGAAACTATCGCGTCCTGTTTGATTGGGACGCAGAAATAAGAATTATCGACATCCAGGAAGTGAGAAAGCGCGATGAACGTACGTACTAACATTCAGATCATCAATGGCCCGGACGGCAATCCCGCTTTTGTCGTGATTCCCTACCAGGACTACATCGCCAGCCAGGCCCAGGACGGCGGGCTAATCCCCCACGCCGTCGTCAGCAGCACGATCGACGGTGCAACGCCGGTTCGGGCATGGCGTGAACACCTTGGGCTGACACAGGCAGAGCTGGCCGCTCGCCTGGGTATCAGCCAATCTGCCTATGCTCAGCAAGAGAGCAGCGAGCGGCTACGCAAAAGCAGCCTGGAGCGCATTGCCGCCGCGCTTGGGATTACAACTGAGCAACTCGACTTCTAAGCCAGGAACGGCGGTTTGCAAGCCTACCAGACCCGCAGGGCTACAAAAATCCAAAGACCAAAAAAAATCCGCCCGAAGGCGGATTTCTTTATGGCAGCAACACAGCTTAGCCGCGAACCTTGACCAGGATTTCGTCCAGCCAGGCCAGCATCAGGTCGATTTCGTCGGCTGTGATGTTCAGCGCTGGCATGAAACGCAGCAGGTTCGGACGTGGCGAATTCAGCAGCATGCCTTCTGGAGCGCGGTCGCGGGCAGCGGCCACAATTTCCGGACCGTCGTCCTGATCCAGGATCAGGGCACGCAGCAGACCCTCACCACGCTCGCCGTTCATGCCCCACTTGGCGCTGATGGCCAGCAAGCCTTCGGACAACTGCTTGGCGCGGGCATTGACCGACTCCAGAAAGCCGGGAGCCGTCAATTCGTCGAACACAGCCACGCCAGCCGCGGTCATCAAGGGGTTGCCATTGTAGGTGCCGCCCTGGTCACCAGGCTGGAAGCAGGACACTTCTTCGCGGGCGCACAGTGCCGACAGCGGCACGCCACCACCAATGCCTTTACCCAGCGTCATGATGTCCGGACGGACGCCCGAGTGCTCGTAGGCAAACAGGGTACCGGTGCGGCCCATGCCGGTTTGCACTTCGTCCACGATCAGCAGCAGCTTGTGCTCGTCGGCCAAGGCGCGCAGACCCTTCATGAATTCCACGGTAGCGGGAATGACACCGGCCTCGCCCTGCACGGGTTCGAGCATGATGCCCACGGTTTGATCGTCGATCAGCGCGCGCACGGATTCCAGATCGTTCAGCCTGGCTTTCGGAAAGCCTTCAACCTGAGGAGCAAACATGCGATCCCAACCGGGTTTGCCGGACAGGGACATGGTAGCCAGGGTACGGCCATGGAAGGAGTGCTCAAAAGAAATGATCTTGTAAGCGTTGTTCTTGTTGATCTGACCCCATTTGCGCGCCAGCTTGATGGCACCCTCGTTGGCTTCACCACCGCTGTTGGCAAAGAACACGCGGTCAAAGCAGGAGTGCTCCACGATGCGTTTGGCCAGCTCAATAGAGGGCTCGTTGTA
The DNA here is from genome assembly GCF_051948705.1 of Alcaligenes sp. Lyrl_28. NCBI lineage: Bacteria > Pseudomonadati > Pseudomonadota > Betaproteobacteria > Burkholderiales > Alcaligenaceae > Alcaligenes > Alcaligenes sp. Lyrl_28. The sequence goes on from NZ_JAYJLG010000005.1 coordinate 178,674, forward strand.
GAACGCAGGCGAAGGATTGATCAATTTGGACGCTTGTTCGGTGATCGCCTTGATCACGTTGGCAGGGCTGTGGCCCAGCGCGTTCACGGCCCAGCCCTGGACCGTATCCAGGTATCGCTTGCCGTTGTGATCTTGCAGCCAGGAACCTTCTCCTCGCACAAAGACCAACTCCGGACGCTGGGTAATTTCCATTAATGCACGTACACCGGCCCGATCGAATTCCATAACGGCAAACCTTGATGAAAATGAAAAAAAAATAAACCAGCCCGGCGGCTGGACAATTTATTCTAACGCAGCCCACCCCCGGCAGGACGCTTATGCCTGGGACAATGGTCATCTGGCCGCGGATTGTCCCTTTTCTGGTACACATCCGCGCCCTGGCAGGCGCCAAAGCGTTTTAAGCCTGAAGTCTTTACGCAGTAACGGGGTGGAGGTGGCTAAGGCACGTCTGTCTAAAACCTGTCATCCAGGCAGCAGCCTGGCAAAGCGCTGCCTGCCTAAAACAAACCGTCCAGATCCAGTTGCCGAGGCTGCTCCTGCGGCATTTCACTGATAGGCAGCAAAGCGCTGGCTTTCACACCCAGCAAACGCAAACGTCTGTCCAGCACAGCGCGTTTCAAATTCTGGCGGGCGGCGGCCAGAATGGCATCGGCCGCCAGCACCGGAGTGGGCAGGGACAGGTCGCGCGTCACGATTTTGAAGTCCTCGAACTTCAGCTTGATGCCTATGGTTTGGGCGCACATGGCAGATTTGCGCAGATCCTGCTCCAGCTTTTCACACAAGGACTCCAGCACCCAGGACAGGCGGGAGCGATCCATGCGCACGTGCAGATCACGCTCAAACGTGGTTTCACGGCTGATGGACTTGGGGGTGCGATCCGTCGTCAGGGGACGGTCGTCCTGGCCGTGGGCCACGGCCATCAGCCACTGTGCATACCGCAGGCCAAAATGCTCCTGCAGCTTCTCCGCCGGGGTGGCCGCCAGCTCTCCAATCTGCCCAATGCCCAGCTCTGTCAGCTTGAGTACCGACTTGGGGCCAATCCCATTGATCTTGCCCACCGCCAGCGGCCAGATGCGGGTAGGCACATCGTCCATGGTCAGCACGCAGGCCCCATTGGGCTTGTTCAGCTCCGAGGCAATCTTGGAGAGCAGCTTGTTGGGAGTAATGCCCACGGAGCAGGTCAGGCCCGTGGCCTGGTTCACCGCTTGGCGGATCTGCTCGGCCAGTGCGTGGCTGTCTTCGGTCTTATGACTGAGGTCTACATAGATCTCGTCGATGCCCCGGTCCTCGATATGGTCCGAGACCGTGGCCACGGCCTGTTTAAACAGACGCGAATAATGGCGATAGGCTTGAAAATCCGCAGGCAGCAAGATGGCGTCGGGAGCCAGTTGAGCCGCCTTCATTAAACCCATGGCCGAGAACACGCCCAACTGGCGTGCTTCATAGGTAGAAGTCGTGGCCACCCCGCGCCCCACGTAATCGGCCAGACGGGCATGTTGCCAGCTGCCGTCAGGCAACTGACGCGGCGCATCAGCACTGCGCCCGCCGATCACCACGGGGCGGCCACGCAAATGCGGGTAGCGCAGCAGCTCTACCGAGGCATAAAACGCATCCATATCCACATGAGCGATGCGTCGCTCCAGAGGGGTTTCTTCTTGTCCCGTCACCACGGTCAGCCTGTTAACTGTATATACGTACACCATTATAGCGACAAGTGGGCTGGACGCTGGGGGCTACTGAATAAGCGGCAAGATGATATAAATCACTAATTATCGTTACGCTGACGGTGAGCTGAAACTACGTATTGAACCTGTGCCAAGCGCCCGGTTACTATGCAGCCTCTCTATCAGCGACACCAAGCACCCCAACAGGAGGTTTTCATGAAAAAAACAGTATTGGCTGCTGCGCTGGCAGCTCTGGTCTCCCTGCCCCTGGTAGGCCACAGCAAGACGCTTACCTGGTCCAGCCAGGGTGACTTCATGACCCTGGACCCCCATGCTCAGAACGAAAACCTCACCATCACGGGCAGCATGTATGTCTATGAGCCCCTGGTGGACTACGACAAAGACTTCCAGATCGTGCCCAGCCTGGCTACCGCCTGGGAGCAGCGTGAACCCACCGTCTGGCGCTTTACCTTGCGCGAGGGTGTGAAGTTCCACAATGGCGAACCTTTTACGGCTGACGACGTGGTGTTTTCCATCCAGCGCGCCATGGCGCCAACGTCCAACTTCAAGGCCTACGTCAACGGTATCGTCAAAGCAGAAAAGGTGGACGACAAGACGGTGGATATCATCACCGCCGCCCCCAACCCCGTACTGCTGCGCCAGTTGACCAGCGTGTTCATGATGAACAAGGACTGGGCTGAAAAGAACAAGGTCACCCAGCCCCAGGACTTCAACAAGAACGAAGAAACCTTTTCGGCTCGCAACACCAACGGTACTGGTCCTTACAAGCTGAAGTCGCGTGAAGTGGACGTGCGCACCGTCTTTGTCGAAAACGAAGAATGGTGGAACAAGGGCAACAAGGTAGGCAACATCACCGAAGTGGTCTATGTGCCGATCAAGCAGAACGCCACCCGCACCGCCGCCTTGCTGTCCGGCGAAGTGGACCTGGTTCTGGACCCACCGGCACAGGATTTGCAACGCCTGCGCCAACAGTCCAAGATTGTGGAAGGCAACGAATACCGCACCATCTACCTGGGTCTGGATCAAAAGAGCCCCGAGCTGAAATACAGCAGCATCAAGGGCAAGAACCCGTTTGCCGACCAGCGTGTCCGTGAAGCCCTGTATGTGGCCATCGACATTGAAGCCATCAAGAAAGCCGTGATGCGCGGTTCCTCCGCCCCCACCGGCACCATGGTGGCCCCTCAGGTTCACGGCTACACCAAAGAGCTGGCCCAGCGCCTGCCTTACAGCCAGGATCGCGCCAAGGAACTGCTGAAAGAAGCCGGTTACGACAATTCCCTGACCTTTACCCTGGATTGCCCGAACGATCGCTACATCAACGATGAAGCCATCTGCCAGGCCATCGTGGGCATGTGGGCCAAGGTCGGCGTGAAAGCCAACCTGAACGCCATGCCACGCGCCACCTACTTCCCCAAAGTTCAGAGCTACGACAGCAGCGCCTACATGTTTGGCTGGGGCGTGCCGACCTTTGATGCGCTCTACACCCTGCAAAGCCTGATGCACAGCAAGGGCGAGGGCGCTGACGGCTCCTTTAACTTCGGTAACTACGAAAACGCCGAAGTGGACGCCTTGATTGATCAGATCAAGACCGAAACCGACGTGGCCAAACGCGATGCTGCCATCCACAAGGTTCTGGAAATCCATGCCAAGGAAGTGGGCCACATCCCCTTGCATGACCAGATCATTCCCTGGGCCATGGCCAAGAAGGTCAACGTGATCCACCGTGCGGACAACCGCCTGCTGGCTCAATGGACCACTATCGACTAAGTTTTTCCCCACCCCAGCCCCGCCTTCGTGCGGGGCTGGTTCCCATTACCTTGTAGTCATCCGTTTCTACACCAGCCCCCTTGCCGGGCCCTTTCTACACATTAAGGACGACACTGGTCGCGAGTGATCCTCGCGCTCTACCAGGAGACCGCCTATGCTGGTATTTATTATTCGCCGTCTCATCCAGGCTGTTCTGGTGATGCTGACGGTCAGCCTTCTGGCTTTTGTGCTGTTCCGCTACATTGGTGACCCGGTCACCATCATGCTCGGACAGGACGCCACCGAACAAGATCGCGTGGAACTGCGTGCCAGCCTGGGGCTGGACCAACCCGCCCCCGTGCAATTCGCCCGCTTTGTCTCCCAGGCCGTACAAGGCGAATTTGGTCTGTCCCTGCGGCAAGCCCAACCTGTTTCCACGCTACTGAAAGACCGCCTGCCTGCCACGGTAGAGCTGTCCGTGGTGGCCGCCATACTGGCCCTGCTCATTGGCCTGCCACTGGGCGTCTACACCGCCTTGAAGCGCAATGGGTTCATGGCACAGAGCATTCTGGCCTTTTCCCTGCTGGGGATCTCTCTGCCCACCTTCCTGATCGGTATCTTGCTGATCCTGATCTTCTCGGTACAGCTGGGCTGGCTGCCCAGCTATGGCCGCGGGGAAGTTCTGAAGTTTGGCTGGTGGAGTACCGGCCTGCTTAGCTGGGACGGGATCAAGCATTTAATCCTGCCCGCCATCACGCTCTGTTTGTTCCAGCTCACCTTGATCCTGCGTCTGGTGCGCTCGGAGATGCTGGAAGTGCTGCGCGCCGACTACATTAAATTTGCTCGTGCCCGTGGCTTGTCACAACGCGCCATCCACTTTGGTCACGCCCTGAAAAACACCATGGTGCCGGTCATCACCATTACGGGTCTGCAACTGGGCGGCATTATCGCTTTTGCCATCGTGACAGAAACCGTTTTCCAATGGCCAGGCATGGGTCTGCTGTTTATCCAGGCCGTGCAGTTTGCCGACATCCCCGTGATGGCCGCCTACCTCTGTCTGATTGCCCTGGTCTTTGTGGTGATCAACCTGCTGGTGGACTTGCTGTATTTCCTGGTCGATCCACGTCTGCGCACCCAATTGTCGGGCGCCAAGGGGCATTAATATGTTCGCTAAATTGAAAAATGCCTGGGATAGCGATCTGGTCTGGTCCTGGCGTCACTCCCCCGTGGCCATTGCGGCCACCATCATGGCCCTGCTGCTGTTTATCGGCGCACTGGGTGCCCGCTGGGTTGCTCCTTACGACCCATTCGATCTGACCTCCATCGACCTCATGGATGCCTTGCTGGCCCCGGCCTGGTCGGAAAACGGCTCCCCCCAATACTGGTTGGGGACCGACAGCCAGGGCCGCGATCTGTTTTCGGCGCTGCTGTACGGGACGCGTACCTCCTTGCTGATCGGACTGGCCTCGGTGGCCCTGTCCATGATCGTGGGCATCGTGCTGGGGCTTCTGGCCGGTTACTCCGGTGGCCGTGTCGATGCCTTCATCATGCGGGTGGCCGATGTACAGCTGTCTTTCCCGGCCATCCTGATTGCCTTGCTGATCGACGGCGTGGCCCGTGCCGTCTTCCCCTTGAGCATGCACGATGTTGTGGCCTTTCCTGTGCTGATCGGGGCCATCGCGCTGGCCGGCTGGCCACAATATGCCCGTACCGTGCGCGGTTCCACGCTGGTGGAAAAGAACCGTGAATACGTGCAGGCTGCTCGTGTCATTGGCGTGTCCTCGCCACGCATCATGTTCAGCCATGTACTGCCCAACGTCATGGGTCCGGTTCTGGTCCTGGCTACCGTGCATCTGGCCACCGCCATCATTACCGAGGCCACCCTGTCCTTTCTGGGCGTGGGCGTTCCAGCCACCTCGCCGTCGCTGGGCACCCTGATCCGCATCGGTAACGACTTCCTGTTCTCGGGCGAATGGTGGATCACGATCTTCCCCGGCCTGATGCTGGTACTGCTGGTGCTGTCGGTCAACCTCCTGGGCGACTGGTTGCGTGACGCCCTGAACCCCAAATTGAGCTGAGCCATGACTGCACTCTTAACTGTCCAAGACCTGTGTGTCGAATTTCCGACCCGGCGCGGCGTGCTCCAAGCCCTGGATCATGTGTCCTTTTCCATCGCTCCCGGCGAGGTGCTGGGCGTGGTGGGCGAGTCCGGCGCCGGCAAATCCCTGACGGGTTCCTCCATTATTGGTTTGCTCGATGCCCCCGGCCGCATCAGCGGTGGCCAGATCCTGCTGGAAGGCGAGCGCATCGACAATCTGAATCAGGACCAGATGCGCAAGATTCGTGGCCGCAAGATTGGCGCGATTTTCCAGGACCCGCTCACGTCGCTGAACCCGCTCTATACCGTAGGCCACCAGTTAGCCGAGACCATCGTCACGCACCTGCCCCTGTCCTGGAAACAGGCACGGGAGCGCGCCATCGAATTGCTGGAAGCCACCGGCATCCCGGCCGCGCGTGAGCGTATCGACCACTATCCGCACCAGTTCTCCGGCGGCATGCGCCAACGGGTGGTGATTGCGCTGGCCCTGGCGGCCGAGCCCAAGCTGATCGTGGCCGACGAACCTACCACCGCCCTGGACGTGTCCATTCAGGCGCAGATTATCGACCTGCTCAAAACACTCTGTCGCTCGCAAGGCACTTCGGTCATGCTGATTACCCACGATATGGGGGTGATTGCCGAAACCGCCGACCGCGTGGCGGTGATGTACGCCGGTCGCATCATCGAAGTGGGCCCGGTGCAAGATGTCATTCAACAGCCCAGCCACCCCTATACCCGTGGTCTGATGCGTTCCATCCCCAATCTGCACGGTGGGCTGGAACGTCTGGAACAAATCCCCGGCAGCATGCCGCGGCTAAATGCCATTCCGCCCGGCTGTGCGTTCAATCCACGCTGCGACCGACGTTTTGATCGCTGCCTGGTCGAACGCCCCGAGCTGATGCCCGTTCCCCCTCAGACACAGGCAGCCTGCTGGCTGCATGCACAGGAGTCCGCATGAGCGCCCCAAAACAAGCCCTGGTCCAGGTCAAGGACGCCGCCTGCTGGTTTGATGTGTCCCCGCCCTTGCTGGAACGCCTGGTCTACCGCAAACCCAAAGTCAATCTGCGCGCGGTCGATGGTGTCAGCTTCACCTTGAACAAGGGTGAAACCCTGGCGCTGGTGGGCGAATCGGGTTGCGGCAAATCCACGGTGGCCCGTTTGCTGACGGGCCTGTATTCGCTGACACGCGGCGACATTCTGTTTGATGGTCAGTCCCTGCAATCCATGGACAAGGCCAGCCAGAAAGCCATGCGCAAGCGCCGTCAGATGATTTTTCAGGACCCCTATGCCAGTCTGAATCCACGCTGGCGCGTGGGCCGCATTATTGCCGAGCCGCTGGTTACCCACACGGACATGAGCCCTGCCCAGCAGCAGGCCAAAGTGGCCGAGCTGCTCACCCAGGTAGGCCTGAACGCCAGTGATGCCCAGCGCTATCCGCACCAGTTCTCCGGCGGTCAGCGTCAGCGCATCTCGATTGCCCGTGCTCTGGCTTTGCAGCCCGAGTTCATCGTCTGCGACGAACCGACATCGGCGCTGGACGTGTCGGTGCAGGCACAGGTCCTGAACCTGATGAAGGATTTGCAGCGCGAGCTGGGGCTGACCTATCTGTTCATCTCGCACAACCTGGCCGTGGTGCACCACGTAGCCGACCGGGTGGGTGTCATGTATTTGGGCCGAATTGTGGAAATTGCGCCACGCGACGACTTGTTCGCACAGCCCCGTCACCCCTACACGCGCATGTTGCTGGGAGCCATTCCCGACATGAGCGGGGCGGGTAAAAGCCGCATTCCGGTAGCGGGCGAAGTCCCCAACCCGCTAAACCCACCTTCGGGCTGTACATTTCACCCGCGCTGCCCGCTGGCCAATGATCGCTGTCGCCGCGAAGCCCCGGCCTTGCTGCAAACCGGGCCGCAGGAAGTGGCTTGTCATGCCGTAGAAGAAGGGCGCGATCAGGCTTGATGTAAAAACGCTGCGGTCACTGTCAAAGGCAGTGGGTGCAGCGTTTCTTTTATTCTTGTCGACAACCACGCCTGAATGCGCAGGGTGAGGATGTCCTGATGAACAGCCGGGCCATGACGGCCCGGCACTGCCAGATCAGTTTTGTGCAGCGGCAGGCGCGAAATCAGCCAGATGGCAGGACAGGATATCGGCAATGGCACGATCATCCAGGCCACGCGAACGCAGATCCGCGGACAGGGCATCCACGTCGACCCGGGCCAGTGGGCGCTCGGCACCGCGAGGACGCTCGTCGCGTACCACACGGAAGTCGTAATCACGCTGGGCCGTTTTGGCCACTTCATAATGCATGACTTCGTCCACTTCATTTTCAGGCGTAAACGTCAGCACGGTAGGGCGCAGGGAATACAGATCTTCGGAGTTCATCACGTATTCAGTGGCGCAAATGATGACGGTGTCGCCTTTTTGACAGGTGCGGGCTGCCGCGCCGTTCAACACCACGCAGCGCGAGCCGGGTTCACCGAAAATCACATATGTAGAAATACGGGCTCCGCTGTCCTTATTCCAGATTTCCACAAACTCCATGGGTAAAATGCCCGCTTGTTCGCAGATTTCCGGATCCAGGGTGATCGAGCCGTGATAGTTCAAGTCGGCACCGGTCACCTTGATACCATGCAGCTTGGCACGGACCACTTTTTTCATGACAACACTCTCTAGAAACAGGTCCCCGAATACGGACACCTAAGCTTGGCTAACACGCGGTTTGCGCCGCGCCCTTAGCCCGATCAGGGCTGGGGGAAAGACTGCATCATAAACCCAGAAATGCGCGCAAATCCGTTTAGACCCACAGATTTGTACGGGAAAACCACAGGTCCAATGATTTTCCTGGCGGCCAGTCTGTGCTGTAATCCCCTCTGCCGCCTCGCACCGGTCTTTTTTATTTTCAATACGATACCGCTTTCCATGCCCAACCTGCTCATCGAGAATATTCACAAACGCTACGGCTCCCTGGAGGTCCTCAAGGGAGTCTCTCTCAGCGCGGAACCCGGTGACGTCATCAGCCTGATCGGTTCCAGCGGTTCGGGCAAAAGTACTTTCCTGCGTTGCATCAATTTCCTGGAAACACCCAACTCCGGCCGTATCGTCATCAAGGGCGAGGAGCTGAAAACCCGTCTGGACCCCAAAACGGACGAGCTGGTTGCGGTCGACAAGCAACAACTCAAACGCTTGCGTACCAGTCTGGCCATGGTTTTTCAGCACTTCAACCTGTGGTCTCACATGACCGTGCTGGAGAACATTACGGCCACGCCCATTCATGTACAGGGCATGGACAAGGCCCAGGCCATTGCCAAAGCCGAACAGTATCTGGACAAAGTGGGGCTGTCGCGCGATCTGGCCAAGCAGTACCCGGCCTTTTTGTCCGGCGGCCAGCAACAACGTGTGGCCATTGCCCGAGCCCTGGCCCTGGAGCCCGAAGTCATGCTGTTTGACGAGCCTACCTCGGCACTGGACCCGGAGCGGGTCGGTGAGGTATTGCGCGTTATGCAGAATCTGGCCGAAGAAGGGCGCACGATGGTGGTGGTCACTCACGAAATGAGCTTTGCCCGCAATGTGTCCAGCAAAGTGGTGTACCTGCACGAGGGCCTGATCGAAGAAGAAGGCCCACCGGAAGAAGTGCTGGTGTCGCCACGCAGCCCTCGATTGGCACAGTTCCTGGCGGCGGGTGGTTCGTCCAAGGGCTAAGATCTGCGCCTACGGTGCGCAGTGCGACTTGACGGGTCTTTGACGGCCTCTTTCAGGTCGCTCAGATCGACAGGTCATCGGGCTAGTGAGAAGCAGCAAGTTCGCTGAGCCTGCCCGACTGCGACATTACCGAAACACCTGATAGCCGGAGCGCCGGGCCGCCGGATGTGCCTCGACAGGCCAAACCGCCTAAACACTCCGGCTCCCCCTGAGCCCACATAAAACCAACGGCGCCTTGCGGCGCCGTTGGTTTGTCATCCTGGGCATCCTTGCCTGCAAGCCTGCTCAATAGCGGCCCAGCAGCGCTTCTGACGCCTGTTGCTTCATGCCGCTCAAGACTTGGGGCGTGGCATATCAAACAAGGTCAGATCTGTAATCTCAAAATAATCGCCGGGGCCGCCGCCACGCAGAATCGGGCGGGGGATGGCGGTGCGGTAAATGCCGTCCACAATGCTGTTGGGCGACACATGCACACCCACCACTTCACCCAGAACCATCCAGGTATTCAGGTCCTTGCCTTCCGAGTCTTTCAACTGAAAATGGGTCGTCACCTTGCACTCCAGCGAGGCAGGGCTCTCGCCCACACGGGGGGCATCGATCAGGCGGGAGTCCGCAGGTGTCAGGCCAGCAACTTCAAATTCGCGCACGTCCTGTTCCAGGCTGGTCATGTTCATGGGCTCGGCCAGATCACGCGTGGCCAGGTTCCAGGTAAAAACGCCGGTTTCAATGGCGTTGCGCACGCTATCCTTGTAGCCCACGCTGGAAAAAGCGATGACGGGAGGGCGGTAGTTAAACACATTGCAGAAACTGTATGGGGCCAGATTCAGCACGCCATCCTTGCTTTTAGTGCCGATCCAACCAATGACACGAGGACCCACAATCGAGCTGATGGGGTCGTGGCGCAGTCCATGGCCTTGGGTGGGTTCATAAAAGTGAAAGTCTTTCTGCACGGTTCTCTCGATTAATAAACACAAGAAACTAAACGGGACTGCGGGAAATCCCGATGGCCCACTGATATACTTTACAACTAAAATAAAGCCGCTGCAAACCGTTGAAACTCAAGGTTTTACGTCTCCTTCCTGTCTTTCAGAACCATCTAGGCGCATGAAACATGGAAAATAAGCCCGATCACTGGGCACGTGTAGCTTCTGCTGACCTGGAACAGGTGCGCAAATCTGTCAGCGACATGATCAAGTCGCACCAGCTCAAGCAGTTACGTGCCGACCAGACCCTGCAAACCCGGCTGCGCCACGCCCAGTTTGGTCAGGTCGCCTTGAGCCGCCTGGGCTATGGCGCCGACGTCCACATTCAACCCGATCATCTGGCCGGTTTTTACCTGATCCAGATGCCTCAGTACGGCACCGCCAAGGTGCGCTGCGGCAATCAGACCGTGGACTCCAGCCCCTATGCGGCCACCATCCTCAACCCCAACGAGGATGTGGATATGATCTGGCACGCCAATAATGAGCAATTAATGCTCAAGATCGATCGCAATCTGGTCGAGCAGGCCGCCCGCGGCATGGGCCTGGATGTGGGCCCGCAAGGTTTGCTGTTTCCGGTGCGCCTTCAGGCGCATACCCAGCCTTCCTGGCAAATCATGCTGCGTTATGTGCTGGACTGCGCGCGCAACTACGAGGACATCCGACGCTCTCCGCTGATTATCAACCAGCTGGAGCAATTGGCCGTGACGACCCTGCTGGACCTGCACCCGCCTGCCCAGATTCAGCCGGTCAACCCGACCCGCATCCTGCCGCGCCATCTGAAAAAAGTCGCCAGCCATTTGCATGAACAGGCTCACCTGCCTGTCACGGTGGACGAGCTCAGCGCCATTGCGGGCGTCAGTTCGCGCACGTTGCAACAGGCTTTCCGGGATCACTACGGGGTCAGCCCCATGCAGTATCTGCGCCAGGTTCGGCTGGATCGTCTGCGCCACGAACTGATTCACTCCAACGAACCGCATCTGACACTGGCCGATCTGGCCATGCGCTGGGGCTTTGCCCACCAGGGCCGTTTCAGTGCCGAATACCGCAACCGCTTTGGCGAAACGCCCAGCGAAACTTTGCAGCGGGTGCGCGGCGGTCAGCACTGAAGCAGCGCCTCACCCTTTCAGGATGCGCTGGGCCGCCAGATAGCCGGACTGCCCGCCCAGGCCTGGACCCGGATGCACCGACGCACCAATATGGTGCAGATTGCGCCAGGGGGTGGTGCCACTGCGCGCGTTCTTGTGTCCCGCGAAAGGACGCATGAAAAAGAACTGATCGGGCGAGCACACACCGCTGTAGGGGTCGCCCCCGACCAGATTCATGTTCAAGGCTTCCAGGTCCGCCGGGCTGACGCTGCGACGCCCGATAATCTTGGCGGCCAAGCCGGGCATGACCGTTTCCAGTCGGGCCTGCACACGGTCGGCCATGGCCTCGCGCACTGCCTCGTTCCAGCGCCCATCAGCGGGCACGGCAATTTCGCCTGCCTCGTCACCTTTGATATGACGGGGCAACTCCTGCATTTGAACCCACAAAATCCAGTGTCCTTCCGGCGCGCGGCTCACATCCACGGCCACCGGCTGACCGACGGCCAGCGTCGGTTTGGCGGGCAGATAGCCATTACTGGCCGTCACCACCGAGGAGCAAACCTGCTCCATGCTTTCGGTGACATGTACCATGGGAACATGGCGCAATTCCGGGTCCACCCAGTCGGGCGGCGCATTCAAGGCAAAATGAATCTGCATGCCGCCCCGGCCATAGTGATAATCCTGCGCAGACTTCACCAGAGCGGGTGGTGCATCCGGCACCAGATCACCATACAGCTGGCCGGGCGTGACATTGCATACCACGGCACGACGCGCCAGATAGCGCTGGGCGCCGACACACACGCCGCTCGCCTTGTTCCCCTCGACCAGCACCCGATCCACATGCGAGTTGGTCAGAACCGCCCCCCCTGCTTGTTCAATAATGCGGGTAAACGCTTTCACAATCTGGTCACTGCCACCTTTGACCACGGGCATGCCGCCGCTGACCACGGCACTGAAGGTCAGCTTGCCGATCAGGGCCGAGCTGGCCTCGTCCGGGCCCAGGCCACTGTGCAGCACCCAGGGCGCAATCATGGCGCGGGCCAGATCGCTGCGCAGATCGCGCATGGCCCAGCGTCGGAAACTTTCCAGGGCCTGCGAACCGAAGGACATCAAGCCATCCAGCCCGCGTTCACGCCAGGCCCCAAAAGCCAGCTTGGCCATCGGCCAGCGGTAAGGCTCACCCCCGAGCAGGCCAAACACCAGGCCGGCATCCGGGCCAAACATGCAGGCCGCCATGGCTCCCAATGCATCGCCTTCACCCGGCATCACGGCATTGAAACGGCGTACCGTATCGTCCATATCCTGACGCAAGGCCAGCGCCGGCCCCCCCGGAATGGCCAGTCCCGTGCTGTATTCACCCTTGACGAACTCCAGTCCCGCCTTGGCCAGGGGTTCGGCCAGCGCGGCATAAGACGCTCCCCCCATAAAGAGGGGATACCAGCTCGACAGAACATCGTGGGTAAAGCCGGGAAACAGCTCCTCGGTACGGATACAGCCTCCCGCCACCGCATTGCGCTCCAGGACGGTCACCGACAGGCCGCGCTGGGCCAATAGGGCGGCGCAGGTCAGGGAGTTCATCCCGCTGCCGACAATAACGACATCAGCGCTATGCGCGTCACTCATTTCAACGCTCTCCGTCCGGCGTGGTCAGGCTGGCGAAACGACCCCGGTGAAATACCGCGGGCTCGTGCTCGGTCAAGGTGGTGTGACGCACCACACGGCCAATGAACAAGGTATGGTCACCCCCTTCGTGCTGACGGTAGTTCTCGCATACAAAGGTCGCGACACAATCGTCCAGCAAGGGCACGCCTTCCTCGCCATCCACATGCGAGACCAGCGCAAACTTGTCCTTGACCTGGGAATTGGCAAAGCCCAGGGCCACAGGCACCTGCTCCTGGCTGATCACGTTGATGGCAAAGTGGCTGCAGTTCTCAAACACCGCCAGATTGGGAGAATGATTCACCAGACTCCACATCACCAATGGCGGCTCCAGCGACAAGGATGTAAAGGAGTTGATCGTCAGCCCCACCGCCCGGCCATCAGGACAACGTGTGGTGACAATGGCCACCCCCGTTGGAAAATGGCCCAGTGCCTGGCGAAACGCACGGCTATCGACCACATTCAGATTGGACGGTGTGGGTTTGGCGTCAGCGGCTGCCAACGCTTGGGCAGACACGGCCTGCCGCTGGGCAGCGGTGGGGGACGAGGAGTCTTGCAGCGTTGCGGTGGGGGTCATGGTACGTCTCCTTGAATACGGTCTATCAGGCAGCCACAGACTGACTGCGCGTTTTCTCAATCAAATCCTGAGCGGCGGTCAAATCTTCCCAGGCCGGGAACAGCACCGGCGGGTGGTTAAAACTGTTGGCCAGGAAGTGGGCCAGAGCAGGCGATTGCTGGGCCGAAGTCAGCAAGGCGAACGAAGAATCGGTTGGCGGCTTCAACATGGAGTTGGTCCAGCGCACCACCAGATTGGCGTAATCCCAGTAACGCTCAAACGTGGCCTGCATCCAGTCACGGTCAAACGCGCCTTCACCGCGTTGCAGGATGCTGTCCAGATATACCTGGGCGGCTTTGGCAGCATTATTGGAGCCTTGGCCAGTAATGGGATCGTTCACGACGACGGCATCACCCAAGCCCAGCACCATGCGGCCCGACGGCAGGGTCAGCACAGGTTTGCGTACGGTGGGAGGGAACGCGCCAGACAGGTAACCCTGGGCATCGGTCAGTTCAACATTACGGGCACGATCTGCTTCCCAAGGCAGAAATTCACGCAAGAATGACAGGCTTTGTTCCAGATGCGCCTCTGGCGTCTTGGCCTCGCGGAACCGATCCAGCGGACCACCGGGCACCCCTTCAAACACCATGATGTCGCACGGACCCGACAGCGTCAGCGAAGGAAACACAAAGTATTCGCCCACACCCGGAATGAAGTTAAACGACACACGCGAGTACTCAGGCGTAGGCTCCAGACCGTGTACGTAGGTCAGGGCCAGAGCGCGCTGGGGTTTGTCGTACATGGAGCGCTCATCGTCACGCTCGAACAGTTTGACCACTTCGCCCTTGCCGGCAGCCAACATGGTCAGATCGTATTCCTGGGTGATGCGCTCCAGTTCAGCCACGCCCACATCTTCCATGATCAGCTTGCCGCCGCGCTGCTCGAACACTTCCAGCCAGTAAGGCATCTTTACGCGCTGGTCAGTTGCCTGGGCTTCACGATCCAGACGGCCACTCCAATCGACGGCCTTGGTGTCAGGCTGTTCAGGGTTGGGCAGGGCAAAACCGATGCCCTGCACGGGTGGACATTCGTCGTCCCAGAAGTTCAGGCCCAGACGGCGCTCTACATCCAGCGCCTCGGCAAACATGCACTGGCTGGACATCACGCGGCCACCACGAATATCGTCGGGACTGCGGTTGGTGAAAACGGCTACGTCGTAGCCCTTGGCCAAAAGACCGAATGCAACGGGCATGCCAGCCTGGCCAGCGCCCACAATAGCAACTTTACGCATGATTTTTTCCTTCTGAGGGAGCGAGGGATGCCATCGACGCGGCATCCCGGTTTTTCTTATTCAGCCAGCTTGGGGATGGCCGGTACCCCTTGCTCAGGGCCCATGGCCGAGTAACCGCCATCCACGGCGTAATCCGCCCCGGTGACGAAACTGGCCGAATCCGAGAGCAGGAAGGCCACGACTTCACCCACTTCCTGGGGGTCACCCACGCGGCCCAGCATGTGAAAGGCTGAAGCCACACGATCAGTTTTGGCGCGGTCACCGCCGGTCAGCTCATCCATCACGCGCGACCAGATCCAGCCGGGCGAGACCGAGTTGACGCGAATACCGTCAGGGGCAAAGTCCAGGGCCATGCTGCGTGTCAGTTGGAGCAGGGCGGCCTTGGAGACCGGATAGAGCCAGCGTCCGGTTTGCGCAATTGACGAGGAGATGGAGGTGAAGTTGACGATGGAGCCCCCTCGCGGCAACAAGGGGCGCACCGCCTTGGCCGCCTGCACCGCGCTGACCAGATTAATGTCCAGCGCCTTGAGCCAGTCCGCACGGCTGGACGCCATGCCTTCATCCAGATAGGAGCAGGCCAGATTGACCAGACCATCCACACGACCAAAGTGCGCTTTCACCTGTTCAATGGCGGCATTCAGGCTGTCATCGCTGGTAATGTCCACTTCCCAGAATCTGGCCTTGGCAACGTCGTTGCCAACGGCGATCTGCCCGCCTGCGGCATCAATGTCAAACACAGCCACTCGGGCGCCGTAGCCCATCAGCACCTCGACCACGCCGGCGCCCACACGCGTGGCGCCGCCGGTCACGATGACTACCTTATCCTTCAGTCCTTTCATGTCGCTCTCCTGCCGCGGGCCCTTAGAACGGAACCGCTACTTTTACAAAAAACTGTTTACCTTCAGGACGACCCCGCACACCCAGGTCCTGCTGATACTTGGCCGTAATCAGCAGCCCTTTATCGTTGGCGTAACGCAGGCTCGGGCCAATGGCAAAGGAACGGGCCTTGCCATCACCGGCCATGGGGCCATGGTCGCGTTCAATCTGTTGATAGGCGTAACCACCCACACCCAGCACCAGACCGTTCCCGAAGCCCCAGCCCAAGGCGTAGTCCGCATGAATGGCTTTACCCGTACGGGTCTCGGTATCGCTGTTGCGCATGTTGAAGTCCACCATCAACTTCACATCCCAGTTGATGCCACTGGGCTGCATGTAGCTAAAGGCGGCGGCCGGCTGGATGGCCCAGTAGTTACGACCCAGATTGGCGCTATCGCCCACCTTGTAACGACCGGTAGGCGCGACAAAGTCCACGCCCAGGATGTAGTGCATCTTCTCGCTGGGATGAAAGCCCAGCGCAGGACCGAACACCACATCGCCCAGACCGCTGCGGCGCTGGGACTGACCAGCCGCTTGCGCCTTGACGGTCAGCAGGGGAGCCAGAGCGTGGAACGCCAGTTGCCCACCCAAGACTTGCTGATCGGTCACCCACACCAGGCGAGGGGCCACCATGGCCACATCCACCTTGAAATCGGGAATAGGCAGCTTGTCGCCGTTTTTGTCGCGCACCGAGTCATAGCGCATGGCACCGCCATACATCAGCATATGCACGCCGGGCGGAGGCAAGGCCCCGCTCATGAAGTTTTCCAGACCGTCCGGGTAAATCGGCAAACCGTTTCCCTCAATGGCATAGGCCGGGCCTGCAGCCACAACACCCACTCCCAATGCCACGGCGGCTATTTTCTTTGTCATGTCCCCCACGTCCGTTCTCCTTTTGTTTTTAGATATGACGATGGAGCCAATGGTAGAAGTGCCGTTTGCGCCGGTATATCCACTTTGCGCAGCGCCTGGCCAATAAGCGCAAGAAGCCGCAAAAGCAGGGAAAACCCCGATTTGGTTTAGATTTAAAGAATGACATTCGGTAAAGCTGTTAAACGCTACGTTTCAACGAATGTCTGCGATAATTTCCTGTCTTTCCGCCTGGTCGATATTCCTGTTTACCAAGGCTTCAACACGCAGGGCCGCGGATACGGTGTCATGCCAAGGCCGGGGTCTGCTCACAAGTACCGCTGTTCCTTTCAATGAGCTCCAGCCTCCCTTACGCTGAGTCGCGACTCAGCCTGCCTTTGCTCGGCCCCCGTTTTGCTATCTGGACCTTCATTTTCTTTGTGATGCTGGCGCTGACGGCGACCTGGTCCATCTACCGACTCACGCCCATGATTTCGGACGACTTCAGCTATGCCAACAAAGGCATTGCCTGGGACGCAATCGCGCGCCACTACCTGAACTGGAGCGGCCGGCTGGTCTCGGATACCCTTTCCAGCGCCCTGCTCAGTCTGGCGCCACCCTGGTTAAAGGCCAGCCTGGGCACCGCCGCCCTCGCAGGCGTGATCCTGATCCTGTCAGCCCTGGGGGCCAGGCTGGCCGGACAGACACTGCGTCCTTCCATCGTGCTGCTGGTTTTCATGCTGTATTGGCTCATGAACCCGGATCTGGGGCAGACCACCTTTTGGCTGGTGGGGTCAGCCAATTACTTATGGCCCAATCTGTTCAATTTTGGTTTTGCTCTGGCCTATGTCTGGCGTCTGCAAAAAGGGACGACATCGCCGGCAATCGGTCTGGGCCTGTGTGCGCTTGCCGTATTGGCAGGCTGCTCCAACGAGAACACCGGTATCATCAGCTGGTGCCTGCTGGCCGGCCTGAGTATTCAACGTTACCGGCGCACGCGATCCCTCGGAACCTGGCCCCTGATCTGGCTGGTATGCATGGGGATCGGAGTCAGCCTGCTGGTATTGGCGCCCGGCAATCAGGTGCGCGCCGAATTCTTTACCGCCTGGTACGACCAGCCTCTGACCTGGCGCCTCTGGGAGCACTTCAGCCGCCGCTTTCCTGATGCCATGTTGCGCTACTGGGGAGTGATCCTGGTCATGCTGGTCTGGCGTGTCTGGAGCGGACCCACCACCAGCGCGCCGGCAAGACGCCTGATCTGGCTGCTGGTCGCCGCCTCGCTGCTGGCCAACGCCATCTTGATGCTGGCCCCCAATATCCCCAAACGGGCCTTGAATGGTTCTTTCATGTATCTGCTGGTGGCCCTGTCGATCTACGGACATGATCTGCTGGCTCGATCCGCCCATCGCGCAAACATCCAGCGCGCGCTGACCTTGACGCTGGGCGTGTGCGCCGTACTCTGGCTGGTGTCCACTGCTCTGATACTGCGCAGTTATTACGGCACCTGGCAACAAAATCATGTACGGCAAGCCCTTATTGCCCGGGCTATCGAACAGGGTCACACCCATATCGACCTGCCTGGATATCACTTCAGAACCACGCTGCGCTCAAGGGATCGATTCGATACCTACTTCAATGGCGAGGCCATGGCCAGGTACTACGGTATCGAGGCCAGTATCGCTGAATACGCAGTCAGACAGCATTACGACCTGGGTTCAGGAGCACCACCCAAGCCCTGATGCCCAGCTCCAGGGCGACATGACCGTACCGATGCCAGCACGCCACACAAGCAAGGACCTGTCAGCACGCGAAAAAAAACCCGCCGTCCTCTTGGACAGCGGGGTCAGGTCCCTGGCAGGGCGCTGTGCGGGCTGCTTTACTTGGCCGCGCTCAGCTCTTTGATCTGCTCACGGAAATAAGCCAGCGCTGCTTTGCCATCCACGCCTTTCTTTTCAGCCGCCTTGATCCAGTCCTCTTCAACAAAGGCCAGACGCTCTTTCAATTGATCGGCCGCCTCACCTTCCAGACGCAGCGTTTTCAAGCCGGCAGCCGTGTGCTTTTCAATCGCCTTTTGCTCGGCGGCTTGCCATTTGGAACCGAAATCATTGGCAATCCACTCGCCACTGATCTTCTCAATAGCCGCGCGGTCGGCCTCGGACAAGCTCTTCCACTTGCGCTCGTTCATGAACAGGTACTGGCTGGATTTACCGAAACCACCTGGGACCGACACAGCGGTCTTGACCAATTTGTCCAGTTTCCAGTTATCCAGCTGGTCGTACTGGAAGTACATGCCGTCGATCACGCCACGCGACAGCATTTCGTAGCTGTCAGAAGCCGGTGCGTTCACGGTCACGATGCCCAGTGCTTTGCCGATGGCATCAAACAGAGGGCTGGGCGAGCGCAGCTTCTTGCCTTTCAGATCGTCAATGCTTTGCACATTGTCCTGGCTGGTGAAGATCACCGTGGCCGGACTGGTCCACATGCCCAGCAATTTCACGCCTTTGTGCTCATTCGCATCCATCATGAATTTTTCATAGGTGCGCCAGTAGGCGACCGAGTTCACACCGCCGTCATCAGTGGTGAACGGCAGCTCAGCAAACTCGATCAAGGGAAAGCGGTTGGCGGTGTAGCTATGAACCGACATGCCCAGATCGGCAATGCCATTGCGCACCAGATCCATGTGCGCCTGCGGCTTGCCCAGCGCATTGATGAACTCGACCTTCACACGGCCTTCGGTGGCTTTTTCCACTTCCTGGGCCCAGGGCTCGAACATATTGGTCACAATGAAGTGGCCAGGTGGCATCCACTGGGAAAAACGCAAAGTGGTCACTTCAGCAGCCACCGACGGCATCGTCGGTGCCAGCGCTGCCGCCGCCAGGCCCAGGCTCAAGGCCAATTTCTTGAAAACACGCATCTCGACTCCTCGTAAATTGTTTTGCTGCCGGGTCGTTACGGCCCGGCGGTGTACTGCTGCCCGGATCACCACTGCATCCGGGCCGGGTTTTACATACTGTTTGGAATGACCAGAACAATCCAGGGAACAAACACCAGCAAGAGCAAACGCAGAATGTCCATCATGACAAAGGGTGCAACCCCGCGGATGATGGTGCCCAGGGGAACATCGGGCATCACGTTCTTGATCATGAAAATGTTCAGACCCAAGGGTGGGGTTATCAGGCTGATTTCAGCCGCGACCACCACGATCACGCCAAACCACACCAGATCAAAGCCCAGAGAGGCGACGATCGGGTAAAAAATAGGCACCGTCAACATGACCATGGACATGGTTTCCAGGAAACAACCCAGAACCAGGTAGATGGCACAAATGATCAGGATCACCATGATGGGCGAGACATCAATGCCTTCGATGAAGCTGAGCAACTGATTGGGCAAGCCCGCAACGGACAGGAAGTTGGTAAAGACCAGCGCACCAATGACCAGCGCAAACATGATGGCGGTGGTCTGCGCCGCTTCGATCAGCACCGTCAGGTACATGCGGGGCTGCCAGCCACGACGCTTGAGGGTCAGCAAGAAGGTGGCCGCAGCACCAATGCCGGCGGCCTCGGTCGGTGTGAACACACCGCCGTAAATCCCCCCCATGATGACAATGAACAGCACGGTAATGGCCATCACGCCTTTGGTTGCCTCAAAGCGTTCGCGCCAGCTGGCTTTCTCACCGGGACGGCCCAGACTGGGGTTGATCGCGGTAATAATCATGACCGTGATCAGGTACATCAGCATGGCCACCATGCCGGGCAGGAAACCCGCCGCGAACAGCTTGCCGATATCGGTTTCGGTCAAGATCCCGTACACCACCATCATCACGCTGGGCGGAATCAGAATGCCCAGCGTGCCGCCCGCAGCGATACTGCCGGTAGCCAGACGATCGTCATAGTTGTACTTGCGCATATTGGGCATGGCCACCCGGCCCATGGCCGCTGTAGTGGCCATACTGGAACCACAGAGCGCACTAAAGGCACCACAGGCAACAATGGTTGCCATGGCAAGACCACCGCGCAGGTGACCGATGAAGGCGTGAGCGGCCTTGTACAGGTCTTTGGACAGACCCGAGGCGTTGACCAGGTTGCCCATCAAGATAAACAGCGGCAACACTGTAAAGCTATAGCTCATGGCCGTGTCATAGCTGGTTTGCGCCGCCATGATCAGGGCCGCTTCCATGCCTGTAAAAAAGGCAAAACCCAATGTGCCAACCAGCAACATGCCCCAGGCAATGGGCAGACCCAGAAACAGGCTACCGAGCAGAACAAACAGTCCGATAATAGAAATCAACATGAAAAAACTCCGTCTTTATCGGCGTGGAGAGCTAAAAATCTTGAGCAAGGCAGCCAAAGTGGCAATGCCGGTCATGATGGCGATGATGTAGGCAAAGGGGGCAATAGGCACTTGCAAGGCGTTGCTCATATCCCCGTACTCGTTCAATTCGGTGGCGTGCTTCCACAAATAGAAAGTGAGCACTGCCAGCATGAAGGTAGAGATCAGATTGATCACAAACTGCTGGACACGACGAGCCGCCGGACCCAACCACGCATCAATCAAACTGACGGTCAGGTGTTGCTGGTGCCAGGTGACACGCGGCAAAGCCGAAAAAATCAGCACCCCCAGCAACAGTTCGCTGGCCTCATACGCACCCAGTAAAGGGGCGTGAAACACGTAGCGGCCTATCACGTCCACGGTAGTGATCCCTGTCATCAGAATCAAGATGACCACACAGGCAGTATCCAGAATTGTCTCAACAACCCGTACTACTCCACGTGAACGCACCAGCTCCATTCCTGGCAGATCGTCGTTCATTACAGCTCCACTTATTTTGGCCCGACAAGGCCTGTTTTTTGGGTCATCATGCGCCCCGTAAAACAGGGTCACATTGTTATATTTCTGTTCTAAATAGTTTATAGATGAACAAATCCAGGTAAATAGAAAGAAACCCTTAATTCCATCCAAAATCATGAATTCGTGGCTTCCATCTCACATGGCAAGAATTGGTGTCCCAAGACGTCCGGCTGAGCCGATGCATGGACAAAAGCCAGCCCTTCACACGGCCTTCAAACCTCGCCGGGCGAGCGCACGGACCTGACAACATTGGCTTGAGACGGGTCGAAAACAAAGCAGACCCGCGCGCTGACGTCCCACATTTGCCATCAGCTGAACGTCACCGCAGAGCCAGGCACCAAAAACAGGCAAGCGGCCCTAGGTCTGCGCCCCAATCCAATCCACCCAAATAAAAACCCCCTTGAGCCGGCAAGGGGGTTTTCAGAGGCAAGTCGGCAAATGGGCTGCGCCTCACGCGCACGTAGGGCGCGATCATCGTCAACCCAGCCGCAAACAGGTCAGATGATCAACGTGCCCACACTGGCACCACCGCAGACATACAGAGTCTGACCGGTGATGAAGCTGTTCTCAGGGTCTGAAAAGAACATCGTGGCGCGGCTGATATCGTCCGCGCGGCCCAGGCGTTTGACCGGAATGGAGGCGGCCAGCTTGGCTTCGCGCTCGCTTCCGGCCTCCACCACGTCGTAAAACATATTGGTGGTGATCGGGCCGGGGGCAATCACGTTGACCGTAATGCCCTGGTCAGCCAGTTCCAGCGCCCAGGTGCGAGCCATGCCCAACATGCCGGCCTTGGTCGCTGCATAGGCAGTCCGGGTTTGCAGACCCAGCGCGCCGCGCGAGGACATCAGCACGATCCGGCCAAAGTGGCGCTCGCGCATACCGGGCACCACCGCCTGGGTAATCTGCAAGGCAGCGCCCAGGTGGATCTGGGTCAGACCCTGCAAATCTTCCAGTTTGACCTCATCGAGCAAGGCCGGCCAGATCACGCCGGCGTTATGAATGAAGTGGGTCACATCAAAGCGCTCGGCAATGTCTTTTGCCGCCTTCTCGGTTGCTGCTGCATCCAGCAGATCCACCTGCACGCAGTGCAGACGTTCGTGCGTCCAGGGCAACACATTGCGCGCCATGCTGATCACGGTGTAACCCTGATCGAGCATCTTGCGGCAAATGTCTTCACCAATACCGGTGCTGCCGCCCGTCACGATGGCGGTGTATTGAGCTTGTGTCATCTTGATTGTCTCCAGGCAAATTCAGGGTGCAGGGCGCGCTACCAGCACGGCTACGCCACCCGCATCCAGTTCCAGACTCAGGCGCACTTTCTCGTCCGCCTGCCCACCTTCAGGCAAGTGGGCGATGGCGAACGGGCCGCAATCCAGCGCAACGGTACCGATACGCCAGGGCAGTCGTGCCTGAAAGTAGGGCTCGTTGCTGTGATGCAAGGTGGTGGTGGCCTGCAGCACGCCCGTATCGGGCACGGCCTGCCAGTTCAGCGTGGTGTGCAAACAATGGCCGCACACATCGCGGGCGGGATACTGCACCGTGCCGCAGGACGGGCACACTTGCAGGGCAAACTCACCACGCCGTGCGGCGTCGGTAAGGCCAACTGCCGTGGCGCTGCGTGCGCCCGGTGGCAAGATTTGGGTATGGCTCATCACTGCCCCCGTTCCAGCAAGGCCGCGGCAGTACAGATGCCACGGTCATAATTGATCATGCCAAAGCCGGACACCAGACCGATGCGGGCATTGGCCACTTGCATATCACCCGCGGTACCCGTCAATTGGCGCAAGGCCTGAACCAGCCCCAGATAACCACCGGCTGCGCCTGCCTGGCCTACCGACAACTGGCCGCCGCTGGTGTTAAAGGGGAAGCTGCCATCCACGGTAAAGGTGTTCTTGCGGATGAATGCCGGACCTTCGCCCTTGGCGCAAAAACCCAGGTCCTCAAACTGCAGGACGTTGATGACGGGGTAGTCATCGTAGGTTTCCATAAAGTCCACGTCCGCCGGGCTAAGGCCCGCGTGTTCGTAGAAGGCATCCTTGTCCATGGCCCAGCCACCACGGTACTGAACAGGGTCTTGAGGAAAGGCGTTGTGACGTTCGATGGTGGAGCGGATACGAACGTAAGACAGGCCCAGTGCTTCAGCCTGTTCCCGACGCATCACCAGATAGCCTTCGGCACCCGCGCAAGGCATCACGCAATCGAACAGATGAATGGGGTCGGCAATGACGCGCGCCTCCATGTACTGCTCCAGCGTCAACGGCTTTTTCATCAGGGCGTGCGGGTTGCGCAGCGCATTGTCACGCTGGGCCACACACAGCTTGCCGAAATCTTCACGCGTGGCACCGTAGTGACGCATGTAGTAGTCCGTCAGCAGCGCAAAGCTGGCATTGGGACCACCGGCACCGTAAGGATAGACGGCATCCTGCGAGAAACGTGAGAAGCCTGCCACCGTGTTCTTAAACGATTCCCGGTGATTGGTATCGCCCGCAATACACGCCACGATCGACGCATCGCCACATTGCACGGCACGCGCCGCACGACGCATGGCAACCACGCCGCTGGCACCGCCCATCGGAATATGGTCCAGCCACCGTGGGCTCATTTGAAAATGCTGCATCACGCCCACGGCGGTGTCGCTGCCCAGCGTGAAGCTGGACACGCACACGCCGTCCACATCGGCTTTCTGCAGGCCGGATTGGGCCAGCAACTGGCCCAATGCCGCACCCAGCCACCAATGGGCGGTTTGCTCGGAATGGCGCTCGTAGGGGATGGTCACCGGAGCGACCAGCACTACATCGTCATAGCCCTGGCGGGCTGCTTGCGGCAAGGCCATGGGCTCAGGCCTCCTGACGTTTTTTCAGGTGATTCGTGTTCACGCAGGCCGGGTTGTCCAAGGCTGCCAGCGCCACGGTTTTCAATTCACCGCGCTGGATCTTGTTGGTCGAGGTCAGCGGCAGGGCATCCACAAACAGGACGTAACCGGGCACCTTGAAGTAGGCCAGTTGGGTCAGACCCCAGCGCACCATTTCCTGGGCGGCCTGTTCACGCTGCTCCTGGGTTTCAATCGGTTGGTGGGGCACCACCAGCGCCATCACTTCGTCGCCACGAATGGCATCAGGCACGGCAGCCACCGCAATGGAGCGCACCAGCGGATGCTGTTGCATGATGTTTTCCACCTCCACGGCAGCGATGTTCTCGCCACTTCGGCGGATCACGTTCTTTTTGCGGTCCACAAAATGCAGGTAGCCTTGCTCGTCACGGCACACAATATCGCCGGTGTGAAACCAGCCGCCTTCCCAGGCCTCGTCGGTGGCTGCCGGATCTTTCCAGTAGCCGGAGAAAAATCCGTAACGTGGGTTGTCCCCAGCCGAGCGCACCAGCAGCTCGCCGTTTTCACCGGCTTGGGCCGGTTCGCCATCGTCCTTGCGCAACAGCACTTCCACCACCGGCATTTCCTTGCCAAAGCAGGAGGTGCCGATAAAGCGTGGCTCGTGATTGGCGATGATGCTGGCACCGGCGCCGGTTTCCGTCATGGCCCAGGCTTCCAGCAAGGGGAAACCGAAGCGTTCTTCAAAAACAGGATGCAGACCACGGTCCACACCGGCGCCAAAACCAAAGCGCACGTGGTGTTGACGGTCTTTTTCGCTGGGTTCGGCCTTCATCAGAATGGCGGGCATTACCCCCAGGTAATGCACTACGGTAGCACCCGACTCGCGCACCGAATCCCACCAGCTGCGTGGATGGAAACGATCCAGGGAGATCAGGCAGCCGCCGGTCTTGACCATGGCCATGGTCGAGCAGGCCATGGCGTTCATGTGAAACAGGGGCAACGGGGTCAGCATGCGCTCCTTGCCATGCTCCAGCGAGGCCAGACCACCAATATCGCGGTACCACTCACCGGCATAATGAAAGTACTGGTTCGACAGCATGCAGCCCTTGGGGCGACCTGTCGTACCAGAGGTGTACAACAGGGCACATTCGCTGTGCTCATCGGGAATGTCACAGGAGCGGGCGGCGGCACGCTCCACCATGGGCGGCACATCGCCGTCGGCCATGATGGCAAAGGGCTGGCCTGCACGCTGGGCCGCTTCCACCAGATCCTGGTGACGGCTGGGCAGGGCAATGGCCATGATCATTTCGGAATGGCCAATCAGGTACTCCAGCTCGGCAGCGCGCAGGTCCGGATTGATCGGCACAATCGACACGCCCAGGCTGTTCAAGGCAAACCAGTGCAGGAAAAATACGGGGCGATTCTCCAGCAAAATGCCGACGCGATGGCCGTGGCCATAGCCCGCGGCGGCGTAAGCCCCACGCAGGGCGTCAATGCGTTCCAGCGCCTGACCGTAGGTCAGCTCACCCGCTTCAATACCGTAGATCTGGGCGGTCTCAGGCAGGGTACATACAAAGGGCTTGTCGCCCCATTTCTGGGCGGTGTCTCTAAAAGCCTGGTAGACCGTGGTGTTGGCCATCAAAAATTCTCCTGTCCTGTCACATAAACAACTGGATATTGCCAAAGGGCGCGTCGCAATTGAGCAGATCCACCCGTTTGAGCCGGATTTTCAACGCGTCGTCCTGGCGCACCAGGGTGTAGGTACTCCAACCTACATAGATATCCTGCTTGTCGCCGCGCGTTTCCGTGTAATGGAAGGCGCAACGTACCGTGTATTCGCCTTTTTCCTCGTCCATGCTTTCCACCGTGGGTAGCTGGAGCAGGTGATGACTGCGGCTTTTGGGCTGCTGGGAAAAAGTGCGACGGCCAGCCAGACGCTCAACACGAATACGCAGCAAAAGCTTGTCCTCGTGCATCAGGGAGGCATGCAATCGGGCGTCTTGCTGATCGTGTGCCAACGGCATCCAGTAATAACCATCTTCGGTAAACAGATCGAGCCATTGCTCATAATGCTGTTCATCGAGCAGGCGGGCTTCCGCATACACAAAATCGATAAGGGCCTGACGGCTGATTTCGCTCATGGTTATTCCTCTTCTTGTTTAGCCTGCTGCTCGGGCAGCATGAACTTGAGCCAGGCACGGAACTGGGCGCGCATCTGCATTTCGCTGGTGCCGTTGATCACCACGTTCTTTTGCTGGTCTTCGTCTTTTTCCACCAGACGCGCCAGGTTCATCCAGTCGCGTCCCCGCGACTGCAAGCCCTGCTGCGCGCGTTCATACATTTCCAGATCGTCGTGGCCGACCATCGAAGTAGGCGCGTTGATCAGGCGGTTGTACATCAAGGTCCGTTCCAGGAGTGTGTCCGGCGCGCCCACCAGGCGGAAAGTCCAGGACTCCACCAGGGTTTTATCCGCGGCAATGGGCTTGAACAAACGCAGGGTCTGGATCGGGCCCTTGACCATGATGTTGGGGAAGTAACAGGTGTTGTGACGCGTGTCACCCAAAATGGCTTTGGCACGCTCTTCACCGTAGGCTTCGACCATCTGGTCCCAGTAACCGGGGATTTCGGAATAATCCGCGTGGATGGAGTTGCTCACGCCGGTATGGCCGTGACCGTTTTCCCACACGCGAATACCCATGCCTTCATAGAACTCGTAAGGCGACATGAACGGGGCAAACAGCTCAACCGCCATGGGCTTGGGCGTACCTGGAGGGGCCGCTTCCCAGGCTTTTACGGCGGTGCCCGCCGAGGACTCGTGCGCCACCATGGGGTGACAGGTATCGGTCTGGTTATCGACCAGCATTTTCCAGTTGCACTGGTGCATGTAGCGCATCACGCCACCGGCCACTTCCAGGCGGCCTTCGGGGGAGCGATCGACCATATTGTCGATGGTGCTCAGGGACTGGCCAAAGAACTCTTCAAAGCCAATGCCTTCATCGGCCAGACGGCAGAACACAAAATCGCGGTACACCCGCACATTCTTGACCGCCGCCATGCCCTGGCTGGCTTCGGTGCATTCAAAGCCGGTATTTTCGTAACCTTTCTTCAAAGGGATGGACAGCAGGGAACCATCGGTCTTGAAGGTCCAGGCATGGTAAGGGCAACGGAAGAATTTGCCCGTGTTGCCACAGGTTTCACCGGCCACTTGCACGCCTTTATGCGGGCAGCGGTTGTACAGCACACGGATGCTGTCGTCTGTATGGCGCACCATAATGACGGACTCGGTACCGACCGTCGTGGTGTAGAAGTCACCTTTATTGGGCACCTGGCTGGCATGGCCAACGTAGACCCAGGTATTGGCGAACAACTGTTCCATCTCCAGCTCAAACAGCTCCTGGCTGATGTACAAATCCTTGTGGACCTCGGCCTCGCGTACCAATTCGCGGATGGCCTGGGGATTATCACGATACTTTTCCATCATGTTCTCCGTCGCCGTTGGGCTTTATAGATCCAGCACCAGACGCGGGGTCTTGGCACGAGAAATACAGATCTGGATAACCTTGTTGCTGGCTTTTTCCGAATCGCTCAGGAAATAGTCGCGGTGGTCAACCTCGCCTTCGATCACATCACAGGTACAGACGCCGCATTCGCCGCGCTTGCAATCGATCATGGGGTCCAGGCCTTGCTCTTCCATGACATCAACAATGGTCTTGTCGGCGGGGATCTGCAACGTGACGCCGGTCTGGCGCAGTTCCACCTCGAAAGGCTGGTCCCCTTCCTGCGCAGCCGCGGTCGCGAACAGCTCAAAATGCACATGCTCACTGGGCCAGCCACGCTGCTTGCAGGCTTCGATCACGGCATCAATCATGCCTTTGGGACCGCAAACGTAGATATGCTGATCTTTGGTCAAACCATCGAGCAGGGTATTGAGGCAGAACCGGCCTTCGCTGTCGTCCGCGTAATGACGCAGAGCCGGGCCGGACAAGGCGCTCAGCTCATCCAGGAAAGCCAACTGTTCCACGCTGCGCCCTGCATAGTGCAGCTGATAGGGGCGACCCTGGTGATGCAGGGCCGCGGCCATGCTGGCAATCGGGGTGATGCCGATGCCACCGGCAATCAACACGGTCTCGGTTTCACCCTCGACGCCCTCATGCAAAGGGAAATCATTCTTGGGGCCAGCCACACGCAAGGTATCGCCCACTTTCAGGCTGTGCATGTACCGTGAACCACCCGAGCTGTTGTCCTCCAGACGTACGCCCAGACGGTAGCAGCGGGGTCCCTGCGCCATGTCAGCGTCCAGGGAAATCAGGGAATAGCAGCGGTGATCGTTCAGATCAGGAATCTGTACCTGCAGGTGCGAACCCGGCGCAAATGCGGGCAGGGAACCGGCCTGGGCAGGCTCTAGCGTAAAACTGCGAATCAGCGGGGATGCGTTCTGGATATCCCGGATGACGAGTTCAAAAGTATCCATCGTGTGCCTACCATTGAGCATGACTACATCAATTACCCAGCCAAAACGGCCAAGCCATGGCATCATGTAGCGCCGCAGGGGGCAAGGGGACGGCCCAAAAAGGCTGCGTAAGGCTCGTCTACTGTCTCCGCTAAAACCGGCTGCCTGACACCGACACTGGCTGTACGGCTGGATCTCTATTCATTCTTTCGTGAATTTGTTTTATTGATGAATAGTTTACGGATAAATATATACTGCCGAATATAATGGAAAACCACTAGGTGAGAAAACAGCAGAACCGTGTCGTACACAATTCTGCCATTTTCTCCCCGTTTTGCGTTTACTGAGCTACCAGTGCGACCACGCGCAGCGGGCTGCCGGAGCCGCCTTCAATCTTCAGAGGGGCCGACATGATCAGTGCGCCCTGAGGGGGCAACTGATCCAGGTTGCACAGGCACTGCAAACCGTAACGGTTGGCGCCGTGCATCAGGGTGTGGCAAGGGTAAGCCACTGGCCAGGCGTAGGATTGGCCCGCATCGGTATTGATGGTTTCAACGCCAAAGCCGTGCACCTTGCGCTCGTGAATCATCCACTCCACCGCTTCCTGAGCTGGGCCAGGCGTATGAGCGCCGTCTTCACGCATGTTCAGAAACGCGGCGGCATCGTTGACACGCTTGGACCAATCGGTGCGAAACAGCACCCAGGCACCTTCAGGGATGCGGCCATGCTGGGCTTCCCAGTTCTGCAAGAACTCGGAGGTCAGGATGAAGTCTTCGTTCTGGGCCACTTCGGCCGAGGCGTCCACCACAACGGCGGGACGCAGAAAGTTGTCGACAGGAATGGTGTCGACGGTGTTGTCCGGATGATCCTTGCCGGAGATCCAGTGAGCGGGCGCGTCAAAGTGGGTACCGGTGTGTTCGCCACAGGTGAAGTTGTTCCAGTACCAGCCTGGGCCATTCTCGTCGTATTGGCTAATGCGCTCAATCGAGAAACCAGCAGTCTGGCCAAACTGGGGGGGCAGCTGCAAGGCGGGGAAGCTGGGAGACAGGGTCTGGGTCAGATCCACGAAACGGACCTGTTTGCTGTCGATTGCCTGGATAAAGGCTGCCAATGGGTTCTTGTCGCTCATTTCATCTCCTACGGGGATCTTATGTCATCGTTATAAGTGCCTGTCCTGCCCATGCAGGAAGGGAAGCAGCCGTTAAAACAGCCCACTCCTCCAGGCTGGCGCTGCCCCTTTTTCAAAAACGGGCAGTGTGCATCTTTGACCACTGCGGCCAGGCCACAGCGGTTTTTGACCGGGTGCTTGAGCAAAGCGCCCCGTCAAAAAACGGTCCCGATCCAACACTGGAAGGGGACCGTCTTGAACCTGCTTACGCTTCCTTGTCGTCCAGAACGGAGAACTCGGCAGGGTTCAGGTCGGGCTGGGACGCGGCATCGCCTTCGTAAAAGCGGGCAGGCGTCAAAGCCTTGCGGTTCACACGCAGGTCAAACACGTCAAAACGGTTGTAATGACCCGTAATGTCGTGCATTTGACGCGGCTGGATGCAGCGCGACAGATCGATGTCGGCGTAGGCAATGCCTTCCTTGTCGATCAGGGCTTCGCCCTGCACGCGGCCATCGGGGCCAATAATGCCCGAGAACGCACTGTTGGGACGAGCCAGCAGATCACGCGCTTCGGGATGAGTGGCGGACATGGCCTCGACAATTTCCTCGGAAACCGTCGAGCAGGCCACCACCGTAAACACCTTGCCTTCAAAGCAGTGTGCAGCAGCACGCAGGCGAATGGCTTCAGCCATGTCGTAGTCCTTCGGTGCCACGGGCAAGGCGATGTAGCTGGCAACGTGGACCAGCTCGCCTTGCGACAACAGGCTGAAACGAGCCAGCGTGTTGGTGTTTTCGCCGCACGCCAAGGCGCCCAGAGGGCCGATGGTGGTGTCATGCACACGCATCGAGGAGGCGTCGCCGTTAGCCCAGGTCAGTTTTTCTGCCCAGGTGGGCACCAGTTTGCGGTGACGGCCCAAAATGCGACCGTCAGCGCCGATGGTGACCAGCGTGTTGTAGAGAGTGCCGATGCCAACGGGACTGCGCTCGTTCACACCCAACACCACATTGACCTTGCGCTGACGACAAACCTGCGCAACCTTCTGGATCTCGGGACCTGGGACTTCGATGGCCGATTTGCACAGGCGCTCGAACCATGGGCTGCCCTCGATCGGGTTCATCACCCAGCTCCAGTAGGGGTAACCGGAGACGAACACCTCGGGGAAGGCGATCAGCTCGGCACCGTTGTCGGCTGCTTCATTGATCAGACGACATACTTTTTCGATGGTCGCATTCGTGTCCAGGAACACAGGCGCTGCCTGAACGGCGGCGGCCTTGAACTGACGCAATTCCAGCATCATGCTCTCCTTTACTTAGTTTTGGGGGGTCACGTCCACGATGGGGTGACGCAATTCGCCGATGCCTTCCACCACAGCATGCACCACGTCGCCAGGCCACATCCACTCTTGAGGATCACGGCCAGCGCCCACGCCTTCTGGTGTACCGGTGGCGATGATGTCACCGGGTTCCAGCGTGATGCCGGCGCTGATGTCAGCGATCAGGTCATTCACGTTGAACAGCATGTGCTTGGTGTTGGAGCTTTGCTTGGTCACACCGTTCAGAGTCAGGCTCAGGTTCAGGTTGTGAGGATCGGTCAGCTCATCGGCCGTCACGATCACAGGACCGAATGGCGCGTAGGTGTCCTGGCCTTTGGAGTAGATCCACTGACCGGCACGACGGCAGTCGCGAGCGCTCACGTCGATCATGACGGAGTAGCCGAACACGTACTTCAGGGCGTCTTCCTTGGCCACGCGCTGGGCACGGGTGCCCATGATCACGGCCAGTTCCACTTCCCAGTCCATTTGCTGCGTGATGTTCTTGTTGTGCTCGATGGCATCGCCGGGGCCAATCACGGTGGTAGGCGGCTTGGAGAAAATCACGGGCTGCTTAGGCAGCTCTTTGGAGGTGTCCAGGGTACGGCTGGATTCGGCTACGTGTTCCACGTAGTTCAGGCCGATACCAAAGATGTTCTTGCGTGGACGGGGGATAGGAGCCAACAGTTTGACGTTGGCCAAGGGCAGTGCCACGCCAAAAGGCATATCGTCGGCGTAGGTTTCCAGCAAGCGAGCCGTGGAAGTCACAGCGGCTGGGCCCAGGTCGATGAAATCGAGCATATTGTCAGGCAGCATGTGGCCTGTGGCGTCGCCCAGGTAACCCAGGTCAACCACCAGATCGCCCACAATGGCGCCCAAGCGGCCAGCGGCAGCAACTTCACTACGGTACGTTACAAGACGCATTTCTATCTCCAGATTGGGCCATCTTGCGCAGATGGCTTGAATAAATCGGGTCGGCCCGCCTTGGCAGGCCGTCCAAATAAGTTAAACAAGTAGTCTTACAGCAGCACCTGGTGGCCGCCGTTCTCTGCCAACGCTTCTTCGCGGTACAGATTCAGGGCACGCATCACAGGCAGGTCGTGGAACGAGAACAGGCAGGCGTCTTGCGACGAGGAACCATTCACGTGCTCATGGAACATCCAGGAAGGGACGCAGAAAATGTCGCGTTCGCGCCAGTCAAAGCGTTTGCCATTGATGATGGAATACCCTTCACCCTTGGCACACTGATAAATGATGCTGCCCGTGTGACGGTGGGCCTTGGTGTGCTCACCGGGGCGCAGCATCTGCATGCTGGCGCCGATGGTGGACATGACAGGGCCGCCGGTCAGCGGGTTGATGTAGTCCATGATGACGCCATCAAAGGGGCTGCCGTCCGTTACCTTGGCGTAGGCTGACAAGGCTTCGTACGTCGGCTCCCACTCGTACTTGAGCAGCGGCGAGTAGGGTTTTTGCCAGTCGTGCAAAGTGGGCTTCAAACCACGGCCACCCCAGATTCCCACCGCGTCGTTGACGGGATGCGTAATGGCCTGGGCCAGATCCGGGTGAACGGCGTAAAAACCGGCTTCCAACGCATTGACCAGGGGAATGTCCAGACCGTCCTGCCAGATGCAAGGCAGGCCGTCGGCTTCCACGCCGTGCTCGTGCCAGCAGCCGTTGGGGGTCAACACAAAGTCGTTGGCACCCAGCGTCATCTTGTGCCCGTCCACGATGGTGTAGGCGCCACGGCCTTCCATAATAAAACGCAGGGCCGAGGAGGAGTGAGCATGTGCGGAA
This sequence comes from Alcaligenes sp. Lyrl_28, assembly GCF_051948705.1. Classification (NCBI taxonomy): domain Bacteria; kingdom Pseudomonadati; phylum Pseudomonadota; class Betaproteobacteria; order Burkholderiales; family Alcaligenaceae; genus Alcaligenes; species Alcaligenes sp. Lyrl_28. The sequence continues at coordinate 211,543 of NZ_JAYJLG010000005.1, forward strand.
GCCGCTTCACCCGGTTTCATGACCTGCAAACCGGAGTACAGCCAACCCACCGCCGCCGACACTTCCTGGCGACCGGGGTTGTTCAGGTAAATCACGCGACGACCGGCTTTTTCAGGGCTGACCAGATCCACCGAGCGCAACACATAGTCGCGCAGGTCGCGGTAGCGCCACACCACCGGCACGGACTCGGACTTGGGCTCCCAGGGCTCAATCTTGTTGGCCACGGTCCACAAGGCACCGGCCTCAAATTGAGTCAAATCCTGGTAGTACTTCACCAGTTCGGGCGTGTCCTCAACATCAGCACGACCGATCACGCTTTCGCGATGGGTGTCAAAACGTTCTTCCGACATGATGCTGTCTCCTTTTGTGTTTTATGACTTGGCTGGGCCATCCTGGGCGACTGGCGCACGCTTGATCTGACGCTGCAACCAGTCTTTGCCCCACTCATACTGAACCGGCCAGGCCAGGTCGGTGTAGCCCAACTCCGCAGCCTGACGTTGCGGCCAGTTCGCATCGGCCAGGAAGCCGCGCGACAAGGCGCACAGGTCAGCACGGCCTGCGGCAATAATGCTGTTGGCATGATCCGCTTCCATGATCGAGCCCACCGCCATGGTGGCGATACCGGCTTCGTTACGGATACGGTCGGAGAATGGAGTCTGGTACATGCGGCCGTAAATTGGCTGCTGCTCCAGCACCACTTCACCCGAGGACACGTCGATCAGATCGGCACCGGCTTGCTTGAACAAGCGGGCAATTTCCACACCGTCGTCCGCCGTGTTGCCGCCTTCGGCCCAGTCTGTTGCCGAGATACGCACCATGATGGGCTTGTTCTCTGGCCAGACGGCGCGGATGGCCGCAAACACTTCCAGCGGGTAAGCCATGCGATTTTCCAGACTACCACCAAACTCATCACTACGCTGATTGGTCAGCGGCGAGATAAAGCTGGACAACAGGTAACCGTGAGCGGCTTGCAGCTCAATGCAATCAAAACCGGCCTGGTCAGCGCGCTTGGCAGCGGCCACAAAGGCGTCACGAATCTCGTCCATCTGGGCACGGGTGATCTCGGTAGGAACAGCCGTCACACCAGCCTGATAAGGCAGGGCGGAGGCCGACACCAAAGGCCAGTTGCCTTCAGCCAGCGGCTGATTGGCTTTTTCCCAGCCCAGCTGCGTCGAACCACGACGACCCGCATGACCCAGTTGCACACCGATCTTGGCGCCTTGTTCGTGGGCAAATGCCACGACAGGCTTCCAGGCCTCGGCCTGCTCGTCGTTCCACAGACCGGTACAACCGGGGGTGACACGAGCTTCCGGCGTCACGGCGGTCATTTCAGCCAGGATCAGGCCAGCGCCACCCATGGCACGGCTGCCATAGTGAACGTGATGCGTGGCATTGGGCATGCCGTCCTTGGCGCTGTACATCAGGGTGGGCGAGAACACGATACGGTTCTTCAACTGCATGTCGCGCAGCTTGAAAGGGGTGAACATGGGCGAGGGGGCCTTTTCACCCTCAGCCAGCTCCATGCCCGCTTCCGTCGCCATCCAACGCTCGTATTTTTCCAGCCAGGCGGCATCACGCACCCGCATGTTCTCATGCGAGATACGCTGCGAACGGGTCAGCATGGAGTAGGTGAACTGCTCGGGCTTCATATTGGCGTAACGGGCCACGTTCTCGAACCATTCGGTCGAGTTGCGGGCAGCGTTCTGAATGCGCAATACGTCCACGCTACGAGCGGCTTCGTAATCTTTCAGCGCCTCTTCCATCGACTCGTGGTCCATATGCTGGGCCAGCGTGATGGCATCTTCCAGGGCCAGCTTGGTGCCCGAACCGATCGAGAAGTGAGCGGTGTGAGCGGCATCGCCCATCAATACCACAGGCACTTTCTTGCCGGTGCCGTAATCTTTCCAGTGCACCCACTTGTTGCAGATCACGCGGGGGAAACGAATCCAGATGGCCGAACCGCGCAGGTGCGTGGCATTGCTGATGAGCTTGTTGCCATCGAGGTGATCGGCAAACAGCTTCTCGCAGTAGGCAATGGCCTCTTCCTGCGACATTTCACCAATACCGGCTTTTTGCCAGGTTTCCTCGGGCGTTTCCACGATGAACGTGGACAGGCCTTCCTGGAAACGGTAGGCGTGAGCCTGGAACCAGCCGTGCTCGGTTTCCACAAAAATGAAATTAAAGGCGTCAAACACCTTTTCCGTACCCAGCCAGACAAAACGGCAGTTGCGGGTGTCGATATCGGGCTGGTACACGTCTTGGTAACGAGTACGAATGGCGCTGTTGATACCGTCAGAGGCAATCAGGATATCGGCGTTGTACTTGCGGGCCAGCTCAGCGTCGTCCGACACCACGGTCTCGAACACCAGGTTAACGCCCACTTCCTCGCAGCGAGCCTGCAAGATGTTCAGCAGCTTTTTGCGACCAATCCCGATGAAACCATGACCGCTGGAGCGCACGGCGCTACCTTTGAAATGGCACTCGATGTCGTCCCAGTGGTTGAAGGCGTCACCGATGGTCTGCGCGGACACAGGGTCAGCTTCACGCAGGTTTTCCATGGTGGCATCCGAGAACACCACGCCCCAGCCAAAGGTGTCGTACGGTCGGTTACGCTCGATCACAAAAACCTCGTTCTGAGGGTTTTGCAACTTCATCAGCAAACCGAAATACAAGCCGGCTGGGCCTCCGCCAATACATACGATATTCATGATATGTCCGTATGGTCTGAATACATGCTTTCGAGCATAGTATATTTATTAATAAATATTATACAAGTCAACTATTTAAATCAAAAAAAATACCTGACCTGCATACTGCCTGCTACTACTTCAAACTAGATCAAGCCTGGCTGCTTTCTGGCTGGGCAATCACATACGCTTGCATGGGGTTGCGCAGGAAATCAGGGATAGGAATACCCAGGTGGGTCTCCAGCGAGGTGGTCACCACAGTCTGGCGCACTTGCATACGCAGCACGCCGTCCTTGCCGACGCAACGCAACAGCAACGTCAAGGAGCTGTTGCCAATGCGTTCCACTCCCAGGCTCATCACCACATCATCACCCATACGGCTGATGGACTTGAACTCGGCTTCAATATGTACCGAGGGCATGCCTACCCGTTTGCTGGCGATCATGTTGTGAAAACCCTCGGGTACCATGGAATCGATCCATGCTTCCATCAGGTCGTTAAACATCACAAAGTACTGCGGATAAAAAACGATACCCGCTGGATCGCATTCCGAAAAACGGATGCGATGTTCTTGTTCGTACAGCTTGGAAACCATGTTGTAGACACCTTTTTAGCAAGTGTTTTGTGCGCCTGTCTGTGACGCTATCCGCATTCTGTCTGGCCTCACAGACCGGGCAGAATGCACCTTATGCTAGCTGGCCGTGCTTTGCAGATGCACCCGCAGCAAGCCCAGATGCTGATGGATATGCACAACTTCGTCTGTCGCCAGTCCTTCAAACATTTCTGCAATCCAGTCACTGTGGGCCTGGGCCATCGCCTCGAAACTGCTTTTGCCCTTGGGGGTGAGACGCAACACCCAAGCACGTCGGTCTGTTGGACTGCTCTGGCGAGACACCATGCCTTCTCGGGCCAGCTCGTCAGTCAGTCCGGTAATATTGCCGCCGGTCACCATCAGATAGCGTGACAACTCGCCCATCTTCAGGCCCTGCGGGTAGCGGTACAACTGGGCCATGTAATCAAAACGGGCCAGCGAAATACCATGATTCTGGCGCAGGCGACGACGGATCTCGTCCTCGATCTGCTTGGTGCAGGTCAGCATGCGCAACCACAATTTCAGGCTGGCAGGGTCCTTGGGACCGACGCGGCCTTCAAATCCAGCATCGGCTGGCTCTACCAGTAAATCCTGTGCTGCTTCGCTTTGATTCATATTCTTGCCCCCCAAACTTTGGCTAATTTCAGTTTGACCAACAGGCGGGATACTCGTGCTTGAACAAGTGTGAACAAGTGGCCAAATAGACACGGAACGTCTGGCTCTCCATGCCGCGGTCACCGTGTCAATCCGAATTTATATTCTACTATGAATATTTTAGAAATAAAGTATTTAGAGGGTTAAATCCGTGCCTTCAAGGGTTTTCACCAAGGCCGCTATCCAGCGGCCTGGTGAACCCTTTACACCAGGGCGTACTGGCGCAATGTGGCCTCTAGCTTGGAGCCATGCTCGTCGGCCAAGGCCGCATCGCGCAAGGCGCCCAGCATGGCTGGCGACAAGGTGCTGGGGTTGCGCTCCAGTGCCGACATCACGGTCTGGTAGTTGCGCAGCCCGCGAGCATGCGTATCGCCGTAGCCCTTGACCAGACGCTGACATTGGGCAATTTCCAAAGCCAGGGCCGGGTGAGCATCGGCCGCCTGCTCAATCTGCTTTAACCAGCTTTCAATGCGCTGTTGCTCGGCCTGGTAACGCAGCGTGCGACGACGCCAGCGTTTAAAGCCCGACAACAGATACAAAGGAATAAAGCCGCGCACCGAGCTGGTTTGAATGACACGTCCGGACTTGGTCAGCGATTTCACCAGTTTGTTGCCCCAGGTAGGACGCATCAGCCAGCGGCCAACACTGGCAAACGGCAGGATTTCGCTGATCTCTTCCACACGCGGATGCATGTATTCATTGATCGCCACGATCTGGCCATCGGCAGCACGCACTTCCTTGTGGACGCGGTCAAAACGACTGGCACGGGTTTTCAGCTCGGCCACGCGAATGGCATCTTCGTAAGACATCCACAAGGCCAGATACCGACCCGTTTCACGCACCAGGGCCACGTCATCCGGACGTGCGAAGCGGCTGATCTTTTTCAGGCGGTCCAGGTACAAATTGGCGTAATCCACATCCTGGAAATCCAGAACACGGCGCACCCCTTCCACCACGATGGGCTGGGCCTGCTCAGGCACTTCGGCACGAACACGGTCAATCAGCTTGGCAACAGCTGGGTCACGCGGAGCCAGCGTTGCCATATCAACCGGTTTGTTATCCGACTCGGCCTTGCCGGCATCACCTTCGGCCACACGAGCGTAAGCAGCGCCAAAAGCCTTCAGGCTGGGCTTGACGCCCACGCCACCGCGCTCAATTGTCTGCTCGAACTGGGTGCGGCTAAAGGGCAGCACACCCGTACTGGCCAAGGCACCAAACAGCACGGCGGAAATCACGCTGCCCGAGTCCTCGGCCGCTTTTTCCATATTGAAATACACAAAACGCTTGGCAGCCTGCGTGGCGTGCGCAATCAGCGCATTGTCATCCACCCGGCCATCGCCCATGGCCGATTTTTCGGCAATGGAGTAGACACGGTGCGTAGAGGCAATCAATGTGGTGCGGTCTTCGGTGACCAGGCCGCGCTGCACGGCGCGACCCGCTTCCATCAGCTCGGATGCCAGGACCACGTCCACATCGCCGGGCATGGGCATCAAGGCCAGCACCGGCCTCTTGCCATCAGGTGCGGCCGAGTGCGGAAACAGCTCCACATAATAAATCGTGGCACCGGTACGCTGGGCCACGCCCGGCACCGAGGTGGTTTGTGCAAAGTAGCCGTTTTGTTCGCCCAGGTTGACGATCCAGTCGGCCAGCACGCCGCCGCCTTCGCCACCCATGGCCAAAATAGCAATCTTGATTGGTTTGATCTGCATGATAAGAATCTCTACGGGTGTGCTTAGAAGGCCAGACGATCACGACGGGCAGCGTCACGACGCTGCAACCAGCCAATAAAGCCACGGCGGGTTTTTTCGCGGAACTTGTCCCAGCCAGTCGGGTTGCTGACGACTTGAGCCCGGTAGAACGAGGGGCACAGAATCGCCGCGTGGGAAACCTCACCACACAGACCGCAACCCACACAGCTGTTCATCACATTGGCCACCGGGTCCTGACGCAGAGCGTCCGGGTTGGGGCGAATCGACAGCGACGGACAACCGGACAGACGGATGCAGGAGTGATCGCCGGTACAGGTGTCCGGGTCCACGCCAAAGCGCTCGCGCACCACGCGCTCACCTGCCGCCACTGCCTTGCGGACCTGGCCTTTTTCGCGACGCTGACGGTTCAACATACATTCGCTTTGCGCCACCAGCACCTTGGGACCTTTTTCCTTGGTCGTCAGGGCCTCACGCAAAGTGGCCGTCATGGTCTTCAGATCGTAGGTGCGACGGATCATGCGCAGCCATTCCACACCCACGCCACGCGCGGCTTTCTCGATCAGGTGACCGGTACTGCGCGTTTCGTTCTTGGCCTTGGAGGACAGGATGTCCTGACCGCCCGTGGCGGCGGTGTAGCTGTTGTCGATCACAATGGTCAGGTTGTCACTGCGGTTAAATACCGCATTGGCAATACCACTGGTCAGACCGTTGTGCCAGAAACCGCCGTCACCCATGACCGAGATGGCGCGCTTGTCGGACTCCACGTTCAAGGCTGCCGAACCGGCGCCGCCCAGACCGTAGCCCATGGTGGTGTTACCCAGATTGAAGGGCGGCAAAATGGAGAACAGGTGACAGCCAATGTCGGCAGAGACGTGGTGTTCGCCCAGTTCGCGCTCCACCAGTTTCAACGCGGTAAAGATAGGACGCTCGGGACAGCCAGTACAAAACCCGGGAGGACGGGCATGAACGTTTTCGTCCAGGCTGCCCAACGGTTTGACTTCGGCGGCTTCCACGTCCACCAGGCTGGCTTGTTCCGCTTTTGGACGCTCCACCGTCTCGACTTTCATCGGGATCACACGTGGTTTGCGAGGAGCCAGAGGCTCGACGCGGCCATATTTTTCCATGAAAGCGCGCAGGCCTTTGAGCATGGTGGCGGTGTTGTATTCACCGGCCAGTGGCAGCAGGTCCTTGCCGTGCAGGGTGACGTCCACATTGTGGCGACGCACGATGTCGGAAATGTTCTGTTCCACAAAGTTGGGCTGACCCTCTTCCAGCACCAGCACCGCACGTTTGCCTTCGCAGAAACGGACGATTTCGGACTCGATCAGCGGGTAGGCCACGTTCATCACGTACATGGGCACTTTGGATTCGCCAAACACATCGGCCAGATCCAGGTGTTCCAAAGCGCGGATCACGGTGTTGTAGCCACCGCCCTGAACGATCAGACCCACATCGTCGGTGCCATCAGCAAAGAATTCATTGAGCTGACGCTCTTCGATGAACTTGACGGCGTTCGGCCAGCGCTGTTCGATCTTTTCTTTTTCATGCAGGAAGCTGGCAGGCGGCAACACAATGCGATTGATGTCGCGTGTGGGCTGCTCCATGGCTTCTTTAATGGTGAATTTGGCGCGGCGGTTGTCCGAGGCCACAAACTGACCATGCACGTGGCAGGCGCGAATGCGCAGCTGCAACATGACAGGGGTGTTGGACGCTTCGGACAAATCAAAACCGTCTTTGACCGCTTGCACAATACAGGGCAGGTTAGGACGCGGGTCCAGCATCCACATTTGCGACTTCATGGCAAAAGCGTGACTGCGCTCTTGCATGATGGAAGAGCCTTCGCCGTAGTCTTCGCCCACGATGATCAGCGCACCGCCCTTGACCCCACCCGAGGCCAGGTTGGCCAACGCGTCAGAGGCCACGTTGGTGCCTACCGTCGCCTTGAAGGTGATGGCGCCACGCAGCGGGTAGTTGACCGACGCAGCCAGTGTGGCCGCCGCGGTCGCCTCGCTGGCGCTGTTTTCAAAACGGATTCCGTTCTCTTGCAAGATGTCCTGGGCATCGGCCAGCACGTCCATCAAGTGCGAGATAGGCGCACCCTGGTAACCGGCCACATAGGACACGCCCGATTCCAGCAGGGCCTTGGTCACCGCCAAGATGCCTTCGCCACTGAATACGTCTCCATCCCCCAGGCGCAGCTTTTTGACTTCTTCGACAAATGATCGCTCAGCCATTTTCTTTCCTTACTTACCGCGTATTGTGAACATGGTATTTATTTTCATCGGAATATGTTTATATCTCAACATATCCATTCTCATGGTTTTCCCTAGTAAAGACGCCAAATTATTTGCGACACGCGAACGGACAGCTTGGTTATAGTGAGCCCTGTTGCCGCCGCGCGGGGTCTTCAGGCCTGACCATCTGCTCGGGCCCACGCCCCTGCAGATTCGCGGCACCCACTAGCCTGTAATGACAATAAGCACCATGAGCCCCACCGAACACGACACCGTCTTTGTCGAAAATTACCTGCCCGCCCTGTTGGCCCAGGCCAGCCAGCTGATCTCTGCCGAATTCCACGAAGTGGTGCTGAGCAACGGTTTGTCCATTTCCGAATGGCGTGTCCTGTCCACCCTGTCCGGCGCGGGCGAGGTCAGTATTGGGCACCTGGCGCGCATTGCGACCACCAAGCAACCAACTGTCACCCGTTTGCTGGATCGACTGGAAAAACAAGGTTTATTGCGCCGCGTAGCCCACGATGTGGATCGTCGCATCACGCTGGTGCGCATTACCGAAGAAGGGCAGACCCTGATCTCCGGCCTGATTGCCAAGGCCCGCCTGCACGAGCAGGAGGTCGTCCAGCGCCTGCAACCCCTGGACGTCAATGCCCTCAAGGCCACCTTGCGACGCCTGATTTCCGAGCAGCACGACTATAACGAGCAGTAAAACGCAGCACGACCGCGCACACTATCGGTTCTAACCCTGCTGCCTGGGGATCTGGATGGTCCAGCCAGGAGTGGGAGAGAGAGACGGCCAGCATTCAGAAACACCACCCACACACCGCTCAGGCGATGTGTGGGTGGTGTTTTTTGTTGACGCAGTCCTGCCGGTTCCAACGCCCCCGGCCGACCGCTTGCCGGCACAGGGCGCTACCCGACCCGCCGTTTATTCAGGCTGAATGCCCAGGGTAGGGATCAGCTCGGAATAAACTTTGGAGTCGTTCTGCACACGCTCCAGCGTCTGGGCTGGGGTGGTGTAGAACTGGGCCAGACCACGGTTCTTGAAAGCCGCCTGCATCTCGGGAGTTTTCAGTGCCGCATCCACTTTTTCCTGAATTTCCTTTACCGTCTCATCGGGCGTGGTGCCGGGAGCAAACAGTGCAAACGTAGTGGTAGGGATGCTGTTGGCGTGGCCGCCTGCTTCCTCGACAGTCGGCACGTTTGGCAGCAGCTCGGTCCGTTTGTCTGCACCGACGGCCAGGATCCGGACTTTACCGCCATTCACATGCTGGGATGCCAGAATGCCACCGACCAGCATGGCATCCGTCTCGCCACCCAGAATTGCATTGGTCGCCGGGGCCATGCCTTTGTAGGGAATGTAAGTGAAGTTCACGCCTTCCTCACGGCCCAGCAGGCCCATGCCCAGGTGCGTGACATGCCCACGTCCGCCTGTGCCCACATTGGTATCTCCGTTGGCCTTCTTGGCCTGGGCAATGAATTCCTTGTAATCCTTGGCCGGAAAGTCATTGCGCACCAGCAGATACAGGTTCACACCTGCTACCGTGGTGACCGGCTTCAAGTCTTTTTCCCATTTGTAGGGCAGGTTGCTGTAGAGCAGAGGGTTGGTCGATACCGCCAGACTGTCCACCATCAGCAAGGCCGAACCATCGCCTTTGGCCTTGACCACATTATCGGTGCCAATAATGGCATTGGCGCCCGGGCGGTTTTCAATCACAAAGACTTTGCCCGTGGCCTTGTTCAAATGCACACCCAGATCGCGGGCCAGAATGTCAGGCTCGGTGCCGGGCGGGTAGGGGACCACAATACGTACCTGCTCCGTGCTCGGCCAGGCCGCCTGAGCCATCATCGGCGCCAGAGCGCCTACTCCGGCCAGCAACAGGGCCAGCGTCGTATTTTTAAGCTGTTTCATTGTCCACTCCTTATCGTTATTAATTGCGGCCCGCCACCCACACTGGCAGCCCCCCGCAGCGTATTTACCATCGTCCAATCAAGATGTTCATCATGCGCTCATGCGCATTGGTACGATCTTCTACTGCAGCCCAGCTTTCGCTGGCACGCCCTTTCAGGGTGTCATGCCAGTCCAGCAGGCCTTCTTTCATACGCCGACAAACCGCCGCGTACGCCGGGTCCGCGCCCAGGTCGTGCAGCTCGTCAGGGTCTTGTTTCAAATCGAACAGCTGGGGCCGATAGCCCTGCCAATGTATGTATTTATAGTCACCATCGCGCAGCATCAGCCCCCGGCACTCCTCCACCCCGCGGCCCAGGATCTGACGGGCTTCCCGATACGCGTAGTCCAGACTGGCGACGGTATACTCACGAGCCCAAGCGGATTGACCGTGTAATAGGGGAATCAGGGAGCGGCCTTCCACGCGATGCTCCTGGGCGGGCAGTTGCAAGGCATCCAGAATCGTGGGCGTCACGTCCACACACTCCACAAAGGCATCACTGCCTTGTCCGCGTGTGGCGTTCGCCGACGCCCGGGGATCAACCACGATCAGCGGCACGCGAATAGCGTTTTCAAAAAAATATTCTTTCTCGCCCAGCCAGTGATCGCCCAGCAAATCACCATGATCCGAGCTGAAAATAATCAGCGTGTCTTTCAGGCGATCCTGCTGTTCGAGCTGGTCCAGCAAACGGCCGACCTCATCGTCGATCTGCTGGACCAGGCCCATATACACGGGCTTGATCGTGCGCCAGACCTCGTCCTGAGCGAAAGACCGGGACTCTTCATGCTGCTGATAGGCGGCATGGACCGGATGGGCCTGGTGGCGCTCGTGCTCGGCCCGCACTGGCGCACAGGCATCGTGCGCGCCAAAGCGGTCGTGGTAGGGCGCTGGCGCCTTGTACGGCCAATGCGGTTTGATGAAAGACAGGTGCAAGGCCCAGGGCTCTTCACCTTTGGCGGTGATGAAATCCATGGCGCGCTGGGTAAAGTAGGCGGTTTCAGAGTCCTGGGCCTTGACCCGTGCCGGCAGGCTGGCATTGCGCATGTACCAGCCAGAGGCAAACTGCCCCTGGGCGTCCTGGCTGCCGATCACATAATCTTCCCAGGGCCGCTCGCTGTCATAGCCCTTGCTGTGCAAATACTGGCGGTACTCACTATCGGGGCCCATCTCGAAGTGACCGTCATAGCGCTCGATGGCCGTAAACCCCCCTTGCCAGAAGCGCTCGGCTCCCTCGGGCTGGACCTGAAAGCGCCCGGCACGGGCGCCAGCCGGGTCCGGCACATGATGGGTCTTGCCCAGCAGATGGCAATCCCGTCCGGACTGGGCCAGATAATCGCCCAGATACAGCTCATCGATAGGGTGAGGAACGCGATTCCAGGTAACCCGGTGCGACAAGGGGTAGCGGCCGGTGTAATACGAAGCCCGTGCGGGGCCACAGACGGCCGAGTTCACATAGGCGCGATCAAAGCGCATCCCCATCGCCGCCAAACGATCCAGATTGGGCGTCTTTAATGCACCGCCGGGGGCATAACAGGACAGGTGATCCGCGCGTAACTGGTCACACATGATGAACAGTACATTCTTGATTTCCAACGACACCTGACTGGGCTGAGCCTGATCCATGTCCGCCTCTAAAAACCGATGCCGGGCCCGTGTCGTGCCCAGCGTCACAAAAAGGGTAGGCCATGTGTAAGCAAATGCATAACAGACCCGCTTGTTCTCCAGATTATTACCGCAGTCTGAGAAAAATTTCCGAATAATGTGATGGTTTAGGTATAAACCAGTAGAAGGGGGACTTGCCCGATGTTGCGCCCCACTGACAGGCCGCCGCGTGGTTAGAATAGAGAACCAACAACTCCATTTTGACGAGGGCACATGAATAGTCTAAGACGCATGTTGCAAATTCTGGACTTGTACGGTGCACACACGCCGGTGCTGGATGTGGAGACCATCTGCACCCGCCTGAGCTATCCTCCCGCCACCACCTATCGCTATCTGAAAGAGCTATGCAATAGCGGCCTGTTGATTCGCAGCCCAGAAGGCTACGCACCTGGGCCACGGTTTATTGAAATGGATTTGCTGATCCGCGAATTTGATCCGCTGGTCAGCCGCTGTCGCCCTCTGTTGCGATCTCTGGTTGAGCAAACCGGGCTGGATGTCCTGATTGGCCAGCAATATGGCGAACGCATTCTGACCACCCACCAGGAAACAGGGCCCGAGCGCTTCGAGCTGCTGTTTGGGCGAGGCCGCACGATGGACATGTTCCGCAGCTCCACGGCGCGCATCATCACCGCGTACCTGCCTACCCGTCATCTTCGCCGTTTGTACGAGAAAAACCAGCACCTGGATTATGTACAACGCCTGGGCAAGGACTGGCCGGCTTTTTCCGCGCATATGCAGGAGCTGCGTCGCGCCGGCTACTGCATCACCAAAGAACAGATCAATCCGGGCATAGGCGGGATTTCTGCACCCATTTTCGATGATGCCAAGCGTATCTTTGGCAGCCTGACCTTGCTGGGAAGCCTGGAACGCTTTGAGGCAATCAGCCCCGAGGCACTGGCCACCCTGATCCAGCCTGCTGCACGCGCCGTCAGCCGGTCTCTGGCACAGGCCTAAGGCCTCCCTGTCCACCGTGGTTTAAGCTGTTTTCACTCTTTTTCCTGCTCCACCCCGCTGGCCGCTGGGTGATTAACAAACCCGAACGGGATGTGCACGGAGGGAAGAGTCTGCGCAGTAGGAATCAGGTGGGTAGTCTGGTCATCAAAGAAAATATGAGGCTGCAAGACCTCCAGCACCCGCCGCTTTTCAATGCCGCCCAGAAAGAAAGCCTCATTCACCTCGATGCCCCAGCTGCGTATGGTGTTGATCACACGCTCGTGAGCGGGTGCGTTGCGTGCCGTCACAATGGCAATACGCAGACGCGGCACATAGTCGGCATGGTGTTGCTGATGCTGCTGCTCCACTTCCTGAATATGCGCCAGTTTCAGCAAAAAAGCCTGCAAAAGGCCGGGATTATGCGGTTGTTGCACCAAACGCATTTCATGCTCGAAAAAAGCAGGCAAGCCCCCCTGCTGTTGGTAGACGCGCTCGGACTCGTCATCGGCAATCACTCCATCAAAATCAAAGGCCACACGAATCGGCTGATCGTCATAGGCATCCTCGTAAGAGGAGTTCAGGACCTGTCCAGCCGGATACCCTTGCTGCACCGCGCGATGCACGTCCTGCTGATTGGCGGACAGAAACAGGCTGATCGACAAGGGTTGGATATACGGGCTGGGATCGCCTCCTTGCAAAAAAACGGCTCGCGTAATGTCCAGACCATGGTGTCGAATCGAATTCATCACCCGCAGGCCGGTATTGGGATCGTTGCGAGACAGCAGCACCACCTCGACCAAGGGATCGTCGGGGGACAGGTCATTCAAGGCCAGCAAACGCCGGATAAAGGAGAAGGCCACGCCCGGTTTCAGGGGTTCGTGCTCGCGTGCCAGCTGATAGTCGCGATAGGCCGCCTCGCCCTGTTCCTGAAAGACCTGATGGGACTGGCTCAGATCAAACAGGGCGCTGGAGGCCAGCCCGATCACCAGCCGTTTTTCCAGGTCATAAGCCATGGTTTGCTCCGCAAGTGCGCAAAAAAACCAGCATACCAAAACACGAGGCAGGATCTGGCACTACCCAAGCAGAACAAAGCCTACTAAAGTGCAAGCACTATCCGCTTTGCGACACTGTGCCACCATGCCAACCACCAAACACTACACCCTTGTCCTGGGCAATCCCCACTACTCATCCTGGTCACTGCGTCCCTGGCTGCTGATGAGCTACCTGGGCATGGACTTTGATGTGCGCTGGTTCAATTTCGGGCCCGCCTTCAGTACCCTGGCCTTTCACGAAATGGCCCCTGCCGGACACGTACCCGTGCTGCACACGCGCGGGCAAATCATTTGGGACAGCCTGGCTATTGTCGAGTATCTGGCCGAACAGCATCCCGGCGTCTGGCCCATTGACCCGATTGCCCGGGCCTGGGCACGCAGTGCCAGTGCGGAAATGCATGCCAACTTTTCTTCCCTGCGCACCCTATGCCCCTTTGCCGTGGCACTGCGCGCCCAGCATCACCGACAGGACATGCGTCTGCACGGCGAGCTTGAACGCCTGCAAACCCTCTGGCAAGAAGGTCTGAACCGCTTTGGGGGGCCTTTCCTGGGCGGCGAACGATTCAGCGCCGTCGATGCCTTTTATGCCCCTGTGGTGTTCCGTCTGCAAACCTATGGTCTGAAACTGAACCCCGCCTGCCAACGCTATGCGGACAGCCTGCTCGCCCTGCCAGCCATGCAGCACTGGCACCAGATGGCCTGTGAGGACAGCTGGCGCGACCCGGATCATGAGGCCGAAGTGTTGCATGTGGCCGATATACATCTGGATTTACGCCAGCCAGCCTAGTGTCAGCGAATAGCCATGTCAGCGCAGGCCTGAAAGAGTATCCTTGATGGTCCCGAATGATTTCGCTGGCAAGGATTACGCTGCATGGGCGACACGTACTTTCGCACGACACACTACCATTTCACCGAGCTGGACCCTCAGGCGCAGGACGCCTATACGGACTCGCTGTCTCAACAGGCACGGGCCAAGGCGGCCTGCCTGCGCTTTGATGTCGTACGCAAGGACCAGCCGCCGGGACAATGGGTGTTGTATGAAAGCTGGCAAGACAGCCAAAGCTGCCGGGACTTTCACGCCAGTGCTGCGGCCCAGACTCTGCAGAAAGCCCGGATCGAGCCGATGCTGAACCCCGCCGCGGCACCGGCTGACCCTTCCCTGGCCGCGCGCCCCGCCCGCAAGAAACGCCAATGGGACCCCTATGTGTGGATCAGTATCGCCATGTGTATCGGCGTGATGGGCACCGCTCTGGCCAGTCCGCTTTACCCGCTGTATCAGGACCGGTGGGACCTGAATGCCAGCCACATCACCCAGTTGTACGTGGCTTATATGGCCGCCGGTCTGACAGGCCTGCTGTTTCTGGGCCGTCTGAGCGACCTGAAAGGCTTTATGCCGGTGCTGCGCACCGGGCTGATTCTGGTCACCAGCGGTGTGACCTTGTCTGCCTTTGCCTGGGACGTGGGCAGTTTCCTGTTCAGCCGCATCATGATCGGGATGGCATCGAGCATGATTGTGACCTCGGCCTCCATCGGCCTGGGGCAATTTAACCGGGGTGGGGATGTACAACGCGCCGCCGCCACCACCTCGCTGATGCTGGCTTTTGGTTTTGGTCTGGGCCCGGTTGTGGGCGGCCTGATTGCACAATGGATACCCAATCCGCTGTTCTCAAGCTATCTTCCCTCCATGGTGCTGGGCATCCTGGCCATCTATGCGCTGTTCCAGATCAAACCCCTTGCCAGCAAGCAGCCCGTTGTGCAGGAAAAAAGCAGCTGGCGCACCTGGATGCCGCGCCTGACACTGCCCGCCACTCATTTGCGTCGTCCCTATCTGATTGGCTGTTTGTCGGCCTGCTGCGCCTTTGCCATGTTCAGCCTGTTTGCTTCCCTGGCACCCAGCTTCATGGAACAAATGGTGCCTTGGCATGGCCCGGCCACCAGCGGTCTGTCTATCGGGATCATCCTGTTTCTGTCCTCAGGCTTTCAGTTGCTGATCCGCCGCTGGCCCGCCAAACGCAGCGTCATTGTGGGCCTGCTGTCCTTCACCCTGGCATGTATCGCCCTGCTGATTAACCTGTGGGCCAGCTCCTCGCTGCTGTTCATTTTGTGCGTGCTGCTGACCGCCTTTGGTCACGGCCTGTGCATGTACGGAGGCATGTCCATCGTGCAGCGCGTCTCGCCCCCTCACCAGCGTGCCGGTCTGACCTCCACTTACCTGATTACCGGCTATCTGGGCGCCATCCTGCCCATTCTGGGACTGGGCTGGCTGGCCGATCACCTGGGCCTGGACCAGGGCTTGATGATCTTTTGCAGCCTGATCGCCCTTGCCGCAACGGCGGTCTCCATCATTGCCTACCTGACGCCTGTTCTGCACAAACCGGCCTCCTGACAGGCCCCCCCGGCAAGCCGTTCCCCCTTAAGAACGGCTTGCCGCGTCTGCTGCCCCCGTATATTCCCCTAGTCCATTTCAGCGCTTTCCTAGGGTTAGACCTTAAAAAGAAACGCGGCGACCCTCAGTAGAATAAAACCCGCTCCTTAACGTTTGGCAGCAACTCGCGAACGTATCCAAGTATCGCCCACAAGAATAAGCAATCCTTATCCAGGAGGCATTATGGCTGTTGCATTAAACAAGCTGTTGGTCAGTCTAGGCGCGGCGTTGGCCTGCTCGGCCGTCGCACAGGCGGCGGACTATCCGGACCACCCCATCAATATGGTGGTGCCGTTTGCCGCAGGCGGCCCGACCGACAACGTGGCCCGCGCCTTGGCCGAGTCCATGCGACCCGTACTGGGCCAGACCATTGTGGTCGAGAACAAGGGCGGGGCGGGCGGCTCCATCGGTACGGCTCAGGTTGCCCGTGCCAAGCCAGATGGCTACAACATCCTGCTGATGCACATCGGCTTTTCCACCGCACCGTCGCTTTACAAAAAGCCCGGCTATGACGCCATCAACGGCATGTCTCCCATTGGTCTTGTGGTGGACGTACCCATGACCATCATTGCCCGTGAGGACTTCCCCCCCAATAACATCCAGGAACTGGTGCAGTACCTGAAGGACAACCAGGACAAGGTCTCCCTGGCCAATGCCGGAATTGGCGCAGCCAGCCACCTGTGCGGCACCATGTTCACCGAAGCACTGGGTATCGATCTGCTGACCGTGCCCTACAAAGGCACGGCCCCCGCCATTGCGGACCTGATGGGCAAGCAGGTGGACATCATGTGTGACCAGACCACCAACACCACTCAGCAAATCAAGTCAGGCAAGGTCAAGGTATATGCCGTCACCAGCCGTGAGCGGGTCCCCACATTCCCCGATGTCCCCACCATGCAGGAGTCAGGCTTCAAAGACTTTGAAGTCGGCATCTGGCACGGCATGTGGGCTCCCAAAGACACGCCCCAGCCTGTAGTCGACACCTTGGTAAAGGCCCTGCAGGCAGGTCTGGCCGACGAGGATTTCAAAAAGCGCATGGCCACCCTGGGTGCCACCGTCATGCAAAACGAGGCCAACCCGGCAGCCCTGCAAGCCAAGGTAGAGCAACAAGTGCCCCAATGGGCTGAGTTGTTCAAGAAAGTGGGCGTGGAGCCCCAATAAAATCGCTTAGCCCAAAGGCTTTTGAAAAGGACGCTTAGGCGTCCTTTTTTTCGGCTTGAGGAACGGTCTATCATAGCGGTGGATAGCCTGTTCGGATGAGAAAGAGGCAATGCGCCCTCAGGCTCCTGGCGATTCAAGAAACGCCGATCAAGAAAGGCTCGGACTTAACGACTAAAGGACATCCGGCCAAGAGAGGCTCGGACTCATCGAGTCTTAATCCGTCTTTCGAACCGCAGCATCCAGTTCCTGCAATCGCGCCCAAAGCTCCTGAAAATCCAGATCCTGCGTGATCAATACCATGCGCCCTTGCTGATCCGGCCAAGGCCAGTGAGGCACGGTCTGCCAAGGGTAGGACTGATGCTGCACGGCATGAATCACCTGTGGCTGGTCCATGCCTTGTACGGGCAGAACCGCCTTCAGGCGGAGGAGACGAGGGCCCGCCCATTGGCACAGATTCGACAGCCAGGATTGCAGCGTGTCGGCAGGCAAAGGCTGGGGGAACAGAGCGCTTAACGAATAGATGGAGTCTCCATGGCGGGAGGTATCCGGCATACTGACCGCCGACGTTCCTGGACGCTCTCCCTGCGGGTGAGCAGACTCAGAACTGTTGCTGTTGCCAGCCAGGGTGCCCGTGCCGTGGCCATGGCTATGGCTATGGCTATGGCTATGGCTATGGCTATGCACATGATCGTGATCGTGATCGTGATCGTGATCGTGATCGTGATCGTGATCGTGATCGTGATCGTGATCGTGATCGTGATCGCCAGTATCTTGCCCCAGCACCTCAAAAGCCTCCAGGCTCCAGGCCCGTCCTTGTCCGACTTGCTCGCCCAAGCCTAACAGGCTGGGCGCAACAGGCTGCCCGGCCCTCAGGATCTGCTGTTGCGCCAAAGGATTCAAGCCACGTACATATTCACGCAGCGCCGTTTCAGTCCCTGCATCCACCCGGTCACGCTTGCTAAACAGCAGCAGGTCGGCCACGGCCACCTGTCGCTGTGCCTCGGCATGGCGCGCCAGCGTTTCCAGTCCATGCTCCAAATCCACCACCGTCGCCACACCCGCCAGGCTGTACTTGCCCGCCAATTGTGGATCACTTAACAAGGTGTGCAAGATGGGTGCGGGATTGGCCAGCCCGGTCGTCTCAATCAGCACCCGTCGAAACTGCCGCTGACCTGCCCGCGAAAAACGCCAGGTAATGTCGCGCAAGGTCTGCACCAGATCACGCCGTATGGTGCAGCACAGGCAACCGCTGCCCATGGCCTCGATCACGTTTTCCTGGCTGTGCGCCACCAGATGATGGTCCAGCGCCGTCTGCCCAAACTCATTGATGATGACCAGGGTGTCGGCCATCTGTGCTTCTTGCAAAGCACGATTGATCAGAGTCGTTTTCCCGCTGCCCAGAAAACCGGTCAACAGTGTGACGGGGATGGGCGCGGATTGAACACCCGTTTTCATAGTCCTGCTGCCTGTAAAAAGTAAGCACTCATGGTCAACGGACGCGTTGGCGCAACTGCATGATCCAGCCATACGCACTGACCAGCGTAATGCCCATCAGCACCAGCAAGGCTCCAGTGACAAAGCGGGGTTCGATCGCTTCACCCAGCAAAAACGCCCCGAACAGAACACCGAACAAAGGGGTGGCGAAGGAAAAGACCCCCAGACGCGACGCCTGATAGTTACGCAGCAACCAGAACCAGACCAGAAAGCTCAAGAACGCCACCACGACGGACTGAAACACCAGGCTGGCGACCAGCAAGCCTGACCATTGAATCTCGGTTTGTCCGGTCACGGCAGCAGCTACCATCAGAATGACAAAAGCGCTGAACAGCTGATAGAGCAAGGCTTCCGAAGGCGGGACGGCAGACAGGCGCGTGCTACGGATCAGCACGGTGGTAAAGCCCCATAAGGCCCCCGCCGCCAAGGCCATCAAATCGCCTATCAGCATGCGCCCCACATCGGCGCCGTCGGGGCTGCCCGGCCCCAGAAAAGTAATCGCAATACCCGCCACCGCCAGCCCGATCCCCACCCATTGCAGGCGCGCCAGCCGCTCAGAGGGCAAAAGCAGGTGCAGGCCCAGGGCTGCAAACACCGGTGCCGTGTACAGAAACACCACCACATGCGCGGCCGAAGTAAAACGCAAGCTCTCGCCCAGCAGCAAATACTCCAGCGCAAACAACAGGCCGGCCATCAGTCCCGGTTTCCAGGCCCCTTCAGTAAAAGCCAATTTGTGCGTGCGCACCAGAACCAGCAGGGCCACCAGCACGCAGGCCACGCCCGAGCGCAGGCCAATCTGAAAGACAGGCGCCATGTCATTGGCCGTAGCCTTGAGCAGAATCTGCTGAAAACTCCAGATCAGACACAGGACCAGCATGGCACCACTGGCCAGGGCATCCAGGGGTTTACGTTCATTGCTCATCAGGCAGGGGGACTCGGACAGAAAAAATTGATTATCCGCGAAAAACGGCCGAATCAAAACGGGCCGCCCGCTTCTTTACCCTCGGATAAGCCTTAATTGATATATCAAAAAGCTCTACCTAGAATGATTTAAGCCTAAAAAACAGCACCAGGCGTGGGAGACAGCCATGACGCTCAGCAATACCGACCGGGTACGAATCGAACTGGAGCACCGCATTGCCAGCGGTGATCTGCCGCCGGGCAGCGCCATTGACGAGTCCTTGCTCTGCACCTTCTTTCGGGTGTCACGCACGCCGGTGCGTGAGGCCTTGCTGCAACTGGCCGCCACCGGTCAAGTGCGCATCGCCCCGCGTGCCGGTATTTTTGTCACCCAGCACACCATTGAGGAACTGGAAGAAATGCTGGAAACCCTGGCTTTGCTCGAAGGTGCCTGTACCCAACTGGCCGCCTACCGGATCAGCAATGCCCAGATTCGTGAGCTGGAGCGTTTGCAAAAGCGGGGCGCCAAGGCCTTGCAGGACAAAAGTCTGGGCGATTACGCCGCCTATAACGCCGAACTACATGCCCTGGTTCACAGCATTGCCGGCAACTCCTTCATGGTGCAGCAGATTGAACATCTGCGCCGTTTGACCAACCCCTATCGTCATCGTCATCTGGATCAGGAAAATCGCATGGAACAGTCCTGGCATGAGCATCAGGCACTGACCCAGGCACTGGCCCTGCGCGATGGCCCCAGCGCCATGCAGGCCGCGGCCAGCCATGTGCTGTCCGGTGCTGAATCCCTGCGCCGTGTCGCCCAAGCCCATCCCGAAAAATGGGAGTTCGACAAGCGCGAGCGCTACAGCTGGCTCAATGCCCAGCTCAATCCCTTGGCCGGATTTTATATGCGGCACTAATTCATAACTAGCTAAAAACAACCACTCATACCGAGGAGACTTTCTCATGTTTGCAAGCCGTTTCACACGGCGGGCGCTGGCTGCGCTCGTCCTGACATTCAGCCCTGTGGCCGCCTTACACGCTGCCGAGCCCATTCGTCTGGTCGTGGGCTTTGCCCCCGGCGGCGGCGTCGATACCCTGGCGCGGGTAACCGCCCAGGCGCTGAGCAAAGAACTGGACCGCACCGTCATTGTGGAGAACAAATCGGGCGCAGGCGGCACAATTTCTGCCGACTATGTGTCCAAATCCCAAGCCGACGGCAATACGCTGCTGTTTGCAGACACCTCTTTGCTGGTCGCACCTTATATCTACCCGGCTTTGCGCTACGACCTGCAGCGCGACTTTGCCCCGATCGGCATGGTCGGTCAGTCCGATCTGGCTTTGGCCGTCCCCGGCGACAGCCCCGTCAAGAACGTGGCCGAACTGGTCGAAGCCATCCTCAAATCTCCCCCTCAAACCGAAACCTTTGCCTCGGTGGGCGTGGGCTCGGTACACCACCTGGGTGGCGAGCTGTTCGCCTTGAAAACCCAGACAGAACTGGTGCATGTCCCATATCGCGGTGGCGCCCCGGCCAGTCAGGCACTGGCTGCCGGCGAAGTCTCCATGTCCTTTGCCAGCCTGGCCTCTTCGATCGGCCTGGCCAAGTCTGGCCGTATCCGTCTGCTGGCCACCTTGTCCGAGCGCCGCTTTCCCGGCATGCCCGAGCTGCCCAGCGTCTCGGAAACCATCGCCGGCTATAGCGTGACGCCGTCGCTGTTCATGCTGGCACCCCAGAACGTGGACCCGGCCTTTATCGCCACGGTCAGCAAAGCCCTGGAAAACAGCATGCAGCAACAACAGGTGCAGGACGCGTTCCTGGCCCAAGGCTCCGTTGCCGGCTATCAAGATGCCCAAGCCACCGAACAATGGCTGGGTGAAGAAACACAACGCTGGGCCAAAGTCATCGAAAGTGCCCAGCTCGACTTTAAACAATGAACCAAGCAGCTACTGTTATGACGACTGACAACTCTGGCGCCCAGCGCCCCGTACTTGGCCTGATCGTGCCACCAGCCGCCGGTCTGGTGCCTCCGGAAGGCCCGGAAATGTACCCGGAAATTGACTTCATCGCCCAAGGCCTGGCGCTCAGTTCCGTGGACAAGGAAGGCTATGACCAGGTTATTGACCAGGTCGTCGACGCCGCTCAAAAGCTGGCCGCTCGGGGAGCCCAGGCCGTGTCCTTGATGGGGACCTCACTGAGCTTTTACCGCGGCTCGGACTTTAACGAGGAACTGGTGGCACGCCTGCGCGAATCCACCGGTCTGCCATGCTCGACCATGAGCCACGCCATTTTGCGCGGCCTGCGTGTCAGCGGCATCGAACGGGTTGCGGTCGCGTCTTCTTATATTGATGACGTGAACCAGCGTCTGGTCCGCTTTCTGGCCCAGAACCAGATTCAGGCCGTATGCGCGTATGGTTTGGGCGTCAATGACGTCACCGCCATGTCGCAAATCAGCACGCAAGAGCTGGTCGATCTGTGCCTGAAAACATGGGACATCGCCCAAAAGCAGGCTCCCGGTCAGGCACAAGGTCTGCTGCTGTCTTGCGGTGGTCTGGTCTCGCTGGAAGCCGTGCGTCAGGTCGAGGACAAACTAGGCGTCACCGTCGTGTCCAGTTCCCCCGCTGGCTTCTGGGATCTGGTGGCGACAGCTGGCCTGGATTTATTCCCACAGGGGATGGGACGACTGGCACAAACGCGTCAAACCGCCTGATACCACGATATGGACAGCCCCTTGTCCGCACCCGCGGGAAGGGGCACATAAGACGCTATGGTTGGACACCACAACCACGTAGCGTGTGCCACCCCACAGTCGGACGTGACCGGTTCGGTGTCCACGCAACGCAAAGGGCGGTTCCGGCCTCCCAGCGTCGCGGTAACCCAGGCTAAGCCACATCCAGCTTGAATTGCTCATCGTGCATAGACACGAAAAGCCCCCACGCTACGCCTTCGGTGTGCTGCCCGCCGAGGAGGAGCTTGTTGTCTTGGGGCGGCCCGGCGACAAAAAACCCGCACGCGCCTGGACTCCCTCTACGCTGTCACGGCATACCAGCGCCTGATCGGCATCCATATAAATGCCCAAGCGATTCAACGCATTGGCGACCTGATTCACCGATTCCTTGGTCATGCGAATAATCGCCGCAGGCGACTCCGAAGCCCGCTTGGCTAAAGACTGCGCCACTGCCACGGCCTGACCGGGTTCGCAGACTTCATCCAGCAAGCCCCATTCCAGCGCCTGTTCAGCACCGAAACGTTCGGCCAGCAAGATGGCTCGTTTGGTACGGGCCGCTCCCAGCATGTTCACCATGCGCGGAATGGCACCCCAGCCCATATTCAGCCCCACCTTGGCCTCGGGCAAATACAGAAATGACGCTTGCGAGGCCACACGCCAGTCGCAAGCCAGCGCCAGGGCGACCGAGCCTCCCACCGCCGCGCCTTCAATGGCGGCAATAGTCAGCTGCGGCAGCTCTTCCCACAGGCGGCACAGACGCGCGCCCCGCTGGGCCACATCCCGACGCTCCAGCAAACCGGCCTGTTCGTCATTCCACTTTTGCGGGTCCTTCAGATCGATTCCAGCCGAGAAAATATCCTTGGCCCCCGTCAGCACCACCGTATGAATCTCCAGCGACAAGGCCAGATCCTGCGCCACCTGCGTCAAGGCCAGCAAGGTGTCCTGATCGATCGCGTTGCGGTTCACGCCGCGATCAAAGCGCACCAGCGCGTGGTCGCCCGTCACCTTGACCGTCACACTGCGGCCATATTTGCGTTTCATGAATGTCTCCCCAAAGGTACGGAAAAATCAGCTCTGCGAGCGGTGGCTTCCGTCACTGCGCGACAGGCGTGTGACGTAGCGGAATTCATAAGGCGGGTAAAAGCTGACCGCCACTTCCATGACCTTGCCCGCCTGATTGCGGAAGGTACGGATAATCAGCAAGGCGGGGTCCGCATCTTCATAACCCAGAAAGCGGGCGACATGCGGGGGAAAGCGCGAGGCGGAAATTTCCATCTCGATGGTTTCCACCACTTCGCCACAGTGCTCCTCCAGCAGCGGATAGACACCCCCGGGTTGGGTGGAAATCAGATCCGCCACCGCCTGGTATTCCTTGCGCAGATAGATATCTGTCCAGGAAATACCGCGCTTGCTGCCCGGCACGCTGCGATAGGTCTCCACCTTCACCCAATCGGACGGTTCACCGTCCAGCGCGGTCTCCGGCGGCTGCTTGTCCACACCCGCCGCCTTTTTATGCACGTGCAGATCGGTAAATTCCAGATAGCGTTGCAACTGATCCGTGGTATCTAGCGCCAGGCCGAACTGCGGCTTGGGATGCTGGCGTATCACGGTGGTACCGGCACGGCGACGCCGCTCGATCAAACCCAGATCGGTCAGCTTGCGTATGGCTTCACGCGCCGTGTGCCGACCGACCCCGTACATCTCGCACAGCTCCATCTCGGTAGGCAGCTTGGAGCCGACCGGGTAATGCCCCGAACGGATCAGCTCCAACAAGCGATCGCTCATGTTCTGATACAGGGTTGGCTTGGCACTGGACTGGGATTCGTTGTTTGCCATACGGTTTTCAGTTTAAAGAGACAGGCGGCGCATCGCAGCCAAGGTGTCGCGGGTGAACTGCTCCGGACATTCACTTTGGGGAAAATGCCCGATGCCCGGCCATTCTATATATTCCACCGGAACTTTGCCTTCTCGCAGCAAGCGTTCAACCTCTCGGGCGGACTCTGGTGGCACGGACCAGTCCTCACTGCCTTCCACAATCACCACCGGGCAGCGAATATCGCTCAAAATCTGCTCCATCCGAAAGCCGCCAAACGCGCAGATATCCGCAAAGGCCACCGCCGGAATGCAACGTCGGGC
Organism: Alcaligenes sp. Lyrl_28; assembly: GCF_051948705.1. Lineage (NCBI taxonomy): Bacteria > Pseudomonadati > Pseudomonadota > Betaproteobacteria > Burkholderiales > Alcaligenaceae > Alcaligenes > Alcaligenes sp. Lyrl_28. The sequence continues at coordinate 235,854 of NZ_JAYJLG010000005.1, forward strand.
ATCCGTCACCACTTCGAGCGCACGCGTCGGGTCGGACAGGGTGCCCATCAGGGTTCGGAAGGTCACTTCAAACCAGTCGCCCGGGTTGATGCGCGCCATCTCCAGAATGCGCGGGTTATAGCCGGAGGACTTCACTACATTGACTGACGCGCCATCGACCAGCACCAGACCACGAATCCGCTCAGGCGCCATGGCAGCGGCCTGGGCGACAACGCCCCCGCCCATGGAATGGCCCATCAAGACCGGATTCCGGATACCCGCCGCCTCCAGGAACTGCAGCAGATACTGCGCGTTCTGGGGAGTCGCGGTATGCGGCCCGCCAGCCGGCATGCCGCTTTTGCCATGGCCGGGCAAATCCAGCGCATACACCGTGTAAAAGGGCGCAAAGTGCTCCAGCACATATTGCCAGGACAGACTGTCCTGGCTGGCGCCATGCACCATCACCAAGGCCGGACCGGAACCGGCCAGATCGTAATAGGCACGGATACCGTCCGCGGTTGTCACATAAGGCATGCTCAGACCTCCAGCTCGCCCGTCAGACGGGTCAAGGCATACAACAACATCCAGTTCTGCACGCAGGCACGCAAATCGCCTCCCACAACCAGTCGGTGCTGACGCACCAAGCGGTTAAATGGAAAGCCCTGGGCCAGATCCGCAAAGGCGGCACGATCACCTTCCAGCCAGAACGGCACCTCACGCGGCCCTGTGCCTGCCTGCACCCCCTGTTCTGACACGGCCAGCCAAATGTGCTCGCCGGTGTCAGTATTGCGCAGCGCCACACACACATCGGCCAAAACGCTGTGCTGCCGTACAAACTCATCGGCGCTGGCGCGTTGCGCCCAGGCAGCCAGCACCGCAGGATCAAACAGAGATAACGAAGTCAGCATCAGACATACCTTTGTCGAAGAAGGAACTTCTGCACTTTGCCCGACGAGGACTGAGGCAGGGAATCCACAATAAAGATGCGTTTGGGTACTTTAAAGCCCGATAGTTTTTCCCGGCAAAACGCACGCAAGGCTTCCACATCCGGTTCGCGCCCCTTGGCCGGCACAATGGCCGCGACCAGCTCCTCGCCCCAATATTCATGCGGCAGGCCAAACGCAGCAGCCTCGCGCACATCGGTGTGGCTGGCCAGACAGTTTTCCACTTCCAGCGCGGCCACATTTTCCCCGCCTGTCTTGATCATATCTTTGCTGCGGCCCATGAAATAGGCAAAGCCTTCATCATCCACACGAATCACATCGCCCGTGTGCAGCCATCCCTCGGCATCCAGCACCTGAGCGGTCAGCTCGGGCTGGCGCCAATAGCCTTTAAAAACCGTGGGGCCGCGTACCTGCATCTCGCCAGGGCCACGCTGATCGGGCAGCACCTTGCCGTCTGCATCGACCAGTCGATATTGCACATGCCGCCACAGGTAACCGATGGAACCGGGATGCTCCAGAATCTCCTGCGTGTAGCGATTCTTGATCGTGGTGACACAGCTTTCCGTCATGCCAAAGCCCCAACTGAACTCGGCATTGGGAAACACGGTGCGAATCAGGTCCTGACGCCACTGGCCCAAAGGCGCAGCCGCAGTCTGCACAAACCGGGCCGCGGGCAGGGACAGCTCCTTGAATTCCGGATGATCGGTAAGTCCCACCCACATGGCAGAGAGCAAGAACACATGCGTAGGCTGATACAAACGCAATGCATCCATCACCGCATCGGCGTCGAAGCGCGGCACCACATGCAAGCTGCCCCCCGCGTACAAGATCGGGCCATTGATGACCCCGAAGCCCCCGATATGAAACAGCGGTGTCGCCAGCAACGAGCGGCTCGTGGCATCAATGCCCAGCTCCATGATGTAGTTCACGGCATTGGCCGACAGATTGCCGTGCGTCAGCATCGCCCCCTTGGGGGCCGATGTCGTACCCGAGGTATACATGATGATGGCCACATCCTCATCATCCACACGACCAAAGCGATACTGCACCGGGTCGTCCCCGCGGGGATCAGGCAAAGACTCAGGCAGTTTTTCCAGCCACTGTACAGCACGGCTCAAACCACCCGCAGACTCGATCTGCTCACGCAAGGGCCGGTAGGCCGGGTCCACAATGCACACCGTGGGCTGGGCATCATCCAGCAGGTAGCGCAACTCGGCAACGCCATAACGGGTATTGACCGGCACCAGAGAAAAACCGCCTACCGCCGTGGCATGCAGCAAGGCCAGATAGTCGATGGAATTGGGTGTCATGATCGCCACCCGGTCCCCCGATTTCACCCCCAGCCCGTTCAGATAAGCCGACAAGGCGCGCGCACGGGCGCAGAACTGGGCAAAGGACAGTGCCTGGCGATCGTCCGAGACCGCAACCTTGTCGGGGTAGCGCTCGGCGTTAAACATGGCGACCTGGTAAATATTAGGCATGATGCGATGACTCTCCGGCGTGACCCAGATAGGCCGCCGCAATCTGTGGGTTGTTCATGATGTCCCTGCTGTGCCCGGACAGGCTCAAACGCCCGGTTTCCAGCACCACGGCATGTTGCGACAGCTTCAGAGCCAGACGGGCATTTTGCTCCACCAGCACAATCGTGGTGCCGTCCTGGCTGATCTGGCGGATGGCGCGCGCCACCTCCAGCGTGACGGCAGGCGCCAGGCCCAAGGAAGGCTCATCGAGCAACAGCAAACGCGGTCGGGACATCAACGCGCGACCAATCGCGCACATCTGTTGCTCACCTCCAGACAGGTGGCGCCCCTGGCTTTGCTCCCGTTCCAGCAGACGCGGGAAATAGGCGTAGATACGTTCCAGATCCACCGTGATGTCGGCCTGATCCTTACGCAGATAGGCTCCCATCAAGAGGTTCTCGCGTACCGTCAACTCAGGGAACAGCCGCCGACCTTCGGGGGACAAGGCAATGCCCAGAGTCACGCGGCGCTCCGCGCTTAAGTCCTGAATGGGCTGGCCTTCGAGCCGGATTTCTCCTTCGGCCACCGGCACCAGGCCGCTAATGGCTTTCATCAAGGTCGATTTGCCCGCACCATTGGCTCCGATCACGGCACACACACTGGCTTCTTCTACTGCAAAACTGACCTTGTCCAAGGCCCGTACCGCGCCATAGGACACACTCAAGTCCTTGATTTCCAGCATGGGCACAGGCTTGTTGACCTTGGTCGCTCCCTGACCAGCCGTAGAGACCGAAGCCGAGCGTCCCGTACCGTTCTGCGCAGCGCGGGCCTCCACTGCTGGCTCCAGCCCCGGCTCCCTGTCCAGATCCGCACCCAGATAGGCTTCAATCACCCGCGGGTCCTGACGCACTTGCGCGGTCGGGCCTTCGGCCAGCAAACGACCGTTAACCAGCACCACCAGCTTTTGGCACAGGCGCATCACCAGGCCCATATCGTGCTCGACCACCACCACATCAATGCCACTGGCATGGATGCGTTCGATCAGGTCGGCCATGGCCACGGTTTCCACCGGGTTCAGGCCAGCAGCGGGCTCATCCATTAAAAGAAGGCGCGGCATGGCGGTCAGGGCCATGCCCACACCCAAAATCTTCTGCAAACCGTAGGCCAGTGAATCGGCCTGCTCATTGGCGACAGACTCCAGGCCAATCAAGGCCAAGGCCTGTTCTGCCTGCCGCGCGGCCTCTTCGCGGCCACGACGCACACCCCAAGGGTTGAACAGCGACCAGGGGGAGGGAAACTGACGGAACAGGGCAGCGCGATACAGGTTTTCAAGTACCGTATGACCGGCAAAAACATGTGTCATCTGGAACGTGCGCACCACGCCCTGACGCGCCAAGGCTGCAGCCGGACGACCCGTAATGGCGGCACCATCCAGGGTGACCACACCCGCACTGGGTTTGGTCGTACCGGCGATCAGGTTGAACAGCGTGGTTTTGCCAGCCCCGTTAGGGCCGATCACCCCGGTAATCTGACCGGGAGCGGTGCTAAAGGACACCTCATCGACCGCACGGATACCACCAAAATGTCGGCTCAGGCCCTGGACATTCAATTGCACGCTCATGCGGCCTCCTTGCGCGCGCCGCGCCACTTGTTCCACAGTCCGGCCAGTCCTTGCGGCATGAACAACAGCAGCAGAATCAAGGTCAGGCCGTAGATCAGGCGTTGATACTGCTGCAGGTCGCGCAGCAACTCCGGCAAGGGGATCAAGATGGCTGCGCCAATTACCGCACCGGCCAATGCCCCCACACCCCCGAGCACATTCATGATGACGGCGTTCACCGCTGTCCAGAAACCGAAGGAATCGGGCGAGATATAGCCTTGATAGTGGGCGTACAAGCTGCCCGTCCAGCCAGCAATCAGGGCGCTAAGAACAAACACACTGACCCGGAAACGCAGCACATTCAAGCCTCCGGAGCGCACCAGTTGTTCGTTCTGGTGCAAGGAGTCGGCCACCATGCCCCATTCGCGGCGGTACAAGGCCCGCAGCACGAAATACACCAGCAGCGCAAAGCTGACCACAATCAGGTACACGCCATACCGCCCTTCGGGAATCGGCAGGCTGTCCTGCAAAGGCGGAATCTGCCCAAAGCCGTTATTGCCGCCAAACAGTTCGTGGAACTCGATAAAGCACAGCACCACGGCTTCGCCCAGGGCGAAGGTCAAAAGTGCGAAATGCACACCCTTGATACGCATAAAAATAGGGCCGGTGATCACAGCCAATGCTGCCGTCAGTACTCCGGCGCCCAAAAACGCGGCTGGAAAAGACCAGCCATAATCCCGGCTCAAAATGGCCGAGGCATACGCCCCCAGCCCGAACAGGGCACCATGCGCCAGCGAGAGCTGGCCGATGCGCAGCACCAGATTCATGCTCATGGCCAGGCAGGCGTACAAGGACACCATGATGGCCAGATGCAGGGCAAAGCGAGGCTGTCCGGCCCACACGGGCCAGCCCAGCAGCACCGTCACCACCACGGCATGCCAAACCCAGTTCAACACGCCATCGCGCGGATAAAAAGACACTGTCTTGATCACGCTCATGACGATTTCCCCATCAAGCCGCTGGGCTTGACCAGCAACACAGCCATCACGATCAGGAAGGACAGCATGGTGGCCACGGTCGCGTTATAGAAGGTAGACGCCACCGCCTCGGTGACGCTCAGAATCAGGGCGGCCACCACGGCACCGGGCAAGCTGCCCAGGCCCCCCAGGACCACAATAATGAAAGCCTTCACCACTACGGCTTCGCCCATATAGGGATGCACGGTATAGACGGGTGCCATCAGAGCGCCAGACACACCCGCCAAGCCACAGCTCAGTGCAAAGGTGAAGGCCATGATCTTCCAGGAGCTGACGCCTTGCAGACGCGCCACTTCCCGGTCCTGCGCCACCGCACGTATGGTCATGCCGATACGGGTGCGCTCAATCAAGAAGTAAAAGGCCGCCAGCGCCAGCACACTCATGCCGACGATCAACAACTGGTCCTTGGCGAAAAACGCCTGACCGATCTGCCAGGCGCCTTCCACCGGACGGCGTACCGATTGCTCGTCCACCGAGAACAGCAGCGAAATCCCGGCTTGCAAGGTAATCGCCAACGCCAGGGACATGATCATGCCGCCCATCTCGTCGCCCACAAAGCGACGGAACAGGCCACGTTCAGCCAGTAAACCCAGGAATCCCACCAGCACGGCAGCGGCCGCGATAGAAGGCAGATAGGACCAGCCAAACTGTCCGTAAAACACATACATGGCATACGCGCCCAGCATGTAGAACTCGCCGTGGGCGAAGTTCACCACCCGCAAGATGCCAAACACCAATGTGAAGCCCAGGGCTACCAGGGCATACACAAAGGTGGACATCAGGGCGATGATGGCGATTTGCATTGCAATCTGCATCATTGCTAACCGTATCAAGGGGCACTGCACCCGCGTGGCGCAGTGCGAACTGAGACAAGCCCGATATTTAACGGGCGTCGAACTTGTTGATGACCTTGGCCTTGCCATCCTCGATCACGCCCAGATAGGCCGGGGTCGCGATCTGGTGGTTCACGCCGTAAACATCTTTGCCGCCCCAGACAATGGCACCCTGAATGCCGTCATAGCTGGTATTGGCCTCAATGCGGGCACGCACGGCATCGGTATCCTCCACCGTGCCGGCTTCCTGGATGGCCTTGAACAGCAGACGGGTGGCATCGTAGAAGTAGAAAGCAAAGTCATCCATGCTGTTGCTGTGGATCTTGGCGTAGGCCTGGCTCAGCTTCTGATAAGGCTCGCTGGACGGATCAGCCGATAAATAGACCAACGTGCCTTGTGCGTTGTCAGCACCGGCAGACTTCACGGTTTCAGCCACATTATTGCCACCAAATTTGGTGAACTGGCCTTTGAATCCCATCTCTCGCGCCTGGCGAATCACGATACCGGCCGGGCCGGGGGGCACCGTATCCAGTTCGATAAAGTCCACATTTTTGGCCAGAATGCTGGTCAGCAAGGTACGAAAGTCATTTTGCGACCGCTCAAAGAACTTGGTCTCGGCTACGTCGTAACCGGCATCCTTATAAGCAGCCGTCTGAATTTTCTGGGTGCTCCAGCCGGTGGCGTCATTGGGCGAGAGAATCGCCAGACGTTTCAGCTCAGGACGTTCCTGTTTCAGCCAGCCAATCAACTGGCGGTTGTATTCATACTGCGTAGGCAGCACGCGGAACATATATTTTGTGTTTGCATCCAGCACTTCGGTCGAGTAGCTGTTGGACAGCATGATGACCTTGTTGCGCTCGGTAATGGGCTTCATGGCCATGACCGAGGCCGAGCCAATCGGGCCGATGATGTATTTCACTTCGTCCTGATCGATCAGACGGTTGGTGGCCGTGACCGCATCGGCAGCCTTGTAATGGTCGTCGTAGGTCAACACCTCAACCTTGTATTTCTTGTCGCCCACCTGCAGACCACCGGCCTGATTGACTTCATCCACGGCGATTTTCACGCCTCCATCAATCGCCAGTCCCCAGGGCGCGCCTGGTCCCGTCATGCCTCCCACCACACCCAGCTTGAGCGTTTGAGCCTGCGCGCCCAGCGCGGCCACCATCCCTGCGACCGCCAGTACACTCCGAATCCCGTTTTTCATGGACCTGCTCCTATTAATTGACCGGACATAATTATTGTTTGATACGAACAATATAATAAGGAGGCGATACTTGTCTACGGAAATATGGATTGATAATGACCTTATAACCAGCGCACACAGAGCAATTCGTCTGAAGTTAAGGGAAAACACCGACCCAGTCGGTCAGTTTATTTGTACGGACCTTAATTCATATGTTTATACAAAAAATGCATAACGAATGCAGCCACCTGCCTGCCAGACAGAGCACACCGCTAGCAGGCTGACAAAAAAGCCGCTTTCCATCATGGAAAGCGGCTTGCAGTCCAAACATGTCTCTACCCAGCATTTACAGATTCACAGACTGCATATATTGGTCAAAGCGTGCTTCCGCAAAGCGGAACCACAACAGCTCATCTTTTTGAAAGGCACGGTAGTCGGCATAGATTGTTCGCCATTGCGGATTGCTTTCACTCAGTTCGGCATACAACTGCTCGCTGGCCTTGAAAGAAGCGTCCAGCACCTCTTTGGAGAACGGCAGCACCTTGGCTCCCTGCCCAACCAGTTCTTTCAAGGCACCCGGGTTGCGAGCATCGTATTTGGCCTGCATATCCAGGTGTGCATAGGTGCTGGCCGCCGCGACGATGTCTTTGTAATGCTGGGACAAGCCCTCATAGGCTTTCTTGTTCACCAGCAGATCCAACCCTACTGAACCTTCCCACCAACCGGGGTAATAGTAATAGGGCGCGACCTTGTGAAAGCCCAGTCGCAAATCGTCATACGGCCCCACCCACTCAGCGGCATCAATGACACCCTTTTCCAGGGCCTGGTACACCTCGCCACCGGCGATGTTCTGCGGAATGCCACCCAGCTTTTCAATCACCTTGCCCGGCAGTCCCCCAATGCGGATCTTCAGCCCCCGGATGTCATCCGGCGTATTGATCTGCTTGCGAAACCAGCCCCCCATTTGCACCCCGCTATTGCCACAGGGGAAATTGACGATGTTGTAGTTGGCATAAAAATCCCGGGTCAGCTTCAAGCCATTGCCGTGATACATCCAGGCCGTCAACTGCCGGGAGTTCATGCCAAAGGGGATGGCACAGCTCAGGGCAAAGGCTTCGTTTTTACCAAAGAAGTAGTAGGGCGCCGTATGGGCCGCTTCCACCGAGTTTTGCTCAAGCGCATCCACCACCCCCATCGCCGGCATCAGCTCTCCGCCCGCATACACCGAGATAGTAAATTTGCCATCGCTCAGTTCCCGCACCTTCTGGGCAAACACTTCGCCCCCGCCATAAATCGTATCCAGATTCTTGGGGAAGCTCGATGCCAGTCGCCAGCGCAGATTCTCTTGCGCCTTGACAAGGGCAGGGGCCATGCCACTGGCCACAATACCGGCCAGGCCGGTCAGTTTCAGCATTGCTCGTCGTTCCACGCTTGTGTCTCCTCGTTTTATTTATGCGAAATCAGCAGCTTGTCCCCCAACGGCCAAGCTGCCTGCGGGACGGATCAATCAAACATATCGGGCTGGGTGCGCAACAGGTTTTCCCAGATGGGCTGAAAGTGCAGCCAGCCAATGTATTCACTGCCTACGTGCTCACGGCTGTAGCGGGCGCGTTCGGGCGTCACCAGCGTCGGAGTCATGCCGGTTGCGGCAATCATCAATTGCTGCTGGCAGCAGCGTTCCAGCGCAATAAACCAGAAAGCAGCCGCTTCAATGCTGTGGCGGCTAGCCGTCAGCAAACCATGGTTCTGGTGGATGGCCGCCTTGACACCGGCAAAGGCATTGGCCACTTTGTGACCCGCTTTGGTTTCCACCGCAACCTGACCGGCTTCTTCGCGAATGACGACATGGTCTTCAAAAAAGGCGGCCGCATCCTGCGTAATGGGCAAAATCTCCTGCCCCAGCGAGGCGAAGGCCGTGCCATAGACGGTATGCGCATGGCACATCGCCACAATGTCAGGATGAGCCTCATGCACAGCGGCATGCAGCACAAAACCCGCGCGGTTCAGGGCGTAATCCCCTTCCACAACCTTGCCTTCATGGTCTGCCAGGATCAGGTTCGATACCTTCACGTCAGCAAAGTGCACGGCCATGGGATTGGTCCAGTACAAGCTGGGGTGCTCGGGATCGCGAATGGTCAGGTGGCCTGCGAAACCATAGTCCAGACCATGAAGCGCAAAAGCACGGCAGGCGGCCACCAGGCGCTGCTTCAAATGCGTGCGCGCTTCCTCAAAAGAATCGAATTGAGGCTCTTGCGGGTAGATCAGGCCTTGCTGTTCGGGCTGGTAAATCGACTTTCGGCCCGTCATGGCCAACATTTCATTGATATCGGGTTTAGCGTTCATGGGAGGGTCTCCTTCGGGTTCGGCAAGATGTTGCGTTGCCCGCACGCCAGCCCATCGAGCGCAGCGTACGGGTAAAACGTAAAACCATGGTAGAGGTCGAAAACCATGAATGACAAACGAAGCTTTTTCAGCTATTGATTAAAAATATTCACCTGAACAAGGCGCCACTGATGCGAGCCATTCCAAATTTCGCCTGGTTACGGGCATTTGAATCCGCCGCCCGCTTAGAGAGTTTCCGCTTGGCAGGCGACGAGCTGCACCTGACCCCCTCGGCCATCAGCCATCAGGTTAAAAGCCTGGAAACACATCTGGGTCGCAATCTGTTTGTGCGCCATAACCGCCGTGTCAGCCTGAACAGTCACGGTCAGCAGTTCTATCGGGAGCTGAGCCCCTTGCTGGACCAGTTGGCCCGCTTATGCGAGGACACCCAGGGCAAGACCGCAATTCACCCGGCGCTGACCGTGCATTGCGCCCCTAGCCTGGCGGTCAAATGGCTGGGACCACGTCTGCATGCTTTCATGCGCGATCATCCTGGCCTGCCCATCCATCTGCGTACCGACGCCACTCCCCCGGATCTGCATCAGTCCACCGACATTGACTGCGTCATCAGTTACGGACACGCACCAAGCCACGACCCCCGACTGGTGGTCGAGTCGCTGCATCCCGAACCGTTGTTGCCCTTGTGCTCACCCAAGCTCTACGCCAGTCTGGCCCTGCACCAACCCTGGTACCTGCACCTGCCCCTGATCGACTCCACCATCAGCCCGGTCAGTTGGGCGGACTGGTTCGGCAGCAATGGCATGGCCGTCTCTCCCGGCCCCAGGCTGTCCTTTGATCGCGGCGCCATGGCGGTAGCCGCTGCCGTGGACCAGTTGGGCGTCTGTCTGGAAACCCAACGTTTTGCCGAGCGCGAACTGGACAACCGGGAGCTGATTGTTCTGCCCGCTCCCAATGGCCGCAGCCTGCAGCGCGAGATGCATTTTCTCTACTACCGCAATCACCGCGACACGCTCAAACGCGTGGAACACCTGCGTGAATGGCTACTGCGCGAGGCCAGCCTCAGCCCCGTGCGCTGAGCAAACACACTGCCCTAGGGATTTCCCCCGACCTGACAATTTTTCCTTGACACCTCGAATATCGACCCACAATACTGAACTCTGTATACAGAACACAGAATCCACCAAAAGGAGGCAGTATGAAGGTGTTTTATGACAAGGACGGCGATCTGGCCCTGGTGCAGCAACGCCGGGTTGCCATCATCGGCTACGGCTCTCAAGGCCATGCACATGCATTGAATCTGCGCGATTCTGGCGTGGAAGTGGTTGTGGGTTTGCGCCCCAACAGTACCTCGCGTCCAAAGGCCGCCATTGCCCGTCTGGCTGTGGCCGACATCGCGTCTGCCGTTCAACAAGCCGACATCGTGATGATGCTGCTGCCTGACGAGGACATTGCCCGCGTCTACGAGCAGGAAGTCGCTCCCCACATCCGCCCCGGCGCCACGCTGGGCTTTGCCCACGGTTTCAACATCCATTACGGTCAGATCCAGCCCCGCGACGATCTGGACGTCATCATGGTCGCCCCCAAGGCGCCCGGCCACACGGTGCGCTCCACCTATGTGGAAGGCGGCGGGGTTCCCCACCTGATCGCCATTCATGCCGACCGTTCCGGTCAGGCTCGTGACCTGGCCCTGTCCTACGCCATCGCCAATGGCGGCGGGCGCTCCGGCATCATCGAAACCGATTTTCGTGAAGAAACCGAAACGGACTTGTTTGGCGAGCAGGCGGTGCTCTGTGGCGGCATGGTGGATCTGGTCAAGTGTGGCTTCGAAACCTTGGTCGAAGCCGGCTATGCCGAAGAAATGGCCTATTTCGAATGCCTGCATGAACTCAAGCTGATTGTGGATCTGCTATACGAGGGCGGCATCGCCAACCTGAACTACAGCATCTCCAACAATGCCGAATTTGGCGAATACCAGGCCGGTCCACGCATCGTGACCGAAGACACACGCCAGGCCATGAAAGCGCTGCTGCGCGACATTCAGGACGGCACCTATGCCAAGAATTTCATCCTGGAAAGCCGTGCCGGCCAACCCTCTTTGAATGCCCATCGACGCCTGAACCAGCGCCACCGCCTTGAAATCGTCGGCGAGCAGCTGCGCGCCATGATGCCCTGGATTCAGGCCCAGGCCCTGGTCGACCGAAAAGTAGCCTGACCCTTCCACCATTGATCTGTACACGAGGACGACATGACCGAAAAAAAACTGATTCCCTACGGCGGCTATTACACCAACCGCATCCCCGAGCATGACCCTGAACTGACCGAAGTAGGCCCTGGCACGCCCATGGGCGAGTACATGCGTCGTTTCTGGCACCCCGTTTGTATGGCGGCAGAGCTGACAGACACGCCCCGCTTTCTGAAGATCCTGGGTGAGGAACTGGTCGCCTTTCGCGACAAAAGCGGCCAGATCGGCGTCTTGCACGCCCATTGTGCGCACCGTGGTGCCTCGCTGGAATACGGTGCCATTCAGGAAAAGGGCATCATGTGCTGTTACCACGGCATGGTGTTCGACGTGGACGGCACCTGTCTGCATGTGCCGTACCCCAAAGGCGAAGAGGCCGAAGGCGAAAAATATGCCTGCTCCATCCGTCAGGGTGCCTACAAGGCCTTCGAGCGCCATGGCCTGATTTTTGCCTATATGGGCCCACCCGATGCCGAACCACCTTTCCCCGAATGGGAGGAAAACTTCACCGTCATGCCCGGCGATGAACTGGTGGCTTTCAGCAACTTCCAGCACTGCAACTGGCTGCAAGTACAGGACAATGCGGCCGACAACTTCCATCCCACGGCCTTGCACGCCGCCAAAAACGTGGTGGGCGGCAACTACCAGGGCACCACCTTCGATGAGGTGGGAGCGGCCTCCATGGAAGTGGCGCCCGACATGCAGTTCATCCCTGTCCACAACGGTCGCAGTCTGGCTTGCGCCGGCGCGCGTCGTGCCAGCAAGGATCATCTGTTTATCCGTGTTCAGCACCAGGTACTTCCCAACCTGAGCCTGCATGCCTACACCTCGGAAGATGGCTCGCAAGAAAAATTCTTCAGCCGCTTTCACATCGTGCGCTGGACGGTGCCGGTAGACGACCAGAACAGCAAAATGATCGGCTGGCGCGTCATGGGGCCAGGGATTGATACACGCGCAGTGGGCAACAAGGACATGGTGGGCTATGAGACCATCGACTTTCTGGAAGGGCAGGTCGCCATGCGACGCCCTGAACGCTTCGGCAAGTACAAGCTGGAAGACCTGCCGCCCATCCCGTCCGATCACCGTGCCCGCCACAACTACAAGGAATGCCAGCAGGCACCCGGCGATTACGAGGCCATCATCAGCCAGCGTCCGATTGCCGTCCATGCGCTGGAGAATCCGACCAAGTTTGACGCTGGCTTGTACATGTTCCGCAAGATGCTGCGCGATGCCTTGCGTGGCGCCAACCCGGCCGCCACCCCGGAAGGCTTTGCCCAATGGCTCAAAGACTGCGGTGGCGCGCCCAACAGCTACTGTTCGGGCAATGTGCTGTCCATCCCCGAGTCCGACGATGTGGCGCAGGAAGTCTCCCGCCGCCGTCATGCCACCCGCGAGATCGTGCGCATCCTGACCTCTGCCGATGGCATGAAAGGCGCCGAACGTGAAGCCTTCGTCAAGCAAAGCATGCAGGAATTGCAACAATCGCTCAGCGCTGTCGCTGCCCAGGCCTGATCGCCCGCCGCACCCGCCCCATCGGAGCGGGTGCCCCCTACGGAGAGCACCATGAACGCCATTGCAGAACCCGCCACTCCCGTCCAGGCGGTCACCCAACCAGACGGGCTGCTATCGCTGCAGATCCGGCAGATCCGCTACGAAGCGCAGGGTATCAATTCCTACGAGCTCTGCTGTCCTCTCGGCGGGGAACTCCCCCCTTTCGAAGCCGGGGCCCACATTGATGTCCATATCCAGGCCGGACTGATCCGCCAATACTCGCTGTGCAACCCGCCGCATGAGCGTCACCGCTACGTCATTGCTGTCTTGCGCGATGCCAATGGACGAGGCGGTTCACGCACCTTGCACGACGCCTTGCAGGTCCAGCAGCAGGTAACCGTCAGCACACCCCGCAATCATTTCAGACTGGACCCGCACGCCCGCCGCTCCATCTTGCTGGCCGGGGGGATAGGCATTACCCCCATCAAGGCGATGGCCCACTTTCTGGAATCTCAGGGCCAGCCCTTTGAATTGCACTACTGCACCCGCAACACCAACACGGCAGCCTTCGGCCCTGAACTGCGCAGGTGGCAGGAACAAGGCCGCCTGCATCTGCATCTGGACAATGGCAATCCGGCACAAGGTCTGAACCTGCAGGACTTGCTGGCCAATACAGATGAAGGCACCCACGTGTATTACTGCGGCCCAGCCGGTTTCATGCAGGCCTGTGCCCAGGCCAGCTCACACTGGCCTGCCGGTTCCGTGCATTGCGAACACTTCAAGGCGCCCGAACCCGCCCCCAATGCCAATACCCTGCCTCCCGGTGCCTTCGTGGCGCAAATTGCCAGTACCGGCCAGTGCATTGAGGTTGCTCCCGATCAATCCCTGAGCGATGCCTTGACGCAAGCCGGTGTGCCTATTGCCACCTCCTGCGTATCGGGCCTGTGTGGTACATGCCGCATCAACTACCTGCAAGGAGATGTTGATCACCAGGACTACATCCTTAGTCCCGATGAGCAAAGCCATTGCCTGACCGCCTGCGTTTCACGCGCACGCTCGGACGTACTGGTTCTGGACCTGTAAGGCCATCCCCTGGTCCTGGCTCCCGCCAGGGCACACCCCATTTACTTCGGGCACGATCGTGGCCCAAGGAGTCACCACAGCACCTGCTACCACGCGGCTTGCACACGTCCGCTATCAAACACTCCCCGGCAGCACAACGACGAACACAACAATATTCGCGGAGACAAAAATGACTGCATTGAAAACCATGGTGGGGGGAATAGACCACCTGAACCGCTGTATCGGATTCATCATCAAATGGCTCTTGCTGGCCACCACCATTCTGAGCGCCAGCAACGCCATTACTCGCAAGGCCTTTGACCTGAGTTCCAACGGCATGCTGGAAGCTCAGTGGTACCTGTATGCGGCTGTCTTTCTCTTGGGAGGGGGCTACGCATTTCTGCATAACAGCCATGTTCGCATCGACTTCATCTCCACCCGCCTGGGGGCGCGGGGACGCAACTGGGTCGATATCGCCGGGATTGTTGTCGTCCTGATCCCGTTCTGTCTTTTTGTCATTAACCTGAGCTGGGGCTTTTTCACCGCCGCCTGGCATTCAGGTGAAATGTCCGGCAATGCCGGTGGACTGGTGCGCTGGCCCGCCTATCTGCTGATTCCCGCCGGCTTTAGTCTGCTGTTGCTGCAAGGCTTGGCCGAGCTGGTCAAACGTATCCTGTTCCTGACAGGCAAAGGACCGGACTGCATTGCCGAAGATAACGCCCAGGACACGCCTATTCATGTGCCTGCCCAAGCGCTATCGACTGTCCAGGAGGGCGCGCGATGATTGTCTCCTTTATCACGGACAACTTCGTCCCCATCATGTTCCTGAGCCTGATTGTGCTCCTGCTGACCGGCTTTCCCGTCGCGTTTGGCCTGGCGGCCACCGGGCTGATTTTTGGCGTTCTGGGCATCGCCCTGGATCTGTTTCCCACCAACCTGTTCCAGGTTTTGCCGCTGCGCATCTTTGGCATCATGCAAAACGAGACCATGCTGGCCATCCCTTTTTTCACCTTGATGGGCATCATTCTGGAACGCTCGGGCATGGCTGAAGACCTGCTCGAGACCATGGGGCAGTTGTTTGGCGCCGTTCGCGGCGGTCTGGCCGTCTCCGTGATTCTGGTTGGCGCCTTGCTGGCAGCCTCCACCGGCGTCACCTCGGCGGTCGTCATCTCCATGGGCCTGATCTCCCTGCCTGTCATGCTGCGTTACGGCTACAAGCCGGAAATCGCCAGCGGCGTCATCACGGCCTCGGGGGCACTGGTGCAAGCCTTGCCACCGTCTCTGGTTCTGATTGTGATGGCCGACCAGTTGGGCCGGTCCGTCGGTGATATGTATGCCGCTGCGCTGGGCCCCGGTTTGCTGCTGCTGGTGATCTACATCAGCTTTGTCATCATTCTGGCCTTGCTTCGCCCCAGCTGGATGCCCGCCTTGCCTGAGCAGGCCCGAAGCCAGGTCACCGCCGCGGGCGCCAGCGGACGCCGGTCACTGGGCATGCTGGTTCTGTTGTGCGCTTTCATCGGCTTTACCTGGGCAGGTCTGCACAACGAAGTCATGGCCCAGGTCTTTTCCCAGCCGGCTCAGGCCCCCACGGATCAAGTTGCCATCACCGCCCTGGTTGTCGCCTCCCTGAGTGCACTCCTGTTTGCGACCGTCAATCGGGTTACAGGCTGGGGGCTGCTCTCGCAGCTGGCAGAACGCTTTGTCTTCGCCCTGATCCCTCCGGTCATCCTGATCTTTCTGGTACTGGGCACGATTTTCCTGGGTATTGCCACACCCACGGAAGGCGGTGCCATGGGCGCTATTGGTGCGCTAATCCTGGCCCTGATCCGCAAACGCCTTAACTGGACCTTGCTGAACCAGGCCCTGGAAAATACCGCCAAGCTGGCTATTTTCGTCATGTTCATCCTGATCGGCTCGACAGTCTTTAGCTTCACCTTCAGCGCCGCAGACGGCCACCTGTGGGTAGAGCATCTGTTTGATGCCATTCCCGGCGGCGAACTGGGGTTTGTCATTGCCGTCAGTGCCATCATCTTTGTGCTGGGCATGTTTTTGGACTTCTTTGAGATTGCCTTCATTGTGGTACCGCTGCTGGCACCCGTTGCCAACAGCCTGGGCATTGATCTGATCTGGTTCGGCATTGTCATCGCCCTGGTCCTGCAAACCTCCTTTCTGACACCGCCTTTTGGCTTTGCTCTGCTGTATTTGCGTAGCGTGGCACCCCGTTCAGATTATGTGGATTCAATTAGTCGCCGAACTATTCCTCGGGTTCGTACCCAGCAGATCTGGAAGGGCTCAGCCTACTTCGTCGTACTACAATTGCTGGTGGTCGGTATTGTGATTGCCTATCCGCAGTTGGTGACGGGTGGACTGCACAAGACGGTCAGCCTGAGCGAAGAAGAAATTCTGCTCCAGCTCAACCGACCTTCGCCCAGCCTGACACCCGGTGCGCGGCAGGCCGATGACCCGCTTGGCAACCCCTTTGACGCACAGGCGAGCTCGGACTCGGACCCCATGGCCATGCTTTTGCAATCCATGCGTTCCACGCCTTGATGAAACCCGGGGCCGCAACGCCGTTGCGGCCTTCACCTGTTTTTTTGTTTGTATCGGAGTTCCAGACCTCATGCATGCCAAGCTTTCCGGTAAGTTGCAGGCCCGTCCCCACTACGTGGACGAGGTTTATCGCATCCTGCTCGATGCGATCAGTGACGGTTCCCTGGCCCCTGGCTCGCGCATCACGCAAGAAGACATCGCCGAGCAACTCAACGTGTCGCGCTCGCCGGTCCTGCAAGCGATCCAGTTACTGAAAAAAGATGGGCTGTTGCAAGATGCCGAAGGGCGGGGCGTGATGGTCGCGCCACTGGATCTGGAACATATCGGGCATTTGTATCAAGTACGTGGCGCTCTGGAAGTCCTGGCGACCCGGCTGGCGGCACGCCAAAGTGCCGTGCTGGACCCGGACCTGATCCGCATGGGACGCAAGGTGGCCCGGGGGCACGATGTGCGCGCCATGATCGAAGCCGATGAGGCCTTTCACAAGGCCATTTACGACGCGTCGGGCAATCCCATGATCGCTGAAAGCGCCCAAGTCCACTGGGTGCACCTGCGCCGTGTCATGGGGGCAGTACTGCAATCTTCAGAGCAGCGCCTGTCCATCTGGGACGAGCATGAAGAGCTGGCTGCGGCCATTGCATCGGGTGACGAAGCAGGTGCCATCGCCATCTGCGAACGGCATATGCACAACGCCAGCGACAAACTGCTGAGCCGTCTGCAGGAAATACTGGAACAACCGGTCTGAGGAAACGGCAAAAGAATGCCACTGCACAGCCTTAGGTCACGCGCCGGTTCAAACAAGCTGTGTGAAAAAGAGAGGTGTGCAGGGAGTCCGGAGCCGCCGCCGCAAACTCCCCGGGCGCCTGCCTGAATACCTGCCCGCCAAAGCGCGGCTGCTCGTCCATCACGGCTACGGTTAAACCCTGCGAGCTGGCGATACAGGCAAAGGGGCAAGCTCAGGAACGACACGGCAGGCGGTATGCACGCTACGTGGCAAAGAATCCAGGTTCAGGCTGGGTTTGCGTTCCAGATCCGCGATCCCATACGGTGATGCAGCTTAGAAGGCCAGCAAACGCCAAGCAGCACCGTGCCTTCGGCAGTTTGCTTCAAGAACAGGCTTCGTCCCACGTACTGGAACAGGTAAACCGTTTAACCCTCTTCTGCAAACTGCTGCACCTCGGCAGGGGTCAAATAACGCGACTCTCCGGGCTCCAGACTGTCATCCAGGGAAAGGGAGCCAATACGCTCACGATGCAAGGTCTGAACCAGATTCCCCAGGGACGCGAACATACGTTTCACCTGATGGTATTTCCCTTCCTGGATGGTCAGCCTTGCGGTGCGTTCATCAATGCGTTCCAGCACGGCTGGCAGCGTTGGCTTGTCCTCGCCATTTAACAAGATACCGGCCTTGAACAGTTCTTCTGCATTGTCAGGCAAAGGCTCTGCCAATGTCGCCACGTAGACCTTATCGCACTGATGACGGGGCGAGATAATACGATGCGTCCACTGGCCGTCATCCGTAATCAAAATCAAGCCGGTAGTATCCACATCCAATCGACCGACGGTGTGCAAGCGTTCGCGCTTTTCTACATCGATCAGCATCATCACGGACGGGTAGGCGCTATTTTTAAGGCTGCACTCGTAACCAGCGGGCTTATTAAGCATGATGTAACGCAGGCCAATCAAGGCAAGCGGCTCATCGTCCCAGCACACCACATCGCCCTCTTGCACAACGTGGGTGCCTTTGGTCACCACCTCCCCGTTAACCGTGATCTCCCCGCTTTTAAGCACTTTACGTGCGTCTGAACGACTCAGATCCGTACTCTCACCAAGAAACTTGTCCAGTCGCATACCATTTCCAAACAAAGAGTTATTGAATAATTTATAGCGTCAGCGCTATCGACCAAGAGGCCTTGCAAGGCCGACGCCAAGTGCCACCTTCAGACCCACTCGCCCCTTCTTTTCGTTCGTTCTGAAGCAGGGTGAATCACTGCAAGTAGACCATATAAGCGTGATTGTGCGCCTTTACATTCCTAGAGCGCGTGACCTCATGACAACTAAGCTACCTGGCACTTGATCAGCCAGTGTTTGCTGTCAAAGATTAATTGAGCCTGCCCAAGGAGCCTGAATCTTCAGGGTTCAGAACTGGATCGCCATCATCAAAAAAATGAGCCCCAGCAAGAATGCCAGGGCCCATTTTGGGTACCCACATCAACACAAGGTTTTTCACGAATTCCTGAATGCAGAAATTGTGAACACCGTCATCTGTAGGATCCGATTTCAACTTAGATCCGCAACTTTCAAAATCAATGCACTAGAAACGTAGAATCGGACAGTTTTGATCGTTTTGTCCCAAATTTTTAGATTTTCCTACTTGGTGCAGCTATTGCTGCGGGCTAACCATCTTGCCAGTGCAGATTGGCAAATATTCAATAAAACCCTGGGACAGATGATGGCCCATCCCTTATATAAAGAAGTATAGCTCATCACCATAACTGTCATCCGCGGGCTTGGCTAATCGACACACGCGCTCGCCTCTTGCTTTTGAGACACTTCGGAATCAAAATAAGCCTCTAAATGTACAAACCTGCAACAGTGGGCGACCAATAACAATGTAGTACAGACGGGAGGCGTAGTGTCGGAAATAAGTGTGCAGCGTGGCTACTGTTCCTCGCGTGGTCTAGGCGACCGTTTCTGGTTTACCAGTCACTTTGCCGCGCAATGAAGGCAAATGAGGGGCTTCCAGCCCGACTTCTGACGCAGCTTCAATCCGACGGCAAACCTTGGTCTCATGAAAGCTATTGCGCTGGATTTGAAGTTAAGCAATGGCGTTGCAACGCCTTGGCCGACCATGTCGTTGAATGGCTACCTGACTATGCGCTTAAAGAAGACGAACTGAACGTCAATCACGGGAACATGTACGTGCGGCTCAAAGAAGCAGCAGCACGTGTCTACGCCACCGATAACTATGGGAAGCGCGGTGAGCTAGGGGAGATCGCTATCCACGCCATCTGTAGAGATTTCTTTGGGACGATACCGCTCGCGCCTAGAGTCTTCTACAAAACATCGTCTAACGATGTAGTGAAATCCTTTGACATGGCGCACATTCGATACACAGATGACGCAAAATTCGAGATTTGGCTTGGAGAATCGAAGTTCTACAAGAGCGGTGCAGAAGCAATTGCATCCGCAATAGAATCTATCAAGCAACATATTGACGCCGGTTTTCTCAATCACGAGAAACTGCTGCTTGGGCCTCAGGTTTCTAACAAGCTTCCCCATTTTGACCGTATTCGCGAGCTGCTCGCTAGACAGACATCCTTGGATGCTCTGTTTGCCAGCGCTGTGTTCCCTGTATGCATCGTCTGTGATAGCAAGGCGGTCGCATCTCATAAAGAATATTCGGATTCCTATCTAAACGCTGTGCGAGAAGAACTGCTCACGCTCAGGAAAAAGATAGAAGAGTCTGATCTCCCAACAAAGATAAAACTGCATCTCATTTACCTGCCGATCGATTCAAAAGACCAGCTGGCAGCTGCATTCGATAAACGACTCAAAGGCTTAAACCCCAAAGACTGATCATGCACATCTCCACTGAAGATTGGGCTCACATCTCCAGCTTGCAGGGCAACGCGCTCAAGGGAAGGGTCTTTGAGCTCTTGCAGGAGGTTTCGGTTTCGCTCCAGTCTGACGCGGCAGACGACCCAGGTATACTTGAAGTCGTCCCTCGCTTAGCAGAGATCATCCCTGCACGTGCGGAACTTGCGACTTACAGGGAACCGTTCAGCGCACTGGCGCGGGCTTGCGGCCTTTGGAACTACATCGACAAAGAAGCCGCCGCAGAGCCAGATTTGCTTCTTGCGGAAGCGGTTACGGTCCCAGAACTTGACAACATCACACTGCACCGCGAACAAGTAGAAGCATTGAACGACTTGCTCGCTGGTCGTAACTTGATTCTTAGCGCTCCCACCAGCTTTGGCAAAAGCCTTCTGATCGACGCATTACTGGCTTCAGGAAAATACAAGCGTGTTGCCATCGTCTTACCTACGATCGCACTACTAGACGAGTTTCGCAGGCGACTGCGGAGGCGCTTTCGTAACAATTTCTCTGTGGTCATGCATCCTTCCGACACCGCTGACCCAGAAGTACCTACGATTTTCCTAGGCACGCAAGAACGCCTTATACATCGCGGAGACCTTGGCTCGCTGGATCTTACGGTTGTTGATGAGTTCTACAAACTTGATCCCGGTCGAAAAGATGATAGGAGCCTTACGCTTAATGCAGCCGTTTACAAGTTGCTGAATCGGTCCAAACAATTTTTCTTCTTAGGTCCAAACATAGATGGCGTCCGCTTCGCCGAGGGCGGAAAGTGGAAATTTGAGTTCTTACGGACCAAGTTCTCGACTGTAGCTGTCGATACCTATGATCTGAGAAAGTCGGGCGACAAGGAGAATCGCCTTTTAGATGAAATTGGTGACGATTCCAATTGGCCTGCTTTGGTCTTCGTCTCGTCGCCCGACCGGGCAAACAAGATTGCCAACTTAGCGGCAAAGGGCATGGCAGTTTCAGATACCGCCGCCGCTTTCTCTCAATGGCTAGCGGATAACGTCGGAGCGAAATGGGCTCTCGTCTACACCGTTAAATATGGATTCGGAGTGCATCACGGCCGTCTTCCTCGCGCAATAGCCTCCCAAATGGTCAGGCTGTTCAACGACAAGACGTTACCAGTCCTGTTCTGCACCTCTACATTGATTGAGGGTGTGAACACTGCCGCCAAGACGGTCCTCATCTTCGACAAGAACATTAACAAGGCACCCTACGACTTCTTTACGTACTCAAACATCAAAGGTCGAGCTGGCCGCCTTGGCCAGCACCACGTCGGCAAGGTGTTCTTGTTTAACGAGACTCCGGAGCATGAAGAAATGCAGGTCTCACCTACGTTGTTTGCAGACGAGGAATCAGCTCCTCTCGATTACATAGTGCAGTTGGAAGAGCAACCTGCACGCAAAGCAACGGATGATCGAGTCACAGCTGTCCGTGATGCGCTCGGGCTCGAACCTGCCGGCCTGAGGCTAGCGGCCTCTCTTGGTCTGGAGAGTGCACATGCGATAAAGGATGCTGTCGTAAACGCTCTGAGAGCCGGTACAAAGATTCAGTGGTCTGGCCATCCAACATATCCCGAACTTCAGGCTGTAGTGAACGTAATTTGTGCGGTCCGCAAACCCACTGAGTTTGGGGCGTTTAAACCTAACCAGCTGACTTACCTAATTTATGCGCTAAGAAAGGCGCCGTCGATGAGGGAGTTTCTGCTGGAGCAGGACGCCAATTATCAGGGCTCGCCCGAAGGCTACGACACAATTTTCCGCTTCCTTCGCGCTTGCGAGTACGGCCTTCCTCAGTGGTTCTCGCTAGTCGAAGCATTCGTCCGTTCGTTTGGTGGCGGTGCCGACTACACGTTCTTCGTTCAATCGCTTAGCAGATGGTTCAAACCAGAAGAGCTAAAAAACCTAGACGAAGAAGGCATCCCAATCCAAATCTCTGAGCGTTTTCATGAAGGCGAAGGCAAGGAAGCGCTTATTGAGAAGTTAGCAGAACTTGCTCAAAGCGGCTCTAATCAATTGTCACCGTTCGAGCGTGATTGGATTTTGGCTGCTTTGGAGCTCAACGCCCCCTAGATGACATCAATTGACCCAGGCAATGCCACCGTTCGGCGCTCACGCTGGCGCAGCTTTGTTCTCTGATTAGATTGGTCACCAGTCATCGGTCACCGGTGCGCGGAGTTAATTGCACTGGAGTCCATACTTGGCAGAGAAACATTCAATGTTGCCAAATAATCTAGCAACTCTCGGCTCCGGGCATAGAATATCTTCCCGCACTTCTCCAGTCCCTGACCAGATGCCGGCACAATTCCTTGCTCTGATAGCAACGCGTTGACTTTCCTGGAAGTGGTTTTGAGCGCCTCAGAGATTTCCGTGGCAAACACGTACGACTCCTTGAATCGTTCAAACTCCACGCGACTGACTCGCGCCCCGCAACCCCTGAGGGTACGAAGCTTTTCTGCTGGAATAAACTCATTCCTGACGAGCCAGTATGCCACCTCCTGTTTTAGGCCCAGCAACTTGGCTACCTGCGGCACGCTCAGCCAGTTCGACAGCTCAGGATTGCGGCGCTGTCGCCAGATCTTGATTGACTGGCTGTCAAAGATCCACCTGGCCAGCCCGACAGCACCATTCAACAGACCTTCAAGCTCGATTTCACCATCTCGCACAGCCTCGATCAGATCGACGATCTCATTCTCGCTCCACGCCCAATACTTCAAGACATGAAACAGCGACACCTGTAGCTCTTCGGGAATGGCCAACACAGGTAGACCCTCACCGATTGCTAGGTAGCGCTCGACATCCTGTCGACTGATTCGCCATGGCGGAAAGCCATACTCGCTCAAAGGACGATACGCGGAGGGGAACAAAAGCCTGAGCAATTCTCGCATTCGGACCTTGCCCAGTCCGAGATATTCCATCGCAGTGGTCAAATCGACTTCGGAAAGATCAGCGTGCGTGAGCTCATCGACCTGTTCTTTACGGATTAACAGAAAGCGCCGGCCTGTAGAGCTGTAGGATTCATGACCATCGATCACCCCCTCCGAGACAAGCCGCCGAATACGCGCTACTCGCACGCCTAACCGCTCGGCCGCTACGTTGGCCGGAATCCAATGGACACGATGCAGTAACTGCCCGGCCAGTCTTCGGTTTCGAAGTGCCAAACCTCCACGCCAGTTTTCCACCAACCACTGCTCGAAAGCGTACCGCACTGCATCGAACGCAGGCTCTTTTAATCCCTTGTACAGATAGCTGTAGGCCCTCTGGAACAGCTTTGGTAGCCCAACCTTTTTGCCGCCTGACCGCTCCTGGATTTCTGAAAACCGCACATGAAACGCCGTTGGCCAGCCAGACAAGATCGCTGCCGCAACTGACGTCACAGGCCACGAGACTTCCATGCGACCCACGTTGCTCAATTTCAGAGACTTGGACACCCCGGCAGGATCCAGATGCATACCAAGATATCGAATCAACCGCTGGGTCTGGTCCACATTAAGATCACGCAGTGGCTCCGGCATGTCGGCCGCACCGCGCCCTGTCAGTTTCCGCGACAGGACCTGGGACAACTGCGTTACTTCAGCTGGTGCCAGGTGGGATGGCTCCGCACGTAGATCTGCACCACAGCCACATCGAACGACCTGTGAACGGTGCCAGGACACTGGCTCATGGCATGACGAACAGCGGTCAACCATCCACACCCCATGCTGGGCGCAGGCATCATAAAAGCACAACTCCCACTCTGCTCGCCAGGATGGTTCCTCGTTGAGACATAAAGGACAGAAGCGCGAGTAGCGCATATTCCATACTCGCGATGTCTTCTGCCTCAATGTGGCAATGTTCTGCACCCAGGCCAGCAACGTTGGATCCAGGCCACGCTCTGGCAGCAAGTGACTGCGCAGCAGTGCATCGGCATCGTACGTCACACCAAGATCCGGCAGATCGGAATACTCCAGCCTGTTCGCCTCGGCCAAGCGCAATAAGTATCCGTTGGGCCCCTCGGTGCGATAGGGAGCCAGCTTGATCAACAACCCGCCTGTCATTTTGCTACCTTGACGGCGTTAAGGCTGATCCGCCTGGCTAAAGCCGAGCCTACCGGATCATGGCGGGTGTGTAAGTAAAACACCTCTCCGCTGCGATCTAACGACCTGAGATAGGATTCCGGATGAAAAGGATTGAGCTTGTCCGGAACTTCACGCCAAACACGGTCGCGGAACCCAGCGGCCAATACATCAAGGTCAACTTCTTTGAGCCCAAGGTTGGCCGCAACACTGATGGCACCTTCCAGTATCTTGCGAACGTAATCCATCAGGCCATGACTGGCCACGAGCATTCTCCGAGCCATATTAGCCTCGTAAATCGGCGTTTCGAACGGTACCGGAAGATATTCCTGAAGCAACTTCAGAATGCCGCGAAATTCGGTGAAATCCTCAGTAGTCGCGCCATCGAACGGAGACAGCGCAAACCTGGCGGCAAAGCGCCTGGCCAGCTGCTCGTTCGCATCCACCACGGACTGCGCTTCCGGCAAGCCGCAAGCCACTACCGCGATATTCGTCAAGCTGATCAAGTTCTTGAGCCAATCAGTGACATCCCGAAAATGTGTAATGGTCGGAGCGTAGAACAGATGGTGAAACTCATCCAGGATCAGGAGCTCCACACCACAGCGTTCGAAGAGCTCGTGAATCAAGACGGTCTTTTGCGGACCGCTTCCCCGATAGGCTTTCGGATAGCCGAGTGCGATTAGAATCGCTTCCCCTAAACTTTTGGCGGTAGGAGATGAAGGAACCGTCACAACCAGCACTGGAATTTTGGTACTCCCCAGCGTTGATTCGCGTTGAAAACGGCTGGCGTACGATGAGACGAGCACGGTCTTGCCAGCGCCTGCTGGCCCCGTAATCAAAACGCCACCTCCGCTGCCCTTGACCTGCCGGGCATGGTGAAGCTCAGCCATTTTGTACAGGCCGGTATTGAAACGTCGGTGTTGAATCGGGTCGGAAATCAGCCGAAACCCATGTAATGCCTCGTGTTCGCTACCGGCCCGAGGAGCGATCATATGGATGAGGTCAATGGGCTTCATGCTGGGCTCCTTTTGTGAACACGCTCAATGTTGGCAACACGTCATCGAGGCCTGAGGGAAGATTCTCGGGTAGCTCAGGCGCCAGTTCTTTGACGGGTTTTCGTGCCTTGGCCAAAGGATCCTCGTTGTTCAGCACAGCCTCGCTGTCATGCATGAGCAAGCCGCCAGCGTTTTTGCGTACAGCCATTTTCTTGTTCTTGATCGCTTGCTCGATGATTACTTCCAGCTCTGCACGGACCTCGAGCATTTGAGCGGAAGAAGCGTTGTCGCCAAATTGCTGCTTTGCCCGCTCCCGTATCAGGCGATGGACCTCCCTGGGCAGATTGTTTGCGTAGGCCGGATCAACACAAGGAACCTCCAGATATTCCTTTGCCATTGGATCGAAGACATGGATGAAGCTGATCGAATGCTCATAGAACTTCAGCTCAACCACTATGTTCTGGCCAGATTGACGCCGCAGCTCTTGTAATTGACGGCTGTTGTAATGCTGCCCTTCAAGCTCAATGCCGTAATGAAAAAGTGTGCGTTTAGCCGGGATGCCACTGATCACTTCAAGCTGTTTAGGATAAAGCGGCAACTCGATGGAACGCCGTCCGGCCAGTTCGGACCACTTCGCGAGCGGGGTTGCGCCAATTCCGCGATGTGGGCGTACCAGGTAGATGTCGACAATCCATTTAGTGATCAAGTGAACAAGGTCTGTAAGCGTGATCGCTGCAAGGTTCTCAGCGGGATAGTCCCCGCGCTCACCGACATTGGAAAACGTAGTGCCAGGCAGCCGATGGATCAGGCCTTGATTCATCGTCCTGAAAAACCGCTCAATGCTGCCTTTGTGTTCCGGCGTACGGGCGCCACAAAAGAGCATCTGGATACCCATCTCTTCGCACGCTTTCTGCAACCCAGAGGCATGAAGGTCCATGCCGTTGTCGATCGCAATCAGATCAGGAATCCCTTGAGCCGGCCATGTGCCTTTGATATCTGGGAAACGAGCCAACCATTCCGTTTTGGGCAGAATCGCTCGTCGCAAGCATTGGAGTACTGAGTGGGCGCTAGGCGTGTTGAAGCTCAGGTAAAAACCCATGATCATCCTGGATGCCTTGTCGGTCGCTAGCGACAGCCAAGGTCTACCCATCTGTAATCCCGTCACCGCATCGATTACGATCAGGTCGATCGGGGTATGGTCGATTTCAATGCGCTCAAGGATCCCGCTGACCTTGAGCCCACCTACTGCGATGCGATATTTTGCGCGGGCAACCTCGGCACCCAGACGAGCACCGTCCACAATATCTTGGCGAAGACCATCGAGCCAACGATAGACGGTTGAACGGGCGGGGCACCGTATATGCAAATCTGGCGGCAAGGACGCATTCAACGAATTAGTGTGACGCAGCACACGTTCATAAACCGCGGACTTGGGTTGTTTTTGCAAGGTGAGGTAAACGTCGGCGACCGCCTCTTCGAAGAGGGCGTAGCGATCCCCATGGTACGGTTTTGCACGACCTTTTTTTTGAGGGATCAACGCATGGACCGATTTTGTTGTGCGATACCTGCGCCACCAGTTCTGTACGGACGACGGACAAGGTGGCTTTGTATCTCCAGTATCCGCTGCATGCGCATCAATGAGCTTTTCCCATAGAACCGGGTTGTAGCGATTCTTTTCAGGATCAATCGCCAGTAGATAACCTAGCTTGCGCAACGCAACTTTTTGCTGATGGGCTGTGTACGTAGACAAGTCTCGCGGCGTCGCCAAGTAGGTTGCATTGGCTAAGGTGCCCAGGCAAGCCTCATCAATTACCCATTCCCCTTTAAGCCACTGGGCGTTTAATTCGTCGGGGAAGAAATTCCGAATTTCGCCGGCATCGGAGATCAACTGATATTTTCCGGTGGCCAGCAAACGCTCCAGCGTCCAGCGCATCTGGCCCTCGATGAAGACGAGACCGCGTTTATAGGTAAAGCGAATCATGTGCGACCTCCTTTGCGTTGAAGACCATGAGATCACCCTGAAGCGGGCTCGCGAGGTCGCACACCAGATTGCCCAAGGCGACTTGCTTCAATAGGACATCGCGACCTACCGAGGCTTCCAAGGCGTGCCAGGGTTTGCCATGAAGGCCGATGGGCAAGGCTTGAGGCGAGGCAGCCGGTTTTGCACGCAATGGGCTGAGCGTTTTCAAGTTGGAATGCAGCGGCTCCTTGCGTGCATCAAGTTCAGTAATGACACGAAAATGCTCGTCGCGGTGCTGGGCGTAATGCGTCGCGATCTGCTGAAGTTTCTTGGCGATTTTGGGAGAGTCGAGTTTTGCGCTGGGCTTGACCTCAATGTGTACCCGCGGGCCTGAAGTCAGCCGTGCCTCGAAATCCGGGTAGTAGTCCCGCATAGCTTGCCCGTCACTGTAGACAATCCGCTCCGGTTGCTCTTGGTAGCTTTGAACTCCTCGGGAGAACTCTAGCAACAGGATCACGTCGCGCTCGATCAGCGACTCAAATGCCACCATCCGTCCTAATTTTCGCGATGGGTACCTACCTCTGAAGTGCCGGCCACTTCTCGTGATTACTCGTCTGGATAACATGTTTGCTTTCTCCTGGCGGCAGGCAATAGGAGGTTCTGCGCCTGTCCGCGCATAGTCGTAATTCGGTGAACCACGCTGAAAATTCGGGCAAAAGTGAACCCCCGCGGAGTTCAAAACTCGCGAAAAATCAGTGTGGAAAGGGAATCCGGCCTTGACGCCTCGGAGGGAGCAACGGATACTGTAGCTGTCGACTCAGTATCAATTGCTACATCGGAAGGCGGGCCTCACAGGCTCGCTTTTTCGTTTACGTCATCACCACCTCCGTTTGGCCAGCGGACATGTTGGCTGCACCCTCCTCAGGCACAGTTTTGAAAAAAGTTTGTGGAAGCGACAAGACCTGCCGAATCATTTTGATTTGCACGGGGTGCAGTCGCCCGAGCTGGGGCTCCAGCTCCCGCAGCAGCTCATATTCTTCCGCCGGGGCCGAGCAAGGCAGCGAAACCTGGCGCTTGGATTTGCGCAATGCTTCTTCGAGCTCTACGCGCTCGGCAGCGCTAAGCTTTAACACCCGAATCAAGCGGGTGACAAAATCTTGTTTTGGGGGGCCTTTGGCGCTGCGTTCGAGTGCGGAGATATAGCTCTGCTCATAGCCGAGCAGCTCCGCGGCGTCTTTCTGTTTAAGACCTC
Organism: Alcaligenes sp. Lyrl_28; assembly: GCF_051948705.1. Lineage (NCBI taxonomy): Bacteria > Pseudomonadati > Pseudomonadota > Betaproteobacteria > Burkholderiales > Alcaligenaceae > Alcaligenes > Alcaligenes sp. Lyrl_28. Next base: position 264,442 of record NZ_JAYJLG010000005.1, read on the forward strand.
GCCGGCAGCGTAGTTCGCGAAGGTAGGAGGCAAACGGGCTCATCGACAATGCGACCATATTCGCGGTCAAAACACGCCCGCAGTCATACCCGCCCACATGCCGAGACTTTTCCTCATACCCTTTTCCTTCAGATAATAATGGACAAAAGAGTACTCGCCTTCGACAGAAAATTCAATAAGTCATTGATTATAAAAAGAATTTTAGTATAATCAAAACATGCACTTTGTCTACTTCGAGAGGGTTTATAGCAACAATTTTGCTAGCTAGTAACAGCAGTACACGTAAAACACAGACACGTGGCTTTTTCTGCCCGGGCGGCCGCTCCTCCCACCTCAGATCCCGCCTCAGCCTAGTAACTGGAAATTTTGGACAGAGCGACCGAGGACGCCTTGCCGGCGTAAACTTCCCTTCGATGTCTGAAAAGTACTCAATTACCCAGCGACGCTGGGTAAAAATGTCTGAAAAGTAGTTGATTACTGTTTGTTTTGTCTGAAAAGTAGTGAATTACTGCCTGCTATGTGAACACTAGAGCCTGTTATGGGCTTATCGGAGTGCCACAGTGTGGGTGGAAATCATAGTGGCCAACGGCTTGCCCCGTGGCTTATGGTTTTTCAGCAAACCCAACATTGCTTCAAATCGGAAGCTTGTTCGTTTCCTCGACAAGAGCCGTAGCTTTATCATCCCAGAATCGGATTTCTCATGGTAAGCATAGGTTTTTTTCACATTTTCAATTCAACAGAAGGTTGTACGAAAAATAGGAAACGTAAACGCCAAGTGAATAAACGCTTGAGCCTAGAGCTAAAAGCCTGGGAATGGGGACCATACGGACAATACGGGGCCGAAAGGTCGAGCTTGTAATTTACCCGTCATCGCCGATAGCGGGAATGCTGGCTCGTTTAGCGACGCGGCATGATGTTCCGTATCGATTTGAACCTATTGACTAATGTATAAAAACTGACCTATGCAGCCCTGCTAGTCCATAACAGGCTCTTCATTCAGCCTTTGCCATTAATGGATACGCTAGTAAAAGCTTCTCAGGGTCATCATCATATGCTAATGACTTATTAATTAAGCCCTTAGACAATTTGGTGCAGCATCGCCCCACATCTCACCCACTGATCCTCGCGGAAATTCATCAGGGCCGGCCAAACCAACAATTTCACTGGACTACTCAACCCAAGGTCAGGGATAGTCCACTATAAGTCATTCTGGTAGACTGCTGACGATTTTGAACGACTTTGAGGCTTTAACCAGAGAGCCAATGCCATGAATTCCGAACCGTGGGTCACAGCAATCGATGTCGCTAAGCATCTGGGCGTCGTAAAGGACACCGTTTATCGCTGGCGGGAGCACAAGGGCCTGCCAGCGCACAAGATCGGTCGGCTCTGGAAGTTTCAGCTCTCCGAGGTTGATGCATGGGTGCGGGCGGGAGGAGCTGACGAAGACGATGCGCACGACAGGTTAGATACCGGCCGCCACACATCAGGGGGATGAATGGACAAGTACCAGCTCAGTGAGCGCGATATCTGCACCAAGTTCATCACGCCAGCTATTGTGCAGGCGGGCTGGCAGCAGCATCAGTTTCGCGAGGAAGTGAATCTCACGGACGGTCGCGTCATGGTGCGCGGCAAGCTTGCGGCACGCATTAAGAATCCCTATGCCAAAGGTGGCCCTAAGCGCGCGGACTTCGTTTTGTATGCCCGGCCCAACATACCGATTGCGGTAGTCGAGGCTAAGCAAGCGCGCTTTTCGGTCGGCCACGGCATGCAGCAGGCACTGGCCTATGCCGAGATGGTAGATGCCCCCTTTGCCATCAGCAGTAATGGCGACGGCTTCCTGCTGCACGACCGCACTGGCCTGACGCAGCCCAGCGAGCGCGAGCTCTCACTCAGCGAGTTTCCATCACTGGACGATCTTTGGCCGCTTTATCAGCAATGGAAAGGCCTTGTTGAGCCTGCCGCAGTTAAGCTAATTGAGCAACCGTTCTACACCGACGGCAGCGGTAAGGAGCCACGCTATTACCAACGCGTCGCTATCAACCGTGCCATCGAAGCCATCGGCAAAGGACAGCAGCGCGTGCTGCTGGTAATGGCCACCGGCACCGGAAAAACCTACACCGCATTCCAGATCATCTGGCGTATGTGGAAAGCCAAGGCGAAAAAACGCATCTTGTTTTTGGCCGACCGCAACATCCTGGTCGATCAAACCATGCAGCAAGACTTCGCCCCCTTTGGCGAGGTCATGCACAAGGTCTCGAACCGCGAGATCAAGAAAAACTACGAGATCTATCTTGCCCTTTATCAAGCGGTCACCGGCAAGGAAGAATGGAAGCAAATTTACAAGCAGTTTCCGGCCGATTTTTTCGATCTTGTCGTTGTTGATGAATGCCACCGTGGCAGTGCCGCAGATGATTCAGCCTGGCGCGATGTGCTCGAATACTTCAGCAGTGCCACACACTTGGGCCTGACGGCTACGCCGAAGGAAACCAAGGAGGTCAGCAACATCACCTACTTTGGCGACCCAATCTACACTTACTCGCTGAAGCAAGGTATCGAAGACGGCTTCCTCGCACCCTACAAAGTGATCCGAATCGCCACCGATGTCGATGCCGTGGGTTACACCCCCGAAAAAAACAAGATCGACAAACTCGGCCAGGCGGTGGAACAGCGCCAATACAACACGAAGGATTTTGACCGCACCCTGGTGCTGGAAAAACGCACCAAACTCGTGGCCAGCAAAGTATGGGAATACCTCAAGGCCACCGACCCAATGGCCAAAACCATCGTGTTTTGTGATGACCAGGACCACGCCGAACGCATGCGGCAAGAGCTGGTCAAGCTCATCCCGGCAGCTGCCAGCAACCGCCGCTACGTCATGCGCATCACCGGCGACGACAACGAGGGCAAAGCGCAGCTTTCCTACTTCATCGACAACGATGAGCCTTACCCCGTCATCGCCACCACCTCCAAACTGCTGACTACCGGTGTGGATGCCAAGACCTGCAAACTCATCGTGCTGGACCAAAACATCAACTCGATGACTGAGTTCAAGCAGATCATTGGCCGTGGCACCCGCCTGCGCGAGGACTACCAAAAGCTGTACTTCACCATCATGGATTTCAAAGGCGCCACGCGCCTGTTCGCAGATCCAGATTTCGACGGTGAGCCGGTGGTGATTTACGAGCCCACACCCGACGAACCCATAGTGCCGCCGGACATTACCAACCCACTTGGCATTAGCGAACCCGAGCCCCCTCCCTATGGCCCTGGCCCGAATGGTGGTGATGACACGCCACCCGGCGGCAATACGGGCGGAGCTGGTGGCGGCGAAGGCCGCCTCAAATACGTGATTGACGATGTCAACGTGCGCGTGGCGGTGGAGCGCTCGCAATACCTCGATGCAGATGGCAAGCTCATCACCGAGGATTACCGCGTTCTTTTGAAAGACGACATCAAGAAAGCGCTTCAGGCTGAGTTCGGCAGCCTGACCGATTTCCTGCGCCGGTGGAACAGCGCTGAACGCAAGCAGGCCATATTGGAAGAACTCGCCGATCACGGTGTGCCGATCGAAATCCTGCAACAGGCCGTGGCCAACGGCAGCGAGCTGGATGTGTTTGATCTGGTCGCCCATGTTGCCTTCGACCAAAAACCGCTCACCCGCCGCGAGCGCGCCAACAACGTGAAGAAGCGCGATGTGTTTGGCAAATATGGCGAGCAGGCCCGTGCCGTGCTCGAAGCTCTACTCGATAAGTTCGCCGACCACGGCGTGCAGGACATCGAAGACGCCAAGGTACTGGAACTGCCGCCGTTTGACCAGTTTGGCAGCAAAACCCAGATCCGGCGCGGCATCTTCGGCAGCGTCGAGCAATATACCCAGGCCGTACAAGAGCTTGAACAAGCGCTCTACGACCAGAATGAATTGAAACAGGCTTGAGCAAGCATCAGGGCACGTAAATCGAGAACCACAAGATGAATCTTAGCAGCACCATCAAATCCATCCAGGACATCATGCGCAAGGACGACGGCGTCGACGGCGATGCCCAGCGCCTTGGTCAGCTAACTTGGATGCTCTTTCTTAAAGTATTCGATCAGCGTGAGGAAGAATGGGAAGACGATAACCCCGCCTACCAATCACCCTTGCCAGAGCGTTTCCGCTGGCGCAACTGGGCGGCTTACAAGGCCGATGCCGACGGCAAGAAGAAGCCGCAGATCGCAGGCAGCGAATTGATCGGCTTCGTCAATAACGAACTGTTTCCCGCGCTCAAGGATCAGATCGACGCGGACCGCAGCCCCCAGCACAAGGTCATCCGCGAAGTATTCCGCGATGCCAACAACTATATGAAATCCGGTCCGCAGATGCTGGCCGTGATCGAAAAGCTGGAAGAAGCCATCAACTTCCACGACTTCAAAACCCGCGCCAGTCTGGGCGATGTCTACGAGCAGATGCTCAACGACCTGCGCGGTGCAGGCAATGCTGGCGAGTTCTACACCCCACGCGCGATCACCGCCTTCATGGCCGACCGCGTCAACCCGCGGCTGGACAAACGCGAAACCGTGATGGACCCGGCCTGCGGCACCGGCGGCTTTTTAACCGCCACCATTGACCACTTCCGCAACCAGCTCACCACGAAGTCCAGCACCGAAGACAAGCGTGCCATCGAAGAGCTGATCCACGGCATCGAAAAGAAACAACTACCCCACCTGCTGTGCACTACCAACATGCTGCTGCATGGCATCGACGTGCCCAGCCAGATCGAGCACCGTAACACACTGGGCATTGGCTGGAATGAATGGAGCGCCAACGACAAGGTCGATTGCATCATCACCAACCCGCCGTTTGGTGGTTATGAGGACGATGGTGTCGGCAGCGACTACCCGGCCGATTTGCGTACGCGCGAAACCGCCGACATGTTCATGGCGCTCATCATCAAAAAGCTGCTGAAAGAAAATGGCCGTGCTGCCGTAGTGCTGCCCGATGGTTTTCTGTTTGGCGATGGCATCAAAGGCACGCTGAAAAAATTGCTGCTGCGCGACTGCAAGCTACACACCATCATCCGCCTGCCCAAAGGCGTGTTTGCTCCTTACACCACCATCAAGACCAACCTGCTTTTCTTCACCAAGGGCAGCACGGTCGATGACGGCACCGAACACTTCCACACTGACACCATCTGGTTTTACGAACACCCGTACCCGCCGGGGTACAAGAGCTATTCCAAAACCAAACCCATCCGGCTGGAAGAGTTCAAACCCGAGCAAGACTGGTGGGGCCGCGAGGCCAACGACTTTGCTGACCGCGTGGAAAACGAATTCGCCTGGAAGGTGGATTTCAAAACTAAACGCGAACAGGCCGAAGCCGCCGCAAAGCCACACTGGCAACGTGCCGAAGAGCTGAACAACCAGGCCGCTGTACTGGAAGGGCAAGCGCGCGACCTGCGCAACGGCTTAGTAGGCAGCACCGATGCCACCTACCGCGAAAAGATCGAAGCCCAGATCGCCCAGCTACGCGCGAACGCCGAACCACTGCGCCTGCAAGCGCGTGACGCGCAGGCGGCGGGCGACCGTCTCTACTGGCCTATCTTCAATCTCGACCTGAAAAACCCAAACGCGCCGGAAGAGGAAATCCATGACCCGGACCTACTGCTGGAAAAATACAAAAAGCTGTTGGGCGAAATTGAAGAAACTGAAAACCAGCTCAAGAGCGAACTGACGGCCGCGCTGGCGCATCACTTTGTCGGCGAGGACGCCTGATGGATGCGCAGCAGTTTTTGGCGGAGTTTGGGCATATTGCCAATGCACCCGGTGGTATTGGGAAGCTGCGTGAGCTGATCCTACAGATGGCTGTACAAGGAAGGTTGATCGCCTCAACAGAGGCTGACGAATCGACATGTGTTTTACTTCATGAAGTACGCTCGATTAAAGCTGACCTGGTTTTAGATAAAAAGCTTCCACGCGAAAAACCGTTTCCAGAGATTTTGAAAAAGGAAACCCCTGTTGATTCTCCACCGCATTGGGAATGGGCACGTTTTGGTGAGCTCTGGCAATTATTGTCTGGTCGTGATTTAGAGCCTAGCCAGTACAACGATTCCAATAATGGAATTCCATACATAACGGGTGCCAGTAATCTTGAGAACGGCGTCATCAACGTTAACAGATGGACGTCAGAACCTCTTGTAGTTTCAATTACAGGTGACTTGCTGGTCACATGCAAGGGCACTATTGGAAAAACGGCATTCAATACTCTTGGTGAGGCACATATTGCTCGCCAAATCATGGCAGTAAGGAATTTTTCAGAAAAACTAAATACAGGCTTTTTGAAAATCTGGCTTGATGGGTTTGTTAGTCAACTGGTGGAAAAATCCAAAAGCATGATCCCAGGCTTTTCAAGGGATGACCTTTTGTTAGCTCCTTTTCCAGTAGTTCCTATCGAAGAGCAATCCCGCATTGTCGCCAAAGTCGATGAGCTGATGGCTTTGTGCGACAAGCTGGAAGCACAGCAGCAGGCCCGCCGCAAACTACAAAACAACCTACGTCAGTCCACCCTGCAAGCAGTCGCCAGCGCCACCAGCTCATACGAACTGCAATCAACCTGGACCCGCCTAACCGACAATTTCAGCCGTCTGTTTCATGCGCCGGGAGATGTGGCTGCGTTCAAGGGCTTGATTCTCGACTTGGCTGTGAGTGGCGAGTTGTTGAACATTAAACATCGCCATGCTGCTACTGGTGCCGACTTGCTCAATGCTATTGCAGAGAAACGTATTGAATGGTCACAGGGGTCGGAAGGGCAGGAGCAAAAAGAAGCCTTGGCGATGCTAAAGAAGCTGCGAACTCAGCAAGTGCGTATTCCCGAAGATCCTTTGCCGGAACACTGGGCATGGGCGTCACTGCTTCAGGTATCACAAGCAGTTGTTGATTGCCACAACAAAACCGCGCCCTATGTCGGCGAAGGCATTCACCTCATTCGAACTACTGACATTCGTAACGGCCGGATGGATTTATCCAGCACACGGAAGATTTCAGAAGAGACGTATGCCTATTGGGCGAGGCGTATGCCTCCAAAGGGTGGCGACATCTTCTTCACGCGTGAAGCTCCAATGGGTGAGGCCGCGATTGTCCCTGATGGAGAAAAGGTGTGCCTCGGACAACGCTCAATGCTGATCCGACTTTTTCCTGAACTGTTCAGTAATCGTTTTCTTCTATATGTCATTCAGAGCCCGAGCTTTCAAACACGAATGATCGAAGCCGCGATTGGCATGACGGTCAAGCATCTGCGAGTAGGTGGCGTTGAGGATCTCGTTGTTCCGGTACCACCCAAGGCAGAGCAAGATGAAATTGTTGCCATCGTCGATGCGCTTTTCCGCATGTGCGACCGTTACGCAGATCAGCTTTCTCGAAAGCAGCGCATTGCAGCCAGTCTTGCTGCCAGTGCCGTGTCCAGCCTAACCGGCATCGCCATTGAACAAGAAGAGGAACCTATGAAAGCCCCGCAAACCGTATTGATCGCGCCGCTGCGGCTGGGCACCACGCCCGACATCAAAGCCCAGGCGCCGCTGGCCACTATTCTGGCTCGTCACAACGGCGAAATGAGTGCCAAGGATTTGTGGCAGCGCTTCGGCGGCGAAATCGATGCCTTTTACGCGCAACTGAAAGCCGAGGTAGCACACGGCTGGATTTTGGAACCGGCTCCCGCCGAAATGCGCGAAAAGCCGGCCGATACGGTGAGCGCCTGATATGCAACTGCTTCGTATCCGTATCCCGTCCTTTCGCAATTTGCGTGGTCTCGACATCGCTTTCGAGACGCACTTGCAAACTGCGGTGAGTGCGCCTGCTGAGACACAGCACAAGCCCATCCGCACTCATGCGCTAATCGGCCAGAACGGCACCGGCAAATCCAACCTGATCGAGGCGCTGATCACCATTTTTCGCGATGTGGATCTGGACCGCGAGGCGGCGTTCGACTACACGCTGGAATACAGCATTCGCGGACACGCTGTGCGCATTGAGGCGGATACCTCCAAGCAGAAGCGTCCTTATGTATGGGTGGATGGTGACCGTGTTAGCCAAGAGTACCTGACCAAAAACGACACGCCAGGCAAAGAATCGCCCGATCATCGTCGCGGCCCTCGCCTACTACCAACACATATCTTCGCTTACTACTCTGGGCGCAATGAACGCATTGAGATGTTGTTTCAGGAGCATCAGCGCCGTTTCAACCAGCGCCAGGAAATCACCACGGACGAAGTGCTTTCCGAGCAGTTGCTGAAAAACTTTACCGGCTCTGAGGCGGATATTCGAGCCGTCGAAGATGCCAAACGCCGCCGCGATGCGCGGCTGAAGCAAGCGGGTGACGACCGCCTGCGCCGACTGTTCTACTGCCGTGGCGGGCATAGCCAGTTAGTGCTGCTGGCGTGTTTATTGTCCGACGACCCGGTATTCAAGAAGGTACTAAAAAACTTGCACATCGAGTCGCTGGAGTCGGCTTTGTTTGTGTTAAAAGAACCGCACCGTCTGCGTGAAAAGCGTCGTAACGGCAAGTTTGATGAAGAAGAACTCAACGAAGGCGACCCACGTTTCTGGTATGCACGCGGCAATGTGGTGAGCGAGTTTCTCGACAAACTGTGGCAGGTGGCTTGGGCGCCGATTGAACAAGAAGCCACAAAGCAAATCGACTTCCGTGGTCGCAGCGAAAAACAGAAGCAGCTTTACTTGTACGTCCCCAGCCAGAAAAAACTCAAGGAGTTAGGCGAACTGGTTGGCGGCACCGATAGCTTCTTCCGCTACGCCGAGGGCGCCTACATTGGCGACCTGATCGACGAGGTGCGCATCACCGTTAAGAAGCGCGATGAACATGGCGGCAAGGTGAGCTTCACCCAACTCTCCGAAGGCGAGCTGCAAATGCTCACCGTGCTGGGCCTGATGCGCATCACTCGGGAAGACCATTGCCTGTTCCTGCTCGACGAACCGGACACCCACCTCAACCCGATCTGGAAGCTGCGCTACTTCGACGATATCGAGGGCGTATTGGGTGATAGTCATGTCGGTGGGTTCGACAGCGGTGCGTTTGATAGGAGTGCTTTCGATACATCCGCAGGGCAATCTCAAATCCTAATCACTACCCACGACCCGATGATGGTGGGCAGTCTCAAGCGAGAGCAAGTGCACATCCTTCGCCGCGATGGTGGCCGCACGGTGGTGGATGTACCCGACGAACATCCGCAGGGCATGGGCGTGACCGGGCTACTTAAAAGTGAGCTGTTTGGCCTCTCGTCCACACTCGACATCGAAACCGAGCGCCGCTTGTTCCGCCGAAATGAACTTTTTGTGAAGTCACCCCGCACATCGGAGGAGGATGGTGAGTTGAGCCGTCTGTCAGCCGAGTTGTCCGATCTTGGCTTTTCGACGGCTGACTTCCGCGATCCTGATTACGCGCTGTTCGTGCGAAAAATGGCGCAACACCGCCGCTTCCGTAAACCCGTACTCACGTCCGAGGAGCAGGCCGAGCAAGATGCGATTGCCGATTCCATCATCGACGAAATCTTGCGAGAGGAGACGGGGAAGTGATTTTCATCGATCTGGAGAACAAGCTGCCTACTGATGCCGATCTGCCTCCGGAGATTCGCTGGACGAAGCCCGACTGGGACGCATGGCTGGCTGAGTCTGCACGCCTGGTAGGTGAGTTGGCGAAGCTTGACGCCGAAGGGCAGATCAAGGAGCGCAATGAGTTAATCGATAAACACGGCGGTCACTGGGGAAAACTCAAGCCATGGTTGTTAGCACTTTCGGACGGCAAGTGCTGGTTCACTGAAGCGCGCGACATCGCCTCACACCTCGATGTTGAACACTTCCGCCCGAAAAAGGCTGCGCGCAACATAAAAGGGCCAGAGCGTGATGGCTATTGGTGGCTAGCATTCGACTATATGAACTTCCGGATCGCCGGTACCGTACCAAATCGGAAGAAGGGCGCTTGGTTTCCCCTCCGGCACGGTTCCCAATGCTCGACTTATGCCCGTCGCTGCGAGGGGGATGAAGTTATGCACTTTCTCGACCCGACGAACGCCCATGATGTCACGCTGCTTGCTTTCGACGAGGAAGGGAAGGCCGTTCCTGCACCTGGTATCCCGCGCTGGGAGCGCGTGCGTGTGAAGCGCACAGTGGAGCGGCTGAAACTCACCGAGCACCAAGCATTGTCGGAGGAGCGTCGAAAGGTCTGGCAGAAAACGACAAACCTGATTAACAAGTATCTGAAGGCGCTATCTGAGGCCCGAACATCTGCTGCGGCGCGTGAGCGGGTAAGAGCCGCCGCTCGCGACATTGTCTGTCTCACAAAGCCAGATGCCGAGCTTTCAGCAGTGGCGAAATGCTGCATCCGTTTGCGCAACGATCAACAGCTAGCCAGGCTGCTAGGTTGAGTACCGATATCTCAGAAATCCATACGCCGCAAACATTGCCGTTCTTATTTTGTCCGATAAGCCTGACCAGCTACGTCTTCGTAGTCGAAAGAGTGGACGGCTTTGGGTCGTTATGCAAGTCTTTACGTAACGATTCTTGCTGACAGTCGGAGGAGCAGGAAGCAGACGCTTAAGACATACTCCACGTTGCTGGCGCGTGCACGTGAACGTGTTCGCCTAGCCGTGTCGACGGAATTTTTCGAGGCAATTTACTTGGTCGAAAAAGAAGAGGCCACATCACGGCAGCCTCTTCTGCAATATCTAAATTTTTTGGGAAAAATCTAAACTCCAACGGGATCCTACATCATCAAATATCCAGGTTCCCCGCCTGCAAGGCATGAGTCTCGATAAAGGCACGGCGTGGCTCCACGTGATCGCCCATCAGGGTCGTGAAGATTTGATCCGCGTCGATGGCATCGGCAATCTGCACACGCAAGAGGCGACGGACGTTGGGGTCCATGGTGGTTTCCCACAGCTGGCTGGGGTTCATCTCACCCAGACCTTTGTAGCGCTGCTTGCTCATACCGCGCTCGGCTTCGGTCAACAACCATTGCATGACTTCACGGAAGTCATCGACCTCGGTTTCACGACGTTTGTCACCTTCACCGCGTGCGACCTTTGCCCCCTCACCAATCAGGCCGGCAAAGGTCTCGCCCGCACGGGCCAGGGTTTGATGGTCGGCGCCACGCATGAAGTTGCGGTCGAACACGGTCACGCGGATATTGCCGTGATGCAAACGCTGCACCACTACGCGCCAGGATTCGCTGGCCTCATCAAAGGCCGCAAACACTTTCACCACGTTAGGCATCGCCTCGTCATACAGTGCTTTTTCCAAATCCTGCGCGCTTTGCTCAGCCTGCTCCTGAGTATCCAGATTCAGCTTCACGCCTTCAGCCAGCGCAGACAAAGCATCACCGTCCATATGGCGCGACAGACGCTCTATCACGCCCTTGGCCTTCACATAGCGGTGAGCATAATCGGACAGGGCCTCGCCGGTGATGGGAGCCGCGCCTTCGGATGGGGTCAGCACAGCATCGCGCAGGGCCAACCTCAACATGAATTCGGCTTCCTCGGCGTCGTCCTTCAGATAAATCTCTTCACGACCCACCTTGACCCTGTAGAGCGGCGGCTGGGCAATGTAGACGTAGCCACGCTCGATCAGCTCAGGCATCTGGCGGTACAGCAGCGTCAGCAGCAGCGTACGAATGTGAGCACCGTCCACGTCCGCGTCAGTCATGATGATGATGCGGTGGTAGCGCAGTTTGTCGATATCAAAGTCCGGGCCAATGCTGGTGCCCAGCGCGGTGATCAAGGTGGTGATCTGTTCACTGGAAATCAGACGATCAAAACGGGCTTTTTCAACGTTCAGCACCTTGCCGCGCAAAGGCAGAATAGCCTGGAATTTACGGTCCCGGCCTTGCTTGGCCGAACCGCCTGCGGAGTCACCCTCCACAATGTACAGTTCGCACAGGGCGGGATCTTTTTCCTGACAGTCGGCCAGCTTGCCGGGCAGGCCAGCACCTTCCAGCACGCTTTTGCGACGTGTCATCTCGCGGGCTTTACGGGCCGCCTCACGAGCACGGGCCGCTTCCACGATCTTGCCACACAGCGCCTTGGCGTCGCCGGGGTTCTCCAGCAACCAGGTTTCCAGGGTCCGACCCACCGCTTCTTCAACGGCAGGGCGCACTTCGCTGGACACCAGCTTGTCTTTGGTCTGGCTGCTGAATTTGGGTTCGGGCACCTTGACCGACAAAACGCACACCAGGCCTTCGCGCATGTCATCGCCCGAGGTGTCGACCTTGGCTTTCTTGGCCAGCTCGTTATCGGCAATGTATTTGTTCAGCACGCGGGTCATGGCCGCACGCAGACCGGTCAGGTGGGAACCACCATCACGTTGGGGGATATTGTTGGTGAAGCACAGCACCGTCTCGGCATAACTGTCGTTCCACTGCATGGCCACTTCAACGGACACTGTCGTGCCGCCGGCGCTGGATTCGGTGGCAACACTAAAGACATTTGGGTGCAGCGGAGTCTTGTTGCGGTTGATAAAGTCAACAAAGCCTTTGACCCCGCCCAGGAAGGCAAAGTCTTCTTCCTTGCCCTGAATCTCGTCAACCAGACGGATCTTGACGCCATTGTTCAGGAAAGACAGCTCGCGCAAGCGCTTGGCCAGAATTTCGTGGTGGTATTCGATATTGCTGAAAATCTCCACGTCGGCCAGGTAACGCACGCAGGTGCCCGTGCGGCCTTCTGCGGGGCCGGTCACCGACAAGGGCGCCGTGCGCTCACCACGGCGAAACTCCACCTGATGTTCGTTACCGTTGCGCCAGATCGTCAGCAACAGCCATTCGGACAGGGCATTCACACATGACACACCCACACCATGCAGGCCGCCAGACACCTTGTAGGAGTTCTGGTCAAATTTGCCGCCGGCATGCAGTTCGGTCATGACGATTTCAGCGGCGCTGCGCTGATGCTCGTCGTCCTTGTGGATATCGGTTGGAATACCGCGGCCGTTATCACACACCGAAATGCTGTTATCGGAATGGATGGTGACGACGATATCGTCGCAATGACCGGCCAAGGCCTCATCAATCGCGTTATCCACCACCTCGAAAACCATGTGGTGCAGGCCGGTGCCATCGGACGTATCCCCGATGTACATGCCTGGACGCTTGCGCACGGCCTCCAGGCCTTTGAGCATTTTGATGGAATCAGCACCGTAATCGGCTGGCTGGGTGGTCGTGGTTTGATCGGTCATAGCATAAAACCTTGTAATAGCCTGTCTGCTTCAAGCGGGCATGACCCGGCGGGCCATGCCTGTCGAACATGCCGCATTAAATGCGCATCGGCATGACCACGTACTTGAAGTGTTCTTGCTCGGGCAGCGTCATCAACACCGAGGCGTTGGCATCGGGCTGCACAGACCAGCGGACTGTTTCGTCCTTGATGCTGGCCAACACATCGAGCAGATAGCTGACGTTAAAGCCAACGTCCAGACTTTCGTGTTCATAATCAATATCCAGCTCTTCGACCGCTTCTTCCTGCTCGGCATTGGAAGCGGAAATCTTCAGCTGGTTTTGCGACAGTTGCAGTCGCACGCCACGCAGTTTGTCGGTGGTTAGGATGGCCGCACGTTGCAAACTGCCTTGCAGCACGTCGCGGCTAACATCAAAGTGGCGGGTGTAGTTGGAAGGGATCACGCGCGCAAAGTCGGGGAATTTGCCTTCCACCAGTTTGGAGATCAACTCCACATCGCCAAAACGGAAACGGATCTGACGGCTGGACACATCAATATTGACCAGATCGTCGGTATCGCCCAGCAGACGCTGCATTTCCAGCACGGTCTTGCGAGGCACAATAATGTCGTGGCGCTCCTGCACACCGTCAATCGCAGTGGCATTATGGGCCAGGCGGTGCCCGTCCGTGGTCACCGTACGCACCATGCCGGGCTCGAACACCAGCAACATGCCGTTCAGGTAGTAGCGGATATCCTGCTGGGCCATGGCAAAGTGCACCGTGTTGAACAGGTGCTTGAGGGTGCGCTGGGGCATGCTCAGCGACACATCCCATTGCTCGGGCAGGGTAAGCACTGGAAAATCAGCCGCTTCCAGCGTCTGCAACTGAAAACGGCTCTTGCCAGACTGAATGGTCAGCTTGCCGCTGTCCAGACCCAGACGCACGTCACCAAAATCGGGCAGGGCTTTGAGAATGTCCAGCAGCTTGCGGGCTGCCACCGTGGTGGCCGCATTGTCCTCACCCACACCAAAGCCGGCATTGGTGGTGATCTGCACTTCCAGATCTGTGGCCAGGAAAGAGACGTCCGAGCCGTTTTTACGCAGCAGGATGTTGGCCAGAATCGGCAAAGTATGGCGGCGCTCCACAATGCCAACAACTGTGGATAAGGGCTTTAGCAATGCGTCGCGGGTAGCTTGAACGAGTTGCATGGTCATCCTTTGAGAGTTTGTTCCAGTACGTGTAATGCGTGATTCAATTCGGCTTGCTTGGTGCGTGCGTCCGAGATCTTGCGCACTGCGTGCAGCACCGTTGTGTGGTCCCTGCCACCGAAAAGATCGCCAATTTCCGGCAAACTCTTTTGGGTCAGTTCCTTGGCCAGATACATGGCCACCTGACGCGGCATGGCGATATTGGCGGGGCGGCGCTTGGAGTACATATCCGCGACCTTGATTTTATAAAAATCGGCTACGGTTTTCTGGATATTTTCCACGGTGATCTGCCCATTGGAGACGGACAGCAAATCCTTGAGCGCATCCTTGCACACTTCCACCGTCAGGACATCGCGACCATGAAAACGGGCATAAGCCGAGACCTTGCGCAAAGCTCCTTCCAGTTCACGCACGTTGCTGCGCAAATGCTTGGCGATAAAGAAGGCCACTTCTTCCGGCATGGCGATGCCTTCGGCCTGAGCTTTGCGCAGCAAAATTGCTACACGCATTTCCAGCTCGGGTGGCTCGATGGCCACGGTCAGACCGGAGTCAAAGCGCGAGATCAGGCGGCTATCAATATTGGCCAGCTCTTTGGGGTACGTATCCGAGGTGATGATGATCTGCTTGCGCTGGGCCACCATCGCTTCAAAAGCGTAGAAAAACTCTTCCTGCGTGCGGTTCTTGCCGGCAAAAAACTGAATATCGTCAATCAGCAGCAAATCCAGCGAATGGTAATAACGCTTGAACTCGTCAAACGCCTTGCGCTGGTAGGCCTTGACCACGTCTGACACGTACTGGTCGGCATGGACATACCGTACCCGCACACCATTGCCATTGGCGACCAGCGCATTGCCGATCGCGTGAATCAGGTGTGTCTTGCCCAAACCCACGCCACCATACAGAAAGAGCGGGTTATAGGAGACACCAGGATTCTCGGCCACCTGCAAGGCCGCAGCGCGTGCCAGCTGGTTGGCTTTACCCGTTACGAAATTGTCGAAGGTCAGTTCGGCATTCAGGCGCGAGCGATCCTGTACCGCATCCACCACCGCGGTCACGGCCGGATTGGCGCCGGGCGGGGCCAGGTTCTCACCGGCTGGACTGCCGGCAGGCGCGGGCGCGGCCCGGTCAGCCAGGGCGCGACGAGGCGCCGCGCTGGCCGAAGGCAGCTCGAACTGAACCGTTACGGGACATTCGTAGAAATCCGAGGCCAGTTCCTCGATGCGCGTAGCAAAATTCTTGCGGACCCAATCCAGCTTGAAACGGTTAGGAGCAGAAACGCGCAACACCCCGGCCTCACTATCGAAGTCCAGGGGAACCAGTGGACGAATCCACGCACTTATTTGTTGGGGGGGAAGCTCCTGCTCCAATTTCTGAACGCAGGACTGCCAGAATTCATTCATCGGTCATCACTTCTGTAAACCTCGATTCTACCCTGAGCTGTGCCAAGTTATCCACAGGCTAACAAATTTAGTTGCGTAATATCGGGCTAAATAATTGACACAACAGAAAGAATTTGCTGAAATGACGGGCTTAACACGATTTTTTGTTGCCAGATCCCAAGCCTTTGTGCTGTCGGGGTGGAGATTTTCTGCGATTTCTGGCGGCTCATTTTTTTGGATACACCATGAAACGCACCTACCAACCCTCTGTTACCCGTCGCAAGCGTACCCACGGTTTTCGCGTTCGCATGAAAACTCGCGGTGGTCGCGCTGTTTTGAACGCACGTCGCGCCAAAGGTCGCAAACGTCTGGCTGTATAAGCCATGTCGGGATGCGTGGCCCAGGGCAATAGATCTTTCTAAAGCCCGGCTCCCACGTTACGCATCATGCGTGCCTCCTTTCCAGCTACGGCTCGCTTACATAGCCCCACCGAATACGCGCTGTCACTTAAGGGACAACGCGTAGGTCGCGGGGCTTTGTTCGTGGTCACTCGCTCTCGTGGCGAAGATCCACAGCAAACCGAAGGCGCCCGTTTGGGACTGATCGTCCCCAAGCGCTTTGCCAATCGCGCCGTCACCCGCAATACCATCAAACGTATCTTGCGTGAAACCTTCCGCCACAAACGCGCAGGTTTGCCTAATGCCGCCTATGTCTTTCGGCTGCACAGCAAGGTACCCCAGGTGTCGCTGACCGCCTTAAAGCAACTGGTTCGCACCGAAGCCGACACCTTGTTTGCCAAGGTACGGCCATGATGCGCAAGTTGGCGTCAGCGCCGATCCGCTTTTACCAGTTTTTCCTGAGCCCCTGGATCGGACGAAACTGCCGCTTTACTCCCAGCTGCTCGAACTACGCCTTACAGGCCATTGACATTCATGGCCCGCTCAAAGGGCTCTGGCTCGGTGGTGTGCGTATCTGCCGCTGTAATCCCTGGTGCAAGGGAGGGCATGATCCCGTGCCCGCTCGCACGCCCGAAGACCGCAACACTTTCTAGAATCGTCCTGGTCTGCGCCTTGTTTTTCAAGGCAACCCCCTGTTTGCAGACCAGCTACGTTAAACTGCTAAGCTTTTGCTCAGCTTTATAAATGTGATACAGGCGCTATGGATATCCGACGCACCATCCTTTGGATGATCTTCTCCTTTGCACTGCTGCTGCTGTGGAACAACTGGCAGGAATATAACGGCAAGCCATCGCTGTTTGCCTCTACCCCGGCCACCACACAAGCGCCAGCAGCTTCCGACGAACCTGCCCAAAATGGGGGTGTTCCCGCTGCTCAAGAGCCCACTGCGTCTGCTGCCTTGCCATCGAGCAACAGCGCGGTGTCCGCGAAAGCGCAAACCATCGACATTACAACGGACGTCTACAAGCTTGGCTTTAGCACCGAAGGTGCCCAGCTGGTCAAAGCGGAACTGTTGAAATATGGCTCGCCCGAGAATCCTGAACAACCCATGGTGTTGCTGGACAACTCGCCGGCCTCCATCTACCTGGCCCAATCCGGTATTGTGGGCGCCGCCGGGCAGACCCTGCCCAATCACCTGACCCCGTTCACCTTGGTCTCGACCCAGCACAACATGACCGGCGACACGCTGGATGTAGTGTTCGAAGCCACCTCGGACGATGTGAAGGTCACCAAAACCTACACCCTGCACAAGGGTCGCTACGACATTCAGGTTCGTCACGACATCCAGAACAATAGCGGCGCTGCCATTGACCCGCGCCTGTATCTGCAGTTGACCCGCGACGGCAATAACCCACCTGATTCGTCCCGCCTGTACAGCACCTTCACCGGTCCTGTGGTCTATTCCAGCGGCGACAAGTTTCAGAAAATCACCTTCTCGGACATCGACAAGAACAAGGCCAGCTACGCGCGCAACGTCGATAACGGCTGGATCGGGATGGTGCAGCATTACTTTGCAACCGCCTGGGTTCCGGTCCAGGACGTGCAGCGCACCAACGAGATCCTGAAGCTGGGCAACAACCTGTACGCCGTGCGCACGCTGGAATCGGTCGGTTCGATTGATGCCGGCCAAAGCAAGGCTGTGGACGCCTCCCTGTGGGTCGGCCCACAAGACCAGAAAGCCATGTCGCAACTGGCAACCGGCCTGGATCTGGTCGTCGACTACGGCTGGCTGACCATCATCTCCAAGCCTTTGTTCAAACTGCTGACCTGGCTGCACTCCTTGCTGGGTAACTGGGGCTGGGCCATTGTGGCGCTGACCGTGCTGATCAAGCTGGTTTTCTTCCCGCTGTCGGCCGCCAGCTACCGCTCCATGGCCAAGATGAAGCAATTTGCTCCTCGCATGCAAGCGCTGCGCGAGAAGTTTGGCGACGACAAGGCCAAGCTGAATGCCGCCATGATGGAGATGTACCGCACCGAGAAGATCAACCCGCTGGGCGGCTGTTTGCCCATGCTGGTTCAGATCCCTGTGTTCATTGCGCTGTACTGGGTGCTGCTGGGCAGCGTCGAGATGCGCGGTGCGCCGTGGATTCTGTGGATTCACGACTTGGCCGCGCGCGACCCCTGGATGATTCTGCCCGCCATCATGATGGGTACCATGTTCTTGCAGATCAAGCTGAATCCAACACCGCCTGATCCAATGCAAGCCAAGGTCATGATGCTGATGCCTCTGGTCTTTGGTGGCATGATGTTCTTCTTCCCCGCCGGTCTGGTTCTGTACTGGTGCGTGAACAACATCTTGTCCATCGCCCAGCAGCGCTACATCATGGTGCAGATCGAAAAGAACAGCGCGAAAGCCGCCAATAGCTAATTCGTTCTGGCCCAGAAAACCCCGCTACCCTTAGCGGGGTTTTTTTTCGCCTGTTGCTTATACCTGATTGCACTAAACGCGACGGCCTGCCAATAATGCTTTGTCACACCGCACTAAAAACCCGTCTTTGGTCATTTATTAACGTTCCTTGTCTGGCCCGTTCGTAGAAATGTCATTTTATGTGTTTCTACTTACCGCTATGATCAGGAGGAAAGCCCGTCAATATAGCGAAAAGCTATGCGTTCACTAAAATCATTTGATTTAACTATTTCGACCAAGGCCAGTAGACTGATCTCAACTTCTTAAAACGACCCGCCCCCTCAGGTCGGGTCAGCTTAAACGGAGAATCACAATGAGTAAGAAAACCCTGACGACCGCCGCCGGCCGTCCTGTTGAGGAGAACCAGAACTCCATGACGGCAGGCCCCCGTGGTCCCGTCCTGATGCAGGATTATTGGCTGTTGGAGAAGCTGGCTCACTTTGACCGTGAACGCATCCCGGAACGCGTGGTGCACGCCAAAGGCTCGGGCGCGTTCGGCACCTTTACCGTGACGCACGACATCACTCAGTACAGCATGGCCAAGGTTTTCAAGCCAGGCAGCAGCACCCCCGTTTTCTTACGTTTTTCCACCGTAGCTGGTGAAGCAGGAGCCGCCGATGCAGAACGCGACGTTCGAGGATTTGCCATCAAGTTCTATACCGAAGACGGAAACTGGGACCTCGTGGGCAATAACACTCCTGTCTTCTTTATACGGGATCCATTGAAATTCCCTGACTTCATCCATACACAGAAACGCGACCCGCGCAGCCACCTGCGCAATATGAGCGCTGCCTGGGATTTCTGGTCCTTGTCGCCTGAATCCTTGCATCAGGTCACTATTTTGATGAGCGATCGGGGCCTGCCCTGTAACCTTCGCCAACAACACGGTTTTGGTTCCCACACCTACAGCCTGATCAATGACAAGGGTGTGCGCCACTGGGTGAAGTTCCACTTCAAATCCCAGCAAGGCATTGCCAACTACACCAATGAAGAAGCGGCCAAGGTAGTGGGCCAGGATCGTGAAAGCTCGCAACGCGATCTGTACGAGAACATCGAAAAGGGCAACTTCCCACGCTGGGCGCTGCGTATTCAGGTCATGACCGAAGAGCAGGCGCGCAACTACCACATCAACCCTTTTGACGTGACCAAGGTCTGGCCACATGGCGACTTCCCGCTCATCGATGTGGGCATGCTGGAACTGAACGAGAACCCCACCAACTACTTCGCCCAGGTTGAACAAGCCGCCTTTACGCCGGCCAATCTGGTCCCCGGCATTGGGCACTCGCCTGACCGCATGCTGCAAGGCCGTATCTTTTCCTACGGCGACACCCAGCGCTACCGCTTGGGCGTAAACCACGGCCTGCTGCCTGTGAACGCCCCCCGTTGCCCGTTTCACAGCTACCACCGCGATGGCGCCATGCGTACTGGCGACAATAACGGCGGCACGATCAACTACGAGCCCAACAGCCAAGGTGAATGGCAACAGGCTCCCCGCAGCGAACCGCCCCTGGCGCTGGACGGCCAGCCTGCAGACCACTGGGATCACCGGGTAGACGACGATTACTACTCGCAGCCTGGCAATCTGTTTCGCCTGTTCAACGACGAGGAAAAGCAACGTCTGTTCAGCAATATTGCCGATGCCATGGCAGGCGTGCCGACAGAAATCATCGAGCGTCAGCTGGGCCACTTCACCCAGGCAGACCCCGCCTATGGCGCAGGTGTGCGAGCGGAACTGAGCAGACGCGGACAGCTTTAAACCCTGACCGGGTCTGTAAAGCCCTAAAAAGATCGGCCCCCCGCTCTACAATCGGGGGGCCGATCTTATTTGCACTGGCCCTGCGTTTCCCTACCGAGTCCCACCATGAAATTTGGCTACACCATCATCTATGTTCCTGACGTCGGCCAGGCACTGGACTACTTTAATCGCGCCTTTGGCCTGTCCACCAAAATGTTGCATGAGACCGGGCTGTACGGCGAGCTGGAAACCGGCCAAACGACCCTGTCCTTTGCGGCGGAAATGCTGGCGTACATGAATTATCCAAAGGGTCATTTATCACCGCACGCGTCAGAAGTACCGCTGGGTATCGAAATCGCCCTGGTGTGTGACGACGTACCTGCCGCTCATGCCAAAGCGCTGGCAGAAGGGGGCACAGAACTGGCGCCACCACAGGAAAAGCCTTGGGGGCAGATGGTGTCTTACGTACAGACGCCCGAGCGCATCGTGGTGGAGTTGTGTACGCCGGTGAAATAAACCCGTTGCACGCAAAAACGCCCTACACAAAGGCAGGGCGTTTTTTGTTGTGCCTGGTCTGGCACCTTACTGCTGCAAATACCCCGACTCCTTGATGATCGGTCCCCAGGTATCCAGATCCGCCTGAACCGTACGGGCCAGTTCCTGCGCATCGCCCGACTCGGGTCGAAAGCCGATCGGCACAATCGCGCTTTCAATTTTAGGCAGCTTGGCCACTTCATTGAACGCATCCTGGAACTGCTTGACCATTTCCGGCTCCATACCCAGGGGCGCAAAGATTCCCATCCAGCCCGAAGCCTTCAGGTCTCCGTAGCCCATTTCTGCAAAGGTAGGCACATCCTTGAGAATAGGCAGACGTTGCTCGCCTGTAATTCCCAACACGCGAACTGAACCGGCGGCAACATGTTCAGTAATCATGCCCACGGCATCCACCCCAGCAGGGATATGATCGCCCAGCAGGTCATTAATCAAAGGGGCGCCGCCTTTATAAGGCACAGGAGACATCTGGATATCATTCTTTTTGGCGATGCTGTAACCCATGAACTGGGGGGCACTGCCAGGGGCGGGAATACCGTAGTGGCCGTATTTTTCCGGCTCCTTGCGCACCAGCTCCACATACTCTGCCAAGGTATTGGCGGGCGTGGTTTTGCCCACCACAAAGATATGCTCGAATTTGGCGATCACGGCTACCGGCGCAAAATCCTTCATGGGATCGTAGCTGACTGTTTTCACGGTCAGGGGCAGGGTGGTCATCATGTGATTGTTCGCCACCAAAAGCACCGAACCATCCGTGGGCGAGCGCAAGAAGCCTTGAGCCGCAACCTGCCCACCCGCGCCTGCGCGGTTGTCCACCACCACATTGACACCCAGTTTTTCACGCAGTTGTTCGGCATATACACGAGCCACGGCATCTGCCGTTCCTCCGGCCGGGTAACCCACGACCAAACGTATGGTGTCGGGCAACTTGCTGGCCACCGACAGGCCTGACGCCAATGCCAACGCTGTTCCCAGCAAAACCTGCGCCCATTGCTTTTTCATCACTTGTCTCCCTACCTCTAGTTGACGCTATTAAAGTGCTACTACTCGTCCCTTGCCCTGGGCGGCATGGCGGCTTAGCAAAGCAGCTGCCGTCAGCACATCCTCAAATGCCAGTCCCAAAGACTTGAAAATCGTGATCTCTTCATCGTTCATGCGCCCGGCGGCTTCTCCCTGCAAGACAGCACCCAGCTCGTTCAACTCTGTATCCGCGGACAGATAACCCTGCTTGCAGGCATTCAAAAATTCACCCGATTCATTACGGGTCGATTGGGCGCGGTCCACAAACAAGCGACCTGCCGTCATGGTGGGGCCATCCAGCTCACTGCTGGCCGGCGTACTGGAGCCCATGGCGGTGACATGGGTGCCGGGGCGCAGCCATTCACGCTGCAAAACAGGTGTGGCCGAACTAGTGGCCGTAAGCACCAGATCAGACTGGGAGACGGCTTGCGCGGCCGACACCTCAGCAATCAAGGGACAGTCCAGATAAGCCTGGGCTTCTTCAATAAAATGCTGGGCCGACTGGGGCGAACGCGTAATCACAAAGACCTTGCTCAGACGGCGCACCTGCGCGACGGCACGCAACTGCCATAAAGCCTGATGGCCGCCGCCAAACAAAGTCAGCACGCTGGCATCGGGGCGCGCCAGCAAATCGGTTGCCAGGCCGCTGACCGCTGCAGTCCGTAACGCCGTTACGCTGCTGGCATCGACAATGGCACGCGTCTCGCCGGTCAAACCGCTCATCAAAAGTACACAGCCTTGATGAGGGTCTTTGCCCAGGCGAACATTGTCAGGAAACAGCGTACCCATCTTGGCGCCGTACAAGGGCTCGGGATAGATCTCGGGCATATTGATGCAGGCGGGCATCATGCCCAGAAACCCACAGGACAAATCGCTGCGCACAATGGTGCGTAAAGGCTGATCAATACGCCCTTGCTGCAGGGCAATAAAGCCTTGGCGCATCAGGTCAATGGCAGCGCCCATCTCCAGCCCCTCATACACTTCCTGAGCTTTTGCGACATACACATTCAGCGTCATGATTAACCTTGAGCCACAGGCGTAGTGATGTGGCGGACAAAGGTGTCGGTATCCGTATTGGAGCCGCAAAACAGCACGCCCACCCGTTGCCCGGCCAGATGTTTGCGCAAGGGAAACATCAAGGCGGCGGTTGCCACGGCACAGGCCGGCTCGGTGGCCATTTTGAACTCATTGAACAGAAAGTGCATTCCAGCGCGGATCTGGTCGTCGTTGACGGTGACCAGCGTATCGATATTGTCCTGACACACGCGGAAGCTGAATTCGTCAGTATGCGGAGCCATCAGACTATCTGCGATGGAGTGCATCGCGCCAATTTTTTGCGGCTCGCCCGCCTGGCGACTAAGTGCCATAACGTTCGCACCCACAGGTTCAATGCCATAAACCACACAATCAGGCTGCCATAGCTTGACGGCGGCCGAGACACCCGCGGCCAACCCACCACCACCAATCGGCACCAGGACCGCATCCAGCTTGCCCGCTTGCTGCAACCACTCATAGCCCAGCGTGGCAGTTCCCAATACCGTCGGGTAGGTGCTGAAGGGATGAATGAAGGTCTTTTGTTCGTCCCTTTCAATCTGGCGCACCAGCTCGAACGCCTGCTCGCCGTTATCGGCAAAGACAATCTCGGCCCCATATTCGCGGCACAGGGCTACGCGCGCCGGGCTGGCTGTCTTGATCATGACGGTCTTAGCTTTCACACCCATTTGATGGGCCGCATAGGCCACCGCCACCGCATGGTTGCCGGCCGACACGCAGGTCACTCCTTGCTGGCGTGCGTCTTCGGACAGGCTCAGCAAATTGTTGAACGCCCCCCGTGCTTTGAACGTGCCCGAGGCCTGCAAATGCTCAAATTTGAAATTGACGGCGCTATCCAGACGCCCGGTCTGATAATCGAACACGGGCGTCTGGCGCACATAGGGGCGCAGACGCTCATGCGCCTGCACCACGTTTTCCTGGGTAACTTTGTCTGTTGTCATGGATTGTCGTTGAAACCGGTTTGTCTGTTTTTTTAAGAAGCGACGGCCTGGCTGCGGATCAAGGCGCGCAAAAACTGCTCGCACTGCTCCACTTGAGCCAGTTCCACGTACTCATCCGGGCGGTGAGCCTGCTCAATATTGCCGGGCCCACAAATAATCGAAGGAATACCGGCCTGTTGAAACAGGCCTGCCTCGGTGCCATAGGCTACTTTGCGCACGGTGTCATCACGTGTCAGTTCCCGTACCAGCTTGGTAATGGCCGCTTGCTCCTCAGGATTCAGCCCGGGGGCGCTGGCCAGCTTTTCCAGCTCTACCAAGGCATCCGGATGCTCGCGGCGCATGGCAGGCAAAACCTTCAGATCGATAAACTCACGGATTTCCTGCAGGATCGGCTCGGGGTCTACGCCAGGCAGGTTGCGATATTCAAATTCAAACTCACACAAATCGGGCACGGTGTTCAATGCAATACCGCCGCGAATCATGCTGGTTTGCAAGGTCGTGAAAGGCACATCGAAATCATGATCGTACGGACCCATACTTTTGTAATCATCGGCCAGATCGCGGATAGCGGTAATGATGCGCGCCGCATGCTCAATCGCGTTCACGCCCTTGGGAGTGAGCGAAGAATGCGCGGCGCGACCATGCACACGGCAGCGATAGGCATTAATGCCTTTATGCGCAACGATGGTACGCATGCTGGTTGGCTCCCCCACCACGCAACCTTCGGGATTGACTCCACGACGCACCAGATCGTCAATCATCACCGGGGCGCCTACGCAACCCACCTCCTCATCATAGGAGTACGCAAGGTGAATCGGCTTGGACAGCCTGGTCGCCAGCATCTCGGGAACCAGTTGCAGGGTGACGCCGACAAAACCCTTCATGTCGCAGGTGCCACGACCATACAGCCGCCCATCACGCACTTCGGCCTTGAAAGGATCGCTGCTCCAGTTCTGCCCATCTACCGGCACCACATCCGTATGGCCGGACAAAACAATGCCGCCGGTGCGGGTGCCATCGGCGGCGGCAATGGTGGCAAACAGATTGGCCTTGCGACCACTGGCGTCATGCGTCAGCACCGTTTCCAAGCCTTGCTGCTGCAAATAAGCTTGCACGTCGTGAATCAGTTCCAGGTTAGATTCCCGGCTTGTCGTATCATAAGCAATCAGTTTTTTTATCCATTCCACCGAGGTAGAGGGATAAGCAGTAGGATCAAACATCGCAGTCATGCCTTCTTTCTCCAGCGTAAAGCGTGTAGTTCTATACAATAGGACAGAGTTTTCTTATAAGAAAATTAATAATATCTATAAGAAAGCCGTTTATTACTTCTTTAGGTTATGACAAAAGACTTAGCCAACCCCGCTCCCAATTTATTAAGCAAAACCGCCATGGGGGCTCGCATACGCGATGAACGCAAACGACAGGGTTTGACCCTGCTTATGTTGGCACGATTGTCCAATGTATCCCTATCCACCCTATCCAAGGCAGAACGTGGCCTGATTGGTCTGAGCTACGAGAAGTTTCTGGCCGTCAGCCGGGCCTTGAAAATGGATCTGTCGGATTTGTTCAAAACGCCGCGCGACCAGAACGAATCGGGGATGGATATTTTGGTAGGACGGGCTTCGCGCACGGTCACCTACCATGCACACCGCTATGAATACGGCATGCTGGCCTCAGAATGGATCAACAAGAAAATGACACCCATGCATGGGCGCGTGCTCGCCGGCAAACCTCGTGATGCCAGTGACTTCAGTCAGCACGAAGGCGAAGAGTTTATTTTTGTCATTGAAGGGCAGTTGACCATGCAGTTTCAGGACGGTCGCCGTCACGTACTGCAAGCGCGCGACAGTATCTACTTCAAGAGCAACCTGGGACACCTGTACTTGTGTGAACACGGAGAAAGCGTGGAAATTCTGGTGGTGTGTGTCAACAACCATTAAGGACCCAGGCGCAGACGACAGGCCACAGCCGCGGTGATGACACTGCCCATCGCTTTTTCAATGGCCTTGAGCTCTGCCAAGTGATCCCAATAGTGGCCTGATTGCCTGATTGCCTGATTGCCTGATTGCCTGATTGCCTGATTGCCTGATTCTCAAGAGCCTAGGCCACTCCCCCATAAACGCACGTATTTCAACCACCTGCACAGGCCTTAGCTCCAAGCCCGAACCGTCCGTCGCCTCCATTACAATACGGTTCTGTTCCGCCTCTTTGATCGATCTGACCATGTCCAGCTCTTCCCCTATTGTGGCTATTGCCACCGCCCCCGGCCGGGGTGGTATTGGTGTTATCCGTGTATCCGGCAAGGAGCTTGATACGCTGATTCAAACCTTGTTTGGTCGTACGCTGCAAGCGCGTCATGCGCACTTTTTGCCCTTCAAGGATGCACAAGGCCAGGCCATCGACGAGGGCATCGCGCTTTTTTTCAAAGGCCCGCACTCCTACACCGGTGAAGACGTCTTGGAACTGCAAGGACATGGCGGACCCGCTGTACTGCGCCGCTTGCTGGATCGCTGCCTGGAAGCCGGCAAGGAGATGGGCCTGCGACTGGCCGAACCCGGCGAGTTTACCCAGCGCGCTTTCCTGAACGACAGACTGGATCTGGCCCAGGCTGAAGCCGTGGCAGACCTGATTGACGCCTCTTCGGAAGCCGCTGCCCGCAGTGCGGTGGCCTCACTGTCCGGCGTGTTCTCCAACAAGGTCAACGCCCTGGCCGACCGGATTATCCATCTTCGCATGCTGGTGGAAGCCACCCTGGATTTTCCCGAGGAAGAAATCGACTTTCTGGAAAAATACCAGGCCGCCGCCACGCTGCAAGGCATTCAGGACGAGCTGGAAAGCATCCTGCAGCATTCGCGCCAGGGGGCGATTCTGCGCGAGGGCCTGCACGTCGTACTGGCAGGCCAGCCCAATGTGGGCAAATCCAGCCTGCTCAATGCGCTGGCAGGCGAAGACGTGGCCATCGTGACCGATATTGCGGGCACCACCCGCGACCGCGTCATGCAGTTGATCCACATTGATGGCATTCCCCTGCATATCGTGGATACCGCCGGTCTGCGTGAAACCGAGGATACGGTCGAGCGCATCGGCATTGCCCGAACCTGGGATGAAATCGCCAAGGCCAACGTGATCGTGCATCTGCTCGATGCACGCAACCCACAAGACGAACTGGATAGTGCCATTACCACTCGTCTGCCATCGCACGTACCCGTGCTGCGCGTCTATAACAAGATAGACCTGCTGAGCGCCGAGCAACAGGCTGCCTTGCCTGCCCAGGAAAGCGGCGCCACCGTGCTGCCCATTTCTGCCCGTAAAGATGTCGGTCTGGACACACTGCGCCGCACCTTGCTGGATATCGCAGGCTGGAACCCCGGCAGTGAATCCCCCTGGCTGGCACGTGAACGACATCTGCGGGCCCTGGAACGGGCGGAGTACCACCTGAGCCTGGCCGCAGAACATGCCACCCACAGCGATCAGGTGCTGGATCTGTTTGCAGAGGAACTGCGTCTGGCCCACCTGGACCTGTGCTCGATTACCGGCGAGTTCAGCAGCGACGATTTGCTAGGGGAGATTTTTTCCAGTTTCTGCATCGGGAAGTAATACTGGACCTGCCCCCGGTCGCTCCTGTCCCTATCTGGCATCAGCCTGCGAACTCAGCGCTGTACGAAGCATCTTGGTCCGCTTGAGCCACCCCAGCAGGGCACAGGGGCGAAACACCTGCAACGGTCTTGTTCCATCCCTGTCACTGAACGTCCCGTTTTTGCCTCAGTAAAAACCCGACTTTCCCGCTGAATTACACGCTGTCAAAGCCTGTCCTTATCAATCAGGTCTATGCTGAACGTTCCATCGTCTCCTGCGGGAGGACATCATGTGCACAGTCAGCAAATGGGTTTTGATGGCCGCATTACTGCAGGGCGCCTGGACGGCACACGCCCAGCACCTGCACCCTCTGGAGCTGGAGGCCGAGCAGCGCTCCATCTCCCGCCTAAGCGTAGCCCAGTGTGTGGATACCGTCAGACAGACGGCTGCAGGGGAGGGGTACCATCAGCGCACTGATCCGAGCATCAGCGACGAATTGGGCGTGTATATTGGCGCTGCCCCTTTAGGAGGCGGCTCGCTGGTCGTGTATTGCATTGACCTGAAACCGTCGACCGCCTACATCATTCATACCCGGGCTCAGGTCAGCGCCGAACTCATGTCGCCTCACCAGCTCAATCACAAGATCGCACAGGCATTGACGGTAGCGGCCCAGCCCTGAACACGTGCTGGGCCGGGTCACCGATGCTCGGAACCCGTGAAGAATGCAGCAACGGGATCATGCTGTTCCACTGGCACTGCGGGTGGCGCTTCAAGCCGCCCCCCAGAGCCAGTGGATTGACCTTTATTTCATCAATAAATCCCCGACCTCAATACGAGCTTCGCCACCTAGCTCAATGTCGTCCATGACCTTGTTCAACATGGCATGCGCACTGGACAAGGCACCGTTCAGGCTGGTCAGCTCCGCTTGCACACGTTCCAATTCCTGTTTTTTCTGCGCTTCGCTCAATTTGTCATTGGCCTGAATTCGCTGCAGCTCCATCAATTTTTGTTGAATCTGCTCTTTCAAATCACGAATTCGTTTAAGAATCTCTTTAATGCCATCGGGCAGGGAGCTGTCATCAATATCTTTGTCGCGCTCTATCTTGCTGGCCTGCTGACTCGTCAGGGACAGCTCTTTTCCCAAAGGTGACAAGCTCACAGTAATACGCACCGATGAGTCTACAGCTGCATTTTCATTCTGCCCGGATACTGCCGGGGGCGTCATGGCGGTCGCGTGCAAAGGCTCGGTCACAGGCATAGTTTGTTGATGTACCAACCCCTGCCCACTGATTTCTATCGACATAGTTTCCTCTCTTTAACACTTTATCCCTTAGAGGTTACGGCTGACCGAGAGTAAATCTTTACCGTCAGGGTCCAATCAGATGTTGCGCCATTTACTCAATCGCCTCCGTCGTCAGCGAAATAAGTAGCAAAACAAGACACTTTTATTTACTTTTATACGGAAAGTGCCTTCTACCTTTCGTCCCCCTTTCCTTGGATCCAATGAACTTCAAAATCAAAGCACTACTGGGCCACACCCTGTTGGCCTTGAGCTGGGCCAGCAGCACGCATGCCTACGAAACAGAATTCATTTTGAACAAGCAAGGCCAGCAGGCCTTTGAGTTACGAATCTACGGGCCTGATGATGGGGGCTACGATACGACTGAACAAACAGACCCCCGTGTTTCCCCCCGCGATATTGACGAGAATGGCAGACTGAAAATCCGGGCTGCGCTGGAACGCTGGGCTGAGATCATCGATCTGCCGGCCAACTACACGCCAGCAGTCATCAATCTTGGCACCATGAACGGCAAGAACGCCAACGCATATGGCGCATCTCTGACCAGCCCCTCCAACCCTCATTTCACCTTTTCGGCCTTGCAGGCACGCTTACAAGGCATCTTCCCGGGCTCTCCCGACAACCCCGACGCTGTTATCGGTGTTGGAGAACTGGATCTGGATACCGCCCCCGTCACCCCCAGCCAATTGCCCATCACGGGCAAAGTGGACTACAACGCCGTGATTTTCCACGAGTTGGCCCACGCTTTAGGGATCAGCAACACGGTGGCGGACAACTTGGCTGAAAACAGCAACGACCCGCCCGACCCCTATTTTCTGAACGATCTGAGCCCATGGGCCTTGGGTTTGCGCGACGATCAGGGCCGCGCACCCAGCCCAGGGCAAAAAATCCTGTGCTCCGTGTGCAGCAATCCTTACGAGCCCGATGCCTTTGATCTGCGCCAGGACAACGGGTATTTCACCGGCAGCCATGTGCAAGAGGTGCTCAACGGCGCTATGCCGGGCATCCCCGTCAGCATCCTGAACTACCATGACAAACCGCAGTACGGGGTAGACCGCAACTACATGAGCCACACGGAGCTGCGCAACAGCCTGATGAGCCACCAGACTTATCGCAACTACGTGAATCTGATGGAAGCCGAAATCGCTGCCTTGCAGGATATTGGTTTGAATATTGATCGCCGCAATTTCTTTGGTTATTCGGTCTACGGCAACGACATCACCCTGACCAACACGCAGGGCTACTTTGCACGTAACCAAGCAGGCACTGCCTACCTGCCTGGCCAATACAACAGGGCCACGCAGGGTCTGGGCCTGCATATTTATGGCGAACGCAACACCATCACCCAGGCAGCGGACCTGCTCAGTGCGGGACCCGGGGGCGTAGGTGTACGTGTCGATGGCAGCGAAAACACCCTTATCATCCCGGACGCTACCCGAATTCATGCGCTGGGAGCGTATGGGCGTGGCCTGCAATTTAGCTATGGACGTCATCACCATATTGTCCAAAAAGGCGAAGTCCGGGCAGACGGTCAGGATGGCATCGGGACCTTGTTTGATTTTGGCCAGAATGCCATGGGAAGCGACGATGAGTATCACGGCTCCTGGCTCGTCGAGTCGGAAGGGCAAGGTCTTGCTGTACCAACGCTTTTGCAAGGCGCGTTGATTAAGCGGTATGACCTGTCGGGCACCTTGTCGGGCCGGAAGGCGGCCATCCATATCGCGGACAATGCCTGGGTGCAAAACATCCATGTTCTGCAGGGCGCAACCATTACAGGCGACATTACTTCTGATTACAATCGCCGTGACGCCAATGGGGACCTGTTGCTGACCCGTATCAGCTTTGGACAGAAGGCCGATGAGAACGGCCGCGCTACCGCCAATGCCGACCCCGATTTCCAGATGCGCTATGACGGCAATATCAAAGGCCTGAACAATCTGGCTGTCGTCATCGCCGGGGGCGCCACATCCTTGAATGGAGAACATGAGCTGTATGGCCTGCGTGTCGATCAAGGTGCGACCTTGTACGGCCATAGCCAATTTACCCTCAATCCCGAATACAACTTCACGAATAACGGCACGCTCAGTCCAGGTAACTCTTACGGGACCATGACGATCAAGGGCAATTTTGTCCAAGGTGCCCAGGGCCGGATTCTGGCGGAAGCATCCACCACCCAGAACGACCGTATTGACGTACAGGGTGTGGCTCAGCTCGATGGTGAACTGCAGGTGGACTTGCAACCGGACTGGTATCAGAACGGCTGGACGCTGGATCAGAACAAGGTGTTCACCGCCAGTCAGACGCAAGGGCAGTTTGCCGTATACAGCGCAACCCTGGCCTCTCCCTCCTTGCAGGTACAAAGCACCGACAAGGGCTGGACCGTCAGCCGTCATCAAGATGCCTATTCGCAATATGCAGCCTCGCCCAATGCTGCCGCAGTGGGCCTCAGCCTGGCACAGGCCTCCTCAGACACGCAAGCTCTAGCAGCCGTATATCAGGCCATGGACTTCTCGCGTGCAGATGGCAGCGATATTGGACTGGCATTGGATCAGTTAAGCGCAGGTGCCTACGCCGCTCAAACCGCTGCCTCCTTGCGCCGTGAACAGCTGGTGTCCGAACAACTGCGTCAAACCAGGGGCAACACCCACAGTGGCTGGCAAAGCTTCATCCACACGTACGGCGGTCGCTATCACTGGCAATTAGGCAGCAACGATGTGGACCACCGCAGCGAAACCTATGGCGTCATGCTGGGGGCTGAACATCGTGCTGAAGGCAGTGACTGGAGCCTGGGCATACACGGCAATGCCAACGAGCAACACGTGAATATCGACGCCCCCTTCCAAGCCAAGAGCAAGTTGACCGGCCTGGGTCTGGGCATCCATGCCCGCTACCGTGACGATACTCAGCCAGGCTGGAACGGCCTGGCTCACGTACGAGTGGGCATGGAGCAGGGCAAGATGAACCGCACTATCAGCGTTGCGGGCTATCAAGCGCGCCCCGCGGCGGATTGGACCGGTCATGCCCTCTCGGCAGGCATACAGACCGGATACAACTGGGCTCTGGGCGAGAGCGGCAGCATCGGCCCCGTTCTGGCCCTGGATTACATCCATTACCGTCGTCCCGGTCTGGAAGAAGAGGGGGATGCCGCCAGCCGTCTACGTCTGGATTCCAGCCGTCAGCAAGCCTTGCAGGCCTCAATCGGGCTGACCTTGCGTCAAAACTGGGACCTCAGACAGGATCGCCAACTGCACACGTCCGTCTCGCTGGCCTGGGAACAGGCCTTGCTGCACCACCATCAAACCCAGCAGGCCGCTTTTGCCAGTGCTCCGGCCGTCGGCTTTGAGGGTCGCTATGCACGGGTGGATCGCCATGCCTTGTCACTGGGAGCCAGCGTCAGCCTGCAGCAAACCGAACGCTTGCGTGTAGGACTGTCGGCCCAGACCCGTTTATGGGGTGACAGCCGTGCCGATATAAACGGCAAACTGTTCCTGAACTGGATGTTCTAGGCTCGCCAAAATGTAAGAGGCCGACTATTAGTCGGCCTTATTCAACGCTATGGGAGCGGGTTGAACCCGTTTCATCCCAGACCATCGATCCACAAAGACATGTTGACCGGGAATCAGCACCCGCGTCTGGCGACGCCACCAGGTCCCGCTGGACACCTCGATCGATCCAGCCATGACCGTAAACTTCATCTGATTATTATCCAGCCAGGCAGAAAACTGCGCCTGATTACTACGTGCCTGCGCAAAACTGGTAAATACCGTTACACTTTTCTGGGCTTGATCCGCCAATTGCAAGGTGAGCTGACCACGCAGCAACTGCACATTCAAGCGGTCCTCATACTCTCGCAGCTCAAGTGCGGAGTCGGGCCCCAATAACAGCACCAGTCCATCCGCACGCTGCTCCAGCGCTTGCTCGCCCGACACCAGATGCGCTTGTCGCAGCACCCGCTCGGGCCAGGAAAAAAAGACCGTCAACACCAGCGCCAACAATAGCAAAGCGCTCAGTAAGACCCGGTGATAGGGCTTGAGTACGATGACCTTATCCGCCGAGCTTGCCAATAAACGACGGATTTCATGCTCAGGGGCATCCAGACTGGCGTCACAAAAGTAACAAATATAGCGATAAGAACGTTCGTTTTCTGGATTGTCACGGCGCCAATCCTCAAACTCACGTAATTCGGCCGCCGTCGCTTCACCCGAGTTCAAGCGAGTAAACCAGTAAGCAGCTTGGGCGTGAGCCTGCGTATGCTCCAGCAGATCTCCCTGATATGTCGTCATAGCGGCATCTAACCTTGTCCAGTTAAGCCAGCAATAGGGTGGGCCGGGGTCGGCAGATTCGCTCCTGCTCAAAACACCACGACCGCCAAAGCGAAACAATCGTCACCACCTCTGTGACTGTTCATTTTGAAAACGATACGTTTTTATTTTATACAAACGCTTCAAAAGCTTACAGTAACTCAAATTTGAGGCAGGCAAAACGAATTCGCCTTATTTAATTGCACTGACAGCCGAAAAAATGACACTTAAAGCTAAAAAAAATCGAACTGCTGCCGTTACTTAATGAAATTCGTCCAAAATTTCTCCACCCGGCAACGCATGAATGCGCTCCTGTGTCGGGACTGAATCCCCTTGGGCGGGCACTACCGCCTTCAATAAAAGCGGCCATTGCGGAAAAAGCCGATAGTTGGGGCTGGAAAACTGCGTTCCCACCGGATAGGTGAAACCACCCCATTGTGTTTCCTGTGCCAATTGGGCATGCGACAAATAAAGCAGTTTTTGATGTTCATCGACTGCCAAGTAGGCACGCTCCAGGGGCAGACTCCAGGCGCTGAGCTGCAACCCTTCCGCCTCCACACGAAGCAACCAGCGATCCTGATCTCGCTCTCCATTGGTATACCGTGTCCCTTCAGGTCTGGCTTGCACCCGAGTCCCCTTGGGCAAAGCCAGAACCAAATCCGGCGCTGAACTCAGATTGGACGCGGCGGCGTAGGGACTCCAGGCAGTAATCCGGTTACCTTCGGCCAAGGTACAACTAGCAAGTCGAAACCCATCCTCAGCCAGTGGATCTTGTTGCATTTCAACGACTTGGCTACTGTCACAAAGCCACCCCTCCAACTCCACGTCCCGCGCCAGCTGCATATGCCAATGGGAATCAGCCAGATCCGGTCGGGGGCGCTCAAAAGACAGGACGGGAGCCTTGGCCACCCCCACCGCCTCCGGGAAACGGGCCCAGGCCACGCTATCCGGGTCTCCCCATACCGCCAGCTCCAACTGGGTACCAGCAGGCATCAGAAGACCAGCAAAGCGACCGGTCTCTTTTAAAACATGTTGACGGCTGGCCAGCTCACGTTCCTGCTCTTTTTTGTATTGATACACCGTCCATTGGAAAAAACCGTAGTAAGCGGCCAAGGCTATCAGGGCGATCCAGCACAAAAGGCGCGGCCAGGGATTACTTTTGAAATTAACCCGACGCCGGGGCTGGACTACGAGCAAAACACCCCAAACCAGTACGATCCCCCACGCAAGCGGCCCGAGCGTAATAATCACCAAAAGAAATAGAGAAATCGGTGCAACAGGAATCATAAGAGCTCAGAAATATAAAAACCGCCCCTCAAGGCGGTCTACGAAATAGGGGACCTTATGCTGATAAGCACAATACCAGCTCAACAGACATTCGACCGGCGCTCCAACAGGCCGGTCGAATAAGCTCATGCCACGAGACGGCCACTTACTTTCCTTCAGGCCACATTAATATGCCCTTCCAGATACATAACGGCCTGACCTTTCAAAAACACACGATCTCCATTCAAGGAGCAATCGAGTACCCCACCGCGTGCAGAAGCCTGGTAAGCCATCAACTGCGTTTTACCCAGGATAGGCGCCCAATAGGGCAACAGGGCGCAGTGAGCCGAACCCGTCACCGGGTCCTCATCAATGCCATGACCTGGGGCGAAAAAGCGGCTGACAATATCAAATCGCCCCGACCCTTTTGCGGTCACAATACAGCCGTCCAATCCGCAAGCGAGCAGAGCACCAGCATCCACCTGCAATTGGCGAACCTGCTCCTCGGACTCAAGAACAGCCAAATGGGTAAAGTCATTGCGCCATAACTCGATAACCCTGGCTCCCAATGCCCGCTCCAAATCAGGGCTATCTGGCACACGGGTGACCGGGCGTGCTGGCAAATCCATCACATAGCTGGACGCATCACGACGCACGGTCAACGCACCACTTTGAGTATGAAACACGACCTGGCTGTCATTTGGACGCAGACTGCGCAGCACAACCGCCGCACTGGCCAAAGTGGCGTGCCCACATAAAGGCACCTCTACCGTAGGAGTAAACCAGCGCAAACGGAAATCCTCGCCTTGTGGCGCCAAAAAAGCGGTTTCAGCCAGATTGTTTTCCTGCGCAATCGACTGCAGCAGGGCGTCGTCGGGAAACTCAGAGAGCAACACCACGGCAGCGGGGTTACCCGCAAACAATGTGTCGGTAAAAGCATCAAGCTGATATATGGGTAAGCGCATCCCGCCTCCAGTCATGGAATCGACAATGAGCCTACTGTATAGAAAAAAGGGCTTCTTGGAAGCTGGGCAGGACAAGCAATAGGGATATTGTTTTTAAACCGTCTATTTCTCTTATTGATGTACTGACCCTGAGACCTGCAGCTGTTTGGGTTCCATAAGCGGAACACACTAGCCAAAAAACTTAGCGGTTCGCTATTGCCAGCCTATTTTTTGTTATCGAACTGTATCGCGCAGACTGCGACACAACTTCACCTGATCCCTTAAACATTTGCCGCTTCCAGCAGGCAGGCGGAAAGGCGATCAAAGTGCAATAAAGCAGCCTGGCTCAAATCCACTTGCTTGCGACGCGTATCCTCGGTGTCACTCAGGACGATCCAGCCCTTCTCACGCATGGACTTAAGGCGTGTGTGAATGGTCGCGGGCGAACCCAGCCTTTCTACGGCCATGACATCTCGCACCGACAAGCGCAAGGAGTCTTTGGATGCCTTGGCAACCAGCACCAGAATACGCTCTTCGAGCGGGTCCAGGCAGGGCAGGCAGGGCAAGGTATGCAGCGAATCGGCGAGCTGCAAAAAACGCATATAAATATCAGCAGGTCTGGTGGCAGTTTTCATAACAAAATCGTTATTCCTTTAAGAGCCGCTACCACAGCGTCTTTTCTAGAAATAAGTTCTGGTTATTATTGTTTTTATTCCGATCAGGCAAAGCAAAAAACAAGCCTGCTTTATGGCCCGAATGATTGGAATGAGTTTCCGTGCTTATCACGCACATAAAATTAAACGCTTAAGACCGAACCGGAGCTTCAGCCGGAAAAAGGTCTTGAGTCGGGCGATTTAACAGGAATTTTATCAGATCAGCCTTTGATTTAGCCTGAACGAGCAAGGACGGAGCACACGAAATTGTAAGAAGGTGCAGTCGAGTATGAACTTCGTAAGCCGCCTCACATTAAACGGCATTAAGAGACTTAACTTCACAGATAAAAATAGTTACAAAATACAGAGCTGACGATATAAACCTCGATTTCAAACCTATTTCTCCTCCCGTGAGTGGACCGCCCACAGACAGCAGCCAAGATCTTTGGCCACAAAACTTTCAGACCGATAAAATGGGACGAGCAGGCTGCTGAGCGCCTCCCGCGCCCCCTCAGATCACTATAAAATCTGGAACGATAAGAAATGATTCTTCACCTTGAGACGCCCCTTATTTATTCACACGCCTTAAGCGATCAGCTCGGCAAGCAGATCTGGTTAAAAATGGACGCCTTGCAGCCGAGTGGATCTTTCAAGATTCGGGGTATCGGTCATTTATGCCAGCACCACGCCCAACAAGGCAAACAACGCTTCATCATTGCCTCTGGTGGCAATGCGGGCATTGCGGTAGCTTATGCCGGGCGTAGGCTGACCATCCCCACGCTGGTCATCGTCCCAGAAAGCACCAGTGAACACGCCAGACGGTTGATTCAACGGGAAAAAGCCGAGCTGCATGTCGTGGGCAAGAACTGGCAGGAAGCTCATGACTACGCCTTGACCCTGGCTCAAGAAGGCGACGCATTTATCCATCCCTTCGACGATCCTTTACTGTGGCAGGGACACGCCAGCATGATCGCAGAGGTGGCGCAGATGGGTATACAGCCCGATGCCGTGTTGCTGGCCGTAGGCGGCGGTGGCCTGCTAAGCGGGGTTGCTCAGGGCCTGCAGGAACAAGGCTGGGACAAGACCACGATCATTGCAGTCGAAACTCAGGGCACAGCAAGCCTGGGAGAGTCCGTGCGACAACGTCAACACATCACCCTAAATGAAGTAAGTGGTGTAGCGACCTCGCTAGCCGCCCCCCGGGTCTGCGATCAGGCCTATGCCGTCAGCCAATCCCATCCCACCACCTGCGTCCAGGTCAGTGACGCACAGGCTGTCAGCGCGTGCCTGCGCTTTCTGACTGACCATCGGGTCCTGGTGGAACCAGCATGTGGCGCGGCCCTGTCCACGCTGTATCTGGACCACGAAGCACTGGCTCCTTACAACAACATTCTGGTGGTGGTATGCGGCGGGAACACCATGACGCTGGAGCAACTGGTGCAATGGCGAGCAACCCCCTGAGCCGGCACCAAGCACCCTCAAAAAAGTATTAGAACGAGGACAAGAAGAGCCCATTTAAAAAACAATCATTTTTTTATAAAAAAATCCCACTCCATGATTTCTCGCAGAGTGGGATTTTATTTTTTAGATGGTTTACAAATTCGCTCTAATTTCAAGATCAAAAAGAATAAAACGTATGTTTCACGTGGAACAAAAACGTCAAAAACAGCCTTAAATAGGGCCTACAAGGGGTAAATCCCGTCGAATCAGAGCAGAAAAATCTTCTCCGGGCTGTTCAGCCAACGCCCGGGGGTTGATATAACCCAATTGCTGCAATTCCTTGAAAGTATGGCCTGGAGCCAGGGCATTCAAACCATACACATACTCTGCCAGATAGCCCGAAGCCAACACCCGCCAGTCCCATGGCACCCCATCCACAATCTTGGACACCATGTCATAAACAATCGTGGTGCAGTTAGCCGTCAAGGTGTTGTAGAAGCGGGGCGCGGTTTGCAGTTGTCGGCCCTGCTCCACGTAAGACAGGAAAAGTGCCTGCATGGCCGGCTTGGCCAATTCCACACTGTACATGTACACGTCCTCGCCTCGAACATTGCTGCGTGTGCGGACAATATCCTGCTCTGTTGCAGCGATCAGGCTCAACTCAAACTCTTTGAAAAATCCGCCTATCGCAGAAAAGGCTTCACCTCGCTCTTTGCGAATCTCTACCGAGAACACCACATGGCGACCATCCTCAAAGCCAAACGACACCAAAGTATGTGCTATGACCGGTCCCATCCAGTAGGAAAGAAACATATCAACCGATTTAAGCGTTTGCAGGTCATAGTCCTGCGTAATCCAGCGCTCATCGAAATCGGTTTCACTGCGCCAATTAAAATCCCGCACATTATGCAAAGTCACCACCGAACCATGGATCTCGCCATAGCTCATTCTGTTTACATCGGTGGCCCACAGTCGCTCATTGCTCGGGACGATACTGCCCCACCAGCCAAGCAATAGCACCAGTCCCAGGCCCTGGGGCACAAAAAAAACGTTCTTGCCGTTGCTCAAGGCATACAGGCTCAGCAAGGCCATCCCCACCCAAACAGACACGAGCATCCAGCGTCCTGCGCCTGCCGGCCATTGAAACAGCAGCGCCAACGCCCCCCAGACAGTCACCATCAAGACCAATAACAGAATCAATATCTTGATCACCCTCGCCCCCCACCTTTTCATACACACTCCACAAACCACCTGATTTCAAATCACGCTTACCCTGAAAAAAGGGGTAAAAAAAAACCTGTGCCCACTTGAACACAGGTTCTACTCTCAAGAGAACAGGGTTTAGCCCTGATAGCCCATGGCCTGCCCCTGACGAATGACCCCTTGCGGCTGCCAGCTCGGCTCAAAACGATATCCGCTTTCCTTGGGAAACAGCATGACCACAGTGGAACCTAGCAGAAAGCGGCCCATTTCCTGTCCTTTTTCCAGAACAATATTCTGGCCCTCATAATTCCATTCGCGAACCTTGCCGTCACGCGCCGCATTGACAACGCCATGCCAGACCGTAACCATGCTGCCCACCACGGTCGCTCCTACCAGCACCAGTACAAATGGGCCCTGCTCAGAGTCGAAAAAACAAACCACCCGTTCGTTACGAGCAAACAGTCCTGGCACACCACGCGCAGTCGTAGGATTGACCGAGAACAAATCGCCCGGCACATGAATCATGCGCTTGAGCACACCCTGACAAGGCATATGCACCCGATGATAGTCGCTGGGGCTTAGGTACAGGGTCGCAAACAGCCCATCCTGATAACGGGCAGCCTCTTGGGCATCGCCCCCAATCAAGGCTGTCGTCGAGTAGCTATGGCCCTTG
This sequence comes from Alcaligenes sp. Lyrl_28, assembly GCF_051948705.1. Classification (NCBI taxonomy): domain Bacteria; kingdom Pseudomonadati; phylum Pseudomonadota; class Betaproteobacteria; order Burkholderiales; family Alcaligenaceae; genus Alcaligenes; species Alcaligenes sp. Lyrl_28. The sequence continues at coordinate 303,735 of NZ_JAYJLG010000005.1, forward strand.
GCCTGGAACACTTCCGCGCCCTGGATCACGCCCAGTTGGCTAATGGCTCCATCAACAGGGCTGACCAGTGCCGCATCGGCAATAGGTCGGGCCCCGGGGCGCAACGCTCGGCCAAAGAACTCGTTAAACGTCGCATAGCTGGCTGGATCGGAGTTCTCTGCCTCGCTCATATCGACCTGGTAACGATCAATAAAACGCTTGATGACCCAGGTCGTACGTCCGCCCATGGGCCTGGAGGCCAGGCCGCCCAAAAACTCGGTCAACGCCTGTTTAGGAAGTAGATACTGGGGGAAAACAGCCAAACGGGGATGCATAAAATCAGCTCGCAAACAAATCTTGCCTTGGCCATCAGCCAACGCGTTTATGCCATTCAATGTAGTGGGACCCGAGGCCGCTCTTAAGTCGGAGCGGCGTCCTCATGAAACACCCTTAGGTCAACGGCAAGCCACAAAACGTAGGCAAAAACAAAACAATACGCACTTGTAGCACAGGTTGCCGCCATACGACATAAAAGAGCGGACAGGCTTGTCCTGTCAAACGTACACGACCCGGTCGCGCCCTTCCTCTTTAGCCTGATACAAGGCACGATCAACACGGCGCAGTGTACGTTCATAATCCGGATGACCATCGTACAAGGCCACGCCGATGCTGGCGGTAATAGCCATGCTCTCCCCATCCACGACCCGAAAGGTCTCAGCATGAATGCGAAGACGCAAATTACGGGCAGCACGCATCGCCCCGTCCGCATCCACGTCCACCAGCACCAGGAGAAACTCCTCGCCGCCGAGACGAAATACATAATCACCAGCTCGGGCACTATTGCTGAGTAATTCAGCAAACTGACGCAAGACACGATCGCCGGCATCATGCCCATGCGTGTCATTGACCCGTTTGAAGTAGTCAATATCAACTGCCAACAACGCGAATCGTGATCCACGTTGCTGGGCATAGCCCACCTCACGACTCAGTACGACGGGCAGATACTTGCGGCTAAGCAGGCGGGTAAGCACATCCCGCCCCGACTCCAGTTCATTTTGCTGCTCAAACAGGCGATCCAGGTGCAAACCAATTGCTCGGGTTCGATCACGCAGCTCATGCAAAAGCAGTACCTGACCCTTCGCATCACCTTTCTCAAAGGCCGGCATCAGCTGTGTATCAATCAAATTCATCAGATCCAGGATCTCGCGGCTCTCTACCGTACCCTGAAATGCATGGGCGCCTTTATGTTTGAACCAGATACCGAAATCCGAGTCCCCGATTCGCGGGGCAGGGGTGACGCCATTGTTGACAGCCATTGCGAACATGAACAGGTTCTCCCAATCCAGCAGGGCAGCCCGCTGTCGACCGCGCTCGGCGGCTACGTTCTGCACAATCGCAAACAAACGGTACGACTCCTCTGCGCGAGACTTGCGCTCACGTGAGTTGGCGTAGGCATGGCTCATCAGCTCCATCGCCAGATCAATAAAGTTCTGTACGTACCGAAAACACTCCCAGGCCTGCTCGGAGCTGATGTCCGAGGACTCAAACAAAAAGCGGGCGTAGCGCCCCTTGAGCAAACGGGCTCCCCGCAACACCAGGTGCACGGGCACCCCGACCCGGGCATGGACCTCCCCCACCTGGTTCTGCAGCTTGACCTGATCTTGCATGTCACTGTGCTCATCTACGGAGAACAGTTGCACCAACCAACTGCGCAAGGAGCGATGCAAACGCTTGTGTACCTGATCGTGCGACAGGTACACCTGCGCGGCAGGGTGCTTGAGCATATGGGTATAAAAGTGGGTCGCAAGCTCGTCCTGGTTATCTTGGGTGATAGTCAGTACGTGAGCGCGAACCGCCGGGGGCACTTTCTGGAGCAAGCCGTGCCAATCCTGAGCGGCTTCTTCGATATTCGGTTGAGACATGAAGTACGGGAAGAGTAGCGAGACGATACTTAAGGATTAAACAGCCTTGGCGGCAATTGTTACATGAGGGCAGATTTCGCGCTATTTCTTATAGCGGTCTGGGCTCCTGGCCAGCAGGAGAATACCCTTGCCTGGTTCAAGGAAAAAACATACCCCTTAAAGATAAGTGGGTGATTCCGCCGTGCAAGAGGGACGCCACCTGTTCACGCACTCGGGCAATCGCCTGTTTCGCCTTACCTTGACGGCGATCTGCGATTCAAACTCAAGAGTTTGTTGGCTGAAACATCTTGAAAGTTCCAACATGGACAGATTGTCCTATCAAAGTAGAGCGTCGACCAAACGAAATTGCCACTTTCGCCAAAAAGCCACGGTTACTGCCCTGGTCCGGATCACGCAATAAAAAAACGCCAGGATTAGGACTGCCTGCCCAGAACAAAAACTGATTTTATAATCAGTACTGAATAAATAAACAGATTTATACAGCAAGATAGCCTGTTCCTCGACAACTTATCAGATCGGTCCTCTCGAGTCGGGTCGGGTCGGGTCGGGTCGGGTCGGGTCGGGTCGGCAAGTAGTTTCCTGCGCAAAACCCAACCTTCCAACTCTTTTATTTGTACTTCAGAATTTTTGCTAATGAGAACAGGTGCTCTCATTAAAAATTTGAAATTTTGAAATTTTGAAAATTAAAAAATAAAAATTCGTTTTCTATAAAAAAATAGAAAACATGAAGACATCTATAAAAATCCTTCTTATTGATTAGCAAGAACATTCACTTTCATAACACGGGAAATAAGATTCTTGACCAAAAAGAAGTCGATTAATAAAAATAAAGCTGAAGAAAAATAACAAAAGACGATACGGGTTCAATAAAAAAAGACCGCACAAGAACTTCGGTTTGATTAACAAAACAACGATCTTGTTTTGAACAAAACCAATAACAATCGTGATATATGAACTTATCCACAGAATGGGATTAAAAAGTAATCCACAATCTTATTAACAAATTCGATTAAACCAAAAATGAAAATATCGTTTCCGACAAAAGGGTCGGTTAATAAGAAAGTGAATAGTTTGTGGATATTATAAAGGCTTAATCAGTCCCAGAAAATGATGCTGTTGATGGGGGGGGTCTCGTTCACCCCGGCACTTCTCGCCAGGGTGGATTTTGCTTAGAAAACCGGTCGAGGACTGAACAAAAAAGCTATATTTAAGGCTGGGACAGGCGTCTGGCCCCTGTGGATAAGCTCCAAGAGGGGTTGCTGTGGACGCGCTGTGGATGAAAGGGGGATAAGTCGCCTGTTTTTCCAGACCCCAAATGTTGTCCAGTTTCGCTCCACCGTCTTCCTCGGGATGGTTCACAGGTAAAAACAGTCGCTAAGTGGATGAAATTAAAGATAAATTTTAGGCTATGCCACTTATCCACAGACACCCATTATCCATTACCAGTTATATATATAGTTATTGTTAAATAAAGAAGCTTTCACCCATGCCCAACTTTCTTGTACAAGCTTTACCTACTGGTTCCTTAGACATCATTGGTGATGTACATGGAGAGTTCCAGGCCCTACTGCAACTGATCGAAAATTTAGATTATGAGCCTGATGGCTCTCATCCTGAAAACCGTCATTTAATATTCGTTGGAGATTATTGTGACAGAGGGCCAGATAGCCCAGCCGTAATTGATTACCTTAAGTCATTGATTACAAATAAAAAAGCAAAAGGAATTTTAGGTAATCATGAGATCAACCTGCTGATTGATGATGCAAAAGATGGTTCTGGATGGTTTTTTGAAGAACGGTACCGATCAGACTTAAGAAATTACTCTCCATTCAAACGGGTAAAACCTGAAAATAGAGACGAAATTAAAGAATTTCTACGTACATTACCCATTGTTTTGGAGAGAGATGATCTTAGAATCGTGCATGCAGCGTGGAGTAATCCAGCAATTGATACGCTTAGAGCCGTAAAAAGTGACGATTTTCTTGATTATTTCTTTGAATGCGAACATAAAGCGGATAATTATGCAGAAAAAAAAGGAATTCTAGATAAATATCTGCGTGCAAAACAGGACTGGAAAGAAAAAATTGAAGATCCACACGTTTTGATGCCCTTATTGCAGTCCTATATTGACTACGATTTGCTCAAAAATGAGTTCAACCCAATCCGTTTGCTGACCTCCGGAACCGAAGGCCCTGCTAAACAAGCTTTTTTTGCAGGAAATCGATGGCGTTTTTCGGATCGTACCGCCTGGTGGGACAGCTACCTGGACGACGTTCCTGTGGTTTTTGGCCATTACTGGCGTCAGCTGTTTCCTCAGCCAGTTGCGAAAATGTCAAAATATTCCTTATTATTCAAAGACATAGATCCTTTTTCATGGCACGGAGCGAAGAAAAATACGTTTTGCATCGATTACTCCGTAGGGGCACGCTGGCGCGATCGGCATAAAGCCCAGGCGCCTGAAGACTCCGCTTTTCATCTGGCAGCGTTGCGCTGGCCTGAAAAAATCATCATGACCGACACCGGTTTTACTTACCCCACGCGATAAATAAGGCTTTCCGTGCGCTGTTACAATTTTCTTTTCTGTGGATAAGCTCTAGGAAGGTGATTGTGCACAGCGTGTGGATACATAAGGTATAAGTAGGTACTTCTTCGCGCTCTCTAAAAGTTGTTCCTAAACCATCCACTGACAAGCGTCAGATCTATCCCCGTTAAAAAACAGGCTAAGTACTTGTTTTACCACTCTTAAAAGCACTTGTTCGACTTATCAACAGGCTTCCATCCAATCATCTTAATAAAAAATTTAAGTGCTTGTTATATAAGATAAGTTCAGCGGTACCCTGACCAGGCTCTTACCCTTTGCAAGTCAAAAGTTCTCGACTAAGATGCAGTCCATGAACAAAAATCACGATCTCGCTCAAGACTGGCTTATGCATGTTTTGCATACAGAAAACTGAGCCAACAGAGCTGAAAAATATTTTTCAAGCCTGTTGAGGATCGGCTTTGTTGTTGCCTTCTGAGGCTTTACTGCAGTATGAGAAAAGCTCAAGGAAAGGGTGTTGGCAGCAAAAAGACCTGTTCTACCGATAAAAATTGTTTAGCCAAGTATTTGCTTTGGCTTAGGGAGTTGTTGTGCCTGGAGCTTGTACTAGGTCAATCGTGTTTAGACTTTTGACTTATCCACAATTTGTGGGTAAAGCGTCAGTGGCGGTTTGTCACTTGTCACCTGTGTTCGCTTGAGGTCAGTAGGCTGTTTTTTTACACAGTTACGTAGTTGTGAATGTGCTTTCAATATCGAAATAAGTCATTGTTTTATATCTATATTTTTCTTTTTTGTGTTTATTGCTCCGGTTTCATTCGTAAAGCTTGGACTCAACACGAAAAAGCGACTGTATCGCTTAATTTGCTTTTTTCTCGGTGAAAGAAAGGCCATAACTGGAGAAAAAATCAGGTTTACCCCCAAAGTTATCAACAGGGGGCTCGTTTGAAGGCTGAGAGGGCTGTTTTACGTTTCTTTATGCATGTGCCACAAAGCGGTGATTTTGTGTTGCGCGCACGAGGTTTTGTGCTTCAAGTGGGGAAGCATGTTTCACAAGGCCTGAGCCGCTCCTCTGCATTTGAAGAGATGAGATTTACTGATGTGTACTTGTCCACAAAAATGGGATAAAAAAAACCGCCTGGCGGCGGTTGGTGGTACGGAATAGTTAACGGAGTGCTAGACCTTCTTTAATCGTTCGATTGCTTGGTCCAGGGTGCTGGGCTGTTTGGCAAAGCAAAAGCGCAGCAAACGATGATTAGCCTGTTCGGAGTGTGGATTCAGGTAAAAGGCAGAGACCGGTATTGCGCCTACACCATAGTGTTGGTTCAAGTATTTGGCAAAATCCAACTCAGGTAGATCTGAAATATTGTCATAGCTGGCCAACAGAAAAAACGTACCTTCGCTGGGCATGGGTTTGAAACGGGTGTGCTGTAAGCCTTGGTGTAAATGGTCGCGTTTTTCCTGGTAGAAAGAGGGCAGGCTCTCCCAGGTAGCAGGTTCTTGCATATAAGTCGCTAGACCCGCCTGTAAAGGGCTGGGAACGGTAAAAACTGTGTATTGATGGATTTTTCTAATCTCTGCACTTAGTTTGGCTGGGGCGCAGCAATAGCCAACCTTCCAGCCTGTGGCATGGAAGGTCTTGCCAAAGGAAGAGACGATCACTGCTCGTTCGGCCAGAGAGGGACGGGTCGCCAAGCTTAAATGTTCTCTCTGATCAAAGGTCAGGTGCTCATAAACCTCATCAGACAAAATAATCAAAGGATGCTTTTCTACAATCTGCTCCAGAGCATCCAGATCCTCTGCTCGCAAAATAGTGCAAGTGGGATTGTGTGGAAAGTTGATCACCAACATGCGTGTCTTACTGCTGATTGCAGATTCGACGCGATCCCAATCTACCCGGTAGTAAGGTACAGCTTCACTTGGTGGTGTCATGGGGACGGCGACAGGAATCCCTCCCGCTAGTTCAATGGCAGGGATATAGAGATCGTAGAACGGCTCGATCACAATGACTTCGTCGCCAGGGTGTACGAAAGCCTGGAAACTGGCCATCAATGCTTCGGTGGCACCGCTGGTAACGGTAATTTCTGTCTCTACGTCATAGCGACGGCCATAGCGTGATTGCGTCTTGCTGGCGATAGCGTTGCGTAAAGGCAGGTAACCTGCCATTGCCTGGTATTGGTTAAGACCATCGAGCATGGCCTGGTGGACGGCCTCAATAAGCGCGGGATCAGGATTGAAATCTGGAAAACCTTGTCCCAGATTGATAGCCTTATGTTCCAGAGCCAGCTGACTCATGGTGGTGAAGATAGTGGTGCCCACAGAGGGGAGCTTGGAGGTAATCTGCATGGGTCTACTGATATAAATAATAAGAATGCACCCGCCCTTTAAATTTTCTGGAAAAAGTGGGGTGGCGACGTATCAGACGAATTCCTGAGGAAAATACCACAGATTTCGTATGGTTCCGTTGATCGTGGAACGGCTTGGCTGAGCTGTTCTTACACATGAATATAGCGGGTGCCTATATAGGCCCTGCTTTTCGCTTCTTCACGTTTTTACTGCCTCTTGCAAAGTCCTAGATAACGCTCCTTTTTTCTTGGGATTTTTTCAGCATCGCCGTGCCCCACGGGTATGACAAGGAGAATAAACCTGTGTACCCGCTTTGTCTGTTTCCCTTTTTGCTTGCTCATAGGACGTTTCACAGTGAGCTGTTGGAGCGGGAGAAAGGGAGTAGCGGTAGTGCCGTTTCGTTCAACAATTGCCGAGATTTTATGGTTGTTTCACGTTGGAAGCACTTAGGAAGACATCAGGCGATATTTCATCTTAGGGTTCTGTTATCCACAATTTTGCCACCTGACAGTCAAGCTTCTATACCCATGAGCTGGAGTAGCTGCTCAGATAGCTACTTTTAAGAGATTTAAGAGTGACAAGCCCGCCTTTTATGGCTTCGCTCCATAGCGTCATCCCCTCGAGGATTGGCTTTGGAGCGTTGCTCCGCGTCTCTTGGTCAAGTCCGACTTGAAAAAACGGCCTCTTTCTCCACAAAGTTATCCACAGTGGTATTTACGCAAAAAAGTGTGTTCCACGTGGAACAGATCCAGATTCCATGTGTTTCACGTGGAACATACCTCGCTGGTAATCGTATAATTGATTTTTATTTTTTAGCTGTTCTGACATGATTTATCCCGAAGAGTTTGACGTTATTGTCATAGGCGGCGGACATGCTGGTACCGAAGCGGCTTTAGCGGCAGCTCGAACCGGCGTGTCTACCTTATTGCTAACCCATAATATGGATACCTTGGGACAGATGTCCTGCAATCCTTCCATCGGCGGGATTGGTAAGGGCCATTTGGTTAAGGAAGTAGATGCATTGGGCGGGGCAATGGCTTTGGCTACCGACCGCGCAGGTATTCAATTTCGCACCCTGAATAGCTCCAAAGGCCCAGCGGTGCGTGCTACTCGTGCACAGGCAGATCGTTCCCTGTACCGCAAGGCTATTCGAGAGGTTCTGCAAAATCAACCCAATTTGATGGTGTTCCAACAGTCGGTCGAGGACCTGATTGTGGAAGGTGATCGGGTGGTCGGTGCCGTGACCAAGATTGGCTTGGAGTTCAAGGCCAAGTCCGTGGTTCTGACGGCAGGTACTTTTTTGAATGGTCTGGTCCATGTGGGCCTGAATAACTATTCTGCCGGTCGGGCAGGGGACCCCCCTTCCATCAGCCTGGCGCATCGCTTGCGGGAACTGCAACTGCCCCAAGGGCGATTGAAGACAGGAACCCCTCCGCGTATTGATGCCAATACCATCGATTTTTCCCGTCTGGAAGTTCAGCCCGGCGATAGTGATCCCATTCCGGTGTTCTCTTATATGGGGGGTGTTTCCATGCATCCCCAACAGATGCCGTGCTGGATTACGCATACCAACGAGCGTACTCACGACATTATTCGCTCGGGTCTGGATCGTTCGCCTATGTATAGCGACCAGGGAACGATTGAGGGAATTGGTCCACGCTACTGTCCATCGATCGAAGACAAAATTCATCGCTTTGCGGACAAAAGCAGTCATCAAGTGTTTCTGGAGCCCGAAGGGCTGAGCACCACCGAGATTTATCCAAATGGTGTTTCAACTAGCTTGCCATTTGATATTCAGTTAGCTATGGTGCGCAGTCTGCCTGGCTTGGAGAATGCCCGCATCATGCGCCCAGGCTACGCGATTGAGTACGATTATTTCGACCCTCGATCCCTGTATCCCACGTTGGAGACCAAGCAGATTCGTGGCTTGTTCTTTGCCGGTCAGATCAATGGCACGACAGGTTACGAGGAAGCCGCCGCTCAGGGCTTGTTGGCGGGGGTGAACGCGGCCCGTTTAGCCCAGGATAAAGAGCAATGGTACCCTCGTCGTAATGAGGCTTATCTTGGCGTCTTGGTTGACGACCTGATCACTCGCGGTGTCACCGAGCCTTACCGCATGTTCACTTCACGTGCTGAATACCGGTTGAGCTTACGGGAGGATAATGCCGATCAGCGGCTGACCGAAATTGGTCGTGAACTGGGCCTGGTGGATGATGCTCGGTGGGACCATTTCAACCGCAAGCGTGACGCTGTCGCACGTGAAATTGAGCGTTTGAAGGGAACTTGGGTGAACCCTCGCAGTCTGCCTTCTGAGCAAGCCCAAGCACTGTTAGGTAAAAATATCGAACGGGAATATTCCTTTTTTGATTTGCTCAAGCGGCCTGAAGTGGACTATGGGAAGTTGATGGCCGTACTGAACGACCAAGGACTACCTATAGCGGGACCAGGCTTAGAAGATCCAGTTCATATTGAACAGGTGGAGATTCAGGTTAAGTACGCCGGCTATGTAGCGCGCCAGCAGGATGAGGTGACGCGACAGGCAGCCCTGGAAGAGCAGGTTATTCCAGAGGATCTGGATTATGACGATATCAAAGGCTTGTCGATCGAAGTTCGCCAACGGTTGAAGGCGGCCAAACCATTGACGATTGGACAGGCCGGACGGGTTCAAGGTGTGACTCCCGCCGCGGTTTCATTATTGTTGGTACACCTGAAACGCAAGCAGAAAAGCAAGCAATCGGCATGAGTGATATGTATTCAAAACGTCTGAATCAGGCCCTGGTAGATCTGGGGCTTGATCAGGACCCCGTACTGGTGCGCAAGCTGCTCGACTACATCAAGCAATTGCAGCGCTGGAACCGTACCTATAATCTGACCGCCTTGCGTGACCCAGATCAAATGCTGGTGCAACATATTTTTGATAGCCTGTCGATTGTTCGACCGTTTCAGAATTATCTGGCCAGTAAAAATCTTCCGACTCAGGAAGCGGTTCGGATTGTAGATGTGGGATCGGGGGCAGGCTTGCCAGGGGTAGTTTTGGCTGCCTCATGTTCCACGTGGAACATTACCTGCATTGATGCGGTCGAGAAAAAAATGGCATTTGTCCAGCAAATGGTTGGGGCATTGGGTTTGCCCAATTTATCAGCCATGCATGTACGGGTAGAGCAGCAGGAACCTTTGCAAGCAGATATCGTAGTTTCCCGAGCTTTTTCTTCGCTGCTTGATTTTGTGAATTTGGCAGGTAGGCATGTTCGTCCAGGTGGGCGCATTGCGGCTATGAAGGGTAAAGAACCCGATCTGGAGATAGCTGCCTTGCAATCCGAAAGCAACTGGCAGGTCGAACGAATTGAATCATTAACCGTACCGGAGCTAGAGGCACAGCGTTGTCTAGTGTGGTTGGTGCAGCAAGGATAATCATGAGTAAAAACGACGTAAAAACTCCCCGTGCCTATGTGTTTTGTATTGCAAACCAGAAAGGAGGGGTAGGCAAGACAACCACAGCCATTAACTTGGCCGCTGCACTTGCTGCCTTGAAGAAAAAAGTTTTATTGATCGACCTGGACCCCCAAGGCAATGCCACCATGGGCAGCGGCATTGATAAAAACAGCCTATCGGGTAATTTGTATCAAGTGCTGATTGGCGATGAAAGCATTGCTAATGTAAAGATACATTCAGAAACAGGTGGTTACGATGTCCTGCCTTCCAACAGGGAGCTCTCGGGGGCTGAAATTGACCTGATTCAGATGCAAGAGCGTGAGCAACAGCTCAAACAAGCGCTGGCACAGGTCCTGGACGATTATGATTTTGTGTTGATTGACTGCCCGCCTACCTTGTCGCTGCTGACACTGAATGGTCTGGCCAGCGCGCACGGCGTGATTATCCCCATGCAGTGTGAGTACTTTGCATTGGAAGGGCTGTCGGACCTGGTCAATACGGTCAAGCGGGTCTATCGCAATATCAACCCGGATTTGCAGTTGATTGGTTTGCTGCGAGTGATGTTTGATGGGCGCGTTACCTTGCAGCAGCAGGTGTCCAACCAGATCGAGACACACTTTGGCGATAAGGTGTTCAAGACAGTAGTGCCACGTAATGTGCGTTTGGCGGAAGCGCCAAGTCACGGCATGCCAGGTATTGTTTATGACAAGAATTCCCGGGGTGCCAAGGCCTATATGGATTTTGGCAAAGAGCTGATCAAACGCTTGAAAAAAGAATCCCGCAGCGACAAGGCATAAGGCACATAAGAATCAATAGGAATGTAAGCATGGCTACACGAAAACCCAAAGGTCTAGGTCGAGGCTTGGATGCCTTGCTCGGCGCAGACGCAGGCGCTATCGCAAGCATAGGAAAGAAAGGCGAAGCGGCAGTGAGCGATGGCCCGCCTTCCACGTTGCCGGTCAAGCTGCTCAAGGCCGGGGTGTATCAGCCACGTACCCGCATGGACGAAGGCGCTCTGAATGAGCTGGCCGAATCCATTCGCGCACAAGGCGTGATGCAACCTATTTTGGTGCGTCCTTTATCCGGTAAGGACAAAGGCAAGTACGAGATCATCGCCGGTGAACGCCGTTTTCGGGCCTCCCAGATTGCGGGCTTGGAAGAAGTGCCGGTTCTGGTTCGGGAAGTGGGCGATGAAAACGCCGCTATCATGGCCCTGATCGAGAACATTCAGCGTGAAGACCTTAATCCGCTTGAAGAAGCACAAGGTGTGAAGCGTCTGCTGGATGAGTTCGGGTTGACCCATGAGCAGGCCGCCCAGGCCATTGGTCGATCGCGTTCGACGACCAGCAATCTGTTGCGCCTGATCAACCTGGCCGAACCTGTTCAGATCATGTTGCTGGCAGGGGATATTGACATGGGGCATGCTCGTGCCTTGCTGGCGGTGGATGCGGCACGACAGATCATGCTGGCCAATGAAGTGATCGCTCGACGACTGTCGGTGCGTGAAACCGAGAAGCTGGTCGCGCGCGCCTTGCATGAGGATGATGAGCCGGCCAGCAAGCAGGCGCACAACAAAGCAAGTCGCAGTGGCGATGTTCAGCGGTTTGAAAAGGTGTTGTCGGACCACCTGGGCACAAAAGTGACCCTGAAGGTGGGGGCCAAGGATAAGGGTCAACTGCAGATCGCTTTTCATGGCTGGGAGCATTTGAATGCCTTGCTGGAAAAGCAGGGCTTGTCGTCCTTGTTGGATCAGACTGACGATTAAGTCAGGCCCGGGCAATGTCGCCATATTTAAAAGCCGACCGTAGGTCGGCTTTTTCTTTGCCTTGTATGTCGTTTGCCCCTGTCTTGCCGGATCAATGGCAGCACGCTTTTGTCGGAAAGGGCTATTCAAGGACGATGAGGCTGGAAGGGCCGTGGAACTGCTGACAGACCAGGTGACTTATCCAATGCCCGAGGCAACTGCTTGCAGAGCGCAGACAGCGCTGAATCCAAAAGCTTGGGCGCAGCGGTAGTTGGAACTAAAAATCTAAAAACAGGCTACAGTATCTTTTGCTTACAAAAAAAAGAGTAAAAATACGAAGAAAATGCGGTGTTTACCCGGATTTCACACCGATTTCCCTTTTTCCTATACGCTCGAAATGAGCCGAAAAGTCACCCTGAAAACGGAGCAAAACCAGAGGAAAAGGGACTTGAATCGCCATTTTTTAAAAAAATTCCGTGAATTATTCAGTTTTCTTGTCAAAAGACTTGACGACATCCTAAAATGTGTCCATAATTCGATTTTCGCTTCGGGTGGGATGTCCGAGTGGTTAAAGGAGGCAGACTGTAAATCTGTTGGCCCTGCGCCTACGTTGGTTCGAATCCAACTCCCACCACCAGCACTTTTCTAAAGTTAGCCAGCAAGGCAACTTTAGGAGAGGGTGAAGAAAAGTCTGCGGGTGTAGCTCAATGGTAGAGCAGAAGCCTTCCAAGCTTAAGACGAGGGTTCGATCCCCTTCACCCGCTCCAGGTTTAAAATCTTTAGCCACGCTCGGCTGAAGTTGAATGCCCATGTGGCTCAGTGGTAGAGCACTCCCTTGGTAAGGGAGAGGTCACGCGTTCGATCCGCGTCATGGGCACCACATCTCTCTTCTCTCTATCGTTCTATCCCTTCAGGAGTCTGCCATGGCTAAAGGC
>NZ_JAYJLG010000006.1:0-225496 GCF_051948705.1 Alcaligenes sp. Lyrl_28
ATACAAAAATGTGCTCATCCTTAGCTCCGGTCCAGCTTGAACAGACGAGCCGCGTTGCCGTAACACACCAGCTCGCGGGTCTTGTCATCCATCGGCGCTGACTCGATGAAATCGGCAGCCAGCTCGGTGGATTCATATGGGTAGTCCACGGAGAACAACACGGCCTCGGCGCCCATTTCACCAATCGCGCCCATCAGGGTCGGGGCGGAACAGACACCAGAAGTGGTGATCAGAATATTGCTGCCGATGTACTCGGACGGCTTGCGCTTCAGGGTGACACCGTGTGGGTAGACCGCAAAACGGCTGTCGTAGCGCCAGCGCTGAAATGGCAGGCCTTCGCCCATATGCCCCAGCACCAGCTTCACTTCCGGGCAGCGGTCAAACACACCACCGAACAACATGCGCAATGCGTGGGTACCGGTCTCTACCCCCCAACCCCAGGTTGCGCCCATCAGCTCCGGGTGGCCGGAATAAGCGTGTGGCATTTCGTAGGCATCAAAGGGATGCAGGTAGAAGGGCACATCCAGCTTCTGCACGGTTTCCCAAAACGCGTCATATTCGCGGCTGTCGTAATACACGCCATGGGTGTGACCGTTGACCAGGGCTCCTTTCAGACCCAAATCCTGCACGGCACGCGTCAACTCCTGCGCGGCGGCTGCCGGGTCCTGCATGGGCAAAGTGGCAAAACCACCCAGACGATCGGGGTGGTGTGCAATTTGCTGTGCCAGGAAATCATTATTCTGACGAGCGCGCGCGATTGCCACTGACACGTCTTTTTCCACCTGCACGCCAGGACCGGTCTGGGACAGCACGACATACTCGATGCCAGCGCGGTCCATCACTTCCAGACGCTGCGCGTCAAAGTCCTGCAAACGGGCCATCAGTTCGCGCGCGTCGGCACTGTCGATATGTTTGACAAAGGCCTTGGAATAATCCTCAAAGCCCACGGCGTTGAAGTGCTCCTCCAGTGCTATTTTTTTAATACGTTTCACCGTAAATATTCCCTAAATTATTGATTTACATAAGGTCAATCGTTTGACCCCCCAACAATATCTATCAGTATGCTGATTATTATTGTTTTCAGCAAGTCGGGAAATCACATATACTTTGGGGCGTGGACAGCGCCTGTAGAAATGACTACAAATCAGAAATCAGGGCTTTTGTTCACCTTAGCGTAGCCCTGCTTTCCTTGTAGACGCCGACCTTGCAGCCGTACCCTTTGCAGGTCGTCCCGCTTTCAGTGTGCTGCCTTTCTGGGCAACAGGCTGAAGGCCACTCAATCGATGACTGACTTATCCATGAAGAATCACGCCGAGCTAAAGCAAGAAGAACGACTGGAAGCCGACGAGGCCGAAATCCTGGGTCCAGTGGAAGAAGAAAATGCCGAGCTGTATCGACGCAAACTGTGGTCCCGGCCCGGTTTTCTGGTTCGCCGTCTTAACCAGATTCACTACGCCATGTTCTACGAGGAGTGCAAAAGCGACCTCACGCCTGTCCAGCACGGAGTCCTGTCGGTGTTGATGGGCTCCCCCTGGCTGGATCAGACCACGATTGGTTACGAGCTAGGCCTGGATCGCACTACCTCCGCCGATGTCATCCGCAGGCTGGAAGAAAAAGGCTTGCTGGGGCGACGCATCAACCCCGAGGACCGCCGTTCCCGCCAAACGTACATCACCGAAGCCGGTCTGGCGGCCATGAAGGAAATCAGTAGCGGCATGAACCGGGCACAAGAGCGGCTGCTGGACCCACTGACCGCCAAACAACGTCAGACGTTTATGACCATGCTGACGCGCGTGGTGGAGCACAACAATCAGTATGGTCGTGCTGCGCTGAAGAACATGTGAGAAGTTCGGGGGGCCCCAGGCCCCTCGCGCATACCAAACCGGTAATTCAACCGTGTGCGCTGGCAGTCGGAGACTGGCTCCAACTGCCGCCACGATCTCATGCACAACAAAAAAGCCTGCGGCAGCAAAAAGTCTGGGCGCTTGTCTCATCCCATTTCTCTATGGGTTGCGCCCGAGAGAAAGCCCAATGGCAACACCACACATTTCATGGCAAAAAAAAACGGGCCCCAGGGGCCCGTAAACAGAACCCATCATCGAGCGATGAGTGACGGTTCTTTCGAAAACACCGTTATATAGTAAAGCACATAACGCAAGAGAACAAGGGTCCAGAACATGAGGGTGCAGGTTTTCCCGTCTTCACAATGAGCGACATCTCGCCAACAATACGGCCGTACTGAGCATTCTTATCGGAATGCTGTCAGCAAGATGCCCGACCAACAGGCATCCATACACTCTCAAAACATCTGGACCCGCGCAAATACTGGCGCAAGTCCACAGGAGCACACTCTATGTTTAAAGCCATGACGCGCGGTTCGGTCCGCCTGGTTGAACGCTATCTTCCCGATCCGTATATTTTCGTCATCCTGCTCACCTTGATTGCCGGCATTGCCGCCATGGCTTTCGAGCAACGCTCTCCGATGGAGATCATCCAGTACTGGGGCAACGGTTTTTGGGGACTGTTGACCTTTGCCATGCAAATGCTGCTGGTTTTGCTGACCGGACACATGCTGGCCAGCACACCCTTGGTGAAAAGCTGGTTGCGGAGACTTGCCTCTCTGGCCCGCTCTGCCGGCTCGGCCATTATTCTGGTCACCCTGGTTTCGCTGGCCGCCAGCTGGATCAACTGGGGTTTCGGCCTGGTCGTCGGCGCCTTGTTTGCCAAGGAGCTGGCGCGTCAGGTTCGCGTTGATTACCGTCTGCTGGTTGCCAGTGCGTACTCGGGTTTCCTGGTCTGGCACGGCGGCCTGGCCGGTTCCGTACCGCTGACCATTGCCACCTCGGGACATTTCTCCGAAGACAAAATTGGCATTATCAGTACATCAGACACTATCTTTGCCTTCTTCAACCTGGCGATCGTGATTGCCTTGTTCATTCTGGTCCCGCTCGTCAATCGCCTGATGCTGCCCAGCGACAAGGAAAGCATTTATGTAGACCCAAGCCTGCTGGAAGATGCGCCCGATGATGTCAAACAAACCACGGACCGTCCCGCAGATCGACTGGAAAACAGTCGCCTGATCTCAATCGTGATTGGTGTGGCGGGCCTGGCGTACCTGTTTGATTACTACGTGCTGCGTGGGGCCACTCTGAACCTGAACGTGATCAATTTCACCTTTCTGATTCTGGCCATCCTGCTGCACGGTACCCCTCGACGTCTACTCAAAAGTCTGGACGAGGCCATTCGTGGCGGTGCCGGTATTGTGATCCAGTTCCCCTTTTACGCCGGCATCATGGCAATCATGATTGATTCCGGTCTGGCGGCCAGCTTGTCCGAATGGATGGTGTCCTTTGCAACCGCCACCACCCTGCCCTTCTGGACCTTCATGAGCGCCGGTCTGGTCAATATTTTTGTACCTTCGGGCGGTGGACAGTGGGCGGTACAAAGCCCGGTTGTAATTGCTGCCACCCAGGCCTTGGACGCCGATATGGCGCGTACTGCCATGGCCGTTGCCTGGGGCGATTCCTGGACTAACATGCTGCAACCCTTCTGGGCTCTGCCAGTGCTGGCAATTGCGGGCCTGAAAGCCAAAGACATCATGGGCTTTTGCCTGATTCAACTGATTGTCTCGGGCATCGTGATCTCGATCGGTCTGACCTGGCTGTAACGCCAGGCAGTCTGCCTTGATCTAACATCAAGGCCTGACTGAACAAAAAACGCCCAGTGATGCGTCACTGGGCGTTTTTGTTTTCAAGCACGCGCCAGCACTGCTCACCTCAACCATCGGCTGTCGGCAACCGACGACCTGAACTCAGCCCACCTCAGCGGACACAGGCCGGACAAGGACGCAGGCACGCCGCCGCAATAAGGGCAATGTTCGATAGCAAAGGGGGGAAATAAAGAAAAGCGAAGATGGTGGGCGGTACAAGGTTCGAACTTGTGACTTCCACCGTGTGAAGGTGGCACTCTACCACTGAGTTAACCGCCCGTAGCTTGCAAGAGCTGCAAACTGCGAAGAAAAAGACTATAGCATGGCCTTGCCTGATTAACAAGGTTTGGCCTGCTATTTTTCCTGAATAATTATTCGGTAACTGGCTGGAGCATCTCGCGCCACATGGGTGGCTTTTTGTTCTGCTTTTCCAGCAGGTCCATGTATTTTTCATGCTCGGCCTGATCGGCTGGCGAAGCGCGCAGCACTTTCAACACGCTGGGATCAAACTTGCCCAGGCTCAAATCGCTGCCCTGTCCTCCTTGCCCATCGGACTCGTCAAAGTCCATCAACAAGGCATCCTGACCCCGCGTCATGGCCAGCCAGACATCGGCCAGCAATTCCGAGTCCAGCAAAGCGCCGTGCAAGGTGCGGTGAGAGTTGGAAATACCGTAGCGCTCGCACAAGGCATCCAGGGAGTTACGCTTGCCGGGGTGCATTTCCCGGGCCACCAGCAAGGAGTCGGTGATGCTGGCGCAATACTCCGAGAAAGGCCCTTTACCGACTCGTTCCAGTTCGGCATCCAGAAAGCGCGTGTCGAACGAGGCATTATGAATAATGACCTCTGCATCCTGCACAAAATCCAGCACTTGGTCGACCACATCCTTGAAACGTGGATGCCCGGCCAAAAACTCGGTGGTCAAACCATGAATGGCCAGCGCTTCGGGATCGGAGTCCCGATCCGGGTTCAGATACAGGTGCAAATGGCGGCCAGTCAATTTGCGGTTGAACAGCTCCACCCCACCCACTTCAACGATACGGTGTCCTTCACGCGGCTCCAGACCGGTGGTTTCAGTATCCAGAATAATTTGACGCATTCACTTTTCCTACAATAGTCGATCACGGCACAAAGCCTTGGCTGGACAGACGCCCCGTAGCCGCCCCGACCCTCAGTTTAGAGAGAGGCCTGGGGCTTATCAATCAGCTCAAGCTGCTCGTCCTGCCCCGCTTTGCGCCCTGCTATCAGCGTATAGGCAACAGGCACCACAAACAGGGTTAACACGGTACCCAACGTCAAACCGCCCACCAGCACCCAGCCGATCTGCTGACGCGATTCAGCCCCCGCTCCGGTGGCATAGGCCAGGGGCAACACCCCCAGCACCATCGCGCCGGTCGTCATCAGGATGGGACGCAGCCGCATCTCGCAGGCCCGCACTACGGCATTGTACAAACTGGCTCCGGCCTCGCGCTGCTGGGTGGCAAATTCCACGATCAAAATGCCATGCTTGGTAATCAGGCCCACCAGAGTAATCAAGCCAATCTGACTATAAATGGACAAGGTTCCGCCTGAGAGCCACAGAGCCAGCAAAGCGCCTGTCATGGACAGAGGCACGGACAGCATGATGATGAGCGGATTGCGCCAGCTTTCGAACTGGGCAGCCAGCACCAGGTAAATGAAGGCCAGCGCCATCAGAAACACCAGATAGATACTGCCCGAGGAGTCCCGGAACTCACGCGATTGTCCGTCCAGATCGGTCTGCACGGTTTCGGGCAGCGTCTTGCGCGCCACCTCATTCATGTGTTCGAGCACCTCTCCCAAGGCATAGCCAGGAGCCACCGAGGCCTCCACAATCACGGCACGCAAACGATTGAAGTGGTTCAGCGATTGAGGGGACACGCTTTCGCGAACTTTCAGGAAATTGGATGCCTGAACCATGCCGCCGTCCTTGGTGCGAACATAAATATCCAGGATATTCTGCGGGCTGGAGCGAGCCTGTTTATCTACCTGCACGATCACATCGTACTGTTCACCATCACTCTTGTAACGGGTCACCTGACGCCCGCCCAGCATGGACTCCAGGGTGCGGCCCACGACCTCTACCGAAACGCCCGTATCGGCCAGCTTGTCGCGATCCACATCAATGCGGATTTCAGGCGTGTTCAGGCGTAAGTCCGTATCCACATTCAACAGTCCCGGATAATCCTTCAGCTCCGCCAGAAAGCCGTCCACAATTCGAGCCAGCTCCGGATAGGGAGCCTGACTCATGATGACAAACTCCACGGGTTTGGAAGTGGCCCGCTGCCCCAGGGAAGGCGGGTTGGTGGGAAAGGCCCGTGCGCCGGGGATGGCCGAGAAATGCGGCTGCAGTTCACGCGCGATCGACTGCTGAGTGCGCGAGCGCTCCTGCCAGGGTTTCAGACGCAAGATGGCAAACGAGTCTGTCACGGTGGGAAAACCAATAATGGACTGATAGCCCTCGGTTTCCGGGATGTCGCGATACAAGGCTTCGACTCGCTCCACATTGTGCAAGGTGTAGTCCAATGTAGCGCCTTCGGGCGAACTCACAATGCCGAAGATCACGCCACGATCCTCAACCGGGGCCAGTTCGCTTTTAATAACCGTAAACAGCAAGGCACTGCTGGCCGCTACGGCAACGCCGATCAGCAAAACCAGCCAGCGCCAGCGCAGGGCCCGGATCAAGGCCCGGCGGTAAGTTCGCGTGAGCCAGACCAGAAAGTTCTCGATCCCCTGACTGACACGGCCTACTTTTGCCCCCTGAGGGCGCAACATACGCGAGCACATCATGGGGGTCAGAGTCAGGGCCACAAAGCCCGATACCAGCACGGCAGCCGCCAGCGTCAGGGCAAACTCAATGAACAGCCGTCCCGTGCGTCCAGTGGCAAATGCCAGCGGCGCATACACCGCCACCAGGGTCAGCGTCATGGCAATCACGGCAAAAGCAATCTCACGCACACCTAAAAAAGCAGCCTGCATGGCAGTTTTGCCTTCTTCGATATGCCGATACACGTTTTCCAACACCACAATTGCATCGTCCACCACCAGACCAATGGCCAGCACCATCGCCAGCAAGGTCAGGGTATTGATGGAAAAACCCAGCATGTACATGATGGCAAACGCCCCGATCAAGGAGATCGGAATTGTCACGATGGGAATGAGGCTGGCGCGGAAACTGCGCAGAAAGAACACAATCACCAGCACCACCAGCAAGATGGCCTCGGCAATCGTGGTGTACACCGAATCAATGGATTCCTGAATAAAGATGGAGCTGTCGTAAGCCACGGTCAGCTTCATATTGCCCGGCAGACTTTCATTGATGCGCTCAACTTCCGCGCGCACCGACTTGGACAGATCCAGCGGGTTGGCCGTGGACTGCTTGGTCACACCAATATTCAAACTGTTTTGTCCATTGAAACGGGCCAGCACCCGTTCTTCGGCAGGCCCGATCCGCACCTCGGCAATATCGGAGATACGTACCGGGTAGCCGGCCGCCTGACTGATGATGATGTCGCGAAACTCCTCGGGCGTTTCCAGGTCGGTCGATGACACCACCGAAAATTCGCGCGCATCCGACTCGATGCGTCCTGCCGGGATCAGCACGTTCTGTTTGCGCAGCGCATCTTCCACGTCCTGTACCGTCAACTGATAGGCCGCCAGGCGGGTTCGGTCCAGATCGATACGCATGGCAGGCAGCCGCTCGCCAAACACCCGGACTTCGGCCGCACCGGGCAGAACGGACAAACGCGTCTTGATATACCGGTTGATGTAGTCCGAGGCCTCCAGCATGCTGTAGTTGCCCGTGTCGACCCCCACATAAATAATGGGAGTGGAGTCGGCCTCCACCTTGTTGATGATGGGCTCGTCCACTTCGTCAGGCAGAAAGCGTCGAGCGCGCGAGACCTTGTCGCGCACATCGGCCGCAGCCGCATCCGGGGCCCGGTCCAGATTGAACTTGATATTGATCAGGCTGCGCTCGGAGCGGCTACGCGAGGTCATCACATTGACGCCCTCAATCCCCGACAGTTGATCTTCCAGCGGCTTGGTCACCTGAGATTCAATTACCTCCGGCGACGCGCCCTTGTAATTGGTGATGACAGACACCACGGGCTCATCAATGGCAGGGTACTCGCGTACCGTCAGACGTTCATAAGCAATGAAACCGACCAGCACGATCACCAAGGACAGCACCGTGGCAAATACCGGACGGCGGATACATAAATCGGAAAGCACCATGATCCTGTCCTATTGCTGCGGCTGTGCTTGCACGTCAATCACTTCCTGAATGTCGACGGGCACACCATCACGCACCTTTTGCAGCCCCGCCACCAACACGCTGTCTCCCGCTTGCAGATTGCCCGTCACCTGTACCCAGCCTTGCTCTCGCACGCCCACCTGCACCTGACGACGCTCTGCCCGACCATCGTTGACCACGTAGACGTACTGGTCCTGACCAGCAGGCGCCAATGCCGTTTCCGGCACCATCAAGGCCTGATAACGCGACAGTTCCAGCCGGACCCGACTGAACAGGCCGGGGCGCAAGGCGCCGTCCTCGTTGGGTACCTGCGCCCGCAGCAGAATCGAACGGCCGGCGGCATCCACCACCGGGCTGACTGCCAGTACCGAGCCTTTGCGGGTCTGGCCTGGAAAAGCGTCAAAACCCAGTTCAACGGGCATGCCCGGTTTCACATCGGCCAGATATTGTTCGGGAATGCGAAAGTCCACGTTCAGACTGGAGATCGCCTCCAGTCGCACCAGATCGGTGCCCGGCCCCACGTAATCGCCCACAGACACGTTGCGCAAACCCGTGACTCCATCGAAAGGGGCACGGATACGGGTCTTGTCCAACTGTACCCGTGCCAGTTGCACTTCGGCCTGCTGCACGGCCAGGCGACTGCCGGACTCATCCTTGGCCTGCTGGCTGATAAAGCCTTGACGGCTCAGTTGGGCAGAGCGCTGATGCTGACTACTGGCCAGATTCAAATTGGCCTGAGCCTGATTCAATTGTGCCTGCGCCATGGCTGGGTCCAGTTGAACCAGCAGTTGCCCCTTGCTGACGGGCTGGCCTTCCTCAAAACTGATGGCTGAAATGCGACCGCTAATCTCGGGGCGCAGCATGACCGATTCCCTGGCCACCAAGGTCCCTACCGCGGCTACATCACGAATCAATTCGCTTTGTCGCACAGGCAGCACTTCTACTCGCGTGGCTCCGGACTGCGCCCAGCCTGGCGTACTGCTCAGGAACAGCGCAAAAAACAAGGGAAAAATCGTGAGGCGCAGCGTGGAAATCATGGGCGGCTTATCCTGACCGGTCAGGCCGGCACAGCAGTCTGACAAAATATGACGAGTGGCTAATAGTACTATCTGCAGGCCGGGAATCTGCGCACGATCTTATAACTGCCTGGCGATTTCCACCCCTTCATTGGCCAGCTGATCTGCCCGTTCATTACCGGGATCGCCAGCGTGACCGCGCACCCACAGCCAGGTCAGCTCATGCTTGGCTGCCTGCTGTTCCAGCTCCTGCCACAAATCGGCATTTTTGACAGGCTTCTTATCTGCCGTGCGCCAGCCACGGGCCTTCCAGCCCGGCAACCATTCGTTCATGCCTTTTTGCACATACTGCGAATCCGTATGCACCCGCACCTGGCAAGGACGTTTCAGGGCTTTCAAGGCCTCGATCACGGCCATCAGTTCCATACGGTTATTGGTGGTATTGGCCTCGCCACCACAGATTGCTTTCTCGCGCCCACCGTGGCGCAGCAAAGCCCCCCAGCCACCCAAACCCGGGTTGCCCTTGCAGGCCCCGTCTGTCCAGATCTCAACAACATCACTCATGTCTTGCTTATTCCTTCATCGGCAGCGCGTCCGGCAACCACCATAGGCCGACGCACACGTCGACGATTTTTCTTCCATTTGGGGCCGACCAGGCGCAGGGCGGGTGTGCGCTTGACGGCACCCACCATGTAAACCGCCCCGGCAAAGCTCCACCAGCGTGCACCGCTGCGCTCCATCCAGCCCCAGCGATCCAGCCAGGCCTGCTGACGGCACAAGGGGGCATAACAACCCATCTGCGCGCTTTGCACATCAAAGGACAGGAGTTTCAACCAGTCGCGCAAGCGCCAAGGAAAGATGACATCGCCAGGCAGGGTGGGCGTACCCCGATCCAGACCCGGTATCCAGTCATGAACTCCCCAGAGGCTGACGGGATTGAAGCCTGTCAGGATAATGCGCCCCTCAGGCACCAGCACACGCTCGGCCTCGCGCAACACCTGATGTGGATCACTGGCGCTTTCCAGCGTATGGGGCAAAATCAGCAGATCGATGCTTTGCGTATCGAAAGGCAGATGTTCAGGTTGGGCATAAACCAGATTTTTCTGATCGGCAGGCAAGACGCCGGCCTGAGCGGTACACACCTTGAAACAGACCCGACTTTGCGCCAGGAGGTCCCAATGCGGCAATCCGATTTGTATGGCATGATACCCGAAGGTGTTGACCACCTCCGCATCAATCGCGGCTTGTTCCCAGGCCCGCACATATCGCCCCGGTACGGTTTCCAACCACTGGGCAAATTGATCATTCAAAGTCTGCTCCACTGGCGCTTTCCCCCTCTACCATGATGAATGCATTTACCTGGCCTGTGCCAAGCGATGTTCGCCTGATTCCACTTCCTGCTCTAAATGACAACTATATATGGGCTTTGGCTCGAGCCGGTCACGCTCTGGTTGTGGACCCCGGCCAGGCCGCCCCGGTATTGGAATGGCTGGCGCGCGAATCCTTACAACTGGATGCCATTTTACTGACACACCACCATGGTGACCATGTTGGCGGTGTCAAGGATATCCTGGCAAAGCATCCTACACGCGTATGGGGCCCGGCCCACGAGCGTCTGCCCGTCTGTGACGTGCGTGTGGGACAGTCCGACAAAGTCGATTTGCCCACCCTGGAACTGACGCTGGAGGTGCTGGATATCCCCGGTCACACTGCCGGACACGTTGCGTACTTTGGTCAAAATGAGGTAAAACAGCCCTTTGTTTTCTGTGGTGATACCTTGTTTGCCGCCGGTTGCGGACGTCTTTTTGAAGGCACCCCGGCTCAAATGATGGACTCCTTGGGCAAGTTGGCGACACTGCCTGCGGACACCCTGATCTGCTGTGCGCACGAATACACCTTATCCAATTTACGCTGGGCTTTGCAGGTAGAGCCAGACAGTCCCCACCTGCATGAACGTTGGGAACAGGATAAGCTCAAGCGTCAGCAGAACTTGCCCACGGTGCCCTCCACCCTGAAAACAGAATTGGCTACCAATCCGTTTCTGCGTTGCGAGACGACTGCTGTTATCAAGGCTGCCGAGCAGTACGCCGCCCGGCCTCTGAATAATCCTGTCGAGGTATTTGCCAGCCTGCGCGACTGGAAAAACAATTTCTGAAGATTCCGCAATGAACCTAATGAGACTTTTTGCGCTGCTATGCGCTTTCGTGCTGGCAGGTTGCGCCACAGGCCCCAAGGTCAGCCCCCAAAAAGCCGCCAAAACCTCCACCAGCATTGCCGCCGATACGTCTCGCACGATTGATCTGACCCACCCCCCAAAAGATGCCTGGGACCGTATGCGCCGAGGCTTTGCCATCCCCAATCTGCATACCGACCTGGTCGATTACTGGACCAATTATTACGCCTCCCACCCCGAGTCCATCCGCACCATGAGCCAGCGCGCCTCGCGCTACCTTTATCACATCATGGACGAACTCGATGCCCGGGGTCTGCCCTCGGAACTGGCGCTGCTGCCTTTTGTGGAAAGCGCCTATAACCCGGTCGCCTATTCGCGCTCTCATGCTTCGGGTCTGTGGCAGTTCATTCCCAGCACCGGCACGCAATACAAGCTGGAGCAAAACTGGTGGGTAGACCAGCGCCGTGACCCGGTCGAGTCCACCCGTGCTGCCCTGGATTATCTGTCGTATCTGTACGAGTTTCAGGGTGACTGGTATCTGGCACTGGCCTCCTACAACTGGGGCGAAGGGTCGGTACGACGCGCCATGGAACGCAACGAACAAGCCAACCTGGACGTTGATTACTTATCACTGAAAATGCCGGACGAAACGCGCAATTACGTCCCCAAGCTGCAGGCCATCAAAAATATTGTGGCCAACCCCGAGCGCTACGGCATCACCTTGCCTCCAGTGAGCAATACGCCCTATTTCACTGCGGTGCGCAAGAACAAGGACATTGACGTCGCCCTGGCGGCCGAACTGGCCGAGATTTCCGTGGACGAGTTCAAGGCATTGAATGCTGCCCACAATCGCCCCACCATTCCGGCCGAACGCGGCACCTTGCTGTTGCCCGCCAACAAAGTAGACATCTTCAAAGCCAATCTGGCAGCCTACCAAGGCAAGCTCAGCAACTGGAAAGCCTACCAGGCCAAACGCGGCGAAAGCTATTTGTCCATCGCCCAGCGACACGGCATTACCCTGTCGCAACTGCGTTCCATTAACGGCTTGAGCAGCAAACGCAGCAAAGCGGTCGCCCAGACACTGCTGGTCCCCAGCACGACCTTGGGTGAAGGCAGTCTGCAGTTGGCCTCCCTGACCAATACACCGGCCGCTCCTGTTGCCCAGAGTGCCCGCCAGGCGCGCGCGCAAACGGCCAGCGTCAACCGCAAGAGCGACACGGTTGTGTTGCGCCGCGGAGCCAATGTCCGTACCCACACAGTCCGCCAGGGCGATACACTCTACGCTTTGGCCAAACGGTACGACACATCGGTGGCTGAACTGCGACGCCTGAACAATCTCAAAGGCAACTCTCTTTCCAGGGGCACACGTTTGCGTGTTCCCGGTTCCAATATTCGTGGCTAAGTCCACCCACTAATTACATAAAGGATTTTCAGCATGGGTTTCCTGCAAGGAAAACGCATCCTGGTCACAGGCGTTCTCTCGAACCGCTCCATTGCTTACGGGATTGCGCAAGCATGTCGCCAACAAGGTGCTGATATTGCCCTGACCTATGTGGGCGAGCGGTTTAAAGAACGCGTTGAAGGCTTCGCCCAGGAACTGGGCACGGATATCGTCTTGCCCTGTGACGTGTCTGAAGACGCGCAGATTGAACAAGCTATGGCCTCGCTGGGCGAGCGCTGGGACGGTCTGGACGGCCTGGTTCACTCCATCGGCTTTGCTCCTCGTGAAGCCATTGCCGGCAATTTTCTGGATGGTCTGTCGCGTGAGTCGTTCCGCGTGGCTCACGACATTTCCGCCTATAGCTTCCCGGCGCTGGCAAAAGCCGCCCTGCCCTTGCTCAAGGGTCGCAAGAGTTCGGTACTGACGCTGACCTATCTGGGCGCCGAGAAGGCCATCCCCAACTACAACACAATGGGCGTGGCCAAAGCCGCTTTGGAAGCGTCCGTGCGCTACCTGGCCGTCGCTCTGGGCGAGTACGGCATTCGTGCCAATGCCATCTCGGCCGGTCCCATCAAGACCCTGGCTGCCAGCGGCATCAAGGACTTCTCCACCATCCTGAAGTTCGTCGAAACCCACGCCCCCCTGCAGCGTAACGTTACCATCGAAGAAGTGGGCAATGTGGCCTCCTTCCTGATGTCCGAACTGGCCAGCGGCATCACGGGCGAGATCACGCACGTTGACGCCGGCTTTAACTGCATCGTTCCCGGCATGCAGGAGTAAGGTTTCACCGCCTGGCAGTACGATAAAAAAATAGCGGCCTTGGCCGCTATTTTTATGTGACTGCGCCGCTAAGGAACCCTGCGGCTGCGCGGGACAAGTCGGCCCGCACACGCTCTTTGCCCCCTTGCTACGGCAAAGCTTCCCCGATCAATAAACACAATAAAACCACGGCGGCCTGCAGCATCGACCACGTCAGCCTGCACCTCTGTCAAAGACAAGCCTTTGCCACCACCGGAAGAATCAGCTCTGTGGCAGGCCCTCTTCCACAAAATCGCTGCGTGAAATACCGTGACGCTGCAGCTTGTCATAAAAGGTTTTGCGCGGGATGCGCAGATCCTGCAGTGTCGCTTTGATATCACCCCGATGACGTGCCAGGGCCTGCCGGATCTGCTGCGCCTCGAATTGTTCCATGCGGGCGGGCAGACTTAACTCCTCTCCCACCCCCTCCCTGGCGAGCACAGGCTGCACGCCCAACACCTCACGCTGTGCAAAATGCGCCAGTTCGCGCACATTTCCCGGCCAGTGATGGGACTGCATATAAGCCAGGCTGTGTGCATCGGGAATCTTTTGCGCCATGCCGTATTTTTTGGCGGCGAGCGCAGCGAAATGCGCGAACAGCATGGGAATATCTTCTTTGCGCTCTCGGAGCGGCGGCAGGCGCAAGGTCACCACATTTAAGCGATAGTACAAATCCGCCCGGAAGTTCGCACGTTGTCCGGGATCGGACAAATCTACCTTGCTGGCGGCCACTACCCGAATATCGACCGGGTGCTCTTCATTGGTGCCCAAAGGCGTCACGCAACGGGTTTCCAGCACGCGCAGCAAGCGTACCTGCGCAATCATGGGCATGCTTTCAATCTCATCCAGAAACAGAGTGCCCTGATGAGCATGCTCCACACTGCCTACCCGTCTGCGCTGAGCACCGGTAAAAGCGCCCGCCTCATGACCAAACAACTCGCTTTCAATAATGGTTTCGGGCAAGGCTCCGCAATTGAGCGCCACAAACCGATGCTGAGCTCGAGCGCTCCAGCGATGCAGCAGCATGGCCACAACCTCTTTGCCCGTCCCCGTCTCCCCCTCCACCAGCACATCCACATCGGACTGGGCCAGGTGGCGCAGCGTAGCGCGCAGATTGATCATCACCTCCGAGTTGCCCAGAAGCGCCGGGCCCTGACCATCCTCGTCCAGCTCCTCGCGCAAGGCCCGGTTCTGCAAGACCAGACTGCGTTGCATGGCGGCATGGCGAATCACTGTCAACAATCGTTCTGCCTGGTAAGGTTTGCTCAGAAAATCAAATGCACCGTCGCGCATGGCTTGTACGGCCATGTCAATGTCGCCATGGCCGGTAATCAGAACGACAGGCTGATCCGGGTCGCGGGCATGCAAGGCGCGCATCAGCGCCAGACCATCCATGCCGGGCATCCGGATATCGGTTACCACCACCCCAGGATAATCCGTGGGCAAGCGACCCAACGCCTCCTGAGCACTGGCAAAAGCCATTACCTTCAAGCCTGCCAGCTCCAGACTTTGCACAACGGCAGCACGCAGATCGGCATCATCATCAACAAACGCGACTTCCATTTTCAACCCTCTCCCTGGTCCTGCTTGCTGTCAGCATTCCGCAGCACAATGTGAAACGTGGCCCCGCCCAAACGCGACGGCCCTTCTTCCAGACGGCCACCGAGGGCCGCCACAATATCGTGCGAGATCACCAGGCCCAATCCCAGTCCTTGGTGCCGGCTGGAACTAAAGGGGGTGAACAGGCGCTGGCGAATTTCCGCACTTAGGCCTGGCCCGTTGTCGGACACCACGATGCGCACATGTCGCGTCTCGTTCATCACCTCGATACGAATACGTCCCTGAGAACGCCCCTCAAGAGCATCGAGCGCATTACGCAACAAATTCACCAGCACCTGCTCCAGGCGGACCGGCAAGGCCCATACCTGTACGGGCTCGCTCATGCCCTCCTGCTCCAGCGCCACCGCTTGCGCCCGCGCCCGATGTTCCAGCAACTGCCAGGCGCTCTCGACTGCTGACCGCACCAGCACGGGCCCTTCCTGCTCCTGCGGCTTGCGAGCGTAATGACAAAGCTGGGATGTGATGCTGCCAATACGCTGGGTCAGCGCCTGGATGCGACTCAGGTTCTGGCGAGCGGTCTCAGTCTGCCCCTGCTCCAGCAGGCGCAAGGTGTTATCAGCGTAGACTTCAATGGCGGCCACCGGCTGATTGATTTCGTGGGCCACTCCTGCCGTCACCTGCCCCAGAAACGACAATTTTTCGGCCTGCTCCAACTGCTCTCGCAAATCGCGCGCACGCGAACGGGCCTCCTGCAAGGCCTGCATCTCCTGCTCCAGGCGACGACGCGCCACCTGCAACTGAGCGGTGCGCGACTCCACGGCCTCCTCCAGAGCGTCGCGCAACAAGGCCTGACGCGCCTGGGTTTCACGGCGCTGCTGACTGCGCTGCAAGCCCAGGGCAGCCAGCACCAGAGCCGCACACAACAAGCCCATAACGGTCAGACGGGACTGAAAGGCCTGCGTCCGCAAGGCGGCGTCCATGGGTGCCATCGCATGTAGCGTCCAGTCGCTGCCCATCACCGCTTGCTGTACATGCAAGAACCGCTCCTGCCCCAAGGTCCAGAACGAGGCCCGGTTTCCAGAGTTCGACATGCGCAGCCCCACCGGCTCCAGAGCTTCGCTGCCAAACTGCCGGCTGGCTCGCAGCTGG
The DNA here is from genome assembly GCF_051948705.1 of Alcaligenes sp. Lyrl_28. Classification (NCBI taxonomy): domain Bacteria; kingdom Pseudomonadati; phylum Pseudomonadota; class Betaproteobacteria; order Burkholderiales; family Alcaligenaceae; genus Alcaligenes; species Alcaligenes sp. Lyrl_28. Next base: position 16,118 of record NZ_JAYJLG010000006.1, read on the forward strand.
GCCAGTTGTTCGGGTGCGGCCTGATCCAGACTGTGCAAACGCCAGTCCGGCTCACCACTGAGCAAGATCACGCCATTCGGATCGCTGACAAACATGCGGTCGCCATAGCCTTCCCACTCTTTTTCCAGCAGATCAAACACCAGCTTGATCACCACCACGCCGACGGCCTTGCCGCCCTGCCCCTGCACCATTCGGGAAATATACAGCCCGGCCTTGCCGCTGGAGGTTCCCAAAGCAAAGTATTCAGCGTGCCCCTGCTCCAGGGCTTTGGTGAAATAAGGGCGAAAGCCATAGTGATTGCCCACAAAGCTGTCGGGCGCCTGCCAATTGCTCGAGACCAGCGTTTGCGAATGAATATCCAGCAAATACAGCACCGGTGCACCGGTGTCCTCGGCCAACTGCTCGAACTTGCGGTTCAGTGCCTGGGCATCGCCATAGGCGGGGTTGCCCATGAGGTACTGACGCAAGGCCTCGTCCTGCGCCAGGGCAAATGACAATGTGCGGAATTTGTCACGGATGGTCTGAATCCAGCCCGCATTGCCACGCATCAGGGAATCGAGCCGCTGTTCGCTTTGTGTGAGCAAACGGGCCGTGCCCAAATCAGCCGAGCGCCAGAAAGCGAACAGGCCCAGCACCACAGCCACGCTCAGCAAAAACAGCCATTCGAGCCTGAAGCGCCGCCGCAATCCCGAAGAAACCGGAATGGAATTCATAAAATCCGTGCGAAATTTCGCCAAAAAACAATAATCGTTGTGCGGATTTTCGCACACATAAACAGAAAGCGGGGAAGTCTCCTGCCCGCAAGCCGCTTATTTGCTGACTTCCTGTTTACGAACAGATTGGCACGGATGTTGCTTTAGCTAAGAGCTTATGGGCCGGAACACGGATTCCGGCGAGCGTAAACCGCCTGCCCACACACAATTCCAAGCAGGTCACCAGCTGACTGCTAGGTCGGCTACATCAAGTCACGGAGACGACATCATGATGGATATAAGCACAGGAGAGCATCCGGTACCGCAGATTGTCAAAATCAAGTGGTATCGAATTTTGTACGTTCAGGTCATCATCGCCATCACCATCGGGATATTGCTGGGTCATTTTTATCCGTCCTTGGGCGAGAGCATGAAGCCCTTGGGCGACGCATTCATCAAGCTGGTCAAGATGATTATTGCACCGGTTATTTTCCTGACGGTCGCCACCGGCATTGCCGCCATGACGGACCTTCAAAAGGTGGGACGGGTGGTCGGCAAGGCCATGATTTACTTTCTGACCTTCTCCACCCTGGCCCTGATTGTGGGCATGGTGGTGAGCAATATCGTGCAACCGGGCCACGGCATGCACATTGACCCGGCCTCGCTGGACTCCAGCGCCATCAAAGGCTACGTCCAGCAGGCTCATGACAGCACCCTGACGGGCTTTTTGATGAACATCATCCCGGCCACCCTCATCAGCCCTTTTACGGGGGGTGACATTTTGCAGGTGCTGTTCGTGGCCGTGCTCTTTGGCATCGCTCTGGCCGCCGTGGGCGACCACGGCAAGCCAGTGCTCAAGTTCCTTCAGGCTTTGATGGCACCGGTCTTCAAGCTGGTCGCCATCTTGATGAAGGCCGCCCCTGTGGGCGCTTTCGGCGCCATTGCCTTTACCATCGGCAAATATGGGATTGAGTCGGTCTCCAGTCTGGCGCTGCTGGTGGTGACCTTCTACGTGACATCCGTGCTTTTTGTACTGGTCATTCTGGGGGCCGTAGCCCGCTACAACGGATTTTCCATCACCAAGCTGATCCGCTACATCCGCGAAGAACTGCTGCTCGTACTGGGCACCAGTTCCTCCGAAGCGGCTCTGCCCACTCTGATGCAGAAAATGGAACGGGCCGGGTGTGCCAAGTCGGTCGTGGGCCTGGTGGTGCCTACCGGCTATTCCTTCAATCTGGATGGGACCAATATCTACATGACCATGGCTGCCCTGTTCATTGCCCAGGCCTGCGATATTCCCCTGAGCTTGCAAGAGCAGGTGCTACTCTTGCTGGTCGCCATGCTCAGTTCCAAAGGAGCGGCTGGCGTAACCGGCGCCGGTTTCATTACACTGGCGGCCACCTTGTCCGTGGTGCCCGCGGTGCCTATTGCCGGCATGACTCTGATCCTGGGTATTGACCGCTTTATGTCCGAGTGCCGCGCCCTGACTAATCTGGTGGGCAATGCCGTAGCCACCATTGTGGTCGCCCGCTGGGAAGGAGAGCTAAATACCGATCAGCTCAACAGCGCCATGAATGGGGAACTGCCCCCCCTCGATACCAGCGTCACCCTCCATCAACGAGGTGGCCAGGAGATTCCAGCTCAAGAAATCAGCGAACCTCGCGCCAGCGTTGCGGTCTGATTCCGCTCGCAGCGACAAGAAAGGCCGGTTTTCCCTTGAAAACCGGCCTTTTTTACTGGCCCATGCCGGAGTGGTCGCAGTTGCCTCGCCGTGCGGGTCGCTTTGCTTTTCACTCGTCATTAAGCCTCGAAACCCACGCAGAAGAGCCCGGCGAGGTGTTAAGACACGCAGTCATCAAGTACAAGGCCGCAGGGACTGCTAAACAGAGTGAGTCAGGCAGGCAGGCAGCCTGCCGGAAAAAGCACCATTTCGCTGTCCGGCGTCCAAGCGGGATACTTGCCCATGATGCTCGCAAACAAAGTGCTGGATTGAAAATTCACGAGCCAGCTCGACAAGGCTGCCCACGGCTGGGCGTCGAACCAGGCTCGATCCACCTGAGCGAATTGCCGCACAAAAGGGGCAATGGCCAGATCAGCCAGACAAGGCGTCTTACCCACCAGATAGCCCTCTTGCTCGATACGGGCATTAAGGCCCATCAGTATTTCACTGGCTTGCGCCCGATGCAGGGCCGAGAAACGCGTCGCCTCCGTGAACTGCTCATCATCCGTATGACGATCCGGGTACTTATAACAGTCCAGATGCTTCTTGAACGGGCCGTCGTTGGCAGCAATCAAGGCCTCCATCTGCTCGTGCAGACCCTGTCCGGACTGTAAATAATGGCAGGGATCGTGAATCGCCAAGGCCCAGCGCATGATATCCAGGCTTTCATCAATCACCCTGCCATCAGGCAGGACCAGCACAGGCACGGTTGCTTTGGGAGAGGCCAGACGCAGGGCGTCCGGTTTGTCGCGCAGCACGACCTCGCGCAACTGGCAAGACACGCCGCTGGCCGCAATCGCCAGCCGTGCGCGCATGGCGTAGGGGCAGCGGCGAAAAGAATACAAAATGGGTAAATCAGATAAGGACATGCTCGATACCGATGGAAAGCCGCGCATGAGCGCGGACTTAGCGCGATGGTGCGTGTACAAAACGCCCTTCCAGGGAAGAAGGGCGACTTGTTAACAGCCCAAGGCCAGAATCAGGCTGATAGAGGTAACACAGCAGCCCGATACAGGCTAGAGGTCCTTGCCCTGCTGGGCCAGCAGGCGCTGCTCCTCGGCCTTGCGACGGGCGGCTTCGCGGCGCTCTGCCAATTCATCCATGCTGACGCCAATATGGCGCTCTTCGCGTTCGCGAGCCAGAGCCACCTGCTTCTGGCGCTCCCGAAACCGCTCGATCTGTTCGGGCGAGCTGTGGCCGTGACAGTAAGGGCAACTGACGCCCTCTTCAAATTGGGCTGACTGCTTTTCCTCTTCACTGATGGGCATGCGGCAGGCGCGGCAAAAATCGTAATCGCCGGGTTCCAGACCGTGACGCACCGATACGCGCTCGTCGAACACAAAGCAGTCACCATCCCACAGGCTTTCTGCTGCTGGAATCTCTTCCAGATATTTCAGAATGCCGCCTTGCAGGTGGTAAACCTGATCAAAGCCTTGCGAACGCATGAAGGCTGTGGATTTTTCACAGCGGATACCGCCGGTACAGAACATGGCCACGCGCGGTTTGCCATGCAAGACACCGCCTTCCTTGGACTGCTCGGCCACCCACTGAGGAAACTCGGTAAAGCTTTGGGTCTTGGGGTTGATGGCACGGTTAAAAGTGCCAATACCCACTTCGTAATCGTTGCGGGTATCCACCACCACCACGTCCGGATCGCTGATCAGGGCATTCCAGTCTTCGGGAGCAACATACTCGCCCACCATTTCGGCGGTTTTCAGATCCGGTACGCCCAGGGTAACGATCTCTTTTTTCAGCTTCACCTTGAGGCGGTAAAACGGAGCCTTGTCGGCATAGGATTCTTTATGCACCAGGCCAGAAATACGTGGATCGGAGTTCAGATATGCCAAGACGGCACGAATACCCTCCTGAGGGCCGGCAATCGTGCCGTTAATCCCTTCGCGCGCCAGCAACAGCGTGCCCTTGACCTCGTGCTGCTCGCAAAAAGCAAACAAGGGGTCGCGCATTTGGGCGAAATCGGGCAATTCCACGAACTTATATAAAGCCGCGATCAGGTAGGTAGACATAGGTAAACGAATTCTCTGGATAGAAGCGGTGGCGCAGCCCGCAGGCGGTAGGACAGCGTAGGCCGTCGTACACTATACGCGACTGATACCCCTTGGGCCTTTGACGCCCGTCAAAAAAATAGGGCGGGCCGGGGATTCAACTTTAAAATCATAACGCTAAAGCCGTCAGGCCGCATCTGGCCCCGGTCCCTGTTTCACTTTGCACGAGAGCTATGGATTCCGTAACACAAGCAGTCCTCGGTGCCAGCATCTGCGGCTCCCTCCTCGGGCGGCAGTATGGCCGCAAGGCGGTCCTGTCCGGTGCCATCATCGCCACCCTGCCCGATCTGGATGTCTTCATTCAATATGGGGACCCGATTACCTCCATGGTCAGTCATCGGGGTTTCTCGCACTCTTTGTTTGTGTTGAGCGCGGCAGGCATCCTGGTCACCCTTTTATGGCGACTGCTGTTTCCACAAGCACGTGCCTCTGCGGGGAGGCTGGGGCTGGCGGTCTGGCTGGCGCTGATTACCCACCCTCTTCTGGATGCCTTTACCAGTTACGGAACGCAATTGCTGTGGCCTTTGGCCGCTACCCCGGCAACCTGGTCCAGCATCTTCATTATTGACCCGCTCTATACCGTGCCCTTACTGATCGCCACGATCATAGGCTTGATTCGTGGGCCGGTACCCGCAACGATACGGGCCTGCAACTGGGCCTTGCTCTTGAGCAGCCTGTATCTGGCAGCCTCGGTAGGTGCCAAGTTCTGGGCCGAGCAACAGGCAACCGCACAGCTCAAACAAGAGCAGGTGGAAATCGCGCGGGTATACTCCGCCGCCCAACCCATGAACATCCTGCTCTGGCGTGTACTGGTGCGCGACACACAGGACCGGGAATGCGAAGTCATGGTGGGCCTGCTGGACCGGCTGCGTGCACCCAAGGGGCATCAATACGAATCCCTGTGCCTGCCCGTACATAGCGACTACACCCAGCTGTTCCCCCCCTTGAAACAGCTGGAGCAACTGCGCTGGTTTTCGGACGATTGGCTGCGCTACGATATCATCGATGACCTGTTGGTGGTCAGTGATATACGCATGAGCCTGGGCCCTGGCCAGTACAGTTTCCGCTTTGTCGTAGCCGAACGCATTGCCGACGACACCTGGTTGCCGGTGATTCCGTATCGTTGGGCCAGTGGCCACAATATTGCTTTGCTAAAGCCCGTTCTGCGTCGTATTTGGGAGCCGACTTCACCGCTACCGCTACAAGAATGGGCCAAACGCATTGATGCCGGTGTACCTATTCCCAGGGCAAGCCCAGACTTCCAGGACATGGATTAAGCAAGGCCAAAAACCAGAGATGGAGACGGGCCTGTGCAGGGTGGGCATAGCCAACTGTTGCTAGCCCGCCCGGCCGCGTGTAGCACGCACTCCTGAAACATAAGGTCCTAGCTTGATACAAAATACGAAGTGGTGAAGCTATAAAATTGCGTCCTGCCCGATAGGGGTGTTAACGTATTGCCAACGCATCAAAAGCATCAATCACTTTCATCATGAATTTAAAAAAACTATCTGTTTTCGCCACGCTGGGCCTTTGCATCGCTATTGCGGGCTGCAACAGCGAAGAAGCGACAGAAGCACCATCTCAAGCGGTCTCGTCCGAGCAAGGCTTTATCCAGAAATACAATGCCTATGTTGAAGTCGCCAATAGCTTGCATAAGCCTTTCTACCGTGCGCTTTCCGATTATCAAACCGTCTACGAGCCTGCCGTGCGCTCAGGCAAGAAACTGGATAACTATTCCGTTGTTTCACTGGTAAGCATCAAGAACACCCAGGAAAAACTGAAATCCGCCTTGGCACTGGAAGCCAACATGCCGGAAATAGATGGACCAGCAAAGCAGTTTGACGACTCCTTGACCAAGCTGGCACCTCTCAATTCCGAGTTGAACAACTATGCCGAATCAAAAGAGTTTCTGACGGATGGCGGCAAGAAGGCAGCCGACAATAACGAGGCGTTCGTCAGCGCCCTGACAGAAGTCGTACAGGCAGAGGCTGCATTTCTCCAAGGTATTCAGAAACAGGATGAGATAAACATCCAGACCTCTTTCGATAAAGCTCCCAAGGACTCAATGGAGCATTACCGTTTGGGTGCCGTGCTGTTCAGCAAGCAGGCCATGAACAAGGTCGATGCTATTTTCGAGCAGCAGGGAGCCAAAGAGAGCATTCCCCCCTTCCAGGAAAGTCTTGACCAGGCAGCCGCGATGATCAGCAACTGGGATAAAAAATTCAAGGAAGAAACGCCACAAGGATGCCCAAGAATCATGTCGAAGATGAATGAATTCCTGGCTCAGGGCAGAAGCGTCATCCAGCATGCCTCTGAAGGCAATTACGTACCTCAGCAAGGCTCGATCAGCTGGCAGATCAATAACCCCATAAAAAATGACGCCAGCAGCTTGCAATTGAAATTCAATGCAATGATCGGGGCGCTTAACTATCCCCGTTGCTAATGCCACCCAGAGACTGGAGCTTGAAGCCGTAAACCTGGCGTCAGGCTCCAGTCTCAATGCAGGCAGTCATGCCGGCTCTGGCAGGCGCGCTTTGTCTTGAAGCGACCTACACAATCAGCACCCACGCTGCGCCTTTGGCTTGCTGCCTCCGACGGGGCTTTTTCCGGGGGCGCCGAGCTTTGGGGCAGCACGGCGACAAAAAAAACCCTGGACGATTACGTCCAGGGTTTAAATTTACCCACTACGGTCACTACAAAATGACACCCGGCGCTCTGTCAAACCCGAGGATCACAAACAAGCCTTATTTCAGCATCCCTTCAACACGCTGGCGCAAGGCCGGGTCCTGCTGAATCGCCAGACTGATGCCGTTGTAGTCCGCCAGATCCATGCCATTGGCACTGACCACGCCTACCAGGCGCTGGTCGGCTTCCTGAACAATAGCCTGACGCTCTGCATCACTTTTGGCCGCATCCAGACGCGGCTGATATTCCGAAGCAGTTTGGGCGACCTTCTTGTAGGTGCGCGCATATTGCTCCAGCTGAGAATCCGTAGGTTTAACGATCTGGGTGGCAGCAGGGGCTGCCGAGTTGGCCGGAGCCGCATTGCCCTGGGCCATCGCAAAAGGGCTGTACATGCCAAATGCGACTGCGGTAGCAGCGAGAAAAGCTTTAACTGAGGGCTGCATAGATGGAACCTCCTGAACAGAGTCAATGAACGGTCATCATGACAAGAGCGGCAGCAGCTTACAAGTTTCTCAATGTAGTTTCGTGTATCTGCATGCCACCCGTTTACTGACTACGATCAGTCGCGCGAGTAAGGCCGGCCCTTGAAATCGACTGTGATCAAGTTGCCATCCAGCTCACCCATTCCGGGCGAATTGGCAGGCATGCCCGGTGCGGCCAGGCCACGGATGCTGGCGTCGCTCATCATCCGTTTGACGACATGGGCCGGCACATGGCCCTCCACCCGCTGGCCAGTCTGTTCCACCACCGCAGTATGGCAAGAAGCCAGCTCGGCTGGTACGCCAAGTTGCTGCTTGACCTGCCACATGGCCTGGGTCTTGACGGATTTGACCTCGAAGCCTGCCTCGCTCATGTGCTGGGCCCAACCCTCGCAACAGCCGCAATTGGGGTCCTGGTAAACCGTCACGGCAGGCGCCTGTGCCAGGGCCAGGGAACTGAAGGCCATCAAGCCGGCCGACAACAATAAGGGTTTAATCACAATTACATTCCTGTTTTGCAGCGCCAGGGCGCTCTGGTTGACACACACATGCACTTGGCTAAGACTAGGCCCCAGCAAAAAAGTTTAACAAAACATCCTATTTCGTTCCGATCATCATGAGTCTTGATTCCGTCAAACAGTTCTTGAGCGAATACGCTGCTGATATCCAGATTATTGAAACCACAGAAAGCACGGCAACAGTCGCGCTGGCCGCGCAGGTCCATCAGGTCGAGCCCGGGCAGATCGCCAAGACACTCAGTCTGAAAGCGGGCGATAAAGTGGTTTTGCTGGTCGCCCGGGGCGACGCCCGTCTGGACAATAAGAAACTGCGCAACGTTTTTGGCACACGCGTCAAAATGCTGGATCTGGCCAACACTGAAGCCCTGACGGGCCATCCGGTGGGCGGGGTATGCCCCTTTGGTCTGGCTACGGCGCTCGATATCTACTGCGACCTGTCCTTGCAGGACTTCGATACCGTATTGCCTGCGGCCGGTTCGATCAACTCTGCTGTACGCATTACCCCCCAACGCCTGGCCGAGCTGACCCGCGCCCAGTGGATTGACGTTACGCAGGCCCCCCAGGCCAGCGTCTGATCCGGCCCGCTCATTCCTCTTTCGCCATGCACCTTGTCAACTGTTCGTGTTTAGGCAGGTGACTCATCGTGTGCTCAAGGAAAGCAACCATGCGCTGGACGAAAAAGTCGCCCAGCGCAATTACTCTGTGCTGCTGTATCGCTGGATTCAGGAAATGATTATTGGCGCACGCATCGGCCACCTGCCCAAGGACATCGCGTAAATCAGACCACTGCAGCCCGGTTGGCATACCCGGAGACGAACTCCTTGGCCTGCCCGGTCTGCGGATCAAACACATGGCGGCGTACCTTGCCGATATCCGCGCCATAAACGTGAATGCTGATGGACACCTGGTCATCATAGACATTGGAGACCTCGTGTATATCGCCCACCGTGGGTGACACCACTTCCACCACGCCCGGCTCCAGAATCTGCGTATCTTCTTCTGTCATCTGGCCGGTCTGAGGATCACGGTCAAAAGGCCGGGATCGTTCGGCACCACGCAACATGCCAATCAAGCCCCACACAGTATGGTCGTGGATGGGCGTTTTCTGGCCGGGGCCCCACACAAAACTGACCACGGAAAAGCGCTCCTGTGGACAGCAATACAGCAAGTACTGTTGATAGAACTGCGGATGGGGCTGGGTGTATTCGGGGGCCAGCCAATCGTCCTGGGCCACCAGTTCGCCCAGCAGGACGCGGCCCTCACGCAAGATATCCTCCTCGCCGACGGCGGGGCGGGCGGTCAATTCATTCATCCCTTGGATAAAGCGCTCAAAACGGGGGTGCATAAGGGGATGTCTCCATAGTTGCCTGGGCCTTACGGCCCAATTCGTGAATCAGTTCTTATTTGTTCAGATACACCGGGGCACGTTTTTCCTTGAACGCGTTCATCCCTTCCTTGGCATCATAACTTTCCTCGATCGCCTTCAGTTGGCGCATGGTGCGCGCCATTTGCTCGGACGGCCCCCGAGTCAGCACCTCATTATTGATAAAGCGCTTGAGGGTCTGCAAAACACGGGGCGACATCTTGGCCAGATCCTGAGCCATGCGCACGGCTACCTGAACTTGCTCACCGACCGGCACCACCTCATTGGCAAAACCCAGATCATAAGCACGACGGGCTTCCAAGGTACGGCACAACAGAATCACTTCCATGGCGGCATGATGCGGAATGCGCGAGGCCAGGCCGGAGATAATGCCGCCCGTAAAGCCCAGCTTGGCTTCCGGGTAGGAGAACTTGGCGCTCTCGGAGGCCACCAACAAATCCGTCATCATCGCCATCACCAGGGCCCCACCCACGCACCAGCCACTGACAGCCGCAATAATGGGCTTGTCGGTTTCAAAGCCTACCGTGGGGATGGCACGCCACAACTCGGGCCACTCATTAATATCGGCACCGGCAGAAAAAGCGTCATTACCTGCCCCGGTCAGCACGGCTACACGACGTGTGGGGTCCTCATCAAAAACCAAAAACGCCTGCTGCAGCTCCTTGACCACCGTGGCGCTCAAGGCATTGCGGCGATCAGGACGATTGATCGTAAAGATGGACACACCGTCATCGTGGTTTTCGACAAGAATGCACTGATAATCCGACATGGTTTACTCCTCCTGGGTATTGTTAAAAGAATCGATCTTGGTTTTATGCGCCTATGGACAGGCGGGCATCGACGGCGTGACAACGGGTGGCCGCCACGATCAATGGGTTGATATCCAGTTCAAACTCGGTGTCGCGCAGGTCGTGAGCCAGGAAGCTGACACGCACAATCGCATCGAGCACCCCGGCCCGATCCAGCATGCGCCCCCGGTATCCCTGCAACAGCTTGTCGATCATCAAAGTAGACAAGAGTCGATCCGCATCAGCCAGAGTCAAAGGAGCGGCGGCAATCACCCGATCCGAGAGCATTTCCACCAAAATGCCGCCCGCCCCAAACACCACCACCGGGCCAAACTGCGCATCCTGACGTGCTCCGATCAACAGCTCCACATCGCCTTTGGCCATGGCCTGCACCAAAACACCTTCCAGACGGGCATCCGCCTTATGGGCTTTGGCATTCGCGTAGAGCCGGGCAAAATCCCGTCGCAAGCCAGCCTCGTCGGCCACATCCAGCGCCACCCCGCCCGCTTCGGTTTTATGAACAATGTCGGGAGAGACAATCTTCATCACCACCGGGTAACCCATCTGCTCGGCCTGCGCCACGGCCTGTTCCACGTCCTCACATACCTGGCCCAGATTCACCGGCAAGCCGTAATGCGCCAGCAATCGTTTGGACTGATCTTCATTAAGAACACCACGCGGCATCACACTAGGAGCCTGGCAGGCACTGGGGCGCATCGCTACCTGACGCGGCACGAACTTCCCATGTCGTTTCCAGGCTGACAAGGCCAGGGCCGCTTCCAGACTGGAGCTGGCATACGCATGGCCGTGCTGGGCCAGCTTCTGCCGCAAAGGCTCGGATGTTGCACCCGCATCAAACGCCACCATGACGGGCTTGGCCCAGTGCGGTTCGGGATGGATGATTTTTTCAATCAGAGCCGCCATCCATTCCTGCGGACACATGGAGGCCGTAATCAATACCGCATCGCTTTGCTGATCCTGCATCAGGGCATCCAAAGTGGCGCGGGCCACTTCGGTGCAATCCTGGGTCAGACGGGCGCCCAGATCCACCGGGTTATCCGCCTGCCCGGCCGGGTAGTGGACAGCCAAGGCATGCTGGGTAGAAGCAGAAAAGCCGGACAGCTCCACGCCCTGCTCTGCCAAGGCATCTGCGGCCAGGGCTCCGCCGCCGCCCGAGGGCGTCACAATCGCAACTTTGGAAATCGTGTTGCTGGTAAAGCGCACCATGCTGTTTGCCAACAGAAGCATGGCTCCCATATCGTCCATCAGGCTGATGCCTTCATCGCGGCAGACACTGGCAAACACATCATGGTCCCCGGCGACACTGGCGGTATGCGAAAAGGCGGCTGCCTTGCCCGCACTGGAGCGCCCGGCCTTGACGGCCAGCCAGGGCTTGCCCGCGGCCTGCGCCCGGCGAGCCGTACGGCGCAAGACCTGTGCATCCTTGATGCCTTCGATATAGGTACAGATCACCTGCGTCTTGGGATCATCAATCAAGAAATCCACAAAGTCGCACAAGTCCAGATCTGCCTGGTTACCTACCGAGAAGCCATAGGTAAAGCCGCCGCCCATCGCCCATGCACGATCAAAGTAGGTGGTCATCAAGGCACCGCTTTGACTGACAAAACCAATCGGACGCTCGGGCAGGCTATCCCTGTCCAGCACCGGCGACGAACACAACACCAGCTTGCGGCTGGGGCTGATCATGCCCAGGCAGTTGGGTCCGATCAGACGCATGCCCGACCCCCGGCAAATGCGCAGCAGCGCCTGCTCGCGCTCCAGCCCGCGCTCACCTGCATCAGCAAAGCCCGCCGAGATCACCAGCAGACCACGCACTCCCATTTGAGCCGCCATCTGCGCCTGCTCCAGAACGGTATCGGCCCCCACCGTAAACACGGCCAGATCCGGGGCGCTGTCCAGCGCAGCCAGACCGGGCACAGCGGGCAAACCAAACAGACTGCTGCGACTGGGATTGATGGGCAGGACCTTGCCGCCATACCCGTGCTTGAGCAGCATGCGAAACAGTCGCCCGCCAAACTTGGACTGATCTTCCGAGGCGCCGACCAAAGCTATGGATGCCGGGTCCAGCAAAGCGTCCAGCGTGCTGGCGCAAGTGACGGTTTCCATCACGTTTGTCTCCTGTTGGTGGTTCTGTGAGCGTTTAGTTATCGCTCATCTTGATAGTCTTGAGCAGCTCGCTGTAATAAGCCCGGCTCTTTTCCAGATCCTTCGCATAGGCATCGCCATCTTTCCAGCTGGCGCTGACACTGATACGGTGGAAGCGTTCCTGCGTTTGCGGTTCGGCCAGAATTTCTTCGGTGGCCTTGGCCAGCTTGTTCATGACATCGTCAGGTGTGCCTGCCGGTACAGCCAGTCCCCAGAACCCCTCAAAAGGCAAGGCCAGATCAAAGCCCGCTTCCTGAGGAGTGGGCACGTCCGGCAGTTCTGGATGACGCACGCTGGCGTACGTCACCAAGGCTTTGGCCTTGCCACTTTTCACCAGCTCCAGCCCCACCCCATCGATAAAGAAGTCAATGTGATTGCCCATGAGGGCCGTCATGGTATCTGCCGAGCCTTTGAAGGGGACGTGCAGCAGGTCCAGCTTCTGGGCATTTTCCAGAATCTCTCCTGCCAAGTGGCCTCCAGACGCAATACCGGCCGAGCCATAGGTCAGGGTGCCGGGCTCTTTGCGCGCCAGTTCCACAAACTCTTTCAGGTTGGAGACGGGCAGGTCATTGCGTACCGTCATGATGGGAAGATAGCCAGCCAGACTGCCGACAAACTCAAAACCTTTTACCGGGTCATAAGGCACATCGCGTATATAGGGCAACACGGTAAAGGCCGTGCTGGTCGCCAGCAACAAGGTATAGCCATCAGGTTTGGCGCGCCCCACCATCGACGTTCCCAGCGAAGTGGTGCCGCCGGGTCGGTTCTCAATAACGACAGGCACGCCCAGCTTGACGCGCAGGCGGTCGGCAAATACTCGCGCCAGGTTGTCACTGTTGCCGCCGGGGGGATAAGGAACCACAAAGGTCACTTCACGGCTGGGGTAGGCGTCAGCCGCACTGGCCGCCGGTACAGAAAAACTGCTGACTGCAGCCAGCCCCGAGACCAGCAAAGTACGTAGCAACCCGGTGGGCGAAAAAAAAGAACTGGACATGATCCTTGCCTCCTGTGTGAGGGAGCACCCCTCTTTTGTTCCAATATATAGAACGCTGTTCTTGTTTTTGATATTAAAAATGCCGCGTAAACGGCTTGAATACAACAGACAGCAACAACACAAGCAACTGAGGACAACGGCTCAAATATAGGGAGATTTGATTTCAAGTGTCAACTATTAATCCCCCTCGGGATTTCCCCAGTCTGTTGATCCTGGTGCTTTAGGCTTGACCGCAACGCGCTTCTGGATAAAATGAAAATACTGCTTTTTTTATGTCATTTTGAAGAACGCTGTTCCAAATATCAGAACACAACTCTTAACTGATCGAAGGAATTCATTCATGTTCTCTGCCATTGTCATCGACAAAACCGACGGCCAATACAAAGCCAGCCTGCAAACCCTGGACGAGTCCGCCCTGCCCGAAGGCCAGGTCACGGTTCGCATCGACTACTCCACCCTGAATTTCAAAGACGGTTTGGCCATGACGGGCAAATCGCCGGTAGTGCGTCAGTTCCCCATGGTGCCCGGCATCGACTTCGCCGGTACCGTCACTGACAGCAGCGACCCGAATTTCAAGCCCGGCCAGAAGGTAGTGCTTAACGGCTGGGGCCTGGGTGAAGTGCATTGGGGTGGTCTGGCCCAGCAGGCACGCGTCAAGGGCGATTGGCTGATCCCCCTGCCCGAAGCCTTCTCCACCCAGCAAGCCATGATGATTGGTACCGCGGGCTACACCGCCGCCCTGTGCGTACGTGCCTTGCAGCGCCAGGGCGTCACGCCCGACAAGGGCCCGATTCTGGTTACGGGAGCCGCGGGTGGCGTAGGCAGTGTCAGCGTAGCCCTGCTCCATGCCCTGGGCTACACCGTGATGGCCAGCACGGGCCGCCCTCAAGAAGAAAGCTATCTGAAGGCGCTGGGCGCCAGCGAAATTGTGGACCGCAACACCTTGAGCGAACCCGGCAAGCCGCTCGGCAAAGAACGCTGGGCCGGTGCCATCGACAGCGTGGGCAGCCACACCCTGGCCAATGTGTGCGCGGGCACGCAGTACTTGGGCGCCGTGGCCGCTTGTGGTCTGGCGCAAGGCATGGACTTCCCTGCTTCCGTGGCCCCCTTCATTCTGCGCGGCGTGCAGTTGATTGGTGTGGATAGCGTGCATTGCCCCAAACCCGAGCGTTTGGCGGCTTGGGACTTGCTGGCCAAGCATTTGTCTATTGAAGCCCTGGAGCGCATCGGTGCCAGCACCATCACGCTTTCCCAAGCCATTGATCAGGCCGGTCAGCTACTGGAAGGCAAGGTACGCGGCCGCATCGTGGTTGATGTCAACGCTTAAGGCCGGGTCGGCCCCCCCCCTTTACCTGTCACGCTCTGGAGCTGATTCATGGATACGACATTGCCCCTGAACGGGGTTCGGATACTGGAATTTTGCAATGTGGCCGCTGGCCCGTACTGCGGTATGTTATTGGCCGATATGGGGGCCGACGTCATCAAGATCGAGCACCCCAAAGGGGGTGACACCTTGCGAAGCTGGCCACCCATCAACCAGGGCTATAGCGAGAACTTTGCTTCGCTAAACCGCAACAAGCGTTCAGTAACGCTGGATCTGAAAAACCCCGATGATGTGGCCAAGGCACGCCAGCTGGTACTGGATGCCGACGTCTTGCTGGAGAACAACCGGCCCGGCGTCATGCAGCGTTTAGGGCTGGATTATGAAAGCCTGAAGGCCCTGAATCCCAGGCTGCTGTATTGCTCGATTTCGGCCTACGGGCAAAGCGGTCCGCGCTCGCAGGAAGGCGGCTTTGACCTGACCATCCAGGCCATGAGCGGCGTGATGAGCGTAACGGGCGAAGCCGGCGGCGCCCCGGTCAAGTGTGGTGTGCCGCTGGCAGACTTTGCTGCCGGTTTATATGCCGCTTTTGCCATCAGCGCCGCCCTGCCGCAAGCACGCGCCACCGGTCAGGGCGCGCATATCGACGTCCCCATGCTGGGAACTACGCTGGCCATCGCTGCGCTGCAAACCTCGGAATATTTTGGCAGCGGCCGCGATCCGGACAAGCTGGGCTCCGCTCACCCACGCAATGCTCCCTATCAGGCATTCCAGTGCAAAGGCGGTTACTTCGCCATGGCAGCGGGCAACGATGCACTATGGCGATCTGTCTGTCAGGTCGTTGAACGCCCTGATCTGACCGAGGACGAGCGTTTTACCAGCACCACCTTGCGCGCCAAACATCAAGATGCCTTGCGTGAACTGCTGGAAGCCATTTTTGCGCAACACGACTCCGAACACTGGCTGGCTCAATTCCGTGCCCAGGGCGTACCGTGCAGCCCCATCAACCGCTATTCCGACGTCTTGCGCGACCCGCAAGTCGAGCACATGCAATGGGTGCAAAACATCCGCCTGCCGGGTACGGATACCGAAACCCGCACCTTTGTCTCGCCCCTGCGTATCAATGGGGTGGGCTTGCCCGTCCGTCTGGCACCACCCGCGCTGGGCGAGCACAACGACAGCATCCTGCACGGAGTCACCCCATGACCGCGCGGTACGGCAGCAGCAGCCCCAGCCTGAACGTGGACTGCCAGGATAAAGTCTGGACCCTGACACTGAACCGGCCTGACAAGCGCAATGCCTTGTCAGCCGAGCTGGTAGAAGCCTTGATCGCGGCCGTGCAGGCCGCAGAACAGGCCCAAGCCGATTTATTGATTCTGCGCGGGGAAGGCCGCAACTTCAGTGCGGGTTTTGACTTCAGCGACTACGAGCAGCAAAGCGAAGGGGATCTGGTACTGCGATTTATCCGCATCGAAACCCTTCTGCAGCTGCTGGCTCACACACCATGCGCCACCTTGGCCCTGGCGCATGGGCAGAACTTTGGGGCAGGCGTGGATTTGATTGCGGTCTGCCGTCAACGCGTCGCCAGCGCGGATGCTCGCTTTCGCATGCCTGGACTGCAATTTGGCCTGGCACTGGGAACCGGCAGACTGGCGGCCTTGATTGGCGGCCAGCAGGCTCATCAGCTCCTGGCAGGCAGCCAGGTGTTTGATGCTGCCAAAGCAGAGCAACTGGGTTTTATTGAAGGGATACAAGAGCCTGACACATGGCCTGCTGTCATCGAGCAAGCGCAACAGACAGCAGGCTTGCTGGACGCAACCAGTCGCGCCTATCTGCATCAGTTAACCGGCTGCCCACAACAGGTTGATCGGGATATGGCGGCCTTGGTGCGCTCTGCGTCCGCACCCGGTATCAAACAAAGAATTGCGGCCTTCAGGCAGGCCGCGACGTCTTGAGTTCTTTGGTTTGAATTGAACTGTCCCAGAAAACCGGGGCAAGCTCCAAACTGTGACAACCGCTCAAAGCCGGGCTGCTTCATCCAGCCCGGAACCTATCCGCTACAGCGGTTTAGCGACCGCTATACCCTAATCGGCGCGAGATCTGCGCGGCGGCCGTCACCAGTGTTTTACCGGCCTGCACCAAGCGGGCCTCCTCCAGCCGTTCCGCAGGCCCGGAAATCCCCAAAGCCGCCACCACCATTCCACGGCTATCGTAAATAGGCGCGGCCGCGCCCACGACCTGTTCACGCCATTCGCCACGATTGAGTGCAAACCCTTGCTCGCGCACCTGCTCCAGCTCGCGACGCAGATCACCAAACTTGACCAGGCTACGGGGGGTATAGGGCTTGAGGCGGTTCTTGAGAAGATTGAGCGTGTCTTCACTGGCCCAGGCCAGCAGAGCCTTGCCCGTGGCCACGCACTGCGCAGGCGAGCGTCCGCCCACGGTGGTGTAGGCTCGCACCGGCTGCGGACTGTCCATCTTTTCGATATACAGCACCTCTACCCCATCGAGCAGCGAGAGGTGGACGGTTTCCTGAGTCTGCTCGGCCAGCTCTTTCATGAAGGGCAAGGCCTCCGTCCGCACATCCAGCCGGTTGGCCAGGCCCGAGCCCAGCTCCCAGAGCTTGATGGTCAGCTCATAGCGTCCGGTGTCTTCGTTCTTGCGCGCAAAGCCTTGATGAACCAGCGCCTGCAGCAAACGATGCACATTGCTTTTATTGAGCATCAGTTGATTGGCCAGCTCGGTCACGCCCGAGCCTCGTTCGTGCTTGGCCAGGGCTTCCAGGAGCACCAGGCCCTTAACAAAAGTCTTGTCCAATCGAATATCCCATCCATCACTAGAAGAGCATGAATTGTCTCATGGAACCGGACTTCTGCCTGTGAGAGTGGGGGAACTGACTCAAAAACAAAACAGACTGCTCGACCTTTGCCTGTTCATCTAAAGCATTGCACCTGGCACGCGCCTGTCCGCAGGATTGAGGGCTGGCTGGCGGACTATTATCCCACTCACTCTCCCCTGACAGATTGACCTGCAAGATGGCAAACGTGTCGGTGGGCTGACAGGTTGCAGCCTGTCACGCGAGAAGCCCGGGGTATCAATTACACATGGACGCCCTCTGCGTGCCCTCAAAATAGGCCAAGCATCACCCAAAACACAATCTCACTTGCCGCTTCCCAGCCTTTGCCGAAAGCGTGTAAAAAGAGTCTTTATGCCATGAATCAAAAAGCAGACCGGAGCTCAACCCTGATGGACACCCCTTCTACGCCCGTTGCCCTTGCCGCCATCGTACATGCGGGCAAAGGCAGTGCTGATGCCCTGCTGCTGGAATTCATACAGGCGCTGCGCGCTCAACATTACCGTGTCTACGGCCTGGTGCAAGGCCCCGCCATCCAGAAGGGAGATCACAGCCTGCGCACCGTGCAGGATCTGGACAAAGGCACTCTCTACCCCATCACTCAGAATCTGGGAACCGAATCCAGCGCCTGTCGCCTGGATATTGGCGCCTTGCTGCACGCCAGCGAAGTGCTACGACAGGCGCTGGACAGTCATGCCGATCTGGTGATTGTGAATCGTTTTGGAATTATGGAAGCCGATGGTCAAGGTTTTAACGACGAAATCCTGGCCTTGATCGATAAAGGCTACCCGGTACTGACTGTTGTGTCTCATACCTACCTGCCTGCATGGCGCGCGTTCACAGGTGGCCTGGCGGTGGAACTGGAGCCCGAGCATCAGGCGCTGTGGAACTGGTTCGAGAGCAGCCGTCAGGCCGCCTGAACCGGACGCCTGACCGGACTACGTTGAGCGAGCTTGCCTGACTGCCGGAGTCGCTCCGCCAGCCAGGCAAGCTGACGGGACACACACAGACAGCAAGCGTTCAAAATGACGACTAAGAAGGCCTAGAACGCCCAGTTCAGCGACACATTGCCCGAGATATCCGCCCGGCTATTGCCCAGTAAACGGGTTCCCGCCGACACCCCCACACGCAAACGCTCCGAGCTTTGCAGCGTCAATCCTGCGCGCAAGGCCAGCGCATGACTGTCGACCCGCGCATAGCGACCATCAAAACCTGTCTGGGGTGAGGCTTCAAACCGTGCGTACTGCGTCTGCTTGCGGCCTAACAAAGCCTGCTCCCAGGACGCGGACACTTCGGCCTGCAAACGACGACCCTGTTTCAGCTCCCAAGCCTGGCTCACCGCCAGACCCAGCGAGGCTTGCAAGGACTGGGCACGGGTCGAATCCAGCTGCAAGCGGCTGCCTGCATCGCCTTGCTCACTGAAACCGGGACGGCTGTAACGCAGGTAATCCAGAGCCAGAACGGGACCTATGCTGCCAGCCTCGCCCAAGGGCCAGTGATAGGCTGTCTGGATGCCCGCTGCAAAGGTGTGACCGATCCAGTCGGACTTGGGGTTCGCTTGATAATCAGAAAACGCGATGCGTCGGTTCAGCTTGCCCTGCTCCAAACCCACACGGACTTGCGCCAGACCTTGCCAACCCTCGCGAGCATCGGCACGATACAAGGCATGGACGCCGGCGCCCAAACCCGTCAGCGTGCTCTTGCCCTGATAAGGGGCATCTATATTCAAACTCTGCTCATTGGCAGTTGCATGAGCGCCCAGGCTCCAATCGCTGCCAGCAGCGCGATGCTCCGCGCCGAACACCACCCCGTAAGTCTGACTGCGATGGTCGACCTCATTAGCACTTAACTGCCAGTGGTAACGGCCCCCAAAAGGCTGAATAAAGGTTTGCCATCCATCCTTGCCCAGACCAGGTCGCTGACGCAGTTGCTCGGACACCAGTTGCTCTCTGCGCAAGCTGGCAGCCAATTGCGCCCCGTACGCGCCGGCACTGAGCTGATTGAGTGCGTCACCGATCTGGCTGCCATCCGCGCTGGAAAAGTCTAGCGCCTGGTAGACAGACGCCAAGGGACGCTGATTGTCAGTAGAAGCCTGCTCCAGACTGCGGCCCACGGCCCCTGCATTAGGATTGCCTGCATAGGACGAGTAAGCCGCTGCGTCACGGCTAACCGACCAACCGCCGTTATTGACCTGAACACGCAGGCTGGGCGAGTTCAGGCTGGCAGTCAACAGATCAAAACCACCCTGAGTCTGTGTGGCCTGAAAGACCGTGTTCTGGCTCAGGGACCAGCCATCGGCATACCAGTCCGGCTGCAACTGCACTTTCAGTTCACCAGCCAGTTGAGCCAGCCCCTGCACCTCGATCCGATCATGCTGACGCGTGTCCGCTTCAATCAACACCCGGCCTTCGGGGGCCTGAATGAAATCGCCTTGAATCGTCATCTGACCAAATGAATTACCCGGACTCAAGGTACCGTGGTTACTGAAGTTGCCTTCCGGATTGATGACGTAACTGCTGTTGCCGCTGAGCGTGGCGCCTGCATCCACACGCAGACCATGCAATTGATGCTGGCCATTGAGCGAGCTTTCCCCGCCCGCAATCACGACGGCCAGATTATCGACACCCTGAATATTACCCTCGTAGCGCAGACGGAAATCAGGATCGGCCTGCCTCGTGGCGCGCCCTTGATCATCGGCTTTCTGCCCAAAATTCACACGGGTAACAAACAGCTCGCCATTGCTTTGGCGAGTGGAATAGTCAGACAGGATATCGCCCTGAATCCGGGCCCCCTGCAGGACATTGATATTTTCAACCTGTGCATTGTCGGAAATCTGAATGGCCGCTTTCCTGCCCGACAACAGGCCGGACAGGTGGTAGTCCTTGATCAGCGCGCCCTGCAACGCCAAGGGTAATTCCTCGGCGGCAACCAGGGTGCCTCGGAAATTCACCAACCAGGAGCCACGATAGTCACCTCCCTCAATACCATCTGCAAAACTGCCCATGGCGTTATGACCGAAGTCAAACAGCGCGGCAACGCCGTCCTCTCCCTCAGCGCGTACTTCGCCCCGCTGCACAATCGTGTGTTCGCGACCATAGCTGAACTGCAGGCCGCGGCCATACCAGCCTTGCGCGTGAATACGGGTACTTTCGGGAATGATGAGTGTGTTTTCGCTGCCATCCACGCGCACACCGACTCCGCCGGGACCGGCACTTAACAAATCAGCCGCCTGGGTCAGGGTGTTGCGCTCCCCATAAATATGCAACCCCACGCCTTGAGTAGCCTGGTTGTATTGGCCCGGCAGATAAGCCGTCCCTTCGCTGTTTCGAGCAAAAAAACCATTTTTGCTCGTCAATGTGAGCCCATCGCCGTAGACAGAATAGCCATAGAAATTACGTCGGTCGATCTTCAAGCCCATATCCTGCAAGGATGCCAGCTCCGCTTCCATCATCGTGGTGTAATTGCGATAAGACTGGTGGCTCATCAAGCTGTTGCGCAGCTCTGAATGCGCCATATAATCCGTATCCACCCCGAATGGCTGCGTATTTACATAGCCCAAAATCCGCACCGGTATGCCGGGCATGGCGCCGTCCATGACTTCCTGCACATGCTGGCCCGTGAAATAGCCCTGGTCCTTGCGCAAGTCAAACGCGTCTGGGTCGTAAGCGTTATTGCACATCGAGCACAGCACCGCCTGTCCGGGCCGGGCCGCATTGCCATTGTCATCGCGCAAACCCTGCGCCCATGACGTCAAAACCGGACGGATGTACGGCGTATCCGACCCTAGTCCCCAGGCGTCCACGGCCACACCAATCATTCCCATCGTATGGCCAAACTCATGGAACATGACAGCCGCATAATCTGCCTGGGCATTCAGGGGAAGTTGGCTGGGCCGAAGCGCAGCGGTATCAAAATCGATGGTTCCCACCACAACCTCGGCAAGAGGGTGCTTAAGTTGATCGCTGTCCAGCTTATTGAGTAAGGCAGCCTGAGGCAGAAGCAGGTAAAGCGAGCCTGCGGAGTCTGGGTCAGGCGTCACCGTGGTCCCCGCCCGAGCATCCTGACCGCCTACTGTGCCAATATTGATAATGGCGGGCACATGCCCCGGCTTCAAAGAGACGATTTCTGCCCAGCGACTTAAGGCGCCTCGAATTTTCGCATGCGCATTATCGTCCAGATCAAAAACGGATCGTGGCCCATTGACCGGATCATCGATAGAGTAGGAGCCATCCTGCGTACCGTAAATGCGTAGTTCAAATACAGCCTCCCCTTTCTTGTTATGGATCGTTTCAGACTGATAGGCTTGAGCGCTCACCGACGCTGCCAGCAAGACACCAGCACTGAACAGGGATTTCAAGGTCGCGGACATAAACAAAGGTTCCTAGCTTGAGTGTGGCACAAGGCGTCCCTGGCCATAAACCCACCACAGACCGCCCTCGAGCCAGCACCTTAATGCAAATAATGCACAGAAAACGTTTAATCCATACCCGCCAAAGACCCTTGTCGTCGCATCGCAACAAACACTCGGTCAAGCCACGCGGTCCTGAGCACCGTCCTCAAGGCGTCACGATGTTGAACCACAAGCCAGGCTCCTCAAACAGACCTCCAAATTCCTGAAACTTACGGCCCAGACCTTGAAGCTTGGCGCGATCCGTTTTCATGGCCGTTTTCCAGTCCAGCATCTTGCCTTGAATCAGCTTGAAATCCGCCAGACTGACTGACATGGTGGCTTGAGCCGGCAAACCGGGGCGCGTACTGTAATTAAGCACCGAATTGCCAATGCTGACGGTATACGTCGTGTCCATATCCACAAAATGAAAAGCAACAGTCAGCTCCTTGTCTTTGACCTTCTCGTCGTCCAGACGCACGGCCATCAAGTCAAACATCATCTCTGGGGTCAGGGCAGCGAGCAGATCGGCATTATTGTTGGGAGGCACAGGTAGATCCGGCGCACCCTTGCGCAGCTCCAGGGCCCCTTGCAGATAGATGGACCGCCACGGCCCGGACTCGGCCTGATAACCCAGTTGCTCGTAGCTATTGGCCAGCAATTGGCGTGCTTCTGCATCTTTCGCATCGGCAAAGACCAAATGCTTCACCACCATGGCAACCCATCTATACTCACCGCGATCAAAGTCTTCATTTGCTTTTTGCAGGAGCCGATCACGCCCTATGTATTCCACATACTTCGCCCCTGCTGCCGTTGGTGGCAAGACATCCAGACTGGAGGGATTGCCGTCGTACCAGCCCATGTAGTACTGATACACCGCCCGTGCATTGTGTTTAAGTGAGCCGTAATAACCGCGCGTTGCCCAGTCTTTCTGCAAAGACTCGGGCAGCTCGATCAGCTCGGCAATTTCTTCGCCGGTATAGCCCTTGTTCATCAGGTTCACACTGCGATCGTGAATGTACTTGTACAAATCACGCTGCTTGACAAGGTAATCGTGGACCTGCTCCTTGCCCCACACAGGCCAGTGGTGCGCCTGAAACTTCACCTCCGTGCTGTCGCCAAACAGGTCAATGGTTTCATTGATGTAGTTGGCCCATTGCCTGGCATCCCACACCTGTGTACCGCGCAAGGACAGAATATTGTGCATGGTGTTGGTCGTGTTCTCGGCCATCCACATGGCTTTGAATTGTGGCAGATAGGTATTCATCTCTACCGGAGCTTCAGTTCCCGGTGTCAGTTGCATGACCATTTCAACGCCATCAACCACCAGTGTTTCACCGGATCTTGATATCGAACGCGTCGGTGCAATCAAGGAGACCGAACCCAGCGGATTGGTCATGCCCAGCCCCGAGCCTACGCTATGCTCCGGGCCGCGCGGCAAGAAGGCCCCATACATATAAGTCGCACGACGCTTCATGGCATTGCCTGCAATCACCCCCTCGCTGATGGCATGCTCCACAAAACCTTCTGGCGCAATGATCTGCACCTGTCCTGAGTCCACCGCGGCCTGATCCACCAGTCCCTTGACTCCGGCGTAATGGTCTATGTGGGAATGACTGTAAATAATCGCCTTGATAGGGGCGGCCTGCACATGTTTTTGCAACAAGGCATACGCAGCAGCGGCCGTTTCGGTAGAAGTACCCACATCAAACACAATCCAGCCGCTTGTGCCGCGTACAAAGGTGATGTTGGACAAGTCATAGCCGCGCACCTGATAAATATTGTCCGTCACCTTGTACACACCATCGAGCAAATTCAACTGCGACATGCGCCACAAACCGGGATGCACCGTGCTGGGAGCAACGCTATCTGGCTTGATAAAGGCCTTGTAAGAATCCAGATCCCACACCACATTGCCGTTCACGCCTTTGATCTGCAGGCTGGGCTCGCGATAAATCAAACCGCGCTGGGCGTTCTTGAAGTCCTGGGTATCATCAAACGGGAGTGTTTTCATCCATTGAGCATGGCGCTCCTGAGTTGCCTGCGTGGCAGGCGCGGCCTGTGCCTGAACCAAACCCGCACTGACTACTGCCGCCAGCATGACTGTTCTTATTGCTGCATGTGCCATGGCACGCTCCTCCTGATGGGCTTTTTCAACAAGCGTCTCATTCTGCGAGCAAAGCGGACCCGATAGCCCAAACGGCGACTTTGCCACAGTGGCCCGCTTTAAATGCTTTTTCAACGCCGCCTTCCTACCTTCAGTTTTTCGAGGAGGTATGCATATGCAAAAGACAATATTTGGCCTGTTGGCCACCAGCCTGATCAGCTCGGGGGCCCTGGCTCAGTCCCAGAACGACGCCAATAACCCGTTAAGCCCCCGGCCCATGGTCAGCTTGCACGACTACTACGTACCCGAGCTGTACAAGCTCGAGAATGCGTGGGCAAATCAGACCGTGCTGCGTGCCGTCCTGCCCAACAAGACCTTTGGTCTGCCGCAGCTGTGGCGTTTGAATGTACCGATTGTGGCCTTGCACCACGATCGTCTGGGCAGCAAATCTGGCTTGGGCGACATCACGTTCATGGATGTATTCATGAAAAACGCTGGTAGTTTTTCCTATGGCATCGGCCCCTTGCTGGTGATGCCTACGGCGTCGAACGATTGGCTGGGACAAGGCAAATGGCAAATTGGCAGTGCCGCAGCCTTGGTTGCCAGCAGGGACTGGGGGCTGGCAGGCGGACTGCTGACTTTTCAGCAATCCTTTGCCGGGGACTCGGACCGCGAGAGGGTCAAGACGGCCACCTTCCAGCCCGCCCTGTTCTATAACCTGCCTAATGGTTTTTACTTGCGCTCGAGCGGGGTGTGGACCTTTGACCTGCAAAACCATACCCATCACATTCCCGTGGGCCTGGGTCTGGGCAAAGTATTCAAACCTGGCAAGAGCGTGATCAACGCCTTTATCGAACCGCAATACTCTGTCGATAAGAAAGGCGCAGGCGCACCAGTGTGGCAAATTTTTGCGGGTATCAACGTCCAGTTCTAACCGGGGTGGCGCTGAACCCACACACGACGTTCCGCCAGATCGGGGAGGTGCTCGCGTCGTTGCCTGAGCCAACCTTCATAGGCGTACAGGCCGCTGCGCAAGACTTCTTGCTGGGCCTGAGCCCAGCAAACCTGCGCCTGGTCTCTATCCGCACTGACCCAGGCCAGATCCCCCCTCAAGCAGTCAAGCTCTGGCAGATACAGGGTAGAAGCCCGCTCCTGCCCTATCTGGCAGACTTGATCCAGGGCTTGGCTGGCACGTTCAATTTCCCCTTGGGCCAGATGGCAGCGGGCCAAAATACACAGAAAAGCATCCGTCGCCAACGGCATGCTGCGCGCAAACTCAGGCAGCAAACCAAGCAAACGGGCCAGCTCAGACCTAGTCTCCTCACCTTTGACCAGGCGGCAATACAGCACATAGGTCTCGGCAACCGCACACCAGACACTGTCCGGCAAGACAGGCTGCAACGTGGACAGCAAAGCCTGACTACGTTCCGTCAGCACCTCCAGATCACCTTGCAAATACAGAATGCGCAGCATCTGAATTTCAGCAATTACCGCCGAAATGCGCGACTGACTTTGACTGGCCAGAAACTGGGCATGGCGGGCACTGGCCACACCCTGCTCAAAGCGCCCCTGCAACACCTGAGTCAAGCCCAACAGGCTATGCACCAAAGCCGGACAATGATGACCCAGGGCCGTATCCATGGCCGGAACGGGCTGTTCGTAAGCCAGCGCACGCAGCGCCTCGTCCAGGGCCAGCTCGGCTGGTTGCACACGGCCTTTCCAGAACAGGTATTGCGCTTCGGCGTACAGGCCCCAACCATACCAGGCGCTATGGCCCTGACGCCGGGAGTGTTCCTGCAACTGCTTGGCGTGAGCCAGACTTTCCGGCAGCCTGCCTGCGCCGTGCAGCATCACCCATTGCCCCCATAGCACGGGCAGATCATCCTCGCCGCCCTCGCTGCGTCCGGCCGCCTGCGCGTACGCTCGCGACACGGGTATGGCAGCAGGCCCACCACGACTGATCTCCAGCGCCCCCAAGGTGACATAGCTGTCGCGCTCGTACTGACGGCGCAACTGCACATCGCTCATGTACTGCAAGCTGCTCAAGACCTGCGACAACTGTTGTGCCGCCTGCAGGCTATCGCCGCTGCGCAGCGACGTATCAATGGCCTTGCGCCACCAAATGGCCGCTTGTGCGCTTTGGGCCTGTACCAGACAAGCGGCTATTTCTTCTTCTGCCTGCTGCATTTGAATCAGGCTATGGGCAAGCTTACCGTACAGGACTTTGCTTTCTTCCTTAGCAATCAAACGACGCAAGGCGGAACGCATCAAAGGGGCGCATACAATTCGGCCCTCGCTGTCTTGCTGCAACAAGCCTTTGTCCAACAGGCTGATCCTGGATTGCTCTATGACGCTCAAAGGCAAATTACAGGCCTGCGCCAAACCCGTAGGCGTGGCGCGTTCCCACAACACCATCATCAACAACACGCAGCGGCGATCCGCATCCAGTTGCTCCAGATCCAGCAGCAAGCGGTCTGCCAGACGGGGCACATAATTGAACGGCATGCCAAAGCGCTGTAAATGCAGCATGTCTTTAATCAGCATGGGATTGCTCAAACACTGAGCACGAATCTGCGCATTCGCCTCCGAGGAAAGGCGCTTGCCGCGTGCATAAAAACCGATCGCCTTGCCCACCTCCGACACGGTTAAGCGGCGCAAGGTCATACTCTGGGCAAAGTCCAACGCCAATAGGCTCTGACGTGACAAGATCACTAGCAAGACTCCGGCCGGCTGCTTTTGAACCGCACTCCATATAGCCGCCAAGCTGTTTTGACAGCCGGTATCCAGCGCATCCACATGATCCAGAATCACCAGCACGGGCCGGCTCTGACTGGTAAAGGCCTGCACCGCCGCTAGCAGCAAATGGCACGGATCGGGCACCCCTGGAAAGCCTTCCGTTTTTTGACGATGCGCCTCTTGCAGCACCTGATCCCAATGGGGATCAGACAGGCCAAACCAGTCGCGCAGGCACTGACTTAAGGCCAGCGGCAAGTCCTGGGTGCCAATGCCGTCATCCAGACGAGCCTGCATCATCTCGCGCACGCCTTGCAGTACGTCCTGGCGCGAAAAATCAATCAGCAAGGGCTGCCCACCATCGCGCACAATGTAGCTGTGCAAGGCTTGGGCTAAACGGGATTTGCCCGACCCCAGATCACCATGAATTCGGTACGCGGCCTTGCGGGACAGGCGGCTGCACTGCTGCCATTGCGCCACCAACTGCTCGAACTCGGGCTGGCAGCCGTAAAGAGGGTCATTCATCCATTTCCCCTCTCCCAAACTGAAACACACCCCCTCCGGGCCACGATGCTGCTTGATCTGCCAATCCGCCATCCGAGCAACAGCCTGAGCGCTCAACAGAATCTCACCATGCCTGGCCTTCCACACCAAAGGCATGACCAGTTGCCCGAACAGACTATGTGTATTGACCTGCTGTTCGTCCACTAAAGCCAAGCTGACGTGCACGACCTGACCGATGCAGATCCCCGGTGGTGTTCGCAAGGCACGAATCACACAGGCCAGCTCAACCGCCCGATTCACCGGCTCGGACTGTGCATGTGGCCAAGCAAAGTGGGCCAGCAACGTAGACCCGCTGGACTGGCTTATCCATGCACCGTGCGCACGCAAAATATCAAGCAATTGCTCGTGCCAGGATTCCAGATAAGACACAGCCTGATCCGACATCAGCTCCCCATCCAGATGCACCTCAGAGTCATCGGCAGGCAGCCAGGACAAGGCCAAGGCCAGCGTAGCAACCGTGCGATGACTCTGGGTGGACGTTGGGGGGGCATGGCTTGCGGCCACCGGCCATTGGGCTTCAGCCAGACGGCGTGTTTCAGGGTCCGGGCGTACTCCCAGGTACTGACGCAAAGCCTGCTCACAATGGGCATACGCTTGCAAGGCGGCCTGCCTGTCTCCTCTTTGCATCAAGGCACGGATCAAAAGGCGATGGTAGACCTCCTGCTCGGGGGCCTGCAGCACCCAATCCTGCGCCAGTGCAAGCGCCTGATCCCACTGATGGGCCTGCAAAACCTGCTCGAACAGACGGGCACGCACGCTGAACAACTCCAGGGTGAGGCGATCTTCCCAGCTTCGTCGCCAGGAAATGAACGCTTCGGCATCGGGGGATGGAATCGCGTCCAGAAAACGACCGCCATACAGGCTCAAGCGCTGCAACAGACACGCGTTCTGCGCGGCATCGGCCTGCATGAATTCCAGCACATCCACCTGCACACATTCAGGCTTGAACGCCATGGCGCCTTCGGCGTGGGCGACCAGGCAAACAGCCTGCTCGCCCAAGGCCTTGCGCAACACATGCAAGGCATGACGCAAGCGTGATAGCGCCTTGTCGCGTGCCAGATCCGGCCACAGCATATGTGCCAGCCGCTCACGATGCAGCACTTTGCCGTTCGCCAGGCACAGCACCGCCGCCAGCAGTTTGACCTTGTCATAGCTCAGCGATGCGGTGCGATCCACCTGATCGACCGTAAAGCGAAATGGGCCCAGCAAACCTAGCACGATCATTGAACGATGCTCCGAGCACAGGGCTCTTTGCGCCCAGCCTCTCTCGTGTCAAATTGACAGCAAATCCGACACTATGTCTAAAAAAAGCTGTAATTAGCTGCCGATTGTACTCAACGCCCTTCTTTGTTCAATCAAAAGAGTGTTAATTGTGTCTAGAAATTTCCCCATCTCCTCGCTTCTGGGCAAGCCTTGGGATGGCGCAAACACCCTCAAACGACCACATAGACGCATCTGTGAGTTTTAGGCTACTGTTCTTGAAGAGGCCATGACAGTCAGTGGTAATCATTCATCCATTTGCTGCCCACATCCCATGCTGTCAGGCCGGCCTGTCAATTCCGTTTGATTGACTCCCAGGGAGGATGGAAACCATGCTTGGCATGATGATGAATACCCCGCTGTTAGTGTCATCCATACTGCGTCATGCAGCGAACTATCACGCAGACACAGAGATCGTCTCCCAAACCGTTGAAGGCCCGGTACACCGGTACACCTATAGCGACCTGTCCAAACGCAGTCAGAAGCTGGCCAATGCACTCCAGAACATGGGACTGAAACACGGTGACCGTGTCGCAACCCTGGCCTGGAATGGCTATCGCCATCTGGAGCTGTATTACGGTGTTTCCGGGTCGGGGCTGGTGTGTCATACCATCAACCCACGTCTGTTTCAGGATCAAATTGCCTACATCATCGAACATGCCGCTGATAGCGTCCTGTTCGCCGACCTGACGTTTATGCCGATTCTGGAGACCTTGGCCCCCCAGTTGTCCACACTGAAAGCCGTGGTCATCATGACGGACGAGGCACACATGCCCCAATCCGACCTGCTGCCCAATCTGCGCTGCTATGAGACCCTGATTGCGGCCGAATCCGACCATTTCGAGTGGCCCGTATTCGACGAAAATACAGCATCGGGCCTGTGCTACACCTCCGGTACCACGGGCAAACCCAAAGGGGTGCTCTACAGCCATCGCTCCACCATCTTGCACGCCTTTGCCCTGAGCCTGCCCGACGCCCTGTGTCTGTCGGCCAACGACACCATCACCCCCATCGTGCCCATGTTCCACGTCAATGCCTGGGGTCTGCCCTACGCCGCCTTGATGGTGGGCGCCAAGCTGGTCTTGCCGGGCCCGAAACTGGACGGCGCCAGCCTGTACACGCTGTTTGAGAAGGAAGGGGTCACCATGACGGCCGGCGTACCCACCGTCTGGCTGGGGCTGCTGGACTGGATGCAGGCCAATGGCAAAACCTTCAGTAGCTTGCAACGTCTGGTGATCGGCGGCTCATCAGCTCCTCCGGTCATGATCAGCCGCTTCCAGAAGCTGGGCGTCCAAGTGCGCCACGCCTGGGGTATGACGGAAACCAGCCCCGTCGGTCTGGCGGCGGCCTTGTTGCCTAAACACGAGGCTTTGCCTGACAAGGAGAAACTCAAGTTGCTGGCCAAACAAGGTCGTCCTCTGTTTGGCGTCGAGTTCCGCGTGGACGGCGATGATGGTCAGCCTATTGCTCGTGACGGCAAGATGTTCGGTGCCATGCTGGTGCGCGGCCCGTGGATTGCCAGCGCCTACTTCAATAGCACGGATACCTCTGCCCACACCGAAGATGGCTGGTTCAATACGGGCGATGTAGTCACTATTGATCAGGACGGCTTCATCCAGATCGTGGACCGGAGCAAGGACGTGGTGAAATCCGGTGGCGAATGGATCAGCTCGATCGAACTGGAAAACATTGCCCAGGCTCATCCGGCCATCAAGGAAGCGGCCGTGGTGGCCAGACCCGACGAGCGCTGGGGCGAACGGCCAGTCCTGGTCGTGCAATTGCAAGACGACGCCACCTTCACCAAGCAGGACATGATCGAGTTATATACCGAGCAAGTCTCCAAATGGAGCATTCCTGACGATCTGATCGTGGTGGACGAACTGCCCCACACGGCAACCGGCAAGCTCTTGAAAACCGCCATTCGCAAGCTGATACAAGAGGAACTGGACAAATTGGCGGCCGACAAAAAGGCAAATTAAGGAACAGGCGTGCCGCGAAGGCGTAAGGCGGGAACCGCGGCACGGATGCCTTCCATTATTTTTATACCAATTTTCATTATTTTATTTTTTATTGTTTTATATTTTTAATATCAATAGCCATATTAAATATTTTTCTTTTAATAAAAAACAAAACCCATTAATTTTTTAATTGTACTGACAACGCCCTTTGGGAGACCAGACGGGCAAAGCATGCTGACATCCGGCCTGCGCCCGTAGCGTCAGCATGCCTCTTTATGACACCGCGTTGGCAAACAGTAGCGAGGCCCCCAAGCCAAACAAGGCCGCCCCAATCCCTCTGTCCAAGATCCCTTGTCGAGCCAGCAAAAGGGTACGCAAATGCATCGTTGAAAATGCCAGGGCCACGATGCTAAACCAGACCCAATGGAGCAAAGACATCAGCAAACCATAGGCCAAATTCAGCCACAAGGGCGCGTTTGGCTGCACACACTGTGTGAACGTGGCCACAACAAACAACATGGTTTTAGGATTCAGAGCATTGGTCAGGAAACCCATACCAAAAGCTTGCCAGGCGCTGGGCGTATTTCCCGTTACCTCCCCCACCGTCAGCCCAGCGGCGTTATGAAAAGTCCGGTAACCCAGGTACATCACGTACAGGGCACCCGCCCCCTTCATCAGCCAAAACACACCAGGCGACTGCGTAATCAAAATTGCCAGCCCGAACACGGTATAGAGTACATGCACCTGCACACCGACCGCGATACCCAGGGCCGAGATCAAGGCGATCTTGCGTCCAAAACCATAGCCATTGCGCGTGACCAGGGCAAAGTCCGGGCCAGGGCTGACCACCGCCAAAAGAGTGATAGTGGCAACTGCCAAGAGTTCATACATTTCTAACAAGCCTAAGTTTGATGAAATCGGGGTGACAAGCTAGATTGCCGCCCGCCAAAAGCAGGGGTTCGTCCTACACTCTACGAATGGGTTGGCCACGCTGAGCTCGTTCTGTCCATCGGCAAAAACTGCTTGCCTCAGACAGGGAGAATCCTTCCTGGCGACGCATGTATTCATCGAATATCCATCGTTCTTGTTATTCTTTATGAAAACAGCGCGAATTTTTAAACGATGAAATAAACTCCCCATAACCTTTTATTTAACTAGCTGACACAGAATTTCATTATTGATAATCCGGTGCTAATTTAAAAACGATAAATTCTGCGCCTTTTCTGTGAGTTTTCATTGACTATGCATCTTCCCAACCTCACGGCCTTCCGCTACTTCGACACCGCGGCTCAGGCAGGCAGTTTTGTGCAGGCAGCCCAACTGCTGCATGTCACTCATGGTGCAGTCAGCCGCCAGATTCGAGCGTTGGAAGAATCGTTAGGCGTGGAACTGTTTGAAAGACGAAATCGGGCCGTATTTCTGACACCGGCAGGCCGCCAGCTACTACACGTCACCACCCCCATGTTTGAGCGTCTGGAGGATGTGGTCCGTCAGTTACAGCACACTCAGCGTGAGCATGCCCTGGCCGTATCCTGTGAGCCCACCATCGCCATGAAGTGGCTGATTCCCCGCCTGGGCAATTTCCATGCGCTGCATCCCACCATCACCGTGCATTTGATTACAGCGGGAGGGCCGGTAAACTTTGCTCAAATGGGCGTGGATCTCGCCATCCGTCGTGATGACTTTCATTGGGCGGACTCGGTCTGCGGCTTGAGGTTGTGCGAGGAAACGATCGGGCCCGTTTGCCAGCCCCATTACCCCTACAACGAGGAGGCGGGCCAGCAGGTGCTCATACAGAGCAGTTCCCGCCCTCAAGCCTGGGCCACCTGGGAGCGGCTGAGCGGCCAATCTCTCCACGCGGCCAACAAGCTGGAGCTGGAACATTTTTATTTATGCATTCAGGCCGCCATGTCCGGACAAGGCATAGCCCTGGTGTCGCGTTTAATGGTGGAAGACGAACTGAAAAGCGGTCAGCTCATCGCCCCGCAGGGCTTTATTCCGGACGGCTCGGCGTACTACCTGCTCTCTCCCCAGACTCTGGATCAGAATCCTCGCGCAGAAGTGTTTGCCGACTGGTTAAGTGAACAACTGACCGCCTAGCACTGCTCGGCTCGGCTCGGCTCGGCTGGCAAATCACACCATGCACCCAGTTGCTGGGCCCTCGACTGCTCATGCCGCTCATGCGGTGAGATCGTACAGATCGTTGTTCTGAACGCTGCTGTTGCCCTTGTTGCTATCCTTGCTGTTGCTCTCATTTCGCTTGCTGTGGTCTCTGTCCTGGCCGTTGGTATCTCTTCGGCTCTGGTCCCTGCTGCTATTGCTGTTGTGACGATTGTTGCCATGGCTATGGCTATGGCTATGGCTATGGCTATGGCTATGGCTATGGCTATGGCTATGGCTATTAGTGTGGTGTCTGCGTCTATCGTTGCCTTGACCCGCCCCCCGAAACTGAGCGCTCGCGATGGCCTTGGCTTCGGTCGTGGCCTCGGCCTTGGTGACGGCCCCTGCTCAGATCTTGGCCTCAATCTTGATCCGGCTCCTGGTCGCGGTCTGCGCTCGCTTCCGAGTTGGCAGGTGTTCCCTGTCCTGACCTCAGCCCCGGCTGGGGTCTTGGCCCTGAGCTTGACCAATACCGTAGCGATTGTCTTCATGCCTCAAAAGCATCCGTAGTCTGGAGTCTGAAGTCTCCAAAAAACAAACATAGATATTTAGTTCAATGATTGTTGAATTATTGTATTATCGCCCTATGGAAGAATCTCACGTTATCCGCTCTCTGGCCGCTCTGGCCCATGAAGCCCGTCTCCGGGTGTTTCGCGCCCTGGTCGTCACCGGCCCATCTGGGCTGACGCCGGGCTCCCTGGCCGAACAATTGGGGATTGCGCCCAATGCTTTGTCCTTTCACTTGAAAGAGCTCAGCCATGCCGGACTGATTCACGCCGAGCGTCAAGGTCGCAATCTGTTGTACAGCGCCACCTTTTCCACCATGAACGACTTGCTCGCCTACCTGACCGAGAACTGCTGTCAGGGCGAGGACTGCGGCACCGCGTCAGACGCGTGCCGGCAATGCTAAACCGGCCTCGGAACGCTACGCCATGCTTGCTGCAATACTGATTTTCATCACCACCTTGACGCTTGTCATCTGGCAACCCAAAGGCCTGGGTATAGGCTGGAGCGCCTCCCTGGGGGCTGCCGCGGCCTTGTTGCTCGGGGTAGTGCAATGGACAGATCTGGCCCTGGTCTGGAATATTGTCTGGAACGCCACTGCCACCTTTGTGGCCATTATCATCATCAGCCTGTTGCTGGATGAGGCGGGCTTTTTTGAATGGGCCGCCCTTCACGTGGCACGCTGGGGAGCTGGCAATGGACGCCGGCTTTTTGCCTTTATCGTGATTCTGGGCGCAGCGGTTTCGGCCTTGTTTGCCAATGATGGGGCAGCCCTGATACTGACGCCTATCGTCATGGCCATGTTGCTGGCATTGGGCTTCTCGGCCCCTGCCACCCTGGCATTTGTCATGGCAGCGGGTTTTATCGCCGACACCGCCAGTTTGCCGCTGGTTGTCTCCAACCTGGTGAACATCGTCTCTGCGGACTACTTCAAACTGGGCTTCACGGACTATGCCTGGGTCATGGCGCCCGTCAATCTTGTGTCCGTGCTGAGCAGCCTGATTGTCCTGATACTGTATTTCCGGCGCGACATCCCCGTCCGCTATCACCTGGAGCAATTACGACAACCCTCGCAGGCCATCAAGGACATCGCCACTTTCAGGGCTGGCTGGCTCATCCTGGCTTTACTGCTGACCGGTTTTTTTGCGCTGGAGCCCTTGGGTATTCCCATTAGTGCAATTGCCGCCACCGGTGCGCTCATCCTACTGGCCGTTGCCGCCCGCGGCACGACCATCAACACCAAAAAAGTGCTGCAGGGCGCGCCCTGGCAAATTGTCGTGTTCTCGCTGGGCATGTATCTGGTGGTATATGGGCTGCGCAATGCAGGGCTAACAGACTATCTGGCTTTATTGCTGGACAAATTTGCTGAGGCTGGCGTGTGGGGCGCAGCGATGGGGACCGGCATGCTATCCGCCTTCCTGTCCTCAATCATGAACAATATGCCCACTGTACTGGTCACCGCCCTGTCCATTGACGCCTCCAGCGCCCAAGGCGCCGTCAAAGAAGCCATGATATATGCCAACGTCATCGGCAGCGACCTGGGCCCCAAGTTCACGCCGATAGGCAGTCTGGCTACCCTCTTATGGCTGCATGTGCTGGCGCGTAAAGGCACCACCCTCAGTTGGGCCTATTACTTCAAGGTAGGGGTCATTCTGACTACCCCCGTCTTGCTGATTACCCTTGCCGCTCTGGCACTACGCCTCGATCTCGTCGCCTGAGCCGCTCACACGAAACAACGCCATGACAGACATCATCATCTATCACAACCCCGCTTGCGGCACTTCCAGAAATACACTGGCCCTGATTCGCAATAGCGGACAAGAACCCACCATCATCGAGTATCTGAAAACGCCGCCCGAGCGCGATACCCTGATTCAACTGATTCGAGATTGCGGTCTGAGCGTGCGCGAGATTCTGCGACAGAAAGGAACGCCCTATGAAGAACTGCATTTAGGCGATCCTACGTGGACTGATGAACAACTCATTGACTTCATGCTGGAGCATCCCATTCTGATCAACCGGCCCATTGTCGTCACACCACGGGGCACACGTTTGTGCCGCCCTTCGGAACAGGTACTGGAAATACTTCCACGACCACAACAAGGAGCCTTTCGCAAAGAGGACGGCCAAGCCATCATTGATGAACACGGACAAAGAATTGAATAAAGCTGACTTAGCCCATCTGGACGAACAAGCGTTCAGAGTCCCGGATCTGGCAGAACTGCTGCCCAAGGATCGTGCAACCCACCCACCTCGCATCCTGCTGTTGTACGGTTCCTTGAGGGAACGATCCTACAGCCGCTTTTTGACCTGGGAAGCCGCACGACTATTGGAAGCAATGGGAGCAGAAACCAGGGTTTTCGACCCACAGGGCCTGCCCCTGCCTGAGGGCGCGACAGATGACCACCCCAAAGTACAGGAGCTGCGTCAGTTAGTGCAGTGGGCTGAAGGCATGGTCTGGACCTCGCCCGAACGACACGGCGCCATGACTAGCGTCCTGAAAGCACAAATTGACTGGATACCGTTAAGTATTGGCGCGATTCGCCCGACTCAAGGCAAAACACTGGCGCTGATGCAAGTATCTGGTGGCTCCCAGTCATTTAATGCGTTGAACCAGATGCGGGGGCTGGGCCGCTGGATGCGTCTGATCACCATCCCCAACCAGTCTTCGGTCGCCAAAGCCTTTTTGGAGTTTGACGAAGAAGGCCGCATGAAGCCCTCGTCCTACTATGAACGGGTGGTGGATGTGATGGAAGAATTGGTGAAGTTCACCTTGCTGACGCGCGACTGCGCTGCTTATCTGGTGGATAGGTACAGCGAACGCAAGGAAACGGCGCAGGAATTATCCAGGCGGGTGAATCAAAGAAGCATTTAAAAGGTGACACCGCCTGAACAGCGCCATTTCGCTTTTCACGGCCTTGCCTGGCCCTGTTAACGATAAGGTACACGGGGCTGAGCGATTCCCGTCATGAACCAAGCCCTCGAAACCATTCGGCTTCGAGGGCCAGAGTCACAGCTTATAGTCGCAATGACCTTAGCAGCGAGGCGTGCTCAAGCCGTGGCCTATCGTTACCGCAGTCACTTTGACGTCTTTAAATGCTTGATGCGCCTCAGCATCAAAGCGCCGGTCACAATTAAAGCGTGTGTCCATGACAAAATCCTCTCCCGCCGCTTTAGTCATATGGCCTTGCCAGAGGCTGGCCGCATCCAGCGCATCACCGTCTACCAGAACCACCTCCAGCATCACTTCCATAAACCCCGCCGCCCGGGGCCCTTCCCACAAGGCATAGACCGAGGGATCAGCGGCATTGCCGCAGAGAGACAGGCAATCGGCAAGATAGCTCAGGCCTCCGCCCGAAGACTCTTCAAAGGCTCCCGGCGTTAATGTCTGCCCTGCCGGCGGCGCATAATCGCCGATAAATGTGCCCAAATTGGCCTGGCATTGGCCGCCCAGTTCCATACTCAATGAAGCCACTGCACCATTGTTGATGGTGGCTGTGATGTCGCACCCTTGCACGCGGAAAACATGTGAGTCTCCATAAGACTGGCGCGGTATCCCGGCAATCGATTCAAAGTACCGCTGATTCGTACCCAGCATTTCCCCATTGAACACTTCCTTCACCGTTGCGGCCTGTGCCCCGGTTGCCAGCATACCGATGACGCTAGAGATGGCAAGAGCTTTAAAATAATGCGACATAAGTAGAGTCCTTAATTGGGCTGAACCCCAATTCTTAAAAACCAAGATCAGTGTGAGAAATGAAACGTACCAGTCAACAATCCGAAAGCAGGATAAGCGATAAACATGAAGAGAGCTCTGAATAGCCTATAGACTTTTAATTTTAAAAATTCAAAAAAACCATACAGATAGACGGCTAAATAATGCTCATCGCACAGATCAAGCGGTACCGGATACGGCGTATCCGCAAAGACGACACTATACCGTTGTTTGAGCTCTTTTATAAATCCAAAAATGTGAAAACCCATCAACAAAACACATTGAATGGAAAACAAAAATAATCACAAAGCAGCAGCAAAAAAAATTAATAATATTTCTACATAATTAACGTCAAAACCCCGTGACTTGAACGTGGTCTGATCGCTTTGCTGCAGGGCCTCGCAATCCCACCACGCCTGTCGGGCCATAAGCATCAGAAAAAAATCAGAGCAAAACCGTTTGCCTATGTCAGCAAAACAAATGCAAAAAGAGCAGCAGCTTCACCCTTCCGGCTACCTGTTTATCAGCGCATCAGACAGACGGGCACTCCCAACGCCCCGCCCCCCACCCCTTTCAAGCCCGTGAATGCAAGACTAGGTCCCGTTTCAAACCCTACAGACAATAAAAAACCCGCCGAGCGATGCGCTGGGCGGGTTTTCAGATCTAATTCTTGGCGGACAGAGGGGGATTCGAACCCCCGATACGCTATAAACGTATACACGCTTTCCAGGCGTGCGCCTTCAACCACTCGGCCACCTGTCCTAATTATTCTTTGGCCAAGCAATGTGAAGCTGCTAATGCCAAGTCCATAATAATAGCAGCACTTGTCCTTGTAACGCAAGCATTCAATTTTTTCTTGGACGAATTGTTGGCAAGGCCGTACTGGAGAGGTGGCTCACGCTCAAGGCCCAGGCAAAGTGACACTATTGAGCGAGTGATACGGGCACTTGAGTCTGTCGCCCCGCTTTCATCGGCTTCTTGCTCATACGCCTGAGCACACCGACTTAGGGGGGAAACGGCTTATTCCGAATCGGGAGGATAAGCCCCGCCCACCGCACGCAACAAAGCATCCCAGTGATCACGCTGACGAGCAAGAATACGCAGGTCAGCACCCAGCAGACGCACGTCGGTGAACTCGAAAGGTTCGACATCCTCCAGGCCCGACAAAGCCGTAATGTCCGCCACACCGCGGCCCTGCCCCAAAATTTTAGGGGCCAGATACATCAGCAGTTGGTCTACCACGCCAGCATCAATCAATGCCCCCGAAAGTCGTGCTCCCGCCTCTGCATGAACTTCATTAATCTGTTGTTCGGCCATCCAATCCAGAATGGCACACACATCCACCTGGCCCTCGTGCAAAGGCATGGGAATAACCTGAGCATTGCGGTCTGCCAACTCAGCCTCACGCTCGGGATCGCGACGATGGCTGAATACCCAACACAAGGTGCCATCCAGCAAGGCAGCCTTGGGGTCAAGGCGCAAATGGGTGTCGAGCACGGCTTTGATAGGCGGCCGGGGAGTGGAAACCGCCCGCACATTCATCAAGGGATTATCCGCGTTCACCGTACCGATGCCGGTCAAGACAACGCAACTGCGAGCGCGCCAGTGGTGACCATCATCACGGGCCTGCGGTCCGGTAATCCATTGAGATCGCCCATCCGGCAAGGCACTGCGACCATCCAGTGAGGCGGCCATCTTCATCCATAACCAGGGGCGTGCGCGTGTCATACGAGCAAAAAATCCGGCGTTGATCGCCAGCGCCTGCTCGACGCACACAGGGCCATCCACAGAGATGCCCGCCTGACGCAAGCGTGAGACGCCGTTGCCTGCCACCAAAGGGTTAGGGTCGTACATGGAAAAGACCACGCGCCCAGCTCCCGCCTTGACCAGCGCATCCGCACAAGGAGGCGTACGCCCATGATGGCTGCAAGGCTCCAGGGTGACATAAAACGTCGCGCCGGCCACGTTCACGCCTCGCTCTGCCGCCTGTCGCAACGCCATCACTTCTGCATGAGGTCCACCAGCCTGCTGTGTGGAGCCTGAAGCCAACAACTGGCCGTCGCGCACAATCAGACAGGCGACTCGGGGATTGGGGGCACTGATATAAAGGGATTGCTCGGCCAGCTTCAGAGCCTGCCGCATCCAGACGACGTCTTCTTGTTCGACCATAAGCCTTAGCCGCGGTCGGGATCGTTCATTTCGTCGATCGCCTCTACAAACTCGCGGATGTCCTTAAAACTCTTGTAGACCGAGGCAAAACGCACATACGCCACCTGATCCAACTGCTTGAGTTCGGCCATGACCAGTTCACCGATAGTCTCCGAGGAGACTTCACGCTCGCCAGTCAGTTGAAGTTTTTCTTCGATGCGCTGCACGGCAGCATCGACTTGCGCCATGGGGATGGAGCGTTTGCGCAACGCAACGCCCATGCTCGCCCGCAAGCGGGCGGGGTCAAAATCCATACGGGTGCCATTGCGCTTGGCCACAACGGGCAAGCTCAGTTCAGCACGCTCGTAAGTTGTGAAGCGCCGTTCACAGGCCGAGCATTTACGACGTCGCCGTATGGCGTCGCCTTCTTCGGTGATTCGGGAATCGATCACCTGGGTATCGGCATGGTGGCAGAACGGACACTTCATTCAGAATCGCGGGCCTTGCGGCCCGCTCCGGCTGGATTACTTGGAGGAGTAGACGGGCAACTTGGCAGTCAGCTCGTGTACACGGCGACGAACATCTGCCAAAACGGCTTCGTCGTGAGGGTTGTCAAGTACATCAGCAATCAGATGTGCCGTCAATTCCGCCTCGGCTTCTTTAAAGCCGCGCGTAGTCATGGCAGGCGTACCCAGACGCACACCGCTGGTGACAAAGGGCTTCTCAGGGTCGTTCGGAATGGCGTTCTTGTTGACGGTGATGTGCGCCTTGCCCAGGGCCTCCTCAGCCACTTTACCGGTAATACCTTTGGGACGCAGGTCCACCAGCATGACGTGGCTTTCGGTACGGCCAGAGACGATGCGCAGACCGCGCTCGACCAGGGTGCGAGCCAGTACGTCGGCGTTTTTCACGACTTGAGCAGCGTAAGTCTTGAACTCGGGGGCCAGCGCTTCCTTGAACGCCACGGCTTTACCCGCAATGACGTGGATCAGGGGGCCGCCTTGAATGCCGGGGAAGATCGCCGAGTTGATGGCTTTCTCGTGCTCAGCCTTCATCATGATCACGCCGCCACGAGGGCCACGCAGCGACTTGTGCGTCGTCGAAGTCACGAAGTCAGCGTGAGGCACAGGGTTGGGGTACACCCCGCCTGCAACCAGACCGGCATAGTGAGCGATGTCCACCATGAGCAGGGCACCGTTCTCATGCGCAATGCGCGCCATGCGTTCAAAATCAATGCGCAGGGAATAAGCCGAAGCACCACCCACGATCAGCTTGGGCTTGTGCTCTTTGGCCAAGCGCTCCAGTTCCTCGTAGTCCAGCTCTTCGTTGGCGTCCAGACCGTAGGACACAAAGTTGTACAGCTTGCCCGAGGCATTCACCGGGGAACCGTGGGTCAGGTGACCGCCTTCGGCCAGGCTCATACCCAGCACAGTGTCACCGGGCTTGAGCACAGCCATGTACACGCCCTGGTTGGCTTGCGAGCCGGAGTTGGGCTGGACGTTGGCGGCCTCGGCGCCAAACAGTTCTTTCAAACGATCAATAGCCAATTGCTCGACCACGTCCACGAACTCACAACCGCCGTAGTAGCGTTTGCCAGGGTAACCTTCCGCGTATTTATTGGTCAGTTGTGTGCCCTGGGCTTGCATCACGGCAGGGCTGGTGTAGTTTTCCGAGGCAATCAGCTCGATGTGCTGCTCCTGGCGCACATCTTCGCTTTGAATCGCAGCCCAAAGATCGGGATCAACTTTGTCAAGAGTCGCAGAACGGTCAAACATGAGGGTTCCTAAGGATAAAGTAGGTAGCAAACTAAGAAAGCAACATTTTAGCGCGGAAGCGCATCAAACCACCGAGACAAACATCTCCGGTGGCAGAAACCCCATAAAATGCGGAAATAACGTTAGGCGGCAACGGGCGGACTCAAGAGAATATGAATAAAACTCAAATAGTCCGCCCCGGGGAATCAGGATTGCTGAATCAAACGGGGATTCAGGGTGTACAGACCTGTCAAGGTCGCACGAGCCAGAATGTGTCCTTCCATGGCACGCAGTACATCCTGGCCGTTAAAGCGCCCCTCCAGAGGCAGCTCGGCAATGTCCAGCGCGTAGACCGTAAAGACATAACGGTGTGGCAAGGCGTCGTTCCACGGCGGACACGGGCCATCGTAGCCAAAGTAATCACCGTTCATGTCGCGATCGCTGGCAAACCAGTTGGTAAAGTCATTCACACCCTGGCGCGTATCATCCAGCGCCAAAGGGCCGGCTTTACCGCGTGGCGTAATACCCTTGGAGTACGAACCTTCGGCCAGACTCCGCAATTGGGGGGAGATGTTGATCAACACCCAATGAAAGAAATCCACCCGGGGCAGATCCGCCGGCACCTCGCGCCCATCCTGGTTCACATCGTCCGGTTTACTGGGGACATCGGGGTCGTGGCAAATAACCACAAAGGATTGGGTCTGCTCGGGAACATCGGACCATTCCAGATGCGGATTGGCATTACCAGCCAATGCAACTCTCGACTGTGCGTCGTATCGGCAAAAAGCCAGACGCTCGGGAATGATGCCCTGATCTTGAAAAGAATCACTACGCAGTTTCATTGCAGACCTCCACAATCAATCAGCCGGTCAAGGTGACCCGCGCAAACTTGCGCTTGCCTACTTGCAGCACATAGCTGCCCGGCTCCAGTTGCAAACCCTTATCGTCCACACGCTCACCATTGATGCGTACGCCGCCCTGCTCCACATTGCGCTGGGCCTCGCTGCTGGAGGCGACCAGACCTGCTTCACGCAACACGCGCAACAAGGCCAGCTCACCGGCCACCGTAACCTCGGGCATGTCCTCGGGCATTTCGCCCCGACGGAAACGGGCATCAAATGTTTCCAGTGCCTGGGCCGCAGCCTGGGCGCTGTGGAAACGCGTGACGATCTCCTGTGCCAGCTCCACTTTGACCTCGCGCGGGTTCCGGCCCTGGTCGATCTGCTTTTGCAGGCCGGCAATGTCTTCCAGACTACGGAACGACAAGAGCTCGAAATAACGCCACATCAAGGTATCGGAGATGGACATCAATTTGCCGAACATCGAGTCCGGCGTTTCACTAATACCAATGTAATTGCCTTTGGATTTGGACATTTTTTCCACGCCGTCCAAACCCACCAGCAAAGGCATGGTCAGAATGCATTGCTGCTCCTGCCCATATTCTTTTTGCAATTCACGTCCCACCAACAAATTGAACTTCTGGTCGGTACCGCCTAATTCCACATCGGCTTTCAATTGAACCGAATCGTAGCCTTGCAACAAGGGATACAAAAACTCGTGTACCGAAATAGGCTGATTGGCCTTAAAGCGTTTGGTGAAGTCGTCCCGCTCCATCATGCGTGCCACGGTATAACGGGAAGCCAATTGAATCATGCCACGTGAGCCGAGCTTGTCGCACCATTCCGAGTTATAGCGAACTTCGGTGCGGGCAGGGTCCAGAACCAGCGCGGCCTGATCGTAATAAGTCTTGGCGTTGGCAATGACCTGCTCGGGCGTCAAAGGCGGGCGGGTGGTGTTGCGCCCACTGGGATCGCCAATGGTGGAGGTAAAATCGCCAATCAGGAAAATAACGGTATGCCCCAGATCCTGCAACTGGCGCATCTTGTTCAGCACCACGGTGTGCCCCAGGTGAATGTCAGGAGCCGTGGGGTCCAGACCCAGCTTGATCCGCAGCGGCTGCCCTGTTGCATGGCTGCGCGCCAGTTTGCGGGCAAACTCGGATTCGACGAGCAATTCGTCGCAGCCGCGTTTGACGATGGCTAAATCAGCCAGGACTTCTGGAGAAAGGGGCTCTGAGGGGGATGACATAACAAATCTGGTGACAAACTAATGAGTAAAAATGCTCGAAAAATTAAGCCTAATGCGCTAGGATAGCCTGCTATTGCGAGACGTGCTTAATTAATGAGCAAGGTTTCGTAAACCACCCTATTTTATCATTCCCGCGCAGGTCAGATCGCCAGGGCTGGAATGTTCTGTCCGCCCAGTACAACTGACCTCCGCCTGCAAACCGGGTGGACGGTAAACCGTACGTCCAACAAGGTTCTGGTTTTATGTTCAGCAAAGGGAAACGCTCCTCCTCCCACCTTAACATCCACCAGCCTCGGTTCGCCCGAGCCCTCATTATCCGCACTGGTTTGGTCACGCTGGCCCTGGGTTCCTTTGTCGCCGCCGGCGCCCTGGCCGTGGTGATGCCCAGCAGCCCCGAGCCCCAGATTTACCAAGCCCGCACTGCCTTGACCCTGCCGTCGGATCTGACGGTATTGCAAGCCCAGGATCAACAAGCCTACGTCACGGAAACCCGCATTCGCCGTGGCGATACCCTGTCCGCCCTGCTGCAGCGCATGCAGGTGAGCGAAGAGGGTTTACTGCAGTTTCTGACTCACGACAAGCAGGCGCGCTCAATCTACAAGCTCTATCCGGGTCGTACCGTGCAGGCAGCGCTGGATGCCAATGGCAATTTGCAATGGCTGCGCTACCGCCACACCCCGTATTCCGAGCAATCCGGTCAGGGCCAGGCCCGCTGGCTGGAAGTTCGGCCCAACGGGCAAGGCGGTTTTGTCGCTGAGGAGCAAAGCGACCAGACCCAGACCCGGGTACGTGTCGCCCAGGCCACCATCAACAGCTCGCTGTTTGGCGCCAGCGACCAAGCCGGCATCCCCG
Source organism: Alcaligenes sp. Lyrl_28 (assembly GCF_051948705.1). Taxonomy (NCBI): domain Bacteria; kingdom Pseudomonadati; phylum Pseudomonadota; class Betaproteobacteria; order Burkholderiales; family Alcaligenaceae; genus Alcaligenes; species Alcaligenes sp. Lyrl_28. Next base: position 60,012 of record NZ_JAYJLG010000006.1, read on the forward strand.
ACAACATCACGCTGCAAATGGCCGATGTCATGGGCAGCAAGATTGACTTTCTGAAAGACCTGCGCAAAGGCGACAGCTTCCGCGTGGTCTACGAATCCTACGGCCATGAAGGGCAGGACGTAGGTTCGGGTCGCCTGCTGGCAGTGGAGTTCATCAATCAGGGCAAAGTTCATGAAGCGGCCTGGTTCCAGCCCGAAAACGGCAGCGGCGGCTACTACGATTTCAGCGGCCAAAGCCTTAAAGGCGCTTTCCTGCGCACCGCCCTGAAATTCACCCGCATCAGCTCCACATTTGGCGGTCGTCGCCATCCCGTACATGGTGGCTGGCGTGACCACAACGGTGTGGACTACGCGGCCCCATCGGGTACGCCCATTCATGCCACAGCCGATGGCACCGTTGAGTTCATTGGCCGTCAAAATGGCTATGGCAACACCATCATTCTCAAGCACCACGGCCAGTTCACCACGCTGTACGCCCATCAAAGCCGCTTTGCGGCCGGGCTGCGCAAAGGCGATCGTGTCGAACAGGGTCAACTGATCGGCTATGTGGGGTCGACGGGCTGGGCAACGGGCCCGCACCTGCACTACGAATTCCGTATTGCGCAAAAAGCCGTTGATCCTTTGTCGGTAGATCTGCCTGTCGCGCGTGTTCTGGATGCCCCCCAACGCAAGCAGTTCCAGCAAACCCTGGCCTCCTATCAGGACAGCTTCGCTTTGCTGCATACGGACGCTGAGCCCGTCCAATTGGCCAGCCGTTAAGCGCCATGTCAGCCCCCCTGTATATCGGACTCATGTCCGGGACCAGCATGGACGGTGTGGATGCCGTGCTGGCTTCCTTCGGCACACAGGGGGCACAGATACACCAAACCCGCAGCCTGCCCATGCCGGCCGCTTTGCGAGCCGAGCTGCTGGCTTTGCAACACCCGGGACACAATGAGCTAGCGCGTGCCAGCATTGCCGCTGTGCAACTGACCGAACTCTACGCCCAGGCGTGCCTGCCCTGGACCCAAGGCGCAGAAAAAAAACTGATCCGCGCGATTGGCGTACACGGCCAAACCATCCGCCATGCAGCTGACCAGGGCTACACCCTGCAACTGAACGCCCCTGCCCTGCTTGCCGAGCGCTGCGGCATAGATGTGATTGCAGACTTTCGCAGCCGGGATATTGCCGCGGGCGGCCAAGGGGCACCCTTGGTGCCTATCGTCCATGAGGCGCTTTTCCGTCACGAGCACGGCCGCGTCATTCTGAATCTGGGCGGGATTGCCAATATCTCCCTGCTACTGCCCGGGCGTGAGGTGTTTGGCTTTGATACCGGCCCGGCGAACATGCTCCTGGATGCCTGGGTGAACAAACATCAAGGCCAGCCTTATGACAAGGACGGTCAATGGGCCAATAGCGCGACGTCTGATCCTGCCCTGCTTGCCAGCCTGTTAAGCGAACCCTGGCTTGCGCTGCCCGCCCCTAAATCCACGGGCCGTGATCTGTTCAATTTGGTTTGGCTGCAAAAGCATCTGGATCTGGTTGATCCCAATAGTGGGCTTTCAGCGGCCATCGTGCAATCCACCCTGATGGATCTGACGGTGCATACCATTGCGCAAGCTATCCAGCCTTACGCCGCTCAGGTGCAGGAATTGATTGTATGTGGCGGCGGCGCGGCCAATCCGGTCTTGCTGAAACGCCTGGGCGATCAACTCATCATGCCCATCCGCTCAAGCGCCGAACTGGGCATGGACCCGCAGTCCATTGAAGCCCTGGCCTTTGCCTGGCTGGCTTATGCACATGTTGAACGTATTCCTGCGGGGCTGCCTGCCGTAACCGGAGCACGTCGCGCAACCGTACTCGGCGCTTGCTATCCGGCCTGACAAACGCTGGCACCCCGCCCCTGACACAAGAGGCAATCCGATAACGCTAGTGCCCTGAAGCATCTGATCAGGCACAGCCCCGCAAGATGAAACCCTGACAAACAAATGACAGGCACTCATCCATCCCAACTTCAAGCATCCCAAGCCTCAAGCACGTTCTCCCGCCCGCGCTCCCCTCATTCACGGAACTATCCACCTCGCCTGCTCCTGCTACAGAGCCCGGAAATGCGCAGATTCATCAAACACGATATGCTCACGCGCACAACTAAAACACCCCAGACCCTGCATTCAGAGTCTGGGGTGTTTGTGTACAAATCCTGCTAAAGCCGATCAGCGCTGAACGACCAGCGCTGACGCCACCTTCTTACATCGTGAAGGAAGAGCCGCAGCCGCAGGTCGTTGTCGCATTAGGATTACGGATAACGAACTGAGCACCGTCCAGATCGTCTTTGTAATCAATCTCTGCGCCCACCAGGTACTGGAAGCTCATGGCGTCAACCAGCAGTTGTACGCCGTCTTTATCAATAATGGTGTCGTCGTCGTTAACCAGTTCGTCAAAAGTGAAGCCGTACTGGAAGCCGGAACAGCCACCACCTTGCACGAAGACGCGCAGCTTCAGTTCGGGGCTGCCTTCTTCAATCAGGAGCTCACGGACCTTCTCAACCGCTGAATCGGTAAAGATCAGAGGGGAAGGAGGGGCTTGCAGATCAACGGATTCGGTAAGAGTGCTCATGTGGTTCTCCTGCCGGCCCCCGCCGGCATGAATAATTATCATGTGATCGCCTTGCACATGACCACCCGCGGGTAAGGTGATTAGTCTGGCTGGGCGATTTTTTCCTGGCGAGAAGCGCGGATAACGCTTCCTTCCAGAACATTCAGCGTCAAGGCGGTGGGCTCAAAGCCTGGCGGCAACGCCAGCCAACCCATAGCGCGCTGAAACTGGTTAAAGTTTAAGATCAAAGGATCAGTCTGTTCTACAGACGACTCTGCCAGCCCCGAATCTGGCCCGGAACTGGGTGTTAAATCGATTTTAACGTTTTTTCCGTCTTGCCGCCCGGTCAGCTGAAACTGCAGGCGACCAGAAAATGGCTTTCCTTCCGGGGCGTTACGTTGCAGCAGGACTTTATACTCCAGCAGATCTCCCCTCTTACTGACCTCCAGGGCACGAACCGTAATGGAACCACTGGGGCCAGGGGGCAGCAACTGTTCGTAAAAAGCCAGCTGTTCGCGTGTTTGCGCCAGTTCGGTCTGAGTGGACAGCAAGGATTTTTCCAGCCCCTTGCGTGTGCTCTCCTCCAACACCAACTGCCCGCGCAGCACCTCAAATTCGCTTTGAATCTGCTGCAGGGATTGCTGACTACGTGCCAGATTCTGCATCGCCAACTGAATTTGTTCAGACTGGTCTGCAGGCTGGGTCAGGCTGCGGTATAGCCATAGGCCACCGCCACCCAATAACATACCCGCCAATACCGCCAGTGCAATGACAGACGCTCCGCCCCGCGCACGGGAAGGAGCGGCAGTCTGAGTCGTGGTTTGTGGTGATTCAGTCATGGATATTTGACCTGTTCACCAAGACCAAGTTCCCCTTAAGGCAGAATGGCAACGTGATTCAGGCCAGTTTGTTCTGGCAGGCCGAACAGGATATTCATATTCTGCACGGCTTGACCAGAAGCACCCTTCACCAGATTATCCTGCACCACCAGAATAATCAGCTGATCGCCGTTACCGGGCCGCTGCACGGAAATACGCAGCTGGTTGGAAGCGCGCACCGAACGGGTTTCAGGCAGGGTACCAGCCGGCAACACATCCACAAACGCTTCCTGCGCGTAGCGCTGCTCATACAGGGCCTGGAAGTCCGTGTCCATCGCCTCAGGCTTGATGTGGGCATAGATCGTGGAAAACATGCCGCGAATCATGGGCACCAGGTGGGGCACGAAGGTCAGACCAACCGGGCCGCCGGCCAAACGCTGCAACTGCTCCACAATCTCCGGATGGTGACGGTGACCCGACACGCCATAGGCCTTGAAGTTGTCGCTGGCTTCCGCAAACAGATTGGGAACCGAAGCCCCTTTGCCAGCACCGGACACACCGGATTTGCAATCGGCAATCAGGTGCTGAGTATCAACCAGCGCCTTGCCACCTTCCAGCAAGGGAGCCAAGCCCAGCAGAACCGTAGTGGGATAGCAGCCGGGGTTACCGATCACCTTGGCGTGAGAGATCTTGTCGCGCAGCAGCTCGGGCAAACCATACACCGATTGGCTCAAAATATCGGGGCAGCTGTGTTCCATCTTGTACCACTTCTGGAACACGTCCGTATCTTGCAGACGAAAGTCCGCTGCCAGGTCGATCACACGCACGCCTGCAGCCAGCAAACGCTCGACCTGGCTCATGGCAACACCGTGGGGAGTGGCAAAGAACACCACGTCGCACTGTTCCAGATTGGCATTTTCAGGAGTAGAGAATTTCAGATCCACATGGCCACGCAAGTTCGGATACATATCCGAAACCGGCACGCCATCCTCTTTGCGCGAGGTGATGGCGACCAGTTCCACCTGAGGGTGCTGACTTAACAGACGCAGCAACTCGACCCCGGTGTAACCTGTACCGCCGACAATCCCTACCTTGATCCGGGTATCGCTATGTGTAGCCATGAACTTTCCTGAAAGAGAGACAAGCAAAAATTCTATCTTAACGTAGTCCTGCCTGTTCTCAAGCAGCAGACCCGGTAAAGCAGGACAAATGTAGCCAGCAAACAAAAACCCCGGACAGGTCCGGGGTTTTTGAGCACCATAAACAGGTCGCGAGGCGAATTAACGCTTGCTGAACTGTTTGCGGCGACGTGCTTTGTGCAGACCGACTTTCTTACGCTCAACTTCACGAGCATCACGAGTCACCAGGCCAGCTTGTTTCAGAGCCGTCTTCAGTGTTTCGTCGTAGTCGATCAGAGCGCGGGTGATGCCGTGACGGGCAGCACCGGCCTGGCCGCTTTCGCCGCCGCCATGCACGTTGATCTTGATGTCGAAGGATTCAACATGGTTGGTCAGCACCAGAGGCTGACGCACAATCATGCGACCCGTTTCGCGAGCAAAGTATTCGTCAACAGGCTTGCCGTTGACCACGATTTGGCCCGAACCTTTCTTGATGAAGACACGAGCGACGGAGGTCTTGCGACGGCCCGTACCGTAATTCCAGTTACCGATCATGACCTATCCTTAGATGTCCAGAGTTTTAGGCTGTTGAGCACTATGAGGATGCTCGGCACCAGCGTAAACCTTCAGTTTCTTGGCCATGGCGTAGCCCAGAGGGCCCTTTGGCAACATACCCTTGACGGCCTTTTCGATGGCACGGCCTGGGAAGCGCTCTTGCATGGTTTGGAAGTTGGTTTCGTAAATACCGCCTGGGTAGTTCGAGTGACGATAGTACTTCTTATCCTGTGCCTTGTTACCGGTTACGGCAATGTCAGCAGCGTTGATGATAATGATGTAATCGCCGGTATCAACGTGAGGGGTATATTCGGGTTTGTGCTTACCACGCAAGCGGCGTGCGACTTCGCTGGCCACACGACCAAGGACTTTGCCTTTAGCGTCAATCACAAACCAGTCACGTTTGACTTCAAGCGGCTTGGCCACGAAGGTCTTCATGATGGTTCCTAAATATTAAAATTTCGGGTCAAGGCAACATGCCTAACCCCTACAGTCCACCCGCTTTTTCAAGCAAGGCAGCTCTATTTGACCCTGCCAAGACGTTATATTCCGCCCGTGCATTTCTGCCAAATAGCTCGCCATAATAACATAAATAGTGGAAAACACGAGGGTTTTGTACGAAAGCACCGATTTTTTGCCACACCCAGGCCGCGCTTCATAAAAAGAAAGCACGGGTTTCATCTCTGCGCACGCTCCAGCAAGGCTGCGAGTATTTTTCCACCTCAACGCAACACTCTCTTGCGGCGCCTTCCAAAAAGCCTCCCTACCTTTAGATCCACTGATCAGACCCACCCCGTGCCCCAGAGCACCAGCCAATAAAAAAACCCCTGCTTCCAACCGGGAAACAGGGGTGAACAAGCTGGACCTGCCAAGCCCGAACAGAGTGCTCTGCCCGGACTCCGATACTGGGATCAGCCTTTTTTCTGGTTTGCCAGAGCAATGCCCAGGTAGTTGTCGTAGGAGCCTTCGGCCACGCGGAACCAAGGCACAAGCGCATCGCGGAAACCCATGTAATCGTCGTGAATCTTCTTGAACATGGGGTCCTTGTCGCAGAATTCCTTGTACACGATATTGGCTGTTTTGAAGGACTCATCCATCACATCACGCGGGAAGGCTTTCAAAATGGCGCCGCTGGCGATCAGACGACGCAAGGCGCCTGGGCTTTGCGCGTCGTACTGGCACAGCATGCGCTCGCCGGCAGCACGCGACGCAATTTCAATCAGCGACTGGTATTGCTTGGGCAGTGCCTGGAAAGCGGCGTCGTTAACGTACAGCGACACTTGCGCCGAACCTTCCCACCAACCGGGGTAGTAGTAGTATTTGGCCACTTTCTGAAAGCCCAGCTTTTCGTCATCCACGGGACCGACGAATTCCACGGCATCCAGCGTGCCTTTTTCCAGCGATGGGTAGATATCGCCCGGCGGCACTTGCTGAGGCACCACACCCATACGGGCCAGCACTTCACCGGCAAAACCGGCCGTACGCATCTTCAGACCTTTCAGGTCTTCCAGGGAATTGATTTCCTTACGGTACCAGCCGCCCATCTGGGTGCCGGTATTCCCGAAGGAAAAGTTGATGATGTTACGGGTCGCGAATAACTCACGCAGCAGTTTCGTCCCGTTGCCTTCCTGCATCCAGGCATTCATCTGACGCGCGTTCAGCCCAAATGGCACTGCCGTATCAAAGCTGAACGATGGATCTTTGCCGTAGTAGTAATACGAAGCTGTCTGACCACACTCAACGGTGCCGTTGCTGACCGCATCCATCACACCAAAACCGGGAACGATTTCACCGGCCGGGTACAAACGGATATTGAAGTTGCCATCCGAGGCCTCTTCCACCATCTTGCAAAACGCCTGAGCGGTCGAAAACAGCGCCGGGGTGGCGGGGCCGTATGTCGATGTCAGCTTCCAATTAACCTTGGGATTGCTCTGGGCAATAGCAGGGGCAGCAATAGCGGCAGTACTGGCGACCGCACCAAGACCTGCCTTTTTCAGAAACGAGCGACGCTGCATGAATAAGCTCCTTGTGGGGATTCAATAACCGGGAAATATTTTTATGCTAGGGATAGTACACTGGCGCGACCCGAATGGGGGGCTGCGAAAGCCCGGATTATCCCGCAAATCGGGGCTTTGATCGTCGGCTCCTTGATCTGGCACATTGGGCAGGCACTTTCATCAAAAACGCCCCCCCAACCCTCATAGGGAAACCGCGTCCTCGCCGGTCTGGCGGCTTGCGGCACCGTTAAGGACAGACCAGGCACTGGCACGGCAAACAGATCAGGCGCCGGCTACCGACATCTGTTCGATCAAAATCGAGCCCGTGCGCTTGGAGCCGGCGGCAAAGGTGTCCGCCCCCACAGCCACGATCTGGGCAAACATCTCAGCCAGATTACCGGCAATGGTCACTTCCTCCACCGCATGCTGAATACGGCCATTTTCCACCCAGTAACCAAATGCGCCCCGCGAATAATCACCTGTCAGGTAATTGACTCCCTGACCGATCAGCTCGGTCACCAGCAGGCCGCGGTCCATCTTCTTGAGCATGGCATCCAGATCATCCTCAGGGCGGGTGAGCCGCGAGCTAAGCAGCAGGTTGTGTGAACCACCGGCATTACCCGTGGACGGCATACCCAGCTTGCGACCCGCGTACGACGACAAAAAGTAGCCTTTCAGCTCGCCAGCACGCACCACGTCGCGGTCCGCCGTGAGCACGCCTTCCGAATCAAACGGCGCACTACCCATGGCAGCTGCCAGATGCGGGCGCTCCAGCACATCAATGTGCTTGGCCATGACGGTCTTGCCCAGCGAATCGAGCAGAAAACTGGTTTTGCGATACAGGGCCGACCCGCTGGTGGCCTGCACCAGAGAGCCGATCAGGCCCACAGCCAGCGGAGCCTCGAACAGGACTGGGTAGCGACCCGTAGGAATACGGCGCGCCGACAGGCGCGACAAGGTACGCTCGGCCGCGTAACGCCCGACCGATTCGGGACTGGCCAGACGGGATGGATCGCGCGAGCTGCTGTACCAGTAATCGCGGTGCATATTGTCACCCTTGCCAGCAATAGGGCTGACACTGAGCGAATGACGGCTGTAGGGGTAGCCGCCCAGAAAGCCGCGGCTGTTGCCCATCACAAAATGTCCTTCCAGCGTATCGACCGAGGCGCCTTCCGAATTGCTGATCAGAGGGCTCAGTTCCAGCGCGGCCTGCTCGGCGCGGATAGCCAGTCGGGCAGCCTGATCAGCATCCAGCAGCCAGGGATGGTGCAAATGCAGGTCGGGATACTGCTGCGCCAGCATGTCTGCTTCAGGTAAACCGGCAAAGGGATCTTCAGCGGTATAGCGGGCAATATGCCAGGCCGCCTCCACCGTCTCACGCAGCGCCTTGACGGAAAAATCGGAGGTGGAGGCCGAGCCGCTGCGCTGGCCCGCAAACACGGTCACACCCAAGGAGCGGTCTTGCGTCTGCTCTACCGTCTCCAGTTCCAGCTGACGCACGGAGACCGCCAGGCCCTTGTTTTCGGAGATATCGACGGCAGCATCACTGGCGCCCAGTTTTTTGGCATGCCGCAGCGCCTCGTCCACCAATTCACAAAACTGGAACTGATTGGCACTGATCGACAATTGAGAAATAGTTGGATGACTCATTGCTACTCTTTGAGGGTTAGGCGGTTATCATAGCCAATTGGCGACAATCTTTGCTATTTCACTTCTTATGGCCCGTCCACGCACTGAAATCGATGAAAACGGTTACGACCGTCCCAGCAAATCGCAGGTAAAACGCGAGATGCACGCTCTGCTCGATCTGGGCAAACGCCTGATTGAGCTCTCGGACGACAGACTCAAACAGTTAGATCTGGGCGAGCCCTTACTGGCCGCCATCAAGGATGCCAAACGCATCAGCCCAACGGCGCGGGAAGGACGGCGCCGCCAGATCCACTATGTGGGCAAGCTCATGCGCAATGTGGACCCTGAGCCGATCCTGAAACAACTGGATGTCTGGGAAAATGGCTCCAAAGAAGAAACCCGTGCCATGCACAGGCTGGAGGCTTTGCGCGACCTGTTGTTGCGTGATGACGACGCTTTGACCGAATTCATGAATGAGTTTTCCGGGGCCGACATCCAGCAATTGCGCACCCTGATTCGTGCCGCACGCAAAGAAGCGGAGAAAAATTCCACACTGGCACAAGGCCAGGACCCGCAGCGCAAACACTACCGTGCCCTGTACCAGTACATCAAGACCTTGGTAGATCTTTCGGAGTCCGCATGAACCCTCTGCTTGAGTCGATTGAGATTGAAACCGGTGCCAACCCCCAGCATGCCATTATCTGGCTGCACGGTTTAGGCGCCGACGGCCATGATTTTGCCCCTATCGTGCCCGAGCTGGGCCTGCAAGACGCTCCGGCCATTCGTTTCATTTTCCCGCATGCCCCCATCCAGCCTGTCACCATCAACGGTGGCATGGCCATGCGTTCCTGGTACGACATTTATGTGGCGGATCTGGTGCGCCGCGAGGACGAAAGTGGTCTGCGTCAGTCACAGATCGAAGTGCAGAACCTGATCGCCCGTGAAAACGCCCGTGGTATCCCCACCGAAAATATTGTGCTGGCCGGCTTTTCCCAAGGCTGCGCCATGACCTTGCAAACAGGCCTGCGCTTGCCCGAGCGTCTGGCGGGCATGCTCTGTCTGTCGGGCTACCTGCCTTTGGCCCATGCCGTCGAAGCCGAGCGTCATCCCGCCAACCAGAATACCCCCATTTTCATGGCGCACGGCAGCATGGACCCGGTCGTCCCCCTCAGCCGTGCTGAAGCCAGCCGCCAGCAGCTCGAGGCAATGGGCTATCAGGTGCAATGGAATGTCTACCCCATGCCCCACGCAGTCTGTCCGGAAGAAATCAGCGCCATCGGCGGATTCCTCAGACAAGTCCTGCGCTAACAGGACCATGGAACAAAAACACCGCTGCAATTGCAGCGGTGTTTTTTTCAGCCTTTGCTGATTACTGATACATCCGGGCGATTCGCTCCTGCCAGGTTTTCTCACGAACCAACATGCCGTCCTCTTTCAGTTCCCGCGTGAAAGTGAGATAAAAATAAGACTCATCGGACTCGATCCTGGCACGCGCCAACAAATCAATCTCCCGTCCCTTGATGGTAAAGAGGTTGCGCCGCTCGCCCTGATAACGCGCCTGGGCAGGGCGGGCGTCATTGACCTCCCAGCGGTAGCGCTCCTGGGAACGGTACAGATTGTCATGCAGGACCCAACTGAGTTCATTGCTGGCGGTAAAACTCGAATCCCCCGTCTCCTCATCACGGGTACTGCTAAAGACAGGGCCATCCGAATCAATCACACGTCCGAACGGAGCCGCTTCGCTGGCCTGGGGCGGTGACATCCGGCAGGCCTGGGACCCTTGGTCACGCAGGGGCACAACCGGCAAATCCACCCAGGTATCCACACCCGTAAACAGACTGGTCGCCCCCGGCGTCGGACTAGGCCAGATCATGGGGAACTGTGCATTACTCACTGCAAGGCGGATACGGTGACCAGGTTTGAAGCGCCACGTTGTAAAGTGAATGGCGGTATTCAAGATAGTGGGTTCTCCCGGCACCAGGGCTTGAGGCTCCAAGCGCGAAAACCGCTGCGAAGGATTAATGACCGCTCCGCTGAGCAGTGAAACGCGCCCGTCCGGGGCCACATCCTCCAGGCGCACGCTCCATTGGTAGAAGGGTGCATCGGCTGCCACTTTCAGGCGCACCTGGGGCATGCCCATAATTTCCATAGCCTCTGTCAAAGGCGCGGAATCATAGACCAGACTGTGCATATCATCGGCCGCCATATCCCCGGTCTGCTCGCCCCACCAGCCGCCGCCAGCCAGCCCTGCCCCCGCCTTGTAACGCAAGGTCTGGGCCAGGCCGGATGCGGCGGGCGCAGGCGACAGCCCTTGCCCTGCTTGAGGATACCGACGTTCAGTAATGGCCCCTTGCACCGGCCACTGTGCATCGCAACGCCAATAACCAGGTACGGTTTTCAGATCGGTAGCGGGCGCATGACCGGTACGCATGAAAGCCATGCGAGCGGGTTCCTGCAAGATCCCGGTGTCAATGCCCTTGAGCCAGTAATCCCACCAGCGCAATGCCTTCTGGCGCCATTCATAGTTGGGGCCCGGTACGCCGTATTCCGGCCAGGCATGGTTCCAGGGCCCCATTTCCACAATGACGGGCGCCGTGGAGGTACGGCTGACATCCAGTGCAAAATCGCGATAGCCATCGAGCAGCCCCCCAATCAAATAGGCCGGGACCTCCAAAGGTTGTTGCTTGAAGGCCAGAGACTGCGCGCGCCAGAACTCGCCATCCTGTTGTTGACGTAACCAGGTAAAAATCCAGGGTTCACGATCAAAGCGGTTCTTGAAGTAGGCCTCGTCAATCCGGTAATCCGGACTTTGCGGCATGGCATTATCGGTATCGATCTGGTGCGCATACGAGTCGATATGCAAGGCGCCGTCAATATAGTGGACATCGTTGTAGAACAGATCGGTCGAACCATGGGCCGCAATAATCGCCTTGAGCGCCGGCGGTTTTCTGTGGGCCGTCATTAAAGAGTTGAATGCGCTCCAGGACAGGCCGTACATGCCCACCTTGCCGTTGGACCAGGGCTTGCGGGAGAGCTGATCAATCAGCTCCTGGGCATCGGCAATCTCGGCGGCGGAATATTCGCTGACAGGAACCGGCCCGGTGCTGCCTCCCGTGCCACGCACATCGACCCGGGCCAGCACATAACCGCGTTTCGCAAAGTAGGAGCCGTAATCGTAGTCGCCCAAGGCGAAGAAATCGTCCTTGCGATACGGCAGCATCTCCAGGATGACCGGAAAGCTCTCATCCGGAGAGCGGGCCAGTGGCCGGTAATAAGTCACTGCCAAACGTACGCCATCTCGCATTTCCAGGAAGTCGTTCTCCATGGAAAACTCGTAATGGTTGTTCTCTGGTGTCATCCCTGTTTGCCCCGAGCAGCCCAGCAGGCCAAGCACCAAGAGCAAACCAAGCATCCATCGCTGCCAGGCAGCCAGCATCAATCGCATCATTATGTCCCCGGTATGGGATGCCATCGTTGGCGGGCATCCTCCATGCAGATGACAGCAGCCCGCACCATGCGTACTGGCTGCCAGCACCAGCGCATCATAGACCCGTCACCGTTGAGTGAATCGGGACATCAAGGGGACAATTAAACGGGTATTTCCCGTTAAACGAGGAGCGGCATGCCTGTGCCTAGTCCGAACGACGCGTCTCACCCAGATCCAGCCAGACCCGACGCATGCTGGGATCTTCCGGGTCTGCGTCGTTCTGGAAGCCCAACCGCTTCATCAGGGCCTGCATGGGCGTATTGGAGGCCAGCACATAACCATCAATGTACGTCAGGCCCTGTTCGGCGGCGGCCTGAATCAACGCCTCCATCAGGGTCACACCCAGGCCGCGACGCTGCCAGGCGTCCCCAATGACCAGCGCATACTCCGCCCCCCGTCCATCACCGTTACGCAAATAGTGGGCAAAGCCAATGATTTCGTCACGGGGATGGTTACGATTGTCCGGATTGGGGGAACGCACGGTTGCAATCAGCGCCAGCTCCCGGTCGTAGTCGATACGGGTGTAGCGCGACAGCATCCGTGGGGTCAGCTCACGCAGCATGGACACGAAACGCATGTAGCGGCTTTCATCCGACAAGCCCCGCATGAACGTCTGCAGGGCCTCGGCATCTTCCGGACGGATAGGCCGCAAGGTCCAGCGCTGTCCATCCTTGAACTGGCGCCGCTCGATCATGTGACGCGGATAAGGATGAATCGCCATGTGGCGGTAGCCCGCCGTCTCGGGCAGCACCAGCATGGACTGCCTGCTCAGCGAGATTGAGATGCTCTTGATATACAGGCTGTTCTCGCCCGCCATGATGGGATCGAGCACAACCCGGCGCACGCCGGGCAGCTCGCTCATCAAGTCCGACAAGCGTTCCAGGACCTGCAAAAGCTGCGTCAGGACCAAAGGCGTCAGTTGCGAGGACAGGCTCTTGCGCCAAAGGGGGCTACGTTCGACCAGCTGGCGCGCCAGATACCGGTTCAGCGGAGGCAATTCGACCGCGGGATAAGACGATGAAAGCCAATCGGCATGATCGGCTGCGCCAAAAACGGCATAAGGGCCGAGCTTGTCATCGGTCTCAAAGCGAATCCCCATCAACGGCACATCCGGGTCGGGCTCGCCTTGATCGTGGGTCACCCGCAGATCAATCACGGGAACATGGAAATAACGCAGCAGATCACGGCACTCCTGCTCGCTGGCTTCACGGCGCTCACTTTGAATCTGCCGTACCAGCTCACGGGCAGGCTCCACCTCTGGCAAAGTGCCCAGCGGCAAAGGCGGCAGGGTTTGCTGTGACAAATGCTGGTTGTAGTGATAACGAGCCAGCAGGTCAAAGGCGTTGGCAGCCGTATCCGGGGTACGGAAAGCAGGCGTGCCCACGCCATCGAGCAAATGACGCAAGGGGCGCATATCCGCGTCCCCAATCAGGCAAGTGATGATGGGTTTGCGCGCACTGGCCGACAACATGGCCAGCTCGCGGGATACGGCCGGCATGTCGGCCAGCGGATCGGGCGTGAGCAAGACCAGGACGCCGTCGATATCCTTGTCATCGAGCAAGGTGGAAATAACCGAATCGATGCGCATGGGCGTCAATGGCACATAGGTCACCACCGGGTTCTGAACCTGATCTCCAGGAGCCAGGAGGTTATCCAGGGCTCGCTGGGTCGAGGGTGCCAGTTCCGGGCACGTCACTGCAGCATCCGCCCCTAACACATCCAGGGCCATCTGCGCAGCCCCATTGCCGTTAGAGAACAGGGCAATGCGCCGCCCTTTGGGGCGACGGGTGTAAACCAGCACTTTCAGGGCCGAGAACAGCTGCACAAAATAACGTATGCGTACCGCCCCCACACGCCGCATCAAGGCATTGAACACGGCCTCGTGCGCCTCACCCTGCTGACGCTGGGCGCCAACTTTCAAGACCACCACTGGCTTGACCGCCGCCACCGCATGTAAAGCGCTGGTAAAACGACGCGAGGCCGGTGTGTGCTCCAGATACAAGGCGATGCTGTCCGTGCGTGGGTCCATGGCCAGATACTCCAGCACTTCAGGCACGTCGATCACGGCCTCGTCCCCGACGGACACAATGGCAGAAAAGCCCAGGCTGACATCTTCAGCCCAGTCCATCAAGGCCGAGGTAATCGAGCGTGACTGGGACACCAGAGCCACCCGGCCCGCCAGCGCCATTTGTGGCTCATGACTCAAATTGATGCCTAGATGCGGCCGCTGTATTCCAAACGCGCGCGGCCCCAGCACCAGGCAATTATTGATGCGCGCCCAGGATCGGGCATACACCATGTCTTCCATGGGATCGCGGGAGGCCAGATTCGAGGGCAAGAGCAGCACCACTCGGGGCTTGTGGACGCGAATCGCATCCAGCACCTGCGGCAAGCGCACCGGCTCGATACAGACCAGCGCCAGATCCAGGCGCTGTGTACCTGTCAGCCCTTCAAGCCGGTCGGGCACGATAACCTGGGTCGCCGTAATACGGGCCTGGGTAATGCGGCCCGCCAGCCGCCCCGGCACATCCTTGATAAGCGGCAAGGGTAATGTGGATACGACCAATACCGAACGGGGCTCAAACAATGCTGTCAGACGATGCCTTAAGGCTGCCATGATTGTTCCGCCATAAGAAGACCACACACCAAAATAAACAATTCCCTCATCTTAAGCACAGCTGTCTACAAATAAAAGAGACCGGACTGGCGATATCTGTTTTGTGTCATACATCCGTTTTTTTTCCTCTACGAGCTATTTATATACTTTCGTATAGGATTCATACGCCAATGCCTGGGCAAAAACCTCGCAAAGCCAGTCGCAAAGCGGCTTGCAGCACGTAAAATAACAGTCGTTCGGAAAGCGGGACCTTTCGTTCTCTCTGACAGGAAAAAACACATTATGTCCAACGACGGCAGTCGAAGAACGATGCTGCCCAAGCCCACCAGACAGACATAACCCGCGGGTTTGACTGCTGAAGCGGCTTGCGCAGCACGATCAGGAGTCAACCATGCATCGCCTTACTCATACTGGACCGATCCGGGCCCTAACCCCGTCGGGCTCGCATCTTGCCACACCTTGCCCTCGCGAGCGCGCGGTTCCCAACCGCCGCCCCGCTCTTGCCTGGCGCATCAACACGGCTAGCCGCAAACCAGAAATCCACTGGCTTGCAAACAGTGACAAACCCCCATCAGCGCAAATAAGGCGCTGCATCTTGCGCCGCCACTAAACGTTGGCCTGACGCCGACTTAATTCGCCAGTTCTTACCTGTAGTCTGCCGACCCTCAAACCGGTCGGCAGGATCTGCTGCGTCCATCCCCCGGAATGGACGGCACAGTCACGCCTGTACCCCAGGAGCATTACCATGAGCATTCAACAACACCGTTCGCCACTGCGCTCAGTGGACCACGACGCCAAACTGCGCACGGCTACCGAAACCGGGCTGAGCCTGGAGACGACTCTGGCCGCTGTACAGGCCAACCTGAACGGCCTGACCGATGCCGAGGCCTTGAGCCGCCTGACCGAATATGGCCCTAACGAGGTCGCACGGGACAAACCCGCCCACGCCCTGATTCAGCTGGCCCTGGCCTTCAAGAACCCCTTTATCGCGGTGCTGATGGTGCTGGCTGCGGTCAGCGCCGTCACTGACATCATCCTGCCCATGCGTTCGGGCGAAGCAGCGGACTACACCGGCGTGCTGATTATTGTGGTCATGGTCACCTTGAGCGGCCTGCTGCGTTTCTGGCAGGAATATCGTTCCGGCAAAGCCGCCCAGGCCCTGAAAGCCATGGTGCGTACCACCGCCAGCGTGCAGCGACGCTCCACCGTCTCCAGCGCGACCGTATTGCGCGAAATCCCCATGAGCCAGATCGTGCCCGGCGATATCGTCCGCCTGTCGGCGGGCGACATGGTCCCGGCCGATCTTCGACTGATCGAGTCTCGCGATCTGTTCGTCAGTCAGGCCGCGCTGACCGGTGAAGCCCTGCCGGTCGAAAAGTACGATGTCTTTAGCGCCGTCAGCAGCAAAAGCGCCACGGCACCCCGTGCCCAGACCGGCGTGCTGGAACAGAACAACCTGTGCTTTATGGGCACCAACGTGGTCAGCGGTACGGCCACGGCAGTCGTGGTGGCCACCGGCGCGAAAACCTACTTTGGCTCGCTGGCCAAAGCTATTGTCGGTTCGCGCGCCGAGACTGCTTTTGACCGGGGCGTGAACAGCGTTAGCTGGCTGCTGATTCGCTTCATGCTGGTCATGGTGCCTGTCGTGCTGCTGATCAACGGTTTTTCCAAAGGCGACTGGACTGAAGCCTTCCTGTTCGCACTGGCCGTTGCCGTCGGCCTGACCCCTGAAATGCTGCCCATGATTGTGTCCTCCAACCTGGCTAAAGGCGCGGTTGCCATGGCCAAGAACAAGGTGGTGGTCAAACGCCTGAACGCGATCCAGAACTTTGGCGCCATGGACGTACTATGCACCGACAAGACCGGCACCCTGACGCAAGACCGGATTATTCTGGAGCACCATCTGGGTCTGGATGATCGCAACTGCCCACGCATTCTGGAATTGGCCTTGCTCAATAGCCTGCACCAAAGTGGCGTCAAGAACCTGATGGACCAGGCCGTGCTGCGTTTTGCACAAAAGACCCCATCTGCCCTGCAAGCAATCGGTTCCTATCGCAAGATCGATGAACTGCCTTTCGATTTTGTGCGACGCCGCCTGTCGGTCGTGGTGCAAAACCCGCAAGGCGAACAGCTCATGGTTTGCAAAGGCGCCGTGGAGGAAATGCTCAGCGTCGCCACCCATCTGCAAGACGGCGACCAGCGCCGCCTACTGGACACCGAGCAGCGGGCCCGTCTGCTGAAAATGGCTTACCGCTACAACTCGGACGGCTTTCGTGTCTTGCTGATTGCCACTCGCCGCATTCCTGTCGAACAGGCCAAGAGCCGTTACGAAGCCCAGGACGAGTGCCAGATGACGGTGCAAGGCTTGCTGACCTTTCTGGACCCACCAAAGGAAAGTGCTGCCCAGGCGATTGCCGCCCTGACCGAGCACGGTGTAGCCGTGAAAGTCCTGACCGGCGACAACGAAATCATTACCGCGAAAATCTGCCGTGAAGTGGGCCTGGAGCCCGGCCAGCCTTTGCTTGGACCTGATATCGAACGCATGCAAGAGCCCGATCTGCGTTGCGCTGTCGAGCGCCACTCGGTATTTGCAAAACTGACGCCGCTGCAAAAGTCGCGTGTTCTCAAAGCGCTGCAGGCCAATGGTCATACCGTCGGTTTTCTGGGCGATGGCATCAACGACGCCCCCGCCCTGCGTGATGCCGACGTGGGCATTTCGGTAGATAGCGGCACGGATATTGCCAAAGAGTCGGCGGACATCATCTTGCTGGAAAAGAGCCTGCTGGTTCTGGAAGAAGGCGTAATCAAAGGCCGCGAGACTTTTGGCAACATCATCAAGTACCTGAACATGACGGCCAGCTCCAACTTTGGCAATGTGTTCTCCGTGTTGGTGGCCAGCGCCTTCATCCCTTTCCTGCCCATGCTGGCCATCCACTTGCTGATTCAGAATCTGCTCTACGATATCTCCCAACTGGCTTTGCCCTGGGACCGCATGGACAAGGATTTTCTGCGCAAGCCCCGCAAATGGGATGCCAAAAACATTGGCCGCTTCATGATCTGGATCGGGCCGACCTCGTCCATCTTCGACATCACCACCTTTGTCTTGATGTGGTACGTATTTGGGGCAAATACGCCCGCAGTGCAATCGCTGTTTCAGTCCGGCTGGTTTATTGAAGGCTTGCTCTCGCAGACACTGGTTGTTCACATGCTACGTACGCAAAAAATCCCCTTCATCCAAAGCACAGCGGCCCTGCCTGTGATGCTGATGACCTTCCTGATCGCCGCTGTTGGCATCTACCTGCCCTTCTCCGGCGTGGGTGCCATGGTGGGCCTGCAGCCTTTGCCTTGGGAGTATTTCCCATGGCTGGTCGGCACCTTGCTGGCTTACTGCCTGGTCGCACAAGGTATGAAAATGCTGTACATCCGCCGCTTTGGTCAGTGGTTCTAAGACTGACAGGCCGGGGCTCCCCGCCATCCTGGCGGGAGCCCCGGCCCTGACCTGTAATCAGACACAAGCCCAGGTATATGATGGCGGCACGACGGACACGATCCTGCTGCCTGACCTGGACACGAACGATATGAAACCACCCTTTAGCGCCTTGTCGAGCAACACCTATCGCGCCTTGGCCCTGGTGGGCCTGTGTATTTTAATGGTGCTGGTCTTTATCGCCGACACCGTGACCAACTATGCAATTGCTGCCGCTGTCTTTCATACGCCGCTGCTGCTGATTGCGATTCGTTTTCTGTCTGCGCGGCTGGTCATTGCACTGACCGGCATCAGCATGGCGCTGACCGTAGTCAGTGTCCTGCTGACTCGTTCGGGCGATTACGACGTGGGCCTGATCAATACCGGAATCAGCCTTGTTGCCATTGCGGTCACTGCGTACCTGGGCCTCAAGCTCAAATCCGTGCAGGCAGCCGCCCATGAAACGCGTGAACATTTGCTGCGCCTGTCTCGCTTGACCACTCTGGGGCAACTGAGCACCTCGATTGCCCATGAAGTCAGCCAGCCCCTGGCCGCCATCAACAGCAGCGCCGGTGCCTGCCAACGCTGGCTGGAGGCTTCGCCGCCCAATATAGAGAAAGCCCAAGCTGCCGCACAGCGAATCGTCTACGACGCACAGCGCGCCAAAGATGTGCTGGATCGGGTGCGCAGCATTACCCGCAACGAGGCGCCCGCCAGCAGTGCTTTTGATTTGAACCTGGCCTTGACCGAACTGCTCAGCCTGTCGAGTGGCGAGATGCAACACCATCATATTGACCTGCGTCTGGCCTTGCAGACTGACTTGCCCCCCGTCTATGCGGATCGCGTACAGATTCAGCAAGTAATGGCCAATCTGCTGCTCAATGCCATTGAAGCGCTAAGCCCTCCTTCGAGTTCCCACGCCGCGTGCATCAGCATAGAAACCAGCTTCCTGCCCGGTGACAAACCTCAGACTGGCAAGGTGCTCTTTTCCATTAAAGACAATGGACCGGGTTTATCCGGCACCCAATTGTCTGAGCTGTTTAATACGTTCTGGACCACCAAACCCACTGGGCTGGGGCTGGGCCTGACCATCAGCCGCACGATTATCGATGCCAATAACGGCCATATCTGGGCCACCCATCAAACCGACGGCGGCGCAGCCTTTCACTTCACCTTACCTTTGGCGCCATGACAGACAACCTGGACTCTTCTTTGACCACGCCCACGGTCTATATCATTGATGATGACCCTTCAATTCGCGCCGCTCTGGACGATCTGCTGGCCAGTGTGGGAGTAAAGGCACTGAGCTTTGCCTCTACCCGCGATTTTCTGGCTCATCCGCTGTCCGATGCGCCCGCCTGTCTGGTGCTGGATGTGCGCATGCCCGAACAAAGCGGCACGGACTTTCATGCACAGATGGCATCACGCGGTTTGCATATGCCGGTCATATTCATGACCGGTCATGGTGATATTCATATGGCGGTCAAAGCGATCAAACAGGGGGCCTGGGACTTCCTGACCAAGCCTTTTATGGATCAGGCTCTGATTGATGCCGTGCAGTCCGCCCTGGCAGCCGATGCCCAGCGCAAGGAACAAGCCAGGTCCCGGCTGACCTTGCAGCAGCGCTGGGACAGCCTGAACCCCGGCGAGCGTGATGTGTTTGTGCGTGTGGTACAGGGCTTGCTGAACAAACAAATTGCCGCCGAACTGAATGTGAAGGAAGTCACGGTCAAAGTGCGACGCGCCCGTGTCATGCAGAAAATGCAGGCTGGCTCTCTGGCAGAGCTGGTGCGGCAATTCGATCAGCTCAATGCGGAGACAGGGCCGTAAGCCCGTTCTGGCCGGCAGTTCTTTTTTAGTTCACGCACTGGGTTAAAATATACAGATTCGGTCCCGCATGGGGGCTTTACAAGGTCAAGGCCACACACAAGTTATGAGCACGTCTACTTCCAACGTCATCCGCACCCGTTTCGCCCCCTCTCCCACCGGTTACCTGCATCTGGGCGGCGCGCGTACTGCCCTGTTTTCCTGGGCTTTTGCCCGCCATCATCAAGGCACCTTTGTGCTGCGCATTGAAGATACAGATCTGGAGCGTTCCACCCCCGAGGCGGTGCAAGGCATTCTGGATGGCATGCAGTGGCTGGGCCTGGATGCAGACGAAGGCCCTTTCTACCAGATGCAGCGCATGGACCGCTACCGCGAGGTCATCGCCCAGTTGCTGAAGGACGGCCATGCTTATTACTGCTACAGCAGCCCGGAGGAAGTGGAGGCCATGCGCGAAAAAGCGCGGGCCATGGGCCAAAAGCCACGCTACGATGGAACCTGGCGCCCTGAAGCCGGCAAGCAATTGCCGGCCATTCCTGCCGACCGCAAGCCTGTGGTGCGTTTCAAAAGCCCGCAGGCTGGCGCAACCAGCTGGGACGACATGGTCAAGGGCCGCATCAGTTTTGACAATAGCGAACTGGACGATCTGGTCATTGCCCGTCCTGACGGTACGCCAACCTATAACTTTTGCGTGGTGGTAGACGATTGGGACATGGCAATCACACATGTGATCCGCGGCGATGACCATGTCAACAACACCCCTCGTCAGATTGTGATCTTGCAGGCCCTGGGCGCAACCCTGCCCGAATACGGCCATGTGCCCATGATTCTGGGTCCCGATGGCGAAAAGCTCTCCAAGCGTCACGGTGCGGTCAGCATCATGGATTACGACAAGGACGGTTATCTGCCTGAAGCCATGATCAATTACCTGGCCCGTTTGGGCTGGAGCCATGGTGATGACGAGCTGTTCACTCGCGAGCAGTTGGTAGAGTGGTTTGATACGCGCAGTCTGAGCAAGTCGGCTTCGCAGTGGGACCCCAAGAAGTTGAACTGGGTCAATGCCCACTACATCAAGGCCAGTGACAATGCAGATCTGGCCGAACGTGTCGCGCCACGTATCGAGGCCCTGGGTGGCAAAACGGATGGCCAGGATCTGCCCGGCATCATGGGTTTGTTGAAAGACCGTGCCGAGACCTTGAATCAGCTGGCTGAGGGCGCCTTATTGTTCTGCCGTCCTTTCGAGCCTGCCAGCGATGAACTGATGGCGGAGGTCCTGACACCGGAGGCCCGTGTCCTGCTGCGCGATTTTGCCAATAAGGCGATCAGCTTGCCGCAATGGAATACAGAAAACCTGGCCGCCTTGATCAAGCAGGTCCTGGCCGAACACAACGTAAAAATGCCCAAACTGGCCATTCCTTTGCGGGTTGCCGTAACAGGCCAGAAGCAAACGCCTGCCGTGGATGCCGTGCTGGCATTGGTGGGACGCGATAAAGTATTGGGACGACTGGCAGGTTTGTAAAAAACCGCGGGCACCGATGAAAAAGGGCATCTCAAGCGAGATGCCCTTTTTGTTTCAACCCGTTCTTGTCGCCTCAACCAAAGCGCTGCGCGACGCATGGCCGCTGTCTTTTGGGGCTCGTTCAAGCCGCCGCGTTAAGGAGGCTAAGCTCGATGGTAGCCTCACCTTTCTCGCTGCTGGCCCAGACAGTGCCATCCTGAACATTCAGATTGATCGTCATACCACGCTCGGCCATGGCGGCCAGCGCGTCAGTCCCCGCCACATCCAGCGCATAAACCTGCACATTGCGTGCACGACTGATCTTGTCCTTGATGCCACCCCACCAGACCGGCACATTGCGGCCATACGCAAGCACCGTGACCTTATCGGCACGTCCGCTGGCTTTGATCAGCCGTCGATCATCGGGCAGCCCCACCTCCAGCCAGTGCAGCAAATTACCGCCCAGATCATGCTCCCACAAGGCCGGCTCATCCGAGTCGCTCAGACCGCGCGAAAAACTCAAGGCTTCGTCAGACTGCACATACAAGCCGTATGCCAGCAAACGCACCATCAGACGCTCTTCGGTCTCGGAGGGATGGCGGGCCAGCGTCAAGCTATGACTGCCGTAGTAGGCCCGGTCGTTATCGGCCACATTAAGTTCAGCTTTATAAATCGTTGCGCGCAGGGCCATGAAGCGTCCAGCAAAAGAAACAGACAAAAAACGGGCCGCCCCCAGGACGGCCAGGAATTACTCAAGCCGATAAGGCTCAAAACGGTAGACGATAGCCTGGCGACATTCGGGTCAGGCGGTACACCTTGCCACCTTGATCGCGCAGCACCAGATTACGGGCGGTGAGACTGACAATGTTGTAGTGGTTTTCGTAAATCGGGTCGCCCGGTTCGGTCACGACACCATTGGATTCCTGCGTATTGATCTGCAGGTTATTGCCTTTGCGTACCCAGCAACCGCTTTCATTCAAACCTTGCGAGGGCTTGTTGGGACGCTTGACCTGTTCGGTGTAGGCCATTGACCCATCTGCCTGCAAGGTAAACAAGGTGCGCAACTCGCCAACCACGCCTTTTTGACGGTGCTTGCTCAACCAGTTGCCCGCCAGTTGTTCCCCTTGTGCAGCCGGCTGGCAGGCAGGGTGAACCGGCTTGGCCGCAGCAGTCTGGGCAGCAGGCTCGGGTGCCGGCGCTTTGACCGCGCAGGCGCTTAGGAAAACTGTAGCCAGCACAGCGACCCAGCAAGAGCGTCGCAAGATATTCGCCTTCGTCATAAAACCCCGTCCTTCATGCTTACATACCGACCCACCACAGGCCGGCGAATCCTGATTATTCTACCCGAACGCATTGGTCTTACCCCATAACAAGTTGCTTCAAAGCGGTAAAGGCAGGCGGGTCACATTCTTGATTTCACGCATGGCCACAATGGTGCGAGTCTGGCGCACACCGGGCATATTAAACAAGAAACGATGCAGGAAATCATCGTAGGACTCGGCGCTGGGGACCATGATTTTCAACAGAAAATCCGCATCGCCGGTCACCGCATGACACTCCAGAATCTCCGGCGCATCACGTACCGCACGAATAAAGTTGTCAACAATTTCACCTGAATGCCGGTCCAGACTGATCTGCGTGAACATGCAACTTTGCAAACCGACCTGACGGCGATCGACGCGCGCATAATAGCCTTGGATGACCTTGTTTTTCTCCAGGTTTTTGATACGCCGCCAGACAGGTGCCGTAGACAGCCCCACCTGCTCGGCGACCTGTTGGGCAGAGGCGCGGCCATCGAGCTGCAAGACGTCCAGGATTTTTAAATCAGTTTTATCCATATTTGAATAATTTCGAAATAAACATTTCAAAGAATAGGGAATACACGCAACTATAACGCAAAAAAAAACGAGGGCAGACTCTCTATCATGACTCCTATCTGGAGGTTTCATCATGACGCAGTCCGTCGACACTCAATACAAGCTTAGCGACAACCTGACCGCGCAGTCAGGGCGCATCTTTTTAACTGGCACCCAGGCTTTGGTGCGCATGCTGCTGACCCAGGCTCGCCTGGATAAAGAGCGGGGTTTGAACACCGCCGGTTTTGTCTCCGGTTACCGTGGTTCGCCACTGGGCGGTGTGGACATGATCATGTGGAAAGCCCAAAAGCACCTGGATCAGGCCAAGGTCCGTTTTCAGCCTGCCATCAACGAGGACCTGGCTGCGTCCATGATTATGGGCACCCAACAGGCCGGTGAACGCGCAGACCGCACGGTCGATGGCGTATTTTCCATGTGGTATGGCAAAGGCCCGGGTGTGGACCGTGCGGGCGATGCCTTGCATCACGGCCACGCCGCCGGTGCCTCCCGGCACGGCGGTGTCTTGATGATTGTGGGCGATGACCACGTCGCCTCGTCCTCGTCCATTCCCCACGCCAGCGAACAATCCCTGATCGCCTGGGGTATTCCGGTGGTCAACCCCAGCTCCGTCGAAGAATACGAGCGCTTTGGCGTCTGGGCCTGGGCCTTGTCGCGTTACTCCGGTTCTTGGGTCGCCTTTAAAGCCATTACCGAAACCGTGGAAAGCGGACGCTCCTTTGAGATTGCTCCCTTGGACGATCTGGCTCCGGCCCTGGCTGACCAGCAAGGCGGCAAACATCCCTACGACCCCAGCAAATTCCTGACTCCGGCCATGGAGGGCACCCTGGATGCCCGCCTGGAAAGCGTGCGTGAGTTCGCTCGCAAGCACAGTCTGGACCGTATGCTGGAGGCCGCGCCACAGGCCCGCATTGGCATTGTGTCCACCGGCAAGGCCACCTTGGATACGCTCGATGCGCTGCAACAGCTCAGCGCTCTGAACAATCTACCGGCCATTCGCCATCTGAAAATTGGTCTGAGCTGGCCTGTTAACCCGCAATCGCTGGAAGACTTTATCGAAGGCCTGGACCACGTTCTGGTGATTGAAGAAAAGGGCCCGATCATTGAAGACCAGTTAAAGAATCTGCTCTTTAATCGTGCCCAGCGCCCCACGGTGTCAGGCAAGCGCGATATTGAAAATGAGGTGCTGATTCCTGCCGATGGTCAGCTCAGCCCGGCCCGTGTGGCCGTTGGTCTGCGTCGCTGGCTGGGTCATCACGCCAATGTGCAGTTGCCTGCCTGTACAGAGCAAAATCTGGCACCCATTGATACCCATGGCCTGACCCGTCGCCCCTACTTCTGTTCGGGCTGTCCGCACAATACCTCCACCAAAGTACCCGAAGGCAGCCAGGCCATGGCCGGTGTGGGTTGTCACTACATGGCAACCTGGATGGACCGCAAAACCCGTGGTCTGACCCAAATGGGGGGCGAAGGCACGGACTGGGTAGGCCTGTCGCCCTTTATCCAGACCGGACACATGTTCCAGAACATGGGTGAAGGCACGTATTTTCATTCGGGCTACCTGGCGATTCGTCAGGCCATTGCCGCGGGTGCCAACATTACCTACAAGATTCTGTTCAACGACGCGGTTGCCATGACAGGCGGCCAGCCCGTTGACGGCCCGATCTCCGTGCCCCGTATTTGCCAGCAAACCATTGGAGAAGGAGCGCGCCGCGTGGTCATCACCACCGATGAGCCCGAGCGCTATCGGGGTGTCAGCCTGCCGGCTGGTGTGGACGTTCACCATCGTCGCGAACTGGATCGCCTGCAACGAGAACTGCGCGAGATTCCCGGCGTCACCATCTTGCTTCACGACCAGACCTGTGCGGCTGAAAAGCGCCGTCGGCGTAAAAAGAACGAGTACCCCGACCCTGCGCGTCGCCTCTTTATCAACAAAGCAGTCTGCGAAGGCTGTGGGGATTGCGGGGTGCAATCGAACTGCCTGTCGCTGGTGCCAGCTGAAACCCCTGAAGGCCGTAAGCGTCAGATCGATCAGTCCAGTTGCAACAAAGACTACTCCTGTGTGGAGGGCTTTTGCCCCAGCTTCGTATCCGTGATGGGCGGGGCCTTGCGTCGAGGAGATCAAAATGGTCAGGCCGACATGAAGGCGCAACTGCTGGCCAAGCTGGACACCCTGCCCCAACCTGCCATTCAGGCACGCGATTGCAATGTCATCGTTGCAGGCGTGGGGGGAACCGGCGTCATCACCATTGGTGCCGTGTTGTCCATGGCTGCACACCTGGAGGGGCGCTCCAGCTCCGTGCTGGACATGACGGGTCTGGCACAAAAAGGCGGCACGGTCATCAGCCACATCCGCCTGTCTGCCAGCCAGAAGGCTACCGGAGCAGTACGTGTTGATCCTAGACAGGCGGATCTGGCCATCTTGTGTGATGTAGTGGCCGCCGCCCACCCTAATGCGCTGTCGTGCCTGCGCCCAGGTCATACTCACGCCATCATCAACGAGTATCTGGCACCCACGGCCGAATTCACCCGCGATCCGGATGCGCCTCTGGATGCGCTACTGCTGTTGAACCAGTTAAGGCGCGCCGCCGGCGAAACCCGGGTGCATTCCTTCAATGCGCATCAGGCCGCCACCCTGTTATTTGGCGACAGCCTGCTGTCCAACATGCTTTTGATGGGTATGGCCTGGCAACAGGGCGCCATGCCTGTGAGCAGCGCAGCGCTTGAACAAGCCATCCGTCTGAACGGTGTGGCCATCCAAGCCAACCTGGATGCTTTCCATCTGGGGCGTGTGCTGGCCCACGACGAGCAGGCCCTGGCCAAACTATTGGCCCCGGCGGCTCAAGTAGTAACTTTGCAGCGCCGCGAGACGCTGGAGCAGATCATGCAGCGGTGCACTGGCAGCCTGGAGCAGTACCAGAACGCCGCCTATGCCCAACGCTTCACGCATACCATCGAGGCGCTGCATGAAGCCGAACAGAAACTGCGCCCGGGTCAGCGTCCTGTCCTGACAGAAAAAGCCGCGCGCAGCCTGTACAAGCTGATGGCCTACAAGGATGAATACGAGGTGGCCCGTCTGTTCAGCGCCCCTGCTTTCCGTCAGGATCTGGAGCAGCAATTCGAAGGAGACTTCTCCTTGCGCTTTCACTTTGCCCCCCCGCTGCTGGCACGCCGGGACCCGTCAACAGGCCGCCCTCGCAAGATCACTCTAGGGCCCCGTACCGCTACCCTTTTGCGCTGGATGGCCAAAGGAAAAGCGCTGCGCAACACCCCACTGGACCCGTTTGGCTACACCCATGAACGCCGTATGGAACGTCGTCTCTGGCGTCAATACCAGAACCTGCTCAAGCGCTTGAGCACGCATCTGAATCACTCGAACTACGCTGCCGCCTTGGAGCTGGCTGAGTTGCCCCAGCAACTGCGCGGCTTCGGTCCAGTCAAAATGGAGTCAGCCAAGAAATACGAAGCCCGTTTTGCCCAACTATCGCACCATCTGTTCAATACCGGGAATACGACGGAAGCGCTGACACAAACGCTGGCCTAAACACACCCGGGTCTTCACCCACCAAAACAGCAAGCAGGCCCTGTTACCGACAGGGCCTGCTGCTTTTCAGATAATTACGAGAGCATGGACGCAAAGTGCCAAACCCGGGTGATTGCCAAACCCATCATCCTGCAATGAAGGCAGCCCTTAGGTAATAGCGGGCACCATATTGAATGACACTGACGCCGTCGAGGTTCGGCCTGGATAGGTAGCGCGATCCCTACTTAGAAACACACCCGAAATGTAGTGTCCCTCAACTTCGTATTTCACATATCCGGAGTAGCTTTCGCCTTGACCCACCTGCATCACCCTCCCATCAAACAAGGTGAACTTGACCTCATCCATCAGGCCCTGATATCTCATCTCAACCGTCTTAATCAGAGATCCATTCAGGTCGAAAACATCGCGATTGCCCACCCGTTCACCGAGCAGGCTGCTGTCACCATTTTCATAGATTATTTCCAAACCGCCTATCCTGAACAAGCTATTGATTCTTGGCCCGCTATAGCCAATGATCTGGACGATTCTATTGGCCTGCTGCCCAAAGACTTCTGGACATAAGGGTTGCGCCATCTCGCTGTCCGGAGTCAAGGCCTGGGCGATCATTCCCCCCGTAATCGTCCCAACCGCCGTGGAATAGCTGATCACATTGATATTGAATCGCTTATCAAAATCCAGATCACGGATATTTTTTACGACCTCCACCGCCTCGACGCCATGCAGCAAACTATAGCCCCGGACGGCAAACATATTATTGGCCACTTCGTCAGGCCTGGAATTTTCGTACGTTCTATCCAGTTCCGTTTCATATATTCTATTAATATAGTTTCGGGATGAGTCTGCGAGATCATCTATGTGATTTTTCAAACTATTCAGGTCAATGCTCGACAAGCCAATTTGATCTTTTTTGTCGATGCCCATTTTCCAGTAGCTGGCTTGCAGCAAGATCATGGAGGCATACATGGGCATCAGCTTATAGTTGGTCAGTTCATCAAAAGAACGAAATTTTTCGTCTTTTCCAACCAGATAAAACTGCAGGTTCTTATACTCCGAACACGCTTCCGGTGAGCCCGGAGACTCTTCCAGCAACCTCGCCACATACTCCATCTTCTTTTGAATCTCGCGCAGCTCCCCGTTCAGAATTCCTTGTATTGTTGCCAGAATCTGATTGTCAATGTACTCCCTTAGCTCATCCAGGGACTTTTGCCACACGTCTTTTTCATTTTTTGGCCAGAACAAACCCACGATGGTCGACAAGGCTTTGCCCACAACCGGGATCTGTCCCAATCCAAACATGACCGAGCTTTTAATAATCGCGGAGTAGTCCCAATCTCCCAAAGAAATAGATCGTGTATAAAACCTTTCCTGCTCCTGCTCACTATATACGCTCTTTAACTCAAGCAATTTCATAGCATCCGCCTCAATTCAGGATTATTTAGCCACCGTGACACTGACAGTCGCATTCTGATCAGTACCGTTGAACAAAACAACTTTGCTGTAGTACAGAGAATTGGACGGAGCCTGCAGCTTCTTTTCCTCTCCTATTCCGACCTCGACAGAAGAGTATTCAAACCAGCTGGAGGTAAAAGAATGAGACCAATAAAAAACAGCTTTTATTTTATTTGCCTTTCCGGCATTGAATATCCAGTAAGACTTATGAATTTCAGGGATAACTGGTGTGCTATATTTCGCAGCCTGCACAGAACCGTGCTTGGGAACCGTAAACGTACCACCTGACAGAAGTTGTACAGACTCGTCTGCCGGACTCGTTTCCAGACCCACCCCGCGCGACAACTTTTCAATTTCGTTATTGCTGAACTGATCTTTCATTGTTTACTCCTTAAAAAACACCAGGCACAAGAAACATCGTTCAAACAATATAAATGTAAAAATCAGTCAAATTTAGAAAAGCCAATACGCCGCAAGCCTTAATAATCATAGCTACGAACCACGTGTTACCATAAATGCGATTTTTAATTTATTGCCTTACGATAAATAAGCTTAAGAATAATCCGCCATTAAGTAACCAGGTCATTATTCAAAATCCCCCGTATAAACATTGTTCTAAAAAACGCCCCTCGAGCCGAATCATTCAAGCCTTCCAGCGATCCAGCCCTCGACCTATCCGCCCAGATTCCGCCCAGATTCCGCCAGATACTTGTAGGTCGATGCCGGAACCGGGAAAAGACAGCACCCCGTCCACAGCACGCCATCTGGCCCGCAACCATCACGTCATTTCCTGCCTCCAGGTCGAACGGTCAAAACCAGCACGGAAAAAAGCAATTTTTGTTTTGTCGCCAAGGCCCCTTTGTTCAGTCTGAAAAAACACATATGCGCAAAACGGCAGTCGCACAGAACGCAACTTATTGGAGACAGCAAGCGGGGTTAACAAAGCCATATGCGTGTGCTACATGATTAATACTTGACTGTGTAGGGGCTTGCGTTAGACTTCTATGCGTATAGGGTATTGGCCCTGAACGCCTGCGTCATTTGAAAAAGGCCATTGCAGTTTTCCAGGCCAGGACAAATGGGTGTGGACAAACTAAAGACTTGTTCTCAAGGAGCATGATCATGGCAACAGCCAAGAAAGGCGCAGCAAAAGCAGCAAGCAAGAAAGCCGTCAGCCCCAAAAAAGCAACGCCAGCCAAAACAGCCGCAGCAACCGCTACTGCTACCAAGACCAGTCCCAGCAGCAAAACCGCTGCCTCCACGTCCCCCGCTAAAACCACGGCTTCCAAGACCGGCAAAGCTGCTGTGAAAGCGCCTGCCAAAGCGGCAAGCAGCGCCCCAGCCAAGAAAACTGCGACAAAAGCAGCGGTAAAGAAAACCACGGCAGCAAAGCCCGCGGCAAGCAAAACAGCCACAAGCAAGCCAGCCGCCGTGAAAACCGTCGCCAAAAAAGCAGCTGCTAAAAAGACCAGCACCAGCAAAGCCGTTGCCCAAAAAACGGTAGCCAAAAAAGCGCCCGCCAAAAAAGCGGCCGCTCCCAAGACAAACACTGCTAAAACAGCAACTGCCAAACCTGCTGCCACGGCTGCCGACAAAAAACCGGCCAGCACCAAGGCAAGCACATCCGTGGCAAAGAAAGCCACGTCCAGTAAAGCGACAGCCAAACCTGCCGCTAAAACCGGCACTAAGGCAGCAGCCAAGACAGCGGCAAAAAAAGCCAGTCCCGCTGCCAGTGCAGCAAAATCCGTAGCTCCCAAGAAGAAAGAAGTTAAATCCGTGACCGCAGAAACCAAAACCCCAAAGACCAGTACAACGTCCAAAACCGCCGCTAAAGTTGGCAATAAGACCGCCGCACGAAAAGCGACCAAAACCGCTGCTGCGCCTGCTGAGCCGCGTCGTGAAGACATCAACCCTGCCGGCTCCTGGCCGTTCCCAACCGGCAAGCGTCCTTAAGCGCACCTCGTTTGCACGTTTTTCCTAAAGAGCCACCCCGATCGGGTGGCTCTTTGGTTTGACGCACTTGCATGCGACAATTCTCTCTTCTATCAATTCATACCAAGCAACTATGTTCAGTGAAGTCGCCCTCTTCCTAATCCATATTGTTCTGTCACTGCTGGGCACGATTTTGCTACTGCGTGCCTGGGTTTATGCGCTCAGAATCCACCCCTTCAATCCCTATTCACAAGCCATGTTCAAAGTCACGGACTGGCTGATCATGCCTTTGCGACGGGTGATCAAAAGTGGCAATCATTGGGACTGGACCTCCCTGTTCGCCGCCTGGCTAAGTGCCTTGGTTTACCTTGTTCTTAGCGCCATGGTGCTGACCGGTTCGGTCTCCATGCTCTCCAACTTCCCCATGTTCTTGCTGGCCGCCGTCTTTACCGTGCTGCGCTGGACTTTGAGCCTGATTTTCTGGGTGGTGCTGCTGCAGGCCTTGCTGTCATGGATTCAGCCTCAGTCTCCCAGCATGCCTTTGCTGCGTTCCATTACGGCGCCCTTGCTGGACCCGATCCGCCGCGTCTTGCCCGATCTGGGTGGCCTGGATCTGTCGCCATTAGTGTTGCTGCTGTTGACACAGGTGCTCAATATGGTCATCACACGCACAGCTTTCAGCCTCGTACCTATCTAGGCTGGCACGCCATCTTGTCTGAAGAAGCCTGAACGTATGTTCAGGCTTTTTTTTGCTCCCCTGCACCTGGACATTCAACTGCAACCCCATCAACACTCCCCCTCCCGCCCCGTCAATGGAGCCCCCCGACACACAGTCCACCCAGTTTTCATGACATGAATTCAAGAGCAAGAATCAGGGTGCCTGCCCCCAAGGTGGACCTTATACTGGTCTTACCTTCAATCAGCCGAGCACTGGCATGACTCGCCTTTTACCGAACCCGGACTTGGACGGCCGCTATCGCAAGGCCGAAAAATTTCTGGCCGCACTGGACCCTGACTGGCAGGCACTGATTGCCCATGTCGGCCCCTGTGTTCACCAGCCACGCCCAGAACGCGACCCTTACGAGGCACTTATCCGCTCTGTGGTCTATCAGCAGTTGCATACCCGTGCAGCTGAACGCATTTTGCAGCGTCTGCTTGATCTCTATCCCCACGGCCATTGCCCAGATCCAGAGGAAGTGCTGGCCACACCGTATGAGACGCTGCGGGCTTGCGGCTTGTCCGGCGCCAAGGCCACCAGCATCATGGGGCTGGCACAAGCGCGGTTGGATGGCCTCATTCCCGATCAGGCACGTGCCATGCAGATGTCCGAGAAAGAACTCATCGAACGGCTGACCACCTTGCGTGGCATCGGACGCTGGACGGTTGAAATGATGATGATGTATACGCTGGAGCGTGAGGACATCCTGCCTGCAGATGACTTCGGAGTGCGTGAAGGCTACCGCAATCTGAAGCGTCTGGACAAAGCCCCCTCGCCCCGCGCTCTGCGTGAGATTGCCCAAGCCTGGGCCCCGTATCGAAGCGTGGCCTCCTGGTATTTGTGGCGCATGCCCAAGCGAGCAGCCGCTACTGCTTTTTCACAAAGCGACGAACACGTTTATATCCCGGCGGACAAGCCGGCCATTACACGGCGTCGCTCAGGCCCAAGCGGGCCGATTCATTTTGGCATCACCGCGTGCAGCCTGGGTATGTTGCTGGTCGCCAGGAGCGAACGCGGGATTTGCGCAATTTCTTTGGGTGATGACGCCGCAGTCATGCTCCAACAACTGCAGAATCAGTTCAAAGCAGCCACGCTGATTCAAGCAGAGGTGCAGCTCCAGCAAGAACTGGCCTACCTACAAACCTTGGTAGACGAGCCGGATCAGGAAATGAACCTGCCTCTGGACATTCAAGGCACCGCTTTTCAACAACAAGTCTGGACATTGCTGCGCGAGATACCCCTGGGCCAGACCATGAGCTATACCGACATTGCCGTCCGGTTGGGCATGCCAAACGGAGCCCGGGCAGTCGCTCAAGCCTGTGCCAGCAACCTATTGGCCGTTGCCATTCCCTGCCATCGTGTTCTGCGACAAAGCGGGAGTCTGGCAGGATACCGCTGGGGCCTGGAGCGCAAGAAAATCCTGCTTGAGCGTGAGCGCCGCCAGGCCAGCCAGCACAGACAGGCATAAAAAAACCCGGCCATGAGCCGGGTTCTTTATCACGTGAAGCCACGGGGCACCACTTACATGGGCACCACACGCGTAGGACCATTACCGCTGAGCATGCGTACACGCTGGCCGACGGACAACGGTACATCGGCTTCCTGAGCCACGACACGAGTCTCACCGTTGTCCAGCTGCACCGTAATCTCCAAACCCTGGGTCTTCCCCATACGGTTCTCTACGGCATTACCAACCAGGCCACCCAAAATAGCGCCACCGATACTGGCCAGAATACTGCCGCGCCCGCCACCGATACTGCTGGCTGCCACGCCACCCAAGGCGGCTCCCCCAACCGTACCCACGCCCGAGTTCTGGTCTTCCTGAATGGTGACGGCTCGTACCGACACCACCGTACCTAAACGCACGATCTGTTCGCGCTGAGCCTGACCGTAGCTGTACACCGAGCTGGAAGCCGATTTATTGGCACAACCGGCCAGCAGGAACACGGGCGCCGCCAGGCTCGCCACTACCAGCAGACGTACTTTGGGTCGATCGAAAAAAGAAACGTACATACGGTTTACTCCAAAAAACGTGGCTGGCCGAATCATAGAAAACGGCTGAGTGCTCTCTTACAGACTACGTTCGATACCATAGTGCTGTTTTAGCATGGCCGAGATATCAGAACGTTTAAATTCATGATTTTGCGGACCATCAGCTTGAATTTTAATACTGCCCATCAAGTTGCCCAAGCTGCAGGCCTCTTGCCAGCTCCACCCTTTTGTAAGTCCATATAACAGGCCGGCGCGATGCGCGTCGCCGCAACCGGTGGGATCAACCAGATTTTCCACGGGGACTGGAGCAATGTGATAAGTCTGGCCTTGATGATAAAGCGTGCTGCCATGCTCGCCACGCGTCACCACGGCCGCTTGCAAGCCTTGTGCGATCTCGGCCATGCTCTTGGAGGTGCGCTGCTCAATCACTTCGGCCTCATACTCGTTAGCCGTAAGAACTTGACACAGTTCAAGCATTTCATGCAGGTCTTCACCCGCAAACAAGGGCATGGCCTGACCCAGGTCGAAGATAAAGGGGGTGCCCTGCGCATGCAAACGGCGCGCATGGGCGAACATGCCATCTTTGGAATCTGGCGCCACAATACCCCAGGCCGCTTCCTGGCCCGACAGGTCAATCTGGGCCGAGCTCACCATCGCGCCGGGATGAAAAGAAGTAATCTGGCTGGCGGCCAGGTCGGTGGTGATGAAGCACTGAGGGGTGAACATGTCTGGCATCACCCGGACCATGCTGGTGTCAATCCCCAGATCCTGGAGACGCTGTACGTAGTCCACGCCATCACTACCGACTGCCCCTACCGGCACAGGCTGGCCACCCAGCATATTCAAGTTGTAGGAAATATTACCTGCGCAGCCGCCCCACTCTTTACGCAGGCTGGGCACAAAAAAAGACACGCTCAGGGTCTTGATGCTGTCGGGCAAGATGTGATCTTTGAAGTACCCCTCGAAAACCGCGATCGTATCGAACGCGATCGAACCACATACCAGCACTCGCTCGGTCATAAATTACCTTATGGAAAAAAAGGGCTAATCTGGTAGCCATTAACTTGTAGCTGCCCGGTGTTCAAAGGCAGGCGCACCATGAGCTCACTGCGCGCTGCAAAAGCAGGCTCACGTCGCTCGGGAGCCAGATACTGGTCGGGCGTGATATTGCGCCGTGCGATCAGAGCTCCGGAAAAATCTTTCAAATCAAGAACCAGCGTGGGCCACTCCTGGGGACGCTCAAAGTCGTTACGCAGCGTAAAGCCCAAGGTGGATTGACCAGGCTGGCTGGGCGCCTTATGCAAAGCCGAAGCCTGCACCCGGATCTGATCCAGGCGGCGCTCATAGGGAACCTGGCAGGACAACGTCTCACAGGCACGCTCGAACACGGGACGCAACAGGGGCACCTGGCTCACAATCTGCACACGGTAGACATACATCAACTGCGCGACAAACAGCAGCGCACCCAATACGCACAAACTGGTCCAGAACAGAGCGCTCACACGCTGACCCAGGCTGGCCTCACCTTCATAGCGCGTCTCACGCTGCAAGGCAGGGTTAGGCTCAATAAGCCAGTCCTGCTGCACATGGTCGCTATCATGCGTGCCATCAGCCTGACGGGAGGGAAATGAAGCTCGCAACGTGCTGGCGCGATCACCAACACTGAATTGGGGTTCTGCACCTGTCCAGGAAGCCTGACCGATATGATGCCCACGCTCTTGCTCAGGGGTCAGATCAGCAGACACAAAAAATGCTGCTTCCCCGTCATCGCGCGGCGTACGCCCTGCTCTGGCACGAGCACGAATCACGGCAGGGTCAGCCGGTGTAACGGGCGCCTGCGCGAGAATGGAGTCCGGAAATTTACGGACCTGCAAAGACTCATGGGCACTGCCTTCATCGCGGGGTGGGGCGTGACGGGAGTGCTCAACAAAGCGCGGTCCCGGGATGGGAGCCTGCAAATCGACCGCCTGCACCTGTTCGCGCCGGGCCGACACCGTCGGCTCAGGCGCCAGACGCGGCTCGATCGGTTCCATCACAGGGGGAGAAACATAGGTAGGCTCAGGGGCTTGCTCATCAATGACTTCTTCAAAGCCATCGAAGATATGCGCACATTGAATACAGCGTATATAGCCCCGGCGGCGCTGCAGCACTTCCACACTAGCTGCAAATGAGGTCCCGCAACGGGGGCAGCGAGTCTTTAGCTCCATAAACTCACCTTAAGTTCTGCCGTCTTACAACGGGCGTTGACCAGCCAAACACACCCAGCCATCCCGTTCCTGCCAGACCGACAAGGGCAGATAGGAGGAGTAGACATCGATCATTTCCTCAGCCTGCCAATTGTAAATACCGGACAAAATCAGATGCCCGCCCGGTTTGACGCGGTTGGCCAGCATAGGTGCCAGCATACGCAGGGGATTGGCCAAAATATTGGCTACAACCAGATCCGTTTGCCCGGCGGGCATCGCGTCGGGCAGCAAGCCCTCCACCTCGACCTGATTGACTTGCGCATTGTAGCGCGTGGCAATCACGGCCTGCTCGTCAATATCCACACCAATCGTATGACCGGCACCCAGCTTGCGGGCGGCAATGGCCAAAATGCCGGAGCCACAACCATAATCCAACACGGTCTGACCTGCCTGCACATGGTGGGCCAGCCAATCCAGACACAAATGTGTGGTTGGATGACTGCCGGTGCCAAAGGCCAGACCGGGGTCCAGTTCAATCCGCACCAGTCCGTCATCACCTTCCTGAGCAGGAGGCAGATCCTCATCATCCTTGTGCCAGCTAGGCACAATCAGGATACGCTCGCCCACGGGAATGGGACCGAACTGGGACTGGGTCAAACGCACCCAATCCTCGTCAGGCACTTCGCGCAGGCTCCACTGGGCCTTGTCGCGATCAAGCACACCCGCCTCAAACAGCGGTTGCAGTAACTCTTCCGGCTCAAGCTCCTCGGGCAGCAACGCCACCACCCAATTGCGATCCCAGGCCAACACATCCGGCTCAATACCCGGCTCACCAAACAAGGGCTTTTCCTGATCGGTATCACCGTTAGCATCTTCCACCGACACCGACAAGGCGCCCGCTTCCAGCAGGGCATCGGACAAACGTTCAGCTTCGTGTTCCTGGCAGCTCAGTAAGAGTTCACGCATACATAGTTTCCATAAAGCAAAACAGGGGGCTTGCCCCTGTTTTACATAATCATCATTCTTGTCAGGTCAGGCCATCGGCCCGACCCGTTGCTGCCCTTATTTGCTACGTTGGGACAGCTTTTGTTCCAGGTAATGAATACTGGTGCCACCTGCCTTGAAGTTGGCGTCCTGCATCAATTCCCGGTGCAGTTCCACGTTCGTCTTGATCCCTTCCACCACCATTTCGGACAAGGCAATGTCCATACGGGCGATGGCCTGCTCACGTGTCTTGCCATAGGTAATCAGCTTGGCAATCATGGAGTCGTAATAGGGAGGCACGGTGTAACCGGTAAAGACGTGCGAGTCGATACGCACGCCAGGGCCACCGGGCGTGTGCCACTTGGTAATCAAACCAGGGCTTGGGACGAAATTGAACGGGTCTTCTGCATTGATACGGCACTCGATCGAGTGACCCACGAATTCGATGTCACGCTGGCGCAATACAAATTTCTCGCCTGCAGCCACCTTGATCTGCTCTTGCACCAGATCAATACCGGTAATCATTTCCGTGATGGTGTGCTCGACCTGAATCCGGGTGTTCATCTCGATAAAGAAGAACTCACCGTTTTCATACAGAAATTCAAACGTGCCCGCGCCACGATAACGCATACGGCGACAAGCGTCGGCACAGCGCTCACCGATACGTTCGATCAGGCGACGCGGAATGCCCGGTGCGGGCGCCTCTTCAATCACTTTCTGGTGACGGCGCTGCATGGAGCAATCGCGCTCACCCAGCCAGATGGCGTTGCGGTCGCCATCGGCCAACACCTGAATTTCGATGTGGCGTGGATTCTCGAGGTACTTTTCCATGTAGACCTCGGGATTGTTGAACGCCGCCGCTGCTTCAGTTTTCGTCGTAGCAACAGCTGTCAACAGGGCCGCTTCGGTGTAGACCACGCGCATGCCGCGACCACCACCACCGCCCGAGGCCTTGATGATGACGGGATAACCCACTTCGCGAGCAATGCGCACGATTTCTGCCGGATCGTCAGGCAAGGCACCGTCCGAGCCGGGAACCACGGGCACACCGGCCTCGATCATGGCTTTCTTGGCCATGACCTTATCGCCCATTGTGCGAATGTTCTCGGGACGAGGGCCGATAAAGACAAAACCGCTCTTTTCGACACGATCAGCGAAGTCCGCATTCTCAGCCATAAAGCCGTAGCCAGGGTGAATGGCTTCCGCATCGGTGACTTCCGCCGCCGAGATGATGGCAGGCATGCTCAGGTAGCTGTCACGGGCCTGGGCTGGGCCAATGCATACGGCCTCGTCAGCCAGACGCACGTATTTGGCACCACGATCTGCTTCAGAATAAACGACGACTGTCTTGATACCCATCTCGCGGCAGGCGCGCTGGATACGCAAGGCAATTTCGCCCCGATTGGCGATTAGGATTTTTTCAAACATATCATCAACCGATGATGAACAAGGTCTGACCGTATTCCACCGGCCCGCCGTTTTCAACCAGGATTTCCTTGATCACGCCGGACTTGTCGGCTTCGATCTCGTTGAGCAGCTTCATGGCCTCGATAATGCACAGGGGCTCGCCTTCCTTGACGGTCTGGCCCACTTCCACAAACGGAGCGGCGCCCGGGCTGGGGGCACGATAGAAGGTACCGACCATCGGAGCCTTGACGGCGTGGCCTTCGGGAGCTGCGGGAGCAGCCGGGGCGGCAGGAGCACCGGCGGGCGCCACCACCTGGGCTACAGGAGCCTCAGGGGCGTACACCACGGGAGCGGCCGAGCTTTGCGAAAATTTAACAATGCGAACCTTGTCATCACCTTCGGTGATTTCCAGCTCAGCAATGCCAGACTCGGCGACCAGATCGATCAGGGTTTTGAGTTTTCTAAGATCCATGCGTACTTCCCGCAACGCCGCACTAGCCACTGACTGGGACAGGACGGCATTAAAAAAATATTGGTCAAAAAAACGAAACGAACCGCCTAACTATTCAAAGCGAACCGCAAAGCGGCCTCATAGCCGTACGCCCCTAAACCCACAATGACACCGCAAGCGGTGTCAGAAAGATAGGAGTGGTGGCGGAACGGCTCACGACGGTGAACATTGGACAGATGAACTTCAATAAACGGAATACCGACACCGGCTAGCGCATCCCGTATCGCCACGCTGGTATGGGTATAGGCCCCAGCATTGATCAGGATGAAATCGACACCCTGGTCACGAGCTTGATGAATTCGATCAACGAGCCCGCCTTCGTGGTTACTTTGAAAAAAATGACACTGCGCGCCATGCTGATCGGCCAGCACCCGTAAACCACTGTTGATATCTTCGAGAGTCTGGTGTCCGTAGACATCGGGTTCTCGTGTTCCCAGCAGGTTGAGGTTGGGCCCGTTAAGGACCAGGACATGTTTCGCCATAGCGGATTTTTCGTCAAGACAGACCGCCTTTTTACGCTAAATAACGTCATTTGTCCATAAACCTGCTTGGCTTACAAACAGTTAGGATTGGTTCCATCCCGTTTGGGGCAGGCTGCCCACAGAGCGGAAATTTAACGAAATTAAGCGAAAAAGTCGGCCAGTTAGCGTTGAGCCTTAATAACTTCGTCCAACTTTTCGGGATCTATCTGACCCAAAATCCGTTCGCTGATCCGACCATTGCTGCCAAACACGACCGTAAAGGGCAGGCCGCCCTTTTTATTGCCCACGCTGCGCATCTGTTTCAGACCCGCCGAACCCGCCAGCAAAATATCGTAGCTGACCGGAACGCGTTCCAGAAACTCCGTGACGTTATCGAGCGAGTCCACCGCGATGCCGACAAAGTGCACGTCGGGATAGCGTTCGTGCAGGGCTTGCAGGTCAGGCATTTCCTTGACGCAGGGCGCGCACCAGGTTGCCCAGAAATTCACGACCAGCGGCTTGCCGCTGTAGGCGGACAGCGCACGATCCTCGCCCTGAAGATCTTTGAAGCTTTGCGCCAGAAACGGGTCGGAAGGCAGCAAACTGGCCCATGGGGCAGGATGCAGGGCCAAAAGGCTTGCACACACCAGCGACTGCCGCAGAAAAAGACGCCTACGCATACCGGCTTACACCTGAAAAAATATCATTCAGGGATGATAGCACCGGCCCTCACCAAAGCTCACGCATCAGATCAAACAGTCGTCTAGAATACAGGCCGGAGGATTGTCATGCATATACACATACTAGGAATTTGCGGCACATTCATGGGTGGTCTGGCCCTGATTGCCCGTTCGGCTGGCCATACGGTCACAGGTTGCGACGCCGGGGTTTACCCGCCCATGAGCACCCAACTGGAAGAGCAAGGCATTGCACTGATCGAGGGCTTTGGCGCAGAGCAAACCGAACTGTGTCCTGATCTCTATATAGTGGGTAATGTGGTCACCCGCGGCAATCCCCTGATGGAGGCCATTTTGGATCAGGGCCTGCCTTACACGTCCGGTCCGCAATGGCTGGGCGAGAACATCCTGCACCAGCAGCACGTATTGGCCGTGGCAGGCACACACGGCAAGACTTCCACCAGCTCCATGCTGGCTTGGATTCTGGAGCAGGCCGATCTGTCGCCTAATTTCCTGATCGGTGGCGTGGCCCCTGGTCTGGGCGTCTCGGCGCGCTTCAATCCTGGACAATCCTTGTTTGTGATCGAGGCCGACGAGTACGACACCGCATTTTTCGACAAACGCTCCAAGTTTGTTCACTATCGCCCCCGCACAGCCGTTCTGAACAATCTGGAATACGACCATGCCGATATCTTCCCGGATCTGCATGCCATCCAGACCCAGTTTCACCACCTGGTGCGCACCATTCCTTCCACTGGGTTGATTGTCCGTCCCACCCACACCCCCAGCCTGGATGAAACCCTGGCACGTGGTTGCTGGACGCCGGTCGAGCAGTTCGGCCCTGAAGGAGACTGGGACAGCAAAGCGCTGAGTCCCACTTCCTTTGAAGTAAGTTTCAAGGGCCAGCCCCAGGGCATCGTCCACTGGACCTTGACAGGCGAGCACAATCGTCTGAACGCTCTGGCCGCTATTGCTGCCGCCCACCATGTGGGCGTACAGCCTGAGCGGGCTTGTCAGGCATTGAGCCAATTTGCCGGTATCAAGCGTCGCATGGAAGTACGGGGTGTCGTCAAAGACATTACGGTCTACGACGATTTTGCTCACCACCCCACAGCCATTGCCACCACCCTCGCCGGCCTGCGCAGTCAAACCGGTCAATCAAGCCGGATTCTGGCGGTGCTCGAACCGCGCTCCAACACCATGAAGCTGGGCGCCATGGCGGCCCGCCTGCCAGGCTCGCTGGAAGAGGCAGATCTGGTATTTTGCTACGGTGAGACCCAAGGCAAGCACGCGCTGGGCTGGGATGCGGCCAAGGTCCTGGCCCCTTTAGGGGATCGTGCCACAGCGTGGAATGATTTGGATAAAATGGTTCAGGCTATTGTTCAAGCCAGCCAGCCCGGCGATGCCATTGTTGTGATGAGTAACGGCAGCTTTGGCGGCATTCATCAGCGCCTGCTGGATCAACTGTCACGCTGACCCTCTTATCTATATAGCAGGCGCTCCCATGATTCTCTATCTTCACGGCTTTCGTTCCTCGCCTTCGTCCTATAAAGCGCAGCGCCTGAAACAAGCCTTGCAGGACAGAGACATGCTGCACCTGTGGCGCTGCCCGCAATTGCCCGCCAGCCCGGCCCAGGCCATTGCCATGTGTAAACGCATTGTGGATACCGAACTGCAGACAGGCATGAGCACGGATCAATTATGTGTGATCGGCTCCTCGCTAGGCGGTTACTATGCCAGTCACCTGGCGCAGCACTATCACAGCCGCGCGGTACTGCTCAACCCGGTGGTCTACGCAGGACGGGATCTGGCCACCCAGGTGGGCGAACATGTCTGTTATCACTCGCCCGACCCTTTTCATTTCCTGCCCGACTATGTCGATGAGCTCAACGACATTCATGTCCCACGCCCAAGCGATCCCCAGCGTTTTTATCTGCTGGCCGCCAAAGGCGATGAAGTTCTGAACTGGCGCGAAATGGCGGATTGGTACAAAGGCAGTCAAGGGCAGATTCTGGAAGGCGGCGATCACGGTCTGACCGACTTCGACCCCTGGATCGACGATATTTTGCGCTTTGCCCTGCAACAACCTTAAATCTATTTACCGGATGGCCAGCACCATCCAGATGGAAAATCATGTACGTCCTTTTTGAAGACAGCGGTAATTTCAAAGCAGAAAAAATATTTTCTGACAGCGATACCACCATGCAGGTGGAATCCGCGTCTGGCAAGCGCAGCAAAATCAAGAAAAACAGCGTTCTGTTTACATTCGATCAGCCAGCCCCTGCAGAGCTGCTGGAAAAAGCCCAGGCCCTGGCCGACTCGCTGGATATCAATTTCTTGTGGGAATGCGCACCGCAGGACGAATTTGAGGCGGCCGAACTGGCCCAGGAGTATTTTGGCCACCCTCCCAGCGCCATCGAAAAAACCGGCACCATTTTTGCTCTGCACAGCGCACCGGCCTACTTCCATCGTCGGGGCAAGGGACTGTATCGCCCCGCTCCCCCGGAAATCCTGCAAGCCGCTTTGGCCGCCATTGAAAAGAAGCGTCTGCAGCAAGAACAGATTCAAACCTGGGCCGAGCAGATGATCAAGGGCGAGTTGCCACCCGAAGTGGCAGCCAAAGCGGGGACCTTCCTGACCCAGCCGGACAAAAACACGCTGGAGTGGAAAGCCTTCGATCAAGCCCAGAAGGAACTGGGTGTCAGCACCGAGAAACTGCTGCTCTCGCTGGGCGCCTGGTCCAACCCCCTGACCTTGCATCAGCATCGCTTTTTAACCGCTCATTTCCCCAAAGGCACCGGCTTTCCGGCAATCTGCCTGCAAAACTGGGGCCAGGACCTGCCCGAAGCGGATGTCATTGCGTACTCCGTGGACGATGCCAATACGATTGAGATTGACGACGCCTTGTCGGTCCAGCATCCCGAGCCGGGCCGACTGCGAGTGGGTGTCCACATTGCCGTACCGTCTTTGGCGATGAGCCGTGGCAATGAAATCGACCAGATCGCCCGCAATCGCATGGCAACGGTTTACACGCCAGGCTACAAGATTCCCATGCTGCCGCCTGAGCTGATCGCGCATTTCTCACTGGACCAGGGTCAAACACGCCCTGCCTTGTCCCTGTATGTGGATGCCGACATCAGCACAGGTGAAATCCTGTCCCACCAAACCCGCCTGGAACGCATCACCGTGGCGGGCAACCTGCGCCAGCATGAACTGGACCCGCTGATCAGCGAAGCGGCCCTGGCCGACGAAAACGCCGAGCTGCCTTATGCGCAGTGGCTGCGTCCGCTGTGGAATTTCTCCCGCCAACTGTCGGCCCAGCGCGAGGCAGTACGGGGCAAACCGGAAAACAACAACCGGGTGGAATACAGCTTTGAACTGGAAGGCCCGCACGATGACCCGAATTCCATCATCCGGCTGGTGCCGCGTGTGCGCAATGCTCCGCTCAGCCTGCTGGTGGCCGAATACATGATCCTGGCCAATCAGCTCTGGGGTGGCCTGCTGGCCGAACATAATGTGCCCGGTATCTATCGTTCCCAGCAATTCATGCGCACGCGCATGTCCACCACGCCCGGCCCGCACGAGTCCATTGGTGTACCGCAATACATCTGGTCCACCTCGCCGCTGCGCCGCTATGTGGACCTGATTAATCAAGGACAAATCCTGGCGGCCGCCCAGCATGGCATCTCGGCACGTCTGGCAGCCCCTTTCCAGCCCAAGGATGCAGACCTGTATGCCATTATTGGCGCCTTTGAATCGCAATACACCCAGTGGGCGGATTACCAGTCCTCTCTGGAGCGTTTCTGGTGCCTGCGCTGGTTGCAGCAAAACGATATCAAGCAAGTTCAGGCCAGCTTCATCAAGGAGGATCTGGTGCGCTTGACTAACGCCCCTCTGGTTCTACACGTTCCTGGCCTGCCGGCGCTGGAGCGAGGTCAGGAGGTGACCCTGGATCTGCTGTCGTTTGACGAACTGGCCTTGACCGTAGAGGCCCGTTTGCGCTCGGTCGCGACGGCCGACTGACAGCCATGAGCAAGCTTGAGCGCCGCAACCTGCCCAAAGATTATTTGTGGCTGGCGATCGCTCTTTCCGCCCTCATTCATCTCGTGCTGATTTTCTGGCCTGCCCGGCCACCCGCCCCGGCTGCCGACTCCCGTCTGGACGTGGCTCTGGTCAATTTCAGCACCGACTCCGTGCCTTTGAGTCCCCAGTTGCTGGCGCAGCTCAATCTGGATGGCGGCGGGGATCACCTGCAAGGTCAGGCCAGCAATCCTTTGCCGCTGAGCGACCCCAATCTGCCCAATCGACTGGTCCTTGAAGCCTTGCGGGCCCGTCAGCAAAGTCTGGAAGCCGAGCAGCAACGTCTGCTGGGCGAACTGGAGAGCCGCGATAAGGCTCCGCCCTCGACACCTCGTACGGAGTATATCGGCGCATCACTGGAGCCCGGTCCAGATGATCAGGATCTGGAGCCGCAACGTCACAACAGTCAGTTGGCCATGCTGCGCGAGCAGATTCGGGAGCAGCAGCGCCAGCCGCGTTATCACTATGTCGGGCCCAGTGCCAAGGCCAGTGAACAAGCGCGCTACCTGGACCAGTGGCGAGAGAAGATCGAACAAACCGGCACACGCCACTACCCGCGGCAAGACGGAATACAGCTCTACGGCCAGCTCCAAATGACCGTGTATATACGGCGAGATGGCAGCCTGCTGCGCGCTCAGATTACTCAGCCTTCCGATCAGCCCGCCCTGAATCTGGCGGCACGACGTATTGTGGAGCTGGCCGCCCCCTTTGCGCCCTTGCCCGAACAACTGGCCCCGAACGCAGATGTGCTTGTGATTACCCGCAGTTGGCACTTCACCCGTGACGGACTCAATATGCAGGGTGGGGATGGGCAGTAAGGCTGTATTGCCCATGGCAAACAGAAGCGAAGCCAGACCCTGGGGTAAAATACGTGGTTTCAGCCTTGGTGCTGACACCTGACAACACGACAAGCATCGCTTAACCATGCCCGACACGACTTCTGTCCAGCGCTACGGCGTTATTGGTCACCCCATCGAGCACAGCCGCTCCCCACAA
Organism: Alcaligenes sp. Lyrl_28; assembly: GCF_051948705.1. Taxonomy (NCBI): domain Bacteria; kingdom Pseudomonadati; phylum Pseudomonadota; class Betaproteobacteria; order Burkholderiales; family Alcaligenaceae; genus Alcaligenes; species Alcaligenes sp. Lyrl_28. Next base: position 104,405 of record NZ_JAYJLG010000006.1, read on the forward strand.
ATCCATGCCCAATTTGCCAGCCAGTTCAATCTGGCCCTGAGCTATGAGCGGATTTTGGCCCCCCTCGATGGTTTCGCCTCCACCGTAGAGCAGTTCTTCAAAACGGGCAGTGGCCTGAACGTGACTTTGCCGTTCAAGGAACAAGCCTACGAACTGGTGGGCCCACGCCTGAGCCGCCGGGCCCGCATGGCAGGGGCCGTCAATACGCTATGGCTGGAGGACGGGCAACTGCATGGATGCAATACCGACGGCTTGGGTTTGTGTTCGGATCTTCTGCGTGTTGGCCACAACCCGGAGGGCAAGCGCATCTTGCTGATCGGTGCGGGCGGCGCCTCACGTGGGGTCGTGTTTCCCTTGCTGGAGGCCGGCTGCGAGCTGCTGCACATCATCAATCGCACCAGTGCCAAAGCCTATGAAATCCGCGAGCAGGTAGTGGCTCTGGACCCGGATGCCTCGCGCCGCCTGAGTGCAGGCGGGCTGGACGACCACTGCGGTGACTGGGATATCGTCATCAATGCCACCTCGGCCAGTCTCAATCAGAGTCTGCCCGACCTGCCCGATGCCCGCTACCGCAGCCACTCGCTGGCCTACGATATGTTTTATGCCAGCGAGCCCACCGCCTTTATGCGGGCCGCCCAGCAGGCAGGCGCCACACAGAGCAGAGATGGTCTGGGCATGCTGGTGGGCCAAGCTGCCGCCAGCTTTCAGATCTGGCATGGCTTGCAAGCCGATGTCGAACCCGTGCTGGCCGCCTTGCGCCAGGACCTGGGACAAATCTGACGTGCGTCGCCTCCTGGTCCATCCCTGGAAACTGGCCGGCCTGGCCGTATTAACCCTGGCCGCCGCCGTTCTGCTCTATCAGATTGCCCTGTTTGTGATGGTGCTCTGGTATAGCGTGGTGCCCCCACGGATGACCTCCTTCATGGCGGCAGAGCAAGGTCAGTTGCGCAGCTCCGATGCCGATGCAAAACTGCGCTACCAATGGGTGCCTTACGACAAGATCAGCGCCAACCTGAAGCGCGCGGTCATCGCCTCCGAAGACTCGAACTTCCTGAATCACTCGGGGGTTGAATGGGATGCCATTCGTAAAGCGTGGGAATACAACCGACGCCAATCAGAAAAAGGCTCGACCCGTCGGCGCGGGGGCTCAACCATCTCCCAGCAATTGGCCAAAAATCTGTTTCTGTCAGAGTCGCGCAGTTATTTGCGCAAAGGACAGGAACTGATTCTGACCTATATGATTGAAACCGTCATGAGCAAGGAGCGTATTCTGGAGCTGTATCTGAACGTGGCTCAGTGGGGTGAAGGCGTATTTGGAGCCCAGGCGGCGGCGCGCCACTATTTCAAGACTGATGCCGCCACCCTTAGCGCCATGCAGGCCGCCCGGCTGGCAGGCATGCTCCCCAACCCAGCCTATTATGACAAAAACCGTAACAGCGCCTATTTGCAGTCGCGCACTCGCACCATCAGTCAACGCATGCGTCAAGTCGCTATTCCCTGACTGCAATCCGCATTTTTGTTAAGCTAGCCACGTCTTTCCTGGGCCCTATTTTCATGCGCACCGCTCGCCGCTATCTTGCTTCCGAAATCTATCGCTCCAGCGCCGTGGTGCTGCTTGCACTGCTGGGCCTGTTCACCTTTTTCGCCCTGATCGAAGAACTGGACAAAGTCGGCTCCAAATTCACCTTGGCCAATCTGTTCTACATCCAGGCGCTGGAATTGCCGACTCGTTTGTACGACCTGCTGCCCATTGGCTTGCTCATTGGCGCCACCCTGGCCCTGGCCAGCCTTGCCCAACGCAATGAGCTGGTGATTCTGCGCGCCTCGGGGGTCAGCGGCCTGCATATGATGATGATGCTCTGGACCATTACCTTGCCGCTGGTGGCCGGTGCTTTTGTCCTGTCCGAGTATGTCACGCCCATGGCCGAGATCAAATCCAGCGAGCAAGGCATGGCCTTGCTGGGACGGTCGGGTAGCGGACGGCTGGAAAGCGGCTATTGGTTCAAAGAGAACAATCCTCAAGGTGGAGTGCGCATCATCAACATTGCCAACCTGCAAGGCGACGGCAAAGTAAGTGATGTCAGCGTGTTCGACTTCTCGGACGGACAACGCTTAAACGCCATGATGCAGGCACCGAGCGGGCAATTTCACAAAAACCAGCTGGACTTGCAAGACGTCACCGAAACGCATGTCAGCGAGCAGTCACACACCGTCCTGAGCCAGGACAAAGCCCCTGAGCAAGCGCTGGTGAAAATTGAAAAGCGCCCCACCCTGACGCTGACCACTACGCTAACCCCGGACCGACTGATCGCGCGCGTCGTCACGCCCGAACGCATGTCCATTCTGGATTTGAAGGACTATATTGGTTATCTGGACGCCAACAAACTGCAAACCAAACGTCAGGTTGTAGCGCTGTGGCGCAAAGTTGCCTATCCGTTCACCTTGCTGGTCATGATTACCATTGCCGCACCCATCGGCTTTATGCAGACACGCCATGGCGGTGTGGGCACCAAGGTCTTTACCGGCATTTTACTGGGCGTGGGCTTTTTCATGATCAACCAGCTTGCCTTGAACGTGGCCATGCTCAGCAATCTGGCACCCTGGGTCACCGCTCTGGTACCGAATCTGATCGCCATGGCGCTGGCCTTGAGCGCTCTTATCCTGATGGAAAACCGGCACAACCGGCGACGTCGCAAACCCAGTGCAACACATTAAACCATGTCTTTAGCTACTTCCCCTGCCATCTGGGCAATTGGTGATGTTCAGGGCTGCTGCCGCCCCCTGGACAGCTTGCTCGGCCATCCGGATGTGGCCGCTGACAGCCAGGCCACTTTCTGGTTTGCTGGCGATCTGGTCAACCGTGGCCCCGACTCTCTGGGTGCTCTGCGCCTGATTCGCTCCCTGGGGGAGCGCGCTGTTTGCGTGCTGGGTAACCATGACATTCACTGCCTGGCGGTTGCCGCCGGGGTACGTAAATCCAGCAAGCAAGATACGCTGCAGGACTTGCTGGCTGCGCCCGACGCCCAGGAGCTACTGGACTGGTTGCGCCATCAGCCCCTGGCCCATTACGAACACGGGCATTTGATGGTTCATGCAGGGGTTCATCCAGCCTGGAGTCCCGAGCAGACACTGGAATATGCACAGGAGCTGGAAACATTGTTGCGTGCCGATGACTGGCAGCACACGATCATCGAACTGTTTGGCAACAAACCGGATCGCTGGGAAGCAGGGCTCAAAGGCTACGACCGGCTACGCGCCATTGTCAGCACCCTGACCCGCATGCGCATGTGCGACGCAGCCGGACACATGGATTTCAAGCACAAAGGCGCCCCCGATGCCGAATCAGGCTTGCTGCCCTGGTATGAGTTACCGCAACGTGCCTGCGCTCAGGTGCCCATCATTTTTGGTCATTGGTCTACGCTGGGCTTGTTGAACACCCCTACGCTCATCAGCCTGGATACCGGTTGCGTCTGGGGCCGACAACTCAGTGCAGTCCGCCTGCAAGACCGGCACCTGGTTCAGATTCACTGCCCGGAAAGCAAAAAACCCGGTTAACGCGCTGGGCCGGTGTCAGCAGCCGACTCGTGACAAACCACTGCGCGTATCCGCTCGCGGGCCTGATGGGCCGTTTGTGAGCGCCCCCATTGCGTGCAGGAGAGCGCGGGCATCACATCCAGAAAGTGGCAGTGCACAGACACATGGCGAGCACTGAGCAGGACCCAGATGTTGCCTACCAGGGACTGCTCGCCCACAAAGGCAAAACGCTCACTGCGCCGTCCCTGATGCTCAAACACCAGCGCCACAGGCTGAATATCCACATTCAGGCTGATCGCTGTCTCAAACAAGCTGGCATGAAACGGTCGCACCTCCCACCCCGTGGAGGTGGTGCCTTCGGGAAACAGGCCTACCGCGTCGCCCCGTTCGAAACAAACCGCCATTTGCTGGCTAACAATCTGAATGGCCCGACGTTGGCCACGTTCAATGAACACCGTTCCCGCGCCAGCAACCAGCCAACCGATCACGGGCCAGCGACGGATATCACTTTTTGCAATGAAGGAAGTGCAGCGCACGCTGTTGAGCACAAAAATGTCCAACCATGAAATATGGTTAGACACATAAAGCACGGAGCGATCCTGAACCGCCTGACCATGCAGGATGACGCGCACACCGCAAATAGTCATCAACAGGCGGGACATGCGTAGCACCATCAGACGGCGTCCGCCGGAGCGCAAGACGGGAAAAAGCAGGCCAACACTGAACAGGCCGACCACAATCCACACGATCAGAGCGACAGCACGCCAACTAAAACGAAATAAACTAATCAAAAGGCTGCAACCTTGTAGAGAGCTCAAGCCGCAGGCAGGCTATCCAGATATCGCTGCAGGATCACGCACGCTGCCATGGCATCATCATCGTCATTATTGCCCAGCAATTCTTGAGCCTCCATGCTGGAGCCCCGCTCATCGACCAGGTCTACCGCAACGCCATAACGACCGTGCAACTGGTTGGCAAAACGTCGACACCGCAGCGAAGCATACTGTTCGCCACCGTCCAGGGTCAAAGGCAAGCCGACCACAACCCGATCGGGCTGCCATTCCTTGAGTAAAGCCTCAATAGCCGCAAAGCGCTGCTCCCGTGTAACGGGCCGCAAAATCGTATAAGGCCGGGCCTGACGCGTCAAGGTATTGCCCAATGCAACGCCAATTTTTTTCAGGCCATAGTCAAAAGCCAGCAAGGTCTGTGCCGAGCTGGCCGTTGATGGTGTGTCGTGTTCAGGCATGGCCTGCCGCACCTGTCAGAGTAAAAGGACTGATTCCCAACAGGGCCAGGGCGCGATCATACCGCTCCCCAACAGGCGTGGAAAACAAGATTTCATGAGTCGCCTTGATGCTCAGCCAGGCATTATCGGCCATCTCGCTTTCCAGCTGACCGGCGCCCCATCCGGCATAACCCAGGGTCACCAGCATGTGGACCGGTCCCTTTCCCTGTGCCACATCCTGCAAGACATCGCGGGATGTGGTCAGGGTCAGATCGCCCACCCCCAGGCTGGAGGTATAGGTTTTATCCGAGTCATGCAGCACAAAGCCGCGATCCGTCTGTACCGGCCCACCGAAGTACACCGAGGTTCCGGCCAGATCGGCGCGTTTATCCACATCAACCTCGATGCGTGACAACAGCTCAACCAGACTCAGATCTGTTGGTCGATTGATGACCAGGCCCAAAGCACCTTGTTCATTATGTTCACAGACATAAATCACCGTGTCGGCCAAGCTGCCCGATACCACACCGGGCATGGCAAGTAACAGGTGGTGCGTAAGATTAGCGCTTTCTTGGATTAGCGGGGACTGGCTAGTGGCACTCATACACACCTCCCGTCAAAACAAACCACCTTGGAACCTGAAATGATCACACCTGGATCATTTCGAAGTCTTCCTTACGAGCGCCGCATTCGGGACAGACCCAGTTTGGAGGGACATCTTCCCAACGTGTGCCCGGTGCAATGCCTTCTTCAGGCAAACCCGTTTCTTCATCATAAATCCAGCCGCAAATCAGGCACATCCACGTACGCATAGTATTCCTACTGTATTTGTAAACATAGTCCGATCCGCGTGCAAATCGGGGCAATCCATTAAAATGGGGTTCATATTACTAAATTACTCAACCCGTGACATCCAGAGCCTTGTCGGCCCTGCCGGTGTATCCAAGATAAGATGGCTGCTGAAATCAAAAATTCAAGTCCTGCCCTGGCGCTCGTGCTGGCCCCTTATGATCCCAGTGGCGGCGCCCATCTGCCGGCAGATGCCCTCACTGGTGCCCGTCTGGGCTGCCATATCGTCAGTGTGCCCACCGCCTTGCTGGTACGCGACAGCGCGCAGCAGGAAAACATCCAGACGCTGGCCGAGGACATCGCCGATGACCAGGCACGTTGCCTGCTGGAAGACATGAACATTCAGGCCATCAAGTGCGGCCCCGTTTACAGTCCTGAAATCGCCAGCATGGTTGCCGAACTGTGTTCCGACTACCCGGAGCTGCCTTTGGTCCTGCACCTGAGCGCCATGCCCACTGGCCTGGACGAGCTGGACGCGGACGACGCCCTGGACGCCAGTTTACGCCTGCTTTTACCACTGAGCTCCTTATTGTTGATCGACCACCCCAGCCTGGAGCGCTGGCAGGCCGACGAGCTGTTGGGCGACACGCCCGACGCCGTGGAAACCTTGCTGAACAATGGGGCCAATGCCGTGCTGGTGACGGGCGTACCGGGCACAGCCGGGCAATGGCACACCCATTTCCAGGGTCATCATGGCCGTCTGGATTACAGCATGCCGCTCGATGGTGGCGTGCGTCAGCAGGATATCGACAGTTTGCTGGCTACAGCCTGCCTGAGCTTTCTGGCCCAGGGTCATGAGCTGGATAACGCGGTAGAATCAGCCTTGTTGCACCTGCAGGAACGTGCCGGTGACACTTTTCAGCCCGGTATGGGCCACCGCCTGTTCAACCCTGTTGCTCCCCAAAATGACTGACGCCACCTCCCTGCGCTTTCCTGCCGGTCTTTACGGCATTACTCCCGAATGGGACGACACAGCCCGCCTGCTGAACGCAGTGCGCGCCGCTCACGAGGGTGGTTTGCAGGTCTTGCAGTTTCGCCGCAAAAACGGCCCGGTACCCATCCGCCAGCAACAACTCAAAGAGTTGGTCAAGCTGTGCCTGTCTTTGGATCTGCCGCTCTTGGTCAACGATCACTGGAGTTGGGCGCAAGAGTTTGATGTGCAAGGCGCGCACCTGGGCAAAAGCGATGGCGACCTGAGGCAGGCACGCCAGGCTCTGGGACCGCAAGCCCTGCTGGGACGCTCGTGCTACAACAGTCTGGACCTGGCGCGCCAGGCTCTGGCTGACGATGCAGACTACATTGCCTTTGGTGCCATGTATCCGTCCAGCGTCAAACCCGAAGCGCCCCCGGCAGAACTGGATACCTTGCGACAAGCACGACAGCTTTGCCAAGAACAAGAACACGAGGGACGGCGTGCCGCCATTGTGGCCATCGGCGGCATCACACCCGAGAAAATGCCCGAACTGCTGCAAGCAGGCGTCGATAGCGTTGCCGTTATCAGCAGCCTGTTTGAGACCAGCGATATACGCGCCACGGCGCAACGCTTTACCGACTACTTTCACGCCCAGGCCCCCTCGCGCTTTATGCGCTGATCTTTTGCCTGGCCCCGACCTTTTACCTCTGGATTTTTGCCTCATGTCCCGTAATTCCGAACTTTTTGAACGTGCCTGCAAAGTCATCCCCGGCGGCGTCAACTCGCCCGTCCGCGCCTTCGGTTCTGTGGGTGGCACACCTTGTTTTATCGAACGCGCCCAAGGCCCTTACATCTGGGATGCAGACGGCCAGCGATACACGGACTACGTGGGTTCCTGGGGCCCGGCCATTCTGGGCCACTCCGATCCGGACGTGATCAAAGCGGTACAGGACGCTGCCGTACACGGCCTGTCCTATGGGGCGCCCACCGAAGGCGAAGTGGTTCTGGCCGAAACGCTGACCAAGATGCTGCCATCCATCGAGCAGGTTCGTCTGGTCAGCTCGGGCACCGAGGCCACCATGAGCGCCATTCGTCTGGCCCGTGGCTTTACCGGCCGCAACACCATCATCAAATTCGAAGGCTGCTACCATGGCCACGCCGACAGCCTGCTGGTCAAAGCCGGCTCCGGCTTGCTGACCTTTGGCAACCCCACCTCCGCCGGCGTGCCGGCCGAGTTTGTCGGTCACACCCTGGTTCTGGACTACAACGATCTGGACGCCGTGCGCGATGCCTTCAAACAGAAAGGCGGCGAAATCGCCTGCGTTATCGTTGAACCCTTTGCCGGCAATATGAACTTGGTCCGCCCAGCCCCCGGTTTCCTGGAAGGCTTGCGCGAGCTGTGTACCGAGTATGGCGCCGTGCTGATTTTTGACGAGGTCATGACAGGCTTTCGCGTGGGCCCGCAAGGCGTACAAGGCCTGACCGGCATTCGTCCTGACCTGACCACACTGGCTAAAGTGATTGGTGGTGGCATGCCCGTAGGCGCTTTTGGTGGTCGCCGCGACATCATGCAATGCGTGGCTCCCGTCGGTGGCGTTTACCAGGCAGGCACCCTATCCGGTAACCCTGTTGCTGTCGCTGCGGGGCTGGCAACCTTGAAGAAACTGGCTCAACCCGGTTTCTATGACACCCTCACAGCCAACACAGCCAACCTGATCCAGGGCCTGAAGACCGCAGCACAAGAAGCAGGCGTTCCTTTTACGGCAGACCATCAGGGCGGCCTGTTCGGCATCTACTTCAGCGAAAACGTTCCTACGTCCCTGGCCGAGGTCTCGGCTGGCGACATCGAACGCTTCAAGCAGTTCTTCCACGCCATGCTGGACAAGGGGGTGTACTTTGCCCCCTCAGCCTTTGAAGCCGGTTTTGTGTCGGTGCAGCATACCGCCGATATTACCGACGCGACGGTGCAAGCCGCCCGTGAGGTCTTTGCCTCCTTCAAGAACTAGTACGCCGGATGCAAAAAAGCGGGCCTGAGCCCGCTTTTTTTTTCCTGAAAGAATCAATGCTGTGCCATTTGGCGCAGCACAAATCGCTGCAACTTCCCTGTCTCGGTCCGAGGCAAAGAAGTCACAAACTCAATCGCGCGTGGGTACTTGTAAGGCGCGGCATTCTCTTTCACAAAATCCTGCAGCTTCTTTTTCAAGTCATCGCTGGGCGTAAAGCCAGGCTTGAGCACGATGAAAGCCTGCACGATCTGGCCCCGTTCTTCATCCGCGGCGCCTACCACTCCACACTCTGCCACCGCCTCATGTTTGAGCAAGGTGCCCTCCACCTCCGGGCCGGCAATGTTGTAGCCCGAAGAAACAATCATGTCGTCGTTACGGGCCTGATAGTAAAGGTAGCCGTCCTCGTCCATCTTGAAGGTATCACCCGGGAAGTTCCAGCCGCCCTGGACAAACTGCTTCTGACGTTCGTCGTTCAAATACTTGCAACCGGTGGGGCCTTTGACCGCCAGACGTCCCACCGTGCCCACCGGCACCGGATTCAGATCATCATCCAGAATCGTGGCGACATACCCAGGCACCACCTGACCAATGGCACCGGGGCGCACTTTCTCGGGCGGGCTGGATACGTACACGTGAATCATCTCCGTGCCGCCTATGCCATCGGTCATCTCAATGCCGCTGGCCTGCTTCCAGAGCTGGCGGGTTGCATCGGGCAACGCTTCTCCTGCCGATACGGTGGCCCGCAAACTGGCCAGAGAATAACGATCCACCAAACCGGCCATCTGACGATAAAAAGTAGGCGCCGTAAAGCTCATGGTCACCTTAAAGCGGTCAATCATGCCCAGCAGGTCCGAAGGTGTCAGTCGCTCCAGCAAGACGGTAGAGGCCCCCACCCGCAGTGGAAAGCAAAGCAGACCACCCAGACCAAAGGTAAAAGCCAAAGGCGGAGTACCACACACCACGTCATCCGGTGTCAAACGCAATACATGGCGGGAAAAGGTATCGCACATCGCCAGCACATCACGATGAAAATGCATGCAGCCCTTGGGCTGACCGGTCGTGCCGCTGGTGAACGCAATCAGGCACACATCATCAGCCGCCGTATCGCACGCCGTGAAATCCTCAGGTTTGTCAGCCAACAAGGCCTCCAGACCCTGGGCGCTCTCATCGTTAAAGCACAGCAGTTGCTTCAGGACAGGGGTGTAGGAATCATGAGCGGCATCCATGCAATGCTCCAACTCCTGACGCAGACGCTCATCGCACAGAGCGGCATGAATCTGGGCCTTGTCCAAAATGGTCTTGAGCTCCACCGCACGCAGCAAAGGCATGGTGGGGACGGTAACCAGACCCGCCTTGATACTGGCCAGCCAGCAGGCCGCCATCATGGGGTTGTTGGGGCCGCGCAGCAATACCCGGTTGCCGGGCACCAGCTTCATGTCCTCAAGCAGAACATGCGCAATACGATTGGTCAGCACGTCCAGCTCTTTGTAGGTCAGACTGCGATTTTCCTCGCCCTGAGCCCACTGTATGGCCACGCGGTCACCATGCCCTGCTGCGACCTGCTCACCCAACAGCGCCACGGCGCAATTGAAACGCGCGGGGTAGTCCACATCCGGATTTCCCTCCAGCAACATGTCTGGCCACCACTCCATGGGGGGCAGATTGTCGCGTGCAAAGGTATCAAGGTGCGCTGAACGTTCCATCCTTATCTCCTGCGTAGATTACGCCCCACTCAGGCGTAGACCCTGCTGCATCAAAGGCATCGGCCAAAATTGGCAAGGTCTATATTGTTTAGTTCTAAAGGATATTAGCAAAAAAAACCTCTCGACATCAGCCATACCGACTACGGGTTATCCGCAGTAGCGCATCCTCACCCACTATTTAAACCCGTATCCTGACATCGCTCGAGCTCGCTTCGGGCGGCAACCCACGCATAGGAAAATAAATAATAAATTTCGGCTGGCCAAAAACCAATCCATGTACGCCGCACTTTTTTTCAATTAAGAAAAATTTACGGTAGACATTATTTTTGAAACAAAAAAAGTATCAAAAAAAACGGAAAACGGATTATTTTCGTCGGCTACCGTGATGCAAATGTCTTATACTTCAACTAAATAATCACTTGAATTTAGCCAGCTTATAGCCTTGGAGCCGCGTCAAAGCGTCTGCGTAACCGTATTCAAGGCGGTGATCATGAAAGTAAATAACAGACAGAAATTTGCATTTCATTACTCAATGCTTTGTCAACTGGACCTGCGCTTTCAATCAAGTTGATTAATTTAAGCTAAAAACGAATTTACTTTGATCTGTCGCAATGTCAAACTTCGAACCAGCCCCTAAGATACCTTCCAAGCTAACCCAGCTTGCTCATGGCTGCGGTCTGCGTCCTTCAAAGCTAAACATTTTGGACATGCACCATTAAGGCAAGCTATCTATGATCATGAACGATATCCCCGCTTCCGCCGTCGCCGATGCTGCTCCCGACTTGGAAAGCCGTGCCCACAGCGATGACCACTTCGACACCCGTCTGTGGTTACGCTTGATGGCCTGCACCAATCTGGTTGAAGGCGAAATTCGTAGTCGTCTGCGTACCGAACACGCCACTACCCTGCCCCGTTTTGACCTGATGGCTCAATTGCAGCGCCAGCCCGCGGGCATGAAAATGAGCGAACTGTCCCGCCACCTGATGGTCACCAACGGCAATATCACAGGCATTACGGATCAGCTGGAAAAAGAGGGTCTGGTCGAACGCATCAAGGTACTCACCGACCGCCGCAGCTCCCTGATCCGCCTGACGCCCAAAGGCAAGCGCCAGTTCAAAAAAATGGCAGCTTCCCACGAGCAATGGCTGCAGGAGATGTTTGCCAACCTGTCGGACAAGGCGCGCGTCAACCTGTTTGAAGCCTTGGGTGAACTCAAACTGATTACCCGCAACAACGTGGCGATGGCCTCTCGCGAGAACTGACACCCCCACGCGACCAAAGATATGCTCAGGCGGCTCAAAGCAAGTATCATTATTGCTTTGAGCCGCCTTTAACATTGTTTTTCGGATCGCGTCATGGCCGTCAATCTGTTCATCCCCTCTGAATCTGACATTCACCCCGTTGCCGGTGTCAAAATCGGCATTGCCGAAGCCGGTATTCGCAAGGCCAACCGACGCGACCTGACCGTGTTTGAACTGGCCCCTGGCACCAGCGTAGCCGGTGTCTTTACCACCAACCGTTTCCGCGCCGCTCCCGTTCAGGTGTGCGAAGCGCATCTGGCTACCCACGATGGCATACGCGCCCTGGTAATCAATACCGGCAATGCCAACGCCGGTACCGGTCAGGCAGGTCTGGAAAAAGCCCAGCAAACCTGCAAGGAAACAGCGCGTCTGTTAAATATTCTGCCTCAGCAGGTCCTGCCCTTTTCCACCGGCGTAATTCTGGAGCCGTTGCCCATGGATCGCCTGCTGGGTGCCCTGCCCGCAGCGGTCAGCGATCTGTCGGACAACAACTGGTTCAATGCTGCCCACAGCATCATGACCACCGACACCCAGCCCAAAATCGTGTCTCGCCAAATCCAGCTCTCGGGCAAAACGGTCACCCTGACGGGTATCAGCAAGGGTGCAGGCATGATTCGCCCCAATATGGCCACCATGCTGGGTTATCTGGCCACCGATGCAGGTATTGCTCCCGAATTGTTGCGCGATATGTGCCGTCTGGCGGCAGACCGCTCTTTCAACCGCATTACGGTTGATGGCGACACCTCCACCAACGACTCGTTCATCATCATGGCAACCGGCCAAAGCGGTGTCACAGTAGAGTCGATTGCAGACCCGAACTACAACACCTTGCTGGACGCCCTGGTGGACGCCTCGCGCGAACTGGCCCAGAAAATCGTGCGTGACGCCGAAGGCGCCACCAAGTTCATGACCATTCAGGTTGATGACGCCGGCTCCAGCGAAGAAGCACTGAAAGTGGCTTACGCCATTGCTCACTCGCCTCTGGTTAAAACCGCCTTCTTTGCCTCCGATCCGAACCTGGGCCGCATTCTGTGCGCCATTGGTTACGCAGGCATCACAGATCTGGACGTGAGCAAACTGCGTCTGTGGCTGGGGGATGTGCTGGTAGCGGTGGACGGCGGACGCAACCCCGAGTACCGCGAAGAAGACGGTCAGCGCGTCATGAAGGAAGCCGAAATTCTGGTTCGTGTCTCCCTGGGTCGCGGCCAACATAGCGAGACGGTCTACACCTGCGACTTCTCGCACGAGTACGTCACCATTAACGCCGATTACCGCTCCTGATAAAAAAACCGTCTTCCCCTGACGGGCGAAGACGGCTTGGTGTTTCAGACGGGCCCGCCTCAAGCGGGCCTGCTCTATTTCTTGGCCATGCCCTTGATAAGCGAGAGCACCGCCAGAATCAGGAACACGACAAACAGGATCTTGGCAATCGAAGCAGCACCAGCGGCAATACCTCCAAAACCCAGCACAGCCGCGACAATGGCAACAATAAAAAAGATTACGGCATAGTAAAGCATACGATTCTCCTCATCATCAGTACGTACAGGATCAACACTTTGTCTGGCAGGCCGTGACGGCTTCAATCATCAGGTTCCAGACAAAAAACCGGGCCCCGCCTCACTAGCGGTCGTACTTGTCATAGAAATCTTTTACTTCACGCTCCGCCTCTTCGCGGGTGCGGCCATAGCGCTCTTGGACCAGACCCGCCAATTGGGTGGCGTCGCCTTTCATCTTGGCCCAGTCGTCATCCGTAATTTCCCCCCAGACACTGCGGGCCTTGCCGGCCAGCTGTTTCCATTTGCCTTCGATCGTGTCCTTATTCATACGCTTCCCCTTATCAGGTTCGAAAAATAAATGACTTACGCTCTGTGAACGCAACGCCTCTACCCTAGCGGAAGCCTTCTGGCCCAAAGGCCACAGAATGAGGAAAAGTGTAAGCGTTTGGGGCAAGCGACAATTTTGCGTGAATCGGGGTCCCTGCCCTGCCTGCGCCGGTTCAGTGACAATCCGGCAGGGCCATCTCCCCCCTGACCGAGGAAAGGATTGGATGCAAAATACTGACAGGCGAAGGCCCAAACCATTGACAGTAAAGCCTTTTTATCCTATTATTTTTTGCTTGGCATTTTGCGTGTCAAGATTTTTTTATGTTAGAGGGCATGGCTTTGGCTGAAACTAGCCTTATCCACCATGCCTTTTTGACTCTCTTTAAGGGATTCCCTATGTACGCGGTTATAAAAACCGGCGGTAAGCAATATCGCATTACTGCTGGCCAAAAACTCAAAATAGAACAGATACCGGCAGACATTGGGCAAGAAATTTCGCTTGACCAGGTTCTGTCCGTCGGCGAAGGTGAAGCACTGCAAATTGGTGCTCCTTTCGTTGCTGGCGCTGTGGTCAAAGCTACTGTTCTTGCGCAAGGCCGTCACGACAAGATCAAGATTTTCAAAATGCGCCGTCGCAAGCACTACCGCAAAACGCAAGGCCATCGTCAAAACTACACCGAAATCCGCATCGAAGCGATCAACGCCTAAGTTGTTGCTGAAAGCGAATCTGGTATTTTCTTCATCTAGGAGCTAAAGAAATGGCACAGAAGAAAGGCGGCGGCTCTACGCGGAACGGCCGTGACTCACAGGCCAAACGTCTGGGCGTTAAAGTCTACGGCGGTCAGGTAATTTCGGCTGGCGGCATTATTGTTCGTCAGCGCGGCACTCAGTTTCACCCCGGCGTGAACGTGGGCATTGGCAAAGACCATACCCTGTTCTCTCTGGTTGATGGCAAAGTTAAATTTTCCATCACCGGTGCACTGAACAAGCGTACCGTTTCGGTCGTTGCTGCCGAATAAGCACTCGCTCACCGCGTAGTTGCCACGAAAAGCCCTGCCGCCTTAGGCAGGGCTTTTTTCATGTACGGCCATCGTGCCCCCCTGCCCTCGCGCCTATCCGACCTGGCCAGTCTCCCTACGGCCACAGCAAGAGATTAAAAACCGGTCACTCTCACCGCACATACCGGCAGATAAGCCAATCTCCTATACACTAAGCAATTGGGGTTTTTGTTTAAAATGGTCTGTTCCCAGACCAGCAGCCCATACGGTTCTGCGGCCCCTGGACCTATACAGAACTCATCACCATGAAATTCGTAGACGAAGCGACCATTGAAGTGGTCGCAGGCAAAGGTGGAAACGGCGCTGCCAGTTTCCGCCGAGAAAAATTTATTGAGAAAGGTGGCCCCAACGGCGGCGACGGTGGACGTGGCGGCAGCATTTACGCTGAGGCCGACCGTAACGTCAACACCTTGATCGACTACCGCTACGCCCGCCTGCACCGCGCTCGCAACGGCGAAAACGGCCGTGGGTCCGACCAGTATGGGGCGGGTGGCGAAGACATTACCCTGCGTGTGCCGGTAGGCACCATGATTTTCGACGCCGAAACCGGCGAGCAGCTGTTTGACATGAAGCGCCACGGCGAACGGGTCACGTTGGCCCAAGGCGGAGCCGGCGGTTTGGGCAACCTGCATTTCAAATCCAGCGTGAACCGTGCGCCGCGTCAATTTACCTATGGCAAGGAAGGCGAACACCGCAAGCTGCGCCTGGAGCTCAAGGTGTTGGCCGATGTGGGCCTGCTGGGTATGCCCAATGCTGGCAAATCCACCCTGATTACCCGTATCTCCAACGCCAAGCCACGCATTGCCGATTACCCGTTCACCACTCTGCACCCCAACCTGGGCGTGGTGCGCTCGTCCGAAGCCCACAGCTTTGTAGTGGCGGATATTCCTGGTCTGATCGAAGGTGCGTCTGAAGGAGCTGGCCTGGGCCACTTGTTCCTGCGCCATCTGACCCGCACCCGTATCCTGTTGCACCTGCTCGATGTCTCCAGTCTGGACCCGGACGAGGATATTGTGGCCAAAGTGGCGGCAGAAGCCCGAGCCATTGTGGAAGAACTGCGCCTGTACAGCGAAGAGCTCTACGCCAAGCCACGCTGGCTGGTTCTGAACAAGCTGGACATGGTGTCCGATCCAGAGGATCTGAAAGCCCGCCTGCTCAAAGAGCTCAATTGGGAAGGTCCTGTTTTCGGCATCTCGGCCTTGACCGGTGTGGGCACTCAGGATCTGGTTTACCAGCTGCAAACCTGGCTGGATCAGGAAAGCCGCAAGGAGCATATCGAACAAGATATTGCCGACGGTACGCATATTTACGACGAGAGGTTTGCTCCAGACTGATCGTGCCACACAGACCCAGGGTCTCACCCCTGGGACTGAACCCCAAAATGCCCGGAAGACGCGGTCCATTCAGCCGCCCTACTCCTGGCATTTTCTCTATTTACTCGCCAAGCGATAGATTTCTGAACTCCTCATGCAGCACTCTTCTCATTCTGAATCGGCCGTTGCGCAGTCGCGCCGACTGGTTATTAAAGTAGGTTCCTCCCTGGTCACCAACGAGGGCAAAGGGATTGACCTGGATGCCGTAGAGCAATGGGCGACCCAGATTGCTCAACTGCATGCCCAAGGCAAGCAACTGGTGCTGGTCTCCAGTGGCGCCATTGCCGAGGGCATGGCCCGTCTGGGATGGCCGCGTCGACCGAAGGCCATGAATGAGTTGCAGGCAGCGGCCGCGGTAGGCCAGATGGGTCTGATACAGGCTTATGAAGTGGCCTTTGCCCGCCACGGTGTGCGCACTGCCCAGATTCTGCTGACCCATGAGGATCTGGCAGACCGCCGCCGTTATCTGAATGCACGCAGCACCATCAACACCTTGCTGGACCTGGGCGTGGTCCCCATCGTGAACGAAAACGACACCGTGGTGACCGATGAAATCCGCGTGGGTGACAACGATACCCTGGGCGCGCTGGTCACCAACCTGATCGAAGCCGAGACCCTGATTATCCTGACCGACCAGGCCGGACTGTACAGCGCCGACCCTCGAAGCAACCCCGACGCACAATTCATCTCGCTGGGTCAGGCGGGTGACCCGACGCTGGAGGCGATGGCGGGCGGCTCGGGCAGCAATATCGGCACTGGCGGCATGATTACCAAGATTCTGGCTGCCAAGCGTGCCGCACAAAGCGGCGGCCACACCATCATTGCCTCGGGCCGTGAAAAGCAGGTGCTCTCGCGTCTGGCCCAAGGGGAGCGCATCGGTACGGAACTGCGTGCCACCCTGCCGGTACGCTCGGCCCGGCAGCGCTGGCTGGTCGACCAGTTGCGCGTGCGTGGCCGTGTATCGCTGGACGAAGGCGCGGTACGTGCGCTGGTAGACGGACACAAAAGTCTGCTGCCGGTAGGCGTCACCCATGTCGAGGGCGAATTTGACCGTGGCGATGTCGTCGCTTGCGTGGATAAGCATGGCGTGGAATATGCCCGCGGTCTGATCAACTACTCGTCGGACGATACCCGTCGCATCATGGGTCAGCCCAGTCACCTGATCAATGAGTTGCTGGGCAGCGAACACGATACGGAGCTGATCCACCGTAACAATATGGTGTTTCCGCGCAGCAGTCCGGATCAGGACTAAACCTTGACCCCTACCCTGCCCGCCTGTTGAAATAGACGGATAAAACGTATCGAATTGCGACAGCATGCGCGGTTATACCGCGCCCGATCGCAACACTTTCCCTCTCGGGCGATGCGCCCAAGGAACCGTATGAAGATCCTCGTGCTAGGTGCTGGCGTCGAAGGCGTAACCAGCGCTTATTATCTTGCCCGCCAAGGACACAGCGTCACGGTCATTGACCGCATGGCTGGGCCCGCTCTGGAAACCAGTTTTGCCAATGCCGGCCAACTTTCCTTTGGTTATGCCTGCCCTTGGGCTGCGCCAGGTATCCCACGCAAGGCGATCAAATGGATGTTCGACGAGCATCCTCCCCTGACCATCCGCCCCGATGGGACGCTCACCCAAATCAAATGGCTGCTGGCCATGTGGCGCAACTGCACGGCTGACCGCTACGCCATCAATAAAGAGCGCATGGTGCGCTTGGCCGAATACAGCCGCCATTGCATGGCTGAGCTACGCGCTCAGACCGATATTCAGTTTGAGCATCGGGCCCAAGGCACCTTGCAAGTGTTCCGTACACAACAACAATTGGATAACATCGCCGCCGATATCGAGGTGTTGAAAGAGGCCGGCGTACCTTATCAGTTGCTGTCGGCTTCCGAGCTGCACACCATTGAACCGGCGCTCCGTCACGTCGAGCACAAATTGAGCGGTGGTCTACGTTTCCCTGAGGACGAGACTGGCGACTGCCAGATGTTCACACGTCGATTGAGCGAACTGGCTGAACAGGAAGGGGTGGAGTTCCGTTGGAACCAGACGATTCAGCGCATTCACAGCAACGGCTCGGAAATCAGCGGTGTGCAAAGCTCCGATGGTTTACTGACTGCTGACGCCTATGTGGTGGCGCTGGGCTCCTGGTCGAGCGGTTTGATGAAAGACCTGCAAGCTATCCCGGTTTACCCCCTGAAAGGCTATTCGATTACCGCCACAATTGCAGACGCCTCCCGCGCCCCTCAATCCACCTTGCTGGACGAAAGCTACAAAATTGCTTTGACGCGCTTTGACAATCGCATTCGTGTGGGTGGCATGGCCGAGGTAGTGGGTTTTAACAAGCAGTTGAACCCACGGCGCGAACAGACCCTGCTGATGGTGTTGAACGATCTTTTCCCCGGCAGCTATCACAGCGACGCAGACCTGCATTTCTGGACGGGACTGCGACCCAAGACACCGGACAGCACCCCGATTGTGGGACGCAGCCGTTATCCCAACCTGTTCCTGAACACGGGCCACGGAACGCTGGGATGGACCTTGGCTACCGGCAGCGCGCAACTGCTGGCTGATCTGATCAGCAACAAGGAGCCTGCCATCCGCGCCGATGACCTGTCGGTGCAGCGCTACGCTTAAGCTGCGCTCCTCAATGCATAGTCAAAGGCTCTGAGCGGTATGACCGGCAGAGCCTTTTTCAGTGCCTTTTCTCTAGTCCCGTGCCCCATCGAGCAGTAACTGGCAGTTAGCGGCAAACATATACCCCCAGTTATGAAGTGACCGTATGGGCAGTGTCGTCCCGCCCTGGCTGAACTTGCGCCGCATGCGACTGACCAATACCCCCAAACGATTAATGTGCAGGGCACTGGGCGGATTACTGATCACATCTGTTTTGCTGGCCACAGCACACATCAGCTCGTAATGGCTGGCACGACGATCCTCCCGAGCCAGCAGGCAAACCATGAACGCGCGCTCGGTACTGGTCAGGCTAAACGACATGCCAACTGGCGAGATCAAGGTCCAGCCCTCTTGGTCCAATACCCACTCCTGGGTTGCCGATGGCTCTGGAATAGAGGGGATCTGCATCAGACGCCGTTGCAGACTGTGCAAACTGGCGGCCAACAACTCCAAGGAGGCTTGTTTGGGACAAAACTGATCCCCCCCGCTATGCAAGGCCTGCAACATGGCTGAGTCCGTTGCTTCGGACTGCATCAGGATTCCGATTTGCGGACATAACATCCGTAAACGCACAGCCGCCGAGCAGATTTCAGCCAAGCCGCCCCCCAACCAGGCAATGCATACCGTACCCGCATGGCGCGTCCGTGTCTGGGCTGACTGCAGCAAGGCCGTCACATCCGGACAGAAAATAAGTCGATAACCACGCTCAGCCAGTGCCTGAATTTTTTGCTCTAGTTCGATTCGATCAGCAATGGCAGTGGCCAGATACAGCACAACAGGACCGCCAGCAAGTTCATTTGCAACCGACATAGTTGATACCTTAACTATAATGACATCTGATGACTATGTCGGACAGTATAAATCACGACCGTGATTTTATCTAAACACCATCGTGTTCGGCTTTACATCAACAATCTGTTGTGTGAAACATTTCTCCGAACGCCTTCGCCATGCACGCCAACACCGCGGTCTTTCTCAGGCTGGTTTGGCACGTCTGTGCGGATTGAGCCAGAGCGCCATTTCCAATTACGAAAACGGTACTCGTCGAGATGCCCGTGAAATTCTGGATCTGGCCCGCGCGTTGAACGTCAGCGTTTTGTGGTTGCGAAAAGGCGTTGGCAAAATGGAGTTCACGGATGACACCTACCTGCTGTCCGAACCCTTGGATGGCCCTCCGATCGTTTCCTGGCCTTTTCGCCTGTTTTCGGTTGATGAAGTCGTGGCCTTGGCAGAGAGTGAACGAGATTTGCTCGATCGCACCATGCGGCATTTACTGGACGGCATGAAACCGCGTTAGCCCTTGCGCGAGTGGACGAACCTTTATCGTTCGTCGGTCTACCCTTTTTATCACATACGACATATCCATACAAAACCATCGTGCAGGTCGTTCCATGAACAATCTGTACTGTGAAACACTTCTCTGATCGCCTCCGTCACGCCCGCCTGCAACGTGGCTTCTCACAAGCCGAACTGGCTCGTCTGTGCAACCTCAGCCAAAGTGCCATCTCCAATTACGAGAGTGGTACACGACGTGACGCGCGCGAAATCCTGGACCTGGCAAAAGCACTGAATATCAGTGCCCAATGGCTCAAGAGTGGCTTGGGCACGATGGAGTTAAGTCCAGCACATGCTGCCACCTTGCAAGACTCCGGCGAAGGTCCACCCATTGTGACCTGGCCGTTCAACCGCTTTTCCGTAGACGAAATTGTGGCTTTGCCGCCCAAAGAGCGGGATCATCTGGATCAAACCATCCGTCACTTGCTCAACGGCATGAAAAGAAAATAAGCCTTATACGTCCACAAGCAGCCCGAAGCTACCTATACTTGTCAGCACGCAGGGGTACTCGCCGTTTGGCGGGTTGAGATAAACCCTCGTACCAGTACGGATAATGCCGATGCTGGGAGCGTGTGCAGCAGGCGCAATGCCTGCCCTGCACTTCTTCCTATATCGGCTCCACCCTCTTTTTGGAGCTGCAATGACAAGCAAAACCCCTTCTTTTACGGCCACAGCGGCCAGTGTCGACCCGGCTGCAATCCAGCCTTTGCCCAACTCCCGGAAAATTTATCAAACTGGCTCACGGCCTGATCTGCGTGTGCCGTTTCGGGAGATTTCCCTGGCTGATACGCCCAGCCATTTCGGCGCCGAGCCCAACCCTCCCCTTAGCGTGTATGACACCAGCGGTCCCTATACGGACCCCACGGTACAGATCGATATTCGCAAAGGTCTGCCTGCCTTACGCCAAGCCTGGATTTCCGAGCGCGGCGATACGGAGTTGATGGCTGGACTCAACAGTCAGTACGGTCAGGCGCGTCAGGCCGACCCGGAACTGGACAGCCTGCGCTTTGAACTCAAACGTCAGCCACGACGCAGTATTTCGGGTGCCAACGTGACGCAAATGCATTACGCTCGGCGCGGCATCATTACGCCCGAAATGGAGTTCGTCGCTATTCGGGAGAATCTGCGACGCGAGCACTACATTGAGAGTTTGCGCGCCAGTGGGCCACAAGGTGAGGAAATGGCTCGTCGCCTCACCAAAGTACACCCTGGCCAAAATTTCGGTGCCAGCCTGCCCACAACGGTCACGCCTGAGTTTGTACGTGACGAGATCGCGCGTGGGCGCGCCATCTTGCCTGCCAATATCAATCACCCGGAAACCGAGCCCATGATTATCGGTCGAAACTTCCTGGTGAAAATCAACGCCAATATCGGCAACTCGGCCCTGGGTTCCACCATTGGCGAAGAAGTCGAGAAGATGACGTGGGCCATCCGCTGGGGAGCAGACACGATCATGGATCTGTCCACAGGGAAAAATATCCACGAAACGCGCGAGTGGATTATCCGCAACTCACCCGTGCCAGTCGGGACGGTACCTATTTACCAGGCCCTGGAAAAGGTCGGTGGCATCGCCGAGGATCTGAGCTGGGACATTTTCCGCGACACCTTGATTGAGCAGGCTGAGCAAGGCGTGGATTACTTCACGATTCACGCCGGCGTCCGTTTACCCTTTATACCCATGACGGCCAGCCGCATGACAGGCATTGTGTCGCGGGGAGGCTCCATTATGGCCAAGTGGTGTCTGGCGCATCACCGCGAGAGCTTTCTGTATGAGCATTTCGAAGACATCTGCGAGATCATGAAGCAATATGATGTGGCCTTCTCGCTGGGAGATGGCTTGCGCCCAGGCTCAGGCTACGACGCCAATGATCAGGCTCAGTTCGCTGAACTTCGCACCCTGGGTGAGCTGACCCAGGTCGCCTGGAAGCATGATGTTCAGGTCATGATTGAGGGGCCTGGCCATGTGCCCTTGCATTTGATTCCTGAGAACATGCAGTTGCAGCTGGAGCACTGTCATGAAGCCCCGTTCTACACCCTGGGGCCTTTGGCAACCGACATCGCACCGGGTTACGATCACATCACCTCCGGTTTGGGGGCCGCCATGATTGCGTGGCAAGGCACGGCCATGCTGTGTTATGTGACACCCAAGGAGCATCTGGGTTTGCCGAACAAGAAGGATGTCAAGGACGGCATCATCACCTACAAAATCGCCGCCCATGCGGCGGACCTGGCCAAGGGGCATCCTTCAGCAGCGTTCCGCGACAATGCTCTGTCCAAAGCGCGCTTTGAGTTCCGTTGGGACGATCAGTTCAACTTGGGGCTGGACCCGGATACGGCGCGTGAATTCCACGATGAGACTTTGCCGAAAGACTCAATGAAAGTGGCACATTTCTGCTCTATGTGTGGACCCAAGTTCTGCAGTATGAAGATTTCGCAGGATGTACGGGACTACGCCAAGGCTAATGGCCTGGATGAGCAGTCCGCTGTGGAGCATGGGATGAAGGAAATGTCAGTACAGTTTGTGCAGCAGGGCAGCAAGCTGTATCAGGAGGCTTGACGCTTTGTTGAGGCCCCGCCTGGGGTGAATATGATCTTTGTTTGATCAGGCCTTGATGGGGTAAAGCCCTGGGTGGATTTTTTCTGCCTGGGGCTTTTTTGCGGGATTCGTTGCTTCATTTGTAGGAACGCGAGGTTTGTCATGCAAAAGACATCGGTGCAGGAGACGTCCGTTGAGCTTAGCCTCAGGGGGGCCGGGCTGAGTGTTTGCCGGTGCTGCGCGCCGGTGCCCTTGTCGGAAGATAGCTACGGGCGCATCCTGAACTCGCCGGGTACTTGGTCCCCCGGGACCAAGCACAAGCTTCCGGCTCAAACAGCAGGATGCTTGCACCCCTACGCTATCTCCCGACCGCGGCAAACCCTCTGACCCGCCCGCCCCCCTGAGGCTAAGCTCAACGGGCTCACCATCGTTTTTTTCTGAATAATTCAAACTGCATGCCTGGATGACGTGTGACACTTTCCTGGCCTGCGTCGAATCTCTGACATCTCACCTCAGACCTCTTGCCTCTTGCCTCAGACCCCAGACCCCAGACCTCAGGCTTCAGATCTCAGATTTCAGATCTTAGACCCAGATCCCAGATCCCAGATCCCAGATCCTCAATACATGATTACTTGAATAGCCACGGTATGAGCCATTGGGGGCGGTGGGGACCCGGAGGGGCGATTCAGAGTACGTGCCGCAGGCGGGGGCATGATCCAGGGTGCAAGCACTCTGCTGTTTGAGCGGGACGCTTGTGGTTCGTCCGGGGGACGAACCATCCCGCGAGTTCAGAGTGCGCCCGGATGATGATCTCGACAAGGGGCCCGGTGCGCAGCACCGGCAAGTGCTCAAGCCCCTCCGGGTCCCCACCGCCCCCAAGGGCGTGTTCATTACCGGGTTCTCCTGAATAATCAGCCTTACCACCCAAGCAACGGTGAGGTCATCAGCGACAACAGATAAGCACCCATTGGCAGCTCACAACTCACAGCTAACAACAAGCAACAAGCAACAAGCAACAAACAGAGGATCCTGCCCTACAACTCCATTACTCCCCGATCGAGCACAAAAAAAAGCCCGGCTAAAAACCGGGCCTTTTATCAGCACCCCCGAAGGGGTGCAAGCAGAGACTTACTTCTGCGGCGCGTACAGATACAACTCCACGCGACGGTTCATGGCACGGCCTTCTGCCGTCGCATTGTCACCAATAGGCGAGTTCGGACCGCGGCCTTCCACCATCAAACGACCTTGGCCTACCCCTTGCTGATTCAGATAATTGGTCACAGCACTGGCGCGGTTGACCGACAAGGTCTGATTGGTCTGTGCCGAACCCGTGCTATCGGTATAACCAATCGCCTTGGCGCGCAACTCAGGATGCTGATTCATGGCACGCGCCACACTATCCAGAACAGGCAGCAAAGCCGGTTTCAGCTGATAGCGACCCGTATCAAACGAGACGCTGCTTGGAATATTGACCCGCAAGCTGCCGTCAGCCATTTCGGTCACATCCACGCCCAGGCTGGTAGCGCCGGACTGCTGAACGTCTTTCTTGATACCGGACCAGTTATAGGCCGCGATCCCGCCAGCCAATGCACCAATACCGGCTCCGATCAGGGCCGCCTTGCTGCTATCGCCAATCAAGGCTCCAATACCCGCCCCCACTGCAGCGCCGCCACCGGCTCCAACGGCGGTGCGACCGCCCGTGCTCATATTGTCCATCGTGCCGCACGCGGCCAAGAAGGAAAAAACACCAGCACATGCTGCAACTTTTGCAGACCGAATGAAAATTGTCATTATTGGCTCCGTAATCTCAAATTAAGTACCAGGACCACTTGGATGCCTCCCATACTAGCAAGAGGCATCTCAAGCAGGTACTTCAAAACAGGCTTCACTGCCTTCTTTAACAATTCTTGATCTTGCGAGCGGCCATCCCGACTTCAGTCACTCATTGCCTGTAGGGCTAAGCCTTTGAAAGCTTAGAATAACTCGGCTCCCGAATCGGCAACGACTTCTTTGTACTTCTTAAGATCATTGCTGACAAGCTCACTGAACTCAGCCATGGTACCAGGCTGCACGTCAGAGCCCATCGTTGCCAGTGCTTCCCGCACGGCCGGATCCATCAAGGCCTTGGCATAAGCGGCATGCAGCTTGTCCAGAACAGGCTGCGGTGTACCGCCTGTTGCAAACACGCCGAACCAGGTACCCAGGTCAAAAGGCTTCACCCCAGCCTGCTCCATGGTGGGCACGTCGGGGAAAAAGCTGGAGCGCTCCAGCGTCGTCACTGCCAAAGGCTGGACAGTCTGCGCCTTGATCAGAGGAGCAGCCGAGGCCAGATTGTCAAACATGAAATGGACTTGGCCTGCCAGCAATGCGGTCTTGGCCGGGTTGGCGCCGGCATAGGGAACATGCACAGAATTGATATCGGCACGCGTATTGAGGACCTCTCCAGCCAGGTGGCCCGCACTGCCATTGCCGCCAGACGCAAAATTCAGTTGGCCGGGGTGCTCTTTGGCGTAAGCAATCAGATCCTGCACGGATGCAATCTTGTTCTGCTCGGCAAACTCCTTATTCACAATCAGGATATTAGGCACCGAGGCAACCAGCGCGATAGGCTCAAAGCTCTTGACCGGATCAAAGGGCACCGTCTTGTACAACCACGGATTGATGGCGTTGATTGCCACCGCTCCCATCATCAGGGTGTAACCGTCTGGAGCGGCCTTGGCCACGATGCTGGCACCAATATTGCCACCCGCGCCGGACTTGTTCTCCACCACGACCGTACCCAGATCACCTTTGACACGTTCGGCCAGCAAGCGCGCCATGCTATCCAGTGGACCACCTGGCGGGTAAGGCACCACAAACTGAATAGGTTTGGAGGGGTAGGAATCCTCTGCCATCACGGCAGGTGCAGCCATGACAGCCGCAACACCAGAGACCGCCAGCAGCCACTTACAGACACGAAACATCACTTTTTTCCTTGAAATAAAAATGCATATGGGCTGCGCAAGGCAGCCCATACAGAGCAGCCACTGATCCTTAATGAATGATCTGGCTTAAGAACTCACGCGTTCTTTCATTACGTGGCGAGTCAAAGAACTCATCAGGCGTATTTTGCTCGATGATTTCACCCTGATCCATAAAAATGACCCGATCGGCCACTTTACGCGCAAAACCCATCTCGTGGGTCACGCACAACATGGTCATGCCGGTGTGGGCCAGCTCAACCATCACTTCCAGCACCTCCTTGACCATTTCAGGGTCCAGGGCCGAGGTAGGCTCATCGAACAACATGATTTTAGGCTCCATGCACAAGGAGCGGGCTATGGCCACACGCTGCTGTTGCCCGCCCGAAAGCTGACCGGGATACTTGTGGGCCTGCTCAGGAATACGGACCCGCTCCAGATACTTCATGGCCAGTTCCTGAGCCTGTGCCTTGGTTTTACGTCGTACCCATATGGGCCCCAGGGTCAGATTCTCCATCACGGTCAGGTGCGGAAACAGGTTGAAGTGCTGGAACACCATGCCCACATCGCGCCGGATGGCCTCGATCTGGCGAAGATCATTGGTGAGCTCTTCGCCCGCCACGATAATCTGGCCTTGCTGATGCTCCTCCAACCGGTTAATGCACCGGATCAGAGTGGACTTGCCCGAGCCGGACGGTCCGCAAATCACAATGCGCTCGCCCGCAGCCACTTCCAGATTGATATCGCGCAGCACATGAAACTGCCCATACCATTTATTGACGTTCTTTAGCTGAATAATGGCGTCTGCCATGCAAAACTCCTTGTCTGGCCGGCAAAGCATCGGATTTGAGCCAAGGCTTTGCCGCCTGTGTCAGCGTTCATAACCCGTTTGCAAACGTCGCTCCAGGGAACGACTGTAGCGAGAGATGGAGTAGCAGAACACAAAATAAATCAGTGCGATGAACAGATACGCTTCCCGGCTAAACCCGCGCCAGGCCGAATCGGCCAGGGCCACTTTGGCCGCCTGGGTCAAATCGAAAATGCCGATAATGACCACCAGGGAAGTGTCCTTGAACAGGGAAATGAAAATGCCGACCAGCGGCGGAATCACGATCTTGAGTGCCTGGGGCAAGATGATCTGACGCATGGTGCGCCAATAGCTCAAACCCAGGGAGGCAGCCCCCTCGTATTGCCCTTTGGGAATTGCCTGCAAACCGCCACGTACGGTTTCGGCAATATAGGCAGCGGCAAACAAAATGATGGCAATCTGGGCGCGCAGCAACTTGTCGATGTTAAAGCCCTCGGGCATGAACAAAGGCAGCATGACCGAGGACATGAACAAGAGACTGATCAGCGGCACACCGCGAATCAGCTCAATGTAGACCACGCACACAGCCTTGACAGCAGGCAGGCGGGACGTCCTTCCCAAGGCCAGCAACACGCCCAAAGGAAATGCAAACGCGATACCGAAGGTGGCCAGGATCAGGGTCAGCGGCAAGCCGCCCCACAGGCTGTTTTCCACATAGCTCAGGCCGAGCACCCCGCCCCACATCAGAATGCCTACCACTGTCAGGCCGGCCAGCCACAACAAAGGTAGCCAGGGCTTCCAGAACCAGCGTATGCAACTGCACACGATCAGCAAGGTCAACAGGATCGTCGCCAGCAAAGGGCGCCACTGCTCGTCATAAGGGTAGATGCCAAACAGGATCAGACGATGCTTTTCCCGAATAAAAGCCCAGCAGGCACCGGCACTGGCACGACAGTCCTGAGCCGTTTGCGCATCGAAGTTGGCCTTGATGAACAGCCAGTCGATCGTGGCGGGCACCGTCAACAAGAGCAGCCAGGCCGACAGGACTGTCAAAATCGCATTTAACGGGGATGAAAACAGATTCTGACGCAGCCAGCCCAAAATACCCGTCTGTAGAAGGGGCGGCCCGCTTACGGTGGATGTAGGCGTATGACTCATTTAGCGCTCCACCAAGGCAATACGGTTGTTGTACCAGTTCATGAAGACCGAGATCGACAAGCTGACCGTCAAATAGGCCGCCATAATGATCAAAATGCCCTCAATCGCCTGCCCGGTCTGGTTCAGGGTGGTATTTACCACAGACACAATATCGGGATAGCCAATGGCAACAGCCAGCGAGCTGTTTTTGGTCAGGTTCAGGTACTGGCTGGTCATGGGAGGCACGATCACACGCAATGCCTGAGGCAGGACGACCAGACGCATCATGCGCGCACGGGACAAGCCCAATGCCTGAGCGGCTTCCCACTGCCCCTTGCCCACGGACTGAATACCCGAGCGCACCACCTCCGCCACAAACGCTGAGGTATAGGTAATCAGACCGGCCAGCAAGGCGGCAAACTCGGGCGACACGGTCACGCCCCCCACAAAGTTGAACCCTTGCAAACGCGGCAGGTCCAGGGCCAGGGGCGTGGGGCTGATGAACAAGGCCAGAGCCGGTATCAAGACCAACAGGAGCACACCCACGCGAAGGGTGGGAAAAGGAACGCCGGTTCGCTCCAGACGACGCCGTGCCCAGTGTGCCATCAGCACCCACAGCACCACGGCAATGCCCAGACCTACGAAGATCCAGTCCATTGCGTCGCCCTGCAAGGTGGGCAGCTTCAACCCCCGGTTCGATAAAAACACGCCAGACATCGGATTCAAGGCCTGCCGCGGCCCGGGCAGGGTTTCGGTAATCAGGGCGTACCAGAAGAACAATTGCAGCAGCAAAGGCACGTTGCGCATCACTTCCACATACGCGCCCGCCAGTCGGGACACCAACCAGTTCTTGGAGAGCCGCGCAATGCCCAGCAAGGTCCCAAAGACAGTGGCGGCAATGATGCCTATGACCGCGACTTTAAGCGTGTTGACCAGGCCAACCAGAATGGCCCGCCCGTAGCTATCGGAGGGCGAGTAGGCCAGGTCCGATTCGCCAATGGCAAAGCCTGCCTCTCGATGCAGAAAATCAAAGCCGGTGGAGATATTGCGAACAGCCAGATTGTGTAAGGTATTGGAGACCAGATACCACACACAAAAGCCCAGCACGCCCAAGATCAGCACCTGATAAATAATGCCGCGCGTAAACGGATCATTCCAGGACAGGCGCCGTCTGGGCGTGGCTGGTGTGGCAGGTTTATTTTGTGCCATAGCGTAAAACCCATGGATGCAGCACTACGCGTAGCCCTGCGAGGTGGCGCGCGTCTGGCCAAAGCCAGACGCAACAACAAACAGTGAAGATCGAAATCTTAACGCACTGGCCAGCCGTACATCACCCCACCATCGCGCCATTGTGCATTCAAACCGCGCTCGAGCTTCAATGGCGTGGATTTACCCAGGTTACGCTCGAAGCTTTCACCGTAATTGCCGACCTGTTTAATAATGTTGTAGGCCCACTTGTTATCCAGCTTCAAGCCTTTGCCCAGCTCGCCGGACACGCCCAGAATACGCTGGACGTTAGGATTGTCACTCTTGGTCTTTTCATCCACATTGGCACTGGTAATGCCATACTCTTCGGCCTCCAGCATCGCATTCAGAGTCCAGCGCACCAAGGTAAACCAGTCGTCGTCGCCCTGGCGTACAAAAGGCCCCAACGGCTCTTTGGAAAAGTCCTCGGGCAAGATGTCGAATTCCTCCGGTGTAGTTTGAGCCGCGCGCACGGCAGCCAACTGGGACTTGTCACTGGTAAAGCCGTCACAACGCCCAGAAGTGAAAGAGCGCATGGCCTCTTCCGGGTTATTGATCACCACAGGGTTGAACTTGATCCCCTGACCGCGGAACCAATCAGCCAGGTTCAGCTCAGTGGTTGTGCCCGGCTGTACGCAAATAGCGGCCCCATCGAGCTCTTTGGCACTTTTCACCCCCAGATTCTTTTTCACCATGACGCCCTGGCTGTCATAGTAGTTAATGCCAGTGCTGACCAAGCCCAAGGTCGTATCGCGCGAGATTGTCGCGGTGGTATTACGAGTCAGAACATCCACTTCACCCGATTGCAAGGCCGTAAAGCGCTGCTGGGTAGTCAAAGGCGTTACCTTGTATTTTTTCGCATCCCCAAACACAGCAGCGGCGATCGCACTGCACATATCCACGTCGATGCCAGACCAGACCCCCTTGCTGTCGGCCAGCGAGAATCCAGCAATACCCGTTGAGACACCACACTGCACAAAGCCTTTCTTCTTTACCGCGTCCAGTGTTTCGCCCGCCTGCGCATTGGCGGCCAGGGCCATCAACGCAACACTACATGCCAAGGTTTTCACTAAGGTCATGGAATATCACCTCCTGTTTACTTTTGGTAAATGGATGCAGATTACAATTGCAGCTAAGCTGTGGTGTCCAATCGTAGAACCAGTCTGTACAAACACAAATCGGGGGTTTCCCTCTGACAGCCTGATAATTGCGTTGACCTACGCCGACATTTTCATGCGGGCTCCCGCCCTCTTTTGCCGGGGGCTTTCCAAGCAGACTCCTCTTTAATTGTGCGTCGCGATGATCGAGTTCCAACACGTTTTTAAATCGTATGGCCGCAGTAAAAATATTCTCGCCGATATTAATTTCCGTATTGATAACGGCGAATTCATTTTTGTGTCGGGCCCGTCGGGAGCAGGGAAATCCACTTTGCTGCGCCTGATCGGTGGTCTGGAGCTGCCCAGTCGGGGCTCTGTCCAGGTCAACGGGCACCGGCTGGATAAACTTCCTGCGCGTGCGCGGCCCTACCTGCGACGTGCGGTGGGCGTAGTGCTGCAAGATACACATTTGCTGCAAGATCGCAGCGCCCTGGCCAATGTACTGCTGCCACTGGCAGTCGTGGGGCTGGAGCCTCGCATCGCCCAGGCACGGGCCCGGGCTGCGATGGAAAAAGTTGGCCTGCGCGGCAAAGAAGATTTGAAGCCGGTGGAAATGTCCGGCGGAGAGCAGCAAAGGCTGGCAATTGCGCGCGCCATTGTGAATCGGCCAGCCATCTTGATCGCTGACGAGCCCACGGCGAATCTGGACGCCGATAATGCCAAACGTATCATGGACGTCTTAATGGACTTTAACCGGGTGGGGGTCACAACCCTGATCGCCTCGCACGATCTGAACCTCATGGCCCGCTACGCCCGTCGTACCCTGTTGATTCAGGATGGTCGCTTTTCCGATCACCCAGGAGTGCTGGCATGAGAACCTGGCTGCGTCACCATCAATATGCCTTTCTGGTCGCACTGCGTCGCCTCAAAGTGCAGCCCTTTTCATCGCTGTCCAATCTGCTGGTCATTGCCTTGACCCTGGCTGTCCCGGTTCTGGGTGCCAGCATCCTGCTGGCCGCCCAACCGGTCGTGCGCGAAATCCCCACCTCGCCCGAAATGACCGTGTTCATGAAACAGAACAGCACCCTGGAGCAGGCTCAGGCCTTCAGCCAGGCATTGGGCAAAGAATTTCAGAGCGAACTGGCCAACATCCGGCTTGTCAGCAAAGAGCAGGCTCTGAAGCAACTGCAAAGCAACCCCAGTTGGACGCAAGCCCTAGACGCGCTACCCAGCAATCCCTTGCCCCACGCTATTGTGCTGACGCTGCATGAAACTCCGGATCTGGTGACGCGCGCCGATTCGCTTGCCCAGGCCCTGCAAGGCCGTGAGGGAGTCGATAGCGTGCTGCTCGACAGTGAGTGGGTGCAACGCCTTGCCGCGATTCTGAGCTTTATCCGCATCGGTTTGTGGATTTTGATGGCCGGCGTCGGCGTGGTAGTCATTGCCACCGTGTTCAATACGGTGCGCCTGCAAGCCCTGAACCAGCGTGAAGAAATTGCCGTGGCCCGCCTCGTGGGGGCAACCGAGGCTTTCGTGCGTCGCCCCTTTTTATATATGGGCGCGCTGACAGGCTTGCTGGCCAGCGCCTTGGCGTGTGGACTGGCCCTGCTGGCGCTAACGCCCCTGAACAAGGCGCTCTCCAGCCTGGCCCAAAGCTACGGCGTGCAATTTACGCTCCGGCTGCCGGAATTTTCTCTTTTACTGACGGCTGCGGTTTTGGTCGCCATTCTGGGCGCACTGGCAGCTCGCTGGTCTGTTACCCGTAGTACCCAATATTGATGTCACTTCCCCAACCCTGCCCCCAAAACCTGGCCGAAAAAGTGGTGGCCTGGCAAAAAACTTCCGGCCGCCACCATCTCCCCTGGCAAAACACGCAAGATCCTTATCGCGTCTGGCTGTCCGAAATCATGCTGCAGCAAACCCAGGTAGCCACGGTGCTGGGCTACTATGCGCGCTTTCTGGAACGCTTCCCCACCGTTCAGGATTTGGCTGCGGCCGAGCAGGACGAGGTCATGCCTTACTGGGCAGGCCTGGGCTACTACGCCCGCGCCCGCAATTTGCACCGCTGTGCCCGCGAGGTCATGGAAAAGTGGGGGGGCCGCTTTCCCGCCACCGCCGCTGATCTGGCCACCCTGCCAGGCATAGGCCGCTCTACTGCCTGTGCCATCGCTGCATTCTGCTTTGGCGAACGCAGCCCCATCATGGACGGTAACGTCAAACGGGTTTTTACACGCTATTTCGGGATCTATGGTCCCACGCAGAAAAAGGCCGTAGAAAATGCCTTATGGGCCAAGGCCGATGAGATTGTGGAACTGGCCCCGGCCGATCTGGACATGGCCGCCTACACACAAGGCCTGATGGACCTGGGCTCGCAATGCTGTACCCGCAGCAAGCCCACCTGCAGCCTCTGCCCACTGCAAAGCGACTGCTATGCCCACACCCATCAGGTGCAGTCCGAGCTACCCAGCCCCAAAGAGCGTATCCGCCAGGACGAGCGCTATGCCCATCTATTGATTCTGGAGCTCAATGGTCAGGTTCTGCTGGAGCAGCGACCCGACAAGGGCATCTGGGGTGGTTTGCTCACCCTGCCCCAGTTTGACGATGCCAGCAGCCTGCACGCTGCCGCGCTGCGCTGGTCCGGTAAGGAAGCTGTGGCGCTGGCTTCATTCCAGCACGTGTTCTCGCATTTCAAGCTGCACATCACGCCCTGGCTGCTGCACGTAGATGAGACTCTCCTGGCAGAGCCGACTGCAGGCCAACAATGGCATGATCATGAATCGCTGGAGCAAACAGCCTTGCCGGCCCCTGTCCGCAAGCTGCTGCTCGGTTTGTATCAGGGCAAGAACAGTGAGCAATTGATCTTGAGCTGACAGGGCCCGGGGGCTTGGCTGGCCCCCGGCCAAGTCTGCAACAATAGTCCGCCGTCAACGCCCTTAGGCCGGGCGGGCCGGTTTATCGTTGCTGATACTCATCAACATCCCGCAGGCCACGCCCAGGGTCATCAACGCCGTACCGCCATAACTCAGGAAGGGCAAAGGCACACCCACCACGGGCAAAATCCCCGTCACCATGCCTATGTTTACAAACACATAGACAAATAACATCATGGCCATGGAACCCGCCAGCAAACGACTGAACTGGGTATGCGCTCCTGCGGCAATCGACAGGCCACGCAAAATAAGCAGGGCATACAAGACCAGCAGCATGATGCCGCCGTAAAGCCCGAACTCTTCTGCAAATACAGCAAAAATAAAGTCGGTCGTGCGCTCGGGCACAAAATCCAGATGAGACTGGGTGCCCATCATGTAACCCTTGCCGTACACGCCTCCCGAACCAATCGCAATCATGGATTGGATGGTGTGAAACCCGCGGCCCAAGCGGTCACTGCCCGGATTCAGCAATGTGCAAACCCGGTGTTTCTGATAGTCGTGCAAAACGACCCAATCCAGATCGGGCACGCAAATATAGTCTTCGTAATACAGCAAGGCGCTGATGCCCAGCACCAGTACCACCACGATGGGAACAATCAGCTTGAAGGACAGGCCCGCAAAATAAATCACGCAAAAGCCAGCGGCGAACACCAGCAAAGCCGTTCCCAAATCCGGCTGCCGCACGATCAGCAAAAAAGGGATCATCAGCAAAATGCCGGCCACCAGAAAATCCAGCAGGGTCATTCTGGGCCGCTGGTAACGGTGAAAATACCAGGCCAGCATCAAAGGAACGGAAATCTTGAGCATTTCCGAGGGCTGAATCCGCGCCACCCCCAGGTCCAGCCAACGCGTTGCGCCTTTGCTGGTTTCGCCAAAAAACTCCACACCCAATAGCAACACCACGCCCACGGAATACACCACTGGCGCCAGCTTCATCCACATCGCTGGCGGGATCAGGGCAGCCACCCACATTACCCCAAATGCCAGCAGGAAATTGCGCACCTGATCGGCAAAACGCCAGTCAGTCCCGCCCACTGCCGAATGCATGACCGTCATGCCCAGCGCGGCCATCAAGACCAGCAGGAGCAACAAAGGCCAGTCAAAGGCGGAGACGGCGCGAAGGCCCAGTTGCAAAATCCGCTTCATTGCATCTGCCCTCGCTCCACCAACCAGTAATCAAAAACCTTGCGCACAATAGGCGCAGCCACTGATCCGCCCCAACCCGCATTCTCCACAATCAAGGCAACCGCAATCTTGGGGTTGTCGGCCGGCGCGTAAGACATGAACAAGGCGTGATCGCGCAAGCGTTCATCAATGGCGTTGGCGTTGTACTTGGCGCCTCGCAAGCTAAAGACCTGAGCGGTCCCTGTCTTGCCGGCGGCCTGATACGCTGCCCCGGCAAAAGCGCGGCGGGCGGTTCCCAGACGCACGACATCCACCAGCGCGCGCTTGATGACGTCCACATTCGCCTGCTTCAAGGGAATCAGCTTGGCATCAATGCGCACCGGCTGTTCAATTTCCGGATCATGGGGGTTCAGGGTCTGGGTAACCAAATGCGGTGGCCTGACGATGCCATTGCTGGCCAGCACCGCGGTGGCATGAGCAAGCTGCAACACGGTAAAAGAGTTGTAGCCCTGCCCCACTGCCACCGAAATACTTTCTCCGGCATACCAGCGCTGCTGGGCAGGTTTGCGATAGGCCTTACGCTTCCACTCAGTCGACGGCAGTATGCCTTGCCGCTCACCGTCCAGGTCAATCCCGGTCTTTTGTCCAAAGCCGAACTGTTTCATGAAGTCGTGCAGATTGTCGACTCCGATTTCCGGCCCCAGGGAATAAAAATACGTATCCGAGGACACCACGAGCGCACGGTGCATATCGGTAGAACCATACACCGCCCCCCCTGCATTGCGGAAACGCTGCCCGCCAAACTCGAAATAGCCGGGGTCGGAAATACGGTCGCTTGCCTTGCGCTTGCCTGTCTCAAGAGCAGCCAGAGCCACAAAGGGCTTGTACGTAGAGCCGATGGGGTAGGTGCCATACAAGGGACGATTAATCAGTGGGTGATCGGGCGAATCATTCAGTTTGCGCCAGTTCTCCACGTCAATACCGTCAATAAACAAGTTCGGATCAAACGAAGGGGCCGAAACGAAGGCCAACACCTCGCCGGTGCTGGGTTCAATGGCTACCAAAGCACCCCGGCGTCCCGCGAACAGGCCCTCGGCCATTTTCTGCAGGCCGATATCCAAAGACAAACGCAGGCTGGCACCTGGCACCGGGTCCACACGGCTTAAGGTGCGTACGGGCCGACCCGAAGCCGCTACTTCCACTTCCTCGATGCCGGTCCGGCCATGAAGGGTTTTTTCCCAGGTTTTCTCAATGCCCTTTTTGCCGATCACCTGCGTGCCGCGATAGTTGCCCGTTTGACCCGTTTCCTCAAGGCGCTGTTGATCGGCCTCCGAAATGCGCCCCACATAACCCAGCACATGCGCCGCTACCTCGCCCTGCGGATACTCGCGCACCCAGCGAGCCTGCAAGTTCACACCCGGAAACTTGAAGGCATGAGCCGCAAACCAGGCGGCTTCATCATCGCTCAGATTATTACGTAGCAAGATTTCGGAATACCGGCTGTTTTGTGCCACACCCTGCTTGAATCGGCGACGGTCACGGGGGCTTAGCGCCACCAGTTCCCCGACACGATCCAGCATGTCATCGACCGGTTCCGTCAGGCTGGCCGGTACCACCGACAAGGTGTAGTCGCGATAATTGCGGGCCAGAACCTCGCCATTGCGGTCCAGAATCTCGCCACGTCGGGGAGTGATCGGGATGACGGCAATACGGTTCTGATCGGCTCGGGCAGCAAAACCTTCATAGCGCACCACCTGCAAATACCATAGGCGCACGCCCAGCACCCCGAGCAGAACGCAAGCCAGAACAGCCGCAACCAGCGCACGAAACAGAATGCGCTGGCGCAATTGATGCGAGGTTTTTTTGAATTCAAACATGGCCGCCCATCCCGTCAGGACGAACCGGAGTCGGACTCGTCCAGACGCCGCTGCGGCAGGAACAGCACGCTATCGGCCAGGGGCCACAGGGCGGCGGTCAGCAAGGTGCCGCCCGCCCACTGCCAGCCGGACCACTCCCCCACCAGCCAGGCGTGCAGGACGCGCACCAGCAACTGGGCCAACAGCATGACGATTGCCATGTGCAAAAAGTGGGTCCACATGCCGAAATTCAAAATGCGCTTGCGTAACAGCAAGGCGCCGTACACCACCAGAATATAGGTCAGCGCATGCTCGCCCAAGAGGCTGCCATCGTGTACATCAACCAAAATGCCCAGAAAAAACGCCAGGGACATGGGGACACGACGTGGCTCATGGACCGCCCAAAAAGCCAGCACCAGCATGAGCAGGTCCGGTGCAAACGGCAACAGTCGCCAAGGCAACATGGAGCCCAGCCACATCAAAAGAATCGATCCCCAGACCAGCCAGGGGCTGGACGCGCGCGAGAAGGGGCTGCTGTCGATGGGCTGCAGGCTGCTCAGGTTGGACGCCCGGCTTGTGCG
The DNA here is from genome assembly GCF_051948705.1 of Alcaligenes sp. Lyrl_28. Taxonomy (NCBI): domain Bacteria; kingdom Pseudomonadati; phylum Pseudomonadota; class Betaproteobacteria; order Burkholderiales; family Alcaligenaceae; genus Alcaligenes; species Alcaligenes sp. Lyrl_28. The sequence continues at coordinate 140,474 of NZ_JAYJLG010000006.1, forward strand.
GTTGGATGTGTCGGGGGACTCAACGCGGCGCGTCATGGGCTTCGTCCTGTTCAAGCGGGCGCTCGCTCTCGGGCACCAGCAAAATCAGAAAATGGCGGTAGCGCTCAGGATGCGACAAAGGCGTGACCAAGGCCAGGGCAAAGCCCGAGGCGTCATCGCGCTCAATGCTGCTGACGATACCCACGGGCAAGCCGGCAGGAAACAAGCCCCCGATCCCGCTGGTAATCAGGGTGTCGTTGGGCTCCAGATCCACATCGCTGGTCAGGTACCGCACTTCCACCTTGCCGCCCGGATTGCCCCCAAAAGCGATCAGACGCAGGCCGTTGCGCAGCACCTGCACCGGTACCGACACCTTGTCGTCGGTAATCAAGGCCGCCTCTGAGGTAAAGCGCGTGACACGCACCACCTGGCCCACCACCCCGCCCTCATCAATTACCGGCATGCCCGGGCGAATGCCGCTGGAAGAGCCTTTGTTGAAGATCAGATGGCGGGCATACCCGTTGGGCGGCTCATACAGCACTTCCACGGCTACCGACGGTTGCGTCACGGCATCAGCCACCTGCAGTAGACGGCGCAATTGCTCGTTTTCGGCAGACAGCTGGGCGGCATGGGTGGAGAGCTGAGCCAGCTCGATACGCTGGCGTTGCAAGGCTTCTTTTTCGGAACGGGCAGTTGAGGCCGCATCCGTCCAGCTGCTGAAGTAAGTGACCAGATCACGGGGAGCGAGCATGACACGCTGAAAAGGGTACAGAACAGCAGCGACAGCCTGCCGCACCGGTTCGAGCACCGCAAAACGCGCATCCGTAATCAACAAGCCCACCGCCAGCACCAAAAGAGCGGCCAGACGCAGCTCAGCGGATGAGCCGCGCCTAAATAGCCGGATGGAGCCTTGTTCTCGCATTACTCAAACACTCGATCGCTTGCCTTCCACTGGCAGACCACGCCGTGGAGCCCAAGCAAAGATCAATCGTAAATAAATACGGACTCCAGACGCTCCAGATGTTCCAGAGCCTCGCCGCAACCCCGTACCACGCAGGTCAGAGGATCTTCAGCCACCACCACAGGCAGGCCGGTCTCTTCTTGCAACAGACGATCCAGGTCATGAACCAGGGCACCCCCGCCGGTCAGGACAATACCTTTATCGGTAATGTCCGCACCCAGCTCAGGAGGAGTTTGTTCCAGCGCAGTTTTAACCGCAGAGACAATTTGATTCAGGGGGTCGGTCAACGATTCAAGAATCTCGTTGGACGAAACGGTGAAACTACGTGGCACCCCTTCGGACAAATTGCGACCCTTGACTTCAATTTCACGAATTTCGGTGCCGGGGAAAGCAGAGCCAATCTCTTTTTTGATCAGCTCGGCCGTGGGTTCGCCAATCAGCATTCCGTAATTACGGCGGATGTAGTTGATAATCGCTTCGTCGAACTTGTCGCCACCAACACGCACCGAACCCTTGTAAACCATACCGCCCAGGGAGATGACGGCCACTTCGGTGGTACCACCACCAATATCGACCACCATGGAACCGCTGGCATCAGAGACCGCCAGGCCCGCACCGATTGCGGCGGCCATGGGCTCTTCAATCAGATAGACCTTGCTGGCACCGGCACCCAATGCGGATTCTTTGATGGCACGGCGCTCCACCTGGGTCGAACCACACGGCACACACACGATAATGCGCGGGCTGGGGGCAAACATGCTGCGTGGGTGAACCATGCGGATGAACTGCTTGAGCATCTGCTCGGTGACGGTAAAGTCCGCAATCACGCCATCTTTCATGGGCCGGATGGCTTCAATATTGCCAGGCACCCGACCCAGCATCTGCTTGGCCTCCTGCCCGACGGCCTGAATGATTTTTTTACCATTAGGTCCGCCCTCATGGCGGATGGCTACAACGGACGGTTCATCCAGTACGATACCCTTGCCGCGTACATAAATAAGGGTATTGGCCGTACCGAGGTCGATTGCCATATCGCTGGAAAAGTAACTGCGTAGGAATCCGAACATGGGCGCGCAAAGTGTAAAGTGTTTGGGGAAAAAAGGCAGGTAAATTCGGCGCGGAACTCAAGCGTAGAACGACAGGCACAAGAACCAGGCAACGAATTCAAAAATACCTGGGAAGGAAACGGTCAATGATAACTTATAATTGCTCTACATTAGGACTGTTTTAATGGTCAGTTAAGTTCTGTAACCCCCGCATTTGCTGTAAAAGTGCCAAACTGTCCTTAACTGACAGATTTCCGCTTTTTTTTATTACTCATTTTCCAGTACCCACCCACATGTCTATCACTGAACAGGATGTTGCCCGTATAGCGCAACTGGCGCGCCTTGATCTTTCTGCTGAACAAGCCTCCCAGGTCGAGCACGATTTGACGCGCATCCTGGGCCTGATCCAGACTTTGCAAACCGTTGATACTCAAGGCGTTGAGCCAATGGCCCACCCCTTGTCCGCCCGCCAGCAGATCAGTCTGCGCCTGCGCGAGGACAAGGCTCTGCCGTCCGGCACGGTCGAAAGCCGCCAGGCCATGATGCGCAACGCCCCCGCCGAGCAGGATGGCCTGTTTCTGGTGCCCACGGTCATCGAATAAAGCAAAACCATGTCTTTTACCCCTGAATTCGCGACGATTGCAGCGCTACGCCACGCTCTGCACAACAAAACCGTCAGTGCCCGCGAGCTGGCCCAGCATGCGCTGGACAATAGCGCCCGCCAAAAAGCGCTTAACGCCTTTGTTCAGCAGGACCCTGACCTGACTCTGGCCCAGGCCGATGCCGCAGACGCACTGATTGCCCAGGGCAAGGCCGGCCCACTGACCGGCATCCCCATCGCACACAAGGATCTGTTTGTCACCAAGGACTGGCAGACCACCGCCTGCAGCAAAATGCTGCAAGGCTACCTCAGCCCCTTTGACGCTACGGTCGTCACCAAGCTGCAGGCAGCCGGCACAGTCTCCCTGGGCAAACTGAATTGTGACGAGTTCGCCATGGGCTCTCGCAATGAAAGCTCGGTATTTGGCCCGGTGCGCAACCCCTGGGATCATTCCATGGTTCCCGGCGGCTCCTCAGGCGGCTCTGCTGCCGCAGTGGCCGCAGGCCTGGTCGCCGGGGCAACCGCCACCGATACGGGCGGCTCCATTCGCCAGCCCGCCGCCCTGTGCGGCGTCAGCGGCATCAAACCCACCTATGGCACGATTTCGCGCTTTGGCATCATCGCGTACGGCTCCAGCCTGGATCAGGCCGGCCCCATCGCCCGCAACGCGCGCGATTTGCTGGATTTGCTGGAAACCATGTGTGGTTTTGACCCGCAAGACGCCACCAGCCTGGAATTTTGCGACGATCAGCCCAATACTGGAGCCCGTATTCGTCAGGAATTTGAACAGCACCAGTCGCAGCAAGACGCGCAAGGCAGCCAGCCCCTGAAAGGCGTGCGCATTGGAGTGCCTGCGCAGTTCTTCGGTCCTGGCCTGGACCCGGCCATCGCCGATGCGATCGAGGCCGCGCTGAAAACCTACGAAAGCCTGGGTGCGGAACGCGTCACGGTGCAACTGCCCTTGACCGAACTGTCGGTTCCCACCTATTACGTCATCAGCCCTGCTGAAGCCTCGACCAACCTGTCGCGCTTTGACGGGGTGCGTTTTGGCCACCGCGCCAGCCAGTACACCGACCTGAACAGCATGATCTCGCGTTCCCGCTCGGAAGGCTTTGGCCCTGAAGTCGTGCGCCGCATTCTGGTCGGCACGTATGTGCTCTCGCACGGCTACTACGACGCTTACTATCTGCAAGCTCAACGCGTGCGCCGCATGATTGTGGACGATTTCCAGAAAGTCTTTGAGCAGTGCGACCTGATTCTGGGCCCTGTCACGCCCGCTCTGGGTCGCAAGCTGGGCGCCACCATCGAGGACCCCACCACCGACTGGCTGGGCGACGTCTATACGCTGGGAGTCAGCCTGGCTGGCCTGCCTGCCATGTCCGTTCCCTGCGGCTTCAGTCAGGGCGAACGCCCCTTACCCATCGGCCTGCAGATCATTGGCAACTACTTCCGTGAAGGCCAGTTGCTGGCCTTTGCCGACCGCTTCCAGCAAGTCACCGACTGGCATCAACGTCAACCAGGACAACAATAATGGAATGGGAAATTGTGATCGGGCTGGAAACCCACACCCAGCTCTCGACCGAATCCAAAATCTTCTCCAGCAGCAGCACCCGTTTTGGTGCGTTGCCCAATACACAAGCCAATGAAGTGGACATGGCGTTGCCCGGCGCCTTGCCCGTCTTTAACCGTGGCGCAGCTGAACGGGCGATTCGCCTGGGCCTGGCCGTGGGCGGACGCATTGCGCGACGCTCCGTATTCGAGCGTAAAAACTATTTCTACCCGGATCTGCCCAAGAACTATCAGATCAGCCAGATGGAAATCCCGGTGGTCAGTGGCGGCACCATCAGCTTCATGCTGGACGGCGAAGAAAAGACCATTAATCTGACTCGCGCCCATCTGGAAGAGGACGCCGGCAAATCCCTGCACGAAAACTTCCGGGGCCCCCACGGCGAATCCAGTACCGGGATCGACCTGAACCGCGCCGGGACCCCGCTGCTGGAAATCGTGTCCGAACCCGAAATGCGCTCGGCCGCCGAAGCGGTGGGCTACGCCCGCGCCTTGCACAGCCTGGTGGTCTGGCTGGGCATTTGCGATGGCAATATGCAAGAAGGCTCGTTCCGCGTGGACGCCAACGTGTCAGTCCGTCCCAAAGGCCAGAAAGAATTTGGCACCCGTTGTGAGCTGAAGAACATCAACTCCTTCCGTTTTCTGGAGCGTGCCATTCAATACGAAGCACGCCGCCAGATCGAACTGATCGAGGACGGTGGCAAGGTCATCCAGGAAACCCGCCTGTACGACTCCGACCGCGACGAAACCCGCAGCATGCGCAGCAAGGAAGATGCCCACGATTACCGCTACTTCCCCGACCCGGATCTTCCCCCCCTGTTTATCAGCGAAGAGTGGATCGAGCAGGTTCGTCAGGACATGCCCGAGCTGCCAGCACAAAAACTGGCCCGCTTCGAGCAGGAGTTTGAGCTGAGTCGCTACGACGCCTCGCAACTGACCGTGGACCGTGCAACCGCCGACTTTTTTGAGGCAATTTTGCAAGCAGGCGCCAAGAGCAATGCCAAACTGGCTGCCAACTGGATTCTGGGCGAGCTGTCCGCCGCCTTGAACCGCGAGGAAATTGGCATTGAACAATCCAAAGTCAGCCCGGCCCAACTGGCCCAGTTAATTGCCCGTATTGCCGACGGCACCATCTCCAACAAGATTGCCCGCGACGTGTTTGCCGCGCAATGGGATGGCGAACTCAATGGCGATGTGGATGCCATCATCGAAGCACGCGGCCTCAAGCAGATCAACGATGTGGGCGCTATTGCCGCCATGGTCGATGAGGTGCTGGCCGCCAATCCGAGCATCGTTGAGCAGCACCGTGCCGGCAAACCCAAAGCCTTCAATGCCCTGGTCGGTCAGGTCATGAAAGTGGCCAAGGGCAAAGCTAATCCGCAGCAGATCAATGAAATGCTCAAGCAAAAGCTGGATGCCTGAATCTGGATGCAGTGCTGAGCGGATACAAAAACACCAGGCCTGGGCCTGGTGTTTTTTTTGTGCAGTACCGACACAAACCTGCGTGTGACGATCAGACGCCGTAACGATCCCGGTAGGCCTTGACCTGAGGAGCATGAGCAGCCAGCGTGGTGTCATCTGCCAGCACCGCCATGATGTCCGCCAAAGACGCAATGCTGATGACTGGAATACCGTAGGTCTGCTCTACTTCCTGAACTGCCGAATGAGCGGACAGTTCCTGATCATTGCCCGCCCGCTCCATGCGATCCAGTGCGATCAAGACAGCAGCAGGTTGCGCACCAGCCGCCTTGATGATCTGCATGGATTCACGCACCGAGGTGCCGGCAGTAATAACGTCATCAATAATCACCACCTTGCCTTGCAAAGGAGCGCCTACCAGGGTGCCGCCTTCACCGTGATCTTTGGCCTCTTTGCGGTTAAAGGCAAAGGGCACGTCACGCTCACCGATTTGAGGGTGCTCGGCAAGGGCGATGGACGTAGCCGCTGCCAATGGAATGCCTTTGTAGGCGGGGCCAAACAACATGTCAAAGGACACGCCCGAATCGAGCAGGGCCTGGGCATAAAAGCGGGCCAGTTGCCCCACGCTGCGTCCGGTATTGAACAGGCCGGCATTAAAAAAGTAAGGGCTCAAGCGTCCAGACTTGACCTTGAACTCCCCAAAGCGCAGCACTCCCTGTTCCAGGGAAAAGCGCACGAAATTGCGACGATTATCGTTATTGGCCGACATGACAGAGTATGAAAAAGATAGAGACAAAAGCATTTTAGCGTGTTGTGAGCCATCACTTGGCAGGTTCGGCCAGTTCTTCGAGCAAGAAGTCGATAAAACTGCGCACTTTAGGCGTCAAATAGCGCCGGCTGGCATAGACTGCATGCAGTTGTTGCAGCTCTTCACGGTAATCGGGCAAGAGACGAACCAGGCGACCGGACTCCAGGTCGTCCATCACCAGCCATTGCGGCAAGTAAGCCAAACCTGCCCCACCCAAAGCGCAGTAATAGGTCAGATTCGTATTGTCAGAACGCATAAAAGGATTCAGACGTAAGGACTCCGGCCCGTCCGGCCCCAAAAACTCGAAACTGGGCTGCTGCAAGTAACTGGGACTGATGGCAGGCAAACGCATCACGTCCGCGCAGTTACGGGGCATGCCGTATCGGGCCACAAACGCAGGGCTGGCCACTAGATGAAAAGGGGTGGGACAAATCAGGCGGGCGATCTGATGGGGGGCCGGTTCGCGCATGACGCGCAAGGCCAGGTCAAATCCTTCCGCCACCAGATCCACCTTGTGATTGCTCAAGCTCAGCTCCAGCGTCACCTCAGGAAAGCGTGTTTGGTAATCCTGTAGCAATTGCGCCACTTTGCGGTTTGCAAACCACACTGGGGCAGTCAGCCGCAGCACTCCTTGAGGCTGATGCGCGGAGCCCGACAAGGCTTGTTGCCCGCGCTCCAGCGTGTCCAGTGCCTGCAAACAATAATCGAAGTAAGTCTGCCCCAGCTCGGTCAGACTCAAACGACGACTACTGCGATGAAGCAGCCGGGCGCCCAACTGTTTTTCCAGGTTGGCCAGGTGCTTGCTAACCATCGGCGCTGACATGTCCAGACGCTGAGCCGCTGCCGCAAAACTGCCCGCGGCGACGATTTCACGAAACACCCGCAGGCTCTGAATAGTATCCATGCTTTCCTAATAAGAAAGTATCTAATGAAAATAGGGCTGTTTATTTCCTGATAGTAATTGATTAAGCTTGAACGAGCGCTAACCCGATGCCTGTCTGGGCCTTGAATGGGCGGGACCAGCTTCAGGCTGAGATCGAATCTCAGGCACTCCCCGGGCCAGGTGCTTTTTTTACCGCTACCGTCAACTTTCCAAAGGAAAACACATGAACGCCCTTACTTCCAGCTGGACTCCTCGCATCCTTAGCCTGCTGCGCATCGTCACAGGCTATTTACTGCTGACACACGGTACTGCCAAGATCTTGGGCGTCCCCCAAGTGGATATGTTTGCCAACCTGCAAATCGCCTCTCTGTATGGCGTGGCAGGCATCCTGGAGCTGATTCTGGGCGGCTTGCTGGTGCTTGGGCTGTTTTCCCGCTTTGCAGCCTTTGTCGCATCCGGCCTGTGCGCGTTTGCTTACTTCATTGGTCACGCCAGCGCCAGCACCTTTGCCACTCCAATCCTGAACGGCGGTGAAGCAGCGGTTCTGTTCTGCTTTGTCTTTCTGTATCTGGCCTTTGCCGGCCCAGGCCCCTGGAGCATCGACGCAGGTCGCAGCGCCGACTGATTACCCTAACCAAGCCCTTACCCCACCCTGCCCCTCCAGGGCAGGGGTCGGAGATCATCATGACGATGCCTACCTATTTCATTTCGCACGGCGGCGGCCCTTGGCCCTGGATGCCCGAGGCGCAAACCATGTACGCCCCACTGCGTGCTGCCTTGCAGGATATCCCGCGCCAATTGGGACGCAACCCAAAAGCGATCCTGATGGTCTCCGCGCACTGGGAGGCACAGCAGGAAAACCTGCTGGTTGCTGCCGCTCCCCAGCCCAGCATGGTGTACGACTACTACGGTTTTCCATCGCACACTTACGAGATTCACTATCCGGCACCGGGCGATCCGGCGTTGGCTCAGCAAGTCTGTAATTTGCTTGAGGCCGCTGGCCTGCCCACCCGCCTGGACAGGGAGCGTGGCTTTGACCACGGCGCTTTCGTACCCGCGTATGTCATCTACCCGCAAGCCAAAGTGCCGATGGTGCAACTGTCCATTCACGCCAACTACGACCCGGCCCTGCACTACGCCATGGGCGAAGCCCTGGCTGCTTTGCGGGACGAAGATGTGCTGATTATCGGCAGCGGCCTGAGCTATCACAACCTGCGCAATATGGGACCAGGCGGGGTCGAACCGTCCGCCCGGTTTGATACCTGGCTGGACCAGAGCCTGAGCCTGCGTGACCCCGCTGCCCGCCGTCAAGCTTTGATGGACTGGGAGCAGGCGCCTGCAGCCCGTATTGCCCACCCGCGTGAGGATCATCTGGTGCCGCTCATGGTCGCCGTCGGTGCGGCTCAAGGGGATGCGGCTTACCGCTTTCACCATGAGACCCAGGCTTTTGGCGGGCTGACTGTATCCAGCTACCGTTTCGGCTGAACCCGGTAACAAGCTCTGACGGCCACTGACATGCTGACAGTTTACGGGTTAAAGTGCTGACGCTATAAGGAGAATTGCCACGTGTTACGCGTCACCTCGTTAAACGTCAACGGTATTCGGGCTGCTTTTCGTAAAGGGCTGCCCGCCTGGCTGCAAGCCCAGAAGCCCCATATTGTCTGCATGCAGGAAATCAAGATCAGCGAACCGGATCTGACACCCGATCTGACCCATCCCGGGCAGTATCACGGCCACTTTCACCATGCCCAGAAAAAAGGTTACAGCGGCGTCGGTCTGTATTTGAGCCACCAAGCAGAAGCCGTGGCCCAGGGCATGGCCTGCGACGAGTTTGATGCCGAAGGCCGTATCATCCGCGCCGACTGGAACACGCTCAGCGTCATCAGCGCCTATCTGCCCTCAGGCTCATCGGGCGATGAGCGCCAAACGGCCAAGTACCGCTTTCTGGATCATTTTGAACAGTGGATAGCGGGCCTGATGCAAGAGCACCGCGAAACAGGCCGTGAGTTCATTATTTGTGGTGACTGGAATATCGCGCACCACGAAGCCGATTTGAAAAACTGGAAAGGCAATCTGAAAAACAGCGGTTTTCTGCCTGAAGAGCGCGCTTGGATGAGCAAAGTGCTGGGCGAGCTTGCCTGGGTGGATGTCTACCGCAGCCTGCACCCCGATACCACGGACGAATGCTACACCTGGTGGAGCAATCGTGGTCAGGCCTGGGCCAAAAACGTAGGGTGGCGCATTGATTATCAAATTGCCACCCCAGGTATTGCCGCCAAGGCGCGCAGTGCAACGATCTATAAAGAAGAACGTTTCAGCGACCACGCCCCCCTGACGATCGATTACGACTGGAGCTTGTAAATGCCCCAGACAAGGCCGATGCCCTAACTGGCTTTTTCAATCATGTAGCGCACCACACTGCGCAATTGTTCATCAGTGGCCTTAGGAGCCGCACCGCGGGGGGGCATGGCGCCCTTGCCATTGATGACCACCTCCATCAAGGCGTCTTCACCTTTGGCGATCAAGGGCTCCCAACGAGCCTTGTCACCCAGACGGGGGGCATTGGCCATACCGGATGCGTGACAGACCATACACGAGGACTTGTACAGTTTCAGAGCCTCGTCGGAGTCGGCGTGGGCTGCAGGCGCGGCAGCCAGCAAAAGCAAAGCGGCCATGGCGGAGTACATCATGGTGGCGGGGCTATCGGTTCTCATGGGTTTACCCTTTAAACAGTCGGCATGAACGCATGCCCGGCTGATACGTCGTGTTTTGAACAGGGTAGCTTCGGCCCTTGGCCTGCCACCCTGCTGCCTGCTTGATTACTGCACTAGCTGTTGACTACCAAAAATCCCGAGCGAAATTGCTTTGTACACCAGAATCTCAATTCCGCACATCGGGCCCGCCTGCCTGTCTTAGGCTTTGATCGGGCCGGGAGGGCTGACTTGCTTCATCAAGTCATCGTTCCACTCGCCTTCGACCAGCACGTGACCGGCTGCGCCCAGCTCCATCGCCTCGATCAGGTTGTGGTTCACATAGGCGTACACACCGGGCTGCTTGAAGGTGTAGAGTGCCACACCAGCAGAACCACCACGAATGAACCAGGTCTCCAGGTTCTTGGCAGGTGGGTCATCAAACTTGCCCAACTCCCAGACCCAGTCGCCGTGACCGCCAATCAGGTGAGGACGGGTGTCGCGGTTGGCTTGCGAGTGGATGAACAGCACGGTTTCACCGACCTTGGCTTTCATGGCGCCGTCGCCCATCAGGGCCCCCACCTTGCCGTTGAACACCACATGGCTGGGAATCAGGCCGCGCATGGTTTCCAGCGTATCGCCGTAGCTTTCAGCCGAGGAACCATATTTTTTGAAATTGCCCTTTTCGTCGCGGGGAATGTAGAGATCAAATTCACCAATCGTGTAAACACGGTCGTAATGCAAGGCGTTGCCTGCCGGGTCCTTCAGGCCGTCGCGTGGCAATACCATGACCGTGCCATGCATGCCCTGGACCACGTGCCAGGCTACCGAGCCCTCGGGAGCGCAGTGGTACACAAAGGTACCGGTGCGATCCGCCTTGAAGCGCAAGGTGGCTTGTTCGCCAGGGTTCACGTTGGTCAGCTTGGCACCGCCCAGCGCACCAGTCGAGGCGTGAAAGTCGATGTTGTGCGGCATGGTGTTGGTGGCCGGATTCACCAGCGTGAGTTCCAGGTAGTCGCCTTCATGAACCACCATGGTAGGACCGGGCATGGAGTCATCGAACATCATGGCGTGCATGGTGGTCCCATCCCGATCGACCTCGATCTCGCGCTCGGAAATGGTCATGCGAAATTCCACGACACGTGGCTCGGGACCGACTTTCTGCTCGTGCTTGTGGACCATGGGAGGCGCAACCAGATCCACCTTGACCCGTTCCAGCTTGGCGATCTGATCTTCCGTACGCGCTGCCAGCCAAGGCGCATTCTTTTTGGGGGCGGCTGTTTCGCGGGCTTGTACTTGCGCCGCCAACAAAGTGGTTCCTGCGGCGACACCTAGGCCAGCACTTTTCAAGAAATGACGACGTTCCATACTACCTCCGGTTTGATCCAGGCGTAATGCCTGCTGATTAAATGTTTTTCAGATCTAACAGTTACTGAATGTATTGGACCGCAAACAGACTTCGCACTCTTTGCTGCAGCGCAAGCATCTCGTAGAAGCAACAAAAAAACCGCCCGAAGGCGGTTTTTTTCTTAGACGGAATCTCACAGAAGAACAGAGTCCATCCTGGCAAAGGATCAGGATGCCTTTACTGCGCCTGCAGCATGCGCTGCGGCACTGCGACGGCCAGCCATGATACGTACCAGAACTTGCTGGAATACGAGCAGAGCACCGGCAATGAACACAACGTCACCCAAGGTGCGCCACCAGCGCAGGGACTGCAAAATCGGCTGCTGCATGAACGCTTCGCTACGTGCGTACCACATGCCCTCGGAGATGCTGGCCCAGGCCTGGATAATCCCGGCAGGCAGCAAGCTTACGAACATCATCAGAACCAGCCCCCCGTTCAATGTCCAGAACCCCCAACTCATCAGACGATCGTTGTAGCGAACCTCTGGCGAGATATAGCGCACCACCAGCAGGACAAAGCCCAGCGACAGGAAACCATACACCCCGAACAAGGCAGCATGGGCATGCAACGGTGTGGTGTTCAGACCCTGAATGTAGTAGAGCGAGATCGGCGGATTGATCAGGAAGCCAAATACACCGGCACCGAGCATGTTCCAAAATGCCACGGCCACAAAGAACATGACGGGCCAACGCAGATCGTTCATCCAGCTTGCCTGCTTTTGCATCTTCCAGTTGTGGAAGGCCTCATAACCCAGCATGATCAAAGGTACCACTTCCAACGCGCTAAAGGATGCGCCAATCGCCATAATGGGCGTGGTCGTGCCGGAGAAATACAGGTGATGCAAGGTTCCGGGCACACCGCCTACCAGAAACAGGGATGCAGCAGCCAGTCCGGCAATCGTGGCACTGCGTTTGGAGACCAGGCCCAGGGTCAAGAAGATAAAGCCCATGGCAACGGTGGCAAAGACTTCAAAGAAACCCTCTACCCACAGGTGGACCACCCACCAGCGCCAGTACTCCATGATGGTGATGTTGGTATGTTCACCGTAGAACAGGCCCGTACCGTAAAAGAGGCCAATTGCCACGGTGGAAATGGTCAAGAGCACCAGCAGATGATTGTCGCCCTTGTCACGGCGCAGCGCTGGCCACATGCCACGCAACATCAGCAAGAGCCAGAAAGCCAGACCGATGAACTTGATGATTTGCCAGAAACGACCCAGGTCCAGGTACTCGTAGCCTTGGTGGCCGAACCAGAAATTCAGTTCAGGAGGCAGGATATTCTTGATGGCAAGGAAGTTGCCGGCAAACGAGCCAATGAAAAGCACGACCAGGGCACCGAACAGCACATCTACGCCCAGGCGTTGATACTTGGGGTCCTCGCCACCGTTAATCAACGGCACCAGAAACAGACCGGCGGTTAAAAAGCCGCTGGCAATCCACAGCAGCGCAGCTTGAATATGCCAGGTGCGGGTCAAGGAGTAAGGGAACCACTGCGATACGTCTATGCCGTAAAACATCTGGCCTTCAACGGTGTAGTGTGCGGTAAACCCACCCAGAAACACCTGAATGACAAACAGGGCGACGGTCAAAAAGGCGTATTTTTTCAGCGCACGCTGCGAAGGCGTCAGACGAAACGCCAGCACCGGGTCTGTCGCGGGTGCAACCGGCGCGGCCTCCTCTTTGTGGGTGAAGGCCCAGATCCAGACCAGCAGGCCGATGCCGGCCAGCAGTAAAACAATACTGACAATGGACCAGACGATATTGGCCGTGGATGGATGGTTGTCCACCAAGGGCTCGTGCGGCCAGTTATTGGTATAGCTGACGGTCGTGCCGGGACGCTCGGTAACCGTCGCCCAGGACAGCCAGAAGAAAAAGCGGGTCATGTCCTGACGGCGCTGCAGCTCCGGCAAGGTGTTGTCCTTCATGGCAAAGCTTTCACGACTGGACTTGAGCTCAGGGGCGTCGCCAAACAGATCAATATAGTACTGAGCCGTCGTGTCGATGGCCTTGGCACGCCGCTCGCTGATCTGCAGCACACCCGTGGCCTCATCAATGCGGTTGGGACGATATTCGTCCTGCAATTCCTGACGCAAGGTAGCCTGCTGACTGCTGGTGAGCTGGTCGTAATTGAGCGAATAGGTTTGCTGCGCGGCCAGATCCAGCCAGGCCAGCGCTTCGCGGTGCAACCAGTCTGCGCTCCAGTCCGGAGCCTGGTAGGCTCCGTGGCCCCAGATTGATCCCAATTGCATTCCGCCCGTGCTCTGCCAGGCAGACTGGCCGCGATGTATCTGTTCCTGTGATGTAAATTCACGTCCATCCGGGGTAAGGACCTTGACGGGCATCGGAGGTGCTTGACGATACACCTCCACCCCAGTCCAACCGAGAATGGCAAAGGTCACCATGGTGACTGCCACCAGGGACCACCATAGTTTCTTGTAGCTACTACGCATGTTGTTCTCCGTCTCGCTGATGTGTCAAACGACCTGTTCTCCCCCGGTCCTGGCCGGACCTGGGCAGGGGGTCATAAGCGGAGTGGGCGCTGCCCCATCGCGATGAGTGACTGCCTGAAAAAGAATCCAGCCCGGTCTCCCGTTGCGCCATGGGCACTGCCGGGGTGCGGAACTGTTTAAGAAGACTGGCCACGGAGGCGCTGCCTGGCTGTTGCAAGCGAGCCAGAACGGCAGCATCCCCTACTGAATCCGGCGTCTCTAAGGACCCGCCAAGGAATCGATGTCTAAAAAAAACCGGCCTGTTTGTATCGTCCGGGCCGCCAAGCGGTGGACGAACCGGAGCACAAGCCGTGTAGCGATGTTCTGCTAAGTCGGGGGTCATGTCATCGTCCTTAAAAATGTATGACAAAACACTTAAAGCAAAGACCGTGCCAACTTAAAAACGATATGGATCAATGGTTCGCTTCCAAACCAGGTATAAACTACCCTAAGAAAACCGGGTATTTTTCACCATAAGGGTATTTTTCACCCATGCTAGATCTCATGATTGCCGATTTGGCCACTGAAATTCCAGGGCCGCTACGCCTGCAGCGCATGGTTCATCTGCTGGCGCGACATTTCGGCTGTGATGCCGCCGGTTTGCTGAAGCTGGACGACACCGTATTGCGCATTGTGGCGGCCAGCGGTCTGGGTCATGACACCTTGGGCCGGCATTTTGTCATTGCCGATCATCCCCGGCTGACACGCATTTTGCATACCCCTGGCCTGACGCGCTTTGAGCCCAACTGCGGTCTGCCCGACCCCTACGATGGCCTGCTGGATGACAAGCTGGGTCAGCCGCTGCCGGTCCATGATTGCGTGGGAATCCCCCTGCAGATCCAAGGTGCGGCCTGGGGGATTCTGACCCTGGATGCCTTGCGCCCCGGAACCTTTTCTGCCTCCACGCTGGTGGAACTAAAACACTGGTGCATGGTGCTGGAAAGCGCCATCCGCATCAGCGAGCTGGAAGAGGAAAATCGCAGTCTGCGCATGCTCTCTACCCTGCCCCCTGATTATTTGTCGCGCCACAATTCGACTTCCATCATTGGCAACAGCAAGGCGCTTTTGGAGGTCATCCAGCTGCTGGACACGGTTGCCACCTCCGAACTGCCGGTTCTCTTGCTAGGCGAGACAGGCGTGGGCAAAGAGCTGTTTGCACAGCGCCTGCATCAACGCTCGGCTCGCCACCACTCCCCCCTGATTTACGTGAACTGCGCCGCTCTGCCCGATTCGTTGGCGGAGAGCGAACTTTTCGGCCATGTCAAAGGTGCTTTCTCGGGGGCGCACGAACATCGCGCTGGACGCTTCGAGGCCGCGCAGGGCGGCACCCTGTTTCTGGACGAAATCGGAGAGTTGTCTTTGACGATTCAGGCCAAGTTGCTGCGTACGTTGCAAAATGGCGAAATCCAGCGCCTGGGGGCCGACCACCCCATTAAACTGAATGTGCGGCTTGTTGCGGCCACTAACCGGGACCTGAGTCAGCAGATTGCACAAGGCGGTTTCCGGGCCGACCTGTACCACCGCCTGTCCGTTTTTCCCCTGACAATTCCGGCCTTGCGCGAACGCCATCAAGACATTCTGCTGCTGGCCGGTCATTTTCTGGAAATGAATCGCTCCCGACTGGGCTTGCGCGGCATTCGCCTCTCGCCCGACGCGGAAGCCGCTTTGCTGGCTTATCATTGGCCAGGCAATGTTCGCGAATTGGAACATCTGATCAGCCGTGCCACCATCCGCCTGCTGGTCGATACGCCAGACCGTAACCAAATATTTACGCTTAGCGCCGATAATCTCAATTTGTTACCTTCTACCCTGGAGCCTGTGGCAGCGGCCACGCAATCTCTGGGAGTGCCACGCCCCTCCTTGCGTCAGTCCGTTGAACAATTGCAAGGACGCTTGATCCGGCAGGCTCTGCAGGACAACGACGGTAACTGGAGCCAGGCTGCCCGACAGCTTGGCATGGACCCCAGCAATCTGCATAAGCTGGCCAGCAAACTAGGGCTTAAAACCCGCTCAGAAAGCTTAAGTGATGACTGACATTTCCTACCCCTCCTTGTTAGCCAGCCTGCCCCTGTTCTCTGACCTGGACGCGGCCAGCATCGACCAGCTCTGGCAAGAAGGACGGCTGATCCACTATGACAAGGACAGCCAGGTCTTTCGCCAGGAGCAAAGCAGCGATCATTTTTTTGTGCTGCTGCAGGGCTTGATCAAGGTCGTACGCACCATGCCCAATGGCTCCCAGTTACTGGTCCGTTTCGCCCTGCCCGGCGATGTGATTGGCATTGCCCCCGCCCTGCGGCGACGCAACTACCCGGCCACTGCCATCAGCGTCACGAGCAGCGCCGCCCTGGCCTGGCCAGAAAAGTCCTGGGACAGCCTGACCCAACGCTTTCCTTGCCTGCTCAGCTCGGCGCAGGACACAGTTGCCCAACGTCTGAGTGACGCGGACGACCGCCTACTGGAAATTCACAGTCTGGAAGTGGAGCAGCGACTGGCCCACAGTTTGCTGCGCCTGATTCGCCAGGTGGGCCAAAGCGGTGCGCAGGGGACATCCCTGAGCATTCCCGTGACCCGACAGGACCTGGCCGATCTGGCTGGGACCACCCTGTATACGGCCAGCCGTGTCGTCAGTAGCTGGGATCATCAGGGCTTGATCCTGGCAGGGCGCAAGCAGATAACGATTGCCGACCTGGACAAATTTGCCCGAGCCGTTCTGGAACGCGGCTAAGCGCCCTTAGTCCTCCGTGACAAGACGCAGACCCAGATAGCGCGGGGGCACGCCGACCGAACATGCCCCGGTTTTGGGGTCACGGATGAAGTCGGGCATCACCGCGATATGCTCTCCTCCCAAGGTGCGAACGCCGCAGTTTTCCAGACGGGATTCCGCGCGGGGCATGCTGATGCGGTGAACGCGCACATGACAGGTATTGGTCCATTCGGCCACCTGTCCCCCGGCATCAAACACGCCATAGGCATTGGCAGTTCCCTGGCCCAGGGGCGCCAACGGCACCTCCTGCTCCTGCTTGCGCTTATAGCTGTCCTGATATTCCTGGAGCCACAAGGCGGCCTGCTCGTTCTCATCCAGCCCGCCCTGGGCCGATTCAGGCACTTTCTGGTCTGCGAAGTAACTCCATTCCAGATAATCCGGCAAGCGGAACTGCTTGCCGGTGCGCTCGCTGAGCCAAGCCGCATAATCCTGCCCGTCCTGCCAGCTCACCCCCACAACCGGCCGATCTTTGGCCTGTCCCCGGCCCACCGCATCCGCGGCCTTGCACCGCTCGGCACGAACACATTGATCGTAGTCGTACTGGCTGACTTGATACTTCATGACTTTCAAGCTGGGAGCCGGGGCATACATCACGGTATCGGACGCAATCAGGCGCCCATCGAGCAAGTACTCACCAGCCTGCATGACTTCGCGCGCCGGACCGGCCACTTCCACCAACTCTGGCAAGGCGGCTGAATTGTTGGGCTCGCCAGCCGAGCATCCGGCCAAGATGGCCGCTAACAGCACGGTTCCCACTACACGGCTTTGCATTGTGAACTCCCAAGAGACAGCCACCATTGAAACGTAGCCAGTGGTTCATGTCCTTGCGCCAAGGCAAACAGCGTCCTTAAGGCATCAAAATTCTCCGCTCACCCGTTCCTGCCCCTTCCTTGAGCCTTATACTGCTGGTCTCCCATCGCTCCTTGAACCCTCAGGCCAAAAAAATGAATGCTGACTTGACTACAGGTTCCGAAGATATGGCGGCGGCAGTGCGCCGCCTTGTCCATCTTTATCAAGGGCTGACGCCAGACCGGCTATCCGAGCTGGAGGTCTGTTATGCGCCTGACGCCCATTTCAAGGACCCCTTCAATGAGGTAGAGGGCGTTGCGGCCATCCGCGGCATCTTCGAGCACATGTTTACGGCGTTGCACTCGCCACGCTTTGTCATTACGCAGCAGATCGTCCAGGACCAACGAGCCTTTCTGGAATGGGAGTTCCGCTTCCGCATCAAACGTTGGAAGCCGGATCTTGAACACTGCATCAGGGGAGCGTCAGCGCTGTCCTTTGACGGACAAGGTCAGGTGACCCATCATCGCGATTATTGGGATGCGGCAGAGGAGCTTTATGAAAAGCTGCCCTTGCTGGGTTTATTGATGCGCTGGCTGCGACGCACGATGTCCACATCGGAAAAGTAGCCCCCCCTCACACTCCGTCCCCAACACCGGCAGGGTGCGCAGCCTCGGCGCACCGTGTAGTCAGGCATCCACCAATGAAACAAGAGCAGCGTCGAGGCCACGGGGTCCGGCAGGGGGTGCCGGACGGATTCCGGAGACTGTCTTACTGTGCCAAGGACGTACGGCCCGCGCCTGCCAGACCATCAAAGGTGGTGCTGCTCACCCATTCAATGATCTGCTCGTGGGTGTACTGCCCCGACTCTTTAAGAAGGCTCACCACAGGGTCACATGCACGCGCAAACAAGGTGTAGAGCACCAGCTCGACTGGCAGACCCGATTGCAGGCTGCCTGCCGTCTGCGCCTCGATTATCCAGGTGCTCAGACGATTACTCAAGGCAATCAGGCGATCCATGTACTCATCATTTGACTGGAGCGAGGCGCTAAGGCTTGAGTTCTGCGCGGGCAGCGACGGCATTTCCCCTTGCAATTGGGTATCCATCGTCCAGCGCACCACGGATTTGAGCTGATCAATCGCCGTAATGGCTTGGCCTGCTTCAGCAGCATCCTGAGCCTGTTTGCGCAGCTCATCCACAAAAGCCAGGGCGCGATCGAGCACGCCCACCATCGCCGCAGCAGCCAATTCCTCCTTGGATGTAAACAGCTTATATAAGCTGGCCTTGGCCATGCCTGCCTCGGCGGCGACTTGGTCGACCGTCATGGCATCGTAGCCTTTGGTCGCCAAAAGACGGTTAACAGCGGTCACGATGGCTTCTACGCGTACGCGCTGGATTTGTTCTTTGATTGAGGATCGAGCGTTCATGAGATCTATTTTAGGACGAATGAGATCATCTTGCATACCAAATAGTGCAAAAATATTATTTAAGGTTTATAGTTTGAACTAATGAGTTCACTATTTGATCTTTCCGGTTCATAACCCCCTGCGCAACACCCCAAGGAGCTGCCATGCGTCGTATCGCTGTCATCGGTTCGGGCATATCCGGCTTGGCCGCTGCCTATCGTCTTGCTCACTCTCAAGACACGCATCGCGTCTGTCTGATTGAAGCCAACTCTTATTTCGGCGGACATGCCAATACGGTCGAGCTAAACCTGGATGGTATTAGCCACGGGGTCGATACCGGTTTTTTGGTGTTCAACCACCGCACCTATCCCCTGCTCACAAAGCTGTTCAAGGAGCTGGAGGTAGAAACCGCTCCCTCGGAGATGTCCTTCTCCGTGCAGATTCCCCACCCTGATGGCAGACCGGGACTGGAATGGAGCGGTAGCTCTTTAGGCAGCGTGTTTGCACAGCGCAGAAACTTGATCAGCCCACGCTTTATTGGCATGTTGCTGGAAATTTTACGCTTCAATCGTCTGACAACGGATATCGCCCAGCGCCAGCTTGAGTCACAACTCAATACGCCCATAGAAACCTTTCTGGATCTGCATGGCTTTGGCAGCACATTTCGCAACAACTACCTGTTGCCCATGATTGGCAGCATCTGGTCTTGTCCGACCGATCAAATGCTCCGCTTCCCCGTCGCTACCCTGATTCGCTTTTGTCACAATCACGGGCTGATCCAGATCACCAACCGTCCCCAGTGGCACACCGTTCGCGGTGGCTCTCAACGCTACGTACGCCGCATCATTGAGCGACTGCAAGAGGACGGCCGCCACGAAATCCGATTGAACACCCCTGTGTTCAGCCTTAAACGTGAAGCACAAAACGTCATGGTAGAAATGCCTCACGGTACCGAGCAGTTCGATGCTGTCGTGCTGGCCTGCCATAGTGATCAGGCATTGCGCCTGCTGGGCCAGGACGCAACCCAGACAGAGCGTGCCGTGCTGGGCAGCATTCGTTATCAAGCCAATGAAGCCGTATTGCACACCGACACTGCCGTCTTGCCACAGCGCCAGGCCGCCTGGGCGGCCTGGAATTATGAACGCGCCAGCTTGGCGGCTTCAGAGGAAACCGGGGTGTGCCTGCATTACCTCATCAACCGCCTGCAGCCACTGCCTTGGCAGCAAGCCGTCGTGGTCTCGCTCAATCCGGCCCGTCCCATAGCCGCGGACAAGGTACATGCGCGCATTACCTACAGCCACCCAGTCTTTGACCATGCCGCCATCCTGGCACAACAACAGCTTGAAAAGTTGCAGGGCCAACGCCGGACCTGGTTCTGCGGTGCCTGGTGCGGCTACGGATTTCACGAGGACGGTTTGCGTTCGGGTCTGAGCGCCGCTGACCAGGTTTTGCTGTCCCTGAACCGTGCAGCGCAGGCGGCCCACACTGAGCTCAGGCAGGAGGAAACCGTATGAGTGCCTCCGCTCTCATTGGCTTTGGTCATATCTGGCATCGGCGGCTGCGGCCAGTCGAGCACGCCTTTCATTACCCTGGTTATTTCCTGCTGCTTCCCATGCGTAGCCTGCGGGAACACCCAGTCCCCGTCCTGCGCCGCAACCAACGCGGCTGGATCAGCTTTCATGACAGCGATCATGGCAATGGCGGTAATGACGCTCTGGCCTGGTTTGAATCTCTGTTAGAGCAGGAAGGTATTGAGGATGCGGATGGCGAGATCTGGCTGCATACCTTTCCGCGCGTCCTGGGCTATGTCTTCAAGCCCGTGAGCTTCTGGTACGCCCATCGGGCCGACGGTTCGCTGGCGGCGATTCTGGCCGAAGTCAACAACACCTTCGGTGAGCGTCATGCCTATCTCCTGGCAGGGCCGCATCTGGGCTGGGATTGCGAACAAGTTGCCAGCAAGCAATTTCATGTGTCCCCGTTTTGCGAAACCCACGGCGAATATCGCTTTCGATTCTCGCGCAATGAAACTACCAACCTGGCGCTTGTCGATCTGTACGACGACGCAGGCCCCCTGTTACGCACAGGTGTTCAAGGAACGCTACACCCCCTGAATGCGGTTACCGTACGCAGGGCATTTTTTGGCACGCCGCTGATGACCCTGGGGGTCATTGTTCGCATCCATTGGCAAGCACTGCGCCTGTGGGCGAAGCGGCTTCCCTTCCATCGCAAACCACCAGCGCCCAAGCGCTCTGTCACACGATGAATACAAGCACCGCCACTCTCTTGAGCAAGTCCGCAAAAGCAAGCAGCGACTTGTCACCTCACGCGAACCGCGTCCTGAAGCTCTTGACGCACCTGCCTCATGGCCAGTTGGAGCTTCAGTTGCCCGATGGGCAAGTGCGGCATTTTCCCAAGCAAAATGCAGTGGAACCCGACGCCCGCTGCGCAATCGGGCAGTGGGAGGCGCTGGACCGCATCTTGAGCTCGGGCGACATTGGCTTTGCCGAAGGCTATATAGAAGGTCAATGGGACACCGATGACCTAAGCGGCTTGCTGCGTCTGTGCATCCGCAACCGCGATCACCTGGAACAACTGGTGTACGGTCACTGGTGGGCTCGACTGGGCTTCAGACTGCGCCATATGCTTCACCGCAACACGCGGGCGGGCAGCGCTAAAAACATTCATGCTCACTACGATCTGGGCAACGACTTTTATCGACTCTGGCTGGACCCAAGCATGAGCTACAGCGCTGCCTGGTTCGAAGGTCTTGACGGCTCGGCCTTGCACAAGGCTGATCTGGAGCAGGCTCAACGCGCAAAAACCAGACGGGCGCTGCGTGAGACAGGACTGCAGCCGGGGCAACGACTGCTGGAAATTGGCTGTGGCTGGGGAGCGCTTGCCCAGACAGCGGCCACGGAGTTCGGCGCGCAGGTGACAGGTGTCACCTTGTCACGCGAACAGCTTGACTGGGGCATGCAGCGCATAAACGAAGCCGGCCTGCAGGAACAGGTTGATCTGCGTTATCAGGACTACCGGGATCTGGCGAAAGAACACGCGGCGCAGCCCTTTGACGCCATTGTGTCCATTGAAATGTTCGAAGCTGTCGGGCACGAATACTGGCGCACCTACTTCAAGACTTTGCATGATTGCCTCAAACCGGGCGGCTATGCCTGCGTGCAGTCCATCACCCTGCGCGAAGACCTTTTTGCCCGTTATTTGCACTCCTCCGACTTTATCCAGCAATTCATTTTTCCCGGAGGGCTGCTGCCCAGTGTCACGGCCTTCGAGCGTGAAGCCCAGCGAGCCGGCCTGACCGTGGTCCGAACAATGAGCTTTGGCAAGGATTACGCCGAAACACTCCGACGCTGGCGTCAGGCTTTTGAGCAAAAGCTCGATGCGGTCCGCAGCCAGGGCTTTGACGAGCGCTTTGTGCGCATCTGGCGATTTTATCTGGCCTATTGCGAGGCTGCCTTTGATATGGGCAACACCGATGTAGTCCAGTTCACCTTGAGAAGGCCTGACCATGACTGATATTCGACGACGCCAAGCCCTGATCGTGGGCATCAGCCTTCTCGCCCCTACCCTTATTGCCATGACCCCTAATCTCTCGGCGGCCGCAGCGGCTGCCCCCCAGGAGCTGCGCTCCACCCTGCCCTCTGCCCATCTTGTTGGCAGTGGTCCCATGCGCTTTTTTGGACTGCGGGTTTACGAGGCGCGACTGTGGGCCATGCCGGACTTCGAGCCCAAAGAGTATGCACGCCAGCCCTTCGCACTGGAGCTGATCTATGACCGCAAACTGGAAGGCGAAGCCATTGCCGAGCGTTCAGTTGCCGAAATGCGGCGTGTGGGCAGTTTCTCCGAGCAGCAGGCTCGCCAATGGCTACTCCTGATGAAAAAGGCTTTTCCGGATGTCCTGGCACAAGATCGCCTGCTGGGCGTGACGGACGGAACCGGCGATGTCCGCTTTTTCCACAATGGACGTGAAACCGCCCGTATTCAGGACGCCGAGTACGCGCGCCTGTTTTTTGGAATCTGGCTGTCTGAGCAGACTTCAGCACCGGGCTTGCGAACGGCCCTGTTAGGCAAACGCTGATAAAGGCACAACCATGCGCCCCCCAGGCTCCCGCCCCTTAAAGCCGCTGCATTGGCGTACGGGACTCTCCTATGGAAGTCTTGGCCTGCCGCTGGCATTCGTGTCGCTCCCCTTATATGTGAACCTGCCGCATTACTACGCGGCGGTGGCCGGGGTGCCGCTGGCGGGCCTGGGCGCCGTGCTGCTGGCTACCCGCGCCGTTGACGCGGTGCTCGACCCTGCACTGGGAAGGCTGGCCGATCGTCTTTTGCATCGAGGCCTGGGCCAGGCCTGGCTGGCCGCTTTGTTGGGCAGCCTGATCATGGGCTTGGGTTTTGCAGCACTGTGGCATCCTCCCGAAGGTGGCCCACAAGAGGTGCTGATCTGGCTGGCGCTCAGCCTGCTGGTATGCACCTTGGCCTATAGCGCCGTCAGCATCTTGCATCAGGCCTGGGGGACCCGCTGGGGTGGTGATCCCAATTGGCGTGCGCGTGTCACCGCATGGCGTGAAGGCGCCACGCTTCTGGGAGTCTTGCTGGCCAGCATATTGCCCACCTGGTTAGGCTTTGATGCGACCAGTGTCGTGCTTTTTCTAGCCTTGGCCATAGGCCTGTTCGGGCTGCATCGCCTGCCGCCCGCTATCGCTCAACCCATGGGTTATGCACGGGGGCACAGCAGTCCTGCATCAACCGCCTCGCCCTGGGCTGATGCCAGTTTCCGCAGGCTGTTATTCGTCTTCATGCTCAACGGCGTAGCCGCCGCCATACCCGCTACCTTGTTGCCCTTTTTCGTGGCGGACCGCCTGCAGGCCCCGGAGATGCAGCCGCTCTTTCTTCTGTGCTATTTCGGCGCCGCCGCGGCAGGGCTACCTTTATGGGTACGGGCTGTCTCGCGCTGGGGACTGGCACCCAGTTGGCGGGCCGGCATGCTAACAAGCGTTGTCGCCTTTTCCCTGACACCCTGGCTTGATGCCGGCGACGGTGGCGCCTTCCTCGTTATCTGCCTGGCAAGTGGGCTGGCTCTGGGCGCGGATCTGGCCCTGCCGGGCGCCCTGCTGACCGGTGTCATCCATGAATCCGGTCAGGGCGGCTCGGGCGAAGGACGATATCTGGGCTGGTGGACTTGTGCTGCCAAGCTCAACCTGGCCCTGGCAGCCGGTCTGTGCCTGCCCCTTCTTTCCGCCCTGGGTTACCAGAGCGGCACAAGCGACCCGGCTGGCCTGCAGGCGTTGGCCTGGGCTTATGGCGGCCTTCCCTGCCTGTTCAAACTATTGGCGTGGGCTGGCCTGTGGCGCGCCGAGCATCTGCACTCATCCTGGAGACTGATATGAAACTGACAAACAGCCTTGTCTCAACCCTGCCCTGGCGGCGCGTCGCCCTGGGACTGACACTTATGGGCACCCTGGCCGGATGCGTGGGACCCACGGTGCAGGACTATGCCCAGGAACGCCCCGAACTGGACCTGCGTCAATATTTCAACGGCCCCCTGACGGCCCACGGCCTGTTCACAGACCGTTCCGGCAAAGTGGTCAAGCGCTTTACCGTGCGCATGACGGGCACCTGGAAGGGCGATGAAGGCGTGCTCGACGAGCATTTTGTCTACAGCGATGGCACCACTCAGCAACGGATCTGGCATTTGAAGCATCTGGGTGATGGCCGCTACAGCGGACGCGCTGACGATGTGGTCGGCCAGGCCCAGGGCCAGACCGCTGGCAACGCCTTTCATTGGAATTACGTGCTGGCACTGCCGGTGGACGGCAAGGTCTGGAACGTGAACATGGATGACTGGATGTACTTGATGGATGGCCGCACCATGCTCAACCGCGCCGCCATGAGCAAATTCGGCGTTCATCTGGGGGATGTGACACTGTCCTTCATGAAGGAGTAAGTGTGATGACACTGCCACACGCAAAACTCAATCCGCCGCTCAGTCACTGGCAAGGAAAATACGCCTGGATTGTCGGTGCCTCATCAGGCATAGGCAGAGCCACCGCGGAGGCGCTTCATGCGCAAGGCGCGCAGGTCATTGTCTCGGCCAGAGACGCCGATGCACTGCACGAGCTGGCCAAAGGCCGAGACGGGTTTGTCGTCGTCCCGCTGGATGTCACCGAACCTGAAACGCTGGCTGCGGCCAAGCTGAAAGTACAAGCCTGCGTCGATATTGCTCCCGATCTGGTGCTGTATTGCGCAGGCAGGTACCTGCCACAACGGGCGACCGAGTTCAATCTTCTGGAGATGCAGAAACATCTGGCAGTCAATTATGTGGGTGCGCTGCATCTGCTCGATGCGGTCATCCCGATGCTGCTTGAGGCCGGACGCGGCCACCTGGCCCTGGTGGGTAGCGTGGCGGGCTACCGCGGGCTGCCAATGTCCCTGGCCTATGGGCCCACCAAAGCCGCACTGAATAATCTGGCGGAGAACCTCTATTTGGATCTGCACCCGTTGGGACTGGGCATTTCCATTATCAACCCCGGCTTTGTAGACACCCCGCTGACCGCCCAAAACAGCTTCAAAATGCCCGCGCTCATCACCCCTGAAGAAGCCGCCCGTCATATCTTGCACGGCTGGAAACAGGGGCAGTTTGAAATGAACTTCCCCCGTCGTTTTACCCGCTGGGTAAAGCTCATGCGATGCCTGCCCGATAGCTGGTACTTTTCGGCGGTACGTCGTGTCACTGGAATGTAAACGCAGCCGCACATGGAGACAGCACGCCACGCGCACTACCGCGCCCACACTCTGCGCCTGATACTGGGCGACCAGCTCAACCCACAGCACAGTTGGTTCCAGCAGGTGGACAGGCAGGTGGTTTATGTACTGATGGAGGTGCGTCAGGAAACCGATTACGTCTTGCATCATGCACAGAAAATTCTGGCCATTTTCGCTGCAATGCGCGACTTTGCGCAGCAGTTGCGAGCCGCTGGCCATCGGGTGCGTTATGTGACATTTGAAGACCCCAGCAACCGTCACTCCATCCCCGACAATCTGACGGCACTCGCGGCGCATTACGGTGTGCGCCAGGTGCAATGGCAACACGCTGACGAATGGCGACTGGATACTCAATTGCAACAGTGGGCGGACACGCAGGCCCTGGCTTGCTCAGCGGTGGATAGTGAACACTTTCTGACCAGTCGTAATGAACTGGCCACTCAGATGCGCGGTCGTCGTCAATGGCTGATGGAGCATTTCTATCGCCGTATGCGCCGCCGATACCGGTTGCTGCTGGATAATCATGAACAGCCGGTCGGTGGCAAGTGGAACTTTGACCATGAGAACCGCAAACCCTGGCGTGGCACACCGGCTGAACCCACTGACTGGCGGCCCTGCCACGACCACCGTGTGCTTTGGGAAAAGCTGCAGCGTTGTGATGTGCCCAGCTTCGGCGACCCTCAGGCCAACGCCTTTCGCTGGCCACTGAATCGCCAGGAAGCGCTGAGCTGTCTGGAAGCCTTTATCACCCATGCACTGCCGCATTTTGGCGACTACGAAGATGCCATGTCCAGCCAGGCACCACGGCTGTTTCACTCCCTGCTCTCGTTTTCCCTGAACGTCAAAATGCTCCACCCGCTTGAGGTGCTGGAACGGGCCGAACGGGCCTGGCGGGAAGGTCAGGCTCCTTTGGCTGCCGTGGAAGGCTTTACACGTCAAATACTGGGTTGGCGCGAATACGTGCGCGGCATCTACTGGGCCCACATGCCGGGCTACGAAAGCCTCTATGCATTCGGGCACGACTTGCCGCTGCCGCACTGGTTCTGGACAGGGAACACCCGCATGCGCTGCCTGCAACAGTGCATTCAGCAGTCCTTGCAAAGCGCTCATGCTCACCATATCCAGCGCCTGATGGTGATCGGCAACTTTGCCCTGCTGGCTGGGCTCGACCCGGCTGCTGTCCACCGCTGGTACCTGGGCATCTACATTGACGCTTTCGAATGGGTGGAACTGCCCAATACCCTGGGCATGAGTCATGCATGCCGACGGTGGCCTGATTGCCACCAAGCCCTATATCAGCAGCGCCGCCTACTTACACCGCATGAGCGACTACTGTCAGGGGTGTGTCTACAAGCCCACGCAGAAGACAGGGCCACACGCCTGCCCATTCAATGCCTTGTACTGGGACTTCCTTGCCCGCAATGCCCAAGAGCTGAGTGACAAGGGACGGATGACATTGATGTATCGCCAATGGCAGAAAATGCCTCCCGAACAACAAGCTGCTCTGCGCACCCACGCAGAGCAACTGCGCCAGAACCTGGACACTCTGTAAGCCCCCCACATTGACCGAGGCCTGACATGCAATCCCTGCCCACCGCTTACCGTGCCCTTATTCTGGGCGGCTCCGGCGCCATTGGCGGTGCCATGGCCGCCCAGTTGGCCGCCGACCCTCGCTGCAGCGAGCTTGTTAGCCTGCACCGGCGCAGCACACCCGTCCTGGACTTCGATCAGCCACAGACGATCGCCGCAGCGGCCCGAACCTTGAGCACACAAGGCCCCTGGCATCTCATCGTGCTTGCGACCGGCATGCTCAGTGGTCCTACCGGGGGCCCTGAAAAGCGCTTGGCCGATCTGAATGCCGATCACCTGATGGCCAGCTTTAACACCAACGCGATAGGCCCGGCCCTGGTATTGGCCCATTTTGCACCGTTGCTGCCCAAGCACGAGCGCGGCATCCTGGCTGTGCTGTCGGCAAAGGTAGGCAGCATTGGCGATAACCGCCTGGGCGGCTGGTACAGCTACCGGGCCTCCAAGGCGGCGCTGAACATGCTGCTCAAAACCGCATCGATCGAGCTGGCACGCACCCATCCTCAGGCCGTGCTGGCCGCGCTGCACCCGGGCACTGTTACCTCAGCCTTGTCGGCTCCCTTTCGGGGCGCTCAAATCGGCCGCCCGCCTGCCGATGCGGCGCACGCGTTGCTGGCCACGCTAGACACACTCAGCCCAAAGGACAGTGGTGGTTTCTGGGCCTACAATGGTCAGGGACTGCCTTGGTAAGTTCTTTGCTCACCTTCACACACGGAGAATTCCATGCGCATCCTTCTGACAGGAGGCACGGGCCTCATTGGACAGGCCCTTTGCCGACACTGGCAACAACACGGCCACGAACTCTGGGTGTGGAGCCGAAAGCCCCAGCAAGTCCCCCAACTGTGCCCAGGCGCAACGGGCATCGCCGTGCTGGACGAGCTCAATGGCAGCGCGCCATTTGACGCGGTCATCAACCTGGCCGGCGCCCCAATTGCCAATCAACGCTGGACTGAGGCACGGCGCCAGCTTCTATGGCAAAGTCGGGTCGATCTGACACGCCGTCTGGTGGACTGGATGGGGCGACAAGCGTCGGTGCCCCCCGTCTTGATCTCGGGCTCAGCGGTAGGCTGGTACGGCGATGGCGGAGAGCAGCAACTGACCGAGGCCAGCGCACCGGGCAACAAGGACTTTGGCAGCCAGCTTTGCGTGGCCTGGGAGCAAGAGGCCGAACAAGCTCGCCAATGGGGGGGACGCGTGGTCTTGCTGCGTACCGCGCCCGTCTTGGCCAAAAACGCCGGGATGTTGGCTCGGCTGCTCCCCTCGTTCAGGCTGGGACTGGGTGCCAGACTGGGCGATGGGCAACAATGGATGCCGTGGATACACCTTGAAGACCAGGTCGCGCTTATCGACTACCTATTACACAACCAGAGCTGTGAGGGCCCTTATAACGCGTGTGCGCCTCAGCCGGTGCGCAATGCAGAGTTCACCCGCGTCCTGGCTCAGGAGCTGGGCAAGCCAGCACTGTTTCATGCCCCCGCCTGGGCGCTGCGTCTGGCCTTGGGAGAGATGTCCGTTCTGCTGCTCGGCGGGCAACATCTGATTCCGCTGCGGGCCCAGCAAGCAGGTTTCAGCTGGCGCTACCCTGATCTGTCCGAGGCCTTGAGGGATCTGCTTCACAAAGCCTGAAAGCACGGTGTACAAGGACAGCGTCGCGATTTTGCCCCACGACCCTGCCCTATGAAACGGCCGCGCCCAATAGGCGCGGCCGTCGTCTTGTCTGCTTAAGTCAGGAAGTTCACAAAGCCAGTGATGATGACGGCGTTGAAAAAATCGATGAACAAGGAGCCGACCAGGGGAATCACAAAAAAGGCCTTGCGCGAAGGGCCATTATCTTCGGTGAAAGCCTGCATATTGGCCATGGCATTAGGCGTGGCACCCATGCCGAAACCACAATGCCCGGCCGACATCACTACCGCGTCATAATCCTTGCCCATGACCTTGAATGTCACATATCTGGCAAAGAAGAACATCAACACCGTTTGCGCAATCAGGATGACCAGCAGCGGCCCGGCCACCTCGGCCAGTTCCCACAATTTCATCACCATCAAGGCCATGACCAGGAAAAAGGCCAGGGACACATTGCCGATAATCTCAAACTCTTTTTCAGGCAGACGATAGCGACGCCAGTCAATCACGTTGCGGATGATGGCAGCCACCAGCATGGCTCCCAGATAGGCGGGCAACACAATCCCGCGCTCGCTCAGCCATTCGATAATGACACTGCCCACACCAATCGCGATGGAGAGCAGCACCACAGCATAAACAGGCATCTCAAAACCGCCCTCGTCGGTCTGAACAACTTCTTTAACCGTGGTTTCTGTAGGGTGAGCGGCATCCGCACCTTCGTGCTGGCGACGGTGGCGACGGTGTGGAGCGGGACCGTCGATCTTGTATTTCTTCATCAAGCGCTTGCCCAACGGACCACCAATGACGCAGCCCATCACCAGCCCCCAGGTGGAAGCGGCAATGGCGGCAGGCAAGGCGCCTACGGCGCCGGCACGCTCCAGCAAGGGGCCAAAGGCAGCCGAAGTACCGTGGCCGCCCGTCATGGAGATGGACCCGGCCGCCAGACCCAGGAGAGGATTGGCGTTCATCAAAGCAGCCAGGCTCACGCCCATCACGTTCTGCAGAATAATCAAGGCAACGGCACAGCCCAAAAACAAGCCGACCGCCACGCCCCCTTTTTTCAGCAGCTCGAAACTGGCTGAAAAGCCGATGGTGGTAAAAAAGGCCATCAGCAAGAAGTTGCGTATATCGTCGTTGAACGCAAAGCTAAACGAACCGGTCTGGTGGCCAACCAAGGCGATCAAAGCAAAAATCAAACCGCCAATAATGGGGCTGGGAATAAAATATCGGGCCAGCACAGCAACACGATTCTTTATATATTCTCCCAGCACGAGAAAAACAGCCGCCAAACCTACCGTTTGCGCTATATCGAGCTGAATGTTCATCTATCCGTTCCTTACATCTTTGGGATAAGGGGCCTGTACCTATGTGTCTGACAGAGGCTTCAAACCAATTTGTTCAAATAGGCATGTCCATCGTCGCTACTTCGTCCTTGTGGGGCAAAGGCATGACCACCAACAGCGTAGTAAAACCGAGAAAAATAACACGAACAGGTGCCTAATGCCGCCAATTCCCACGAATAAGACCGCTCTATTACAAAAAAACCCGCCACAAGGCGGGTTGGAGAAAGAAGCGGGCTTAGCGGTCGCGCTCTACCGAAAATGCGCACAAACTTAACAAAACCTGTTTGAATTCGCTCTCGGGCACATCCGCCAGCGCCTGAACCGCCAGTTGTGCTTCGGCCTTGGCCGCTTCACGGGTGTAAGTGAGCGCATCAGTCTGTTCGATGGCGCGGGCCACTGCGGCAAAATCGGCATCGCCGGTTTCAATCGCCGACTTGATGAGTTGAACCTGCTCGGCCGTACCCACTTCCATGACACGGATCAGAGGCATGGTCGGTTTGCCCTCACGCAGATCGTCGCCTACGTTCTTGCCCAGGGCCTGGGCGTCGCCAGTGTAATCGAGCACATCGTCCACCAGTTGGAAGGCCGTACCCAAATGACGACCGTAAGCGGCCATGGCCGCTTCCATGTCGGGCGAGGCGCCCGCAACAATCGCACCTACCTGTGCAGCCGCCTCAAAGAGCTTGGCCGTCTTGTAACGCACCACCTGCAGGTAACGCTCCAGCGAGACGTCGGGATCATGTACGTTCAGCAGCTGCAAAACCTCGCCTTCAGCGATCACGGTAGTGGCTGCCGAGAGCACGGCCATGGCAGGCATGGAATTGGACTGCACCATCATCTCGAACGAGCGCGAGTACAGATAGTCGCCTACCAGTACGCTGGCTGCATTGCCATACACCGCATTGGCGGTATGACGACCGCGACGCATATCGGACTCGTCAACCACATCGTCGTGAAGCAGGGTGGCCGTGTGGATAAACTCCACCACGCCCGCCAATAAATGGTGTGTGCTCCCCTGATAGGCCAGCGCGCGGGCTACCAGCAACAGCAGCGCAGGACGCATGCGCTTGCCGCCTGCACTAACGATGTATTCACCAATTGTGCGTATTAGCACCACATCCGAATTCAAGCGTTCACGAATGACGACATCAAGAGCCTTCATGTCGTCGGCAATAGGTTCAATCAGGGTGGACAGGTTCAAAACAGAATTCCGGACGAGTAAGGGAGGGGGCCGCTGTCGGCCAATCGTAACTTGGTGATTATACGATTTTGAATCGCTTTGGGCCCATTGTTACGCCTCAAGCACAACAGTGATCGCAGAAAAAGGTGCCAAATTAGCGATAATAAGCGTTTCAACCTGAATCGGAGACCGTCTTGAGCTCGCAAGACCTGAGTACCCTGATCAGCCGGGCCGAGCGGGTTCTCGCTCAACTGGAAGCCTGGTTGCCGCCTGCTCCCCCCCCTATCGACTGGGACTGCACGGCGTTTCGCTGGCGCAACAATGGTTCGCGTGGCTGGCTGGAGGGCGTGCAGAACGTCGCCACCATTCGCACCGACGATTTGCATCATATTGAACGTCAAAAGAGCATTATTGAGCGCAACACCCGTCATTTTCTGGACGGCAAACCGGCCAATAATGTATTGATGACAGGGGCTCGCGGCACCGGCAAAAGCTCGCTGGTCAAAGCCATGCTGGCCAAGTTTGCCGATCAGGGCCTGCGTCTGATCGAAGTGGACAAATCCGATCTGGCGGACCTGGGGACCATTATCGACCTGATCAGCTCCCGCCCCGAACACTTCATCATCTTCAGCGATGACCTGTCGTTCGAAGAAGGTGAAGCGGGTTACAAAGCGCTCAAATCCGTTCTGGACGGCTCCGTGGCCTCGCCCGGCGACAATGTTCTGATCTACGCCACCTCCAACCGACGCCATCTGATGCCCGAGTACATGAAAGAGAACCTGGGGGTCTCCACATCGGCAGACGGTGAGATCCACCCCGGCGAGGCAGTAGAAGAAAAGGTATCCCTGTCCGAGCGCTTTGGACTATGGTTGTCGTTTCACCCCTTTAAACAAGATGACTACCTGGACATTGTGTACTACTGGCTGGGCGCATTGGGCTGCCCGGCAGAACACATCGAAAGCTCGCGCATGGAAGCCCTGCAATGGGCGCTGGAGCGCGGCTCGCGCTCGGGCCGGGTAGCACGTCAATTTGCTAGAGATTGGACCGCTAGACATGTCTAAACTCACGCTGGAAGTGGCCGTTGGCGTTTTATTGAACCCCGACGGCCGGGTGTTGCTGGGAAAACGCCCGGCCGATAAACCGTGGCCGGGCTGGTGGGAACTGCCGGGCGGCAAGATTGAGGCGGGCGAGAACGTTCTCG
This sequence comes from Alcaligenes sp. Lyrl_28, assembly GCF_051948705.1. NCBI lineage: Bacteria > Pseudomonadati > Pseudomonadota > Betaproteobacteria > Burkholderiales > Alcaligenaceae > Alcaligenes > Alcaligenes sp. Lyrl_28. Next base: position 172,994 of record NZ_JAYJLG010000006.1, read on the forward strand.
AAGCGCTGGTACGGGAACTGCGCGAAGAGCTCGGAATTGAAACCACGCTTGCGCATCCTTGGGTCACCTACACCCACGAATACCCAAAAAATTTCGTCAAACTCTCTTTCTGTCTGGTGCGGGAATGGGAGGGCGAGCCCCAATGCCTGGAAGGACAGGAGCTTGCCTGGGTCAACCCCCAGGGGCCGCTGGAGGTAGGGCCTGTGCTGCCGGCCACGGAGCCACCCATGAAGTGGCTGCAGCTGCCCGAACGGTACCTGATTACCCATATTGAAGAACCAGGCCGCCTGCCCGCCTACCTTGAACAGCTGGAGCAGGCCCTGCAACAGGGACCGGCCCTGGTCCAGTTTCGCGAACCGGCCTGGGCTGCCCGCCCCGATGCCGAATTTCATCTTCATCAGGCGTTCCTGCAGGTCGTCACGCTGTGCCAACGGTATCAGGCCCGCTGCCTGGTCAACAGCCTGCATCCAGAAAGTTGGTGGGATCACGCCGATGGCGTGCACTTGCGCGCCAGCGACGCCCAAGCCTTATCCGCCAAATGCCACGATACCCTGACAAGCGTTCCCGCGATCAGCAAGGGCCTGATCGGCATGTCCACGCACAATGAAAGCGATATTGAAATCGCCCGCAAAATCCAGGCGGATTTCCTCGTGCTGGGTCATGTGCTGGACACCGCTTCGCATCCCGACGAACCCGGCATGGGCTGGGCCCGCTTTGCCCGTCTGGCAGAACAGGCCGGCCTTCCCGTCTTTGCCATAGGCGGACAATCGGCGCATACCCTGGCCGACGCACGCACGCATGGCGCACACGGTATTGCCGGCATGCGTCACATGCTGGACAACAACCCGGCATGACGCCCCACGTCACCATTTCGGAGCACGAAGGTGTCCGTTACCTGCACCTGGGTTCAGCCTGGGTGCAGGGGGCCATGCGCCTGGCCGCCCCCGATCAGCTTGAGCTGCACTACATCCGACAGATGATGATCTGGACGCTGTTTCAGCATGCCCCTCAACGCATTGCCCAGCTCGGGCTAGGCGCAGGCAGTCTGACACGTTTTTGCTACCAGCATTTTCCACAAGCGCGTATCGACGCGGTGGAAATCAACCCGGAAGTGGTGCGAGCCAATCGCCTGTTGTTCCATCTGCCGCCCGATGACGAGCGTTTGAGCGTGCATACGGTCGACGCACTGGACTACCTGGATGCCCTACATGGCGAACTGGATGTGCTGCAGGTGGATGTGTACTCCGATCAGGCCGAACATCCCGCCCTGGAAAGCCAGGACTTTTACCTAGCCTGTCGGCGAGCCTTGGGTCCGCAGGGTTTGTTGACGGTCAACCTGCTGGGCTCTGAGCTGGTTCATGCTCGCAATCTGCATGCGCTGCAAAAAAGCTTTGCCGCCGTAGTCTGGTTACCAGAAACACACGACGGCAACCTGGTCGCGCTGGCGTTTGTTGACCCGCCACAAATTGATTTTGATGATTTATACAAGCGTGCCGATCAGATTCAAGCCACCTTGGGCTTGGCTGACGGCGAAGAATGGGTAGAGGGACTCTACGCCTGGATGGACCAGGAATAAATCCCCCCTCGCAAGCACGCCAAGGCATCCGCAAGCTGGAAGAACGATCCCGTCAGCGGGCAGGACCCCGCACGTCCTCACTGGGCGGCGGCACCTGATGCGCTTGCAGCCGGCTGCGCGGCGACTGTTTTCTTCATACCCGCTTTTGCCACTTCTTCAGCTGTCAACCCGGTTTGTGCGTCCCAGCCCCCTCCAAGTGCCACCATCAGCTTGACCGCTGCCCGCAGGCGCTGGGACTCCAGATCCAGCGCCTGCCGCTCTGCCGACAAGGCCGTTGCCTGAGTTTGTGCCAGACTCAGAAAATCCACCAGGCCAGCATCAAACTGATTGCGCGTCAAACGCAGGGACTCCCGTGCAGCGGCCAGGGACCGTGCCTGACTGGCCTGCTCCCGCTCCAGCCCATAAAGCTCGGACAAGGCATCTTCCACTTCTTTGAGCGCATCCAGAACAGTCTGGCGATAGCCCGCCAATTGCTCGTCATAGCTGGCTTGCGCCTGCTCGACCTGAGCGCGTCGCGCGCCAAAATCCAGCAACGTCAAGGCAAAGGCCGGTCCCAGTGACCAGACACGCGCTGGCGCGGTCAGCCATTCACTCAGATCACTACTACTGAAACCGCCACTGGCTTTCAGGTTCAAACTGGGAAACCAGGCGGCCTTGGCCACCCCGATCTGCGCATTGGCCTGCGCCATGCGACGCTCGGCGCGCGCGACATCCGGACGGCGCTCCAGCAAACTGGAAGGCAGGCCCACCGGAATATCCGGGGCCACCGGCCAAGGCGCATTAGGCACCACGTCAAACTGCGAGGGCGGGCGTCCGACCAGAACCGCCATCGCATGCTGATAGCTGGCCTTCTGGCGATCCAGGGCCAGACGCTGGGTCCGTGCCCCTTCAAGCTGACTCAAGGCAGCGGCTACATCCGCGGGTGTCGAAAAACCAGCCTCCAGGCGATTCTGATTGATTTGCAAGGAACGCTCATACGCCGCCACGGTTTCATCCAACACCCGCGCACTGGATTCGGCACTGCGGTACTGCAAATAGGTCTGCGCCAATTGGGATTGCAAACTCAGCCGCGTTGCCGCCAGGTCCGCCGCACTGGCCTGCAGGCTCGCATCGCCCGCTTCCACCTGACGGCTGATCCGCCCCCACAAGTCCACTTCCCAATTCACTGTGACGCTAGCGTCATACGTACTGCTGCTTTGGCTGGTAGCACCCGAGCCGCTGCCACGTCGTGTCGTACCGACCGAACTGCCCACCTGCGGAAACTGTGTCGCCCGGGTACCTGACACCGTGGCCTGGGCCTGACGCACCCGCGCCTGAGCCTGCTGCAAGGTGAAATTCTGCTCGTTCAGACTTTGCATCAAGGCATTCAGCACCCCGTCATTGAGACTTTCCCACCAAGGGCCACGGTCATTCAGATCTGCCGGCTCAGCCGGCTTCCAGGCCGTCGCGCGTACTGCTTCCCGAAAATGCTCACCGACTGGCGCCTGCGGCCGCTGATAGTCAGGGCCGACAGCGCACGCAGACAGGGCCATCACCATGGCTGCCAATGCAAAACGCGGAAAAATCAGGACGTTGGAAATAGGCATATCAGCTTATAGAGTCGAAGTTGTCTGGTTCTTGCGGCGCATGAAACGATGACGCAGACGATCCAGATAAAGATAAACGACCGGAGTGGTATAGAGCGTCAGAATCTGACTGAGCACCAGCCCGCCCACAATCGTGACCCCCAAAGGCTGGCGCATCTCGACACCTGGCCCAGAGGCCACAATCAGGGGGATAGCGCCAAAAATGGCAGACAAGGTCGTCATCATGATGGGGCGAAAACGTACCAGGCAGGCCTCATAAATCGCCTCACGCGAGCCCATGCCGCGCTCACGCTCCATTTGCAAGGCATAGTCCACCATCATGATGGCGTTTTTCTTGACGATACCAATCAGCAAAAACACCCCGATCATGGCAATCAGGTTGAACTCGCCACTGGTCATCATCAGGGCCAGCAACGCGCCGATTCCGGCCGAAGGCAAGGTCGACAAGATAGTCAGCGGATGCATATAGCTCTCATAGAGCATCCCCAACACAATATACAAAGCCACCAGAGCCGCCAAAAACATCAAGGGCTGCTTGGCCAGGGCATCGAGCATCTGGGCCGTGTTGCCTTCAAATCCGGCCTGAATCTCGCGGGTGGGCAATTGAATGCGCGCCATGGCCTGCTCGATTGCTGCTGTCGCCTCGCTCAGGGTGACTCCTTCGGCCAAATCGAAAGAGACAGACTCGGCCACCAACAGTCCCGTGTGGTTGATGCTGCGCGGCGCAGTTCCCGCACTAAAGCGGGTAAAGGCAGACAAGGGAACCCGGGTTCCATCCTTGGCCACCACTTCGATTTCCTTAAGCGATTCCAGGTCCTGGGCAAAACGCGGCTCCACTTCCATCACCACGTAATACTGGTTCAAGCGACCATAAATTGTCGAGACCTGGCGCTGGGAAAAAGAGTTATTCAGCGTTCCAGCCACCATGGCCATGTCAATGCCCAGACGGGACGCCATATCACGATCGATCTCCAGCTGAACCAGGCCCGCCTTATCGTCCGTACCGGTATCCACGTCCACCAGTTCAGGCAGTTCGGCCATGGCCTGCTGCACCTTGGGCAACCAGGTTTTCAACAGCTCCAGATCGCTGCCCATCAAGGAGTAATCATAGGAGCCGCTACGCCCCCCTCCTCCGCTGCCTACCGGGATATCCTGTTGCGGCACCATGAACATGCGTGCACCCGGCGTAGTCGACAAAGGCTCGCGCAGGCGATTGACGATGTCCGTCGTGCTGGCCTTGCGCTCATCCATGGGCTTGAGTTCCACCAGAATAAAGGACGAGGTACTGCCGCCCCGGCCCCCGGCAAACACCGCAACCGAGCGAATGTCCGGGTCCTGATTCAGGATGGAGCGAAAGTGCTCCAGCTTGGGCACCATGGACTGAAACGAGGTACCCCTGTCCACCCGGAAAAAACCCATCAACTGTCCGGTATCTTGCTGAGGGAACAGGCCCTTGGGCACCACGGTATACAGATACACATTCAGACCGATGGTGGCAAACAAGGAAAACAGCATCAGACGATGATGTTTGAGGGCCCACTGCAACGAGCGGCGATACGCCCGCCAGCTGACATTGCCAATCCAGCCCAAAAAGCGGCTGATTGGATGCGAACCCTCCGACTCCTGCGGCCCGGGGCGCAGCAAGCGGGCCGACATCATCGGAGTGAGCATCAGAGAGATCACCAACGACACCAGAACGGCCGTACACAGCGTGACTGCAAACTCCATGAACAGCCGCCCTGCCAGCCCCCCGATCAACCACAAGGGGATGAACACCGCCACCAGCGACAAGCTCATGGCCGTTACGGTAAAGCCCACTTCACGAGTCCCGCGCAAGGCCGCCCGCATCGGTGACAGACCTTTTTCCAAATAACGCATGATGCTCTCGAGCACCACAATCGCATCATCCACCACAAAACCCGTCGCCACGATCAAGGCCATCAGGGAAATGGTATTGAGCGTAAAGCCGAACAGATGCATAAACGCAAAGGTACTGATCAGGGAGGCCGGGACCGCAATGGCGGGAATCAGGGCGGCCCGCCAATTTCGCAGAAACACCAACACCACCAGCACCACCAGGGCTACCGCGATAATCAGGGTAAGCTGAGCCTCTTCCAAGGTGGCCCGGATACTGGGCGTGCGGTCCTGTGCGACCGTCAACTGCGCCTGACTGGGCAGCATTTCCTCGATATCGGGCAACCGTTCGCGAATGGTGTTGACGGTCTCGATAATATTGGCGCCCGCCTGACGACGCACAATCAACAACACCGCTTCCTGGTTGTTCAAATAGCCCAGGCTGTGAATGTTCTCCACAGAATCCTCAACCTTGGCGACATCGCCCAAACGGATCACCTGTCCGTCCTGGTTTTTCAGCACCAGAGGCTCAAAAAATCGTGCCTGGTTGTACTGCTTGCCCGAGTTGATCTGCCATTGACCCTGCTCGCTTTCCAGATACCCGTTGGGACGCAAACTATTGGCGTTATTGATGACTGCACGCACATCATCCAAGGCAATGCCAGCCGAGGCCAGGGCTTTGGGATTCAAGCCAACTCGCACCGCCGGCAAGGAACCGCCCCCCACATCCACCGAACCCACACCCGGAATCTGCGCCAGCTTTTGCTGCACAATGCCGCTGGCCATATCAAAAAGCTGGGCCTTGCTGGCCGTTTGCGACGTCAGCGCCAGCACCATGATGGGCATGGAGGAGGGGTTGACCTTCTCGTAGGTCGGGACGCTGGACATGCCCGAGGGCAGCATGGGCCGTGCCTGATTGATGGCAGCCTGCACATCGCGGGCGGCCCCCTCAATATCTCGATCCAGATCAAAAATCAGCATGATCTGGGTGGAGCCTTCGCTGCTGCGCGAACTCATCTCTGAGATCCCGGCAATGGAACCGAGGGCCTGCTCCAGCGGCGTTGCCACACTGGAGGCCATCGTCTCAGGGCTGGCGCCTGGCAAGTTGGCTGAAATCGCGATCACCGGAAAATCCATTTCCGGCAAGGAGGATACCGGCAAGAGGCGCAATGCCAATGCGCCCACCAGCACCATCGCCAGCGCCAGCAGGCTGGAGCCCACTGGACGAAAAATGAACAAACCTAGCAAACGTTTCATGTCGACTCGCGCACCGACTTGGCACCACGGCGGGTAAAGCGATCAAAAAACAGATAGATCACGGGAGTCGTAAACAAGGTCAGCACCTGACTGACCAGCAGCCCCCCCACCATGACCAGGCCCAGGGGCTGGCGCAGCTCTGCGCCAGAGCCGGTTGCCAGCATCAGGGGGATGGCGCTGAACAAGGCCGCCAGGGTGGTCATCAAAATAGGGCGAAAACGCAGTAAAGCCGCCTGGTGAATCGCCTCCTGAGGACTGACCCCCTGCTCGCGCTGAGCCTCCAGCGCAAAGTCGATCATCATGATGGCGTTCTTTTTCACGATGCCAATCAACAGTATGATCCCGATCACCCCGACCATATCCAAATCCCGCCCGGCCAGCAGCAACGCCAGCAAGGCCCCGATCGCGGCAGAGGGCAAGGTAGACAGAATCGTGATGGGGTGTATGTAGCTTTCATACAAAATCCCCAGCACGATATACATGGTCAGCACCGCAGCGAGCATCAGCCACAGCGTGCTGGACAAGGACGCATGAAAGGCTTTGGCCGCACCCAGATAGCGGGTGTCCACCGAGGATGGCATGCCAATCTCGTCAGGGACGGTTTCAATCGCTTCAATCGCGTCGGACAAGGAATAGCCGTCCGCCACATCAAAGGACACATTCACGGCGGGAAATTGACCCAGCCGCTCCACCGACAAGGTGCTTGGCACCAGCTCGATACGCGCCAGGGAGGTAATGGGCACCGGCGTACCTGCCGTGGTCATCACGTAAATATTTTCCAGGTCCTGCGGGTCCTGGCGATACTGGTCCTTGACCTCCAGCACCACCCGATATTGCGCAGACTGCGTGTAGATCGTGGAGATCAAACGCTGACCAAAAGCGTCATACAGGGCATCGTCGATATTGGCCTTGGTCACACCCACGCGGGCTGCGGCATCCCGGTCGATATCGAGCAGCACCTGCAAGCCCTTGTCCTGCAGGCTCATGGAAGCATCTTTAATCTGCGGCAAGGCTTTGACCGCCTCCAGCCAACGCGGCATCCAGCGAGTCAGCACCGCCGTTTCCGGATCGGACAAAGCCATCTGATACACATTACGGCTGATCTGGTCATCCACCGTCAGTTCCTGAATGGACTGCTGGTAAACCGTCAAACCCGGAATATCCTTCAGGCGCGCATCGAGTCGGGCCATGATTTCGTCGGCCGTGGCACGGCCCGAGCCGATCGGCTTGAGGGCAATTTGCAGGCGACCATTATTCAAGGTGGCATTGGTGCCATCCACGCCGATAAAGGAGGTCACGGCCTGCACATCCGGGTCTTCAAGGACGATGGCAACCGCTTGCTGCTGCAAGTCCCCCATGGCACGGAACGACGCGGTTTGAGGCCCCTGCGTAATCGCCTGGATCAGGCCGGTGTCCTGTTGCGGAAAAAATCCTTTGGGAACCACCAGGTACAACATCCCTGTCATCAGCACCGTGCCCAACGCCACCCATAGAGTCAAGGTCTGGTGACGCAACACGACCCGCAGGCCACGATCGTACGCGGCAATGATGCGATCCATCTGTTCGCCCAGCCAGGTCGTGAAGCGGCCATACTGACGCTCATCCTCGGGCTTGAGCATGCGCGCGCACATCATGGGCGTGAGCGTGAGCGAAATGAACAGGGACAACAGGATAGCCACCGCCAGCGTAATGGCAAATTCACGAAACAGACGGCCGATCACATCACTCATAAAGAGCAAGGGAATCAACACGGCAATCAGGGAAATGGTCAAGGACAGCAGCGTAAAGCCAATCTGCGCAGCCCCCTTCAAAGCGGCCTGCAACGCGGATTCACCTTTTTCAATGTAGCGGGCAATGTTCTCGATCATCACGATCGCATCATCAACCACGAAGCCGGTGGCCACAGTCAGCGCCATGAGGGTCAGATTGTTAACGCTGAAGCCCCACATCAACATGATGGCAAAGGTGGCGATCAGGGAGATAGGCACCACGACGCTCGGTATCAAGGTGGCCGTCCAGGTGCGCAGAAAAACAAAGGTCACCAACACCACCAGCACGATGGCCAGCATCATTTCCTTTTGCACATGGTCAACCGAATCGCGAATGGTCTGCGTGCGGTCCGTGGCCACCTCAACGTCCACGCCCACCGGCAAGGAACGGCGGATCTCGGGCAACAGACTCTGAATCTGATCCACGACATCAATGACATTGGCCCCGGGCTGACGCTGAATATTCAGCAAGATCGCCGGGACTGTGCCCATCCAGGCCGCCTGACGCACATCCTGGGCATCCCGCAGCACCGTGGCCAATTCCCCCAGGCGTACGGCTGCGCCGTCCTTGTAGCTGACAATCAGGTTTTCATAGTCCCGCACCGTCTTCAACTGCTCGTTGGCGCCGATGCTGGTCGAGCGCTGGGGACCGTCCAGATTCCCTTTGGGTTGATTCACGTTGGCGGCAACGACTGCCTGCCGGATGTGGCTGAGAGTCAGATTGCGTGCAGCCAGGGCATTGGGATCTGCCTGAATACGTACGGCAGGCTCCTGCCCCCCGGCAATACTGACCAGGCCCACGCCTGTGACCTGTGACAGTTTCTGCGCAACACGCACGTCAATAAGATCACGCACCTCGTGCAACGGCATATTCGGGGAGGTCACCGCCAGAGAAATGACCGGGGTATCAGCCGGATTGACCTTGTTGTAGATGGGGGGGGCCGGCAAATCATTGGGCAACATATTTGAGGCGGCATTAATGGCCGCCTGCACTTCTTGCTCAGCCACATCCAGGGGCAAGCCCAAATCAAACTGCAAGGTAATGCGCGATGCGCCGCCTGAGCTGGACGAAATCATCTGCGACAGGCCCGACATGCTGCCAAACCGCCGCTCAAGGGGGGAGGTAATTAAAGACGCTACCACATCCGGACTGGCGCCCGGATACAAGGTAACCACCTGAATCGTGGGATAGTCCACCTGCGGCAAGGCGGCTACAGGCAGCATACGATAGGCCAGCAAACCCGATACCAGCAGGGCTACCATCGCCAGGGTGGTAGCCACCGGGCGCAGGATAAAAATACGCGACATGCTCACGGCTTACTCGCTTGCTGGACGTGGACGGCGACCCTCACCCGTACGCGGATTCTGCGCTGTGCCGGCGGCATCAGCCTGAACAGGCTTTTCAACGGCCTGACCATCCTGGTTCATCACCTCGACCTGCGAGCCTTCACGCAGACGATCGGTGCCTTCTACCACAACGCGATCGCCTTCTTTCAGACCGCTTGTCACCAGGGTTTGCTCCAAGGTGGCTGTCCCTAGCTCCACCACTTGAATATGAACCTTGTCCTCGGCATCCAGGGTATAGACATAGGTTCCCACCGCCCCCCGCTGCACCGCATGAGAAGGAATGAGCAATCCCTGGTCCTGCCCCAGAAACACTCGAGCATTGACAAACTGATTGGCAAACAGGGTTTCATCGGCATTTTCAAACTCGGCCTTCACCTTCAAGGTGCCGGTATTGATGTCGATCTGGTTGTCCAGTGCCTGCAAGCGGCCTTTATCCGACAAAATCTGTCCCTTGCTGTCGATCAGGGTCACGCGCAAGGGGGACTCACTTTGTCTCATGGCCTCCAGCAAGCGACTTAGCTGGTTTTGAGGCAAGGAAAATTCCACACCGATGGGGTCAATCTGGGTAATCAGAACAATGCCATCGGTATTGCCGGCTGACACCAGATTGCCCTGGTCCAGCTTGCGCAAACCCAGGCGGCCCTCCAGGGGCGCGGTAATGCGCGTGCGGTCCAATTGAACCTGGGCACGCGCCACCTCAGCCTGATTGGATTTGATCTGCGCCTGCAGTTGCTGAACCGCCGTTTCCTTGGTCTCCAAAGATTGACGGGAAATCGAATTTTGTTGAAATAGGATGCGGTGGCGTTGCAGCTCTTGTTGCGCCCCTTTTAACTGGGCCTGATTTTGCGCCAATTGTCCGCGAGCCTGATCCAGCTGCACCTGATAGGTGCGCGGGTCAATCTCGGCCAGCAGCTCGCCTGCTTTCACACGCTGGCCATCGTTGAAATAGATGCGTTCGAGCACGCCGTCGACCTGCCCACGCACAGCCACCGTTTGTAAGGGCTTGACGGTGGCAATCGCATTAACGGTTTGATCGATCAAACCTTGCTGCACGGTCGACACATGAACCGGAACTTTCGTGGCCCCCATCATGCCGCGCGGCCCCCGCAAAGGGCCGGCGGTATCAGAAGAGGAAGACAGGGCGTAATAAACAAGGCCTGCCGTGACCAGCAGCCCTACCACCACCCAGACATAGAAAGATCGGGACCGCCGACCCCTGCCTGCGTTCAACTCCGACATGAATACTCCCCGGCTAAAACTCAATTGTCTCTACGCACAGTCTAAAGAAGCGTTTAAACGTCTCCATCGCTGTAACGACAGGCATTATGCCGCCAAAATATTGGCAACCCGACCGGTCAAACGACAAAGCGTCCCTCACGCCAGACCGCGCTGGCACAGCAAGTATAAAAGCGGCTGTCTGAACCTTATATGAACAGCGTTTTCAGCCGAAGTTGCAACGAGCCAGCCGAAAGGGAATATCCACGGTCACGGCCTGCGGTTTTAATTGATTGTCTTGCTGTACAAAGCGTATCCAGATGACATACCGGTTCGCGCTCATTTCGGGATAGATGCACGCCCCCGCATCCACCCAGACGCGCAGCAGCTGGAAGGTTTTGCCAGCCAGCATCTCCTGATAGGAGCCATCGCGGGCAATCTGGTCGGCCGAGTCGCCGGACTGACGCAGCAGACGCAAGATCAAGGCCAGGCCTTGATAAAGCGGTAAAAAAGACTCGGACCAGCGGCGCAAATCCTGAACGCGATCCTTGTCCGGCCGCTGTTGCCAGGAATAATAAGAAGGCATATCCACCGGGGAGGTGCCGCCGGGCACGGCGACCCGGCCGCGCAAGCTGGTCAGCCATTCATTCTCACGCAAACCTTGTCCCACCCGCCCTTGGGCAGACAGGTCGGCGGCCGCGCGCACGATCTGCTCGATCATCTTGTCCAGTGCCTGCAACTGCACCCCAGGGTGCTCGCGCAGTGCGGCCAGCGCCACGCGCTGACGTTCCAGATCCTGCAAAACGGCCGAACGCAAGTCGGTTCGATCTGCAATGTCCAGCAAATCAAATAAAGTCGCTACTGCGATCTGGTGCGAGTACGCATCCTGGTTGGCCGAAAAATGAAACAGCCTATCGAACAAGTATTCGACTCTCAGTAAAGCCCGGACACGCTCATTGCATGGGTATTCGTATAGAGTCACGCGTTTAAAAACCTTTATTTGTCGGCTGGGGGTCAGACACGGTGTGGTGTCAGGCAGTCAAGGCACACCAGCGTTGGTGGACAGCCCGCGCCCGCTCTTCCAACACGGGCAACGTCGTCTGCCCATCGTTCAGAACCACATCATCAGCCACCGCCAGGCGTTGCTGACGTTGCGCTTGTGCGGCCATGATACGTTCAATTGTGGCCACTGCCAGCCCGCTGCGCTTTTGCACGCGCGCGATCTGGGTCGCCTCATCACAATCGACAACGCAAATCCGGTCCACACGGTCGCTCCATCGTCCTGACTCCACCAGCAAGGGTACAACCACAACAAGATAACATCCCTGCGCCTTCAAGGTCTGTGCTTTTGTTACGTTCCAAATCAGAGGATGAATGATCGCCTCCAGGCGATGACGGGCGGCCGGATCAGCAAACACGCAGGCTCGCATCCAGTCCCGATCCATCGAGCCGTCAGCGGCCAGGGCTTCGGCACCAAAAGTATCGCGGATAGGCCCAATGGCCAAGCCACCGGGCGCGGTCAGCTCATGGGCGATCACATCCGTATCCACCACCGCCGCCCCCCAGGAAGCAAAAAAATTGGCCACCTGGCTTTTGCCCGATCCAATTCCACCAGTCAGCCCAATTGTCAGCATGTGCAATCCACGGATAAAAAACAAAACTGTAACGTACCCGCGCCAATCCTCCTACCCTCGATAGGTCTGATACTGTCCCGCCAGGCCAGGTCTAGCGTAGAATTCAGCTATCACCAGTCCACGGAAGCCCGCCATGTCTTTCCTCAAGATTTCTCCTCTGCGTTCACTGCCCCTGCTCTCGCTTGTTTTGCTGGCAGCCTGCGCCCAGGCACCCGTTCAGCCCACCCCTAACGAAGGCCGTGACTCTACCCAGAAAGACGCCCTGCGCCAGGCACAAGGCAGCAGCACCGCCCGTGCCCCCTCGCAAATCAATCTGGGCTTTGGCAATCAGGAAGGTCTGCGCGCCATTACCCCGGCCAGCGCCGAGCAAGCCCCGGCCGCCCAGGCCGATCGCAGTGTTGCCGAACTGGCCGAGCCCAAAACATTTCTAGGCACCCTGTCCTGCCCGCCCCAAGGTGGCATTTGCGAACCTTACAAAATCAGCGTGACCCTGGCGCCAGCCGGTCAATGGCGTTTACGAGCCACCCCGCTGGGTGCTGGTCAGTCCTACCACAAGGGCGGTTGCTGGGTCCCCATCGGCACACAGCCCACCCGCATCGCCTTGTTGGCGGACAATGACTCGACCCTGGCAGATCTGAGCTTTGTAAACAACAATGTCTTGCGCGTTAACACCTTCAACCAGCAACGTCCCACGCTGGAGAGCCACTTGACCCGACAAGCGGATCTGGACCCGGTCAGTGAGCTGGACACCCAGCCAATCCCCGCCTGCCGCTAAGTGCTATGGTGCAGACTGCCCGCCCATCAAACAGGGCGGCAGCACATCGCGCAGCGCCGGCTCACTAAAGACAAAACGAGTCAGCTCAACCGCATTGCGCACGCGTAACTTCTGAAAAACGCGTGCCCGATGCGCTTCCACCGTGCGCTGGGAAATCTCCAATTCGGCCGCAATCACTTTATTCGCCTTACCCGTCGCGATATAGGACAGGACATCGCGCTCACGCGGGGTCAGGCTTTCAAAAAGCACAGAAGCGGGAAGGTGGCTATTCAATACCATATCAGTCTCGTATATCTGTACCAGGCGGCCAGGCCACCTGTAATGTGAAGAATTAACCATAGACAGAGTTTGTCATTTTAGGCAGGGACTACGCGACTGTTAACTTGTGCAGGATGTTTTTGTCATAGGACCAATATAAGTAGCCACGTTTCAGTGACCTAAAAAAACAGCTATTTACCAGCCCATATCGGTGCTTGAAATCTGCGGCGGCGAGTGCGCTCCCCCAACCAGACTCCGGCAGCAGCCCTAAAGAGACACCCACCCTGTACAGGCCCGACCCTTGCACTGGGTCCAGGGGCCGGGTACCGCGCCCACTGAGTCCAGCCTGCCCCTGCCCCTCTCGCTTTGGTATGCCCCTGCCCCACGGTCAATAAGACAAAAAGACAAACAGACCAAAAGCACGCAGATATGAAAAAAGCACAGTAAAAACTGTGCTTTTCTAACCAAATAACACAAGAAATCAGGCTTTAGTCATTTCCAGATTATCGATCAAACGCGTTGCGCCCAGTTTGGCCGCGGCCAACGCCACCAAAGGCTCGCCTGCCTGTATCTGCTCCTCGCTCGGTTCGAGCAAGTCCGACTGACGACGCAAAGCCATGTAATCCACTTTCCATCCCAGATCGGTCAATTTGCCGGTCGCATACGCCTCAATCTCCTGACGGCTTTGACCTTGTTGCAAGCATTCCTTCATCTCTTGCAGCGTCTGGTAAATCTGCGGGGCCTGGGCGCGCTCTTCCGGACTCAAATAGCGATTGCGCGAGGACATGGCCAAACCATCCTCCTCTCTGACCGTCTCGTGCGCCAGAATCTCCACCGGCAACTGAAATTGACGCACCATCTGACGCACCACCATCAACTGCTGGTAGTCCTTTTTGCCAAAGACGGCGACACGCGGCTGTACACAGGAGAACAGCTTCAGAACAACCGTACACACGCCTTCGAAAAAGTCGGGACGGAAATGACCTTCCAGAATCCGCCCCAGATGATCGGGCGGGCTGACGCGGAAACTCTGCGGCTCGGGGTACATTTCGCGTTCCGAGGGCGCAAACAAGACATACACATCGCGCTCTTGTTCCATCTTCTGCGCATCTTCCTGCAAGGTGCGGGGGTAACGATCAAAATCCTCGTTAGGACCAAATTGCAGGCGATTGACAAAAATACTGGCCACCACCGGGTCGCCATGCTGGCGCGCCATCTTCATCAGGTCCAGGTGAGCCCGATGCAAATTCCCCATGGTTGGAACAAATGCCACGCGTGTCTGGCCCTGAAGCTGATCGCGCAGTTCTTGGATGTTATGAACGACTTTCAAAAAATTCTCCGCTACGGAATAAGATCAGGCCCATCGGCCTGCGCTCGAATATACGTCAGGCGCAAATAAATAGGAGCGTAGGGCTCGGCCTGCGTGATTTCAAGCAGTGACTCTCGTGCCAATTCCAGCATTGCCAGAAAATGCACGACAAGCACCGCTGTCGGATCACCCTGATCCAGACGTTCATTGAACAGCTCACTAAACTCCATAAAGCGAACATGCTGCAAACGTCGCAGAATCTGGCTCATGTGATCCCGCACCGACAACTGCTCACGGGTAATCTTGTGACTGGCGTTGAGCTTGGCCCGCTTTAAAATCCCCAGCCAAGCCTCGCGCAAATCCTCTGCACTCACCTCCGGCGGGATCGCCTCAATAACCAGTTCGGCCTGGGCATTGGCCAGCAGAAAATCGCGCCCCGCCAGGGGCAACTGGTCCAGACGGCGCGCCCCTTCCTTCATGCGTTCGTATTCCAGCAAACGGCGCACCAGCTCCGCACGCGGATCATCCACTTCTTCACCTGTGTCCGCACGTCGCACCGGCAGCAGCATGCGGGACTTGATCTCGATCAGCAGCGCAGCCATCAGCAGGTACTCACCCGCCAACTCCAGATTGCTGGCGCGAATCTGCTCCACATACGCCAGATACTGCCCGGTGACCTGGGCCATCGGAATATCGAGCACATTGAAGTTCTGCTTGCGGATCAGATACAGCAATAAATCCAACGGGCCTTCGAACGCATCCAGAAACACTTCCAGCGCATCGGGCGGAATGTACAGATCCTGGGGAATCGCAAACAGCGGCTCACCATAAAGACGCGCCAGCACATCCTCGGGCTGAGGAGCTGGCGTGTCCACAACAGTCTGCTGTGCAATCTCGGTCACAGGCGCCGGCGCAAGGATTTAGTTGTTTTCGTAGTACACGTAAGGTTTCTGGGGCGTGCGGGCCGCCTTGTAACCATCTTGCAGTTCCTGATCAATCTGCTTGTCCCACAGACGATAACGCCCCTCACGCTGACGCGCTTCGGTATCGGGATTCTGAGCTTTATATTGTTTGAGAAACTGGGTAATTTCGGATTCGAAATTCTTTGCCATAATACCTGTACGCCTAAATAAATTGGATAACAGAAAAGTTTGAGTTTACTGCACCGCACACCAGAGAGTTCGCCGCATGGCATCTGAACAGACCGAAGCTGCCCCACCACCGGCAACCCTGTCCCCTCAAGAGCGTCGGGCCATACGCATTATTCCCTACATTGTGGGATGTGCCTTGTTCATGCAAATGCTGGACTCGACCGTAGTGGCCACAGCCCTGCCCACCATGGCCTTGTCGCTGGATACCAGCGTCATCCGCATGAATACCATCATTACCAGCTACCTGCTGGCAGTGGCTGTGTTCGTGCCTATCAGCGGGTGGGCTGCGGACCGCTTTGGAGCGCGCAAGGTGTTCCTGGCCGCCATTCTACTCTTTACCGCCAGTTCTGTTGCATGCGCCCTGTCCCAGACCCTGACCCAACTGATCATTTCCCGGGTGGTCCAGGGCATGGCGGGGGCCATGATGGTACCGGTAGGACGCATTATCTTACTGCGGCGCGTCCCTAAAGATCAGCTTTTAAGCGCCATGGCCGTGCTGACTTTACCCGCCTTGCTCGGCCCTATCATCGGCCCGCCCGTGGGTGGTTTTTTAGTCACGTATGCCAGCTGGCACTGGATTTTCCTGATCAACATCCCCGTCGGAGCCTTGGGTATTGCCCTGGTACTACGCTATATCCGCGAGGACTATCCCACCGACCGGCCTCCCCTGGACTGGCTGGGCTTTATCTTGAGCGCCATCTGCCTGGCCACCCTGGTAACCAGCTTTGAGAACGTCGGCCACGGCACCCTGAACTGGTCCACCCTGGGCTGGCTGACCCTGGCCGGACTGATCGCCGGCCTGTGGTATGTCTGGCACGCCCGCCAGGTAGCCTATCCCATCATTGACCTGTCCTTGCTGCGCACCAAAACCTTTGCCATATCGGTACTGGGCGGCAACCTGTGCCGCTTCTCGCTCGGAGCTTCCCCCTTTCTACTGGCAATCATGTTGCAAACCAACTTTGGCATGAGCGCGCTGGCAGCAGGTCTGATCACCTTTACCGGTGCGATTGGTGCACTGGGCATGAAGCTGGTGGCCCCACCCATCATCCGGCGCTTTGGCTTTCGCAATGTACTGATCATCAATGCCTGGCTGACCGGCCTGTTCATCGCCTTGTGCGCCCTGTTCCAGGCCACGACCCCAATGTGGCTGATGATTGCCGTGCTGACGGCAGGTGGTTTCTTCCGCTCTCTGCAGTTCACCGCAGTCAACACCCTGACCTACGCCGACCTGGAATCCGAGGCCATGAGTCAGGCCAGCAGCTTTGCAGCCATGGCGCAGCAGTTGGCCATCAGTCTGGGCGTGGCTTGCGCGGCCGTCACCTTGAACATCAGCATGGCCCTGCGTGGTGCCAGCAGTGTGCAGACGCAGGATACGATTTGGGCTTTCCTGATTCTGGGTGCGATTACCGCCTTATCCAGCCTGTCTTTTGCCCGACTATCCCCCACTGATGGCGATTCGTTGCAACAGGCGCCACGCACGACCAGAAAAACGAAAGCATAGGGCTCAGTCCGAAGGTATGCCGCCTGCTTTGGCAAGTCTTGCCCAACGTCTCCTGGCGCACCGATCTGCTGTGTCTGCCTTAGTCCGGCTCCGCTGCCCGCGAAGCCTGATCAGTGAGCAGCATCACCAACTTGCAGTCCGGCCGGATAGCCAGCCGGAACGTAAACTGCTGAAAACGCCTGACACCTTTTTTGGGATGGCGGAAATCCCGCAATCCCCCCTCCCGCTCCACCACGGTCTGGCGTCCCCACCAGAACGCGAATACCTGGCTTTGCTGCCCCAGTTCCTGAATAAGCGCCTGTATATCGGCCTCATCCGCATGTGCGCCGACATCGGCGCGAAACTCGGCCACGACACGGCTGGCACGCTGCTCCCAGTCCACCACCAAATCGCGTGCGGCCGGGTCCAGAAAGATGTAACGCAGCAGATTGGGCTGCTCGCTGCGATCGGGCCAGCCATCAAACAAGTCCAGCAAGGCCTCGTTACGCGCGAGAACATTCCAGCTGCGGTCCAGAATATAAGCAGGCGCGGAGATACTGTCGACACAGGCGCTCAAGCCCTGCGGCAAAGGCTGAATATCACCTTGCCAATGCTCAGGATCGGCGCAATCGGCCAGCTCAAACAGGTAATGACGTTCCGCTCTGGCCAACTTCAACACGGTGGCCAGCCGGGCACAGACAGTCGGGGACACGGTCACATCGCGGCCCTGCTCGATCCAGGTGTACCAGGTGGTGCTGATATCGCACAGCTGGGCCACCTCTTCGCGGCGCAAACCAGGAGTACGACGACGCACTCCCGGGGCCAGACCGACGTCGAGCGGCCGGATACGTTCTCGCGCATGACGCAAAAACCGCCCCAAAGCCTGACGTCGGGTTTGGGAGGTGCTCTCGGCGCCTCCCGTACCAGGCCCCGTCGTTCCCATATCAGCCCAGCACGCCCGACAAGGTGCGGCGCACATCTTCTTCCGTACGGCCACTGCGCTTGATGTAGTCCTGCAACTGATCCTCACCAATATTGCCCACGTTAAAATACTTGGACTGCGGGTGGCTGAAGTAAAAGCCCGACACACTGGAAGCCGGAATCATGGCGTAACTGTCGGTGATGAACATCTCGATGTCTTCGCACTGCAGAACACGGAACATGTCGTGTTTGACCACGTGCTCCGGACACGCCGGGTAACCCGGTGCGGGACGAATACCCTGGTATTTCTCGTCGATCAGTTCTTCGTTGGACAGACGTTCGTCCGTCACATACCCCCACAAATCCGTGCGGACACGAGCGTGCAGACATTCTGCAAAGCCTTCTGCAAAACGGTCCCCCAGTGCTTTGATCATCAGATCTGAGTAATCGTCCCCTGCAGCCTGGAAACGCTCGGACAGCTTGTCCACGCCAATCCCGCCGGTGACTGCAAACATGCCGATGTAATCGGCCACGCCGCTTTCTTTGGGAGCAATGTAGTCGGCCAGACACTTGCTATCTACGCCTTCACGCTTGACGCCTTGCTGGCGCAGATTACGCCAGGTAAACAGGACTTCGCTGCGCGATTCGTCCGAATAGACCTCGATGTCCTCACCATTGACCGTATTGGCGGGGTAAAAGGCAATGACGCCATTGGCGGTCAGCCAACGGCCCTCAATGATCTTTTTCAACATGGCCTGTCCTTCGGCAAACAAGGTCTTGGCCTGCTCGCCCACCACCTTGTCCTCCAGAATGGCCGGGTACTTACCAAACAAGCTCCAGGTCTGGAAGAACGGCGTCCAGTCGATGAACTGGGCAATATCGGCCAGATCATAATTCTTGAAGGTGCGGCGTCCAATGAACTTGGGGCGTGGCGGGACATAGGTTGTCCAGTCAATCGCAGGCTTGTCCTGGCGCGCTTTTTCCAGCGAAATCAAAGGGGTGGCTTTACGATTGGCATGGCGCTGGCGCACTTGTTCATATTCCTCGCGCACTTCGGCCAGAAACTCTTCCACATTATCCGAGACAAGCTGCGTGGCCACACCGACGCAGCGGCTGGCGTCCGGTGTGTAGATGACCGGGCCGTCGTAATGCGGCGCAATCTTCACCGCCGTGTGGACCCGGCTGGTGGTCGCGCCACCAATCATCAGAGGGATATTGCGTTCACGGAAGTAAGGGTCACGCTGCATCTCGGACGCAACATAGGCCATTTCTTCCAGACTGGGGGTGATCAGGCCGGACAGCCCCACGATATCGGCTTCCACTTCTTTGGCCTTGGCGAGAATCTCGGCGCAAGGCACCATCACCCCCATATTGACCACTTCGAAGTTATTGCACTGCATCACGACGGACACAATGTTCTTGCCAATGTCGTGTACGTCGCCTTTCACCGTGGCAATCACCATGCGGCCCTTGGAGCGCACATCCCCACCTGCCGCTTCAATCTGGCGCTTTTCTTCCTCAATGAAAGGGACCAAGTGGGCGACGGCCTGCTTCATCACACGCGCAGACTTCACCACCTGCGGCAGGAACATCTTGCCTTGACCAAACAGGTCACCGACCACGTTCATGCCGTCCATCAACGGCCCTTCAATGACGCTGATGGGACGACCGCCCTGAGCAGCGATCTTCTGACGCACCTCTTCCGTGTCTTCCACGATGAAGGTGGTAATGCCATGCACCAGCGAGTGGATCAAGCGCTGCTCGACCGTGGTTTCACGCCAGCTCAGATCTTCCTCTTTTTTGGCGCCCGAGCCTTTGACGCTCTCGGCCATTTCCACCAGACGCTCGGTGGGGGTGCGCTCATCAGCCGGATCGGTTTTGCACTTAGGTTCGGCCCGGTTCAGAATCACGTCTTCAATCAGATCGCGCAGATGCGGTTCGATATCGGCATACACACCCAGTTGGCCCGCATTCACAATCCCCATGGTCAGGCCTTCCTGAATGGCGTAGTACAGGAAAACGGTGTGGATGGCCTCGCGCATGGCTTCGTTGCCACGGAAGGAGAAGCTGACGTTGGAAATACCGCCGGACAAGCGGGCGTGCGGCAGATTTTTGTGAATCCAGCCTACGCCCCGAATAAAGTCCAGCCCATAGTTGGCGTGCTCATCCATGCCGGTTGCCACGGCAAACACGTTGGGGTCGAAGATGATGTCCTCAGGCGGAAAGCCCACCTCATCCACCAGCAAACGGTAAGCACGTTCGCAAATCTCTACCCGACGCTCGTAACTATCGGCCTGACCCTGCTCGTCAAAGGCCATCACCACAATGGCGGCGCCATACTTGCGGCACAAACGAGCGTGCTCCAGGAAAGGCTCAACGCCCTCTTTCATGGAGATCGAGTTCACGATGGCCTTGCCTTGCACGCAGCGCAAACCAGTTTCAATGACGTCCCATTTGGAGCTGTCGATCATGATGGGCACGCGCGCAATGTCCGGCTCGGAGGCGATCATGTTCAGGAAGCGATGCATGCAGGCTGCTGAGTCCAGCATGCCCTCATCCATATTGATATCGATAATCTGCGCACCGTTTTCCACCTGCTGCCGCGCCACCGACAAGGCTTCTTCGTAGTTTTCCTGCTGAATCAGGCGCAAGAAAGCCTTGCTGCCCGTGACGTTGGTACGTTCACCCACGTTCACAAACAGGGTATCTTCATCAATGTTCAAAGGCTCCAGACCCGACAGACGGGTTTTAACGGGCACCTCAGGAACAACTCGTGGAGGCAGCTTACGGCACAGCTCGGCAATGGCGGCAATGTGCTCGGGCGTCGTGCCACAGCACCCACCCACCATATTGACCAGACCCGCTTGCGTAAATTCCTGCAGCAGGCTGGAGGTATCGGCGGGGGTTTCATCAAAGCCGGTTTCGGCCATGGGGTTGGGCAAGCCGGCGTTCGGGTAGACACAAACGTAGGTATCGCAAATCTTGGACAGCTCGGCCACATAGGGGCGCATCAAGGCGGCACCCAGCGCACAGTTCAGGCCAATCGTAATCGGACGGGCATGACGCATGGAGTTCCAGAAGGCTTCCACCGTCTGGCCGGACAGAATGCGGCCCGAAGCGTCCGTGACCGTGCCCGACACCATGACAGGAACGCGCTCACCACGTTCGTCAAAGACCGTTTCCAGGGCAAAGACAGCCGCTTTGGCATTGAGCGTGTCAAAAACGGTTTCGATCAGCAGGATATCCACGCCGCCATCGAGCAAGGCACGCACCTGCTCGGTGTAGGCCACCCTCAGTTGCTCAAAGGTGACGTTGCGGGCGGCAGGGTCATTCACATCGGGAGAGATGGAAGCCGTTTTAGGTTGTGGGCCCAGCGCACCAGCCACAAAACGCGGCCACTCGGGCGTGCTGAAGGCATCACGCGCCTGACAGGCCAGTTGCGCCGACGCCAGGTTCAGGTCATAGCTGATGCCCTGCAAATCGTAATCACCCTGGGCTATATCCGTCGCACCAAAGGTGTTGGTGCTGATGACATCGGCCCCGGCCGCCAGGTACTGGTCGTGAATCTCGCGAATAATGTCGGGACGCACCAGCGACAGCAATTCGTTATTGCCCTTCACATCCTTGTGGTGATCCGCAAAGCGTTCGCCACGGAAATCGGCCTCGCCCAATTTGTACCGCTGAATCATGGTGCCCATTGCACCGTCCAGAATCAGGATTTGCTGCCCCAGACGTCGGGCAAACTCCGCACCACGGGTGTAGGCAGAGATCGGGTAAGGCAAAGCGGGATAGGACACTAAAAACTCCGTAACACGAAACGGGATGTTGACAGCCTCTGGCAGCAAGAAGCACAAGAATGGTGGATTGGCGCCACAATTGTAGCGCTTTGTACGGGAAATCCGACCTAAACACTTAACCTTTGCCCCCACGGCATGTAACATTTTCGGCTCGGAAAGAGGTGCTTTCCGGCCCACACTCCGCTGGGCCTGGGAAAGTCAAATGGGAAACGTGAGCGGTTCATACTGAAACTGCCAAACGTGCTGCCCCCGCAACGGTACCTGCTACGCGCAAAGCCCGACACCAGCCTGCTTCTGACCCTGACTTTACGGCCGTCCTCCCGTGGACGGCTTCGCTTATCGATGTGCGGGGACGCACATCTCACAGGAATCTCCATGACTCTACTGTCCATCAGACCCTTGATGGTCGCCCTGGCGGGCGCCCTGCCCTTGATCGCCACGGCCCAAACCACTTCTGTCACCAAGCTGGATCACATTGTGGTTACGCCAAGCCGCCTGGCACAGCCACTGAAAAACGTGGTGGGTGACGTCACTGTCATTGATCAGGAAACCTTGCAAAAAGCAGGCCAGAGCAGCGTCGCCGATATTTTGCAGCGTCAGCCCGGAGTAGAAATCTACAGCAGCGGTGGCCCACAAACCACAACCGGCGTCTACCTGCGCGGCACCAACCCGCAACATACCCGCGTGATGATCGACGGCATGCGCATCAACAGCTCTGCCAGTGGTTCGGTGAACTGGCAGGCAATTGATCCAGCCCTGATCGAGCACATTGAAATTGTGCGTGGCGCCGGCAGCAGCCTGTATGGCTCGGATGCCATCGGAGGGGTGGTGAACATCATCACCAAAAAAGGCGGCGGTGAACGTGCCTTGAGCGCCTGGGGAAATATGGGCCTGGGCTCGCAAGATACCTTCAAGGCCAGCGCCGGTTTTTCTGGTGCGGCCCAAGGCTGGGATTACAGCCTGGCCTCCAGCTACGGTAGCAGCGATGGCTTCAATGCCACCAATCCCCTGTCCTTTAGTTACAACCCCGACAAAAACGGCTACACCCAGCACGGGCTGAACGGCTCGTTGGGATATGAATGGTCAAAAGGCCAGCATTTGGGGCTGACCGCTATCAACAGCTACATGGATGGTCAGTTCGACAACGGTCTGTTCGAGCGCCGTACCCCCAGCACACAGACCCGCCAGCAAGCCTATGGTTTGACCAGCACCAACCAGTTGTCCGAAAAGTGGACCAGCCGCCTGAACGCCTCATTGAGCAAAGAAACCGTAGAGAACCGGGCTTTTGCCGCTCGATACGCCACCTTGCAGCGCCAATACAGTTGGCAAAACGACCTGACTGTCGCCCAGGGTCAAACCGTCTCCCTGCTGGCCGAACGTCTGGAAGAACGGATGAGCCACAGCACCGTGCACAAGGACGACAAGCGCAACACCAATGCCTTTGCCCTGATTTACCGTGGCGATATTAATCAACACCACCTGCAAGCCAGCGTGCGTAATGACAATATCAGTGGCTATGGCAACAAGGTGACGGGCGGCCTGGGCTATGACCTAGACATCACCAGCAACTGGACAGTAGGTGTCGCCGCCAACACGGGCTTTCGTGCACCTACGTTCGCGGACTTGTACTCGCCCTACAATTGGGGCTTTCAGGGCAATCCGGACCTGAAACCGGAGAAATCACGCAATGTGGAAGGCCATATCCGCTATACCGACGACACGACCCAACTGGGGATGGTGGTCTACCAGAACCGCATCCGCGACATGATCAACCCCTATGTGTGTGATGCCAATTTCGAATGCACAACCAGCAATACGGAAAAAGCACGGATCACGGGCCTGACCTTGACAGCCGTCAAGCAACTGGGCGACACCACCTTGAGTGCCAGCGCCGACTTTGCCGACCCCAAGGATAGAAATACGGACAAGCAACTGATCCGCCGTGCCAAGCAAAACTACAAAGTGGCCGTGGAACACACGTTCGGGGATCTGAAAACCGGCGCTGAATACCTGTTCGCTTCCCACCGTTATGACGATGCGAAAAACGAACAACGTCTGGGCAGCTATGGTCTGCTTAACCTGACCGCCAGCTACCCGCTGACCTCCAGCCTGGAAGCCCAGCTGCGCTGGAACAACGTGTTCGACAAGGACTACACCCTGGCTCGCGGTTACAACAACGCTGGCTCCAGCGTGTTCCTGAACTTTGCCTGGCGTATGTAAGCTGTTCACTTGGCCTTGGTCAATTCTGACGCGGCCCCGTTCAGGGGCCGTGCCATTTACGGAGGCTGCATGATGCCCTCTTTGCCTGCGACTTGTCGTCTACAGCCCGCCAAGCGCTCTGTCTGGAGCGGACTGCGGCGGTGGAGCTTGCGTTGCCTGTTCGTGCTGCCTTTGGCATTGCCCGTCCCGGCCCCAGCACAGGTGCAGACTCAAGTACAGCCCGAGATACAGACCAGCACGGAACACAGCACGCCAGAAATACAGAACAAGCAAGAAGATACAGAAACACAAAACGCCACGACCGATCAGGAAACCCAATCCTCACCAACCGTCGCTACAGCCCGCGCACGCGCAATTAGTCTGGCCCCTCACATCACTGAGATCCTGTTTGCGGCTGGAGCACAAGACAGCCTGATCGCCGTCGACAGTTCCAGCGACTACCCGCCTGCTGCCAAGGATCTGCCCAGCATTGGGGACGCCTTGCGGGTCAACCCCGAACGACTGCTGGCGCTTAAACCCGACCAGGTCTGGGCCTGGCAGCCCAACCAGATCGGGCCTGAATTGCAAGGACAATTGCAACAAGCCTCGATCCGCCTGATCTTTGCCGCCCCCAAGACACTGGACGATATTCCCGCCTTCATCCGTCTGGCTGGCGACCGTCTGGACACCGCCGAGGCCGCTGTGCCTGCCGCCGCTTTGCTGGACCAGCAAATCGCAGCCCTGCGCCAGAATAGCCGTCTGGGCCACACCGTCAGCGTATTTCTGGAAATAGGCTCCGAACCCTTGTACACCTTGGCCCGCGACCCCTTGATCCAGGACGTGCTCAGCACTTGCAAAGCGCAGAACATCTACGCCCGCCACGCCGCCGTCGCACCCGCTATCAGTCTGGAAGACGTTCTGCACAAGCGTCCGCAAGTGGTCATCCTGGCTTACCGTGACCCCGCCCAGCTGCGCGCGCGCCATCTGTTCTGGGAAAAGCATCTGGGGCTCAGTCCCCACGCGTTACTGAACCTGAACCCGGACGCCCTGTACCGTCCCGGCCCAAGGCTGATAGAGGCCACTCGCCAGTTGTGCGAACAACTGGACCGCTATCGGGCCCAGGCTTTTTGAACGGTTTTTCTTCTGCCGCTTAAAACTGATACTTCACTGCCAGCATCATATTGCGCGGCGCACCCCAGGTGTAGGTGCTGTACCTGACCGGCGTAACCGGGCCGGCTGACCTCCCCCCACGTTTTGCTTTGCCAACGTGCGCCACCGCCCAAGGTCAGTCCCTTCCAGCCGCCCTCGAAATCATAGGTGGTGTAGCGCTTGAACTGATGCTCGGGTGACAAGATGGACACGTTATCGCCGTCCTGGCGCGAGAGCTTGTAAGCGTAACCCGCATGTATCTGCCATTGCGACGTCAGTTGACCCGCCAGCTCGAACTCTACCCCATGGGTGCGCACGCCAGGCACCGCTCCATACGCGATGCCGCCCGAGGGCGTACGTCCTCTCGTTTCTTTACCGAAGTTGTCCTGCCGCAGCTGAAAATAAGCCAGGCTGGACGTCAGTCGACCTTCCATGAATTCGCCTTTGAGCCCAACCTCAGAGTTATCCCCGCGCAAGGGGTCCAGGACACGACCGCTCTCGTCTTGCAGGTCTTGAGGCTGGAAAATCGTGGTGTAGCTGGCGTAGACCGAGAAGTTGTCATTAAGGTCATAAACAGCCCCCAAGTAAGGCACCCATACGCCGGTCTCGCACATCTCTTCCTTGCTGTAATTGGCTTGTAGAGGGGAATAAAGACAAAAAAGCGTACAGCGCCAGACAGGACGTCCAATCAACGGGGACGGCACATTAACCGTCCCCGTGGGTCCGCAAACGAGGTAAAGCGAAGCGCGGGCTGGTGGACCATCCTCAGAACCAGCCACACCCAGCGTAGGCTTGCTGCACTCTCACATCACAAAGGACGGCAGGGTCAATACCGCATGGGTAGGTTGACGACGCAAGCCCTCCACATCATCCAGACGGGTTTGAGCACGCCGAGACAGATGCTTGAGCACTTGACTGCGCTCCACAGTAGGCAACGTCGCCAGAGCGTTTTCAATGGCGCGCCCGGACAGATCATTGAGCGCATAAGCGTATTCGCGGGCGCCGTGTGTTTGCAGCAGCTCCAGCAAATAATCCTGACGCTGGCGGGTGGCAGCCTGACGCAGCGCTTCTTGCAAAGCCAGGTTGCAGGGAGCAGAGCGAAACAGCGTGAGACGGAACATAGCATTCTCCTTCAGACCCGGGGTCCAGAAAGAGTGCTCATCTTCTTAGAGAAGCCCGCTTCGTGGTCCGGCGTCCGTTTGATTGGTCATTAAGAAGGCCGCCCTGGAACAGGGACAAAGCCATGAAGAGGGATCAGGGTCCATTGCGTTGTAAACCTGAGTGGTTAAACAAGAAGATCCGAAGGTTTTCCGAACCGGCACTATTTTCGCATCGTGCCCCAGGGCTTGTCTGCAAGGCATTGGCCTACGTGGCCTCTCCCTTTGGACATCCCTTTTATACTTAGGGATACCTCCTTTTGCCGTTCGCCTGCAAAGGCTGGCCAGTGTCGTGCCGCGGCCAAACTGCCCATTCCAGCTGGGCGACCGACAAACTGGCGTGGCTTAAAATTGATGGGTCACACCCAGAGCGACACGGCTGGTACGCGGTTCACTGACATGGACGGCTGTCTCCATGTCATAGCGCCGCCCTTGGGCCGCAAAGACATAAAGGCTGGTGCGCGGCGACAAAGGATGCACATAAGCGACAGACATCACCTGGAGGCGGCCAGCCTGTTCCCCGGTCGCTTCCCACCTCCAGTTCGGGCGCCCCAATGACCACTGCCACTGAACCTCGCCCTTGCCAAGCGGAATGGCCGAGCCCACGTACCAGGTATCCAGGCGGCCGCCCTGAACAAACTCCGTCGGCCCCAGGCCACCCAGCCCCCTCTGCTGCCAATACGTCGGGCCTTCATCGCCATTCAAGCCCACAAAACCGTTGCTCTGACGACTCCAGCCTGCCGCCACACGAGCAAATCCGAAGTCATAGCTGGCACCCAACTGCAAGGCGGTGGGCCGATTGGATTCGATCCGGCTCAAACTCTCATGACTGGCTGCCAGTAACCAAGGGCCCTGCTCATAACGCAGCGCCAGGCTGTATAGCTTTGTGCGCGCATCAGCCAAACCAGACAAGCTCTGCTCGCCAACATCGCCGCTGTAGCTCAGTCCGAGCTGCAGGCCCGCCCACTGTGGGCTACGCCAGCTGAGCTGCTGAGAGACCTGATAATTGTCCGAGGCACGCATCAACGCCCCCATCCCGAAGTCTTTCCAGGAGCCCACTTCAATAGCAGAGACAAACTCCTGACCGACGGTGTGCTGACGTCCAAACCGCAGTTCACCCCACTGATCGCTCCCCAGCCCCAGCCAGGCCTGGTAGTTGAATAGCCGCGCCGACTCGTCGCCCCGTCCTGTGGCCAGATCAATGCCACTTTCAAGATTGAAGGTGGCACGCCCCCCCTCCCCCAGAGAGTCCTGGCCCCGAATCCCCCACAAGGAGTCTGCCTGTCCGCCACTGAGAACGCCTCGTTGCGAGCCTTGACCGCTCACATGCGTCCAGCCCAAACCGGCATCCACAGTGCCATAGAGCTGCGCGGAGGTTTCGGCATCACTGTGACCCGGCACCAACACGCCACCAAGCCCGCCCAAGGCCACGCACACCACCCAATAAGTACTGCGCAAACGCAAAGGCCGGGCGTGGCAGACCCCATGACCCTGGCCACGGTGCCTCAGGTGTCTTGAAGCCGGTTCTGCAAACAGACTGGGGTCAGGGTAAAAAGACTCGGTCGGGTTCATGCGCACCTCTCGCTCGTGATACAAGGACAGCCATCCAGCCCGGCTTGGACACGAGCTGCTTTCTTGTCATCGTAAAAAACAAAAACCGCTATTTATCATCTCAGACGTGCCCAGCCCGACCCTCTGTCCGATCCCTTGATTGCGCCTTAGGACGGCTACAAACGGGAAAACGCCCACCAACTCCATCCCCCCGCAGACTCTGACCCGGCGCTGGAACCGACCGGTGTGGGCAGACCCACCCTGCTTGGCAGGCCCGTGCATCAGGAGCAACAGGATTTTCGCATCGCGGCCCTGACAGAGCCAGTGGGCATTAGGCCTGTCTGCATAGACTTGAACATAAGGCGACTATGCCAAGGTATAGCGTTGCCCGGTCGACAGCCCAATGTGGCCAGCACATCGGGGCGTGCTTTGGCCCGAGCCGCCTCCCTGCCCTGCACCGGCAAGGCCGCCTAAGGGTTTTCCTGCGGGCCCCGCTCAAATGGATTATTCTTGCAATGTTTGCCCAGCAAAAAACCAATTCTTGATCCGTCCACAGGCACGGATGCGCAACAAAGCACCACCATGACCCAAACAGTGAACAACGATCCTTTTATCCTGGCCGGAACCCACTACCAATCCCGGTTATTGGTAGGCACCGGTAAATACAAAGATTTTGATGAGACGCGTCAGGCGATTGAAGCGAGCGGCGCTGAGATTGTGACTGTGGCTATTCGCCGCACCAATATCGGCCAGAATGCCAACGAGCCAAACTTGCTCGATTACCTGCCGCCTTCCAAATACACGCTGCTGCCCAACACCGCCGGCTGCTACACGGCCGAGGATGCCGTGCGCACCCTGCGCCTGGCGCGTGAACTGCTGGACGGCCACAAGCTGGTCAAGCTGGAAGTGCTGGGCGACTCCGGCAATCTGTTTCCCAATATGCCTGAAACCCTGAAAGCCGCCAAAACCTTGGTGGATGAAGGCTTTGACGTCATGGTGTACTGTGCCGACGATCCTATCCAGGCACGGATGCTGGAAGACATCGGCTGTGTCGCCATCATGCCTCTGGCCTCCCTGATTGGTTCGGGGATGGGCATTATCAACCCCTGGAACCTGCGCCTGATCATCGATCAAAGCAAGGTGCCGGTATTGGTGGATGCTGGCGTAGGCACCGCTTCGGACGCCGCCATTGCCATGGAACTGGGCTGTGATGGCGTCTTGATGAATACCGCTATCGCTGGCGCCCGGCAGCCTGTCCTGATGGCCAGCGCCATGAACCTGGCGGTACAAGCCGGTCGCCAGGCTTATCTGGCGGGCCGCGTGCCGCGCAAATACTACGATGCCGACCCCAGCTCCCCAACCGAAGGGCTGATTCACTCCCGTACCTGAACGAGACATGATTCCCAATACGCTGACCATTGCCGGAGTTGACCCCTCCGGCGGCGCCGGTATTCTGGCTGACGTGAAAGCCATGAGCGCCCTGGGCGCTTATGCCACCGCTGTCATTGCCGCGTTGACGGCACAAAACACCCAAGGGGTAAGCGGCATCAGTCCGGTTCCCGCCGAATTTGTACGCCAGCAGATCACCACTCTGTTTGCCGACGTACGCATTGATGGCGTCAAGATCGGCATGTTGGGCCAGGAGGCCGTCACCACGGTGGTGGCCGAATGCATGGCTCAATTCAAACCCAAGCATCTGGTCCTGGACCCGGTCATGATCGCCAAGAGTGGCGATCATCTGCTGGAAAAATCCGCCGTGCATGCCTTGCGTGAACAATTGGTACCCCAGTGCACCATGATCACGCCCAACCTGCCCGAGGCCGGTGTATTGCTGAACGCCCGGCCGGTAGAGACCGTCAAGGAAATGCGCCAGGCAGCCGAGCGTCTGCGCCGTCTGATGAACCACAGCGATGAACGCTGGGTTTTCCTGAAAGGCGGCCATCTGCCCGGCTCAGAATGCATCGATTTGCTGCATGATGGCGACAAAATGATAGAAATGCCGGCCCGGCGTATTGATACTGCCAATACCCACGGCACCGGTTGCACCCTGTCGGCAGCGCTGGCAGCCCTGCTGCCCCAATACGACCGTGTGCCTGATGCCGCTCTGGCGGCCAAAAAGTACCTGTACGAAGCCATCGCCCGTTCGGGTGAGCTGACGGTGGGCAGCGGCCACGGCCCGGTACACCATTTCCATAAACTGTGGCCATCGTCCTGATACGTGCCGTTTGATCGGGCCGCTTGATGGCCCCTGTCTTATGTCTACACTTGGAATTATTGTCGCCATGCGTGAGGAGCTGGAGATTGTGCTGGAGCGCCTGCAAGCGCCACAGACCATCCAGCGCGCTGGCATGAGCTTTCATCGCGGCAGCTATCTGGGCAAGCCCGTCGTCGCCGTGGTCTGCGGCGTGGGCAAAGTCAATGCCGCGGCATGCACCCAGATGCTGATCTCGGAGTTTTCCGTAGGCAGCATCATCAATATCGGAATCGCCGGCGCCGTTGAACCCAGCATCCGGCCTGGCGATATTGTGATTGCCGATACCCTGGTCCAGCACGATGTGGAGCTCAAAGCCCTGGGGCTGGCGCCCGGACAGGTCTTTCGCCTGGATACCTTTGATTTTCCCGCGGACCCGGCCCTGCTGGCGATAGCCCAAACCGCAGCCCAGCAAATCGAAGGGCATCGGGTTCATACTGGCCGAATTGTTACCGGCGACCAATTTATTGCATGTAACGATAAAATACAGTGGTTAAGCACCACCTTTGACGCTATCGCCTGTGAAATGGAAAGTGGCGCCATTGCCCAGGTGTGCTATCTGAATACCGTGCCTTTTGTCTGCATACGCAGTATTTCGGACAATGCCAACAACGAGGCACACATGGATTTTGATACCTTTTTGCCCATTGCCGTCAGTAACGCCAGCACTTTGCTGCATGCGATGGTGCCGTCCTGCTAAGCCCAAGCGCGCATCTTTATCCATGCGCTGGCTTATAATCGGCTCTTTGCCAAGCCTTTAGTTTTCTGGAAGCTATGAACCATATTGCGCTGTCTGAACTCGAACGTGCCCGTTACTACATGGTGGAGCAGCAAATCCGTCCCTGGAACGTATCCGACGAAAACGTGCTGCAAGCGTTGGTCGCGGTCCAGCGTGAACGCTTTGTGCCCCCGTCTTTGCGCTCGTCGGCTTTTTCGGACACCGAGCTGCCACTGATCATCAATGCCGTGGACACGCACGAGACCATGCTCTCGCCCAAAGTGGAAGCCCGCCTGACGCAGGAACTGCTCTTGCAGCCCAGCGACGGCGTACTGGAAATCGGTACTGGCTCGGGCTACCAGGCGGCGTTGCTCGCCCACCTGTCGCAGCAAGTGACCTCTATCGAGATCGACAGCAAGCTGGCCGCATTCGCTCAGGAGAACCTGCAGCGTAACAATGTGCGCAACGTCAAGGTGGAAGTGGGCGACGCCCATGCTGGCTGGGGTACGACCGAATACGACGCCATTCTGGTCACTGGCTCAGTCCCTGTCATTCCTGACGCCCTGAAATATCAACTCTGTATCGGCGGGCGCCTGGTAGTGGTGGTCGGTCAGAATCCGGTCATGACGGCAGTGCGCATCACTCGCACCAGCGCAGCCAGCTTTGAGACGACGCCCTTGTTTGATACCTGGATCAAACCGTTACGCGGCACCGCGGTTTCGCAGTTTCGCTTTTAAGCACGCATGCGGTGCATGATTTCCGTGCGACTGGCGCTGTGCTCGCTGCTTGCCTTGAGCAGCACCGCCCAGGCGCAGGATCTGTTGCAGGCCTGGAATCAGGCCTTGGCTCGTGAACCCCAATTTGGCGCCGCCCAAGCGCTCCGTCAGGCGGATCAGGAACTCGTTCCGCAAAGCCGGGCGCAATTATTGCCACACATCAGTGCGATTGGTACGGCCGAGCTCCAGGAGCGCCGTCAGACCGGCCAGCTATCCAATCAACAAGCCAGCAATCGGGCCGCCTGGACGCTGACGCTGAGCCAGCCCATCTACAACCGCAATGCCTGGGCACGCTACGAACGTGCTCAGTTACTGGCGCAAGGAGCCGATATTCAGCTTAGCCTGGAGCGGCAGGACTTGATGTTGCGCGTCAGCCAGCATTATTTTGATGTGCTGGCCGCGCAAGACACGCTCTCTACCCTGACCGCCCAGCAGGCTGCTATTGAGGAGCAGTTACGCGCGGCCGAGCAGAACTTTGAGCTGGGCGGCACCACCATTACAGACGCCTACGAAGCCAAATCACGGCTGGACCTGACCCGTGCCAACGTCATTCAGGCGGAAAATGCCTTGCAGGTAGCGCGAGACAAACTGGCAGCACTGACGCTGGAACGCGCTGAAACACTGGCTCGCCTGCGTGACCCCCTGGTCTTGCCTGCTCCCCAGCCCGCAAATCTTCAGGACTGGCTCGATCAGTCCCGTCAATCTGGCCTGAGCGTTGCCTTGGCGGAGATCAAGGCGCGAGCAGCCGAAGAGCAATTGAAAAGCATCCAGGCACTGCATGAGCCTACCCTGGCACTGAAAGCCCAGACAGGTAGTGGCAGTGACCAAACCCTGTTCGGCCAAACCGGCGGTGGCCCCCGCTCCTTAAACAGCGCGCTGGGTCTGGAACTGAGCATTCCCATTTTCCGGGGGGGTGAGACCCGCTCTCAAGTTCGTGAGCAAAGCTCGCGGCTGCAGCAGGCCCGCTACGACTACCAATTCGCCATTCAGCAGTCTCTTCAGCAGACACGCCAGTACTTCTCGGGTGTCACCACTGGTCTGGTGCGGGTAAAAGCACTGGAAACGGCCACCCAATCCAGCCAAGATGCACTGGAGGCCAACAAGCTGGCATACGAGGTCGGTGTGCGCGTCAATATCGACGTACTCAATGCTCAGCAGCAGCTTTATGAAGCCCGACGCAGTCTGGCACAAGCCCGCTACGAGGTCCTGATGAACAGTCTGCGTCTGAAAGCCGCCAGTGGCACCTTGAACGAAAACGACCTGCGTGCTGTCAACGATCTGCTTGAACCGGCATCCTGAAGCCTGCGCTGGCAAGAGACACGAACCAGGCACCGCAATCTGGCCCTAGAAGCAAGACCTCTCCAGCCAGACTCGAGAACTCATACATACGCTCAATATCTGCCTCCGAGACACATACGCCCAGCCCACCAGATCAAGCACGAGGGCCGCATCACATCTTGCTCAGCCACTGATAAACGCAGGAGCAGTCCTGTCTGGCTTGGGCCCAATACTCCGGCATCTATCAAACACTAAACCATCCTGGGCATCAGCAGACCCTCGAGCTCCCTGCTTGCAAGCAAAAAAAATCCCAGACCAAGCCGGGATTAAACACATCCATTTGTATTTCGCTTTCAGTCGCGCAGCTTCTTGACCAGTGCTGTCGTGGAACGCTGAAACTCAAAGGGAATGGCGACGGCATCGCCTCCCCAGCTACGCACCAGTGCCGTTTCGGGCAAGGCTTCCATATCATAGTCACCGCCCTTGACGATCAAGTCTGGGCGCAGGGCGGCAATCAAGGCTTCCGGGGTGTCCTCATCGAACAGGACCACGGCATCCACGCAAGCCAAGGCAGCCAACAAGGCGGCGCGATCCTGTTCGGAATTGATGGGGCGCTCCGGGCCTTTGTTCAAACGGCGTACCGACGCATCGGTATTCACCCCTACGATCAGTGATGCACCCAGCTGCGCGGCCTCATCCAGGTAGCTGACATGCCCGCGATGCAAGATATCAAACACACCATTGGTAAAGACCAGCGGACGTGCCAGGCGACCCTGCTCCACAGCCTCACGCAACGCCTGCAGTTCCAGCACCTTGGCCTCGAAACGCGCACTCATATCAAGCCTGCACCAGGGACGAGTCCGATCCAACCTGACGAGCCAGTTCCTTACGGTAACGGTTCAATTCCTGAACGGTTTCAAACGAGCTGCCCATCAAAAGCGACATATTGTGCAGGATACGCGAGCTGACTTTATGCTCCCACTCCTTGTCAAAACGAATCTGCGTATCCAGCCAGTTTTCCAGCCAGCCGGGTGAAGGCAGCTTGGACTGCACCGTATCTTCCGGGAACATGGCCTTGTTGACGTGCAAGTTGGTGGGATGCAATGCCTGGGCCGTGCGATGCGCCGACGCCATCAGCACTCCAATCTTGGAGAAGGCCAGTCGGGCTTGCAGACCGAACTCCTGGCCCTTGTGTACCAGGGCACGCTTCATATAGCGCAGGTACGCACCGGCATGACGGGCCTCATCCTGGGCCACGATCTTGTAAATGGCCTTGATGACAGGTTCGGTGTGCCAGTCTGCGGCACGACGGTACCAGTGGTTCAGGCGAACCTCGCCGCAAAAGTGCAGCATCAGGGTTTCCATGGCGGGTGCCGGATCAAAATCAAAGCGCACTTTATGCAACTCTTCTTCGGTAGGCATCAGCTCGGGGCGGAAACGGCGCAGGTATTCGATCAGAACCAGTGAGTGTTTTTGCTCCTCGAAGAACCATACGGACATAAAGGCGCAAAAATCGCTGTCATCTTTATTGTCACGCAGGAACATCTCGGTTGCCGGCAAGGCAGCCCACTCGGTAATGGCGTTCATTTTGATGGTGTAAGCCTGCTCGTCGCTCAGCTTGCTGCCGTCAAAATCATCCCATGGTATGTCATGCGCAAAATTCCAGCGCACCGCTTCCATGGATTTAAATAAGTCATGGTAAAGCATAACGATTCCTAAAAAGAATCAAGCGGTTCCTTGAGGGCGGCCATTTACCGTCCGGAAGGCGCCGGAAAGCGCCAGCTTAGCAATACGCTGGCGGACCTGCGTCTATCGTAGAACCTGCAGTTATCAGAAATATGTCAGCCACAAAAAAACTGACACGCTGCGGGGTCGTCACACTTAACGCCCCACCAAAGCCCAGATGGCCACCCCGACCGCCACCGCCAATACAGCACATAAGGCGGTCAACAATCGGTTGGTCTGCTGCTGCGACTGACGCAGCAGCTTAAGTTCCTGGTTCAACGCCTGCCCTGTCTCTGGTCTATTCAGGCTGGAATAAACCAGACGCGGAAGCTGCGGCATGATCTGGGCCCACTGCCCGGCTTCCTGTTTCAAACGCGAGTAAAAGCCCGATGGTCCAATACGCTGGTACATCCACTTTTCCAGATAAGGTTTGGCGGTATCCCACAGATCCAGTTCCGGATCCAGGTCCCGCCCCATCCCCTCCACATTCAGGAGAGTTTTCTGCAGCAGCACCAGCTGCGGCTGAATTTCCACATTAAACCGGCGCGAGGTCTGAAATAGACGCAAGAGCACTTGCCCCAGCGAGATCTCGGACAAAGGCCGATCAAAATACGGTTCACACACCGCGCGTACCGAGCCTTCCAGCTCTTCCTCGCGGGTTTCTGGCGGCACCCAACCAGACTCAATATGCAGTTGGGCTACCCGGCGGTAGTCGCGCCGGAAAAAAGCCAGAAAATTCTGTGCCAGGTAGTTTTTGTCGAACTCGGACAAGGAGCCCACGATGCCAAAATCCAGGGCAATGTAACGGCCCAGCGTCTCAGGGGCATCCGACACATAAATATTGCCAGGGTGCATGTCAGCATGGAAAAAGCCGTCGGTAAACACCTGGGTGAAAAAAATCTCTACCCCTTTGCGGGCCAGATCTTTCAAGTCCACGTTGGCCGCACGCAAACGATCAATCTGATTGACGGGGATACCCTTCATGCGATCCATGGTGAACACGGTGGATGCGCAGTAATCCCAATGCACTTCAGGCACGATCAGCAACTGGGTGCGCTCGACATCCTTGGTGAAATTGCGGCGCAGCTGACTGCAATTGGAGGCTTCACGAATCAGGTCCAGCTCGTCGTTCAGATACTTGTCGAACTCGGCGACCACCTCACGCGGCTTCAGACGACGGGCATCCGGTCCCAGACGTTCCATGAACGCGGCCAGAACCCGCATCAGGCGCAGATCTTTGTGAATGACCTCACGCATGCCCGGACGCAGCACCTTCACAGCGACCTCGCGGCCATTGTGAAGGGTGGCAAAGTGAACCTGGGCGATCGAGGCCGAGGCGACGGGCGTGCGATCAAACTCCTGGAACAGATCGTAAGGCGAGGCACCCAACGCTTTCTGAATCGTCGCCTCCGCCACGTCGGAAGGAAAAGGCGGCACACGATCCTGAAGCATGGCCAACTGTTCGGCGATATCCATCGGAATCAGATCCCGGCGCGTAGAGAGCACCTGACCGAACTTCACAAAGATGGGGCCCAGACTTTCCAAAGCCAGGCGCAAACGCACACCGCGCGGCAGCTTGGGCTTGCGGCCCAGACGCACAACGCGCAACAGGCGGGACGCCCAGGGATGGCGGATACTGGAGAGCACCAGCTCGTCCAGACGAAAACGGAATACAACCAGCAGGATGCTCAGCAGACGGCACAAGGAGAACATATTCAGGACTCCCGCCGACGTGCATCAAGACGACTCAAGCGCTGGTCCAGCTCGTTCAGACGCTGGACCAAACTGGACGCCTGCCCGCGCATCCGATCCAGTTCGGGACGGGTGACCAGCAAGGCACTTTCCTCGGTCAGGTACTCGGTGGCATTGCCGGCCAGACGCTGCCCCAAATCCCGCAGCCCGGAAACAGCCCGTCGCGCGCCACTGAACAGACGCACCGCCATGACATCGCCCACTATCTTGGCCAGATCATGTTCCGCATCCCAGCGCAGATTGGCCGCCAGATCAGATACCAGATTAGCCAGACCGGCCTCACCTTGCACATGCATCAGTTGCGCCACCCGGCTGAAATCGCCATCCTGCAAAATTTGTGGCAGCTCCGGCAGCTTGTCCTGAGGCAGGGTCAAGGTCACATCAGGAACCACAGCGGGGTGGCCCTGCTCCAGCTTGCCCTGGGAAGTGATGGTGTAGACCAGTTGTAAACGGCCCACAATCAGCGAGACGGTTTTACCTGCATGCGCCTGCAAACGATCGCGCGCCCAGTCCTCGCGATCAAGCAAGGCATTGAGCAAACGCACGCCCACGGCGCTAGGTTCTAGGAATGAAGGGATACCAAGCATGTCCATGCAAGTCTACTGCCGGGGCGAGTAAACCAGTCCAATTAAAACAGCCAGTTTAACCCGACAGACACACGGCCGGATGCACGAGACTAAAGGAACACGGGCAGATGGGATCACAGAGAAACGAGAGCGCTCATAACAGAACAGCCGCCTGAACAAGAAGGCGGCTGTTTGTTTCGATAAAGATCAAGCGTTGGGGTCAACCGGGATCTGCTGAATGCCTGCCAGCAGCCAGCCGGCGCCGTCAGCTTTAAACAGATTCCAGACTTCCTCGAAGCGGAAGGCCTCGGCACCCGCCTCTTCACGCAACATGCCGGAGTAACGAACACTGGCCAGGTGACCATCGGCCACTTTTTCAATGCCCAGCAGCTCCGCATTGAGCAGGACCACCTCAGTCACGTTCTCACCCTGACGCTGGGCGATCTGAGGGGCAGCTTCCTTGAGCAGATCATCGGTCAAGAATGTACGCAGCTGTTCGACATCGCCCTTGTCCCACAGCTTCTGGATTTCCACAAACTGGGTCTTGGCATTGGCCAGGAACGTCGGCGTATCAAAGTCACCAGGGATAAACCAGCTCTCATCGACCGGAGGTGCGGGCACAGCGGCAGCAGCGGCCGGCTGTACAGCAGGGGCAGCGGCAGGAGCCGGTGCCGGCGCAGCCTGGGGCTGTTGCCAGGGGCTGCGAGCAGGCTCGGCATTACGCATCATGGACTGACCACCGGCTTGCTGCATGGCAGGACGAGCCGCCGAACCACGCAAACGGCGCACGATAAACAGCACAGCGAAAATAACCAGGCCAATCAGCAAGAGGCTGGACATCATTTCCAGGAACGCACCACCCAAGCCCATGCTGGAGAGCAAGGCGGCAATACCCAGGCCAGCGGCAATGCCGGCGATCGGGCCCAGGAAGCGGGACATACCCGACTTGGCAGCCGTACCCGCAGCGGCCGTACCGGCAGCAGCAGCGCCAGCAGCAGGAGCCGCCGAGCGAGTCGTGTTATTGGCCGCGGCTGGCGGCGTCGCAGCCGAGCGATTACTGGTGATATTGGAAGACTGGCGGCCAAAACTGGAGCCACCACCCATACGACGTGCTTCCGCATCGTAGGAAACGGTCAGCAAAGCGCCGGTGCTAAAAGCCAGCACAGCGGCCATGAAGTAACGAGAAAGCCGTCCAGACATAGTCACAAACTCCTGACCAGGACAAGCGCTTGACACACAGGGGGTTGAGCCCCCGGCCATACCATCCCAGTCGGTTATTCAAGAAAACTTACGATAAGCTGAACATTAACATGACACGTACACCTGCACCATGTTTTTTTTACCCTGTGTGACAGACAAAAAACAAACGGCACCCAAGGGTGCCGTGATAGAAAGACAGAATTCGCAGCGGATCAGTCCAGACGAATGCCTTCATGCAACGCAGCCACACCGGCTGTCAGATTGAAATACTGCACGCGCTCCAGCCCCACGTCCCGCATCATGTCCGCCAGCGTTTCCTGGTCAGGATGCATGCGAATGGATTCGGCCAGATAGCGATAGCTTTCCTCATCCTTGGCCACCAGCTTGCCGATACGGGGCAGCACGTTAAACGAGTACCAGTCATAAGGAGCCTGCAAAGGCTTGGCCACGCGGGAAAACTCCAGCACCAGCAACTTGCCGCCCGGACGCAGCACGCGTTTCATTTCGGCCAGCGCACGGTCTTTGTGGGTCATATTGCGCAAACCGAAGGCTACCGAGACGCGGTCAAAATAGCCGTCGGGAAAAGGCAGATGTTCAGCATCGCAAACCGCAACCGGGGTAATGATGCCCTTGTCCTGCAAACGATCACGCCCCACGCGCAGCATGGAACTGTTGATATCCGTGTGCCAGACCTCGCCATCGGCACCGGCCTGACGCGCAAAGGTCTTGGTCAGATCCCCTGTTCCCGCCGCAATATCCAGCACCTTCATTCCCGGTCGAACGGCTGCGCGTCCAATGGTGAAGGCTTTCCAGATACGGTGCAGGCCGCCCGACATCAGATCGTTCATAATGTCGTAGTTGTTAGCCACCGAATGAAAAACCTGGGCGACTTTGCCCGCTTTTTCGCTTTCGGCCACGGTTTGAAAGCCGAAGTGCGTATCGGCATTCTGGGCGGAGGGGTGAGAAGGACGCTGTTTTTCCATAATGGCATAATCGTAACGCAGATTTCCCGGTACAGAAACGAAAATCCCGCCCGCTGACAGCCACCCTTTCGCGCACATTCACAAACCTGAAACATTAACGCCATATGATGGCCGTATTACGTGCAGTCAGGAATTGAAGTGCCTCCCGTATTGCCCTTGAACGGCCTGAGCCCTGCGGCAGGTTCCCGTGCTCAAGCCCGATACAGACAGGCCGCCGACCTGACCCCTCTTTTATTTTTTATCGGACCAGTCTGAAGCTAACAATGAGTACAAGCATATTAGTCGTGGAAGATGAGCCTGCGATCCAGGAGCTGATCTCTGTCAACCTGTCTTTTGCCGGCCATAAAGTGCTGCGCGCCTTTGATGCTGAGCAAGCCCAGATCCTCATCCGTGCCGAGCTGCCAGACTTGATCCTGGTGGACTGGATGTTGCCCGGCTCTTCGGGCATCAATCTGGCCCGCAAATTGCGTTCGGACGAACGCACGCGACACATTCCCGTCATCATGCTGACCGCCAAAGGCTCGGAGCAGGACAAGGTGGACGGCCTGGAGGCCGGTGCAGACGATTACATCACCAAGCCCTTCTCGCCCAAAGAGCTGATTGCCCGCATCAAGGCCGTGTTGCGCCGCCGCGCACCTCAGTTGACCGACGATGTGATCTCCATTGGCAACCTGCAGTTGGACCCCAGCACACACCGCCTGTCCAGCCAAGGCATGGCCCTGACCATCGGACCGACTGAGTTTCGCCTGCTGCACTTTTTCATGACGCACACCGAGCGCGTTTTCACCCGCTCCCAGTTGCTGGATCAGGTGTGGGGCGACCATGTGTTTGTTGAGGAACGCACGGTAGACGTGCATATCCGCCGCCTGCGCAAGGCGCTCGAACCGAGCGGACATGACAAACATATTGAAACGATCCGTGGCTCAGGCTATCGTTTTGCCCTTTCCCCACTGGAAAAGGCGCCGACCGCCTGATCCCATGTTCAGCATATTTACGTCTATTGTTATCTGGGCCCTGTTGGGCAGCCTGATCGCCTGGTGGCTCGGTCCATTGATCGGTCTTGCCCTGTTTTGTGGAGGACTGCTCCTACTGCTGGTCATCAGCACGTTGCAGTTATCCCGCGTTGAACGCTGGACTCGCAACCTGAACGACCCGCCCCCTCCCGCAGTCGGCCCGTGGGATGCCATTCTGGCCCCCATTTACCGTCAGTTGCGCCGCGACCGCCAGGAAATTCAGGACCTGAATCGTTACGTAGACGGCATCATGATGGCAGCCGAGGCGCTGCCCGACGGCGCCATTACCCTGAACGGGGATATGGAACTGCAATGGTGCAACCAAACCGCCTGTGAGCACATCGGCCTGAATCTGGCCACAGACCGTCACCACAGCATCTTCAACATCCTGCGCGAGCCCGAGTTTTCCCGCTACGCCCGCCAACCCCAGTGGGATGGCCCCCTGATGCTGCATCTGAACAAAGATGGCCGGGAGCGCTCTTTGCTATTGCAATTGACGCCTTACGGTTTGGGCCAGTTCCTGATTGTGACTCGCGATGTCACCCAGGTTGAAATGCTTGAGACGACCCGCAAAGACTTTGTGGCCAATGTGTCCCATGAGCTGCGCACCCCCCTGACGGTATTGCTGGGTTTTCTGGAAACGCTGCAGGATATGCCGGCCGACAGCCTGCCTTTGGAACAGCGTCAGCGCTACGAGCAAATGATGCTGGAGCAAACGCGCCACATGCAGTCGATTGTGTCCGACCTGCTGACCTTGTCCACCCTGGAATCTTCCCCCACCGTCGAAGGTGACGTCGTACAGGTCAGCCAGTTGATTGAAAGCGCCTTGAAACAGGGCGAGGCCATTTCGGGCGGGCAGCACAGCTTTGTCACGGACATAGATCCCCGCATTGCCATTCAGGGCATGGAAACCGAGCTGAGCTCGGCCGTCTCCAATTTGATTACCAACGCGGTGCGCTATACCCCCAAGGATGGCACCATCACCGTACGCTGGTATTTGAATGACAATGGGGAAGCCTGCTACAGCGTTCAGGATACCGGTATCGGCATCGCCGCCCAGGATATTCCCCGCCTGACTGAACGTTTTTACCGTGTGGACAAGGGCCGCTCCCGTTCCACAGGCGGCACCGGGCTGGGCCTGGCGATCACCAAACACATTATCGTGCGACATAATGCCGATCTGCAGATTCAAAGCCGTCTGGGCGTAGGCAGCGTGTTTATGTTGCGTTTCCCCAAGAGCCGGGTCCGACTCCAGGACAGCTAGAACATACGGGGCCATATTGGCCCTACAATAAATGGCTCTGAAGACCACGTTGCCGGCCTTATGCCGCACAGGAGCCAAGCATGTCCCATACCAACGAGCTGCGCCCTTTCCACCTGGCTTTTCCGGTCCATGACCTGGCCGTTGCACGCCAGTTCTACGGACAGACCCTGGGCTGTCCCGAAGGCCGGTCCTCTGACCAGTGGATCGACTTCAATTTCTACGGCCACCAGATCGTGGCACACCTGGCCCCGTCGGAATGTGGCAGCAACGCCACCAGCGCGGTGGACGCTCACAATGTGCCCGTTCGACACTTTGGCGTCGTCCTGGACATGCCCACCTGGCAGGCCCTGGCAGACAAACTGGTCGCCGCCGGCACCCAGTTTGTCATCGAACCGTATATCCGCTTTAAAGGTGAACCCGGTGAACAGGCCACCATGTTCTTCATGGACCCATCGGGCAATGCCCTTGAGTTCAAAGCCTTCAACAATCTGGATTCGCTTTTCGCCAAATAAAGATGCATACCTCCTGGCAACTTAGCGAACAGGGCGACCGCTGTCTGCGCGTGCAGTTCAGCGGCGAGCTATCGTTGGACACGGGCCTGCGCTGTACCCGGGCTGCGCGTCTGCTGCGTGAGCAGGCACCGGCCTGCGTCCGTGATCTGGTCCCCAGCTTCACGGCGGTGGCCATCCACTTCTATCCCGATGGCAGCACGGACCAGCTCGCCCGTTTGCGCGACTATGTCCATCACGCACTGGTCGACCTGGATGCCGTGAGCGATCAGGTCGCCCCCGGCGCATTGGTGGATATTCCTGTTTGCTACGGCGGCCCCTTCGGCCCCGACCTGCCAATCCTTGCCGAGCAGTTGGGGCTGAGCCAGGAACACCTCATTGAGCTGCACGGCAGTCAGCCCCAACTGGTATTTATGGTGGGCTTCGCACCGGGTGCTCCTTATATGGGCATCTTGCCTGAACCGCTGAATGTACCGCGCCGTGCTACGCCACGCACCGTGCTGCCCAAGGGCTCGGTGGCAATTGCCAACCGGCAGACCATTATTTACCCCAACGAGTCTCCCGGAGGCTGGCATTTGATCGGCCGCTCGCCGGTCAGCTTGTTCGATGCCCGGCGCTCTCCCGCGGCCTTGCTTGCCCCCGGCGACCAGGTGCGCTTTGTGCCATTGCCTCACGAACAATTTGATCTTTGGACTCCCGCATGACGGTACATATCCTCAAGCCGGGCATGCTAAGCAGCCTGCAGGACCGAGGCCGGTATGGACACCAGCATCTGGGCGTATCGCCCAGCGGCGCGATGGACGAGCGTGCTCACCGCCTGGCCCATTTGCTGGCAGGCAATACCCCCGAACAGGATCTGGCCAGTCTGGAAATGACGGTACAAGGCCCCAGCCTGCGCTTTGATGAACCCGCCTTGTTTGTCCTGACGGGCGCAGACCTGGATGCCACCCTGGATGGCCAGCCCGTCGCTGCGCTACGCCCGACGCTGGCGCGCGCCGGACAAACGCTAAGCCTGCAAGCCGCTAAACCCGGCCACGGTGCGCGTGCGTACCTGGCGGTGCATGGCGGATTTCAGGTCGAACCCATACTGGGCAGCCAAAGCACCCATATGCGCGTAGGCCTGGGTGGATTTGAGGGCCGCGCTTTGAAAAAAGGCGACCAGATTGCGCTGGTCCGGCCACTCCCCAAGGACGAAACGGTGCTCAGTCGTCTTCAAGCCGAGCTGGATGAATTGCGCATCTACCTGCCCGCCGCCCTGGCCCTGAGCCCACGGGAGCGCCTGCGCGTCATTCTGGATCAAGCGGATCTGTTTACCGACGAGTCGCTGGTCTTGTTTCAAAGCCAGCACTATCGCATCAGCCCCGCTTCAGAACGCATGGGCTACCGTCTGGAAGGTCAGCCCTTACGTCGTACGTCATCTGAAGAACTGCTGTCCGCCCCCACGTGTTTTGGCACCATTCAAGTGCCTAACGATGGACAGCCCATTGTGCTGATGGCCGACCGGCAAACTACAGGCGGCTATGCCCGCATCGCTCAAGTCGCCAGCGTAGACCTGGCCCAGATCGCCCAACGCGTACCCGGTCAGAGCCTGGGTTTCGAAGTGGTGACCGTGGAGCAGGCGCAGGCACTGGCGGCTCGTCAGGAGCAGGCCTTCACGCGCCTCAATGAAAGTCTGGAGTCATTGCGGCAGGCCCTGAAACGCTGTCTGGCCTAGTTTCGCAAGACGCCAACAGCAAAGCCTCTGTCGCGGCTGCCCTCCTTCGTTCTGCCCTCGGGACGCAAGACTATCCGGCAACCTGAGCCATTCCTTGCTGACGAGCCCTCGGGCAACAAGGAATGGCGCCTTGCTGGATCGCGGCTCGGCCTGCCGCTCTCGAACTCAAGCACAAAAAAAAACACCTCACTTGATAAAGTGAGGTGTTTTTATGCGGATGCTGCTGACCGCAAGCCCTAAGGCCTTCAAGTCCTCGCCCGTGTTACAGGAACAACTTGTAAGCGGGGTTGCCGGTCTCATCCCAATACGGGTAGCCAAGATTGCCCAAAAAGGCCTTGAACTCTTTCTTGTCCGAAGCAGGAACCTGGATACCGATCAAAATACGACCGTAATCGTCACCCTGGTTACGGTAATGAAACAGACTGATATTCCAGTCCTGATTCATGCTGGAGAGAAATTTACGCAACGCGCCGGGGCGCTCCGGAAACTCGAAACGCAACAAGACCTCGTCGGTCGCCTGACTGGATACACCACCCACCATATGTCGCAGATGGGTTTTAGCCAGTTCGTTACCGGTCAGGTTCAAGGTACCAAAGCCTTTTTTTACAAATCGCTCTTCCAGCTTCTCGATTTCTGCTTCCGAAGAAATCGACATCCCCACAAAAACGTGTGCCTTTTCAGGATCGGACATGCGGTAGTTGAACTCGGTGACCGAACGGGTCCCCAAGGCGTCGCACAGGCGGCGAAAGCTGCCTTTGGCCTCGGGAATCGTCAAGGCAAACAGTGCTTCACGAGCCTGACCTACGTCGGCGCGGTCGGCAACCATGCGCATGCGGTCAAAGTTCATGTTCGCGCCCGAGGTCACCGCA
This sequence comes from Alcaligenes sp. Lyrl_28, assembly GCF_051948705.1. Taxonomy (NCBI): domain Bacteria; kingdom Pseudomonadati; phylum Pseudomonadota; class Betaproteobacteria; order Burkholderiales; family Alcaligenaceae; genus Alcaligenes; species Alcaligenes sp. Lyrl_28. The sequence goes on from NZ_JAYJLG010000006.1 coordinate 217,597, forward strand.
ATCAGGGTCTTGTTTTTAAGCTTGTGCTGGGCTGCGTAACGCTTGGCACCGGCCAAGGCCAGGGCACCGGCAGGCTCAAGCACACTGCGTGAGTCCTGAAATACATCTTTGATCGCCGCACAAATCGCGTCCGTATCCACGACGACAAAATCATCCACGTACTGACGCACCAGACGGAACGTTTCCGAACCGACCTGTTTGACCGCAGTACCATCCGAAAACAGGCCCACATCGGCCAGGTTCACGCGGCGACCCGCCTTGATGCTGCGCACCATGGCACAAGAATCTTCGGTCTGAACGCCAATGACCTTGATTTCAGGGCGCAAGGCCTTGATGTAGGTAGCAACACCAGCCGCCAGCCCACCCCCGCCAATCGCCACAAACACCGCCTCAATCGGGCCTGAATGCTGCTGCAGTATTTCCATGGCCACCGTGCCCTGCCCGGCGATCACATCGGGATCGTCGAACGGGTGTACAAAGGTCAAACCTTCGCTTTTTTGCAGCTCCAGAGCATGCTGATAGGAGTCGGAATAGCTCTCGCCCTCCAGCACCACTTCTCCACCCAGGTTGCGCACGCCATCAATCTTCACTTGCGGGGTGGTGGTGGGCATCACGATGACGGCACGGCAGCCGAGCTTGCGCGCTGCCATGGCCACCCCTTGGGCATGGTTGCCTGCCGACGCGGCCAATACGCCCCGCTTCAATTCTGCGGCCGACAAATTGGCCATCTTGTTATAGGCACCGCGCAGCTTGAAGCTAAAAACAGGCTGATAGTCTTCGCGCTTGAGCAGCACCGTGTTACTAATTCGTGCCGATACCTGAGGAGCGGGTTCAAGTGGTGTTTCGATGGCTACATCGTACACTTTCGAGGTCAGAATGCGCTTTAGGTAATCGTTCGACATGACTCAGCTTTACTTAACAACCGGTTTTGCCACCAAGGCCAGCCGCAGGCCCCTGCCTGAGACCGCTCACCGGGAAAGAAAAACAGAATACCATAGGCGCAAGCCCTCACTGGCGTCCATTATTTTCTCTCTTACCCACCCACTTTACTTATGCAAGCCTGGACTTCTGATCTCATTGCTTGGCTCTTGAACACCTTGTCTTTACCGGAAGTGGGCCTCAGTGCCATTTTCATCGTCAGTCTGGTCTCGGCGACCCTGCTTCCCCTGGGTTCCGAACCGGCTGTCTTCGCGTATATCAATCTGGCTCCCGATATGTTCTGGCCCGCGGTGCTGGTGGCAACAGTCGGCAATACGGCGGGTGGCGCCATCAGCTATGCCACGGGCCTGGCGGCCGAAAAAGCCTATGAGGCCTGGCGCGAGAAACATCCCCAAAGCACGGATGAGGACGAGACCAAGCCCAGAAACAAGGCCGCTGGCCGCTGGCATGAGCTGGGGCAGCGCTGGCTGATCCGCATGGGCCCGCCCGCCCTGCTGTTGTCCTGGCTACCCGTCGTAGGCGATCCCTTGTGCGCGGTAGCCGGCTGGCTGCGTCTGCCTTTTTGGCCCAGCGTGTTTTACATGGCGGTGGGCAAACTGGGGCGCTATATCACCATGACTGCCGGTTTGCTGTGGATTTTCCCCAAGCTGGGTTGGTAAATTGCTGCAAACTCGCCGCAAACCTCTCATTAACCCTGTTTCCCGCCGGTAGTAAGGGGGCAGCCCGGCGACGATTCGTATACACTTGTCTTTTGCCTATCTGCTCCTCGTTGAGCCGCCCTTTGACGGGCCTTGCCAATTATCGCCATGAACGCCCCCATTGCAAGCAAGCACCTGGCTGCCCAGGCACGCAACAACGACACGCCGCGCCTGCGTGAAATCCCCTACAACTACACCTCGTACTCAGACCGGGAAATTGTCCTGCGACTGCTGGGTGAGGAAGCCTGGGAAAAGCTGTCCGAGCTTCGCTCCGAACGCCGCACCGGCCGCTCCGCCCGCATGCTGTTTGAAGTCCTGGGTGATATCTGGGTCGTCAAGCGCAACCCCTATTTGCAGGACGATCTGCTGGACAATCCCAAGCGCCAGCATCAACTGATCGAAGCCCTGAATCATCGTCTGAACGAGATCGATCAGCGTCGTGACAGTGCCGTGCCCGATCGCGATGCAAAGGTTTTGCGCCTGTTGCACGCCGCCCGGGGCGCCGTCGCTGCGTTCGAGCAGGAATTTACCGATACCCTCGAACTGCGCCAGAAGATCGTACGTTCACTCTCGCGTCTGACCGCCAAGGACAACATCAAGTTTGATGGCCTGTCGCGCGTCTCGCACGTCACTGACGCGACCGACTGGCGTGTGGAGTACCCGTTTGTCGTGCTCACGCCCGATCACGAAAACGAAATGGCCGCTCTGGTTCGCGCCTGTATTGAACTGAAGCTGACCATCATCCCGCGCGGAGGTGGTACCGGGTATACCGGCGGCGCCATTCCACTGAGCTGGCGCTCGGTTGTGATCAACACCGAAAAGCTGGACACCATTGGCAAGCCTGAACAAATCACACTGCCTGGCATGTCCGAACCGGTCACCACGATTCTGACTGGCGCCGGCGTGGTTACCCGCCGTGTCGCAGATGCGGCCGAAGCCGCAGGTACCGTCTTCGCGGTCGATCCCACCTCTGCCGATGCCTCCTGTGTCGGCGGCAATATCGCCATGAACGCGGGTGGTAAAAAAGCCGTACTGTGGGGCACCGCGCTGGACAACCTGGCCTGGTGGCGCATGGTCGATGCCCAGGGCAACTGGCTGGAAGTGACCCGTCTTGAGCACAATATGGGCAAGATCCACGACGTGGAAATGGCCCACTTTGAAGTCAAATGGTTTGATGGCCGTTACGCCCCCGGCGCCCAACTGCTGCGCAGCGAAACCTTGCACATTGAAGGCCGCCGTTTCCGCAAGGAAGGCCTGGGCAAGGACGTAACCGACAAATTCCTGGCCGGTTTGCCAGGTATCCAGAAAGAAGGCTGTGATGGCCTGATCACACAGGCGCGCTGGGTACTGCACCGCATGCCGGCGCATACACGCACCGTCTGTATGGAGTTTTTCGGCCAGGCCAAACAGGCCGTGCCCTCCATTGTGGAAGTCATTGACTACCTGAATGGCGAAGGCAAGCGTATCGGCGCCATTCTGGCCGGTCTGGAGCACTTGGACGAACGCTATCTGCGCGCTGTGGGCTATGCCACCAAGAGCAAGCGCGATGGCCTGCCCAAGATGGTTCTGATTGGCGACATCGTGGGCGATGACCCCGATGCTGTGGCAACGGCCGCCTCGGAAGTCGTGCGTCTGGCCAATGGCCGCTCCGGTGAGGGTTTTGTGGCGGTCAGTGCCGAAGCACGCAAGAAGTTCTGGGCCGACCGTGCCCGTACTGCTGCCATTGCCCGCCACACCAACGCCTTCAAAATCAACGAAGACGTGGTGATCCCCCTACGCCGCATGGGCGAGTACACCGAAGAAATTGAACGCATCAATATCGAGCTATCCACGGACAACAAGCTGCGTCTTACCCGTGAGCTGGAAGATTTCCTGCAAGGCGATCTGCCCGTTGGCAAGATCGAGGACCACAACGATGCCGAGCACACCCGCGAAGAAATTCTGAACGAGCGTCGTCACGACGCCCTTCAGGTGGTACGCAGCGTGCGCCAGCGCTGGCAGTGGTTGCAGGACAACCTGGACAAGCCCCTGAAAGACGCGCGGGCCGAGCTGGCCGAGATTGGCGTGCCGCTGGACAGCGCCGCCATCGACGCCCGTTTGCAGGCCGACCCGGACACCTCGATCTTCCAGCTATTACAAGACCACACCATCCGCACATCCTGGAAGAGCGAGATTCGCGAGAATCTGGAACACATTTTCCCAGGCGCCGACTGTGCTGCGGTGCTGGCCGAACTGCAGGCCATTCACGACCGCGTGCTCAAAAGCCGTGTATTTGTCGCCCTGCACATGCACGCTGGCGACGGAAACGTACACACCAACATCCCCGTGAACTCAGATGACTACGGCATGCTGCAGCAAGCCAATGTCACAGTCGCCCGCATCATGCAAATTGCACGCGGTCTGGACGGCGTGATTTCCGGTGAGCACGGTATTGGCCTGACCAAGTACGAGTTCCTGACTCAAGAAGAGCTGGAACCTTTCCAGAACTACAAGCGCGAAGTGGACCCGAACAACCACTTCAACGCTGGCAAGCTGATGCCCGGTGCGGACCTGAGCCGCGCCTGGACCCCCAGCTTCAACCTGCTGGGCCACGAATCGCTGATCATGCAACGCAGCGAGATTGGCTCCATTTCACACGCCATCAAGGATTGCTTGCGTTGCGGCAAGTGCAAACCGGTCTGTGCCACCCATGTGCCACGCGCCAACCTGCTGTACTCGCCCCGCAACAAGATTCTGGCCACCTCTTTGTTGATCGAAGCCTTCCTGTACGAAGAGCAGACACGCCGCGGGATCAGCCTGAAGCACTGGGAAGAGTTTGAAGACGTGGGCGACCACTGCACCTTGTGCCACAAGTGCTACAACCCCTGTCCGGTCGATATCGACTTTGGCGATGTGTCCATGGAAATGCGTTCCTTGCTGAACCGCATGGGCAAGAAGTCTTTTAATCCGGGCTCGGCCGCGGCCATGTTCTTTCTGAACGCCAAAGATCCGCGCGTCATCAAAGCGACGCGTACCGCCATGATCGAGGTGGGCTACAAGGCGCAGCGTGCTGCTCACAATCTGCTGGCGGCGCCGGCCCGCAAACAGGTCAGTGCGCCGCCTGCCACGATTGGCAAGGCACCGATTCGCGAGCAGATCATTCACTTTGTCAACCGCAAGATGCCCGGTGGCCTGCCCAAACAGACTGCCCGTAAACTGCTGGACATCGAGAACTCGGACTATATCCCTATCATTCGCAATCCCGAAGCCACCTCGGTAGATTCGGAAGCCGTGTTCTATTTCCCCGGCTGTGGTTCGGAGCGCTTGTTCTCGCAAGTCGGTCTGGCAACCCAGGCCATGCTCTGGCATGTTGGCGTGCAGACTGTGCTGCCTCCAGGCTATCTGTGCTGTGGCTACCCGCAGCGTGGCAGCGGCCAAAGCGACAAAGCCGAGAAGATGATCACCGACAACCGTGTGTTGTTCCATCGCATGGCCACCACCCTGAACTACCTGGACATCAAAACCGTGGTGGTGAGCTGTGGGACCTGTTACGACCAGTTGGCAGGCTACGAGTTCGACAAGATTTTCCCCGGTTGCCGTCTGATCGATATTCACGAGTTTCTGCTGGAAAAAGGACTGAAACTGGAAGATGTGCAAGGCGTACGCTATATGTACCATGACCCTTGTCACAGTCCCATGAAGCTGCAGGACCCCATGAAAACGGTCAAATCCCTGGTGGGCGATAGCACCATCAAGGCAGACCGCTGCTGTGGCGAGTCCGGCACGCTGGCGGTGTCACGCCCAGACATCTCCACGCAGATCCGTTTCCGCAAACACGAAGAGCTGCAGAAGAACCAGGATGCTGTTCGCGCCGATGGTTTCCAGGGCGAAGTCAAAGTGCTGACTTCCTGTCCTTCCTGTCTGCAAGGCTTGTCCCGTTACGAGGACGAAACCAAGATGGATGCGGATTACATCGTGGTGGAAATGGCCAAGCACATGCTGGGTGAGAACTGGATGGCGGATTACGTCCGCCGTGCCAACGACGGTGGTATCGAGCGCGTGCTGGTGTAAGCCTCGCGCCTCACATTCCGCAAACAGGCCGGCTTTATGTCGGCCTGTTTTGTAAATGCCATATCGGTATTGTTTAACACTGGGCAGCCCCCCAGGTAAAAGCGTTCCTCGGTGGGCAGCTACACGAAGAAGCGGCATGGGGCTTTCTTGATCGCTGAGCCATTAGCAAGATAAAGGTGCCCGGCAACGGATAACGCGACAACGGTGCCATGAGGAGGCTTTTCTGTCGGGCCACTCAAGCTAATATCCCCTTCGCAGCACCTCCCGCACAAGACGCTGTATGGAAGCTTTTTCAGAATAGGTGTTTTTATGTCTATGGATGATCCATTGTTGCTCAGCCTCCAACGCCTACTGCGCCGCGAACGGACTGCTTCGCTGGGCACGCTCAGCAACCAGGGTTTGCCGGTGGTTTCCCGCGTTCCCTTTGCGATCTGCCCCGAGCAAGCCAACATCATCATTCACATCAGTGAAATGGCGGCCCACACCCGTTATCTCATGCAACGTCCCGACGCCAGTCTGATGGTCAGCCAAAGCGAACATGGACAGGATGCCGTCCATGACCTGCCACGCGTCACCTTTCAGGTGCTGGCCCGCCAGCTCGAACGAGGTCAGGCCGATTTTGATCAGGCCCGGAAAGCCTATATAAGACGCTTCCCCGATATGGAGTTTCTCTGTCATTTCACGGACTTTCACTTCTTTGCTTTGGATCTGGTACGCGTGCGCCATATTGCAGGCTTTGCTGCCGCACGTACGTTGAAGCCTGAACCGGTACGTGCCCTGTTGGCAGAATCATCAACAGGTCAGGACTGACGCCTCCTTGAATCAATACGCACTACCGCTCTACTCCATTGCCTGCGCCTTGACCGCTTACTGCGGTTTTCCACCGCAAATTCAGTCTAGTGGGTTTCGGGTAAAAGGCCGATTTGTTGTCACTTTGCTGCCGCTACCGCAATAAAATCCGGAGCCGCTGTTTCTCCCGGCAGTTGAGTAGTCTCTCGATTAAACGCCTCTCCTCCTACGGAAAGCCCCTGCGCACCCGTCTGCCCAAAAGAAAAAGTTGTCACGTTTTTGTCGCTCTCAAACGCTAGGCATGACAAAACGTAAATTCAGTCGCTATAAGATTCAACGGCCATGACGTTAAATGTACTGCAGGAAACCGATCGGTACCGATGCACGACGACTTGCCGCCCCGTCTAAGACCCCCTGGAGAGAAAGAGATGTCGAACAAGACACGCAGCACCTATGTTCTGGTGCAGATGGCGATGCTGACCCTGGCTTTGCCCGGCATTGCGTATGCTGAGCCTGACAGCACACTGGAACAATGGCGCAGCAAAGAATATAAGCGCCAGCCTGGTCTAGATATGGTCAATGCCGCCAAAGCCTACTCACTGGGCTTTACCGGCAAAGGCGTCACAGTCGGCTATCTGGACTCTGGCATTGAGGCCAAGCACCCTGAGTTTGCAGGGGCCATTGCAGGCGGCTTTGACTTCAACACAAATACCGCCTACGCCAACGGCCAAGGCATAGACTCCGACCCACCGTCAGGTCACGGCAGCCACGTTGCAGGCATTATCGGCGCACGTCGTGACGGCGTTGGCATGCATGGTGTCGCGTTCAACAGTCAGCTTTTTGCCGTCGCTTACGACGGCACGGATGAGGACGACGACATGCTTGGCAATGATCCATATGAACCCGACCCGCGTGAAGCGGCCGCCGCCTTTGATCGCGTCGCCTCGCAAGGCTGGAACTATTTGGCACAGTTCAAGCTGCCTATCATCAACAGCAGCTTGGGAGTCAATGGCTGCAATGATGTCAGTTCCCCACCCCCCTGCAATGTCGTGGATTATGGCTCCCCCGAAGGTGTACTGGATTGGCAGCCGCTGGCGATCAACGCATTTCACAACAGCGTAGCAGCAGGCTCTCTCATGGTATTTGCTACCGGCAACGAATCTCAGGACCACCCTGACCTGCTGGCTGGCTCCCCCTATTGGTTCCCCGAGCTGAAAGACAACTGGCTGGCTGTAACGGCCCTGGCTGAGGATGGCTCCCTGGCTTCCTACGCCAATAAATGCGGAGTTGCTGCCGAGTGGTGTCTGGCCGCCCCGGGGGGTGACGATAAGCCCGGCATCAATTCGGTCAATTCCTCGGGTGGCTATATCGCTTTTAGCGGCACCTCCATGGCCGCCCCGCATGTCGCGGGTGGAGCGGCTTTG
>NZ_JAYJLG010000007.1:0-182193 GCF_051948705.1 Alcaligenes sp. Lyrl_28
ATACACCGGAACGATGCTGATCGTCTGGCCCCTGGGTTACGACTTCAGGCGTACCCCACCCCTTCCCAAGCCCGTTCTGGGCACCGTTTATTCCTTCTTGTTGCAGACTACGCCTCTTGGCCCAAGCCGATGGGGTCAGTCATTGCGTATGCTTCCTGGGCTTGAGGGTTGATGTTTAGTCCTCTGCGGGTGCTACCTGCACGATGGCAGCTCTACGAGGGGCGGGTTCAGCCTTAGCGGCTTGCTGAACCTCAGCCTCTCGCATCAATCCGTTGTCTATCTGCCGGGTGATCGCGCTACGCTTAGTGCTTCTAGGGTTTGCTGCTGTTGCGCAGCGTGAAGTTGCTTTTTTATTTATCTCGGCTCAGCCAGGCTTTAGCGACGCGGCTTGGCCGCTGGTTGCCACCAGATGGTGCCAAGTCCCAAGTCGGGTTACAACCTTCCGCTTTATCTAGCGGGTGGTTCACCGGTTATGTGTACTCCAGCCCCGCTCAATTTTTTAGCGACGGCATCCGACGGCCGAGATCAGATGGGTGTTCGGTCCGCTGTTTCTTCTACCTGCATTTCTCCTCCCCTGGCGCCCCTGAAATTCCCATTTTCCTATTTGGTATTGCAGCTATTCAGCCTGCGAAGGCGTATCACACCCATTCAGAATCGAAGTCGACTTGGAAACGAGGCCACTTCCTATCAACGCCACCCCTTGATATTCCCTATCACTAACATGGTCAAATTTGACCGCTTCCTGCTTGGATCTGCTCCTAAGTCATGCTGAACTAGCAGTTCTGACTGTTTTCTTACTTTCTCTCCAAGACCTCGATTTATCTGTTTGACGTGTATCAATCAGGCGCCGAGCAATGCTGAGCAGGCGGGAAAGGAGTATGTCAGTCTAGCGATGGTTCTACTTGATTCATGGAAAAGATATGGCGGCTCAAGATACGGCCTCACACACAGGCAATGATGATTTGTCGGACATCCGACTGATGCAGGGCGAAGGAGCTGGGCGTTGGAAGCGTATCCAGGCTCACTTGGCTCATCTGCCTATTTTCAAGGAGCTGCCGCTAGAGCAGCTTGAACCGATCGCCAAAGGTACTCAGGAAGTACACGCGTTACGCGGCACCACTTTGTTTCGTAGTGGTGACCCGTGCGTCGGGTTTCATATGTTGGTATATGGCCGAGTGAAGCTGGTGTTTGTTTCTTCATCAGGGGCAGAACGGGTGGTGCGTCTGGTCGGCCCAGGGGAGGGGTTTGGTGAGGCTTTAATGTTCATGGGCCGTAATTACATCGTGACAGCCCAGACACTCGTGGACTCTTTGCTCTTGCACATCAACAAGGACGCCTTGATGGAACAACTGGACAAGGGAAGTGATGTGGCGCGTTTGATGCTGGCCGGTTTAAGTGAGCGCTTATATCGTTTGATGGGTGAACTGGAAGCCTACACCTTGCACAACGGGGTGCAGCGCTTGGTCGGCTATCTCTTGCAGGAATGGCCAGGTGAGGAGGGCGTGCCGTTCAGAATTGACGTGGGCAAGTCCGTGATTGCTTCCCGTCTGAACCTGACCCCGGAGCACTTATCGCGCACATTGCGTGATCTGATGGACCGGGATCTGATACGAGTTCAGCGACGTAACTTTACGATTCTGGATAGTGCGGCCTTGCGGCAATACGGTGCTCTGCCTGATACGCGCGAATAGCGCGCAGGCTATGACGATAGCGCTGCCAGGCGGTCCAGAGATTCCAGCTCAAGGCTGTAAAAGACAACAGCAATGCAGGGGCTGCTACCCATGCGAAAGATGCGACTCCCAGGCTTGCCCCTGTCCAAAGCACCAGGCTTAGGCTGTGCAAGGCCCAATGTGCTCGGGCGGTGGACGCGGGGATGTAGTGAGCCGTCTTGGGAATCAACTGCAAGAGGGCGCGTGTGTGCTCGGTATTATCAGTGTCCATGCTGACATGCTCCTGTGCCTCGCGCCAGAGCAAAAAAGGCACGATGGTATAGAGCATTCCACAAACGACGGAACCTAAGGCTCCCATTATCAGCAAGACTCCCATGGCTAGCTCCGCGTTGGAGGCGGCGGGACTGTGGGCCCAGAAGTTCAAAAGGATCGCAACCACCAGACTGCTCAAGGAGCTGTACCAGAATAACGTGCTGGCCCCTGCTGTGGGGCGCTTGCGTTTCCAGAGTCGCGCCCAGGTAATCACTGCCCATAAGCCGTAGCTTAGAAAGATCAGATAGGTGACCAGATCACGCACGGGCAGCCAGGAGCCAGGCAAAGAGCTCAAGCCCCATTGGGCAATCAGCAATGCTCCTACGACCCAAGGAAGCCAACGCACCAGAGGCGCCGGGTAAAGTTCGGTGATTTGAAAAATAGGCAGCAGCTGGAACGACATGGCGATCAGCAGCAAGCCTGCCCAAGCGGCCAAACCCATCATCACGTGCAGGTTCAGCAGATTGGCGACCGCTTGTTCGTTTGTCAGGGCGACCAGCATGGCAAGCCCTGTTGAGACAGTCAGCAACAGACCCAGCATGGCCAGGCGGATAGGGGCGACGACCTCTTTGGCACCGCGAAAGATGTCACGCCGAGAGCGCCACAAGGCCAGCATGACAGTGAGCAGATAGCCGCCCAGAGCAAAGGCCAGACAAATGCCTGCCAGTGTGTACGCCCAGCGTTGCCAGCTCAGAAAGCCTGTCATCAGAAGTAGTGTGCCGGCGCCGAGCATGCTCCAGAAAATTAGCGCCCGACCGCGTGCCACCGGAATACGCACATTACAGGCCACTGCCAAAATATGTACCAAAGAGGCAAACATGGCGCTGCCCACGATTCCCAAGGTCCAGGCATGGGTTAAGGCCAAGATGGCCGGGTGCCAGCGGGAGTTGAATAGTTCCGGTCCGCTGTAGAGTGCCAGCATGGCGGCCAGTAGACCAAAAAAAGGGACGTTCGCAAACAGGGGCAAGGTCAGTGATAAAGAGGGGGACTGATCCAGCGATAAAGCGCGTTGCATAGACTTAGTTCCTGCGGATGATGAGCTGAAAGCCGTTTTCTGTTTGGGTGCCCTGGTAGTGAAAACCGGCACGACGCAGAATGTCATACAGGGGGAAAGGTTCTCTATCCAGCCACATGAGTAAAGTCTGGGTGGGGGCCAGCTCGGCCAGCACCTCCAGGCAATGCTCCAAAGGTTCAGGGGCGGGCAGGCCGCGTGTATCCAGCGTGATCTCTGTATGCGTCATCAAGACTCCAGCACAAAAGGCTTGGGAGGCATTGTGGACCATTCTGCCCGCTTATGGTGCAGACAAGGTGAGACTTGTTTGCCGTCGGTCAGGAGGTGGGAAGAATTTGATATGCGTTAAGGCCCCCCCGTTTCGGAGCAGGCATAGTGGTGGTCTTGTCGAGCCAGGATTCTGCCCTGGCCAGAGTGAAGATCGGGGAGTGTCATGAATACAGCGTTCACGGCTTTAGCCGCGTCTGATCAGCCGCAGATGGAATTGGTTTGCCCCGCAGGCAGCCTGCCCGCCTTGAAAGCGGCGATCGACAATGGGGCCGACAGTGTTTATCTGGGGTTCCGAGATGCCACCAATGCACGGAATTTTGCCGGGCTCAATTTTGATGCGCAGGCGATTGCAGAAGGCATTGATTATGCGCATCAGCGTGGCCGCAAAGTCTTGCTGGCACTCAATACCTATCCGCAACCCAATGCCTGGCAGCAGTGGCGCGATGCGGTGGACCGGGCAGCCGAGGCTCAGGTCGATGCGGTCATCATGGCAGACCCCGGTTTGATGGCGTATGCCAGCCAGACACATCCCAATCTGCGTTTGCACTTGTCGGTGCAGGGTTCAGCCACCAATCCGGAGGCCATCAGGTATTACCACCAGAACTTCGGTATTCAGCGTGTGGTCCTGCCGCGGGTTTTGTCCATGGCACAAGTGGAACAGGTCTGTGAGCAGGTCCCCGTTCAGGTTGAGGTTTTTGGCTTTGGCAGTTTGTGCGTGATGGTGGAGGGGCGCTGTGCCTTGTCCTCCTATGCCACCGGAGAATCGCCCAATACGCATGGGGTCTGTTCCCCCGCCGGGCATGTGCGCTGGGAACAAACAGATCGAGGCCTGGAGTCGCGTCTGAACGGAGTGCTGATTGATCGTTATCAGGAGGGTGAGAACGCGGCTTACCCCACTTTGTGCAAAGGGCGCTTTGATGTGGCGGGCGAAAACTATTACGCCCTGGAAGAACCCACCAGTCTGAATACCTTGTCCTTGTTGCCACAGTTGTTGGCGGCGGGTGTCAGCGCCATCAAGATTGAAGGCCGGCAACGTAGTCCCGCTTATGTCGCTCAAGTTACCCAGGTGTGGCGTCAAGCGATTGATTCGGCCAAATCCACGCCTGCCCGTTATTCAGTCCACCCCGCTTGGATGGGGGCTTTGAACAAATTGGCCGAAGGGCAGCAACATACGCTGGGTGCCTATTCTCGGCCCTGGAAGTAGAGCACGGGAGGCTCAAACATGAAATTATCTTTAGGCCCCTTGCAGTACTACTGGTCCCGCATCGCCACCATGCAGTTTTATGAGTCGGCCTGCGACTGGCCTGTGGATGTGGTGTATCTGGGCGAGACGGTATGTTCACGCCGTCACGAGTTACGGCTGGATGATTGGCTGGATATTGCGCAGATGCTGGCTCAGGCTGGCAAGATGCCGGTTCTGTCCAGTCAGGTCTTGCTGGAGTCCGGGCGGGACGTCAATACGCTACGCAAGCTTACCGAGCAGGCGGAGTACCTGGTTGAAGCCAATGATATGGGGGCGGTGCGTTTGATGCAGGGTCGGGACTTTGTCGCCGGCCCTTTTTTGAATGTTTATAACGGGCCCGTGCTGGATTTGATCGCCTCCCAAGGGGCGGTGCGCTGGGTGATGCCTCTGGAAATGGGCCGTGCAGGACTGGCGCAGTTGCAGCAGGACAGGCCTGCCGGTTTGGAAACCGAGGTCTTTGCTTTCGGGCGCCTGCCCTTGGCTTTCTCGGCCCGTTGTTTTGCCGCGCGTAATCGCAACTTGCCCAAGGACAATTGCCAGTACGTGTGCATGGACTATCCCGATGGTTTGTTGCTGGAAACACGGGAGGGGCAGGGTTTTTTGAACATCAATGGTATCCAGACCCAATCCGCCTGGGTGTACACCTTGCTGGAACAGATACAGGACCTGCGCGCCTTGGGTGTCGATATGCTGCGCTTGAGCCCGCAGTCTCAACATATGGATGCCGTCGTGCATTTGTTTCATGATGTGGTGCAGGGCCGTATCCAGGCATCAGATGCGCACGAGGATATGTTGCCCTTGCTGCCTGCCAAAGCCTGCAACGGATTCTGGCACGGTCGTCCCGGCTTGGAATGGGTGGCGCCGGTACCAGAGCGTTTTTAAGGGAGGGATGCAAGAGTGAATGAAATAAGGACACCTCGTTTGCCCGCTGTTGTGGCTGGTGTTGTAAGTCGTTTGCCCCCGTGGCCCGGCTCTCGTTTGTTTTGTACCGGCTTGAACGTGTTGATGCGCCCTCACGTGCCGACTGATGTGGCGGAACGATTGGAAGGGCGGGCGTTACGCATACAGGTGGCGGATGCGGGTTTGGCGTTTGACTACACCTGGCGCCAAGGAGCTTTTTACCCCCTGTCCGTACGCGCACAAAGTCCGGATTTGACCTTGAAAGCAGATCTTTGGGCGTTTTATCAACTTTTACAGCGGCAGGAAGACCCGGATACCTTGTTTTTTAATCGGCGTTTGTCGATTGAGGGCGATACGGAGCTGGGTCTGATGGTGAAGAACACTCTGGATGCTTTGGAACCTGATATTCTGCATCCCCGTGCCGTACTCAAGCAGGGCAAAGCGGCTTTACAGGATGTGCTGCGTCGTCCTATCCGAACGCCCGCTTCGTCCGAAGGCAGCTAAGAGCGCCGCACTTCAAAATGCGGAAACAGCTTTTGGAGCGTCTCTAACACTTCTGCGCCTGGGTAGGCCTCCAAAGCCTGCCCAGTTTCATTCAGAAAATTATCCTCACAGCCTTGTGTGCGGAAGATCTGCACGGCATAGCGCTGGACGCCCAGCTTATGTAAATGTTGCCCCAAGGCTTGTATCGAGGCCGGGCTATGCAACTGCGGGTGAAGGGTGCTGCGGCATTCAAACAGTGCCTCTCCGTTCAGTAGCAGCTGCAAGCTGCGCAAAGGTGCAGCCGCACTCTTGCTACGTTGGGTAATGGCATCGTATTGGCTGAACTCGGCTTTGATGTCCAGCCCTATCCAGTCGAGCCACGGGAGTATGGCCTGCAGTCGGGCTGGATGGGTTCCAGCCGTGTGCAGGCCAATTTTGAAGCCGAGTCTGCGCACCGCCTGGATTGCCGAGCCCAGGGCGGGGTCCAGGGTGGGTTCGCCGCCGCTAAAGACCACCGCATCCAGCAGGCCCACCCGGCGATTGAGAAAAACCATCAGATCGTCCCAATCAATGGCACTGTCAGTCGTACGCTCTTGTAAATGGGGGTTATGGCAGTAGCCACAGCGCCAGGGACAGCCTTGCACAAAGATGACAGCAGCGAGCTTGCCCGGGTAATCCGTGGCTGAGAAAGGAGCGCAGCCGCCCACTTTCAATGTCACGTTGTGAGTGTTGGCCTTTGGGTAAGGGGGGCGTGTGGCGTACGTCATATTATTAGCGGCTAGCCTGGCTGGAAGGGACGGCGCTGCTCAACGCAGTGCTGGTTTCTGTGAAGTAGCGTCGCTCATGAAATTCACCTTGCTTGCCAATATTGAAAGACGACATGGGACGGTGGTAGCCCATGACCCGTGTCCATATTTCGCAGGGCTGGCGCTCGGAATCTTGGAGAGTGATGGTTTCGGTGCTCATAAGAAAACTCCTTGGATAAAAGGGCCGTCACAAGGTCGGATGTGTTCGGCCACGGTGTGCCACGAGGCGGGTTAGCAAGTCGCGGTCAAGCTAAGTGGGTTGTCCGGATTTAGTGGGAATAGGCAGGACAAGTAGCGTTCGTTCAGGGGTGGCGGTCGGGTGTCCGAGAGCTGCTTTAGTAGGCGGATGCTTCTGGTTGGGCAGACACATTTACTTTTCGCGTTGCTGGTTCTTTGTCCTGCTCCTGCCTTTGTGTCTGTTGCGGCTTCGGTTTCTGCCCCTGTCCGGTTGGAGGGGTTTGCGGGTTCGGGCACGTCGGAACGGACGCTTCGTTGCGAGTCTGTGCGATTTTGTTGACCAGTAGTTCCTTGTCGCAGTGCGGGCAGAATTCGTGTTTCCCCGACAGATAGCCGTGTTTGGGGCAGATGGAGAAGGTGGGCGTGACGGTGATGTAGGGCAGGGAAAAGCGGCTCAGGGCTCGCTGCACCAGATTGCGGCAGGCATCGGTGCTGGACAGAGCCTCGCTCATGTACAGGTGCAACACTGTTCCCCCCGTGTATTTGCCTTGCAGCTCATCCTGGCGCTCCAGGGCTTCGAAGGGATCTTCGGTAAAGCCGACGGGTAATTGTGAGGAGTTGGTGTAGTAGGGCATGTGCGTGGTACCGGCCTGCAAAATATCGGGCCAGCGGGCGCGGTCTTCTTTGGCAAAGCGATAGGTGGTGCCTTCCGCAGGGGTGGCCTCCAGGTTGTACAGATGTCCGGTATGTTCTTGAAACTCCACCATGCGCTGTCGAATATGGTCGAGCAGACGCACCGCGAACTGGTGCCCCCAGACGGTACACAGGCTCTCCTGATCCTGGGTGAAGTTGCGGATCATCTCGTTAACGCCATTGACTCCCAGCGTGGAGAAGTGATTGCGCAAGGTGCCCAGATAACGGCGCGTGTAGGGGAACAGTCCTTGGTCCATGTGGTGCTGAATAACGGTGCGCTTGATTTCCAGGCTGTCGCGGCCCATTTCCAGCAGTTCATCCAGACGAGCAAACAGGCCGGCTTCATCGCCTTGATACAGATAACCCAGGCGGGCGCAGTTCAAGGTCACGACGCCCAGTGAGCCGGTTTGCTCGGCAGAACCGAATAAGCCATTGCCGCGCTTGAGCAGCTCGCGCAGATCCAGCTGCAGGCGGCAGCACATGGAGCGGATCATGTTCGGCTCCAGCTCGGAGTTAATGAAGTTCTGGAAGTAGGGCAGACCGTACTTGGCCGTCATGGCAAACAGGCGTTCGGCATTCGGGCTGTACCAGTCAAAGTCCCGGGTGATGTTGTAAGTGGGGATGGGGAAGGTGAAAGCCCGTCCACGGGCGTCGCCCTCGCTCATGACTTCGATGTACGCCTGGTTGATCATGTCCATTTCGGCTTGCAGGTCTCCGTAGCAAAACGGCATTTCTTCACCGCCGATTTGTGGCACCTGTTCGCGTAGGTCGTCGGGACACACCCAATCAAAGGTCAGATTGGTAAAGGGCGTTTGTGTGCCCCAGCGCGAGGGCACATTCAGGTTGTAGATCAGCTCTTGCATGCATTGGCGCACATGCTTGTAGTTCAAGCCGTCCTTGCGGATGAAGGGGGCCATATAGGTATCAAAGGAGCTGAAAGCCTGGGCGCCGGCCCATTCATTCTGCAAGGTGCCTAGAAAATTGACGACCTGGCCGACAGCACTACTGAGATGACGGGGAGGGCCGGATTCGATTTTGCCGGGCACGCCATTGAGTCCTTCATTCAGGAAGGTGCGCAAGGACCAGCCGGCGCAGTAGCCAGAAAGCATGTCCAGATCGTGGATATGCAGGTCGGCCTGACGGTGTGCCTGGCCGATCGCTTCGGGGTAGACATGACTGAGCCAGTAGTTGGCAATCATTTTGCCGGAGCTGTTCAGAATCAACCCGCCCAGCGAATAGCCCTGGTTGGCATTGGCTTGTACGCGCCAGTCCTGGCGGTCCAGATACTCGGTAATGGAGCGGATGATGTCCAGCTGAGCAACGGGACGCGACGCGGTTTCCTGGGTAGCCATATTGTTCACCAAAACCTATATATAGTGATTTTTACGATTCACGACACTATATATGGTGGTTTTTGGTGGGGCTAGGTGATTGTTGTCCAGGCTTGATCTAGGTTAATTTTGTGCTCGGAGCGACAAGGTCAAGGGGTGGCGGAACGAAGTCTTTGGGCACACCTTACCCTTATCCTTCTTAGGTGGGGATTGTTGAAGGCGAGAGGGTCGTGTTGCCAGGCGTAAAGAGGGGCTATGCTCTGCTACGCAAGCACACTGTTTGCGTGCAGGTAGCGCAAGAGCGGCTTGGCTCCTGCCGGTGGAGTCGCGCAGTAGCGTGTTTAGTGGTCGAACCGGGCTTGCAGCGCAGTACGCAGTGCCTGCTGATACTCGCTGACTTGCTCAAGCAGGCGTGCCTCATGGGAAGCCCAGCCTTGTTTCTGTTCTTCCGTGCGAGGGGGGGCGGGTGACCAGGCAGAATCCGGAAAGAACGGATCGTCCTTCCAGCGAGGAATGAGGTGCCAATGCAGATGCGGAACCTGATTCCCGAATTGAGCCAGATTGATTTTGGCGACTCCCAGCTGTTCACGCTGGATTTGCTCCACCACATAGACCGCCGCCATGAGGTGCTGCCGCTGTGCTTCAGACAGGTCTGTCATTTCAGCCACATGCTCTTGCCAGATCACCCGTGTATAACCGGGAAAGGGGCTGTCTGTGACGGCCAGTACCTGCAGCCCTGCGCCCGACCAGAGCAGTTGATCGGGCGTCAAGGCGCAAAGGGGGCAAGCGGGGGTGCTCATGCAGGCTGACCAAAGAACAGGTTCTGCAAGGCTACGCCTGGATCAGGTTCACGCATGAACGCCTCACCCACCAGGAAAGCCTGGACCTGGTTATCGCGCATCAGGGCGACATCCTCAAGGGTGTGGATGCCGCTTTCGGTGACAACGCGCTTTTCGCTGGGGATGAAGGGCAGCAGGTCCAGCGTGTTCTGGAGGTCGGTCTCGAAGGTGCGCAGGTTGCGGTTGTTGATACCCAGCAGGCTGGTTTTCATTTGCAGAGCAATATCCAGTTCGGCGCGGTCATGTACTTCAACCAGAACATCCATACCCAGCTCGTGCGCCATGGCTTCAAATTCCATCAACTGATCTTGCTCCAGGGCTGCGACGATCAGCAAGATGCAGTCTGCGCCCATGGCTCGGGCGTGAATGATCTGGTAGGGGTCAATAATGAAATCTTTACGCAGTACGGGTAGCGCACACACGGCACGCGCCTGGCGCAGGTGATCGTAAGAGCCTTGGAAATACTGGATATCCGTCAGGACGGACAGGCAGGCCGCACCATGGGCGGCATAGCTGGCGGCGATTTCGGTGGGGTTGAAATCGGCACGGATCACACCCTTGGACGGGGAGGCTTTTTTGACTTCCGCAATAATGGCTGGCTTGCCTTGGGCAATCTTGTCTTCAATGGCGCTGGCAAAGCCGCGCAGGTCGTTCCGGTTCTTCGCCTCGCGCAGCAGGTCGGACTCGCTGCGCAACTGGCGGGCGGTAACGACTTCAGCTCTTTTGGTGTCGAGGATCTTGGCCAGAATGTCGTTCATGGGTTTAACTTCCTTGTATAAGCGCGGAATTGTTCGAGTTTTTCGCGGGCGGCACCGCTGGCAATGGCCTCAAAAGCCATGCGCAGGCCTTGTTCAATGGAGTCGGCGTGGTTGGCAGCATAGATGGCCAGACCAGCATTGAGGCCAACAATATCACGAGCGGTGCCCTCTTGGTTATTGAGGGCTTCCATAATCATTACGGCGGATTCTTCTTTGCTGGAGACGCGAATGCTGCGGTTGGAGGTCATCGCCATTCCGAAGTCTTCGGGGTGAATCTCATACTCGCGCACTTGCCCGTCCTTGAGCTCACCCACCAGGGTGGCCGCTCCCAGGGAGGCTTCATCCATGCCGTCCTTGCCGTGCACGATCAGCACGTGTTTGGCCCCCAGGCGTTGCATCACGCGAACCTGAATGCCTACCAGGTCGGGGTGGAACACGCCCATCAACTGGTTGGTGGCACCGGCCGGGTTGGTCAGAGGACCCAGAATATTGAAAATGGTACGTACCCCCAGCTCCTTACGCACGGCAGCGACATTTTTCATGGCGCCGTGGTGAGCGGGGGCGAACATGAAGCCGATATTGGTATCGGCAATACTTTGCGCCACTTGCTCGGGTGAAAAGGTCAGGCGCACGCCCAAGGCTTCCAGCACGTCTGCGCTGCCTGAGGAGGACGATGCGCTGCGGTTGCCGTGTTTGGCCACTTTGACTCCGACGGAGGCGGCTACAAACATGGCAGCGGTGGAAATATTGAAGGTATTGGAGCCGTCCCCGCCTGTACCGCACATATCCAGCAATTCGTCGGGGTTAGGGGTAATCACAGGGGTCGCAAATTCGCGCATGACCTGGGCAGCGGCGGAAATCTCACCCACGCTCTCTTTTTTGACACGCAGGCCCATCAACAAGGCGGCTGCGATCTGCGGTGACATTTCGCCACGCATCAGCATGCGCATCAGATGCAGCATTTCATCGTGGAAGATTTCCCGGTGTTCGATACAGCGCACCAGTGCTTCGGTAGGAGTGATGGTGTTCATGATATTAGCGGTCCAGAAAGTTCTTCAGTAAGGCGTGGCCATGCTCGCTGAGCACCGATTCGGGGTGAAACTGCACGCCATAGACGGGCAGGTCGCGGTGGCGTACGCCCATAATCTCGCCATCTTCGGTTTGGGCGGTCACTTCCAGGCAGTCGGGCAGGCTGTCGCGCTCGATGGCCAGGGAGTGATAGCGGGTGACATTAAAGGGCGAGGGCAAGTTGCGGAACACATCCGTGCCCTGGTGGGTGATGGGGGAGACTTTCCCATGCATGATCTGTTGCGCACGGATAATGCGCGCACCAAAAGCATGCCCGATGGCCTGATGCCCAAGACAAACGCCCAAAATAGGCAGTTTGCCGGCAAAGTGCTGGATCAGGGCGACAGACAGGCCTGCATCCGCAGGGGATTTGGGGCCTGGCGAGACGCACAGATGGCTGGGATTCAGGGTTTCAATCTCTTCCAGCGTGACCTGGTCGTTGCGTCGCACCACTACCTCCTGCCCCAGTTCTCCAAAGTACTGGACCAGGTTATAGGTAAACGAGTCATAGTTATCGAGCATGAACAGCATGGGAATACTCCGGCAAAAAGAAAGTGGCAGTGGGGCGATTAAATAGGCTCGTCCAGACCGAATTGCACTTGTTCGGCAGCGCGGATAACCGCCCGTGCCTTGGCTTCGGTCTCTTGCCATTCTTTTTCTGGATCGGAGTCGGCCACAACGCCGGCCGCGGCCTGCACATACAGCATGCCGTCCTTGATGACACCGGTGCGAATGGCAATAGCCAGATCCATTTCGCCCGAGTAGCTCAGGTAGCCTGCAGCGCCACCGTAAACACCACGGCGTACGGGTTCCAGTTCATCAATGACTTCCATGGCGCGTACCTTGGGAGCGCCCGTCAGGGTGCCCGCCGGAAAGGAAGCACGCAAGACGTCCATCTGACTCATGCCGTCTTGCAGTTCCCCGCAAACGTTGGAGACCAGATGCTGTACGTGTGAATACCGCTCGATGGCCATGGTGTCAGTGACCTGGACTGTGCCGGTTTTGGCGATGCGGCCAATGTCATTGCGGGCCAGATCGATCAGCATCAGGTGTTCGGCGCGTTCTTTGGGGTCGGCCTTGAGCTCGGCGGCCAGTGCTGCATCGGCCTCAGGGGTGGCGCCGCGTTTGCGGGTACCGGCCAAGGGACGAATGGTGACGCGTTCTATATTGCGCCCATCCTGACGGTGCTCTTCTTGCCGCACCAGAATTTCTGGCGATGCACCTACCACCTGGAAGTCGTCAAAGTTCCAGAAGTACATGTAGGGAGATGGGTTGAGCGAACGCAGGGCACGGTACAGGGACAAGGGGGAGTCACGGAAAGGCTTGGTGATGACCTGGCCAATCTGCACTTGCATCAGGTCGCCAGCGGCAATGTAGTCCTTGGCGCGGGCGACGGCTTTCAGGTAATCCTCTTTATCGAAATCGCGCTCGCATTCGGTCTGCATGCTGGCGTAGGCGTAGGGAATCACCACAGGCGAGCGCAGTTTTTCACGCAGCTCTTTCAGGCGGCGCTTGGCCAGCACGTAGGCCTCGGGTTGGGCGGGGTCGGCGTAGACCAGCAAATAGGTGCGTCCGGCCAGGTTGTCCACAATCACCAGTTCGTCCACCTGCAGTAGCATGATGTCGGGCACGCCCTCTTCCTGATCGGCGGGGAAGGGCTTGCGGTTGGCGCCTAAAGACGGTTCGATGTGGCGAACGGTGTCGTAACCGAAGTAACCGGCCAGGCCACCTGCGAAACGAGGCATGCCAGGACGCAGAGCGACTTTGAAGCGGGCCTGGAATTGTTCGATGAATTCCAGTGGATCGCCTTCGGCAGTCTCCACCGGCTTGCCATCGTGCAGCACTTGGGTGTGACGCCCGTAGCTGCGGATGACGGTACGGGCAGGCAAACCAATAAAGGAGTAGCGACCGAATTGCTCGCCGCCCACAACCGATTCCATCAGGCAGCTATAACGTCCACCTTCGGGGCCGTTGTGCGCCAGTTTCAAATAAATCGACAGGGGTGTATCCAGGTCGGCGTAGGTTTCCGCAATCAGGGGGATGCGGTTAAAGCCTTCTGCTGCTAGGGCATTGAATTCTATTTCTGTCATTGGGATCTCGAGGGTCAGTGGGTACGACGAGCCGGACAGAAACAAAAAAAGCCCGGTCGTTGCGATTACCGGGCTTATTTCCTGGTGGCGCTACGCTGTGTACTACTTTGCAGGCGCGCCAGACTTCAAGGTTATATCTACCCGATACACGAACGCCACCAGCGCCAATAAGCGCCGTAGATGGTGGATGCGTGAGTGCGAGTAGACATGAATTTTATGACGTAAATATGGTGTTTCGTTGGTTGCGCAGCCAGATGGCCGCATCAGCAATAGAGGCAACTATACCATCGGAATCCAGGCTTTGCACATCCTTGCCTTCGTTATAGCCGTAAGGAACCAGCAAAACCGGGATGTGCGCCGCACGTGCCGCCTGGGCATCGTTCATGGAATCGCCGATGACCAAAGCCTGCTGGGGGCTGAGATTCATCTGTTCGCACGCATGCAGAAAGGGCAGGGGATCGGGCTTTTTGCGTGGGCAGGTATCGCCGCCCACAAGCAGTTCGAAATACGAGGCCAGCCCAGTCTGTTCCAGCAAGGGGCGGGCAAACTGTTCCGGTTTGTTGGTGACGACGGCCAGACGCAAGCCCTGATTTTTGAAGTCTTCCAATCCCTCTAGTACCCCGGAATACAGGCGGCTGTGTTGGCCATTGCACAATTGGTAATGGTAATAAAATGATTCCAGTGCCTGAGAGGGGTCGGCCAGCGGTTCGGGCAGGTCCGTTAAGGCGCGCTGCACCAGATTTTCCGAGCCTTTGCCCACGAAGGTGGCGATGCGTTCCTCCGGGAGCACAGGCAGACCGAAGTCAATACGCATGGCATTACACGCGGAGGCCAGGTCCGGAATGGTATCGAGCAGCGTGCCATCCAGATCAAACAGTACAGAGAAAATATTCATCTTTTTGTAGCGAACTTGTGACAAAATATTGTCAAATTCCTGTTAAGGTCGAGCAGAAAAGTTTTCGGAACATCGGGTTTTCATTTCGTTTGATTCATCATGTTAAAGCTCCTTACTGCGCGCGGGCTTATCAATTTAGTGAGCAAACCGTATTTTGGTACAAGATTGGCTTTCGATAGTCCGTTCAGTCAGGTCCTAGGAGCGGAAAGATGATGCTCGATACATTTCATCAGATTCTCGTAGAAAAACAAGTTACGCCGGTTTTTCAACCCATTGTGGATTTACAGTCGGGCTTGATTCTGGGCTACGAAGGCTTGATTCGGGGGCCGAAAGACACCAGTTTTTATTCGCCGCTGGCCCTGTTTGATGCGGCCCGGCAGTGCGGGCGTTTATGGGATCTGGAGGAGCTGTGCTGCCATACCCTGGTCAGCAGTTTTAATCGGCAGGGTCTGGCGGGCAAACTGTTTTTGAACTCCAGCCCGGATGTGGTGATGCGCATGTTGCCTTCGGCCCGTCTGGAGCCGCGTACCGGCATGCCGCAACTGCATGGTATTGACTGGAGCCGGGTGGTGGTGGAGCTGACCGAGTCCGAGCGTACCGACAGTTACGATTATCTGAACCAGGCCCTGGAGCTGTATCGGCAGGAAGGGCTGCAGTTTGCCATTGATGATCTGGGCGAAGGCTATGCCTCGCTGCGTTTGTGGTCCGAGTTGCGACCCGAATACGTCAAGATCGATAAGTATTTTGTACGCGATATTGATACCGATGTGCTCAAGCAGCAATTGGTCCGTTCCATTTGCGATATCGCCAGCCACGCGCAATCCACGGTGATCGCCGAGGGCATTGAGACGGGGGCGGAGCTGCGCACCTTGCGCTATTTGGGCGTGACCTGTGGTCAGGGGTATTTGCTGTGTCGCCCCCAGCCCAATCCACCTCCTCAGTTGGAGCCTGCCCAGGCTGCTTTGTTTGGCCCGTCCAGCCTACAGGTTCAGCGGCATGTGCATGGCCGCAATTCCATGAGTGTTCGACGCTTGCTGCGTCCGGCGCCAGCCGTGCCGGACAATACACCGACCAACCGCGTGTATGAACTGTTCCAAAGCCACCCCGATTTAAGTGCGGTGGCTTTGCTTCGAGGGGACAGGCCGACGGGCATTTTGCGTCGTAGCCAGCTCTACGACCAGCTTGCCCGGCCCTATCACCGGGAGCTGTATGGCAACAAGCCTTGCTCCCTGTTCATTGATACACCGCCGTTGATTGTCGATTGCGACACCAGCGTGCTGGAGTTGGGGACCTTGATGACACAAGGGGCGGGTGATGCGCTCAGTGATGGCTTCATTATTACGGGTGCGGGCGAGTATTTGGGCCTGGGCTCCAGCGTGGAGCTGATGCGCGAGATTACGCAGATTCAGATCATGACCGCCCGGTATGCCAATCCCCTGACGCAATTGCCGGGCAACGTGCCGATCGACGAACATATCGATGGTTTATTGCGCAACCGGCAAAACTTTGCGGTCTGTTATGCCGATCTGGATCATTTCAAACCTTATAACGATCTATACGGTTATCGCAAAGGCGATGAGCTGCTTCGCTCGATGGCGGAACTGTTTACCCGCTATACCGTAGCGCGCATGGACTTTGTCGGCCATGTGGGCGGAGACGATTTTATTCTGGTGTTCACCAGTCCGGACTGGGCCGAGCGTTGCCAGGGCATTTTGGACGAGCTGGAAAAAGAGCTGGAGTCTCTCTATCGCCTGGAGCATCGGCAGGCAGGCGGTTATATGGCGGAGAACCGGCAGGGCGTGCTGGTATTTCATCCACTGGTGAGCCTGTCTTTGGGGGTAGTGACGGTTGATGAGCCCGAGTTGTACTCGGGCTCCTTGATTGCGGAGCTGGCCAGCTCCGCCAAAGCGCAGGCCAAGCGCGTGCAGGGCAATGCCTTGTTTGTGGAGCGTCGCCGCCCCGACAGCCTGGTACGGCAGGGCGGCTACAGCCGCAATGCGATGTTGCAATAAACGCGTGCTCGGCCCGTCCCTGAGCAGGCCGGGTGATCAGGCCTGTTCGGCCAAGGCGATTTGCGCACGCATGTCGCGGATGACCTGGGCGTAATCGGGCTGCCCGAAAATCGCAGATCCGGCGACAAAGGTGTCGGCACCGGCGGCACGGATGGCGCCGATATTGTCCACCTTCACGCCTCCGTCAATTTGCAGCAGGATGGGCTGGCCTCCTTGCGCGGTCCAGGCATCAATGCGGGCACGAGCCTGACGCAGCTTGTCCATGGCACTAGGGATGAAGGCCTGTCCGCCAAAGCCAGGGTTCACGGACATCAGCAGAACCAGGTCCAGCTTGTCCATCAGGTGATCCATCCAGTTCAAGGGGGTGGCCGGGTTGAACACCAGGCCGGCCTTGCAACCGTGGTCACGGATCAGCGCCAGCGTGCGATCGACATGGCGGGAGGCCTCGGGGTGAAAGCTGATGTAATCGGCGCCCGCTTTGGCAAACTGGGGAATCAGCGCGTCGACGGGCTCGACCATCAGGTGTACGTCAATGGGAGCGGTGGTGTGGGGGCGCAGCGCGGCACAGACCATGGGGCCGAATGTCAGGTTCGGGACAAAGTGGTTGTCCATGATGTCGCAGTGAACCCAGTCGGCACCGGCGGCAATCACATTGCGGACTTCCTCTCCCAAACGGGCAAAGTCGGCCGATAAAATACTGGGAGCGATACGAGTGGAGCTGGCTTGGGACATAATAGGTGCCGTAAAGATTAGACATCACGAAAATCGTGGCCATATGTCATCATTATAGTTTCAAGCCGGGGGGCCGTGCAGCGCCCCGTGTATGTACAGCCGTAACCTGGAATCCATCATGAAGCCTGACGATATTGAGGTGCAGATCACGCCCCAGTACCTGCCTGAGCAATCCGAGCCCGATAGCAATCAATACGTGTTTGCCTATACCGTCCGGATTACCAACCATGGACAACAGACGGCCCAGATTATCAGTCGTCACTGGATCATCACGGATGACAACCAGCAGGTTCAGGAAGTGCGCGGTCTGGGCGTCGTAGGCCAACAGCCGGTTCTGGCTCCAGGCGAAACCTTTGAGTACACCAGCGGCTGCCCCCTGAACACGCCGTTTGGCACCATGCGCGGTAGCTACCAATGTGTTGGTGAAAATGGTGTGCCCTTTGAGGTCGCCATTCAGGAGTTCATCCTTTCTTCTCCCCGTACCTTGCACTAAGGGTCACCCCCAGCCATGAAGATAAAGTATTGCGTGCCAGCCGTTCTGCTGGCCTTGGGCGCCTGTTCCACTACGCCTGTGGACCGGGGTGCTTCGCCAACGGCTCCGGGTACTGCCGAAAGCGGGCCGGATATTGCACTGCAGCCGTTGCGCGTGCCGTCCCTGTCTGCCTTGCCCGAGACCCCGGCGCGTGCGCTGGCCGGGCGCTATCAGGCCGTGAACTGGTCGAGCCTGCCGGGCTGGCAGGCAGACTCGCTGGATCATGTCTGGAAAGGGTTTATCAATAACTGCAAGGGCCTGATGCGTCCTGTCAGTGGTTCGCTGGCCATGCCTGCTCGCGCCAACCCGCGAGCCTGGCAGCCGGTATGTCAGGCGGCGGCGTCCGCTGGACTGGATGCCAATACCCGGGATACGGCCGCGGTGCGCAATTTTCTGCAACAGCACCTGCAACCCTGGCGCCTGCTGACCGGCGAGGGCCAGGTGGCACAAAACACGGTCACAGGCTACTACGAACCCTTGCTCAAAGCCGCGCGCTCCCGTAGCTCCGGCTACCAATGGCCGCTTTTTGCCGCGCCCGATGATTTGCTGACGATTGATCTGGGGAGCTTGTATCCCGAGCTGGCAGGCAAGCGTATTCGTGGCAAGCAGGTTGGCAAGCGCATCGTGCCCTACGACACGCGTGAGCAGATCATGGCCCAGCCGGAGCGGCAGCCGCCTGTGATTGTCTATGCACAAGACCCGGTAGAAGGCTTCTTTCTGCAGATTCAGGGCTCAGGCCGCGCTATCTTGCCCGATGGGAGTGCGGTTCGTCTGGCCTACGCAGACCATAATGGCCGTCCATATGCCTCGGTAGGCCAATGGCTGGCCAAGCAGGGCGAGATGCCTTTGGCACAAACTTCCATGCAAAATATCAAGGCCTGGGCCAAGCGCAACCCGCATCGTGTCCAGGAAATGATGAACGTCAATACCGCCATGGTCTTTTTTAGGGAAGAAGCCATTGTGGACCCGGATCTGGGCCCCAAGGGCGCTTATGGCATCCCCCTGATCGGCTTGCGTTCCGTGGCCATTGATCCGACCTATGTGCCTTTGGGCACGCCGGTGTATCTGGCGACCTCGCAACCTGCCAGCAGCCAGCCCTTGCAACGGCTGGTCTTTGCCCAGGATACGGGGGCTGCCATCAAAGGCCCTGCTCGAACGGATCTGTACTGGGGCACCGGCGATGAGGCGGGTGCGCAGGCCGGACGCATGAAGCAGCAGGGGCAAATGTGGCTGTTGTGGCCACGTCAGGCAGGAGCACCAAGCGCGCGATGAAGAAAGAACGAATTGTTGTGTGTGGTGGCGGCCTGGCCGGGATGGCCTGTGCTCTGGGGCTGCGCAAGGCCGGATTTGAGGTCAGTATTTTGTCTCCGGCCTATAAGCCCATGCCATTGGCGGCCGGACAGTACCACCCCCGCGTCTATGCTGTCTCCGTAGCCAGCCAGCGTTTTCTGGCGCAGCTGGGGGCCTGGAATCTGATGTCAGCCCAGCGCATCTCGCCAGTCCAGGCCATGGAAGTGCATGGGGACGGCGGCGGTTGCCTGAATCTGCACGCCTGGCAGGATGCTCAGGACTGTCTAGCCTGGATTGTGGAGTCGGGCCAGATGGAGCAGGCGCTGTATCAGGCATTGCAAGTGTTTGGAGTGCCCTGGATTGAAGATCGCTTTGAGCGCCTGGAAGGCACTACCATGGTGACCGCCGGACAAAAGCGCATCAGCGCCGAGTTGTTTGTGGGGGCTGATGGTGCCCGCTCGGGCCTGCGTGCTGCCGCCGGCATTGAGCATCAGGGGCGTGAATACGGGGACGCAGGTCTGGTGGCCCATTTCAATGTAGAGCGCTCGCATCAGCACGTCGCCTTGCAGTGGTTTACAGGTGATTCGATTCTGGCGCTGCTGCCTATGCCCGATGTGGATGGCAAACCGCAAGTGTCCATGGTCTGGTCTGTACCGCAAGCGCAGGCGGACAAGGTACTGGCCCTGCCGCCGCAAGAGCAGGCCCAGTATGTACAAAACAGCCTGTTCTCCTTATCCAACGGCCGTCTGGGAGCGCTCGAACTGCGCAGTCCTGTCTACGGCTTCCCCCTGACTTTTGAACGCAGCGGCATGGTGGCGCCCGGTGTGGCGCTGGTCGGTGACGCCGCGCATCGCGTACACCCCTTGGCCGGTCAAGGCCTGAATCTGGGGCTGGGCGATATCGAAACCCTTATCAAGGTCTTGTCCGAACGTGGCTCCTATTACTCGGTCGGAGATATGCGCGTGCTCAATCGTTACAAGCGGGCCCGCGCCGAACCCATTGCTGCCATGCGAGCCGCGACCGATGGCCTGTATCGCTTATTTGCTGCGCCAGGGGCGCCGGTCTCCATGCTGCGCAATGTAGGCATGCAGGTCGTGGATCATTTGCCGTGGGTAAAACGCCGCCTGATTGCGCATGCTGCCGGAGTCAGCCCCGGTGCCCTCCTGTTTTAAGACCGCCCGAGTTTTGTCGATTAGCAAAGGATGTACGTCATGAAGTTGCCCCTTCGTTCTGTCTTGGCTCTGGCGCTCTTGTCGCTTGGCAGCCTGGTCCAGGCTGCCGGCCCTGCCAAAATAGACGCCCGTTTTGAAACGACACGCCAAGCCTTTGAGGCGGCTTTTCCGGGTGTGACGGTCGATGGCATCCGGGCCACTCCCTTTCCCAATTTGCTGGAGGTAGAGGTAGGGGGGACCTTGCTTTATACCGATCCCCAAGCCAGTTTTGTGATGCAGGGCTCTTTGCTCGATAGCAAAAGCCGGGTTGACCTGACCGAGCAGCGCATGCA
Organism: Alcaligenes sp. Lyrl_28; assembly: GCF_051948705.1. Taxonomy (NCBI): domain Bacteria; kingdom Pseudomonadati; phylum Pseudomonadota; class Betaproteobacteria; order Burkholderiales; family Alcaligenaceae; genus Alcaligenes; species Alcaligenes sp. Lyrl_28. The sequence goes on from NZ_JAYJLG010000007.1 coordinate 20,618, forward strand.
GGAACTCAATCGTGTTTCTCTGGATGAGTTGCCCCTGGATAAGGCAATCAAGCTGGTGAAGGGTGACGGCAGTCGTCAAATGGTCGTTTTTGAAGATCCCAATTGTGGTTACTGCAAACGTCTGCATACGACGTTGCAGGAGATCGATAACGTTACGGTCTATAGCCTGATGTTTCCTATTCTTGGACCGGATAGTCGCCGTAAAGCGGAAGATATCTGGTGCGCTCAAAATCCCGCCAAGACCTTGAGTGATTGGATGGGAGGGGGAGTGCGCCCCGAGAAGGCCTCGTGTGAGCATCCCTTGGATCAATTATTGGCCGTGGGACAGAAATTGCGTGTTCAAGGCACCCCGGCGATTTATTTCGCGGATGGCAGCCGCGCCGATGGCTGGCTTCCTGCCGCGCAGTTGCAGTCTCGTCTGCAGGCGGCTGCCCAGTAATTATTTCGCCCCGTCTTGCGCTAGAACAACCCGCTCTTGAGCGGGTTTTTTTATGTCATAGTGTTATGAAAACTATAATTATTTATGAGGCACGATTTTAAAAGAACCTTGGCTGGAAAATAATCCTGTCGGGGTTTGCGGGGTAAGGCTGACGTTATTTTGAAGACAAAAAATTTCAAACGCCACATTTGACCATTCTTTACTTTGTGCTCTGTATTCTAGAAGTGATAATTCCAACTATTGATAAAAATAGTACTGTCGGCTCGCGCTGGGTGCGTCGCGAGACTGCTAATAATTAAATAGTAGGCGCTTATGGAACATGCACGCTGCGTGTTGATTGTTTTGGAAGAAGGCGAAGGCTTGCATTATTGGCTGGAGCAATTGCGGGTTTTCGGTACCAAAACAAGCGTTGTCAGATCTCTGGAAAAGGTGGCCGAAGCACGTCAGGCCCGGGCAGAGCTGTTGCTGTTCCCTGTTGAGGCCGGTTATGTCCCCTTGATGGTGGCCAAGCTGCGTAATGATTTTGGCTCCCTGGGGATTGTGGTGGTTCAGTCCGGCCTGTCTGCCAGTGCCCGCGTGCAGCTTTTGCTGACGGGGGCCGACGCCTGTCTGGCACTGGATGTGCAAGTGTCTGAGCTGATGGCCTGGTGCCATGCCGTGCGCCGCCGTAATGTGTACGCCGCTATTCATACTACCCAGACGGTGGAAGAGCCCCAGGACCCGGTCGGGCAGGAATGGACCTTGCGCGATAAAGGCTGGACCTTGGTGGCTCCTAATGGCGTGGGCCTGGAGCTGACCCATAGTGAACGCCAATTGATGGACGCCTTTGTCCGTCATGCCGACGCTCGTTTCAGCCGCGAGGATCTGATGCGCGACAAAGGCTTGGCCGCCAGCGACAGCCGGGCGGTGGACTCTCTGATCAGCCGTTTGCGCCGCAAGGCCAGCCGGGCCGGAATCGCCTTGCCGATCAAGTCGGTGCACGGTTGGGGCTACACCTTCACGGGCAAGCTCCTGGCCCAGCCCGAACCCCAGGACACGGAAGTCATGGAGTTTTACGCCCCGCGTGACGAGCAGGAAGCTGCTCAGCCTACCCCGGTGGAGTTGTTGCGTGCCCTGGAAACGCTGGATGTACTTGACCCGCGGGCCAGTGAAGCCTTGTCCTTCTCGTATCAGTTACGGGTGGCCACCGGCACGGGCCAGTACAGCGGGGTCGATGCCCAGGTGTTCTGGACCTCGCCCACCGGGCTGAGACTGTCGTCTGATCTGATTTTGCGCCATATGCCCGACTCGATACACCGCCAGGCCTTGTGCGAGTGGATGCTGCGCACCCTGATGGCAGATGTGCGCCGTTGGTGGCAGGACTATTCGCTGCGCGCCAGTCACATCGGTCTGAAGTTGCCCGTAGACATGCTCTTGCCTATTTACAAGCGCATACCTGGCCTGCTGCGGCAGTTTGAGCTGCAGCCGTGTTGTGTGGAGCTGGATTTATTCAGTGAAGACGAGCTGGAAGAGACACCGGAGCTGATCCAGGCCTTGCAGTATCTGAAAGACCATGAGATTCAGGTGTGGTTGACCAGTGCTGATATTGAAAACTACAAACTTAACCGTTTGCGCGGCTGGCCGCTTACTGGGGTCAAGCTGGAGGCCGACATCATTCAGCGCGCCTGCCGTGAGCCCACCTTTAAGGCCTTGCTGGAGACCGCTTGTCACTTGTTGAGCGAGCAGGGTTTCGAGCTGGTCATCAAGGGGGTGGACAATCTGGAGCAGCGCGATTTGGCCTTGAATCTGGAGCTGGGTCATTACCAGGGCCGTCTGACTTCGGAGCTGATGTCCGAGGACGGATTCCTGCTGACGTTGGCCAGTAGCGAACCCTCTTTCGGACAAGGTCCCGACTCGTCCCGACGGGTGAGTGGCAGCATTTTGTAAGCTGCCTTAGCATCCAGTCATCTCTATATGTAACTTTAATTAAGTATTCAAGCCCTAAGCCGTTACCCAGCTTGTCCGATGGGGCCTTCTCAACAGGCCGGCCGCCTTTCAGCGGTCGGTTTTTTGCGTATCTGGGACCTGTCTTTTCAGCGTTGCTCGGGGAATATGATGCGTTTGGGCTTGAAACAGAAGTTGTGGTTGCCATTGATCTTGGGGTTGATGGCATTGGTGGCGGTTTTTGTATTTGTGAACTATCAACTCTATCAGGCACAGATGGAGGAGCGAAAAAGCAGTTTGCAGCATATCGTCAATATCGCCGGGAGCATTACGCAGGACTACCAGCAGTTAGCCAGCAAGGGCGTACTGAGCAAAGAAGAGGCGCAAAAGCAGGCATTGCAGCGCATCAGCAGTATCCGCTTCGGACAGGAGGGCTATGTGTCGGTGTTGTCCTCCAGCGTTGTGTCCATTATGAACCCGACCCGCCCAGAGCTCGATGGTCAGGACGTCAGTGCAGTCGTCGACAGCAATGGAGTCCATCCGTTTACCGAGATGAGCCGCATCGGTCGCAATGGGGGCGAAGGTTTTCTGGAATATCACTGGCCCAAACTCAGCGACCAGAGCAATGCACCCAAGCTGGCCTTTGGCAAAGGCGTGCCCCAATGGGACTGGATACTGATCTCGGGTGTGTACATTGACAATATCAAGTCCCGCTTTCTGAGCAGCTTGCTGAACTCTTCAGTGGTGTTTGTCTTGATTGTCTTGCTGGTGTCGGCAGTGACGGTGTTTCTGGCACGCCAAATTCTTGCCGAACTGGGCGCCGAACCGAGCGTCTTGCATGAGGCGGCTCAGGCGATTGCTAATGGCGACCTGCGCGTTGCGCATTCCTTGCGCACGATTCCAGACAATAGCGTGATGGCCTCGCTGGAGCAGATGCGCTTGAAGCTGAATGATGTGTTGCGCACCTTGCAGCACAGTAGCGGCGTCATCGCGGACGATACCTCGCAACTGTCGGCGGGCAATCTGGAGCTGTCCAGCCGTACGACCCAGCAGGCGGCCGCCTTGCAGGAAACGGCCTCGGCCATGGAAGAGATGACGGGCACCGTGCGTATGAGCGAAGAAAACGCCATGCGCGCTGAAGAGGTGTCCAGTCAGGTGCAGAAAACAGCCCAGCATGGCGGCCAGATGGTCAGTGAGCTGGTGGACCGGATGGGTGCCATTCGTGATACCAGCGGTAAGGTGGCCGATATCACCACCGTGATTAACTCGATTGCCTTTCAGACCAATATTCTGGCCTTGAATGCTGCCGTGGAAGCGGCGCGTGCCGGTGAGCAGGGGCGGGGGTTTGCGGTGGTGGCCGGCGAAGTGCGTGCGCTGGCACAACGCACGACGGCCTCTGCACAGGAAATTGCCCAGTTGGTGGAGGCCTCGTCCAACAGCACGCGTGAAGGGGTACTGCTGATGGGGCAGGTCGGTGAGGTTATCGAGGAGATGGTCACGGGCAGCTCGCAGGTAATGACGATTGTGCATGAGATCGCCGCCTCGACCCGTGAGCAGACGATTGGTATCGAGCAGATCAACGTGGCGGTCGGACAACTGGATTCGGCAACCCATCAGAACGCGGAGATGGTCAATCAGGTTGCCCACACCTCCAGTGAGCTGCAGGATCAGGTGCAGGAGCTGGACCGACTGATTCAAGCCTTCCGTCTGGTTTGATAAAAGGGCTATCTGGCGCCGGCCAAGGGGCAGTGTCGATTATTTTTGATCGTATACTGCTCTTTGGGACTGGGCCTGGCCTGCGGCAAACCGGCATTTAGGAGGATGTATGTTGCGCGCACCTGTTGTAGCGATATTGATGGTGGGAATCGTTGAGTCGGCATGGGCGGCGGCGCTGCCTTCGGCTCAGGGTGAAGTTCAGGCGCACGAACATCATGAACGCATATTGAGTTTGCAGCAGAATGACCTGGTGCAAGGCAAATGGCAGCGCAATGGTGAGGTGGCGCTGGAGTTGTTTGGCCCTGATGGCACAGTCATTCGTCATTGGACGCATGCCCCGGAGCGGGGGAGCCCATTTGGTTTTGTTGCCGGGACGGCGGGCGAGTATCGTTTGCGCGTGTTGGGGCAGGGCCAATATCAGTGGCAGATCGAATCGGTGACGGCTGCGCAAGCGCCCGCCCAGGCCGAACCCTTGCAAGGGGATGTGATTCGCCAGTGGAGCATGCGTTTACGTGCTGGCGAACCTTCGCAGGGATTCTGGGATTATGTGCAGCGTGTCGGTTCCCCCTTGGTGGAGCGTTACAGCGCGACTCATGATCGTGTCACCTTTGTGTGGCGGGGTGCGCAGCAAGAGGTGCGTCTGCATGGCGGGCCTTTCGCGTACAGCGATCGCATGCATCGTTTGGGGGAGTCGGATATCTGGTATATCACCTACGACTTGCCGCGTGATGCCCGTTTTACGTACCGCATGGCACCGGATGTGCCCTATGTCGGCCAAGACCTGGCGCGTGAGGTCTTGCGGGCCGCATTGCAACGGGACCCTCACAATGCTCGGACCTTGCCGGAGAGCAGCAGCAATGTGTTTGAGGGCGAGTCGGTCGTACGTTTGACTCAAGCGCCTGCAGAAGTGGTGGCCCTGGAGCCACAGCAGGCCGGCCAAGGACAGTGGCGCACGGAACGTCTGCCCAGTCAGACCTTGGGCCTGGAGCGCCAAGTGCAGATTTATCAGCCTGCTGGTACCCATGCGCAGGATATAGAACATACCTTGATTTTGTTTGATGGCAGGGATTATCGAGATCTGGCGCGTGCACCTGCCATGTTGGATACCTTGATTGCCCAGGGACGCGTGAAACCCATGTGGCTGGTGCTGGTGGACAATCCCGGTATGGCGGAGCGCGCTCGTGAGCTGCCGCCTAACGAGGCCTACCTCAAATTTCTTGATAAGGAGCTGATGCCTTGGCTGAAGGCGCAAGGGGTGCAGTCCTCGGCAGACAAGACAACGATTGGTGGTTCCAGCTATGGAGGCTTGGCCGCCATGAATGCGGCGTGGCGTCTGCCGCAGTGGTTTGGCAATGTCTTGAGCATGTCGGGGTCGTTCTGGTGGGCTCCTGCCGGTCAAGAGCGGGGGCAGTGGCTGACGCGCCAGATGGCGGATTCACCTGCTGTGCCGGTGAGGATTTATATGAGTGCCGGGGTGTTTGAGTCTTCCGGCTCCAGCCGGGATGTCAGCCTGGTGCAGGCGAATCGTCATCTGGATGATGTGCTGCGAGCACGGGGCTATGACGTGCGTTACGTGGAAAGCGCGACGGCGCATGATTTTGTGGCTTGGAGGGATGCTTTGGCTTCGGGGCTGGAGCATTTGTTCGGGATTGTGCAGGGTGAAGCTCCGGTCGAGGACAAGAAGTAGCGGTAGCTGGACTTAGGCTTTGAGGGACGGGCTATAGGCGGGCTCAGGAGGCTGTGCCGGGGGGGGCTGCCCCGATCCGAACAGCAGGGTGGCAGTGCTCTTGAGTGGGCCTGCCTTCAACGGTTGTTGGCGGGGGCGGTTGGAACCGCTGGAGCTGCCCGATCTAGTTCACAGACTGGACGGAATTAAGACGTAGCTGATAGGAGGCTACCTGCATTGAGCAGGTCTAATCTGATGCTGACCTGACCTGACCTGACCTGACCTGACCTGACCTGACCTGACCTGACCTGACCTGACCTGATTCGATCCGATTTGACCTGACTGAGTCTGTCTTCATTGAGCCGCATTTACGATGTTTCGGTTCGCTCGTATTCTTCCTTGGCTTGGCAATAGGTGCTCAGTCCTTATCGACACTGTCACTCGTAGGGATGTGCGTATGCTTTTGTCCGGACTCGTTCTAATGGGTAATCAAAAAGGGCGGAATTTCCGCCCTTTTTTGCGTCTGGCTGTTTAGCCTTGGTCCAGTGTGGCACCGCCGTCCACGCGCAGGTCGGACAGGGTGATGTGGCTGGCGCGGTCCGAGAGCAGGAACAGGACGGCTTCGGCGATCTCTTTTGGGGTGGCGATTTTCTGCAAGGGGATGCCCAGCCGGTAGTTCTCTCCGGAGCCCGCGATGACGGTTTCACGCGAGCTGCCTTGTGCCCACATCGCTTGTTGCATGGGGGTGTCGGTGGAGCCGGGGGAGACGATGTTCACGCGGATGCCGTGTGGGGCCAGTTCCAGGCCCAGGCAGCGGCTCAGCTGGGTGACGGCGGCTTTGGAGGCGGCGTAGGCGCCCATGGCGATGCGAGGGGTGGCGGCGGAGTTGGAGCTGACGTTGACGATGGCGCCTTGTTGGCGCTCGATCATGCCTTTGGCCACGTTGCGGCAGACGTTAAAGACGCCGGTGGTGTTGATGGCAAAGATGCGATCCCATTGTTCGTTGCTCAGCTCGGTGATGCGGCCCATTTGCAGGACGCCCGCGACACAGGCTAAACGCTGAATGGGGCCCAGTTTTTCCTGCCCTTGGGCCAGCGCGGCATCGACGGCATCGGCTTGGCTGATGTCGACCAGGTGGCAGGAAACCCGATCACTGTATTCGGATTGATTCAGTTGGGTCAGGCCTTCGGCGTCCAGGTCCAGGGCGATGACGCGGGCGCCTCGCTCCAGTAGTAGGTGGGTGACGGCAGCGCCAATGCCACGAGCCGCGCCCGTGACGGCGATGCATTCACCTGCAAATTCTTGTGCGCTAGTGCTCATGTGTGCTTCCTGTTTAGCTTTGCAGGCTGTCCTGGATTTCGGCGCAGGTCAGGCTGACGCCGCAGCGTTGCGAGACGTGGCGAATGGCCATGTGGTGTTCTTCCAGCGAAAAGTCGGCCACGCCGTCGATGGCCAGGAAGGGCTGTACGTCTTGCATGAAGGCTTCCAGGGCAGTGCTCATGCAGCCGATGTGGGCGTAAACGCCGGTGATGATCAACTGGTCGCGGCCCAGATTGCGCAGTTGCTCGCGCAGGTCGGAGCGCTGGAAGGCGCTGTAGCGCCATTTGGTCAGCATGATGTCCTGCTTGGCGGGTGTCAGCTCGGGCACGACGGCTTGCTGGCTGTGAAATTCGCTGGCGGTCAGGCCTGGACCCCAGAAGTCGTTCAGCAAGGCGCGGTCTTTCTCGGGTTGTTCGGTAGGTTGAGCCGTGTAGAACACGGGAATTCCCCGCTTGTGGCAGACGTCGCGCAGGGCAGCGATGCGTTCGATTAGCATGGGAATAGGGGCCAGGCTCATATCGTATTTCTGCAGAAAGTAGGTCTGCATGTCATGAATGAGCAAGGCGGCACGATTTGCCTGTGGACGCCAGTTGACGCGGTTGGTCACGGGAGCTTGAGGCAGCTCGTAACTGGGCAGCGCGTGTATGGTCATGGTTCGTGTCTCCGTTAAAGTGCAATGTTTTGCGCCAGACCCAGTGAGTTGATCAGGGTCATGAGTTTGTTGCCGGTTTCCTGGCGTTCCAGAGCCGGTACAGAGCCTTCCACAATGCCCGCGCCCGCCGATAAGGTCAGACCTTGCTGGGTGTAGTGGCCGCAACGGATGGCCACGGCCCATTCGCCGTTGCCTTCGTGGTCATTCCAGCCGATCGCACCCGCAAAGTAGCCGCGATCAAAGACTTCGGTGGCTTCGATGGCCTGCATGGCGGGCTGGGTCGGCAGACCGCATACGGCCGGGGTGGGGTGCATGGCCAGGGCCAGCTCCAGAGAGCTGACGCCAGGGTCGCGCAAGCGGCCGCTGATGCGGGTGGACAGGTGCCACAGGTTGGCGGTACTGGTCAGGCTGGGGCCCTCAGGCACGTCCAGGGTGTCGCAGAACCGGGACAGAATGCGCACCACATCCTGGATGACGTAGGCATGTTCACGCCGATCCTTGCTGGAGGCCATCAGGGTCTGGGCGCTGGCCTGATCGCGTTGTGGATCGGCAAAACGCGGGGCCGTGCCCGCCAATGGGTTGACAGTAACCAGGTCGCCTTGGCGACGCACCAACAGTTCAGGACTGGCCCCGAAAAAGAGATCTGGGTCGTGCGCTGCTCCGCCCGGCAGGGGCAGGGCATAGGTGTAGCCGGCTGGATTGCTGTGGAGCATATTGCTCAACACGGTCTGACGGTCCAGGGCTTCATTCAGTGTGATGGTTACGGTACGAGCCATCACGGTTTTGGAGATGTTCTGTTCACGCATCGTGGCCAGAATGTGGCTGACGCTGTCTTCGTAGCCTTGGCCGTCGGGCAATAGCTGCTGGCTGGCGATTGTGTTGCGGGAGCGGGCCAGGGGTGGGCGCTGGACCGGGCGCCGCAATACGGGATCGCGCTGGTATGTGGTGGGCACACGCATATAAGCGTTGCGGGCAGGGTTAAAGGGAATCACGCCCAGCAAAAGCGGGGCGTGCAGTCCTTGCTGCGCAGCCTCTGACAACAAATCTTGGGCATCGCTGAGCAATTGTCCCTGAGCGTTATGGGTATGCCGCTCCAGTGCCGTGCCGTGTGCCATCAAACTGACGGTGGGAGAGGCAAAGACGCTGCTGTCGGCCTGGTAATGCTGTAACCATTTTTCAATGGTGGCGGGGCGGACGTGGTCGGCTATACGGCTGTTCATAGGAGTCCTTTTTGAGGGCAGGGGGCAGTGGCGTCCCTTTTTGTGAAAGGGACGCCTCAGGGGCTTATTTCAGATGAATGCGCGTGATGCGGTCAGCCGTCGGGTCATCCTTGCCTTTGGATTTGTTGACCAGGTAGGCATTGCCTTCACCGTCTACCGAGACATGGTTGGGGAAGCTGCCACCGTCCAGGTTGGCAACAATCTCACCGTTGCCGTTGACGGCAGTGACCGTGCCGGCACCGCGTGAGGCGACATAGGCCAGTGTCGTTTTGGGATCGAAGACCACATTCAGGGCGCCAGCCCCGATTTGGATGTCGTGCTGCACGGAGCTATCCTTGGCGTCCACGATCAGCAAGTTGTCGCTGCCCTGGGAGGCCACATAAATCTGGCCGTTTTTGCTATCCACCGCCACACCGGCAGCGCCTCGTGCGCCGGGCAGCGCGTAGACGGTCTGGGCATTGCCGTTGTTCAGGTCGACAATAATCAGCTCATTGGTGCTGGCGCTGACGGTGTACAGGCGACCGTTTTCGGCATCCAGAGCCAGACTCATGGGGCTGAGCGGACTGCGGGTCTTGGATTCCAGCTCAATCGGCTCCAGCGCAGTCAGTTTCTTAGTGTCAAAGACGGAAATCAGTTTGGAACCGGGCGACGAGACATAGGCACGCTGGGCTTGCTGGTCCACCACGACGTCACGGGCGTGGCTGGCGGCCCCTTGCTCAAACTGCTTGACCAGTTTCAGGTCTTTCTGACGGTAGACCGAGACCGTGTTGCTGCGGGTATTGCTGACCCAGACATTGCCTTGGGCGTCGTCCACGGCTACGCCGTATACCGCTTGTACCTGACCATCAGTCCGACCCTCCTGGGCCGCCGGGGTGACGCTGGCTTCGATTTTCAGGGTCTTGGGATTGACTTTGAGCAGTTGCGATTGCTTGACCGGCGGGCGGCCGACGGCCGAGGTCACAAACAGAGCCTGGCTTTTGGGACTGTAGGCGCTTTGATACAAGCCGGGAACCAGATGCTGCGATTGCAGTTCAAACTTGTCCTGACCGCTGAGCTCCACCTTAGGGGATACCTTCAGGTTGAAGATGCTGGCGGTCGAAGGTTTGCTCACTTGCATGACGACCGGATGCAGGCCCGTGGCCGCATCGGCCGGGATGGCCACTGTCGCACGCAGATTGCCGTCCTTGTCGGCGACCAGGGCTTCAGGCGTCAGCGTATGTCCGTTTTGCAGCAGGATGACTTCCTGGCCTGGTGTGAAACCGCGACCTGACAGTTGGGCTTCGCTGCCGGCATAGACCACGCCAGCAGCGTTCAAGGAGCCACGGAAATCTGCATCAGGCTGGTCAAAAGCAGGGGCGGCAAAGGCGTTGGCTAAAGACAGCGACAAAACCGCTGCGCTTAGGCCGGCTTTGCGTAGTAAGGCGGCAGGAGTACGACGAATGCAATTGACATTGATTAGCATTTTTTAATCCTAGATAAAGGTTCGGTCGACAAGACGGTCCATGCGGGAAGTCTTTCTACAGGCGTGCAGCAGACGTGGGTAGAGCAGAATCGGGGTCTCAGGCATGGGGCGGCCCATCCTGATTGCGGACCGAGCGCAGGCCCTGATTGAGCACGCCGAAACCACAGGCGACGGCGGCGCAGGCCAGTCCGCCAGCCGCGACGGCCACGGCTGGCCCCAGCAGGCGTGCCAGATAGCCCATCTGCAGATTGCCCAGTGCCTGACCCAGGGAGTATTGCGTCATCCACAGGCTGGAGACGCGGCCCAGCAGGTAGTCAGGGGTGTGGTGCTGCACCAGTGCCATGCGCATGATTTTGGAAATCGTATCGGCCGCGCCCATGATGGCCAGGCAAACCAGCGCCCATCCCAGGGACGCTTGCAGGGACAGTGCGGCAACGGCCAGACCCCACACCAGAACGGCGATCACGATGGCTGCGCCTGGGCGCGAGACCTGTCGGCACCAGCCGCTGGACAGCGCAGCCAGCGTTGCCCCCACCGCAGGAGCGGCGTAAAGGTAGCCGGTTGCCGTCGCTCCCATTTGCAAAATGGAGTCGCCCCACTCGGGCATCAGGGCAAGGGGAGTCGCCAGAATCAGGGCGGCTAGATCAATGAGCAGCAGAGCACGCAGCAGGGGGTGGGCGGCGACAAATGTCAGGCCGTCACGCAGGGATTGAAGTGCATTTTTCTGGGGCTGTTTGCCCGCTTGCGGCGGCAGCGGGGGCAGAGCGCGCAAGAGCAGGGGGGTGACGATGACCCCGCACAGCACAATCACATAGCAGAAAACCAGGCCGGGGCCAGAGATCAGGACGCCAGCCAGCGCGGGCCCAATAATGCCGCCCAGCTGCATAGCCAATCCGGAAAGAGCTGCCGCTGCCGCCAGTTTGTCACGACCGACCAGCGCCGGAGTGGCGGACATCATGGCCGGCACGCTGATGCCACCCGCGGCGCCGCCAATAGCGGCGGCTACGTAAATCAGCCAGATCTGGGGAGTGGGCAAGAGGGTGTTGAGCAAAAACAGCACGACGCTGATGATGTAGACACTGCGCGACCAGACCATCAGGCTGCGTCTGTCCAGACGGTCGGACAGAACTCCGCCGGCAATTAAGGCCAGCACCATGGGAGTGGCCATGGACACGGTCAGAAAGGCGACGGCGACACTGGATTTGCTCAGATCATAGAGCTGAACGCTGGCGGCCACCATCAACATTCCGGTTACCAGCACGGTGGCGGCACGGGCGAAGTAGGCAAAGCGAAATGCCCGGCTTTCGATCAGGGGTGAGATATCCAGAAAAAAACGTCTTACAGACATGGTTTATATATTGAGTTCAGGTTGGGCTTGTGCGTGTTCGGCACTTGCCATGGCCGTGTCCATCAGCGGAGCCATGACGGCCACGGCTTCAGTACCGGTCAAATGGGCGTGTAGGCAGGCGATGTCGTGGACCTCCAGCTGTTCTGCGTAAGGCTTCCACAAACCGGGATGCAATTGTGTGCCTGCGTGATCCAGCGCCGCGCGGAAATACAGCAGGGGGCCGTCATAGATGCGATGCTCGTGCAGGCGCACCAGGCGGTTATTGTTTTCCACCACCTGGAATACGCTGTCCAGACGCGTGTCGGGCAGCTCGGCCAGCGGGTGACCGCTGCGCTTGAGGAAGTCCACCACACCCTGACGCGTCAGGGAAACGTCGGGCAAGCTGTCCGGATCATGGCCCGCAATATGTAGCAGCGCCTTGTAGATGGCGTTGGGCTCGGGCGCCGGCTCGTTACGCCACGCATCGCTGGGGTAGGCGTCCAGCAAGGACAACATGCCTACCAGTTGGCCGCGACGACGCAGCTCGACGGCCATGGCCTGAGCAATAATGCCGCCCACGGACCAGCCTGCCAGATGGTAGGGGCCCCTAGGCTGAACGTGCTCGATACGATCTACATATACCTTGGCCATGGCGTCCAGGCTGCCATCCAGGTCCAGCGAGGAGTCAGACAGCACGCTAGCCTGTAAACCATAAACAGCACGGCCTGGGGGCAGATGACGCGCCAGCGCGCCATAGCACCAGGACAAGCCACCGGCCGGGTGAATCACAAACAGTGCGGGCTGATCGTTCTGCCCCGGACGCAAGGTGATGAGAGGACCAAAACCATCGGCGGTTGCATTGCCTGACTGATCCAGATGTCTGGCCAGGCGCGCAATGGTGGGGTATTCAAAAATAGTGCCAATCGACACGGCCTGACCGCGTGCTTCACGCAGCAGCAAGGCCAGCTTGGCGGCCAGTAAGGAGTGCCCGCCCAGGGCGAAGAAGTCGTCGTCGGCGTAAAAGGCCTCGCTGCTTCCCAGCACGCTGGCGAAAGCGGCGGCGATCTGGTGTTGAGTGGCACCTTCCAGCGGCAAACCGGCTGCACGCACTTGCAGCGCAGGCACCGGCAGGGCCTTGCGGTCCAGCTTGCCGTTGGCCGTCACCGGCAAGGCGTCCAGGCTGATCCAGGCGCTGGGCACCATGTAGGACGGCAAGTGCTCGCCTACATAAGCGGCCAGAGTCTTGTCCGTGCATGGGCTGTCTGCTTGCGGCACCCAGTACGCCACAATGGCCATGTGTCCGGGTACATCTTCACGAGCGATAACGGCAACGTGGGCCACAGCGGGGTGACGGGCCAGCAGAGCTTCAATTTCTCCCAGCTCGATACGTTGACCACGCAGCTTGATCTGGTGATCGGAACGACCCAGGAAAACCACGGCACCATCCTCACGCCAGCGGGCTACATCGCCGGTGGCGTACATGCGTTGCCCATGCAGGGCATAGGGGTCGGGTACAAAGCGTTCTTCTGTCAGATCCGGGCGGCCCCAGTAGCCTTGTGCCAGCTGACGGCCAGCCAGGTACAGATGACCAGCCACACCGGGCGGTACAGGTCGCAACTGCTCGTCCAGGATGTACAGGGCCGTGTTCCACACGGGAAAGCCGATCGGAACAGGCTGGGAGTGGTCTTCACGCGAAGCGGGCCAGTAGGACACGTCCACGGCGGCTTCGGTGGGGCCATACAGATTGTGCAGTTCGGCATTCAGCAGAGAGTGGAAGCGGTCGCGGGTAGCGGCCGACAGCTCTTCTCCGCTGCAAAACACTAGACGCGGCGCCAGTCCACGAGCAACAGGCTCATCCAGAAAAGCATTGAGCATGGAGGGCACAAAATGCAGCACCGTGATGTGTTGTTCGCGGATCAGGCGGGCGATATGGGCCGGGTCGCGGTGTGCTTGCGGGGGCGCCACGACCAAGGTCGCGCCCGACAGGAAAGGCAGAAAGAACTCCCACACCGACACGTCAAAGGTGGCGGGGGTCTTTTGCAAAATGCGATCACCGGCACCCATGCCGTAATGGGTTTGCATCCACACCAAACGGTTGACGATGGCGTCGTGGTTGACCAGCACGCCTTTGGGTGTGCCGGTAGAGCCGGAGGTGTAGATCAGGTAAGAGGGATCGTGCGGGCCTGCGGCGGTCCAGGCTTTTGCACTGCAAGCCTGTTCAGGCTGAGGAACCAGCAGGGAGGCGTTCAGCGTGCAATCGGGCTGGCCGACCAGCAGGCGCGGTTGAGCTGCCTGCAAGATGGTGTTCAGACGATCGGCAGGCTGGTCCAGATCCAGTGGCAAGTAGGCGGCCCCCGCGCGATGGATTGCGAGCAAGGACAGCACCAGCTCCATAGATCGGGGCAGGGCCACGGCCACGATATCGCCAGTTTGTACGCCTGCCAGACGCAGTTGCGCGGCCAGATTGGCCGTTTGCTCGTTGATCTGGGCGTAGCTCAGCTTCTTGCCTTCAAACTCCAGACCGGTTCGTTCCGGGTGGGCGACAAGCTGGGCCTGGATCAAGGCCCACAGCGTGGTTTCAGGAACCGGGTGAGCCGTCTGGTTGACGGCCTCAATCCAGTGATGATGTTCAGCATCGGTCAGGGTTGGTACGGCAGACAGGGTATCGGCCTGCAAAGCACGCAACAGGAATTGTTCCAGACGGACAAGATGGGTTTGAATCTGCTCGTCGGTGTACAAACGGGGGTTGGCTTCCACTTCCAAGCGCAGACCGCTGGCATCGGGTTGAGCGCGGAATGTGAAATTCAGATCTTCTACGGGCCCGGCGCACAGCACTGACTGGCTGGCACTCAGGCCCGCCTGCTCGTAGGGGGCGTCAAAGGGCAGCACGTTGATGATGGGGCCGTGCAGGCGGCGCATGCCGCCCAGCAAGCCCAGATCACGGCGCAGTTGCTCACTGCGATAACGACCATGACGACGTGCCTGGCGCAGTGCTTTGGCGACCTGGATCAGATACTGGTTTACAGGCAGGGATTCATCGATCTGCAGACGCAACGGGGCCACGTTCATGACCGTCGAAACAATGCGGGCGCTGATATGGCCCAGACGGCCCATCCAGGGCACGCCCACCGTGCATTCGTCCTGGCGGGTGTGACGGCGCACATAGGCGGCGGTCAGTCCCGTCAGAATGTCTGGCCAGCTGATGTCGCTGCTTTGTGCCAATGCTTGCAGGCTGGCCGTCAGCTCCGGTGTGACGGCGCTGCGTGCCAGCAGGAAATGATGGTCGCTCAAGGCCTGGGATTCGCTCAGGCTTTGTGCGGGTTGCGCATCGCTTAAGGTGTCCAGCCAGAACTGCCTGTCCTTGCTGCGGCGCTCGCTATCCCGATAGATTTGATCGTCATCTTGCAATAGAGTGAACGACTCCAGCTCATGCCCATGATCTTCACGGCCACTGAGCAAGGCCTGGTAGCGCTTGACCACACGCGTCTCGATCAATGCCATGCCATAGCCGTCCGCGGCCAGATGATGGATACGCTGATACCAAAGATGGTGCTTGGGCCCCAGCACAAACAGGATGTGTCGTGCCAGTGGTGCAACGGTCGGGTCCAGCGGAGTGCGCAGGTCGGCCATCAACAGGGTTTGGGCTTGTTCTGCACCATCGGCATGCGAGGACAGATCAACAACCTCCAGCTGAATCGGCTCTTGCGGGCGCAGATACTGGGCTGGGCCGTCGGGCGTATCGACCATGCGCAAGGTCAAGGCGTCGGCTTCTGCCAGCGTCAGATTGATGGCTCGGGCAAACAGCGCCGTGTCCAGCGCCGAATGAATATGCGTGCAGTGCCCGGTATTGAAAATCGGGTTAAGCGGGTCCAAACGCTGGGCGTACCAAAGACCTTCTTGTGCTTCGGTCAGGGGGCGCAATGGCAGTTCGGAAGGGGGGCTAAACATAAGCGTGTTGCAGTAAGAAAATCAGCGGCCGTTTTGTTGGGCACGCTCGATCAGCGACCACCATTGGCCCAGAGTGACCACGGAGGCCATTTCGGAAAATTCAATCGGCGCGCCCGCCTCGCGCCAGCGGGTGGCCAGGGTCATGACGCGCATGGAGTCCAGGCCCAGGTCGATCAGGTTGTCATCATCCAGAATGTCCTGGGGATCTTCGTGCAGCATGGCGGCAATATCGGCCCGCATGCGTTCCAGGGTAAGTGCTGTGCTCATGATTGCTCTTGTGTCGTGTTCTCGAGTTGTTCGCGCAGTTGGGCGCGCAGTTCCTTGCGGCTGATTTTCAAGGCCGCAGTTTCCATGAAACGATCCACAAACACGATCTGGTCCGGCACTTTGAAGTCGGCCAGACCGCGGCTGCGTATCCATTTCTTCAGTTCAATCGCGCGTGGTTTGTCATCCTTGGGGATGATGAAGGCACAGCTGCGCTCGCCCAGGAATTCGTCGGGCACCGATACCACGGCGGCGTCAAAGACTTGCGGGTGGGCCAGCAGATGATCTTCAATTTCCTCGGCGGAGATTTTTTCGCCCGCACGGTTGATATGGTCGGTGGCACGGCCCTGAACGATCAAATAGCCCTCTGGCGTCATGCGCACCACGTCGCCGGTGCGGTAAAAGCCGTCCTCGGTGAAGGAGCGGGCATTGGCCGACGGATTGTTGTAGTAAGCCCGGATCGTGTAGGGGCCACGAGTCAGCAGATAGCCAGGCTGGCCCGGGGCGACCGGATTGCCGTTGTCATCCACGATCAGTATTTCATCGTCCGGGCTGATAGGACGGCCCTGGGTGTTGATGATGATGTCCTGCGGATCGTCCAGGCGGGTGTAGTTCACCAGACCTTCGGCCATGCCAAACACCTGCTGCAAGGTCACGCCCAGCGTAGGGCGTACGCGTTTGGCCGCCTCGGCATTCAACTTGGCGCCGCCAACCTGAATGACCTTCAGCGAGTCCAGCCTGGCGTGGGTCTTGGTGGCCGCATCCATCCACAGCATCAGCAGCGGGGGAACCAGACTGGTGTCGGTCACGCCTTCGCGCTCGATCAGCTCAAAGCAAACGTCCGGGCTGGGGGCAGGACTGAGCACCACTTTGGCACCCGCATAGAGCGCACCCAGAAAGCCGGGCGAACTCATGGGGAAATTGTGTGCAATCGGCAAGGCGCCCAGGAACACACTGTTCTCGGTCAGACCGGCAATCTTGGCACTTTCGCGCAAGGTGTAGATGTAGTCGTCGTGCGTGCGGGGAATCAGCTTGGACAAGCCCGTGCTACCGCCCGAGATTTGCAGGAAAGCCACTTCGGAAGGCTGGGCCGCCGAGTCGGGCACGTCCACATCGGCCGCATAGCGTTGCAGTTGTTCCAGCGCGACAAATTCCTGAGCTTGGCCCACGATGTACACCTGCTCTACCTGAGGACAGCGCTCGCGCAGCTCGCGCACCAAAGGCAGATAATCAAAACCGGCATGCGTATCCACACCGATATAGGCGCGCGCCTGGGCAGTGTTGGCAAAGTGCTCGACTTCGGTAATGCGGTGTGCCGGCAAGACGTACACGGGCAGGAGACCTGCACGGAACAAGCCAAAGATAACGCTGACGAATTCAGGAATGTTGGGCAAGTGAACCAGAACCCGGTCGCCCTTGCGCAAACCGGCTTGCAGCAGGCCCGCCGCGATCTGGCTGGCGTACTGATCCAGCGCGCCGTACGTCCAGCGCTGGGTGCCGCCCACAATGGCTTCCCGCTCGGGGTGGCGTTGTGCTCGTGTGCGCAGCAAGGCGCCAAAGGTTTCTCCTTGCCAATGTCCTGCATCGCGGTATCGCTGGGCAAAGGCGTCAGGCCAAATTTGTTTAACAGGAATAGATGTCATCATGGTAATGAGAACTATTACATAAATAAGCAGGCTTGTCAGGTTTAGTCGTAGTCAGTCAGCTGGCTGTCAGGCAGTTGAGCGCTGTCCAGAAAGCGGATTGTCCAGGATGGAAAGGGAGTATTCAGGCAGACCGCAGCCGTGTAATTGGCGGCTGGCCGGCTGCTGTGTACGACCAGTCCCTGCAAGATGGGATGGGTGGATTGTACGGTGCAACCGCCCTGCGGGTGGGCGTTCAACCATAATTCTTGAGGCGGAATATGAAAGCCTGTTCCCGAATGCTTCAAGGCAGCTTCTTTGCCGCACCAGAGCGCGTAAAAGTCCAGATCGTTTTTTAGCCATGCACGTTCGGCGTGGACGCTGCAATGTTCTACCAGCCCGGCTCGCACGGGCAGCCGCATGGCTTCAATATCGACGCCTATGCTTTGATCGGCGATGCCCAACAACACGCGATCGCCGCTGTGCGACAGGCTAAAGTGCAGATCGGGGTTATCCAGATCCAGCACGGGCTTGCCATGCTCCAGGCTTTTGACAGGAACAGCGTGTGGCGCGCAGCCCAGCAGGGGAGCCAGAAAATGGCGCAAGGCACCGTGAGCCAGCAGGCTCAAGTGCTGGTCGGACTGGCGCTGGCGGCGGGCGATGGTGGCTCGCAGGCTGTCGGGAATCTGGTCCTGTAACCAGGATTCCAGGCCAGGGGCCAGGGGCAAGGACAGGCTATACACCGAGAACATGTCAAAGGCCCAAATGGCGTTGCAGCAGTGCGGCATCCTGACGCAACTGGGCCGCAGGGCCGTCGTAGACCAGATGGCCGTGGCCCAGCAGCAAGGCACGATCGGCCAGCTCCAGGGCCAGGCTCAGATTCTGCTCGGCGATCAGCACGGTAATGCCTTGTTGGTTCAAGGATTGCAGTTGGGGCAGCAAGGTATCTTGAATGGTCATGGGGGCCAGGCCCTCGCTAGGTTCGTCCAGAATGATCAGGGAAGACTGCGTCAGCAGGGCACGGGCCAGAGCCAATAACTGACGCTCGCCCCCGCTGAGCGCAGAGCAGGAGGATTGGCGACGCTCGTACAGCCGCGGCATGCCGTCGTAAATGCGTTCCAACGTCCAGCGGTCCCTGGTTTGCGGACGATGGGCCAGGCCAGCCAGACGTAGACTTTCCTGCACGCTCAACGTCGGGAAGCGCCCCCGCCCCTGCGGCACCAGGGCCATGCCCAGCAGGGCGATGCGGTACGTGGGCATGCCTTCAATGTCCTGACCCAGCACCTCAATCTGACCTTGCCACATGGGGCCCATATTGAACAAACAGTGCAGCAGGCTGGTCTTGCCCGCACCATTGCGGCCCAGCAAGGCCACGCTTTGCCCGACGGGAATGGACAGATTGATGTCGTGGAGGATGTCTGCCCGATCGTAATGGGCCGTCAGGCCGGAGATGCTCAGTGCGTTTTTCATACCGTCTCCAACGCCAGTTCGCCTAAATAGGCCTGTCGCGCACCCGCGTGCTGGCGCACGGCCTCGGGCGTATCGCAGGTCAGCAACATGCCGCCGGACAGCACGGCAATACGGTCACATTCTTGAAAAACAATATCAATATCGTGGCTGATCAGCAGCACGGCACATTGACCCCGCCTGGCATGGACCAGTGCCATGACGTCACGAGACTCGGATTCGGACAGGCCGGCGGTAGGCTCATCCAGCAAGAGTACGCTGGGTTGCTGAGCCAGGGCAATCAGTACATCCAGAATGCGCTGTTCACCATAAGACAGTGCGCTGGCCAGTTGATGGCCGCGGCCGGCCAGCGCGCTGTGTTCCAGCAGCGCCTGGGCTGCGTGCTGGCTGGCGGCACGGGCCGCTTTGCGTCCCCACCACTGGTAGCCACAGTCTTTCTTGATGCGTACTGCCAGGCTCAGGTTTTGCAGCAAGGTCAGCTCAGGGAAGATCCGGCTGGTCTGAAAGCTGCGCACCAGACCGTGACGAGCCCGCTCAATGGGGCCCAGGCTGCGCAGATCCTGGCCTTGTAGCAACACCTGGCCGCCTGTGGGGCGGGTAAGCCCGCTGATGATGTTGAACAGCGTGGTTTTACCCGCGCCATTTGGGCCAATCAAACCCAGCGTTTTGCCGGCGCGTAGTTCCAGACTGACGTCAGTCAGAATAGAGAGGCCGCCTACCTGCAGGGCCAGTTCGCGAGTGCTCAGTAAAACGCTCATGCAGACCTCTTGCGTCGTTCCGCCAGCCCATGGGGCATGAACAGAACCGTCAGCACAAAGATCAAACCCACCAGCAACTGCCACCGATCGGTATAGGAGCTCAGGTAGGTCTGGGCAAACAGATAGAACGTAGCGCCGATGAATGCGCCGCGCCAGGTACGTATGCCACCGATCACGCCCATGATGATCAGCGTGGCCGAGAAGCTCCAATGCACCTGCTGCGGGCTGACGTACTGATTCGCAAAGGGATACAGCCCGCCAGCGGCACCGGCTATCGCACCTGCAATCATGAAGGTGTAGAGGCGGATACGCCATGCCTGATAACCCAGGGCGGCCATCCGCAAAGGCTGGTCGCGCAGACCAGTCAAGGCCAGACCGATAGGAGCGCGGCTAAATGAGCGCAGCAACAACCAGCAGATGATAGCCAGCAGCAGGGCCAGAACCATCAAGGTATAGGGGGCGCTCAAGGGCAGTTCGCCCAGGCTCAGACGCGGGAAACCGCGCAGGCCATCGGCGCCGCCGGTGACATCCCGCCAGCGAAACGCCACTTCCCAAATCAGTTGACCGGTAACGAGCGTGGCTACCATGAAGAACAGTTCGGAGCTGCGCAGGCTGATCAGTGCCATCAATATGGACAGCAAAGTGCCTGCCGCCATGCCGACCAGAAGCATCAGGGGCAGGGATGCGCCCCAATACTGACTGCTGATGGCCGTGGCGTAGGCAGCAAAGCCAAAAACGGCGCCATGTCCCAGAGAGATCAGTCCCCCATAACCGATCAGCAGATTGATGCTGAGCACGGCGCAGCCGATCAATAGGGCTTCGGTGCCAAAGCGCCATAGAAACGGGTCGCCCCAGGCATGGCTGCTGAGTACGAGCAAGCAGGCCAGGGTGGGCCAAAGTCCAGTGCGCAGCTGGTGAATGTTGAGCGTGTTCATTTAAACCTGTCGGGTAGCGGACTTGCTCAGGCCGTTGGGCCAGCACAGCAATAGACCCAGCATCACGGCCAAGGTGGCGGCGTTGGCAAAGGCTGGGACCCAGACGCGTGCGAAGGTGGTGACAAAGCCCAGGATCAGTGCGCATAGCAAGGTGCCGCGCACTGAGTTCAGGCCACCAATGACCACAACCAGCAAGGCCAGCAACAGGATTTCTTCATCCAGACCGGGGTAGACCGACAGCATGCCTGCCCCCAACGCCCCGCCCAAGCCCGCCAGAGCGGCAGACAGGGCCATGCCGATGGCGAACAGGCGGCGCGAGTTCAAGCCCAGGGTTTCGACGATCTGCGCATCGTGCACACAAGCGCGAATGGCCGCGCCCCAGAGGGTGCGATCCAGCAGAAACCAGAACAGCAAGGCCAGCGTCAGGCCTGTGACGATCAGAAACAGGCGGTAGGTGGGAAAAGGCAGTCCCAAGATCCACACTCCGCCCCGCAGCACGTGTGGCAGCATGGGCGATAGCGTGTCGGCGCTGAAACCCCAGCGCATCAGGTCCGCCAGAATGACGGACAGGCCGTAAGTCAGCAGCACCTGCATCAAGTGGGTGCGCTGGTAAAAGCGGCGAAAGGGGAAGCGATCCAGCAAGAAACCCATCAGGCCGCACAGGGCAAAGGCGGCGGGAAAAGCTAGCCACCAGGGCGCGCCCGAAGCCAGCCACTGGACGCTGATATAGCCGCCCAGCAAAAAAAAGGAGCCATGCGTCAGGTTGATGAAGTTCATCAGGCTGAGCACCAAGGACAGGCCCAGCCCTGCCAGCATCAGCAGGGCTGAAAAAGACAGGGCATTGAGGATTTGGAGCAGAAAGTAAGACAAGGCGGAGCTCAAGAACGTGGGCCGGGGTCCTGGATGCGCTGGTAAGTGTGAACCACGGTGTTAAACGGGCGGCCCTGGTCGTCTTGTTCAACCCGGTTGACGTAAATGTCCAGAATTGACTGGTTGTTGCGCGGGTCAAACGCCATGGGGCCAAAGGCGGTGTGGATTGGCTGATCCAGCAGGGCTTGTTTGAAGGCGGCCTTGTTGGACAGATCGCCCTTGACCGCTTCCAGCCCTGCCTGGATGACCTGGCCGGTGACGTAACCGGCGGTGCTGGCCTCGCCGGGCAAGCGTCCCCGGCTGGCCTGGTAGGCGGCCACAAATTCCTGGGCCGCTGCCGCGCCTGGCGATTGGTGAAACGTGCTGACTCCTCCCAGGGCGGCCTTGCCGACCGTGGCAATTACGTCCTCTTGGTCATACAAGGCACCGGGGCCGACAATCTGGATTTTGCCGTGCAGCTGATAGTCCTGCATTTGCTGATGGAAGCGAACCGCATCAGCACCGGCCAGAAAGGTGTATACGAAGCGGGGGTTGCTGGCGGCCAGATTCATCAGGATAGGCGCGAAGTCCGGCGTACCCAAGGGGGTCCAGATGCGCTCCCCCAGGGTGCCACCCTGCTCCTGGTAGGTCTTGGCAAAATCTTCAATGTATTCGCGGCCTGCGGTGTAGTCCGAGCCCAGGGTGATGCCGCCGGATTTCTCGATCTGCTCAAAGGTCCACAAGGCGCCGGTGTGACCCAGCATCCAACTGGTTTTGGTGGGACGAAAGACGTAAGGGCTGGCTGCCCCCCGGGCCAGATCATTGGCTGCCGCATTGGAGATGAAGGTTGGCAGTTGGGCATCATGCACGATGTCACGAATGGCCAGCGCGATATTGGCGCTGATCACCCCGCCCAGAATATCGATCTGGTCGCGCTCGATCAGCTTGCGTACTTTACGGATGGCTTCGTCCGGCTTGCCGTGGTCATCTTCGACCAGCAATTGAACCTGGCGTCCGCCCATTTCGTGATTGCACTGTTTCAGCAACAACTCCAGGCCAGCCCGCATGCTTTCTCCCAAGGAGGCAAAGGGGCCGGACAAAGAGGTCAGCAAGGCAATTTTCAAGGGGCCGTCTTGCGCGCGAAGCAGGCGAGGGACGCCAAAGAGCAAAGGACCGGCCGCCGCGGCCAGCAATAGCCGACGACGTTCAGCGCGCGTAGAAGAAAGAGTCACGAGATCTTGTTTCCGTAAGAGAGCCACGGTTGCCTGGCAGGACATCTCAGGCGGGTGACTGCGATACTAAATGTTAATCATTATCATTTTATGGGCTTTTTACCGGTAAATAAAGGCTCCTTCAGGATGAAGGACGATTTCAAGTCTGGTTCACCGGCCGGACATGGCCTGTTTTTGAAGAAGGCGCAGTAGCCTGGGCATAAAAAAAGCGTCTACCTGGACGCTGGGGTGAAGCAAGGCAAGCACTGACCTTAGGGTGCCGCCCCGTTGATATTGGCGCGAATGCGGTTGAGAAATTGGCGCAGTAGGGCGAGCTCCTCAACCGAAAAGCCTTGAATGGCGCGGTGATGAATGTCCAGCGCGGCAGGCAGGACGCGCAGAAAATGCTGTCGACCCTGTTCATGCAGATGGATGAGCACGCGACGCTGATCCAGCGGATCAGCCTGGCGCGACAGGTGACCGGCGTTTTCCATAACGACCAGGGCGCGTGACAACGTGGTTTGATCCACGTCGGTGTATTGCGCCAGGGTGCTGACGCCCAAGCCATCGGTTTCATTCAGAAAAGCCAGTACCCGCCAATGCAGCAGAGTCAGGTCATGGCTGCGCAGCAAGGTCTGAAAGTCGGCATTCAAGGCCGAGGTGCTGCGATTGAGCAGATAGGGGATAAAGGTATCGTGCCCGGTATAGGCGTCGGTCAGAGGGCGGCTGGCCATAGTGAAGCGGCTTCCTTGAGGCAAAAAAAAGCAGGCTACCCGTTCTGAGTGATTGAGTCAGCCTGCGAAAACCCGGCCAGCGCTGCAAGGTGGCCGGGCAAGTGGTCAGTTCAGTCTTGATGGGTTAGTTCGTATGATCCACTTTGCGCTGTAAAGCGGCAATGGTCAGGTTCAGTGCGAAGCCCAGCACGCAGATCCAGACCAGGGGGACAAACATATCAATCGTGCGGTAGCTGCGTGCAGCGGCGGTCAGCATATGGCCCAGCCCGTCGGTAGAGGCAATCATCTCGGCCAGAAAGACCACCACACAGGCAATGACACCGGCTACTCGCACGCCGGCCAGCACGGTCGGGCTGATGGCAGGCAAAATGATTTTCCACAAACAGGCACTGCGGGATGTCCCCGCGGCACGGGCAGACCAGATCAGCTTGCGGTCCACCGTCTGCGCTGCCACCCAACTGGCCATCAGCACTGGGAAAATCGCATCCGAGACCACCAGTGCGATTTTCGATGAGCTTTCAAACCCCATGATGAGAATCAGCGCCGGATAAAGGGCGATTTTGGGAATAGGGGCCAGCAGACGGATCAGGGCATCGAGCAGAAAGGAGCTCCAGCGCGTCAGTTGAGCTGTCAGCGCCAGGCTTACACCGACCACGCAGGCGATCAGCAAACCACTGAGCAGGCGGTAGATCGTCATGCCCAGGTTGTGCCAGAAGTCGGCCTGAGCGGCCAGCTCCAGCACCCGCAAAAAAATGGCGGAGGGGGCTGGCAACAACTGCGGGCTGACCCAGCCCGAGCGAGTGCACAGTTCCCAGACTATCAGCATCAAGGCCGGACTGATGCACAAAGACAGTCCGGACCAGTCCCGGCGTTTGGCCGGGCGGCTTGGAGTAGAACGCCTAGCGTGTTCCGCTGAGGCAAGGGTTTTAGTGGTCATGGCGTCATCCTTTGTCCATCAGGCTTTGGGTGGAGTCATGCCAACGCGTGCAGCGTTTGCGAACAAACTCGAACAGGGCGTCGCAGGCAATGCCCAGTACGGCAAGCAGCATGATGACGGCATACACGGTGGAGTACTGCGCCATATCCATGGAGGTGAACAGCAGATTGCCTATGCCTTCCTGGCGCGCGATCATCTCGGAGGACACCATCACGATCAGCGCCATGACCACCCCCACGCGGCAGCCAATCATGACTTCAGGCAAGGAGGCGGGCAGCACGATCTTGCCCAGCCGCGCCAGCGGCCCCATGCCCATGGATTGGGCCACCCAGATCAGCTTGGGCTCGATACGGCTTGCGCCGTGATAGCTGTGATAGAGCAAGGGCAAGGACACCCCCAGCGCGATGACCAGAATTTTGGAAAAGTCACCCAGCCCGAACCACAGCATCAAAATCGGCATCAAGGCCGCTTTAGGCATGGGGTAGGCCAAGGCTACCAAGGGATAGAAGGCGGTATAGACCAGGCGACTGCGGCCCATGGCCAGACCCAGCGGTACTGCTACCAGCAGCGCCAGGGCGTAACCGGCAAACATGCGGCTTATCGATTGCAGGATAGCCGACCAGGCCATCGGGTCGCTGATCAGGGCCGGTACCTCATGCAGGGCTGCCCAGGGGCTGGGGAAAGAGTCCAGCCCTACCCAGCGGGCCAAGCCCGCCCAGACCAGCAGCACCAGGATGGCCGCCATGACCAGGCAGGCCCAGCGATGTTCATACCAGTGCTGGGGCGTCATGGATGGGCCTCCGCCATCAGGGATTGCTCCAGACGGATAATGGTTTCCTGATAGACCGGATTGCGTAGCAGTTCACTGCGGATACGGGGGCGGGGCAAGTCAATCTCCACCACCTCCTTGATGCGGCCGGGCGAGCCCGTCATGACAATGACGGTGTCGGACAGAAACACCGCCTCGTCCACGCCGTGCGTCACGAATACCACGGTATTGCGCAACTGCTCCCACAGACTGAGCAGTTCCGTTTGCAGGGTGACGCGGGTGTGGGCATCCAGTGCCCCGAAGGGCTCGTCCATCAGCAGGATGTCCGGCTCATAGGCCAGGGTGCGGGCGATGGCGGCGCGCTGACGCATGCCGCCGGACAGTTCACGCGGATAAAAGGAGGCGTATGGCCCCAGCTTGACTTTGTCCAGCCATTCGCTGGCACGCTGTTCGGCCTGCGCCTTGGGCATGCCTTGCTCACGCATGCCGTAGGCCACGTTTCCCAGGACGGTTTTCCAGGGAAACAGCGCGTACTCCTGAAACACCGGGCCGCGGTCCGGGCCCGGGCCGGTAATGGGCTTGCCCTTGACGCGAATCTGTCCGCTGGAGCAGGACTCAAAGCCTCCCAACATATAGAGCAGAGTGCTTTTGCCACAACCGCTGGGGCCCAGAATAGACACAAAACGCCCTGCCGGAATGCTCAGGGCGATGTCCTGCAGGGCGGTGTGGCTGCGGCCCTGCCGGGTGTTGAAGGTTTTGCCGACACCATCCAGTTCAATCATGGTGTTGCCTCGCGTAAATCAGCCCGGTAGAAGTCCTGCACGTTCAGCGCTTTTTTCAGGAAGCCGGCCTGGTGATAGCGATCGTAGGTCCCCTGAATCGATTCCAGATTGGGCTGCATGTCCGGGACACGTGCAAAGTCCTGGTCGGTGAACAGGTACTGTGCCAGCAAGTCCTTGGGCGCACGGGTGATCTGGGCGGTTACATCCACCGCCAGTGAGGGGTCTTTGCTGAGCATGCCCATGGCCGCTTTCAAATCCTGCACGTAGGCACGTACCACTTCGGGGTTGGCGTCGCTATAGGCTTTGCTGCAGGCTTCGAAAATCTGTACGGATGGGCTGGCCACTTCGGACAGGGAAAACAGCTTGCGCAAGCCACCTTTCTTCTCGTTCAGCAGGGCAAAGGGCTGGGCCATGGGACCGGCATCAATGCGGCCGCTGCGAATGGCGTCGGCGGCAGGCGGAAAGCCCGTTTCAACGATTTTCACGTCCTTGTCCGGGTCAATGCCGTTCTGACGCAGCCACAGCAGCATGTCGAAGTACACCCCGGCACCATAGGCATTGGTGCCGATGACCTTGCCTTTCAGGTCCGCCGCGGTCTTGATCGGGCT
This sequence comes from Alcaligenes sp. Lyrl_28, assembly GCF_051948705.1. Lineage (NCBI taxonomy): Bacteria > Pseudomonadati > Pseudomonadota > Betaproteobacteria > Burkholderiales > Alcaligenaceae > Alcaligenes > Alcaligenes sp. Lyrl_28. The sequence continues at coordinate 47,227 of NZ_JAYJLG010000007.1, forward strand.
GTCTTCCTTCACGGCCCAGTAGACGGAGAAGTGATCATCGTCCGAGTGCACGTGCTGGGCCACGATATAGGCTTCCAGACCGCTTTCAATCGCACCATTGGCCAGCGACATGGGGGCCATGGTGGAACATTCCAGCACACCGGCCCGCATGGCTTGCACCATGGGGGAGGTGCCCTGGAACTGTGTCCACTGGATCTGGTATTTTTTGCCTAATTGTGGAAACAGCTCGGGGCGCTTGGCCATCAGATACTTGGCTTCCTCGCCCGGAATGGTCCAGCCTACCCGTAGGGTGGGGACTTCCTGAGCCTGGCTCAGACCATGACAGCTCATCAGGGCAAACAGCAAGGCAGCGGTTTTTTTCATCGTCGGGCCGCCCCAGGATGAAAAGCGCCCTCCTGGGGGGCAGCAAGCCGAAGGCGCAGCGTGGGAGTCTTTTTTCATTCCTGTGTCTCCTTGGCAAAGTGCTCGGCGCGGGCGGGGGCCAGGCCGATGTGATCCAGCATGCCCAGTACGCGGGCCAGCACGTCGCGTCGATAGGCGGGCTGCTGGTCCACTGGGTACTCGTGAAAGCCCTGTCCGCTGCGCAGACCGTTGCGTCCACTTTCCATATAACGGGTGATGATGTCGGGAACGGCGTAGCGCTCCGGGTCCAGGTTCTGCGACAGGTACTGGCCGGCGTGGTACAGAATGTCGTTGCCGCCATAGTCGATGAACTCGAGCACGCCGATGCTGGCAAAGCGGAAACCCAGACCGTAGCGGGTGGCTTTATCAATATCGGCGGCGCTGGCCACGCCTTCCTCAACCATGCGGGCCGCCTCATTCATGATGAGGGTCTGCAGGCGTGGCACGATGAAGCCGGGATGGCAGCCGCAGACCACGGGGACTTTCCCGATGGACTCCAGATTGCTTTGCAGACGGCTCAAGGTCTGTTCGCTGGTGCCGGGGTGGGCACTGATTTCCACCAGAGGAATCAGGAATGCCGGGTTGAGCCAGTGGGCATTGAGAAAACGCTCGGGGTGACTGAGCATGGGGGCCAGGTCGGAGGCCAGCATGGTGGAGGTCGTGGAGGCGATCAGCGCCTCGGGCCGGGCCAGTTCGCCAATGCGGCCCAGTGCGTCAGCCTTGGCCTCCCGGGTTTCGGGCACGCCTTCGTAAATCAGGTCTGCCTGGCCCAGCACCTGGGCCGCGTCGTTTAACGGGGCGATGCTGATGCAGGCCAGATAGTCGTCAATCTGCTGGGCTGCGAACATGCCCAGCTCGGCCAACTGCTCCAGCGTGGCGCGCAGCTCCTGGCGTATGTCGGCTTCCAGACGGGTGCGATCAGCAGGCTGACGGGGTTTGAAGTCCAGCAAGGTCACGGCGTGGCCGCGCAGCGCATAGGCCAGGGCAATGCCCCGCCCCATGCGACCTGCGCCCACCGCAACGATACTTTTGATCGGGGCGGGCGCGTTCATCAGGCTCTCCCGGCGTGCAGCATGGCTTGCAGTTGTTCGCGGTTCATCGTGTCCAGACCCAGGCTGGCCAGGGTGCGCCGGCCTTGACGCAGGTCTTCGCCCACGATGGCTCCGGCAATGGCCAGCAAGCCTTTGGTGACGGGGGCGTCCACACCGGCCCAATCGGCGACGGACGCAAAGAACGCCAGGCCCAGCATGGTGTCTTCCCGCATGTAGCGGTGCTCTTGCAGGTCGATCTTCTCGCGCCAGTCGCCGCTTTTCACCAGCTTGGAGTGCGAGGAACGGTCGCCATACATCCACTGATCGTTCTCGTAATGGTCAGACAGAGGGAAATGCGGGGCACCGTAGCCCAGCGCTTCACGAATGCGCATGCGCTCATTGTCCAGTTGCGTTGTTACCGCGCGCACCGAGGGCTGGGTGCCTTCGTTGTGGATATCCCAGGCCGGGAAATGCTCCAGCGGGCCGGCATTCATCATGATCAGTGGCGGGTGGATGATGGGGCCGGCATTCATCAGCGCGCCGGACAGGGCATCTTCGCAGCGCTCCACGCTGGGGAACACCTTGCCAATCACCGCCAGGGCGTGGTCGGTATTGCGGGCTGGGTAGACGCCGGTAGGCAAGCGGGTGGCGCGGGTAGTGATGTTGATGACGGTATCGCCATGCTTGCGGGCCAGCCAGGGCAGCGTGCCGGTTTCCGCCCAGCTGACATCGGCCTTGTTGCCGGTGCCGCGCACGATCTCGCTCATGATGAAAGAGCCAAACGTGCCGGGGGGCAGGAACACCACCTGGCCGTCTGTCAGGTGCGGAGCCATGGCGCGGGCAATATCTTCCTGGGCGATCGCAGGTGACGGGATCAGCACCAGATCGGCACCGGCGATGGCCTCGCCAATATCGGCGCAGATCTTGGCAATGGGAATTTCACGCTCGCCTGCTTCGTCTTTCAGCGTCATGACCGGACGGTCCAGCAAGGGCTGCAACTGAGCCGTATCCCGACGCCACAAACGGACCTCGTGACCCTGTTCGCTCAAGTCGGCTGCTGCCGCGTAACAACCGTGTCCGCCACCTAATACCGCTACCTTCATAATCTGTCTCCCATCTCTTTTGTAATTTCTATGCACTTGCATATAAATACAGACTAAAAGAAGTTGAGGCCTAAAACAAGGGGAGAAATGGGGGGAGTTACCCTAGGGCGGGAAAACTTGGATATGAAGTGAAAACGCGCGTCCTGCGCGCCGGGAGAACACGGCTAAGCCGCGCCACAAGCCAGTTCCAGGGCTCGTAAGGTGGCTTGTGCCAGAACGTGGCCGTGGCCGGCGCCGGGCAGAACATGCAGATTCGCCTGCATGCCTTGGGCTTGCAAGTGCGCTTGGAGTTGTCGCATGGTGGGCAGGGTAGGTACACCATTTTTGCGTCCTTCCGGGCCCGCTGCCTGAGCGCTCAGCGGATACCAGGCCTCGGAGGCACCGGCCAGAATATCCACCTGTACCGGCTTGCCCAATTGCTCCAGCAAAGTCCAGATCAGGGGATCGCGCCACCACAAGGACGGACTGGCGCACAGATAATGATGGATGGGCAGGCTCTGTTGACTAAGGGCGTACAGCACGAACAGACCCGCGTAGGAGTGGCCGTACAGGCTGATACGGGCACGGGTCAGTGCGGGCGCTACTCCTTGGGCCAAGGCCAGAGCCCTGCGCACTTGTTCGATCATGGCGGGTGCGCCACCGGCTTGCCACTCGGGAACGCGCGGATCTTCCCATAAGCCGCCGTCCGGGCCGGGCGGGGTGTAGTCCAGTGCGCGGTAACGGGTGATCTGATCGCGATCGCCTTGATAGCCCAGCGACAGAATCGCGCAGCGCTGCAAGGCGGGGTGGCCGCTTTCTTCCAGCAGTGGCAAGGTCCACTGACCATCAAGCAGGCACAGCACAGGCAGAGGGCCTTGTGCAGGCTTTCCGTCCGGCAGGCGCAACAGGACGTGATGGGGATGGCCGCCCGTGGGGGGCAGCTCCAGTGGAATCAGGCGCGACATGAAGGTTTAGGACGCGGGCTTTAGATCAATCATGTAAGTGCCTTCCATGGGCACGGTCAGAAAGCGCTGGTTTACTTCTTCCAGCGTTTTCAGGGCCGACACCCCTTCAAAGCGATCTGGATGAATCCAGCCTGCCAAGGCTTCGATGAAAATCATATGCAAGGGGGAGTCGTTGAAAGCGTGCCAGATACCGTGGCTGTTGCCGCTGCGCACGGCTGGCAAGGCCTGCAGACGGTTGCCGTCAATGATGGCCTGCAGGCTTTGACGCGCCTGATCTTCACTGACGCCCGTGCCAATGGTCAGCCCGCCGGAGGTGCTGCGCTTGCCGGCGCCTGTGCCGGTGGCCACATAAACCATCGGGGCGCGGGAGTGGATGTATTCAAAGTTCAGTTTGCCGGTAGCGCTTTTGAGTACATCCGCGCCAATATTATGGCCGCCTGCATAGCGGATCATGTCGTTGAAGGTGCCGGCGCCAGGCGAGTTGCAGCAGTCCGTGCTGCCGGCATGCGCATGCACGAAAACGGGCGGGTGATCGTCTTGGGGCAGATCCGTCAGTCGCTGGGCAACACCCTGCATGTGTTCTTCGTAAAACTGGATGAATTCCTCAGTGCGCTCCTTCTCACCAACGGCGTAACCCAGGGCGCGCAGGCTGGGCACGGTGTTCTCCAGCGGATTGACAAAGAAGTCGATGACAATGACGGGGACCTGGGCGGCGGTCAGACGCTGGATCAGGGCCGAGTCGCGCGTGTCCTGGCCGGGCGTCAGGCCGGCAAAGGCAGCGGTCAGCACCACCAGGTCGGGGCGCAGGGCCAGGGCTTGCTCTACCGAGAAGGTATCAGCCGTATGGCGTCCCACAACGGGGATGTTGGCCAGTTGCGGGTAGTGCTTCAGATAACGTTCATATTCGTTGGAAAAAGAGGTCTTGAACTCGTCCGACCAGCCCGCAATCAGCGTGGCCGGTTCGGGGTGAACCAGCGCCAGCACCGGAAAGTGTCGGGCCTGAGTCAGCACAATCCGTTTGGCCGGTCCGGGCAGGGTAACGGTACGGCCCATGACATCGGTGACTTCGATGGGCTGTGCGTTCACCCCCAAGGGCAGGAGCAGGCACAGCGACAGCAGCAGGTGGCGCAGGATGTTCATGGATTCTCCGAAGTCACAGCACAGGCTCTTGCAGCCCGTCGATAATGATTTGCAAGGTACCTTGCGAGCAACTTTCCACGCGGGCGCGCACGCCATAGGCCTGGGCCAGCGAGTGGGGGGTAATCACCTTGGAAGGCTCACCTTGCGCCAGCAGACCGCCGCCTTCAATCATCAGCGCGTAGTCGCTGTGGCGCAGGGCCACGTTCAGGTCATGCAGCACGATCAGGGTGATCAGATTGTTGTCGTGGGTTTCCTGGGCCAGCAGGTCCATGACATGGAACTGATAGTTCAAGTCCAGGGCGGACAGTGGCTCATCGAGCAGCAGCAAGGTGGGCTTGCGGATCAGGGCTTGCGCCAGACCGACCAGTTGTTTCTGGCCACCCGAGAGTTGGTCCAGATAGTGCATGGACAGGTGCGCAATACCCAGGCGCTGCAGGATGTGCAGGATGTGTTCATGGTCCACGTCCCGTGCATGGCCACCGGGAGCCGAGGCATTGGCAGCCACCAGTACCGATTCAAAGACGCGCAGGTGAACCGACGCGGGCAAGGACTGGGGCAGGTACACCACTTTTTGGGCCCGCTGCTCAAAGCTGGCACCGCTCAGTTCCTGGCCATCGAGCAAGACCTCGCCCGTGGTGGGCTTGAGCAGTCCTGCCAAGGACTTGAGCAGGGTGGATTTGCCGCTGCCGTTAGGACCGAGCAGGGCCACAAGCTGACCAGCTTGCAAGGGCTTGATGGTCAGCCGGGATAGAATTTCGCGTTTGCCGTAGGATAGGCTCAGATCGTGGACTTCAAGCATGGTTCACTTTATTTGGCGGCGCAGCACCACGCCCAGAAAGAAGGGCACACCCACCAGGGAGGTGACAATGCCGACCGGAATAATGATGCCGGGCACCATGTTTTTCGAGGCAATCGAGGCCAACGACAGAATCACTCCGCCCACCAGCGCGCTGCCGGGCAGGTAAAAACGGTGATCTTCACCAAACAGGCGGCGGGCAATATGCGGGGCAATCAGTCCCACAAAGCCGATGGTGCCGACAAAGGACACGGCCAGCGCGGCCAGCAGACTGATGCGCAGCAGGGACACCAGACGCAGGCGCGAAACATTGATACCAAAGCTGGCGGCGCGGTCCTCTCCCAGACGTAGGGCGGTCAGTTTCCAGGTATCGCGCAGGGACAGCGGCAAAATCAGCGCAAACACCGCCAGCATGATACCGACCTTGCCCCAGGAGGAGCGCGACAGGCTGCCCATGGTCCAGAACACCAGCCCTTGCAGGGCTTCGGCGCTGGCCACAAACTGCACCAGCGAGACCAGCGCATTGAATGAGAACACCAGCGCAATCCCAAACAACACCAGATTGGCAGTGCTCATCGCCCCCCAGCGCGCCACCGCGTCAAGCAGCAAGGCCGAAAACAGGGCAAATACAAAAGCGTTGGCCGCAATGGTCCAGGCCTGGGGAACACCGGGCAGCGACAGGTCCAGCACGATGGCCAGGGAGGCGCCAAAGGCAGCCGCCGAGGAAATGCCCAGCGTGAAGGGACTGGCCAAGGGATTATTCAGAATGGTCTGCATTTCCGCGCCTGACAGGCCCAGGGCCAGGCCAATGGCCATGGCCATGAGTGCATAAGGCAGGCGGATTTCCCAGACAATGACACGTGTGGTCGGATCGGACTGTTCCGGCTTGAACAGCGCGTGGCTGAGTTCGCCCAGGCTCAGGCCCGAGGGACCGAGCATGAAATCGGCCACAATCGAGGCCATGATGATCAGGATCAGGGCGCCCACCAGCAGCCAGCGCCGCTTGAGGATGTGTTGATAGTCGGCCAGCGCCGTGGCCGGAACAGCAGATGTGGACATTAAGTTTCTGAATGAGAACCGTTTACGCAGAAAGAAAGTATAGTTCATCGGCTACGCTTTGGCGTCATCACCGCGACTCTTTTATGCAGCTTGAACACCTAGACTATCTTTCGCCTTTGGGGCGTCATTATCGCCTGACCCTGGCCGTCCCCCTGGGCTCGGCCCCGGAAAGCGGCTGGCCGCTGGCCTGCGTGCTGGACCAGGCGCAGTTTCAGGCGGTGCTGGCCGCCGTACCCGGTGCGGCGCCTCTGTGCGGTGCGGTGCTGGGCGTGGGCTATGTCCAGGAAAATTGGCGCGAACAGGATTACACGCCCGGACCCGAGGGCGAAGCCGGGCGTGCCGATGATTTCCGGGTCTTGCTGCGCGATGTGTTTCTGCCCTGGGCGCACGGCAGGGCGCAACTGGATCCGCAACGCCGCTTGTTGTGTGGCCATTCGCTGGCCGGTTTGTTTGCCTTGCATGCGTTGGTGCACGAACCAGGCCTGTTCCAGGCCATGGCGGTATCCAGCCCTTCGGTGTGGTGGGGGGACGCCTATCTGGCCCGATTGCTGGCGCAGCCCCTGCCGCCGGCGGCCTTGACCGTCCCGGTGTCGATCACGGTCGGCGAATACGAACAGCGCCTGGGACCGGCCGAAGAGGCCCTGCCGGAACCGGCCCGCGAGCAGCGGCGTCAGCGTCTGCTGGAGCGCCGCATGGTCGATGGCGCGCGCGAGCTGGCGCGGGAGCTGGCTCAGCATCAGGGTGGGGAACCGCGCTTTCGCATGATACCGGGCTGCAATCACAGCCAGTCCGGTTGGGTCGCCTTGCCGCAAGGCTGTCTGGAATGGCTGGCTGATGTGTGGCCTCGCTGATCTTGTTTAGCTGAGCCGCTGTTTTGCTGCTGCGCTTGGCGAGGGCGCCGTGCTTGATGCCTTGTGCAAGCCGTCGTTCCCACGCGAAGGAAGGCAGTGTGACGGTTTCCTCGAGGCGGACCGCGGATGTGATTGGCTCTGCGCCATCTGCTGCGAGCCCAGTTTACTTTCTTTGCCTGCTTTGACTCGTTTGCTTGATGATTGTGGGCGGGGATTGTCCTATGTTTTCTTGCCCTCAATGACGTTTATTACGGTGATTGCCTGTATTCTCTGAACGTCCTAGAGCAGACCCGTATAATGCTGCTCATGCTTGCTGGAACCGGCTTTTCTGCCTTTCTCGTTCTCTTCTTCCCGTATTTTCAGGTCCCCGCCCTATGGCTGCGCGTCGCGCTTCGTCCGTTTCCGATTCTCCCGTCCCCACTCAAGCGGGCATGCTGCTCCATCCTCAATGGCTGGACTACCCGCGCCTGGAAGGCGTGGCTCGTCAGGTCGCCAAGAAAGCGCGTTATCAGGACCGGTCAGGCATACGGCGGATATGGCTGAAAGCCTGGCGCCTGCCGCAGGATGCCGCTTTTTTCAATCAGATCATCGCTGCCGAACTGGGTTTGAAGGATGCGGACCAGCGTCTGGCGTCCCAAGGGGTGCCCGAGCTTGTGATTGGCATCTTGCGCTTGCTCTATCAGATGAGCGTGGACAAGCTGGAAGCGGATGCGTATGAAGCCTTGCGTGAGCAACTGCTTGAACAGCGCGGCCGCTTGGCCGGGGCGATCGCGTCCCAGTCTTTGCCCTTGAGCGAGAACTGGCCGGAAGCTGAGCGTGGACCACGTTTGCAAGCGCTGCTGCAGGCCTGGCAGAGCTTGCCCTTGGCACAAACCTATTTGTGGCAGTTACAGGCTGAACAGCGCGACCGCGAGCAGCGTAGTCAGCGCTGGGAGCAGGCCCAGAAAGAACGTGAACAGGCGCGGCAAAAAGAACAAAGCGACAAGCAGCGCAAGTTCGATCACGCACAGGAGCGTTTGACGGCATGGTTAAAAGAGCAGGGTTGCGAGCCGCAACGCATTACCCTGGAGGCTTTTGAGGGCCTGCAAGCCGGTGAGCCTGCTCATTGGTTCCTGACGGTGTATGGCCGTAATGCCAGCGCCGCTGTGTTGACCCAGGAATTCAAGCTGGATGCCCAGCAGCAGGAGTTTCTGTTGCAGGCACAAGCCCAGCGTCAGGAACGTCAGCGTGAGCAGCGCCAGCAACGTTGGGCTTGGGAGCAGGAGTGTATCGGTTCCGAAGAAACCATGGCCTTGCTGGGGATTACCCGTCAGGAGTATGAGCTGTGGCTGGCGGACCGCCGTTTGCCCAGTACCAAGCTGGAAGTGCGCAGCGCAGCCGCTGGAGGGCGTGACCGCGTCGCCCATCATCCGGATTTACTGGCTGCGATAGATCAAAGCCAGATTGAGCAATGGCGAGAACAGCACGCCAGTACCCTGAGCAATCGTGAACGAGCGCAGTATCAGCGAGCCGCTGACCGCGCCCGCACGCAATGGCGTCAGCAACAAGTACTGAACCGGATCAGGACGCAGGAAGCGTGCGATTACGAGCTCGACCCGGAAGATCCGTTACGTCTGTGGTGGCACAAGGATGTGTGGCTGGCGGTGAATGTGCCCGTAGCGGGCGAGCGTCAGCATTGGCGCGCCAATGTACGCATGCAGGCGGCTGTGCCTTTGCCGCGTACCGGCTCGGAGCTGGATCGTCTGCCGGCGCGCGTGGCGGTCTTGTTCAATACGGCGGCTCAAAACCGTCTCTCCCAGCGTCTGGAAGATTCGCTGGATGCGTTTTTGCAAACCCAGCGCCCCCTGATTGATGGCTCGTCGTTTCTGGAACTGGCCAAGGCCTTGCGCATGGCCTTGGAAGAGGGCATCGAGCAAAAGGAAATCGAGGCCGGAGATTTTGAGAAGCGTCTGCTCAATGGCCCGGTGCGCCGCATTCTGGAGAGTGTGGAGCAGCAGCGTGCCCAGGACTTGATGCGTCTGGGCGATTTCCCGGAAATGTTCAGTCTGGCTCGTGGCATACGACGTCACCTGGTGTTTCGTTTGGGGCCGACCAATTCGGGCAAGACTCACGAGGCCCTGGAAGCGTTGATGGAGGCCCGCTCGGGGGTTTACCTTGCGCCCTTGCGCCTGCTGGCCATGGAAGTGCGCGATCGCTTGATGAATGCGGGCATCCCCTGCAATCTGGTGACGGGCGAGGAGCGCGTGATGGTGCCCGGCGCCCAGCACACCGCCTGCACGGTCGAGATGATGGACCCCACGATGGAAGTGCGCGTGGCCGTCCTGGACGAGATTCAAATGCTGCAAGACGAGCAGCGTGGCTGGGCCTGGACGGCAGCCTTGGTCGGTGTTCCGGCCCGTACCCTGTTTGTGTGTGGCGATGCCTCGGTGTTGCGCCCTTGTGAGCGGCTGGTGCGCTCCATGGAAGAGACCATGGAGCTGGAATTTACCGAACGCAAGACGCCACTGGAAGTGATGCCTTATCCGGTTGAGCCACCGCCCGCCACGGGCAGACAAGGGCGTCAACCTGCCGCCTGGCGTGGCCGCAAGGATCGTCAGCGTGAAGCGCAGGGAGTGTCCAAGGGCGATGCGGTGGTGGCCTTCACCCGTAAAGATGTGTTGACCTTGAGTGCCCGCTACCGCGCCCAAGGCTGGAAAGTGGCCACGATCTATGGTGCGCTGGCTCCGGAAGTGCGCCGTACCGAGTCCGAGCGCTTTTCCCAAGGCGAGGCCGATGTGCTGGTGGCGACCGATGCGATCGGCATGGGTCTGAACCTGCCGATTCGCCGTGTGCTGTTCTCCACGGTGCACAAGTTTGATGGCCGCTCCATGCGCGTCCTGAACGCCACCGAAATCCGCCAGATTGCCGGCCGTGCCGGCCGCTACGGTCTGTACCCCAAAGGGTATGTGGGGGCGATGGACCAGCAGGACTTGAACCACATCCGTACGCAACTGCAAACTGAGGCACCCAGTGTGGATCTGCGTTTGCCCATCGCGCCCAGCCCCGAGCATGTCCAGGCGCTGGCGGCTTTGCTGGATAACAACAATATTGGCGCGGTGTTGCAGTATTTTGCCCAGAAGGTGGCCTCAGACAGTCCTTTGTTCCAGACGGCCGGCCTGAAAGATGCCATCGAGCTGGGTTTTTGGGTGGACCGCCTGGCACCGAAACTGGAGTTGCGCGAGAAGTTCACCTTTGCCTGTGCGCCGGTCTCGGTGGATAAAGATACCGAGCTGGATTATTTCAAACGTTGCCTGTCGGCCTATGTGGCGCAACGGCCGATGGCCCTGCCCCCGGCGCCCTCCTGGCTGAAGTCGGCCAGTCCCTCGCGTCTGGAGGATGCCGAATTGTTGAGCAAGCAGATCAGTCTGTACGCCTGGTTCAGCATGAAGTTTCCACAGGTGTTCGACCAAGGGCCCTGGCTGCCGGAAGTGCGCTCTCAAGTCAGCCGCTTTATTGAACGCAGTCTTTTGCACCAAAGCGGCTTTGGGCAGACCAGCCGCGAGGCGTTTGGAACACCCTCGCCCGGCAAGCGCTGAACCGGTTGTTAATCCCGGTGTCAGCGCGTTGGCCCGGGCGCCTCCCAGGGATTCGATCCTGTCTGGGGCGTTTGATACACTATGCTCCGTACGGAGGTGTCCGTACGGTCCGGTTAAGGGGTACCATGCCCCTATCCCTGCGCTGTTGTCTGGCGCCCTCCCTGTTTTCCAAAGCTATCTATGAATTACCGCAAGCTGACCTTGGTGTTGGCGGCGTTGGCGATGCTAGGGCCTTTTGCTACCGATGCCTATCTGCCGTCCTTTCACCGCATTGGTGTCGAATTTTCTGTTGACCAGTCAATGGTTCAGCAGACCTTAAGTCTGTATCTGTTCGGTTTTGCTTTCATGAGCCTGTTCTGGGGCATGTTGTCTGACAGTTTTGGACGTCGCCCCGTGATTTTGGCCTCCCTGATCCTGTTTCTGATCGGTTCGATTGGCTCTGCACTGGCCCCCAGTTTTTCCTGGCTGCTGTTTTTCCGTATGGTGCAAGGCTGTTCAGCAGGAGCGGGCCGGGTGGTAGGCCAGGCCCTGGCACGAGACTGTGTGCAGGGCGTCACGGCCCAGCGTTTGTTTGCCCATATCACGATGGTGTTCAGCCTAGCTCCGGCGATTGCTCCCGTGTTGGGCGGCTACTTAAGCAGCTACTCGGGCTGGCGCTCGGTATTTTGGATGCTCACGGTGCTGAGCGTCGCGCTGATCGCCGTGTGTTGGCGCCAGTTGCCTGAAACCTTGCCCGTGGCCTCCCGTCAGCCCTTGAAGTTGGGGGTTATTCTGGCTAATTACGTGCGCGCTTTGAGCAATGGCCGCTTTGTGTTGGCGATCTCGGCGATTGCCTTCGCATTTGGCGGTTTTGCCTTGTACATTTCGTCGGCAGCCAGCTTTGTGATTGGCGTATTGGGACTGACGGAGACGGCATTTGCCTGGCTGTTTCTGCCCTTTATTGGTGGCATGCTGGGTGGCTCGATAATCAATGCGCGTTTTGCCGAGAAGCTGGCCCCGGCGCGCATGATCCGCCTGGGCCTGGGCTTGATGCTGGGAGGGGCGGCATTTAACACGGTGTACAACCTGCTGTTTCAGGCAGAGGTGCCCTGGGCGGTGATGCCGATTTTTGTCTATGCCTTTGGCATGTCCATGGCCTTGCCAGGCATGACCGTGGTGACGTTGGGGACATTTCCCAGCATGCGCGGCCTGGCCTCCTCGGTACAAAGTGCCTGGCAAATGCTCTTGTTTGCTACCGTGTCCGGCGTAGTGGCCCCGCTCCTGTTTGAGAGCGGTTTGTTGCTGGCGCTGGGCATGCTGGCGGCAGCGGCCTTGTCAGCCGGTTTTTGGTGGTGCAGCCAGTTCCGTTCTCAGTGCAAGCGGGCCTGAGTCGGCTTCAGGCGCGGGGCGGCGTGTTGGTTGGCGACTCTCGGGCTATCGCCTGATTCTCTGGCAGAGCTTCGCCGTGCTCGGCTGTGGCGTCTGGGCCCGAGGCCTTGCCGGTGGGTGCCGAGGGGGTAAACCATTGCACCAGTCCCATTCCGGCCAGAATCAGCAGCACGCCCAGAATGCGGCCCATAGGTACGGGACGGGGATTCAAACCCATCAGGCCATAGTGGTCGATCAGCATGGAGCTGAGCATTTGCCCGGCCACGACGCACACAATAAAGCTGGCCGCGCCCATTCGTGGGGTCAGGATCAAGGCCGCGCTGATGTAGATCACCCCGCCAATTCCGCCCGTCCAAACCCACCAGGGCGCCTGGGCCAATTGTGCGGTCACCGGTGCGGGGGCGCGCATCAGCCAAAGCGTGGGCAGAACCAAGGCGGCGCTGATGCACAGGGACACGAGCGTGGCCCAGAGTGGGTGACCTAGCATTTTTCCCAGGACGGCATTGCTGGCAGCCTGGAACGGCACCACCGTTCCCGCAAAAACAGCCACGAACAGGCTTATCAAAGCGGTACCGGACATAGACAACTCTCCATAGAAGGTAAAACCTTATCTTGCACTATTCGTAAAACTTATTGAAATTGATAGTGCGCACAGTCATTATTCGTTCTATGGATGAGCTACGTCGTATAGACCTGAATCTGATGCTAAGCCTGCATGCCTTGTTGACGGAGCAGCATGTGACGCGTGCTGCCCATCGACTGCATAAAAGCCAACCTGCGGTCAGTCACGCCTTGGCGCACTTGCGCCAGGTGTTTAACGATCCCTTGCTGATACGTCGAGGCTCGCGGCTGGAGCTGACAGCGATGGCGCTGCAATTGCAGCGTCCCTTGGAACAGGCTTTGCAGCAGCTCAATGCTTTGCTGGATACGGGTGGCTTTGACCCGGTCAGCGAGCAACGTGAATTTCGTCTGGCCATGTCTGATTACGGTGCGCAAATCGTACTGCCCCCCCTGATGCGACGTTTACGGCAGCAGGCACCGGGGATTCGGCTGGCGGTAAGCCAGGCCAGCCGCGAGGCCATGCTGGCCCAACTCAGTGATGGTGAGATTGATCTGGCCTTTGGCGTGTTCTCGGAAATGGCGGCCAGCTTGCAGGCGCAGACTTTGTTTGATGAGCATTTGATCTGCATCGCCGATCAAGCCAGCCTGAGCGGCGGGCAGCCCCCGGGCCTGGACGAGTGGTTGCAGCGTCCACATGTGTTGCTGGCCATGCGCCCCGGCGGCGAGAGCGAGGTCGACAAGGCCTTGAGCCAGCATGGCCTGCACCGGCAGATTGTGCTTTCCTTGCCGCACTGGAGTGCAGCGGCCCAGGTGCTGGAGGGCACGGACTTGATCCTGACAGTCTCCAGTCGTAGTGCCGAGCATTTACGCGATCAGGCCAGACTGGTGTTTTTCCAGCCCCCCCTGCCCATTCCCCCCGTCTTGTTTCAGCAGGTCTGGCATCGTCGCCGCCACACTGACCCTGCCCACGCCTGGTTGCGCCAGCAGGTGATGCAGTGCTGCCAAACCTAGGCTTTACCCTTTATGACGGCCTATTGCTTGACGATAGGCCCCGCAGTTTCCGACAATTTACGCTTACCGTTGAATTTCGCTTTTTATCCGTTTAAACGACGGGATAAAACGTTTGGATGACGCTCTGCGACCGGTGTGTCGCGTTTTTTTACTCATTGTTGATGAACCCCGCTACTGCCTTGAATCTGGATGAAGACACCTTGCACAAAGAGGCACGAGCTTGGGTCAGCCGCCTGAAAACGTCCTCGCTGACCTCTCGTCAGGCTCGGGAGCTGCGCCGCTGGTGTGGCCGCAGCCCGTCCCATGCGTCCGCCTTTGCTCATGCTCGCGAACTGTGGGATGCCATGCCCCAGCATCGCGAAGACTGGCTACGTGAGGCCAAGCTGACCCAAAAACGTGGCCATCGGCCTTTGCGCCGTGCCTTGCTGGGCGGCCTGCTGCTGGGTGGCGGTTTATACCTGGTCGCCAGGCCACCGTTGCAACTGTGGCCCTCGCTGGCAGATTTGCGTGCCGATTACCGTACCGGTGCGGGTGAGCAGCGGCGCGTGCAGTTGCTCGATCATGTCTGGCTGGACATGAATACGCGCAGTCGTTTGAATGTCAGCGATGATCCACATCTGGGCCGGGTCGTGGCCTTGCTTGAGGGCGAAGTGGAAGTGCGCCAGTCCGAACGTTCGGCATCGGTCTGTACCGTGTTTGCTGGTGCCGGGTCCATTCAGACTTTTAACGGCCGCAGCAATATTCGTTATGTGAATGGCGAAACCGAGGTGACGTGTTTGTCAGGCAGCGCCCAGGTGGATTTCGGTGGACAGGGTTATCGTCTGGCGGCCGGCGAGAGGCTGGTCTACGGACGCCACACCATCAGCGCGGTGCAAACCGTTCTGGAGAAGGATTTTCCTGCCTGGCGCCAGGGCCGGCTGGTCTTTCATGAACAGCCCTTGTCCCAGGTGGTGGCCGAGCTGAACCGATATTGGGCCGGGCACGTGATTCTACGGGACGCGTCCTTGGGTTCTATCCTGGTCAGCTTCGGGGTCAGTCTGGATAATTTGTCGGAGGCGCTGGACATCTTGCAGCAGCTCTACGGTCTGGATGCAATGCGTCTTCCCGGCGGGATTGCTCTGCTAAGTCGCGCCTGATTTTGGTACGCCCCCCTTGTCCTCGTCACAACAGGGCAGCGAATGCCGGTCGCCACCGGCATTCGTGAACAACAAGAGCTACATACAGCGCAGAGGATGCCTGTCATAGGTAACAAGGCCAGGGTAATACCCTGGCCTTGTTTGCTTGCGACCTGGAGGCGTTCCTGCAGACCCGCTCCAGTACGGCCGCTGTGTAGCGTGGTCGCCCTTATTCCTGCGCTTGCTCCGCTACGTGCAAGCGGCTGACGTGTACCGTGGCGATACGACGCTGGCTGACTTCGGTAATTTCAAAGCGCAGGCCCTCAGCTTCAACGACTGTGCCCACGGTGGGCAGGGAGTCCAGACGCTCCAGCAGGAAACCGGCGACCGAGTTGAAGCTGTTGTCTTTCAGGAGCAGATCGTCTGCTTCGACCGCCTGGGCCAGCAAGAGCAGATCTATGCTGCCGTCCACCTGCCACAGGTTGGGGCCGATCTGCTGGATGGCAGGCTGCTCGTCCTCGTCCGGGAACTCGCCGGCAATCGCTTCCAGAATGTCGATGGGTGTCAGCAAGCCCTCAATGGCGCCGTACTCGTCAGTGACCAGCACGAATTGGCCGTTGGACTGCTTTAGCATGGCAATCGCGCTCAGCACATCGGTGTGCTCGTGCACGATGATGGGTTCACGCAGATCCGGCCACAGCTTGACCTGTGGGTACTCGTCCAGATCCGCCAGCAGGTCCTTGGCGCGCGCTACACCGACGACCTGGTCCAGATCTCCCTGACAGACGGGCAAAAAGCTGTGGGGGGTCGCGCGCAACTGTTGACGCAAGGTGTCGGTGGTGTCTTCGATGTTCAGCCAGGTGATTTCCTGGCGAGGGGTCATCAGCGAGCGGATGGGGCGTTCGGCCAGACTGAGTACACCGCTGACCATATTGCGCTCTTCGGTGCGGAAGGTCTGTTCATCCAGATCCGGCTGGCCCTCGCTGCCACTTTCATCCTTGTCTTCATGCTTGCGGTTGCTGAGCATGCGCAGCACGGCCTCGGCGGTACGGTCACGCAAAGGGCGGCGCGACTCCGAACGCAGCAGGCTGCGGCGGGCAATCTGGTTGAAGAACTCGATCAGGATGGAAAAGCCAATAGCGGCGTACAGATAACCTTTCGGGATCTTGAAGCCCAGGCCTTCGGCGGTCAGCGTCAGACCAATCATCAGCAAGAAGCTCAAGCACAGCACCACCACGGTGGGGTGATTGTTCACGAAGGTGGTCAGTGGTTTGGAGGCCCAGATCATCAAACCGATGGAGATGATAACGGCCGTCATCATGACAGGCAGTTCGTCCACCATACCCACGGCGGTAATCACCGCATCCAGGGAGAACACGGCATCCAGCACCACAATTTGCGCCACCACCACACCAAAGCTGGCGTAAGCCTTGTTGGTGCTGGCGTGGTGACTGCCGCCTTCCAGACGCTCATGCAGCTCGCTGGTGGCCTTGAACAGCAGGAACAGGCCACCCAGCAGCAAGATCAGGTCGCGCCCCGAGAAACTGAGCGGGCCAATGGAGAACAGCGGCGTGGTCAGGGTAACCAGCCAGGAGACGATGGTCAGCAGACCCAGACGCATGATCAGCGCCAGAGACAGGCCGATCAGGCGAGCACGGTCACGCTGATGCGGGGGAAGTTTATCGGCCAGAATCGCGATAAAGATCAGGTTGTCGATGCCGAGAACAATCTCCAGCACCACCAGAGTTAATAAGCCGACCCATATGCTGGGATCGAGTAGCCATTCCATGATGTTGTCCTGTTAGACAGAGAAATAAGTGCAAAAACGCAAAACAAGCAGGGCGCAGGGGCGCGTCAGGAGTCAGACTCGTGGTGGACGATGCTCGGGGGCGAATTCGCAGCAAATAGCGGGCAGGGAATAAGGCGGGCAAGCCGAAGGCCAGGCATGCAGCCAGAACGACTGAACCGGGCAGGGCAAAGGGGTATCCGCATGGTCAGCGTACTGTTGCATGGGCGTATGCGCCAAAATGGCGCTGAGCTGCTGCAAAGGATGCTTTCCGGATTTGACTCGGTGGTCCACAGGCTCGGCCGCATCCGATTCGTGTTGAGCGAATAAGGCGGACTGACCACCTTGCACGGTTGCGTGGTAGTGAGAGCTGTAAGCCTGCAGGGGTAGGACGAGAAGTAAGACGACGACGAACCAACGTCTCATGGTGTCTAGGGAAAGTCTGTGACGACTCAGTATATCGTATGCGGACAAGTTCAAGGCAAGCGCAAGATCAAGTTCTGCTGTGTTGTGTATTCCTCACACAGGCGCCCTGGGTGAGTACCGGCTTCTCAATGGCACTGCCACGGAGCAAAAGTACACGGCTGTTGTTCCCGCGCCGGGCTGCTGCAAGTCGGCCTGGCGTGGGCCGCCTGGACGGCGGCAAGCAATTAGTAACTAAATTAACAAACGTGATTTTTCTGACCGCGCTAGCATTAGCACATTTTGTTACGTAGAGAGTGGAATGGGGCAGGCTTTTCAGGCCTTGAGCGTCTGGCAGGTAATGGGCGTGGGCTTATTGTTTTTCGGCGGCATCTACCTGCTGTTTGCACTGGTAACCCTGGCGCTGACACGATGGCTCTTGCCGGCTTTGGGCTGGGGGCGTCCTCTCGATACGCGTCCGTTGCGGCCCGGTCAACTGCGCCGGGAACTGAAGCAGTCGGGATCGGCCATTCTGATTTTCGGCCTGGGCATGGTGTTCCCCTGGGGGCTGCTGCAATTGGGCTGGGCGCGGTTGACGCCGGACGCCAGCGCCACCCGCATTGCCTTGGAAATCCTGGCCCTGATGATCTGGAACGATGTGCATTTCTGGGTGAATCACCGTTTGCTGCACACGCGTTGGTTGCGTCGTTATCATGGCCCGCATCATTCTTCTGTGGTGGTGACGCCGTTTTCCACCTACAGCTTTCACCCGCTTGAATCTCTGATGCTGGGCAATGTGATTCTGTTGCCGATGGTTGTGCATGATTTCAGCTTCTGGTCGCTCTTGTCGGTGCCCCTGTTCAGCCTGTTTTTCAATTGCATAGGCCACTCCAATTACGATTTTTTCCCCCATGTCTCCAGCCGGAACTGGTTGGCCGCCAGTCGTCGTCACCAGCGTCATCATGCCCAGTACAACGGGAACTATGGGTTTCAGTTCAGTTTCATGGACCGCCTGTTTGGCACGCGCCTGCCTGATCGCCCCGAGGAGGCGCGGGGATGAGTGCTGCGTGGCGTTTACGTCACCCGCGTGACTGGCAAAGCCTGCTGTACCTGATTGTCTACCCGGTCGTGGTGGTCGCGCTGTGGCGGGGTGGCTTCTCCTGGATTCTGTATGGCTTGCTGCTGTTTTTGACACTGGGTATGGGTGTCATCAACCACAATCATCATCATGTGCGCATGTGGCGAGGCCGTCTGCCCAATCGCCTGACGGATTTCTGGCTGACCCTGTTACAGGGCCATCCCGCTTGCGTGTTCTGGCCGGCGCATGGCTGCAATCATCATCGCTATAAACATGGACAAAAAGACGTGGCTCGTACCTACCGCTTCTGGCGTGGCGATACCAACGACGCGCTGGGCTGGTTGATGCACCCCTTTGAAGCCGTGCTTGCGCTGTATCCGGCAATTTATGCCTGGCTGGGCCGCCTGCGCCGACACTGGCCGGGTGTCTGGGGCTATTGCCTGGCGCAGTACGGACTGTGGCTGGGGAGTTGGACGCTTGCCCTGGCCCTGGACCCAGTCAAGGGTTTTTTATACGTCATCGTGCCGCAGCTGCATGGTTTGCACTGGCTCTTGACCACCAATTATCTGCAGCATGCCCATGCCGATGGCAGTCATCAGGCCCATCAGGGCGGTCAATTGAGCTACGCGCGCAATTTTGAGGGGCTGGTCAACCCCTTGCTTTTTAATATCGGCCTGCATGTGGCCCACCATGAGCATTCGCGTGCGCATTGGTCGGAGCTGAAGCGGCTGCACGATACCGAATACCGAGCCCGCACCCCCGAGACCTTGAATGAAGGGGGGCTGGTGCCCTATATGCTGCGTGTTTTTGTGTTGGGTCTGTTCGTGCCCCGCTACCGCAGTCAAACCATGAACGCCGTGGGCCAGACAACGCATTGGCGTGATGGCGTGTAATCAGGAGTAGTGTTATGCCCGTGGCCTTTGATCAGGTCGTGATTCATCAGGCTCAGTGGTTTATGCCCGGCGAGCCGGTCGACAACGCCGCAATGGACAAGTTTATCGCCCCGCTGAACCGTATTTCAGGGCGCATCAAGCAGCGCATTCTGGCCGAAAACGGTATTGCGCAGCGCTATTACGCCATTGGGGAGGATGGCAGTACGCGCTGGAGCAATGCCACCATGGCCGCTAATGCCGTGCGGGCCTGCCTGGAGCAGGCAGGTTTGACCATGGCGGATGTGGGCCTGCTGGCCAGCGGGTCCTCGGGCGGGGACTTGCTGATGCCCGGTTTTGCCAATGCCATTCAGGGAGAGCTGGCGGCCCCGCCCCTGGAAGTGCATTCCGTTCACGGGATCTGTGCCGCGGGTGTCACGGCGCTGCAGGCTGTTGCCCAAGGGATTGAGCTGGGCACACACCGTCACGGTGTGGCAGTAGCCAGTGAAATGCCCTCGCGCTTGTTCCGCCGTTCGCGCTTTGCGTCACAAGATTATCAGGCAGATTTTGACTCCCATTTTTTGCGCTGGATGTTATCCGATGGCGCGGGAGCTGCGTTACTCAGCCACCAGGATCAGATTCTGCCTACCACGCAGGCCGGTGTGCGTTTGCGTTTGCGCTGGATTCATCAAAAATCCTTTTCCGGCGATTATCCCGTATGCATGCAGCTGGGCGCGGCGCGTGATTCGACGCGCAGCCATCTGGATTACGACTCCTGGTCTCAGGCGGAGCAGGATGGCGCCTTGTCCTTGCGTCAGGATATCCGTTTGCTGCCTCATTTGTTCGATATCGGAATTCACGAATACGTAAAACTGGTGCGAGACGGTTGGGTTGACCCTGAGCGCATCAGCCATTTCCTGTGCCATTACTCGTCCGAGAAGTTCCTGCCCGTGGTGGCGGACTTGCTGGAGCAGGCAGGCCTGGGTATTCCTGCCGAGCGCTGGTACAGCAATTTGCGCTGGCGCGGTAATACGGGCGCAGCCTCGATTCTGATCATGCTGGCCGAGTTCATGCGCGATCGGACCTTGACGCCCGGCGAACAAATCCTGTGCTACGTGCCCGAGTCGGGTCGCTTCATGACGGCCTACATGCTGCTGGAAGTGGAGGCCTGCGATGCACCGGCCCCCGCCGTGTCCTACCCGTCTGCCAAGCAGGCGGCGTTGGCGTCCTGCGATCTGGTGGACATCGCTCCCCCGCACGACCCTGCCACGGCCCCACAAGGTTTGCGCGACTTGTTGACGCAATTGGCCCCTATCTGGCATGACTATCGTTCGCAAGTGTGGCGTACGCCTTTGCTGCGCAGCCTGCACGACGGCTCTATCCGGATGCAGGATTATCAGAAATGGATGGCCGACTGGATTCCCCAAGTACGGGAAGGGGCTAAATGGATGCGTGAAGCCTGCGACTCCTTATCGCCCGCCTACGCGCCCTTGGCAGAGCTGATTCGCCTGCATGCTGGCGAAGAGCAGGATGATTTCAACATTCTGTTCGAGGACTACCGGCACGCAGGCGGTACCGCTACCGAGATAGAGCAATTGACGCGTAATCCAGGCGGTCAGGCGCTGAATTCCTATTTGCATGCTCTGGCGGCCAGCCAGGACCCGATTGGCTTGCTGGGCGCGATCTACATTATTGAAGGTACCGGTCAGCGCATTGTGCCGGCCTTACTTCCCTTGCTCAAATCCGCGTTGTCGCTGGAGCCGGATATGTACCGCTTCCTGCACTATCACGGCATGAATGACGAGCATCATCTGGCCCGATGGCTGGTGGCGGTGGAATTGGCCCTGGACTGCGATGAAACAGGCCGTGCCGAGCAGATTATTATTGACACCGCGCGTCGTACCGCCGCCTTGTATCTGATGCAGTTCCAATACGCGAAAGAGTATTAAGACATGGACCCCATCCCGGATTTTTTAAGCAAACCGCATGACCCGCAGGACCCCAATCCCTGGCGGGCCCTGTATCTGGATCGCAGCACCCCCTTGCCAGACGAGGTCAAGCAGGCCTGGCTGACTGATTCCAGCTCGTCCTCGCGCCAGTATTTGTTGCCGTTTTTGCGGCCCCTGGCCCGTTTGACGATTGTGCTGATTCAGGTCGTTAAAACCTTTTTGCCGCGCAAATGGTCGCACTCGGGCCTGCTGCACCGCATTTTGGTGTGGGGCCTCAAGCGTTTTGTTTCGCCTCAGGCAAACTGGCTGATCTTGCGACACTTTCACCTGGGCTCACAGGTGCTGGCTTTTATTGCCGCCAACTCCCCCACCTCGGTGCCGACCACGCCGCTCACGCCCATGAATCTGGACGAATTGCGGGATCACACCTTTGTGAAGCACGATTTGAACCTGTTCAATTTCGTCATCCGTCTCAATCAGGCGTTGCGGGACAATCATCAGGAAATTGGCCCGCCGGAGCGGGTGGATTTTTCCATGATTCAGCCCGTGCCCCTGGTCTTGGAGGATATGCCCCAAGGTCCCTTGAACAAGGTGGACCTGCAAAGTGCCATCGAACTGTTCACGCCCTTGTATCAGTTGCTGCTGACCGATAACGACTTCTGGCGCGCGGCCAACTCCCTGCAGCTGGATGAGACCATTGGCATTTACGCGGCCAAGATCCTGCAGGCTCCTGAGCACCTGATTCTGGTGAACAATGGCCACCCTCTGGTGCCCATGTCGACCTTGCGAGCTGGCTACCGCCTGGTGCTGCACGGTCTGTCCACCGAGATGCTGCATAGCTTGCTCCATCAGATGAAGCAGGCGCAGGCGCTGCAGGAAAGTGCCCCGGTCGCCAATGAGCCACTGGACCCATGCACGGTTGATTCGCAGGCTTGATTACGAAACGGCTCATGATTGAGCCGTTTTTCCAGGGGCAGAGCCTGTCCCGGACACCCAGTTGTTCAGGCTCAAGACTCATCCGCCCCCGGTGTTCGTGGGGGCGGCGAGTCTGTTCGCCCCTTAATTGCGTTCGGTATACGCCATGTACAGCTCGTGAGCACGGGTTTCAACCGGGCCACGAGCATAGTGGCGGTCGTCAATGCGATTGCAGTGCAGGACCTTGCCGTAATTGCCAGTGCTGAATACTTCATCTGCTTCCAACACGTCTTGTGGCGTCAGGCTGGCTTCCCGCACCTCCATGCCGTCATCTCGCAGCAGCTGCAGGACACGTCGGCGGGTAATGCCGTTCAGGAATGTGCCGTTCAGTTCGGGCGTCAGCACGATGCCGTCACGCACAATCCACAAATTGGCGACGGCAAACTCAGCCACTTTACCCTTGGAGTCCAGCACGATGGCGTTGTCAAAACCGCGTGCGCTGGCATCGCGCAAGATACGCTGGGTATTGGGGTACAGGCAGGACGCCTTGGCATCGGTGGGAGCCATGGAGGGATCGGGGCGCAGGAATTCGCTGAATGTGGCGCTAAAGCCGCTGTCGTCCGGCATGGGAGATTCAAAAATATGAATGGCCAGTTGGCTCGTTGACGGATCAGGCTGGATAAAACCGCCGGGTGCGAAATACAGCAGCTTGATGTAGTAATCCGTCGTGTGGGACAGTTTTTTCAGGCCCTCGTGTACCAGGTCGACGGTCTGTTGGGGGGTCATCACCGGTTCCATGCCCAGGGTGATGGCCGAACGGTTCAGACGCTCACAGTGCAGGTCCAGATCCGGCGTATGGCCCTGAATGGAGCGGGCACCGTCAAACACCGTCGTGGCCATCCAGAAAGCGTGGTCAGTAGCGCCAATCAAGGGGGCGCTGGTGTCGCTCCATTGACCATTGGACCAGGTGATTTCGTTTTTGCTCATGGGGCCTTTCTCCGAATGTTGGGGTGGCGGGGCGGCAATGGATCGCGCCCGTGTACTTTTTGCAGTACACATCATAGAGAGTAAAAGCCCACTTGCGGTGCTATCCGATAGGCAGGCCGCTTCCGCTGGTGTCAGGCACAGATAAAGTCCAGTTCGCCTAGCCCTTGAATGGCCGCCTGAATCCGGTCTCCGGCAGTGGCATACAGCATGGGCAGGCAAGAGCCGGTAATGATGACTTGCCCCTTTTGCAATCCACCGCCATGATGGCTGCCTTGATTTGCCAGCCAGATCAGCAGCCGCGTCAACTCGCCAGCGGGGTTTTGAGTTGGGCCTTGTAGGGGTGTTTGCTGTCCGACCTGCAAGCGCGCCCACTGCGGCTGGAGTATTGTCCTGTCCTGTGCCGCCTTACCTTGGGCTTGATAGACCAGCGCACCATGACTGGCCAGATCTGCCAAGGTGGATAGGCGGCCTACCGTATCGCGTTGCGCAAAGCGGGACTCTACGATTTCGACCGCCACGCAGACTTGGCTGACCGCCTCCCAGATCTGCTCCAGCGAGTACGGGGCGTGACTGGGTGGCAGATCCTGTCCCAGGATCAGGCCAATCTCCACTTCCATGCCTCGCAAGTCCAGATCCGTGCCGACGGGCTCTGTTGGGTTGGCATGGCGAAAGCGCAGGGGTAGGGGCGCGCAGGTAGGGGGGGCCACTGCGGTGGCTGCACCTACTTTCCAGCCGCCGATAGGACCCAACACCTCCATTTGCAGTGCCTGGACAAGGTAGGCCTGCTCAAAAGACACCGGGCGTAGCGCTTCGGGCCAGTCCTGGATGGGGCGGTGTTCGTGGCGAGCCTGGAGCAGACGCCGTGCGCTTGCCAGACCGCTCGATTCTGGAGGGGCGTTCATCGACACTTACCAGCCTAGCAAGCAACGACCCAGGGCAACGGCCACGGTAGCCTGCGTGGGTTCCACGACGGCAATCCCCAAGGCTTGCTCCAGCGCCTCTCGTTGACTGGCCATGCCCGCGCAGCCGAGTACCACCACATCAGCACCGTGCTCGTCACGCAAACGCCGGCCGACTTCTGTCAGGCCTTGCAGGGTTCTTTGCTCGTCGGCCAGTTCTGACACGCTCATATTGATGGCCAGATCGGCAGCGAGGCGGTCGGTGACGCCCATGGCCCCAAAGTAGCGCAGGTGACGCGGGATGGAGGCCTGCAATATGGAGAGCACGCCAAAGCGTTGGCCCAGCGTCAAGGCGGTCAGCACGCCGGTTTCGGCAATGCCCAATACAGGCACATCCACCGCTTCGCGCAAAGTGTACAGGCCGGGGTCGCTAAAGCAGGCCACCACATAGGCGGCGGCGTCTTCTTGGACGCTCAGGGCCTGGGCGCGCAGGTGAGGAATCAGGGTGTCAATATCGGTTTGGCTTTGTACACCCGCCGGGCCTTGGGGCAAGCGCAGGCAGGAGATGGCCGGGCCATCGGCCAGACGCAGGGGCTGGACGGCACGGTCCAGGCCATCCGTTACGATCTGGCTGGAATTGGGGTTCAGAACGTAGATATGAGGGCGACGATTCATGATGTTTTTAGGTTTGGATGGGCGGCGGCCCGTTGTGATGGCTCAGTTTTTCTGATTGAAAGCGGCCTTGCAGGCCGACATACCAGTCCGAACCATGCAGGCGCCCGATCGGGTCGTAAGCGGCTATGTCAATGCGCCCGTCAGGCGTCAGGATGGCGTCGTCGCAGTGCAGATGCAGGATTTCGCCAATGACGATATGGCGTAGCGGGCCCAGGTCCAGTGCAGTGTGCAAGCGGCATTCAAACTGCACCGGGCATTGGGCGATACGGGGCGGCTGCACTTGTGCGCTGGGGGCCAGATCCAGGCCCGCTTGCAGGTGCTCGGCCTGTCCGGTCGGGTAGGCTATGCCGCAGATATTCATGGCGTGTGCCAGTTTCGCGCTAATCAGGTTCACCACAAACTGTCCTGTTGCCAGGATGTTGCGGGTGGTGTCTTTCAGGCCATCGGCAGAGTGCGCGTCGTTTTCCAGGCCCAGCGCCAAGACGGCAGGCTCTGAGCCCATCACATTGAAAAAACTGAAAGGGGCCGTGTTCACGCGCCCCTGCCGGTCACAGGTGGTGACCAGGGCAATGGGGCGCGGCAACACGGTGTTGACCAACAAGCGGTAGCGTTCGCGTTCGCCAAGCTGATCGCAGGACCAGTCCATGTCAGCTCTCCAGGTGCTGGTCCAACATGACAATGCTCTGATACAGCACGCGTGTACCGTCCAGCAACTGCTCGGAAGTAATCGATTCTTCGGGGCAATGGCTGCGACCATTCAGGCAGGGAATGAAAATCATGCCGATAGGGCCGCTGGGGGCCATGTAGACCGCATCGTGACCGGCTCCGCTGGGCATCACCATGCTCGGGTAACCCAACGCACTGGCGGCCTGCTCGATGATGCTCATCACATCGGGCGTGCAGTCCGTGGGCTTGGCCAGGCTGACTTGCGCCGCGTCCAGACCCAGGCCCATGGCCTCGATGTCCGGGCGCAACTGGGCCAGCAACTCCTCGGTGAAGTTCTGCATCAGCTCCTGGCGGTCGCTGCGTACTTCCACCATCATCTCCACACGGCCGGGTACGGCATTGGAGGCGTTGGGCGTCAGGTTCAGGTTGCCAATGGTGGCGACCAGATAGTCTGGCCCTCCCAGCGCACGGCGGGCCTTGCGGTCCACTTCACCGATGATCAGGCTGGCACCGACCAGGGCATCACGACGTATGTCCATGGGGGTGGTGCCGGCATGGTCAGGGCGACCGGTAATGATGATGCGATGGCGGCAAATGCCCACGATATTGCTAACCACGCCAATGGGCAGATTGCGCGACTCCAGCACGGGCCCTTGTTCGATATGCAGCTCGACAAAGGCGGCAGTATCGCCAGGGGCACGACGGGCCTGGGCCAGTTCCTGGGGGCGGCCGCCGATGCGGGCAATGCCTTGCGCCAGTGTTTCGCCCTGTGGATTGCGTTCGGCCAGCATGGCTTCGGACAGGACACCGCCCATGGCACGGCTGCCTACGCAGGACACGCCATAGTCGCTAGGTTCCTCAGACAGAAAATCCACCACTTCAAAAGGATGGTCCAGCTCGATGTCCTGCTCGTTCAGGCAACGGGCGACTTCCAGCCCGGCCAGCACGCCGATAATGCCGTCGTAGCGTCCGCCATACATCACGGTGTCGCAGTGTGAGCCGGTTGTAATCGGCGCCAGCCCAGGCTTGCGCCCTTCACGGCGACCGATCAGATTGCCGGCGGCGTCCATGCGTACGCTCAAGCCTGCTTGCTCGAACTGTTCCCGCAGCCACTGACGTGATTGCAGAAACAGTTCGGAGAAGGCGCGGCGGGTCCAGGGCTGGTCGGGCAATGTGAACCTTGCCAGCTCCTGGGTGCTGCGCCACAGGCGCTCCTGATTCAACAAGGGCATGGCCAGACTCATGACAATTCGCCTGCTTTGTGCGGACGGATGAACTGACCGTCGCCCGCGGCATTGCGTATGGTCTTGCCGTCCCAGGCCAGTTGTCCTCGCACATAGGTGGCTTCCACACGTACCTGAAACTCGCGGTCCTCAAAAGAACTCCAGGTCACGGCGGACAGGCTGGTGGACGGGTCAAAGCGGTAGGTGTCGGGTTTGACGATCACGATGTCGGCATCTGCACCTACATTCAGCGAGCCCTTGCGGTGTTCCAGCAGGAAGTGTTGGGCCGGGCCCCAGCACAATTGCTTGACGACCATGGTGGGGGAAATGCCGTGCTCGGCGCAGCCGGTCCAGAAGGCGGGCAGCAGCGTTTCCAGACCAGGACCACCGGAGGAGTTCTGAAACACGTTTTCAAACTGTTTGCGCTCCAGGCCCCAGCTTACGTGGTCGGAGGACACGAAGGTACATTCGTCGTTGGCGATGTGGGTCCAGAGCAGATCCATTTCCGCTTTGGGACGAATGGGTGGGTAGTGTTTGGTCTTGGCACCAAAGCGGCGGGTATGCTCCTCGTGGTTCAGCATCAGGTACTGCACGCAGGTTTCGATCGAGGCTTTGTGGCCGGCCCGGCGATACATATTGCAGATCTCAAAGCCACGCGACAGGGAGACGTGTACGGCGTGGGCACGGGCGCCGGTCTGGGCCCCGATTTCATAAATGGCGCTGGTGGCCAGGTTTTCGATCAGGGGGGTATGGGCGCGCAAGAACGCGTCCCAGCCTGTATCACCCGCTTCAACCATGCGCTTGATGTTCTTGCGGGTCAGCTCCTGGTCCTGGTTATGCACACCGCAAGCCAGACCGGAGGGGGCGATCAGGCGAAAGGCCTCCATCAGAATGTCTTCTTCCACGCGCGGGAAGCGGTTGGGGCTGGCTTCAAAGGTTGAGAATTTGAAACCGCAGACACCGCCTTCAATCAGGCCGGCGGCCGCTTCCAGACCGTGCTGGTCATTCAGGGTGCCGTAGCAGGCCACGTCCACATGGCAATCGCTTTCAATGCGGGCAATCTTGTCTTCCAGCTGCGGGCGGGAGGCCACGGGTTCGGGGTCGTCATAAGGCATTTCCACCATGGTGGTGACGCCACCGGCTGCCGCCGCCCGTGAGGCCCAGCCCAGCCCTTCCTGATTGGCCTGGCTGCCGGAGTGCACCTGACCGTCCAGCACGCCGGGCATGACCCACATGCCACGCGCATCCACATGTTCACGGGCTGAAGGAGCCGCGCCAATACCGCGTGCGGCCACCCGGCCCTCACGCACGGCGACCCAGCCGTCCGTGATGATGCGGTCGCGCTCAACAATATTTCCTCGTACTACCAGATCAAAATCGCTCATTGTCTTCCTCCTTGAAGGGCTCGGACCCGCCTAGCTCGCGTGTCCGCAATCGTGTTCGTTTCCATGATTGAAGCAAATCCATTCATGAATGTCGTATGCCTATTTATCTGTAAAACATAACGTCATGTTAAGTCTTGGCTGGGGTGTGCCCAGCGCTGCACGTGATAGCGGTCATGGCCCAGGCACAGGCAGAAAGAACCTACGGCCTTGGCCAGTTTTTCCGTGATGTGGCGCTTGTCGTAGGTATTGCGTGTGATGCGTTCCTGGGCCTGCTCCACTTGCTGTCGCAGGCGCGGCATATTCACTTGTGTTAACTGTCGGTCGAGCACGGCAAACCGGCCGTCGACCATTACGTGGCGCAGGGCCAGACCGTCTTCCAGATGCACGAGCTGATTGACCGTGTTGTTATGCGGAATCCAGTTGATATGGGCCAGATCCAGAAACACGATATCGGCCTTGCGACCCGGCTCCAGACGTCCCAGTTGCTCGCCCATGCCCAGGCAGCGGGCGCTGCCTTCGGTGGCCGCGTACAGCGCTTGTTCGGTGGTAATCCAGCGTTCGGTATTGGGGCCACGCACCTTGGATGAGAAGGAGGCCAGGCGCATGGCTTCGTACATGTTCTGGTTATCGCCACTGTTTGAGCCGTCCGTGCCCAGACCCACGGTAATACCGCGCTCCAGCATGGCATTCACATCGGCAATCCCATTGCCCAGACGCATATTGCTGCCGGGGTTGTGGGCCACCATGGCTCCGCGCACCGCCAGAATGTCCAGGTCGCGCTCGTCCAGCCAGATGGCGTGCGCCAGGGTGAAACGGGGCGAGATCAGGCCCAGCTTGTCCAGGTGTTGAACAATGGTGCTGCCATAACGTTTCATGCCGGTCAGGGCTTGCACATAGGACTCGCCAACGTGGCTGTGCAGGCCGATATCGCGCTCCGCGCTGATTTCACCACAGCTTTGCAGGAACTCGTCCGAACACAACATGGGAATGGTCGGGGCCAGGGCCACGCGAATGCGGTCGGCGTTGCGCTGCTGGTCCAGAAAGTCCGTCAGCCCCGATAGCGTGGCCCGGAATGATTGCGGTGTCAGTTGGGCCACAAACTTCTGCAAGTCCTGGGGCAGGGCTTCGATCAGGCCGGGCACGGAC
Organism: Alcaligenes sp. Lyrl_28; assembly: GCF_051948705.1. Lineage (NCBI taxonomy): Bacteria > Pseudomonadati > Pseudomonadota > Betaproteobacteria > Burkholderiales > Alcaligenaceae > Alcaligenes > Alcaligenes sp. Lyrl_28. The sequence goes on from NZ_JAYJLG010000007.1 coordinate 76,163, forward strand.
TGGTAAAAGGACAGGTCGGCCATCATGGGCGCGACCGTGGCCCGCATGCCGGCATCCACATAGGCCTGGGCCACGGCATTCATGCCTTCGGCAGTGGGTACAGGCACCTCGGAGTACAGGTCGTAGCTGGCGGTACAGCCCTTGAGCAGCATTTCGGCCGCATTGAGCTGCGTGCTCAGGTATTTGTCTTCCAGATGGCGGTCGCCATTGATCCAGGGGCCAGCCGTCAATAACAGTTCCAGTGACCAGCGATCTCCCATGGCCTTGGCATAGGTGCCATGGCCGTGAGTGTGGGCGTTGATCAAGCCGGGATGCAGCAATTGGTCGTCCGCTTGCACCACCGTGGCATCGACGGGGACGGGCAAGCCGGGCGGGCCCATGGCTTCGATCTCGCCATTCTTGATCAGGATGTCCAAAGGCTCGGCCTTGGCCTGGGCGTGGGACAGCACCAGGCCACCACGGATGACGGTATAAGGGGAGGTCATGATCAGCTCCGATTGTCTTTGATCGCCCACGGGAACAGGATGCGTTCGGCGGCGGAAATCACCTGGAAGAACACAATGCCCAGGACCGACAGGATGGCCATGGCACCGAAGGCAACCGGCGTCTTGAAAAAGGCGGTGGAGGTCGTGATCAGGTAACCCAGACCTTGGTCGGCCGCCACAAACTCGCCCACCACGGCGCCCACCACGGACAAGGTAATGGCCACTTTCAGGCCCGAGAAAATAAAGGGCACGGCAAAGGGCAGGCGAATGCGGAAAAACTCCTGCAGGCGGGTGGCGCGGCACGCACGCACCAGCTCAATCAGCTCGGGTGGCGCTGCCAGCAGGCCCGCCGTCATGGAGATCACCAGCGGGAAGAAGGCGACCAGAAACGTCACCACCACACGGGGTAACTCGGTGGGGCCGAAGATAATGACCAGGATCGGAGCCAGAGCCACCTTGGGGATGGATTGGGTCAGGATCAATAAGGGATAGATGGCCTGCTCAAAAAAACGTGAATAGGTAATCAGCACGGCCAGCGGGAAGCTCACCGCAATGGACAGCAAAAAGCCCAGCATGATGGTGCGCGTCGAGACCAGCGTATGCATCAGCATGGCTTCTTTCATCTGCATGGAGTCGGCCCAGATGCGCGAGGGGGCGGGCACCAGGTACTCAGGGATGTCAAACAGGCGGCTGGCCAGCTCCCACAAAATGACCACGGCAATCAGGGTGATGGCCGGGACGGTAATTTCATTGAAATCGCGCAGGCGTAGCCGTCGTTTATAGACGGGCGTGACGCCCAGGGTTTGAGCTTGCTCACTCATCACGCCACCTCGTGTTGGAAAATAAGTTCACGCACGGCAGCGGCACAGCGCGTAAATTCCGGTGTGCCCACCAGGGAAAAGTCACGTTCACGCGGCAGGCTCACGTCCAGAATCTCGGTAATCTGGCCGGGGCGTGGCGACATGACCACGATGCGATGCCCCAGCATGACGGCCTCGGAAATCGAGTGCGTCACAAACACGATGGTTTTGGGGTCTTCGTACCAAAGGCGCAGCAACTCCAGCGTCATGGTCTCGCGGGTCAGCGCGTCCAGAGCGCCAAAAGGCTCGTCCATCAGCACCACTTTCGGGTTGTGAACCAGTGCGCGGCAAATGGCGACGCGTTGCTGCATGCCACCAGACAACTGTTTGGGATGATGGTGCAGGAAATTGCCCAGACCTGCGGTGGTCAACAGGCGCGTGGCGCGGCTGCGGGCCTGATCGTCCAGGCAACCCATGATGCTGGACGGCAAGAGGGTGTTGTCCAGAATATTGGCCCAGGGCACCAGGGTCGGGGCCTGGAACACAATGCCGGTGTCCTGGCGGGGGTGGGCAACGATTTCATCATCAATACTGACGGTGCCGCTTGAGGGCATCAGCAAGCCGGCAATCAGGCGCAGCAGGGTGGATTTCCCGCAGCCCGACGCGCCGACGATGGCAATGATTTCGTTGTCCTGGATGTCCAGATTGATGTGTTTCAGTGCCTGAGTCTCGCGCTCGGTATGACGACCGTAGATCAGGTTCACGTCTTGAATGCGTATCACAATGCGCTCCTAGGGCGCGCGCCGGCCCGCCGGGGCCAGCCAGCGCTCGCGAAAATCAGCGTGGCTCAGGGCTTGGCCGTGCCGTTGGCCTTGACGATGAACTGGGTGTCGTAGGCTTGGTGATAGTCCCAGGCAGGGTCCAGGCTTTGTGCCTCCGCCACCGCTTCATAGGTGTTTTTCATGCGACCCTCTTCCAGGCTGCCGACACCGTGCTCCTTGCTGAAATCGGTGTAGATGTAGCCCAGCACGGCGTTCAGATTGCCCATGCAGTCATCCCGGTCAATTTCAGGATTGGCTTTGACGTGGGCCTGACAAGCCGTGTCCGGGTCCTTGCGGGCGGCGTCCCAGGCCTCGATGGTGGCGTTCAGAAAGTTCTGCACCATCTGTGGGCGTTCGGCCAGCGTCTTGTCAGTGGTGAAAACGGACAGGGCGTAGATGTTGAAACCCTGGTCGCTAAAGGGCAGCACCACGATCTCCTTGCCAAAACGCTTGGCCTGTTTGTTCTGGTAGTAGTAGTTGGTGGCCAGGAAAGGGGCGGCGTCCACTTTGCCGTTAATCAGCAGTGGCGCCATGGAAGAACCGTCGACGGTGACCCACTGAATCTTGTCGGGATCGGTATTGGCTTTGCGCGCCACCATGGGGAAGTACAGCTTGTGGCTGTTGCCGGGCGAGACGGCAATTTTTTTGCCCTCCAGGCCGGAGAAGTTGGTGATGCCCGAGTCCTTGAGCACAAACAGGGAATGGGCCGAGTGCGAGAAGGTGGACGCAATGGCCTTGATGGGAGTCTGGCTGTTCTGGCGCGAGGTCAGAATGGCGGAAATGTCGGCCAGACCAATATCGGCGGCACCACCGGCTACCTTCAGCACGGTGTCGCCCGAACCTGTGCCGCGGGTGATCTTCAGGTCTATGCCGTGTTTCTCGTAAATCCCGTTGGCAATGCCCGAGTAATACGGGGCATAGTCGCCGGTGGGAATGAAGTCCAGCATCAGATGAACGTTGTCAGCGGCGTGGGCGGTGGGCGCAGCAGCGGCCAGTCCCACGCCCAGCACCGCCAGGGTGCGAACAAGCAGGGTTTGCATGGTTTTGTCTCCGTGTCGTAGTAATGAGGCCGCTCTGTAAGCCCGGTGCGATCAAGGCGCGCCGGGATGGCAGCTTGAAAAAATTGAAACATAGGCCACTTAAAATGTCTTATGCTTATTTGTGCTCGAAACATAAGGCTACGTTAAGGGATGTTGCTCAATCTTCGTCAAATCGAGGTTTTTCGCGCCATCATGCTGACCGGCTCGATCAGCAAGGCAGCGCAACTGCTGAACGTGTCGCAGCCGGCCATCAGCCGCCTCCTGTCCTATACCGAATCACGCATTGGTCTGGTGCTGTTTGAGCGCATCAAAGGGCGGCTGTATCCCACGCCCGAAGCGCGTCGGCTCTATCAGGAAGTGGAGCAAGTCCATAACAGTGTGCAGCGGGTCAACGAGGTGGCGACCGACTTGATCGAAAAGCGTCATGGCAGCTTGCACATTGCCGTCAGTCCCAGTTTGGGACAGACCTTGATTCCCATGGCGGTGACGCGTTTTCGCCAGGCCTTTCCGGATGTGAAGGTCTATGTGCGTACCCTGATTTCCAGCGACCTGGTACAGGCTTTGGTCACGCAACAGGCCGAAGTGGGCGTGGCGATTGTGCCCCTGACCCATCCCAGCCTGCACGCCCAATCCATTTACGAAAACCATCTGGTGGCTGTGCTGCCAGCCAGCCATCCGCTGGCTGACAAGCAGGAGCTGGACGCCCGTGACCTGGAAGGTCTGGACCTGATTGGCTATGGCAATGACACCCCTTATGGCCAGATGGTGCAGCAGTTGTTCGGCAACCGTCCCGGCATACCGCAGCTGGCGGTAGAAGTGCGTCTGACTCATATTGCCTGTGCCATGGTGCAGGCCGGCGCGGGAATTGCGATTGTGGACGAACTGGCCGTGGCCGGTCGCGTCTGGCCGGATGTGGTGGTACGACCGATCAATCCGCGCACCACCATGCCCTTGCACATGCTGCATTCCAATGTGGTGCCGGTCTCGCAACTGGCACACGATTTCATGGAAATGGTGGTCTCGACGGCTTCCCGGGGCATGCGGGCGGGTTGGGCCTGAGTGGCTCGTTCATTACTCAAGCCCTAGTCCTGCACGGCGTCGCTGGCGCGTCGCCCCCTTTCTCATAGAGGAGTCTTGCTCCGGTTGCGCTATTGGCGCCTGCCGAACCTTGCCTGCAAACGCCGTGTTGTGCGGGCGGCAGCCTTATTGGCTTAATGCAATGTTATGAAGAGTTAATAAAAAAGCATATGACATCAAGGTTTCTCCAACCCTAGAATGAACGCACTACAAACAGAAAATAATGGCAAGGAGACAACAATATGCAAGGTGTAAACACCATTGCCGCGTGGGTCGCGGCTATTTCTCGCACACGTACTCCCTCTCAAGGGGGACATGCCCGTTTGGGACGTGCCCGTCTGGGACATGCCTGTCTGGGCAGGAAAGCGGGTGTGATGCTGGCGGCTGTCGCTGCAAGTCTGGCCTTGAGCCTGCCTGCACAGGCGGACAATCCCAATCAGGGCAAGAAGTTCAAAGTGGCCGCGGATGTGGGCCTGGTGCCGTTTTTCATGCGCGGCGCCGATGGCAAGCTGGATGGTTTTTCCAACGATCTGACCCAGGAAGTAGCCCAGCGCATGGGCTATGACGGTGCCGAGGTCATCGACACGCCGTTTTCCGCCATTTTTGCGGGCCTGTTTTCCAGTCGCTACGACATGGTGGCGGCGCCCACCAACACCACACGGGAACGGGCCGAGCAAATGCTGTTTGCCGAGCCGTATATGGCAGGCGGTCTGAGCTTTCTGGCTAAAAAAGGCGCAACGGTCAATACGCTGGATGATCTGAAAGGCAAGACGATTGCTGTCAATAATGGCAGTTTCTCGGATCGCTGGTTGCAGGATAACCAGGATAAATACGGCTACAAGATCCAGCGTTTCAACAAGAATACCGATGCGGTGCAGGCGGTGGCTATTGGCCGCGCGTTTGCCAATATGTCCGAAACGCCATTGGCCCGTTACATTGCCACGCAAACCCCTGCTCTGGCACCGGTGTACGACATGACGACCGAAGCCAACTATGCCTTTGCGTTTCGCAAGGACGATACGGCTTTGCGCAATCGTGTCGACGAAGTGCTGGAATGCATGAAGCAGGATGGATCGCTGTCCAAGCTGCACATGAAATGGTTTGGCACTGAACCCAATGCCGGCACCGCCATGACGGTGATCTTCCCCGGCTATGGCGTGCCTGATTATCCCGGCTACGAGCCCACCGGGCACACCCCCGACTGCTCCCGTCCTTAAGGCGCTTTTGCGCTGATTTTCCAGCTATACGGCCCTGCTGGGCCGGTTCCCGCCTGCCCGGATGGCAGGCGGTCAAGGAGCGACCATGAGTGAGATTGTCCGCATCCAGGGCTTGCGCAAATCCTTTGGGCAGGCCGAAATTCTTAAAGGCATAGACCTGAGCGTCAACACCGGCGAAGTTCTTGTGATGATTGGCGGGTCGGGTTCGGGAAAAAGTACCTGCCTGCGTTGCATCAACCGTCTGGAGACCCCCACCAGCGGCACGATTATGGTGGCGGGCAATGAAGTGACCTGCCCTCGCACCGATCTGAATCAGGTGCGCCAAAACATAGGCATGGTGTTTCAGGGCATCCATCTGTACCCGCATATGACGGCGCTGGGCAATGTGATGCTGGCGTTGCGCAAGGTGAAAAAAGTACCCAAGCCACAGGCCGAGGAACTGGCCCGTCATCACCTGGAGCAGGTCGGTCTGGCCCAGCGCATGGAGCACTATCCCAGCCAGTTGTCCGGCGGTCAGCAGCAACGTGTGGGCATTGCCCGTGCGCTGGCGCTGGAGCCCAAAGTCATGCTGTTTGATGAACCTACTTCGGGCCTGGACCCTGAACTGGTGGGGGAAGTGCTGAACGTGATGAAACGTACCCGTGATGCAGGCATGACCATGGTGATTGTGACCCACGAAATGCAGTTTGCCCGCGAGGTGGGGGACCGCATTGTATTCATGGACCAGGGTGTGATTCTGGATCAAGGCAGTCCCGAGGACATTTTGGGCCAGCCGCGTCACAAGCGCATTCAGGATTTTCTGAGCCGCATGCACTGAGGCCCGCCATGGAGCAGATTCTTTATTACTTCTTTAACTGGACGCTGATCAGCCCCTACCTGCCTGAGATATTGCAGGGCTTTTGGGTGACGCTGCAAATGGCCGTCATGACCGTGGTTCTGGGCACGGCCCTGGGTCTGGCACTGGCGGTGCTGCGCTGTTATGGCTGGCGTCCAGTCAATATCCTGATGACGCTGTATGTGGACGTATTCCGTGCGATTCCACAACTGGTCATTATTGTGTTGGTCTTTTTTGCTTTGCCGTCTGTGGGGATTGTGATCGATCCTATGCCAGCCACGGTGCTGGCCTTGAGTCTGGTGCTGTCCGCCTTTGCGGAAGAGATCTTTTGGTCCGGTATTGCAGCGGTGCCGACCGGGCAATGGGAAGCGGGGCGCTCGACAGGCATGGGTTTCAGCCAGACGCTGTTTGCCATCATCTTGCCGCAGGCCGTGCGGCTGGCGATTCCCCCACTGACCAATCGTGCCATCGGGATTACCAAAGGCACCACGCTGGGCTCGGTCATCGCTGTGCCTGAATTGCTTAACGTCTCCAGCAACATTCAGTCCACCATTGCCAACCCCACCGCCTTTACGGCCGGGGCCTTTTTGTTCTGCCTGATTTTCTTCCCCTTCGTGTATCTCACGCGGGTGCTGGAACGGCGCTATGCGATCAAATCGTAGGAGGGATGCGCGATGGAATTGATCGATACCTTCCTCAATCCGACGATTCTCGCCGCCAGCTGGCCCTTGTTGCTGCAGGGCTTGTGGCTGACCATCAAGCTCTCGGTCATTATCGTGCCGCTGGCTGCCTTGCTGGGTCTGGTGATTGCCGCTGTGCACTATCAGCAGCATCGCTGGCTGAACCGGCTGATTTTGCTGTACGTGGACTTTTTCCGGGCCTTTCCGCCTTTGGTGCTGCTGATCTTCATTTATTACGGCCTGCCGTTCCTGGGCCTGCCTCTGAATGAGTTCTCTGCCACGGTGCTGGCCCTGGTCCTGAACAGTAGTGGCTATTTTGCGGAGATTTTCCGGGCGGGCCTGGAGTCGGTGTCACCGGGGCAAAATGAGGCGGCTCGCTCGACGGGACTGAATGCCCGCCAGGCCATGGCCTATGTGGTAGTGCCGCAAGGTGTGCGAAATGTGATCCCTGATCTGGCCAGCAATACGCTGGAAGCTATCAAACAGACCTCGATTGCCTCGGCCGTGGCCTTGCCCGAGCTGTTGCGCTCGGCCCAGATCATGCAGGGTGAGACCTACAGCCAGACACCGCTGGTCGCGGCCGCGCTGATTTACTTCATTCTTCTCTGGCCCTTGGTACGCATGATTTCGCGTATGCAAAAGCCGTTTGTCATTCCACGTTGAGCCTGAGTGTCATTATGAAAAATAAAGGTGTCTTTTCCATTTGCCCGACCCCTTTCAAACCGGGTGGCGAGCTGGATTTGCAAAGCCTGGTCAGTCTGGTGAATTTTCAGCTGGAGGCCGGTATACACGGACTGGCGATTCTGGGGGTGATGGGCGAGTTGCATAAGCTCAGCACGTTCGAGCGTCGGCGTGTTATTGAAACGGTGGTGGCCGGCGTGCGTGGCGCAGTGCCGGTCTGGGTGGGGGTGCGGGCCATGGGAACGGCAGCCGCGGTGGAGCAGGCTCGCAGTGCCGAGGACCTGGGAGCAGATGCCATCTTTGTCGCACCCCTGGCCGGGGCGGACGACGAGATGCAGGTGTCTTTTTATCGCCAGATCGTGCAGGCCATTCGTATTCCCGTCGTCATTCACGACTTTCCGGAATTGTTTGCAGCCCGTATCAGCCCGGCTTTGGCGGTGCGGCTGAAAGAGGAGGCGGGAGTATCCATTCTGAACTCCGAAGATCCCCCTGTCGGCCAGAAAATCACCGCCGTGCGGGGTTTGTCAGGGGATGCCTTGCCCATTTTGAGTGGCTTGGGCGGCATGCATTTTCTGGAGGAATTGCAGCGGGGTGCCGATGGTGTCGTGACAGGTTTCTCCTTTCCGGAAATCCTGCTCAAAGTCTATGCGCTGTATCGGCAAGGCGAGCAGCAAGAGGCCGCGCGTGTGTTCGACCGTTATTGCTCGCTGATCCGTTACGAGTTTCAACCGCTAGTGGCACTGGCGCTGCGCAAGTATTCCTACATGCGCCGTGGCATCATCGCCTGCGACGCCACCCGCGATCCAGCCACGGCGCTGGATCACCTCAGCCGTGACGAGTTCGAGGCTGTGGTACGCCGTGTGGGCCTGGACTTGACCGTCACGGGTGTGCAAACCGTTTAAACCTTGCTGCACTTGTTGTCATTGCCGGATAAACATCGAGAATCCCCTCGCTGTTTATCCGTTTTTTATTTTTTGCTTGCGTCACTTCTTCTTCTTCTTCTTCTTCGTTTTGGGCCCTGGTAGAGCGGAGCTGCGTCCGAAGCAGGAGGCTGGTGAGATAAGGAAACAAGGAGCGCAAAAGTGGCTGCATGTTTAGAGAGTGTCTCGTGAAAACGCCGGTCTGGGCCGGAGGGCCGTCCTCCGGGCTTGGCTCCTTGTCGGTGCTACGCACCGGTACCCTGGTCAGGCGAGCTATTCGAGCGCGTCCTGAACTCGCGAAAGTGCCTTGTCCCCCGGACAAGGCACAAGCATTGCGCTCAAACAACAGGACGCTTGAACCCCGAATAGCCAGCCTGCCTGCGGCAAGAAGCCTGAATCGCCCGGAGGACGGCCCCCCGGGCCAGACCGGCTCACAATGACTATTAATACAAGCCCTGCCTGCTTCTAGGGCCTGGCCGTAGGTGGTTCTTTCGGCTTATGTAGCGGCGTTAGGGGCTTGAGGGTGTCGAGGTTTGCGTGTTGATCGTCACTCCCATCCGTTAGCGGTGGGTGTGGGCAGACACAAAAGTACAAGCCAACTCCTAACTATTGAGTGCCTGACGCTTTGTGGGAGCATGCGCCTTGCTTGGAGTATCCCGCTCAACAAACTGTCGTGCGTAATCTGGAGTTTGTCATTTTCATTTGTCGATTCTCTTTGACGCTAAAGCCCAAGCTGCCTGGGTGTTGTCCGCGTTTTTGAAGAGGCTCGAGTCGCGCAGTATGATCAAGCATTCTGCCTTTGGACCGGAATTGCCATGTTTGCCTATGTCGGGCTGCGTACGGCCTGCTTTGACACGCCTTTAGGGACGATGCGTCTGTTGGTCGATGCTCAAGGTGCTTTGCTGCGTCTGGACTTCGAGCAAGAGACCGTGCATGGCCTGACCGCCGAGCAACGGGCCGGTCTGGTGCCTGCACCGGAGCTGGCCTTGCCGGTACAGGCACAACTGGATGATTATTTCGCCGGTCGTCGGCAGCAGTTTGATCTGCCCTTTCGCCTGCAAGGCACCGAGTTCCAGCAACAGGTCTGGCAGGCTTTGCTGACCATCCCCTACGGCCAGACCTGGACCTATGGTCAGATGGCCGATCATCTGGGCCGCCCCAAGGCCGTGCGCGCGGTCGGTCAGGCCTGTGGCCTCAATCCCATCAGCATCATCGTGCCCTGCCACCGCGTGCAGGGAGCCAATGGCATGTTGACCGGCTTTAGTTCCGGCTTGCATCGCAAAGCCAGCTTGCTGCACTTCGAACGCCGCGTCCATGTGAGCGGCGTGGGCGACATTCAAGCCAGCCTGCCCGCCCAGCTCGATTTGTTCTAACGCAGGTCGGGGTGCACTCCGTACCCAAATCAACAAGCCCTCGTGCACAGAATCACAAGTCTGGGCTTGGCCTCGTCCCTATACTGGATTCGTGAAGAATCAACTATTCCGTGTGGAGACAGACTATGGGGCAGGACGTACAAGCCGAGCGTAACGCGATTCGCGAACACATGATTATTGACGGCAAACCCGTCACTGAATCTCAAGGACCCACGATACCCGTCTACGATCCCGCCACGGGACACGTGATTGCGCATCAGCCCGAGGCTGGTGTTCAAGGCGTAGACAGGGCCGTGCGGGCCGCCCGCCAGGCTTTGGAGCAGGGCGAATGGAGCAAGATGCTGCCTGCCCAGCGTGAGCGCCTGTTGCTGCGTCTGGCTGATCTGGTCGAAGCTCATGCCGACGAACTGGCTCGTCTGGAAACCTTGAACAATGGCAAGCTGCTGTTCTTCTCCTACGGTCTGGAAGTGGGTGCCAGCGCACAATGGCTGCGTTACATGGCCGGCTGGGCCACCAAGATCAGTGGTGAGCTACTGTCGCCTTCCATCGCTTTTCCACCCGGTATCAATTACCACGCGTATACCCGTCAGGAGCCGGTAGGGGTGGTGGGGGCGATTGTGCCCTGGAACTTCCCGCTCTTGATGGCAGTGTGGAAAATCGCCCCGGCCATGGCCGCTGGCTGCACCGTGGTTCTCAAGCCCGCTGAGGAAACCCCGCTCACGGCCATCCGTCTGGCCGAACTGGCTCTGGAGGCCGGTTTTCCCGCTGGGGTGATCAACGTCATCACGGGTCGTGGCGAGAGCACGGGCGCGGCACTGACAGCACACCCCGACGTGAACAAGATTTCCTTTACTGGTTCCACGGAGGTGGGCAAGTTGATCGGCCATCAGGCCGTCAATGACATGAAGCGCATGTCTTTGGAGCTGGGCGGCAAGTCACCTGTGGTCATCATGGACGATTGTGATGTGGACATGGCCATTCAAGGGGCGGCCAATGCCATTTTCTTTAACCAGGGGCAGGTGTGTACCGCCGGTTCGCGTCTGTTTGTACAAAAAGGCATTTATGAGCGCGTGGTGCAGGGCGTAGCCGATCTGGCGTCCTCCATGACGCTGGGTTCGGGTTTTGAGCAGTCCACCCAGATTGCGCCGCTGATCTCGGCGCGCCATCAGCAGCGCGTGCAGAACTACATCGACGTGGGTCGTCAGCAAGGGGGACGCATGTTGGCGGGCGAGGGCGCGCGTCCTGAGCAAGGCTATTTTGTACGCCCCACGGTGTTTGCCGATGTGGCCCCCGATGCCCGCATCATGCGTGAAGAGATTTTTGGGCCGGTGGTGGTCGCCACGGCGTTTGATTCGGAGGCGCAGGCATTGGCACTGGCCAACGATACGGACTTTGGCCTGGGCGCCAGCGTCTGGAGCCAGGATCTGGCCCGCGTTCAGCGTTTGACTGCGGGCATCAAGGCCGGAACCGTGTGGGTCAACACGCATAACATGCTGGACCCCAGCATGCCCTTTGGGGGCTACAAGCAATCGGGCCTGGGTCGGGAGCACGGGCGTGCGGCCGTAGAGGCTTACCTGGAGACCAAATCGGTCTGCATGGCCTACCCGGCCGCCTAGCGAAAAGCCGAGCAAGGCCTGGAGGTCGGCATGACAAGGCCTTGAGCGGATTCAGTACACGGGCGCGAACACAATAACGATACCGTTCGCGCCTTCTTGAGGAGACAACAATAATGATTGCAATCGTGCAGCGTACCGCTCTGGCCTTGGCCTTGGGCGGCGTCAGTGTCGGGGCCGCCTTTGCCGGGGACCCCAGCGCACGGGACTGGATTCCTGCTCCGGTAGGGACCAATGTTCTGGCCGTTTACATGATGGGGCTGAAATCTCACGGGTTCTACGATCAGGGCGCCCGTCTGGCAGACAGCCCCAAACTGAGTGTGCAAGGCATGGTTTACCGCCAGATGCACTATCGCGAACTGGCCGGTAAAACGGTGCAGTATGAGCTGATTGTGCCTGGCTTGCGCACCACCCTGGATGTGCCCGGAGCACCGCGTGACCGCCTGACTGGTATTGGCGATGTGACCGCCGGTGCCGCGGTCTGGCTGCACAATGATCCCGACAATCGATTCTGGTTTGCCTGGGAGCCCTTCATTACCGCACCGACGGGTCGCTACCACGGCTCACAGGCCGATGTGTCTGCCGGCAAGAACCGCTGGAGCACCGTACAGGATTTTGCAATCGTCAAAGGTTTCGGGGAATCCTCGTTTGTGGAGGGCGTGGCGGAGTTTGAATTCTTTGGCAATAACAAGAACTACTACGGCCAGACCCTGAAAAAAGACACGGCAATCCGCTTGATGGCGTTGGTGTCCACCAACTTGACTGAGAAAACGTATGTGGGTTTGCGCTACCGCTACGAAACGGGCGGTCGCGAGCGGGTCAATGGGCAAACCACCGTCACGCGGGCGCGCAACCATCAACTTGCAGCCGAGATCACCCATCAGTTGACGGATGCCCATCAGGTGCAACTGCAATACATCCATGATTTGAAAGTCGAAAATGGCCCGCGTATGCGCGGCCTGCAATTCCGTTATGCCTATGCGTTCTGACAGCGTGGACGCCCATGAGGAGAGACATCCAATGAAGTCTAAATTTAAAGTATCGACTGCCGCCGCTTTGCTGGGCTTGCTGGCGCTGGGCGGTGGCGCACAAGCCCAGGACAAGCCGCGCGAGGTTCTGACAGGCGGGCACAGTGTGTCTGCCCCGCAGGAAAATCGTATCTATGTCATGGACTCGGTGTTCATGCACCTGACCGAAAGCCGTGTCCATGTTTATGACTACACCACGGGCAAATTCCTGGGCATGGTGCCAACGGCCTTTAACGGTCATGTGCAGTTGTCCAATGATGGCAAGAAAATCTACACCATGACGACCTACCACGAGCGTATTACCCGCGGTAAGCGCTCGGACGTGGTGGAGGTCTGGGATGCCGACAAGCTGACCTTTGAAAAAGAGATCGCTTTGCCGCCCAAGCGCGTGCAGGGCCTGAACTACGATGGCCTGTTCCGTCAGACCACGGATGGCAAGTTCATCGTGCTGCAAAATGCCTCGCCAGCGACCTCGATTGGTATTGTCGATGTGGCCAAAGGCGATTATGTGGAGGACGTGACTGCCGCTGCCGGGTGCTGGAGCGTGATCCCCCAGCCTAACCGGCCACGCAGTTTCATGACCATTTGCGGCGATGGCGGCTTGCTGACCATCAATCTGGACGAGAACGGCAAGGTGGCCAGCCAGTCGCGCAGCAAGCCCATGTTCTCCGTGAAGGATGATCCAGTCTTCATCGCCCCGGCCCTGGATAAGGACAAAGCCTATTTCGTCTCCTATTACGGCAATCTCTACAGCGCCGATTTCAGTGGAGATGAGGTCAAGGTAGAGGGCCCCTGGTCCATGCTGGACGACGAGGACAAGGCGGGCAACTGGGTGCCTGGCGGCTACAACCTGGTGGGCCTGCACCGTGCCAGCGGCCGTATGTACGTGTTCATGCACCCCGATGGCAAAGAGGGCACCCATAAGTTCCCTGCCGCCGAGATCTGGGTTCTGGACACCAAGACCAAAAAGCGGATCGCCCGTATTCCTGGTCGGGATGCCTTGTCCATGACCATCGATCAGCAACGCGATCTGATGCTGACGCTGGACGGTGGCAATGTGAATGTCTACGACATCAGCCAAGCTGAACCCAAGCTCTTGCGCACCATTGAAGGCGCGGCAGAAGCCTCTTTGCAGGTTCAGTTCCACCCGGTGGGAGGGGCTTGATATGGACCCCGTCCTGACCTACGCCAGCCTGGCGTGTCTGGCTGTGCTGATGGGGCTGGGCGCCCTGGACAAACTGCGCCACTTCAGCTTGTTTGAGGCTGCCGTGGGCGCCTACCGCCTGTTGCCCGAAGCCCTGGTGCGTCCGTTCAGTGTGTTGTTTGTGGCCGCCGAAGCCCTGAGTACGCCCTTGCTGTTGTGGCCGGCCAGTCGTTCGCTGGGGGCGGTGCTGGCTCTATGCGTGTTGCTGGTCGCCACCAGCGGGATTGTGCTGAACCTGCTGCGTGGCCGTCGCGATGTGGATTGCGGCTGCTCGGGCCTGGGTGAGTCTTCCGGCGGCCTGTCCTGGTGGCTGGTGGCGCGCAATGCCGTGCTGGCTGCGCTGGCGCTGGTCAGTGGTGATTGGGCGAGTGATGGTGCCCGTGAGCTGGTCTGGGTGGACGGCTTGACGTTCTTTGGTACCACCTTGGCCTTGTTGGGGCTGTATTACGCGGCCAACCAACTGATCGAATCCCATCTGAAATTTCAGAAAATGCAGAATTCCTAGGAGACCTCAATGACCGCTTTACTGATTTCCAATGTCATTTTGTGGGTAATCGTACTGGCCCTGGTGCTGGTGGTGCTTGCCCTGTCGCGCCAGATCGGCGTGTTGTACGAACGGGTCGCTCCCATGGGGGCGCTGACCATGGACAAGGGGCCGCAAGTGGGTGATGCTGCCCCGGTGATGGAGCTGCAGGACCTGCGTGGTCGAGCAGTCTCGGTCGGGGTGGCCGGCCCGCGCAGCCAACTGATTTTCTTCATGTCCCCCACCTGCCCGGTATGCAAGAAGCTCCTGCCGATTCTGAAGTCCATTCAGGGTTCGGAAGGCCAGTGGGTCGATATTGTGCTGGCCAGTGATGGTGAGATGCCCGAGCACCTGGCGTTCTACCAGAAAGCGCAACTGGATGCCTTCCCCTACGTTCTGTCCACCCAGTTGGGCATGGGTTTTCAGATCAGCAAGCTGCCCTATGCGGTTCTGATCGACGAGCAGGGTGTGGTGCGCGGCAAGGGACTGGTCAATTCGCGTGAACAGCTCGAAAGCCTGTTTACCGCCAAAGACCTGGGCGTGGCCTCGGCGCAAGAATACTTGGCCGGCGACTCGGGCATGAAGCAAGTGCAGGTATCACGAAAGGAGAACGTCAATGCGTTGGCTGGATAAATTTGGGGAGAGTCTCTCCCGTTCTGTGGCCCACAAGACTTCGCGTCGCAGCGTGCTGCGCTCGGTGGGCAAGTTAATGGTCGGTTCGGCCTTTGTGCTGCCGGTCCTGCCTGTGGCCCGCGCTGCGGGCGGCGGTAGCAACAGCAGTGCTGCGGATCACCTCAGTTTGAATCCCGATCTGGCCAATGAAGACGAGGTGAACTCCTGCGACTACTGGCGTCACTGCGCGGTGGACGGGTTCCTGTGTTCGTGCTGCGGTGGCACAACCACCACCTGCCCGCCAGGATCAACGCCTTCGCCCATTTCGTGGATTGGCACCTGCCACAACCCGCATGATGGCAAGGACTATCTGATCAGCTACCACGACTGCTGCGGCAAGACCGCCTGCGGGCGCTGCCAGTGCAACACGCAGACCCGCGAGCGCCCCGGTTACGAGTTCTTCCTGCATAACGATGTCAACTGGTGCATGGCAAACGAGAACAGTACGTTCCATTGCACGACATCGGTGTTGGTGGGTTTGGCGAAAAACTAAAACAAGCCGCCAGCGTGCCCACGCTCTGCAAGAAGGGATCTTTGGGTCGCTTCTTTGCCGGGTGTGGGCTCGTTCTTGGGCTTGAGCATGGTGAGCGGCGGCCTGGAAGGCGTCCGCTCCACGAAGGAGGCATCACTGTGTGGACATCGTTGCGCCTGGCCTGTTTGGGCGCCGTACTCCTGGCGTTCACGCCTTGGGCTCAGGCCCAGGAAGAGATGGCCGGAACGGGCGATTACTTGCAAAGCTCCCAAGCTTTTAAAGACTATATGCTGCAATGCGCGGGCTGCCATCGCTATGACGGTCAAGGCTTGACGCATCGTGGGATTCCGGATTTCAACCGCTCTATCGGCCTGTTCACGCGTTTGCCGGCGGGGCGGGAATACATGATACGGGTGCCCGGCGCGTCGCAGTCGCAATTGGACAATGCCGACTTGGCGCGTGTGCTGAACTGGATCGTGGCCAAGTTCAGCCCGGAAGACATCACGCCCGAATACCGGCCTTTTACCTCTGCCGAGGTGGGGGCTTCACGAGCGCAACGCTTTGACGATGTGCTCAAGGCGCGTACAGCGTTGACCGCCAAAATGAACCGCATGGGTCTGGAGCCTGCTCCTTACCTGTACGGTTCCATGGAACGCTGAAACAGCGGGTTAACGTCCGTAGACGCTTGGATTTTTTAGGGCTATAAGAAAAGGGGGCATGTCATGCTCTCATCCCGATCATTAGCGTTGGCCGCAAGGGCCCCCCCAGGCAATGTCCATGTTATTGCGCACTCCCTCTGCCTCTTTCAAGAGCCTTGCCGCTTGGCAGGAAGTGGTGTGCGCGTACTTTGTGCCCCTGGAGGTACAGCCCGACTCGCGTCGGGGCTTTTCCAACCGTGCGGCAAGCGATCGCATGGGTTCGGTCGATGTCATGGAGCTATGTACCAGTGCGCAGCGTGTGCGGCGCACTCAGGCCCTGGCAAGCCGTTCCGAGCAGGCTCTTTACAAGGTCACCTTGCAGATCAGCGGCAGCAGCCAGATTGAACAGGATGATCGCAGCGCTATATTGCATGCCGGGCAGTGGGGCATTTATGACACCACCCGCCCCTATGAAGTCGCCGTGCAGGATCAATCCCATTTTCTGGTCCTGCAGTTTGAGGAGGAGCGTCTGCTGCCTTGGCTACCCTGGCTGAGCGATGCGGTGGCCCGTTCCTTTTCCGCCACCACAGGCCCCGCCCGGATTGCCATGGACATGCTGCGGCTGGGTTTGCAAGAGCGCGGGCATTTGTCACCCTCGGCCTTGAGCGAACTGTCTCAGACCGTGATTCGCATGATGGCGCTGAGCCTGGCCGACGGACGCCCGGTGCCCAGCGAGTCCGCCCTGGACGAGGTGCGGCGTGGCCAGTTGCTGCAAATTCAACAGTATGTGCAGGACCATCTGGGGGATGCGGGATTGAATGCGCAGTCTCTGGCGCTGCAGTTCCGCATTTCGCGGCGTTATCTCTACAAGCTGTTTGAATTGTGCGGGCAGGCGCCCGCCGATTACATCATGGCTGCCCGCCTGGAGCGCGCCTGTCAATTGCTGCTCGATGGCAAGCCGGGTCGGCAGATCAGTGAGCTGGCCTGGCAGATGGGTTTTTCCGACGCGGCGGTGTTCAGCCACGCGTTTCGCCGCCGCTACGGCGTGTCCCCCAGTGAGTGGCGTCGCAGCCGTCTGTGCGGGGATTAAGTATAGCTACGTAGGCGCAAGTCCGACTTATCGCAAACGGGTCGGATTCCTATTCTAGAAGCTCACGATCTAGAGGCGACCCGTGGGGTACGCCCAGCTTCTCAAGGACAGTTTTATGCGTCTACACCTCGATTGCGCTTTGTTGCACACCCATCCTGACTGGGCCCGCAATTTGCAGGCCATCATTCCCCCTTGCGAGCGTTTGCAATTGCACCTGTTGCAGGCCCCGCCGGCCACCTGCCCCGATCAGGACTACCTGTTTTTACGCCGCTCAGCCGCCTTGCTGTTGCGATTTGACGCCTGTCTGATACCGATCGAAGCGGCCACCCTGATCCACGTGCGCCGCGCCTTGTCTGCGGCCCGAGGTCACCTGCCGGTGCCGGTCTTTGGCCTGGTGCGTGCCACCATCAAGGCTGCCGCCTTGACAGACCTGCTGGAGCTGGGCCTGGCCGACTATGTGCGCGAGCCTTTATGCCTGGACGATCTACGTGCCCGCATCCATCGCCAGCGTTTGCAGTCCTCATCCCATGCTTTGAATGAACCGGGACTGTCCGGTCGGATACACTATAGGGTGCAGGAAAACCAGGATCTGGTCCTGCACCCCGGCCCAACGGAGCAGCGCCTGTCGCAAACGATCTTGCAACAGGAGGGGACGACGCTGGAAGCCTATGCCGCTGCGGTAGCCTCGCGCTATGCCTGCAGCCAGGAGTCTTTCAAAGTTGCCAAGGGACGGATAGTGGCCCGCTTCGAGCAGGCTTACATCCATGCCGCCCTTGATCGCCATCGCGGTAATATCGCCATGGCAGCCCGCTCCGCGCAAAAGCACCGGCGTGCTTTCTGGGCACTGATGCGCAAGCACCATATCGATGCGGCACGCTTTCGATCCGCGTCAAGCCCAGACGACGAACACGATGGTTAAAATTAACAGGCATTTTTCAATAGGGATTGCCGTGTCTTTACCTCAATTAAAAAACGATGTTTTCCTGCGCTCGCTGTTGCGCGAACCTGTGCCCTACACCCCCATCTGGCTGATGCGTCAGGCCGGGCGTTATTTGCCTGAATACAATGCCACCCGTGCCCAGGCTGGCTCCTTCATGCAACTGGCTCAGAATCCCGAATTTGCGTGCGAAGTCACCTTGCAGCCCTTGCGCCGTTTCGATCTGGATGCCGCCATTCTGTTTTCGGACATCCTGACCGTGCCACACGCCATGGGCCTGGGTCTGGATTTCGTCGCCGGTGAAGGCCCACGCTTTGCGCGTCCCGTGCGCAACGAGGCCGACGTCATGGCACTGGAAGCGCCGGACATGGGCAAGCTGCAATACGTGTTTGACGCGGTCTCGCTGATCCGCAAGGAGCTGGACGGCAAGGTGCCGCTGATCGGTTTTGCCGGCAGTCCCTGGACAATCGCCTGCTACATGGTTGAAGGCCAGGGCTCGGATGACTACCGCCTGGTAAAAAGCATGATGTATCAGCGTCCGGACCTGATGCACCGCATGCTGGAAATCAACGCCCAAACCACCTGCGAATATCTAAACAATCAGATACGCGCCGGTGCACAGGCTGTGATGCTGTTCGACAGCTGGGGCGGCGTGCTTTCCGACTCCCTGTTCCAGGAGTTTTCCCTGGCCTATACCCGCAAGGTGGTCGATGGCCTGATTCGCGAGCACGATGGCCAGCGCGTTCCCGTCATTGTCTTTACCAAGGGCGGTGGCATGTGGCTGGAAGATATCGCGGGCTGTGGTGCGGATGCCATGGGCGTAGACTGGACAGTGAATCTGTCCCGAGCCCGTGCTCGTATCGGCGACAAACTGGCCCTGCAAGGCAATCTGGATCCCATGACCATGTTCGGGGGTGAAGAGGCCATTCGCCGGGAAGCCCGCCGTGTGATCGATGACTTCGGTCCCGTGGGCCAGGGCGGCCACGTGTTCAACTTCGGTCATGGCATCTCGCGTTTTACCGATCCGGAAGCCGTGGGCATTCTGGTGGATGAAGTGCATTCCTACAGCCGTCGCCATCACAGCGTTTGATCCTTATTGCGCACAAGCTGAGACAGCTTGTGCGCAAAGTTATACACACAGTCCGACTCAGTGTTGAGGCCTTGCTATTTAAGGTTCGATTTCAATACCTGATTTTAATTGTTTGATATCTCTAGGTTTTATCTTTATTCCAGAGATATTGAAAATTAAATTGTATCTGTGCTTGCTTCTTTGTATTTTTTGTTCATGTCATTTTCCCCAAAGTTATCCACAGGCTGCTAAGCTCTTGACTTATCAGGCTTTCAGCCCGGCCAGCCCTTTTTTGAAACACCATCCATGACCGCCACCCCAGACGCTATTTCTGCATCGGCAAGCACCGGGCCTTTCTGGCTGCATGTAGCCCTGGACGTTCCCCTTGAGGGGGTGTTTGACTATCAGCACCATGAGCCTGTGCAGGTTGGACAACGGGTGATTGTGCATTTTGGGCGGCGGCAGATGATAGGCGTTGTGGTGGCGTTGCCCGAGCAACCTTCCTATCCGCCCGAGCAGGTCAAAGCGATTGATCAACTGCTGGATGACTTGCCTCCTTTCCCGGAGGACTGGTTGCGGATGGCGCGCTTTGCGTCTACCTATTACCACCGTCCTCTGGGTGAGGTCATGATGCCATCCTTGCCGGGGCCCTTGCGCAAACTCTCCGCCTATCTGGGCAAGCGGTCTGCAGGGGGGCCAGTACTGCGCATGGCCAAGCGCAAGGAAAAGAAGGTGGAACCGGTGGACAGCGATGTCCTGCCTGTGCTCAATGCCGAACAGCAAGCTGCGGTGGATGGCATTGTGGCCGCCAAACCCGGTAGCTGCATCTTGCTGCACGGGGTAACGGGTAGCGGTAAAACCGAAGTCTATATGCGGGTGCTGGAACACGCGTTGGCTGCAGGCCGGCAGGTCTTGTTTATGGTGCCTGAAATCAATCTGACGCCCCAGTTCGAGCAAGTCCTGCGCGCCCGTTTGGCGCGCGTCTTACCGGGCGATGTGCTGGCTGTCCTGCATAGTGGCCTGTCCGAAGGTGAACGGCTGCGTTCTTGGTTGCGCGTCAATAGTGGTCAGGCGCGTATTCTGCTGGGAACACGGTTGTCCATCTTTACCCCCATGCCTGAGCTGGGCCTGATTATCGTGGATGAGGAGCACGACGCTTCTTACAAGCAGCAAGATGGCCTGCGTTACTCCGCGCGGGACTTGGCCGTATGGCGTGGTTATGACCTGAAAGTACCGGTGGTGCTGGGTTCAGCGACCCCTTCGCTGGAAAGCTGGAATCACGCCCGGCAAGGGCGTTATCGTCTCTTGAGTCTGCCCAAACGGGCGCGTGAGGTTTCCCTGCCGCGGGTACGGCTGGTCGATACCCGGCATTTGCGTCTGGAGTCCGGTTTTTCGCCGCAACTGTTGGATGCCCTGGAAGCTTGTCTGGAGCGTGGTGAACAGTCGCTGGTTTTCATTAACCGGCGGGGCTACGCACCTGTGCTGCATTGTGCGTCCTGTGGCTGGCTGTCCCAATGCCCCCGTTGTACGGTTTATACCGTGCTCCATAGGCAAAATGGCTTCAAGCACAATTTGCAATGTCATCACTGCGGCTATCAGGCCCCAGTGCCACGTGCCTGCCCCGATTGTGGCGATCAGGACCTGCAACCCATGGGTCGTGGCACGCAACGGATCGAAGAGTTTCTGGGCGAGCGTTTTCCCAATGCGAGACTGGTGCGTATCGATGCCGACAGCACCCGCTTGAAGGGCAGTGCGCAACAATTGTTCGAGCAGGTGCATGCGGGCGAAGTGGACATTATGGTGGGCACGCAAATGGTGGCCAAAGGTCATGACTTCACGCGTCTGAGCGTCGTCGGTGTACTCAATGCCGATGCCACGCTGTTTGCACATGATTTTCGGGCGCCAGAACGTTTGTTTGCTCAGTTAATGCAGGTTGCGGGTCGGGCTGGCCGTCACACGGAAGGGGCGGATGTCATTATCCAGACGGGCTACCCGGAGCAGGCTGTCTACCAGAGTTTGATCAGGCACGATTACATAGGCTTTGCTCAAAGCGCCCTGAGCGAGCGCGAATCCGTGGGTTTGCCGCCTTTTGCTTATCAGGTGCTGTTGTCAGCCGAGGCGCCACAGTTGGCGGATGCCCTGCGTTTGTTGACCCAGGCGCGTCGCCTGCCCGAAGACCACCCCAATGAATTTCCCGGTGCGGATCAGGTTTTCCTGTACGATCCAGTGCCGTTGCGCGTATTGCGCGTTGCCAAGGTCGAGCGTGCCCAGTTGCTGCTGGAAAGCGCTCATCGTCCGGCTTTGCAGGCCTTTGTGCGCTACTGGGGGCCACAGGTTGCGCAACTGGCCAAACAGCACAAGGTGCGCATTACGATTGAGGTCGACCCCCTCGAGATTTAAGGTTCCACAGGCTCAGGTATGTAGAGAGACAGTAGGAGCGTCTCGGGTACAGCAGGGTGTATCCTTGTGCGCTATGCGGCGGTACCGCATGCTGTCATGCCGTTGTACCTTGCCGCCGCTGTCTTTCTGAGCCAGCCTGTCGTTTTGCATCAAACCGTACTCGGACTGGCCGGGATGTCACCTTTAGCGCTGCTTGTTGTTTGGCCTTGAGCCTCGTTTTCTTGCCTAGTACTCACTGATTCCACCATGACTACCTCCGTCACTACACCAGGCCATACCGTCCCCACTGACCTGAACGCCATGCAACGTCAGGCTGTGTTGTATATGGATGGGCCCTGTCTGGTGCTGGCTGGGGCAGGGAGTGGCAAAACACGAGTAATCACGCAGAAAATCGCCTATTTGCTGCGCGAGTGTGGATATACCGGCCGCCAAGTGGTGGCGCTGACTTTCACCAATAAAGCCGCACGTGAAATGAACGAGCGGATTCGCGCCTTGGTGGACCCCAAGCTGCTGCGGGGGCTGACCGTCAGCACGTTCCACTCTCTGGGCCTGCGCATGCTGCGTGAGGAGGCTCAGCACGTGGGTTTGAAGCCGCGCTTTTCCATTCTGGACGCGAATGATGCCCTGGCGATTATTCAGGAGCTGTTGGCCACCACGGACAAAGGGCGCCTCAGATCCGTGCAACAAGAGATCTCCTTGTGGAAGAACGCCTTGATGGGGCCTGACCAGGCAGAGCGTGCCGCGAACTCACCCAGCCAGATAGAAGCGGCCCGCATTTACCGAGACTATGCGGCCACCTTGATTGCCTATCAGTCGGTGGATTTTGATGACCTGATTCGCTTGCCTGCGCAATTGATGCAAGACAATCAGGAAGTGTGCGAACGTTGGCAGCGTCGGGTGCAGTATTTGCTGGTGGACGAGTATCAGGACACCAATCTTTGTCAGTATCAGTTGGTGCGCTCCCTGACAGGGCAGCGCAACATGTTTACAGTGGTCGGCGATGACGATCAGGCGATCTATGCCTGGCGCGGCGCTACCGTGGAGAATCTGGCGCAGTTGCCTAAGGATTATCCCGAGCTGAAAGTCATCAAACTGGAGCAGAACTATCGCTCCGTGCAGCGAATCTTACAGGCAGCCAATAATGTCATTGGCAACAATCCGGTCGTGTTCGGAAAAAAACTGTGGTCCGATCTGGGTTTTGGTGAGCCCATTCAGGTTCATGTCACAGACGACGAGCAGCATGAGGCCGACTCGGTGGCCATGCGTATCTCGGCAGAGCGCTTCGAGCGTCAGGCCGAATGGCGTGATTTTGCGGTGCTGTACCGCGGCAACCACCAGGCCCGGATCTTTGAGCAGGCGCTGCGTAATTTGCGTATTCCTTACACCATCTCCGGCGGGCAAAGCTTTTTCGACAAGGCCGAGATTCGCGACATTCTGTCGTACTTGCGCATTGTGGCTAACGAGGATGATGACCCGGCATTCATCCGGGCGGCCACCACTCCGCGTCGGGGGATAGGGCAAGCCACGTTGCAGGTGCTGGGTCAGTTTGCGGCAGAACAAAAGCTGTCTTTGTTTGCGGCCGTCTCACCACTTGCGCTGACAGATCGCTTGCCCGAGCGGCAGTTGGAGCCTTTACGCGTGTTTGCGCAGTTTATTGGGCGTATTCAGCAACGAGCGGATCGGGTAGAAAGCGAGCAGGAAGGACATGACACGGCTGTCAGCGAGCTGCTGGACGAACTGCTGCGAGCCATCGATTACGAGCGCTATCTCTACGATATGTTCGACGAACGCCCTGCACAGACCCGTTGGGAAAACGTGCTGGAGCTGATTACCTGGTTGAAGTCCAAAGCGGCAGACGATGAGCTTAGTTTGAATGATCTGGTGCAGCGAGTCGCCCTGATCACCATGCTGGAACGCGGTGAGGACGATGACCCGGATGCGGTCAAATTGTCCACGCTTCATGCTTCCAAGGGGCTGGAGTATCCGCATGTGTTTTTGGTGGGGGTGGAAGAAGGGCTGTTGCCGCACATCGGGCGCGATGACGAGGATATAGACCCGGATAAAGAAGCAGATATTCTGGCCCAGCGTATTCAGGAAGAACGGCGTCTGATGTATGTGGGCATTACCCGTGCACAGCGTAGCTTGCGCTTGAGCTGGTGCAAGAAACGTAGACGTGCGCGTGAGAATCTGGTGCGCGAGCGCTCCCGCTTTATTGATGAGATGAAGATCGAAGACCCCGGTGCGCAGGAAGATCCGGCGCAGGCGGCCTTGAGTCCCAAGCAGCGCCTGGATATGTTGAAGAACTTGTTGAACAAGTCTTGAGCGCTTTGCCTTGATTGAGAACGCTTGGGTTCTCGGTCTGGACTGGGGGGGGCTGGGTTGTCCTGCAGGCCCGCTTTTGCGGGCCTTTTGCATGGTTTACATCATCAGAAGCGGTATTGCCTTTGTAAAAGCCAGTCTCTTTCTTGGGGGACAAGCCGTGAGGTGCTGACGCCCGTTGATCTAAGATCTTGGGCTGTGCGTCGGGGTGCGCTGTTGGAAACGCAGGTTTGGCAGGCGCAGAAAAAACAAAAGCCTGCTAAATCAGCAGGCTTTTCAACATCAAGCGGTGTTTTGCTTGAGCGGTACGACGGTGATGCGTGGCTTACCAGTAGCTGGCCGACATGCGGGAATCACGGATGCGGGCTTCGTTCAAGGCGCGGGTCAGTTCGACCATGTACTTGAACACCACGTTTGCGGCTTTGGAAACTTGTTTGGCCGCTGCTTTGGTCAGTGCAGTTAAAGACACGGATTCACCATTTTCCAGGGCGTGCTGCATTACCCCACGCTCAACAGCATCACTCCAGTGGATGTAGTGCGAGTAAGTGGTCATGGTAGACATTTGCTTTCCCTTTAAGGTGAAGGTCTAAGTTACGAATCCTCATTATAGGGTTTTCCCTAGTTTTTAAGCAAGGGTAAACCCTAGGGGGTGGGGTGGCTTGTGGTTTTTAAGGGAAAACCCTAGATTTCTGATGAATCTTGTTTGGAATCAGAGGGT
Organism: Alcaligenes sp. Lyrl_28; assembly: GCF_051948705.1. NCBI lineage: Bacteria > Pseudomonadati > Pseudomonadota > Betaproteobacteria > Burkholderiales > Alcaligenaceae > Alcaligenes > Alcaligenes sp. Lyrl_28. Next base: position 100,775 of record NZ_JAYJLG010000007.1, read on the forward strand.
TGTGGTGGCTTGGTTTGGGTTGGTTTGGATCGTTTTCGTGGGGGGCTTCCTTGCGGCAGTCCTTGCTGGCGGGGGACGGGGGTGGAGCGGAAGCCTGCCGGTGCTGCGCACCGGTACCCTTGTCTGAGCCTGTCGTAGGGCGCTCCTTGAACTCGTTCGGTGGTTTGTCCCCCGGACAAACCACAAGCGCCGAACTCAAACAGCAAGGCGCTTGCATCCCTACGACAGCCTCAGACGGCGGCAAGCTCCCTGATTGCTCCAATCCCGTCCCCCGCCAGCAAGGACTTCAGAATGGTGGCCGCCAACCGCCAACCGCCAATAAGCTCCCGCGGTGTTGTCTTTAATCTGCCGCTTCACGGCTAGAGCTAGTGACTGTGGATCGATAGCCTGTAGGCTGATTGCAAACGGCAAACGGCAAACGGCACATAAGATCCTGTAACGTCGCTTTGCGTTGTTAACGGGCAGGGCCCATTCGCTCAAAGACAAACAGCCAACCGTTTCTCGCGGCTGGCTGTTTGCTTGCTGGCGCTGCCACGAGGACTTAGCGGTGCAGTGTCGAACTTCCCATCAGGAACTCGTCTACGGAACGGGCGCACTGGTGACTTTCGCGGATGGCCCAGATGATCAGGGGCTGGCCGCGTCGCATGTCGCTTCGCGTTGTTAACGGGCAGGGCCCATTCGCTCAAAGACAAACAGCCAACCGTTTTTCGCGGCTGGCTGTTTGCTTGCTGGCGCTGCCACGAGGACTTAGCGGGGCAGTGTGGAACTTCCCATCAGGAACTCATCGACGGAACGGGCACACTGGCGACGTTCGCGGATGGCCCAGATGATCAGGGGCTGGCCGCGTTGCATGTCGCTTCGCATTGTTAACGAGCAGGGCCCATTCGCTCAAAGACAAACAGCCAACCGTTTTTCGCGGCTGGCTGTTTGCTTGCTGGCGCTGCCAAGAGGACTTAGCGGGGCAGTGTGGAACTTCCCATCAGGAACTCATCGACGGAACGGGCACACTGGCGACCTTCGCGGATGGCCCAGATGATCAGGGGCTGGCCGCGTCGCATGTCGCTTCGCGTTGTTAACGGGCAGGGCCCATTCGCTCAAAGACAAACAGCCAACCGTTTCTCGCGGCTGGCTGTTTGCTTGCTGGCGCTGCCACGAGGACTTAGCGGGGCAGTGTGGAACTTCCCATCAGGAACTCATCGACGGAACGGGCACACTGGCGACCTTCGCGGATGGCCCAGACGATCAGGGACTGGCCGCGTCGCATGTCGCCGGCGGCAAAGACTTTGGCGCGGCTGGTTTGGTAGTTGTCGGTGTTGGCCGCAACATTACCGCGCTGGTCGGCTTCTACGGCGAAGGCGTCCAGCACTTGCCGCACGGGCGCGGTAAAGCCCATGGCCAGCAAGACCAGATCGGCTGGGAAGGTCATTTCGGAGCCAGCGATAGGGTTCATGCTCATGCGGCCTGTCGATGGATCGGTTTTCCATTCCACGCGCACGGCGCGCAGTTCTTTGACATGGCCGTTTTTGCCTTGCAACTCGACGGTGTTGATGGCCCAGTCGCGCTCGCAGCCTTCCTCGTGAGAGGAGGAGGTACGCAGCTTCATGGGCCAGTAGGGCCAGGTCAGTTCCGTGTTTTCCTGCTCGGGCGGGCGGGGCATCAGTTCAAATTGGGTGACGGATTTTGCGCCCTGTCGTGTGCTGGTGCCGACGCAGTCCGAGCCGGTATCGCCACCACCAATGACCACCACATGCTTTCCTTGGGCACTGATGGCAGGTGCGCCGCGCGAACCGGCCACCTGCTGGTTCTGGATGCGCAGAAAGTCCATGGCAGGATGCACACCTTGCAGTTGGCTGCCGGGTGCGTCCAGCAGGCGCGGGGTTTCCGAGCCGCCTGCCAGGACAATGGCATCAAATCGCTGTTCCAGTTCGGAGGGTGATAGCACGGTCAGGCCGGGCTCCTGGGCAGCTTGGTCCTGCGTCTGGCCAATGTAGGTAGAGGGGGAAAATTGCACGCCCTCGGCCTGCATTTGTGCGATACGACGATCCAGCAGGTGTTTCTCCAGCTTGAAATCGGGAATGCCGTAGCGCATCAGGCCTCCAATCCGGTCGCTTTTTTCGTACACCGTCACGTCGTGGCCTACGCGCGCCAATTGTTGGGCACAGGCCAGCCCCGCTGGGCCGGAACCGATGACAGCGACGCGTTTGCCGGTTTTTTGGGTGGGCACTTGGGGAACCACCCAACCTTCTGCCCAGCCTTTGTCGATAATGGCGTGTTCAATGGATTTGATACCGACCGGGACGCGGTCGATATTCAAGGTACAGGCGGCCTCGCAGGGAGCGGGGCAGATGCGGCCGGTAATTTCCGGAAAGTTGTTGGTGGAGTGCAGCACGTCCAGCGCTTCTTTCCACTGCTGGCGGTACACCAGATCATTCCAGTCGGGAATGATGTTGTTGACCGGGCAGCCGTTGTGGCAGAAGGGCACACCGCAATCCATGCAGCGGGCCGCCTGCTGACCGGCCTGTTCGTCATTCAATACCTGGACAAACTCTTTCCAGTGCTTGACCCGCTTTAAAGGAGCTTCCACGGCTTCTTGCAGACGTTGAAACTCAAGAAATCCAGTCGTCTTTCCCATGATGTGTCGTTTCCTGATGGTGATGGGAAGGGTTCAGGCCGAAGCCGAACGGCGGGTTTTACTGCTTTTGGGGGTAGTCTTGCCCGTTGACGGGCTTTGCCACAATTCGCTCAGGGCACGACGGTATTCGCGTGGAATGACCTTGACGAACTGTGCGCGGGCGCTGTCCCAGTCTTTCAGCAATTCGCGGGCCTGGAAGCTGCCCGTGGCCTTGAAATGTTCCTGGACCAGCGTTTGCAAGATGGCATCGTCGGTCTGACGCTCGCTCTGGGCGCTGCGGCTGTGCCATTGGGCCATGCTGCTGTTCATTTCTTGCTCGGCCTTGCTCAGGACTGGCTCCAGATCCACCATGCCCGGGTTGCAGCGTAGTTGCAGACGACGTTGCGGGTCCCACACATAGGCCACGCCCCCGGACATGCCGGCAGCAAAGTTGCGTCCCACTTCGCCCAGCACCACCACGGTGCCGCCGGTCATGTATTCGCAGCCGTGATCGCCTACCCCTTCCACGACGGCACTGGCACCGGAATTGCGGACGGCAAAGCGTTCGCCAGCGACGCCATTAAAGTAAGCCGTACCGGCCAGGGCGCCGTACAGGACGGTGTTGCCCACGATGATGTGATCCGGACCGTAACCACGAAAGTCGTTGGGCGAGCGCACGATAATGCGTCCACCGGACAAGCCCTTGCCTACGTAGTCATTGGCCTCGCCCACCAGATCCAGGGTGATGCCCTGTGCCAGGAAAGCGCCAAAGCTCTGGCCCGCCGTGCCTTTGCACTGAATGTGCAGGCTGTCGTCAGGCAGGCCCTGATGGCCGTACTTCTTGGTGAACACGCCCGAGAGCATGGCGCCCACACTGCGGTTGCGGTTGCGTACCGGGGTAATGAAGGACAGTGGCGTACCGTGGTTCAGGGTGACGGCGCTGCGCTCGATCAGTTGGCGATCCAGCGTGTGTTCCAGGTCATGATCCTGGGTGGCGATCTGACGGGGCGACTCCTCGTTTTCAACTTTGTGCAGCAGACGCGAGAAGTCCAGACCCTGGGCTTTCCAGTGCTCGATGCCGCTGCGCATATCCAGCCAGTCGCTGCGACCGATCAGATCGTCAAAGCGGCGCACACCCAGCTTGGCCATCAGTTCACGCACTTCTTCGGCAACGAAGAAAAAGTAGTTCACCACGTGCTCGGGCTTGCCTTTGAATTTGCGGCGCAAAACGGGGTCTTGGGTGGCCACACCTACCGGACAGGTATTCAGGTGGCATTTGCGCATCATGATGCAGCCTTCCACCACCAGCGGAGCCGTGGCAAAGCCAAACTCGTCAGCCCCCAGCAGCGCGCCGATTACCACATCGCGGCCGGTCTTCATCTGGCCGTCGGCTTGCACGCGGATGCGGCTGCGCAAGCGGTTCAGCAGCAGAGTCTGCTGGGTTTCAGCCAGGCCCAGTTCCCAAGGGGTGCCGGCATGTTTGATGGAGGACAGCGGCGAGGCACCGGTGCCGCCGTCGTGACCGGCAATCACAATGTGATCGGCCTTGGCTTTGGCAACCCCGGCCGCCACCGTGCCCACGCCGACCTTGGATACCAGCTTCACGGAGATGTCTGCCTGCGGGTTCACGTTTTTCAGGTCGTGAATCAGCTGGGCCAAATCTTCAATGGAGTAAATATCGTGATGAGGTGGAGGCGAAATCAGGCCGACACCGGGTACCGAGTAACGTAGCTTGGCGATGTACTCGGACACTTTATGGCCAGGCAACTGCCCGCCTTCACCGGGCTTGGCCCCTTGGGCCATTTTGATCTGGATCTGATCGGCGCTGCACAGATACTGGGCTGATACGCCAAAACGGCCAGACGCAACCTGCTTGATGCGTGAGCGTAGCGAATCGTTTTCCTGCAGTTCGATATCGGCATAGACCCGGTCCTGGCCTAATACGCTGGCCAGCGTGTCACCTTGGCGGATGCCACTTTTGCCATGCTGCATTTCGTGTTGATAGCGCAGTTCATCCTCGCCACCTTCACCGGTATTGGATTTGCCGCCGATCCGGTTCATGGCCACGGCCAGCACGGCGTGGGCCTCGGTGGAGATCGAGCCCAGCGACATGGCCCCGGTTGCAAAACGTTTGACGATTTCACTGGCGGGCTCGACTTCGTCCAGGGGAATGGCCTTGGCCGGGTCCAGACGCAGCTCGAACAAGCCGCGCAGCGTCATGTGACGGCGGCTTTGCTCGTTGATGAGCTGGGCGTATTCCTTGTAGGTGCTGTAGTTCTGGCTGCGGGTGGCGTGTTGCAGCTTGGCGATGGTGTCGGCCGTCCACATATGGGCTTCGCCCCGCACACGCACGGCATACTCGCCACCGGCTTCCAGCTGGTTTTCCAGCACGGGGTCTTTGCTGTAGGCGGCGCGATGCTGGCGCAGCGCTTCTTCGGCGACCGTGAAAATATCAATCCCTTCTACCGGACAGGAGGTGCCCACAAAGTATTTGTCTACCAGTGTCCGCGACAGACCGATAGTCTCGAAAATCTGGGCTCCGGTGTAGGACATGTAGGTGGAGATGCCCATTTTGGACATGACCTTGTACAGTCCCTTGTTGATCGCCTTGATGTAGTAGCCCTCGGCTTGAGAAGCATCAATCTGGTTGACTGGGTCCTGGGCCAGATGTTGCAGGCTTTCAAAAGCCAGCCAGGGGTGCATGGCTTCGGCGCCATAGGCACCCAGCAGCGCAAAGTGATGTACTTCGCGGGCCGAGCCGGTTTCCACGACCAGACCGGTGCGGGTACGCAGACCGATACGGATCAGGTGTTGATGGATGGCCGAGGTCGCCAGCAGGGCAGGGATGGCCACATGTTCGGCGTCGCAGCGGCGATCCGTCAGAATCAGGATGTTGTAGCCGTCGCGCACGGCATCGGCTGCCCGGGCGCACAGCGCAGCCACACTGGCTTCAATGCCCTCTGGTCCCCAGGCGCTGGGGTAGATGATATCCAGCTCCTGACTACGGAACTTGCCATTGCTGGCCGCTTCAATGCGCCGGATCTGGTTCATGTCAGCCGGACTGAGCACGGGCTGGGATACTTCCAGACGCAGCGGCGGGTTGACGTTGTTGATGTCCAGCAAATTGGGTTTGGGGCCAATGAAGGAGACCAGCGACATCACCATTTGCTCACGAATCGGGTCGATCGGTGGGTTGGTGACCTGGGCAAATAGTTGCCGGAAGTAGTTGTAGAAGGGTTTGGCCTTGTCCGATAACACGGCCAGGGGCGCATCGTTGCCCATGGAGCCGGTTGCCTCTTCGCCCTTGCTGGCCATGGGCAACAACACGACTTTGATGTCCTCCTGGGTCCAGCCAAAGGCCTGTTGCTGATCCAGCAGGTCGCGGGTCGCCAGTTGGGGACGCACGCCGGGCACGTTGGGCAGGGAATCCAGGCGCAGTCGCAGTCGTTCAATCCACTGCTTGTAGGGGTGCGTATTGGCTAACTGGGACTTGATTTCGGCATCGTCAATAATGCGGCCCTGCTCCAGATCGATCAGCAGCATTTTGCCCGGCTGCAGGCGCCATTTCTTGACAATGCGATGCTCGGGAATAGGCAGCGTACCGGCTTCGGAGGCCAGCACAATCATGTCGTCATCCGTGATGACGTAGCGGGCTGGACGCAGGCCATTGCGATCGAGCAGCGCGCCGATTTGCAGACCGTCGGTAAAGGCAATGGCCGCAGGGCCATCCCACGGTTCCATCTGGGCGGCGTAGTACTCGTAAAAGGCACGACGGCTCTCGTCCATCTCGGCATGCTGCTCCCAGGCCTCGGGCATCATGATCATCATGGCGTGCGGCAGGGAGTAGCCAGCCATGACCAGCAGCTCCAGACAGTTGTCGAAGGTGGCGGTATCCGACTGGCCTTCGTAGACGATGGGGTAGAGTTTTTGCAGATCCGAGCCCAGCACGGCCGATTCCATGGCACCTTCACGGGCACGCAGCCAGTTGAAGTTGCCTTGAACCGTGTTGATCTCGCCATTGTGGGCGATCAGGCGGTACGGGTGAGCCAGAGGCCAGGCCGGGAAGGTATTGGTGGAAAAGCGCTGGTGTACCAGGGCCAGGGCGGAGCAGGCACGAGGGTCGGCCAGATCGCGATAATAGCGGCCCACCTGGTCGGCGAGCAGCAAGCCTTTGTAGACGATGGTACGCACCGAGGCGGAGGCCACAAAATACTCCTGGCCGTGGGCCAGGGCCATGCGGTAGATGGCATGGCTGGCGGTCTTGCGGATCACATACAGCTTGCGCTCCAGTGCGTCCGGCACCATCACATCCGGACCGCGGCCGATAAACAACTGGCGAATCACCGGCTCGTTAGCCTTGACGGTCGGCGACATGGGCATGGTGCTGTCCACCGGGACATCGCGCCAGCCCAGCATGTGTTGGCCTTCAGCACGTACGGCCCGCTCCAACTCCTGCTCACAGGCCAGGCGGGACGCGGTTTCCTTGGGTAGAAACACCATGGCAACGCCATATTCGCCGGGGGGCGGCAGGGTCACGCCCTGGGCGGCCATTTCTTCGCGGTACAACTGGTCGGGGATCTGGATCAGAATGCCTGCACCGTCGCCCATCAGAGGGTCTGCGCCGACTGCGCCGCGGTGATCAAGGTTTTCCAGGATTTTGAGGCCTTGGGTGATGATGGCGTGGCTCGCCTGGCCTTTGATGTGTGCGATAAATCCGACGCCGCAGGCGTCGTGTTCATTAGCGGGAAGGTACAAGCCTTGGGCTTGGGGGGGACAGGAGTGTGTCATGGGCGTATCCGCAAAGAACGTGTTAAAGCGGTGCATTTGTTGCAGCGCAAAAAATAAAATACAGCGATTTTTTTTTTATGCGCAAGAATTTTTTGCGAATACGGTAAAAAAAATTAGGGACCTGCGCTTGCAGGCCCCTTATCACCTCTTTTGAATCGGGGTCAGTGTGGCAAGATCGCTGCACATGCGGGTTTGCGCAGAAATCAGGCTACCGGTGCGGCTACTTTTCGCTGCGGTTCTGGCGCATTTGCCCCAGGATGTGCAAGGCCTCCTCGCCTTCCAGCAGTTGGGAAAACAGTTTGCGTTCCCGCTCCAGCACGTCCAGCAAAATCTCGCGCTGGGGCTCGCGCAACAAGCGTTTGCTGGTGCGCAAGGCAATGGGCGGCTGCTCGGCCAGTGCATGGGCGCAGGCACGGGCAGCTTCCAGGCTGTTGCCGTGGTCGGTCAGCTCGGTGAGCAGGCCGTCTTGCAGGGCCTGCTCGGCACTGAAGCCTTGCGATAGCAGCAGCCATTCATTGGCACGGCGCTGTCCTACGTATTGGGCCAGCAGGTGGCTGGATGCCCCTTCCGGGCATAGTCCCAGGGCGGTAAACGGCATGCGCAAGCGAGCGTCGCGGGCCGCATAGACAAAGTCCGCGTGCAGCAGCAAGGTGACCCCAATGCCCACGGCATGGCCTTCCACGGCCACAATCAGAGGAATATCGGCCTTGACCAGACTGCGCAAGAAGGTGATCGGCGGCGGCTCGGTGGTGTTGCGTACCGTGGCCAGATCGGAAATGTCGTTGCCCGCGCAGAAATGTTCGCCCGCGCCGGTCAGAATCAGGGCGCGATATTGTCGGTTCTGATCGGCCTGGTCGATGATCTCGGCCAGCTCTTCGTACATGGGGCCGGTCAGGGCATTGCGTCGCTCCGGTCGGTCCAGAATGACTTCCAGCCAAGGACCGGCGTCATGAGTGCGTATCATGGCGTGCTCCTGTTCAGGCGAAGGGGGAGGCCAGCAGCGCAGCCTTGGCCTGCTGATATTCGCGATGCAAACGGGCCACAATCTGGGCAGTAGACTCGACCGAATCAATGCCGCCGATGCCTTGGCCGGCTCCCCAGATATCGCGCCAGGCCTTGCTCATGCCCGAGCCAAAGGCGGTATCGGCCACTTTCTCGGCATCGAGCTTGTCCGGGTCCAGCCCAGCCGCCCGGATGCTGTCCTTCAGGTAGTTGCCCGGGATGCCGGTAAACAGCGGGGTGTAGACGATATCGGCGGCGCGGCCTTTGACGATCATGTTCTTGTAGTCGTCCGAGGCATTGGCTTCGGTGCTGGCAATAAAGCGCGTGCCAATGTAGGCCAGGTCGGCACCCATGGCCTGGGCGGCCAGAATATCGCTGCCCCGGCTCATGGCGCCGGACAGCGCAATCGGACCGTCAAAAATCTGCCGGATCTCGTTGACCAGTACAAAAGGGCTCAGGGTGCCGGCATGGCCGCCGGCGCCCGCCGCCACCACAATCAGACCGTCCACCCCGGCCTCCAATGCTTTCTCGGCGTGACGCAAGGTGGTCACGTCATGAAAAACCTTCCCTCCCCAGGCATGTACGTGCGGCACGATCTCCTGCGGGGCGCGCAAGCTGGTGATGACCAAGGGCACTTTGTGGTCGGCGCATACCCTCAGATCCTGCTCCAGCCGGTCATTGGATTGATGAATGATGTGATTGATGGCGTAGGGGGCAATGCGGCGCTCGGGATGGCGCTCGCGCAGCTCGGCCAGGGTGTCCTCGATTTCGTTCAGCCAGTCCTTGAGCTTTTCCTGGGGACGGGCATTGAGGGCCGGCACGGAACCAATGATGCCGCTGGCGCATTGAGCAATCACCAGGGCGGGGTTCGAGACGATGAACATGGGCGCTGCCATCACAGGCAGGGTCATAGATTGATAAAGCTGCTGCGTTAATGCCGAAGGCATAAGGTCGGTCTCCTATTATCGAATGATGTGCCCCGCCTCTTGATGGGGTGGGGTCCTGCAAGGAAGATCTGCCGCTGATAATCTATCGTCACCTATTCTAGGATGCTTTATCGTAGCCGGACGTGGTGCGCTGCACAAATGTCCTCCGGCTCGAAAATGACCATTGTTTGAGCACTTTTTCTGTCCGTAGACCGGACTAAGAAGACCTGGTGCACAATAAGCAACTTGAAGGATTTTTGTCTGCTATGACCACGACTGAACGAAAAGCGCCTTTGGCCGGATTGCGTGTTCTGGACTTGACGCGCGTGCTGGCAGGTCCCTGGTGTACCCAAAATCTGGCCGATTTAGGTGCAGAGGTCATCAAGGTTGAACGCCCCGGTACCGGGGATGACACCCGGGGCTGGGGGCCTCCCTATCTAAAGGATGGTCACAGGGCGGACACAGATGACGCGGCCTATTTTGGAGCGGCCAATCGCAATAAAGAGTCTATCGTGCTGGATATCGGCACTGCACAAGGTGCGGATCTGGTGCGCCAGTTGGTCAGACGCTGCGATATTCTGGTGGAAAACTTCAAGGTGGGTGGCCTGAAGAAGTACGGTCTGGACTACGAAAGCCTGCAAGCCATCAACCCGGCCCTGATTTATTGTTCGATTACCGGCTTTGGGCAGACCGGCCCCTATGCAAGCCGCCCGGGATATGACTTCATGATCCAGGGGCTGGGTGGTTTGATGTCCCTGACCGGAGAGCCAAGGGGGGAGCCGCAAAAAGCGGGGGTGGCGGTGGCCGATGTCATGACGGGCATGTACGCCACGGTAGCCGTTCTGGCGGCTGTGGTGGAGCGTCATCGCAGCGGCCTGGGGCAGCACCTGGATATTGCCTTGCTGGATTGTCAGGTGGCCATGATGGCCAACCAGAATATGAATTACTTATGTACCGGACAGGCCCCGCAGCGGCCCGGCAATGCCCATCAGAATCTGGTGCCCTATCAGGTCTTTGAGGCCAGTGACGGGCACTTGATTGTGGCGGTGGGCAATGACGCCCAGTTTCGCAGCTTTGCGCAGGAGCTGGGGCATCCCGAATGGGCCGATGATCCCCGTTTTTCGCGCAATGCCGGGCGGGTCATGCACAGGGATGAACTGGTGCCCATGTTGGCGCAGGTCATGCTGAGCCGGACGCGCGATAGCTGGTTGCAGGCGCTGGAAGCCGTGGGTATTCCCGCCGGGCCCATCAATACGATGGAGCAGGTGTATCAGGACCCACAGGTGTTGGCGCGTGGTTTGCGCCTGGACTTGCCGACCGGGCAGGGGGGCAGTGTACCTTCGGTGGCCAGCCCCTTGCGTTTGTCAGCCACGCCGGTGCAGTACCGCAGTGCGCCGCCACGCCTGGGCGAACATACCCGCGAGGTCCTGGCGCGTGTGTTGGAGCTTACGCCCGACAAGGTCGAGGCCCTAGTGACCGGCTCGGCTGAGCAGGCTTAATTTTTATTGCTTTTCGATCAGGTTGTGAATCATGAAACAGATACAAACCATCGCTATTGTTGGCGCAGGTGCCATGGGACGGGGCATTGCTCAGATTGCCGCCCAGGCTGGCAAGCAGGTCCTGCTCTATGACCTGAATGCGGACTCGCTCAAGGCCGCTTTGGCCGATGTGCATGCCGTCTGGAGCCGTTTGCAGGAGAAAGGCCGCATGACGGCTGAGCAGGTGCAGTCGGCCACAGCATGTTTGCAAACGGCCAGCGATTTGCAAGGCCTGGCCTCTGCCGATCTGGTCGTTGAGGCCATCGTGGAGCGTCTCGATGTCAAGCAGGGCTTGTTGCAGCAATTGGAAGAGATTGTCTCGGCCGATTGCGTGCTGGCCTCCAATACCTCCTCGCTGTCCATTACCGCGATTGCGCAAGCCTGCCGCCACCCTGAGCGTGTGGCGGGCTACCATTTCTTTAACCCTGTTCCCTTGATGAAAGTGGTTGAAGTCATTGATGGTTTGCGCACCTCTCCTGACGTGGGCGATGCTCTGATGCAGGTGTCGCGCGAGATGGGCCATACGCCTGTACGCGCCAAGGATATGCCCGGCTTTATCGTCAACCACGCTGGTCGCGGCATGAACATCGAGGGTTTGAAGATTGCCCAGGAGTGCGTCGCGCCTTTCTACCAGATTGACGCCATCATGCGCGAGCAGGCTGGTTTCCGCATGGGGCCTTTTGAACTGCTGGATCTGACCGCGCTGGATGTGTCGCACCCGGTGATGGAGTCCATCTATCGCCAGTTCTACGACGAGCCGCGCTTTCGTCCTTCGCCCATTACAGCGGTGCGTCACGCCGGCAAGCTGTTCGGCCGCAAAAATGGCGAAGGTTTTTACAAGTATGAGGATGGCAAGAAGCAGGTTCCGCAAGAGCCTGCCGTGCCTGTCGTGACCTCTTTCGCGCCCGTGTGGGTCTCACCCTACCACGAACAAGGCCAGGCTCGTGCGCTGCAATTGCTCAATGAGTTGGGCATGACGGTAGTCGATGGCGATCAGCCTCCTGCCGATGCCTTGATCTTGCTGACACCTTACGGTGAGGATGTGGCCAGCCTAGTGTCCCTGCATGGCCTGGACCCGGCCCGCAGCGTGGCGCTGGATACCTTGTTCGGTCTGGAAAAAGGCCGTCGACGTGTGTTGATGTGCTCGGCGGCGACAACGCCAGAGTGGCGTGATCAGGCTTGGGCCATGCTGGCCAGCGATGGGACTGCCGTTAGTGTGATTGAGGACTCGGCTGGCTTTGTGGCGCAGCGTCTGGTGGCCACCATTGTGAATATTGCCAGTGATATTGCTCAGCAGCAGATTGCCACCCCGTCGGATATCGATGCCGCAGTACGCCTGGGTTTGGGTTATCCGCACAATGGCCCATTGTCCATGGGGGACGCCGTCGGTTCGCGCGATCTGCTCGATGTGCTCAATACCCTTCAGGCCGTGACCGGTGATATGCGCTACCGCGCCAGCCCCTGGCTGCAAAGGCGTGTGCAATTGGGCTTGTCCTTGACGGCATTGCCTTTGTGCAAGGCGCAGTAAAGCGGAGCTGGCGCGATGGTCAGACTGCGCTGCCTGCTCGTTGGCAGGTTTGAGCTGGTCTGACCCATAGCTTGCGCTTGCTAAAGCCTGAATCCGCATGATCGCCGGATTCAGGCTTTTTTATACATGCCACTTTTGTGTCGACTGCCTCCGTGCCGGTCAGCAGTACGATAGCCAGCGCAAAGAAAAAGCCCGATGAATATTCATCGGGCTTTTTATGCAGAGGCACTGTGCGATGACAGGGCCTTGGCGCAGTCTTATTTGGCCGCGTTGACCATGTGCTGGATGGCTGCACGAAGTTCTTCGTCCGAGGCTTGCGAACCACCGCGTGGGGGCATGGCGCCCACACCGTGAATAGCCTTTTGAAGCATCGTGTCCATACCGGTTTCGATATAAGGTTTCCAGGCGGCCTGATCACCAAACTTGGGCGCACCGGCTACACCGGCCGCGTGACAGGCGAAACAAATGGTGTCGTACAGCTTGATGCCAGCAGGGTCGACCTTGCTATCGTCAGCGGCAGCGACTTGGCTGGCCTCAGGGGCAGCGGCAGCAGCAGGAGCCTGGGCAGGCTTGCTGTCCTCGGCCGCTGCCGCTTCAGGCTTGGCATCGGCCTTCTCGCCTTCTGGAGCAGGGGCTTCGGGTTCTTTAAAGTCGGCGCCGGCAGCGTTGGCCATGTAGACAACGGCACGAGCCACTTCTACGTCATCCAGCGAGGGGTTGCCGCCTTTGGCGGGCATGCCGCGAATACCATGAATGGCATTTTTGACCAGTTCGTCCTGACCCAGCTTGAGCAACTCGCCCCAAGCACCCTTGTCGCCAAACTTGGGCGCGCCGGCTACACCGGCACCGTGACAGGCAGTACAGGTGGTTTCGTATACTTGCTGACCGGTTTTCAGTTCTTTTACCGCGTTGGCGTCCACCAGCTTGAAGCCGGCCACAGGCTGGATACGTGCGGCAATGGCCTCTGGAGACAGGGCGGCCGAACCAGCGCCTGTGCTCATGGTGGAGGTGACCAGACTGACCAGCATGACAATAATCGCGATGGGCACCAAGAAAGCCAGAGCCACGGTCACAAGCAATTGTTTAGGGGTTTTGATCATGGCTGAGTGACCCTCGTTGTGTTCTTCGGGTTTTTGTTCCGTGTTGCTCATTATCGGATCCTGCGAGTTCGTACAAGAAATGACGGGAGGGCCTTATACAGGCCACCAATAAAGGCTTGCGCCTACCTAAGGGGTGTGCGCAAGGACGTGTCTAGCAAGCCACCGACCCAGATCGCGCAACCATGGATTATAGCGGACTGTATCGCTCTTGTATCCGACTCTTGATCTGGCATACATATAATTGCCGTATAGATACTGAAAAAAAGTTCAAAGTCGCGCTACAATAGCGAGCTTGGCGTCCGTAGTTCAATGGATAGAATTAGGGTTTCCGAAGCCCTCGATACAGGTTCGATTCCTGTCGGACGCGCCAGAATTCCTTGTTGATGCGGCTCTTTACGTGCTTGCTTCCTGCCTGTCGGGGTGTTTTCCTCGTCTGAGCGTGACTGTAAAAAGCAGCCTGTGGCTGCTTTTTTTGCGTCTGTTGCTTGCGCCTCTGTGGCGCTCGACATGAATAGCTGGAAGTGGCCTAAGGTTTGATATCAATCATTTGATCTAGGACAAAATGACGTTGCTCCTTGTGTTTGGAGCGCGGATGGTATCCCTGGCTTTCAAGGAGCACCGATTGTCCGGGCAAGAAGCAGGGCCGTGATCTGAACGGGCAGGGGCATAGCCCGGACATCGGTTCGGTTAACCAGGGTCTCGATAAAGCGACCTGTCCGTGCAGCGTTTTTAAGACATAAAGGGGCCGTAGCCCCTTTGTATCTTTCCTGTGCTGCTTTCTTTTTTAAGCAAGTTCGGCGCAAATCACATAGTCATGACCATGACGCAGGCCACCCAGGGTGTGATTCAGGGCCAGGGCGCGCCGACGCAAGGCTTGAACATGCTCGGACAAGGCGACTGCCAGTGTGCGATCCTGCAGGCGACGCAACCGTCCGTCACACATATCCAATTGGCTGTGGATAAAGCTGTCTCCATAACGGATGGCAAAGCGCTGCGCATCCACACAGCGGTATCCCGCCTGTCGCAAATGGCGCAGCACCCAGTCCATCGGATACTCGCGATACGGGCGCTCACCGGCCAGTAGCAGGCAGGCATCGCGCAAGCGGCCGATCTCCACGATCAGCTTGCCGGCCGGATCGGTACTGCTGTAGGGCACATAAGGTTCCAGCCCAATGAGGTAGAGACGCTGGCCGGTCAGGGGTCGCAGGCGGCTGAACAGTTGATCCTGGGTGTAAGGGGCAAAGCCCTCAATGGCGCCCAGCAAATAGTCCGCCAGCACCGTGTCAAAGCGTTCACCTTGCAGGAACGACGGGTCGCTCCAGTTGCCGACCAGCAGCCGGTCCTGGGGGCGCTTCTGATCCCCCAGTTCGCGTGTCACCTGCTCGGCCATGCTGGGCGAGGCGGTAATGGCCGTCCAGCGTGCCGTGTCCAGGGTCAGCAGCCAACGCAGCGAGCCCTTGCCGGTGCCGGCATCCAGAAAGTCGCCCCAGGGACGCTCGCCCTGCATGTCGGCCACGATCTGGTAGAGCCGGCTCCCCGTGTGGATGGCGGTCTTGCTCAAAACTCCACCTGTATTCCAGCCAGGATGTTGCGTCCCATCAGCGGCGCCTGACGGGCAATGAAAGAGGTATGGCGGTAGGCCAACTTGTTCAGCAGGTTATTTCCCCTTAGGTAAAAGGTGTAGGTGTTCTGAGCGCTATGCAGGCGGTAGCTTAAACCCATGCTGAGCAAACCGTAAGAGGGTGACCGTAGCTCATGGTCAGCCAGTCGGTTTTGGGCAAAGGTGTGGGTGTAGCCGACAAAACCCGACCAGTTCTGCCAGTTCAGATCGGTGCGAATACCCAGACGGGCGGCCGGTATGCGTGGCAGGTTGCGGCCAGGGTCTTGCAGTTTGCCACGCACCAGATCGCCATGGACGCTGAACGAAGCCCAGGAGGTGACGGGGTAGGAGGCCTGCGCTTCCAGGCCCCAGAACTGCGCTTTGCCCTGACTGTACTGGATCAGTTGAAAGTCTTCGTGGCGGTCCAGACTGTGGCCGTAAATGTAGTTGGCGCTGCGCGTGTAGAAGGTGCGCAGATCAAAACGCAGATCGCCCAGATGCTTTTGCAGCCCCAGATCCAGAGTGTGGCTGGTTTCCCGATCCAGATTGGGATCGCCGCGCTCATAGCTCAGCGTGGCAAAGTGCACGCCTTTGGCAAACAGTTCCTGGGCCGTGGGCAGGCGTTGCGAACGCGACAGGGACACGGTGGCGGCATACTCGGGGGCAAAGTCCCAGACAGCGCCCAGGGAGAAGGAGGTGGCAGTGCCTGTGCGGCGCTCCAGGGTGTTTGAGTCCGGCGTGACGCTTTGCCATTCCTGGCGTGCGCCCAGTTCCAGCCGCCAGTTGTCCCAGTTCAGGCTCTCGAGCAGGAACAAGCCCTGGCTGCGAGTACGGGTGGGCGGGATGAAGTTCTCCGTGCCGTCGCGCGAGGCAAAATCAGACTGGCTGGTTTGCAGGCCAATGACGCCTTCAAAAGGCCCCCAGGGCTGGTGCTCCAGTTCCAGCCGCGTGTCGTAGCCGCGATTGGTGAAGCGGGTGCCAACTTTATCGCCGTCTTTTTCCACATGCCGGTAGTTGGTGGAACCGGCGCGCAGGCGAGCCCGTTTGAAACCGGGCAAAGGATCACGCAGTTCGCCGCGCAGGTCAACGCGCTCGGTGCGCAGATGCGCTGTCGCAGCGTGCTCATGGTCCTGATCGTAGCCATGGTCGTGATCGTGGCCGTGATCGTGGCCGTGGCCGTGGCCACCGCAATGCAAGGTGGCACCGTGCGGGTGGCAGTCTTCGTATTCATGGCTGTGGCCGGGCAAGCCATAACTGCCTTCCCGATAGGAGTACGCGGCCCCGATGTAACCGCGCTCGCCAATAAAGGACAGGCCGACACTGCCAGTGTCCGTACGGGAGTCGGAGTCTTTGACGCGGCTGTCGGTCCAGTTGGGCACGCGATAGTCACGGCTGCGGTGCGAGGCCCCTTCTACGTGTAAGGCGATATTGCCCTGACCGGCTGTCATGTCGAATGCGCCGACCCGGCCTCGATCGGCTGTGGAGCCTTGGGCGCGGACTGAGCCTTCAAACCCTTTTTCGGGGATCGCCGTGGGAATCTTGCGGTCCAGCACGTTGACCACGCCCCCGATCGCACCGCCGCCATACAGCAGGGCGGAGGGCCCGCGCAGTACTTCAATGCGTTCTGCTTGCCAGGTGTCGACCGTAATTGTGTGGTCGGGGGAGATGGCAGAGGCATCCATCACTTCGGCGCCGTCGCTGAGCACTTTGACGCGAGGCGCAGTCTGGCCACGAATGACCGGTCGGCTGGCACCGCTGCCAAAGCTGTCGACGTGGATGCCCACTTCCCCATTGAGCAGTTCACCCAAAGTGCTGCTACGGCGCAAATCCAGCTGGGGGCCTTGCAGCACCGTGCTGGCTGTGGCCAGTTCTGTCTGTTGCAAGGCCAGGGGGCTGGCGGAGATTCGGATCGGGGCCAACTGAGAGACAGGGGGTTCAAGCTCATTGGCTTGTGCTGAGGCGCAAAGCGCGAGGGCCAGCGCCAATGGCAAGGGGCGGGGACTGAAGTGCATCTCATCTTCCGGAAAGTTAATTTTTGAGATGTTATAACATAACAATAACTGGTTGAAACAGTCGGAAAACCAGGCTTGGTCGTGGGGGAAATGGGGGTGGGTAACGTATAGGACACGGGGCCGTGCGGCTGACCAACTCGGCCCCTGGTTGTTGCCAGGTAAAAAAATGCCGCCTTCAGGAGGCGGCTCGGCAAGCGATGAATAACTTAACGGTTCTGAATTTCCGGGGGAATGAGGTTGCGCTCGTAGCGCTGGACATAATCTTCAAAGGACTCTTGATCCTGGGCTTCAATATCCAGCTGGGCCTGCAAAGAGTCGGCGGCCTGCTGTTCGAAAGCGGCTTGCTTGTCAGCCGGCAAAGGATGGGCCAGCAGGCTGGCGTGGTGTTCGCGGCTGCGCTGTAGGGCGTAGTCATGAAAGCTCAGGCCCGTCTCGTGTAAACGTTTCAGTAACTGGGCCGACGGTGTCCGTTCCGGATCGTCCAGTTTACGCATTTGTGCCTGCACGGCTTGGGTATGGCCGTCTGTATCCAGGGCGTGATCCAGCATGTGTGCGTAGGGTAAGAGGGACTCGAGAATCTCCCGTCCCCATTGTTGCAAGCTGACCGCTTGTTTTTGCTGGTTGGTCAACATCAGGCCGGGGCGACGGCCTTCACGCACGACGGTGGCAAAGTTGTTCTTGCTGTCCTGACAGTAGCCACCGTCCGGGAAAAAGGGGCTGTCTTGCACGGCACAGAACAGCAGGAAGGTATCCAGAAAGCGACAGGTTTGCTCGGATATGCCAGTAGGGGATTCGGGGTCGATATCCAGGCAGCGTACTTCGATGTACTCCACACCGCGCTGAGCCAGGGCGGTGGCCGGGCGTTCGCTGCGCTGGGTTGTGCGCTTGGGGCGGATGCTGGAGTAGTACTCGTTTTCAATCTGCAGGATGTGGGTGTTGAGCTGAATCCACTCGCCATCACGGTGCGTGCCCAGCTTTTCGTAATCCGGCCAAGGGGTCACGGCAGCGTGATACATGCGCATCACAAAGGTGTCCAGGTCGTTGTAGCAAAGCTGAAGCTCGGCTTGGGCTTCCTTGTTGTGATAGCCCAGGTCGCTCATGCGCAGGCTGGTTGCCCAGGGCATGGTCAGCGTGTCGTCGTCGATCTTGTCCAGATTGTTGCTACGACCTTGCAGGAAGTTCGCATCCAGCACGGGCGAGGCGCCAAACAGATACATCAGCAACCAGGAGTAGCGTGTGAAATTGCGAATCAGCGCCAGGTAGCCATTGGAGCGTTGGTCTTGCAGATTGTCGCCGCAGACGTTCAGCAAGGGCCAGATGCCGTCGGGCAGGGAGAAGTTGTAATGCACCCCGGCAATACACTGCATGGGTTTTCCATAGCGTTCGGCCAGGCCGCGACGGTAAACATGCTTGAGCATGCCCGTGTTGGAGGTGCCGTACCAGGCAATGGCAATCTCCTTTTCGGCGGGCAGCAAGGCGGGCATGGACTGGTTCCAGATGATTTCCTGATCCAGTTTGCCGGCGACAAAGGTATGAATATCGGCCAGCTCTTGCAGCACGTCCTCAACCCGGGCTTGCGGCTCGGTAATCAGCTCCAGCAGGGCCTCGGCGTAATCGGTGGTGATGTGGGCATTGGTAAGGGCAGAACCAATGGCGCGGGGGTGGGGAGTCTTTGCCAGCTGGCCCAGCGCATCAACGCGCAGTCCTTCTTTCTCGATGCCTCGCAAGATCCCCTTCAAGATATCGGGGTTCTGTTGCAGGGCAAGGCGGCGTTCGTGGCTGGTGTTCATGGTGGTGTTTCCCACTTTCGAAATCGGATGCAAGATACGGGACTTTTCAAGGGGCCTGGGGCCGTCTATAAATAGTAGTCCGACCAAACTTGCTTTGTTAAGTTGCGCCAAAAGGCGAATCGGGCAGGGCGAGTATAAGGCGGCTGTTCAGGCAGCTGATGAAAAGCATGAAACGGGATATGGGATTAGCACCATGATAATCAGGCGCATGACCGCCGTACTGGCGGCCTTATGGATGTTGGCGGCCTGCAGTCCGGAGTTTAACTGGCGCAAGGTTCAACTTGAGCAAACGGGCTTGTCAGCCATGTTGCCCGGCAAGCCAAGCACCAGTCACCGCGTGTTGGATTTCGAGCAGTACCCGCTGGATTTTTACCTGACGACGGCGACCGCGGGTGGGCAGATCTATACCGTGGGTCATGTGATTCTTCCTGCGCAATTGCAACAGGACCCAGCCGCCCGTGAGCGCCTGTACGAGGCGCTGCATGAGTCCTTGCGTGCAAAATTCGTCCCGGATGGGCAGGCCAGTCAGAAAAGCGCCGTGCAGATCCCGCCACCTGGCCAGATTTTTTACATGACACGCGATGTGGGCGGCGTGGCGTTGCGCCTGGATGCGATGATCCGTATGGAGCCGGGCTGGCTGGTGCAGGGCTTTGTTATGACGGATTCCGGTAAGGCGCCGGATGCGGCTCAGGCAAAGATTTTCTTTGACGGCTTAGCTCGCTAGCGGGGTCGCCGCTGATCAGGCGCTGTTGCAAGGCCAGGGTAATGGCGGCCTGGCGGCTGTAAACCCCCAGTTTGGCGTAAGCGTTCTGGAAATGAAAGTTGATCGTGCGCTCAGTAATGCCCAGGATGATGCTGATTTCCCAGCTGGTCTTGCCATGGGCAGCCCAGTTCAGGCAGGACTGTTCGCGTGAAGTTAAATACGTCACGGTAAAGCCATTCCTCATGCATTCGTGGTAAACGTCGCGCCAATGTACTCAAATTTAGCTTAGCTGGCAGACCGATGAACATGGAAATAATGATGCAAATCAAAGCATTGTCTGTTTCCCGAACGGATCTTTAGGCACAGTGGCGAAGGGAGGCGGCCTGCCTGGTTTGGACGACGCGCTGCAGCGATGCTAGAATTTTGTCTTATACGTTTTGCGCCGATTTGCCTGATCCGCTTGCGGGCGCTCCATAAATCCAGCTAAAGAGGTCCAGATGGCCACTGATTCCGTCCCCTGCGCCAACGTTGGCGCCCCTAGCCCATCCTGCGGATTGATCCCCGAAGGTTCTGTGGGCCCTGTACAAGCCGAACTCATTGCGTTTGATGAACCGCTGCACCTGCGCAGCGGGCAAGTGCTGCCCAGCTACGAGCTGGCCGTCGAGACGTACGGCACCCTGAATAAAGAGCGCAGCAACGCGGTCCTGGTGTGTCATGCGCTCAATGCCTCGCATCACGTTGCCGGCTATTACGATGACGATCCCAAAAGCGTAGGCTGGTGGGACAATATGGTCGGTCCCGGCAAGGCCGTGGATACGGATCGGTTTTTTGTCATTGGCGTCAACAATATTGGCTCCTGTTTTGGTTCTACGGGGCCGTCCAGCATCAATCCCGCTACCGGCAAGCCCTGGGGCTCCGAGTTTCCCGTTCTGACCGTGGAGGACTGGGTACGTGCCCAGGCGCGTCTGGCCGACTATTTTGGCATTCGCAAGTTCGCGGCCGTCATGGGAGGATCGCTGGGTGGCATGCAAGCCTTGAGCTGGGCGATCAGTTGCCCCGATCGCGTCGAGAACTGTGTGGTTATTGCCAGCACACCGCGCCTGTCAGCGCAGAATATTGCGTTTAACGAAGTGGCCCGCAGTGCCATTTTGTCTGACCCGCAGTTTCATGGCGGCAATTATTACGAGCATGGCGTGGTACCCAAGGCCGGACTGGGCGTGGCCCGCATGGTGGGCCATATCACCTACCTGTCTGATACCGTCATGGCCGAGAAGTTTGGCCGCACCCAGCGTGCGCCGGCGCAAGGTGGCGAATACCACTACAACTATGGCGTGGAATTCGAGGTCGAATCCTATCTGCGTTATCAGGGAGAGAAGTTCTCACGCTACTTTGACGCCAATACCTACCTGATCATTACGCGGGCCCTGGATTACTTTGATCCGTCCCGTCCGTATCAGGGGGATCTGAGCAAAGCCCTGGAAAACGTGATGGCCAAGTTCCTGCTTGTTTCCTTCACCACGGACTGGCGTTTTTCGCCCGAGCGCTCGCGTGAAATTGTGCAGGCCCTGCTCCGTAACCAGCGTCAGGTGACCTACGCTGAAATCGATGCTCCGCATGGACATGATGCTTTCTTGCTGGAAGACCCCCGCTACCATGCGGTCGTACAGGGATACTATGATCAGATCGCCGTTAATTTGGGCTTGCCTGCGCGCACGCGCACGACGGGGGTGCTGGCAGAATGACTAAGCCGCAAACACAAGTGGCCGCCGCCATGTTAAGACCGGATTTGCTGCGCATTGCGCAGTGGATCGAGCCCGGCTCGCGAGTGCTGGACCTGGGCTGTAACGATGGGACCTTGCTGGCACATCTGCGTGATACGCGTCAGGTCGTTGGCACAGGGGTGGAGCTCAATGATCAGTTCGTCATTGCGTCGGTCCGCCGGGGTGTCAACGTCATTCAGCAAGATCTGGAAAAAGGTCTGGCCCTGTTTAGCGATCAGCAGTTCGATACCGTGGTTCTGTCCAAGACCTTGCAGTCCATGCACCATACGGAGCACATCTTGCGTGAGATGGCGCGGGTGGCGCGGTATGGTATCGTCTCGTTTCCCAACTTCGGTTACTGGCCGCACGGCTGGAGCATTTTGCGTGGCCGCATGCCTGTGACCGGTGAAATGCCTTACCAGTGGTACAACACGCCCAACATTCATTTGTGCACCATGAAAGATTTTCAGGATCTGGCTCAGGCAGTGGGCGTACGTATTCTTGATCGTGTTGCATTCAATGGCGGTCATACGGTTCGTTTTTTACCGGGCTGGCGCAGTACCCTGGCTGTCTACCGTTTCGAATCCCCCCATTTTCTTGGTGCTTCGCGCTAACAAGGCCTGACGTGTCACGTGTCTATACCAGTCCCCGAGTCTTGCCTTTGCTGATTCTGGGGTTCGCCAGTGGCCTGCCCCTGGCCCTGGTGTCAGGCACTTTGCAGGCCTGGGCCACCGTGGAACAGGTCTCGCTGACCGAAATCGGGTTCTTGACCCTGGTGGGCTCGGCGTACACGCTGAAGTTTCTCTGGGCTCCCCTGATTGACCGTTATGCTCCCCCCTTCATGGGGCGTCGACGTGGCTGGATACTGCTGACCCAATTGTTGCTGGCGGGCTCGATTGCCGCGATGGGCCTGTTTTCCCCTTCCGTGAATCTGACCGCACTGGCTTTGCTGGCCGTGTGGGTGGCTTTTTTGTCCGCCACACAGGACATTGCTTTTGATGCCTATTGCACGGACGTGCTGCAGGCCCACGAGCGTGCGGCGGGAGCGGCCGTCAAAGTCATGGGGTACCGCATCGCCATGATTGTTTCCGGTGGCCTGGCGCTGATCCTGGCCGATCGCTGGTTGGGCTGGGCCAATACCTATTTTCTGATGGGTGCCTTCATGGCACTGTGCGCGCTGGTGACCTTGGTGTCCCCCGACCCTCAGGAACAAAGCCGCCCGCCGCGCAGCCTGTCCGAGGCGGTGGTCGCGCCTTTGGCGGATTTTTTCTCTCGTCCAGGCGCCTGGAGCGTGCTGGCCCTGATTGTGCTCTACAAATTGGGGGACGCCTTTGCCGGCGCCTTGTCCACTACGTTTCTGATTCGTGCGGCCGGCTTTACCTTGTCGGAAGTCGGCACGATCAACAAGGTGTTTGGTCTGGCGGCCACAGTGGTCGGGGCCTTGATGGGGGGAGCGATCATGGCCCGCCTCGGGCTTTACCGGGCCTTGATGATTTTCGGGCTGCTGCAGGCCGTCTCCAACCTGGGTTATTGGCTGATCGCGATTGAAACCGCGCCGTCCATGTGGCTGATGGGCATGGTGGTGGGTCTGGAAAATCTGTGTGGTGGCCTGGGGACAGCGGCCTTTGTCGCCTTGCTGATGGCCTTGTGCAACCGAACCTATTCAGCGACTCAATTTGCCTTGCTGTCGGCCTTGTCGGCAGTGGGCCGCACCTATCTGGCCGGCCCGTTGACACCGCTGCTGGTTCAGACCCTGGGATGGCCAGGCTTTTTTATCTGTACGGTGTTTATTGCCGTGCCCGGTTTACTGATGCTGCGGTGTTATCGCGGCCTTATTCAACAGCTTGATGCGTAAAAAATATCATGCTCTTACTTGTTCTCTACATTATTGCCATTACTGCAGAGGCGATGACCGCCGCCCTGGCGGCAGGCCGTCGTGACATGGACTGGGTTGGCGTGTGTACCATCGCCTGCGTCACGGCCTTGGGGGGCGGTTCCGTGCGGGACGTGCTTCTGGGGCATTATCCGCTGACCTGGGTGCAGCATCCCGAGTATTTGTGGATTACGGCAGGCGCGGCCATCTTGACGGCCTTGATCGCTCCGATCATGCGACGTTTGCACAGTCTGTTCCTGCTGCTTGATGCCATGGGGCTGGTGGTCTTTACCGTGATCGGCTGTCAGATCGCGCTGGAGATGCAGTTACCCATTACGGTGGTGCTGCTCAGCGGCATGATTACCGGCTGTGCCGGGGGTGTTTTACGCGACATTCTCTGTAATGACATCCCCTTGCTGTTGCGCAAGGAGATGTATGCCAGCGTATCCATGCTGACCGGCGCTTTATATCTGGGTGCCCAGCACCTGGACTGGGACCCCTACGTAACCTTGCTGGGCCCCATGATTATCGGCTTGAGTTTCCGCATGCTGGCCCTGCATCGTAATTGGCAGATGCCCCGCTTCGTCTATCGAGACGAGTGGCGTTAAGCTCAGCCTGCCTGAGTGGGCTCAGACCATGCCCAGCCAGCGCAAGATCAGGGGCACGAAGGGCACCAGTATGGCAGTCATGATTCCATTGAGGCTCAGGCCAATGGCCGAGAAGGCCCCGATTGTTTCATGGACCTGCAAGGCGCGAGCGGTGCCAATCGCGTGTGCCGTCACGCCCACGGCAAAGCCGCGGGCTTCGGGGCGGTCAATGCGCAGCAGGTTCAGCAGGGGGCGTGCCATGATGGTGCCGGCGATGCCGGTAATCGCGACAGCCACGGCTGCCAAGGAAGGCTGGCCATCAAACTGCTCTGCCAATGCCATGGCAATGGGCATGGTGGCCGACCGAGGGGCGACCGACATGATGGTTTCCATCGATCCACCCAAGGCCCAGGCAATCAGAACCGTACTGAAAATAGCGGTGACTGAACCGATCAGCAGCGCAATCGTCAAGGGTTTCCAGATTTTGCGCAGCTGACGCAACTGGCTGTAGAGTGGCACGGCCAGGGCGACGGTCGCCGGGCCAATCAGAAAGTGAATGAATTTGGCGCCCTCGAAATAGACTGGGTAGGGCGTGCGGGTCAGCATAAGCAGAGCGACGATGACCAGTACGGAGACCAGAATCGGCAGCAAAAAGGGGCTGCTCCCCGATTGACGATACATCCAGACCGAGCCCGCGTAGACCGAGCAGGTCAGGGTGAGCCACAGCAAGGGGGAGCTGGACAAAAAGACCCAGATTTGAAACAGTCCGTCGGTCATTTTTCTTCTTCCTGACGGTTTTTGAGCAAGCGGTTAAGCACCAGAGCCGTCACCACCATCGTGATGACGGTGCCACCCAGGGTGGCAATCAGAAAGGGCTGCCATTCATCGGCCACCCGATCAAAATACAGCATCACGCCGGTGACGGCGGGAATGAACAGCAGCATCAGGTTCTGCAGCATGACACTGGCCGTGCTCTCGAGGGCGGCCGGAACCCCGCCACGGATCAGCAAGGCGGCCGCCAGCAAAAGCATGCCCGCCAAGGGGCCGGGCAGCGGTAAAGACAGAGTCTGCACCAGGACTTCGCCGAGTAACTGAAAGGCGAACAGGGCAGTAATCGCGTAGATCATGACAATATCCGTAAAGCACGAAAACGCCAGGCGGCAAGCCTGGCGCAGGTAACAAGGTCTGGCTGAGGGTGCTAGTGTGCCATACAAGCCAGTCAGGCAGTAGACGTGCTGCTTATATGGAATTGGCTATGGCAAGTTCGTCGTATCAATGCTTGGCGGCAGGGGGTTTGGCGCCTGTCCAGGCCTGGACTTCGATTTCAACATCCACCCCGCCTGCCAGTTTGGCTTGTACCAGAGAACGGGCCGGGAAGTTGCTGCCCAGGCGTTCCTTATAGACTTTGTTGAACTGGTCGTACAAGGCAATATCGGACAGATAGACGGTGGCTTTGACCAGCTGGTTCAGGTCGGCGCCGGCCAGGGCCAAGGCCTCCTCAATCCGGTCCAAGGTGGCATTGGTTTGATCCTCAATGCTGCCCCGCACGATCTCGCCTTTCTCGTTCAGCGGAATTTGCCCGGACAGAAACAGAAAATCACCGGCCTGCACGGCGCGGGAAAAGGGCATGTCCGCATCCGCCAGAAAGCGTTTGATTGCCGTCGGTTCTGTGCTCTTGCCTGTGCTTGCGGCATAAGCGGTGCTGATGCCCAGTCCTGCGACCGAGCAAACCAGCAAAGTGTGACGGGCCAAAGCAAATAAACGCATCAGAATTCTCCTTGGACAAGGGGGAATCCAGTGTGCCACAGTCGAGGCCGGGCAGCGTTAATTAATGTGACGGCCCGTCGGCCTCAAGGTTGCTTAAGCGCGATCGCCCAACCAGGCCTGGACTTCGATTTCCACGTCCACATTCTTGGCCAGCTTGGCTTCAACCAGCGAGCGGGTGGGCAAGGTGTCGCCAAAACGTTCGGCATAGACCTTGTTGAAGTCAGCAAACAGGGCCATATCGGACAGCCAGACTGTGGCTTTGACCACGTCGGCTAAGGTGGCGTTGGCCAGTGCCAGGCCTTCGATCAGGCGATCAAAGACGGCGTGGGTCTGGTCCTGGATGGAGCCACGTACCACTTCGCCCTGGGCGTCGTAAGGGATCTGACCGGACAGGAACAGAAAACCGCCAGCGATGGTCGCACGCGAAAAAGGCAGTGGCAGTGGGCTGGCAATACGGCGGATACCGGACATGGAGTACTCCTGATAGGGATGGTGGAAAAGTCGGTCAAGGCAGCAATGCGTGTTTGTTCACGTCTCTTGCCTACAATAAGGCGTCACTATACAACTTCAAATGAGGAGCGAGACGACGTGAGCAAGGAAATTTTGCAACGCCTGGACCAACTCAGCCAGGCTGCGCTGGCCAGCGGGGATTTGTTGCCTGTGCAAGCTCAAGAAGAGCTGATGCACGATCAGGGGCTGACGTTTTTTGTGCGTTGGGTGTCCACTCTGGCGGCCAAGGATGCAGCCAGCGTCTCGATCCCGGGCGGGCCGCGCGACCCCAATTTCAATCCTTTCCTGCCCCCAGCACCGGCATTGACCGTAGCCGATGCCAGCCCCACCCATAATATAGTGCTGAACAAGTTCGCGGTCTGTGATTTGCATCTGGTGCTGGCTGACAAGGTGTTTAGCGAGCAGCTGAGTCCTTTGCGCGACATTGATTTTCAGGTTCTGGCGGATTTTTTGGCCCTGCAGGGCGGGCTGGGGTTTTACAACGGCGGCGGACCGGCCGGAGCCAGTCAGCGGCACAAGCATACGCAATGGGTCCCCCCGGCAGAGAGCAACGGCTCTTTGGCTTTGTATCTGGATGAGCTTCCTGCTCAGGCCCCGGTTGGCAGCGTGCATCGGCACCCGGCATTGGTCTTTGAGCACTGCTTTGTGCGCCTGTTGGAGACGCAGGACCCGACCGCTTTGAGCAGCAGCTTGTTGAGCGCTTACCAGCTTGCGTGCAAGGAGTTGGGTCTGGTCACGGACGAACAGGGTTTGTTACCGCCCCATAATATGCTGGCCGGTCAGGGCTGGCTGCTGGTGGTGCCGCGTAGCGTGGAGCTGGTGGATGGCATCTCGGTCAATGCCCTGTCGTATGCAGGCTGCATTTATGTCCGCACTCCCGAGCAAATCGAGCGAGTGCGGCAGATAGGCCCTTTAGCTGTTCTGGCTCAGGCTGCCTACGCCAGCACGCGTCAGGCTTGAGTTCCCTGGTCGCTGAGCAGGATGAGACCCGCTGCGGCGGGGTTTTTTCTGCTCTGCTGTCACATTTTGAATCCCTATTTATTATTAAGAAACATCAGGCAAATATGGGGATTTCATACAAATTGATTTTCGTTTCATTTCATTTTGGTAAAGAATTAATGAATATAAACAGCAATTTATTGAAATAATGTAACTTTGTTTTTTGAAAAGAAGGGAAATGAGGCGTTTCGAAAATAGAGCCATTCAGGT
The DNA here is from genome assembly GCF_051948705.1 of Alcaligenes sp. Lyrl_28. Taxonomy (NCBI): domain Bacteria; kingdom Pseudomonadati; phylum Pseudomonadota; class Betaproteobacteria; order Burkholderiales; family Alcaligenaceae; genus Alcaligenes; species Alcaligenes sp. Lyrl_28. The sequence goes on from NZ_JAYJLG010000007.1 coordinate 128,079, forward strand.
ATAAGCCTCTTAACTAATAGAACCATCATCGGTTTGAGCAATGTAGGCTAATCTATCTAAAGGTGAATGGCTTATGCATGTCTCGTCGGATGCCCATATTCTTTTTATTGCACCCGAACCCTTCGGAGCCATGGATCTGCTGGTGTTATTGCGCACCAGTTTTGGCCGGGTCAGTTTTGCGCTTGATGCCCAGCAAGGCTTGGCACGCTGTCTATCACTGCGGCCCGACTTTGTGCTGAGTGATTACCATCTGCCTCGTTTGAGAGGGGATGCCTTTATGCGATTGCTGCGCGCCAATCCACAAACCGCCGCCATACCGGTTGTGTTCTTATCCGTCCTGTCCTGTGCCGACAGCCAGTTAATGGCCTTGCGCAGCGGGGCGCGCGATTTCCTCGATTATCGAACGAACGTACAACTGGTGCTCGAGCGTATTCGTCTGCATCTGGGGTTGAGAGAAATACAACCAGAGAGCGTGAGCAGGGAACGTCGGCGCTTGCTGGAACGGGGCAAGGAGTCGTCCCCACGCACCCCCTTGGTAGAGACAGTGCAGCAGCATGTACGCGACAATTTATCGGAGCCGCTCAGCGCCGAGAATCTGGCGGCCTTGTTCGGCACAAGTGCCCGGCGTCTGAATGCACTTTTCAAAGCGACCTGTGGCGTGACGGTGCACGATTACGTGCGCTCCACCCGGATGGGCTATGCCATGCACCTGTTAACGCATACCGACATGGCTGTCATCAATGTGGCTGTGGAGTCTGGCTATGTGAATCCGGCCAATTTTTCCACTGCGTTCAGACAATATAGCGGCCTGTCTCCCTCGGTCTATCGGCAGTGCAATAGATCTAATATTTAAATTGACTTTGAAATTTAAAAAAATAATAAATTTTTGTCTTGTGCAACGATTCAAATGGGTTTAGTGGAAATTCAAAGGTAATTATTAAAAAGCAGTAAGAGAATAAACACAGCCGGATGGGTTAGGGGTTCGGTAAGACTTTTCTGAGTATCCAGATTTAATCAATCGCCATAACGGTGTGAGGGGCGGTTTTGCGCCCTGAAACCGGCATGCGTCAGCGCGTACGGCGGCTCTGAACTTATCCAGGGCTGTTTGCAGGCAAATTCTGCCACTATCACGAATGCCGTGGCTGCTGGCTGTGTTAGTGCCGGGAATACTTGATCTTGCGGTCCCTGACGCGATCGCGGCACAGCGCTTTCTAAGCCAGGTTCAAGGGTAAAAAAAACATAAAGAGCCTGAAGAGGCCAGCAAGGATGGGGACGATGACGGTTGAGCAGATTTTTCTGTTGTATGACGAACTGACGGGCCTGCAGAAGATCGCACGGGAGGCGGAGCAGTGGGGCGTGCGGGTTCAGATAGTTGGAACGATAGGGCAGTGCCTGTCAGTGGCATCGGCAGCGGATGTGCAGGCGGTCTTTGCCTTGTCGTGTCAGGCAGACAAGGTTTTTTTGCATATCAATCGCCTGCGCATGGTCTTTCCCGCCTCAGGCATTATTGTCGTGCGACGAGCCAAGACGGCGGGTTTGGAGCGGGGGCATCTGATGCTGGCAGGGGCCGATGCCTGTTTCGATCAGGAGGCCCTGCCGGTCGAGGTGGTGGCCTGCGTTCAAGCCTTGCGTCGACGCGGCTATGCCTTGCGGCAAAGCGTGGCGCTGACCGAGCCGAATCGCTCCAAAGAAGCACTGGTCGTGTCAAAAACGGGCCCGGAATCCGACTCCTCCTTATGGGAACTGATGGAAGACGGATGGACCCTGCTCAGCCCGCGCGGTCAGCCTGTAATGCTGACTCGGGGTGAGCGCCGTATTGTCTTGGCCTTGTTCGCTCTCAGTCCGCAAACCGTAGCGCGCGACCGTTTGTTTCTGCCGGAGGAAAAGGGCGGGGCACAAGTGCGTTCTGTGGATGTTGTCATCAGCCGTTTGAAACGCAAATTGTGGGCTCTCGGCGAGGAGCTGCCGATTCGCTCCGTGCGTGGTCAAGGCTACGCGTTTGTGGGCAGCGTCCCGGCAGTCTGTCAGGAGCTGGCGCGTGAAAGCCTCCGTAAAGACGGGGTTTACGACTGACGGGGACAGGACGGAGAGGGGCTTTTTCGATGCTGAAACGGCATGATATAGACCCTAAAATTTTAAATATGTATAATTAGTCGCTCTGGTTCATGGAACCAGCTTCTCGAACTGACCGCTCAGGTGCGACAAAATCGCATAAAAATAGCGGTCTGTTCTTCAACAGGTTGTTGCACAACAACCCGGCTTTTTAGTCCGAAACACCTTGCCCGACCTTCTGGTCGCGGAACAACCAGCCGACTGTCCTGGCGGACATCGGCCTGCAACAGAGCGGCTTGTCTCTGGCCATATTGATTTTTGTCCGGCCCGCAGACTTGCCGTAATGTGAGGCACTTTGCGTTGTGTCTTGCTTTTTCTCGCTTCGGCTTGTGCCGAGGGCGGGAGCGTGTGCGCGCGCGTTCGGTTTGGGTGCTTCGGTTCAGGTCCTGGGATCGGTGCCGCCCAGCGCGTTATGGCGGAATCGGCACGCATGCGAGCGGGGAAGGCTTGGCCAGACTTCCCGCCGCAGAAGAGAAAGGGAAAAGACATGCAAGAGGCGGAGTTTTTTACACTTTCAAGCACCACGGCAATCTTGCTGCTGCTTGGTTTTTATGGCGCGACATTCTTGATGTCGCTCATGATTGGTCAGAAGAAAGAAAATGTGGACGGATACATGGTATCCAATAGTGCAGTGGGCTTTGGCCTGGCGGCGGCCAGCATGATTGCCACCTGGGTATGGGCCGCGTCGTTTTATGCCAGTGCGACCTCAGGCTACAAGTATGGCTTGTCCGGGCCTTTGCATTACGGGCTGTGGGGTGCCTTGATGATTCTGTTCATCTATCCCTTTGGGAGGCGGTTTCGCCAGTTGGCGCCGCAGGCGCATACCTTGGCCGAGGTGCTGCACGCGCGGCACGGCTCGTCCAGTCAGATGATTATGGCGATTTCCAACGTGGTGGGAAGTGGCATCAGCCTGATGGTGAACTTCACGGCCGCTGGTGCGTTGGTCTCGATCCTTAGCCCTCTGACATTCATTCAAGGTGTGCTGATCGCCGGGCTGGGTGTGTTGTCCTACACCTTGTGGTCGGGATTCCGCGCCTCGGTCATGACCGATTTTGCGCAACTGGTGGCCATGATCCTGTCGGCTGTCATTATTATTCCGCTGATTTTTTTCAATGCTGGTGGTCCAGAGATGGTTCAGGCCAACTGGTGGCGCCTGGACTCCGAACAAGCGAATTTCTATTCGACCAAAGCGATTTTGGAGCAAGGGGCTCCCTACTTTGTCGCGGTACTGGCCTATGCGATTGGTAACCAGACCATCGCGCAGCGCCTGTTTGCCGTGCGTGAAGATCTGATCAAGCCTACCTTTCTGACCGCCACCATTGGCTATGGCGCGGTGGTGATTGGTCTGGGCATGTTGGGACTGCTGGCCCTGTTCACCGGTCTACAGCCTGTAGACGGCAATATGAATAACATCATTCCACAGATGGCATCCACGTATTTGCCACCCTTTGGCATTGCCCTGTTTTTTATTCTGGTTATCGGCTCCCTGTCCTCCACCGCGGACTCGGACCTGGCGGCCCTGTCGGCCATCATGATGACGGATATCTATGCCAAGAACATTGCTCGCGGTCGACCCAACCCCACTCGCATGTTGTGGTGGGGCCGTATCACCATGGTGGTCGCCACGATGGTGGGGGTGATCTTTGCCAGCTTGCGTCTGGATATTCTGGTCATGCTGGTGTTTGTGGGCGCACTGTGGGGGGCAATCGTCTTTCCGGTCATCGTCAGTTTCTACTGGGACCGAGTCACCAACAAGGCGTTTAGCTGGTCGGTCCTGTGTGCCGTGGTGCTGTTTACGATTGTGCGCTTTGAGCTGATCCCCATTGAGGGTGTGGTAGCCGTGTTCTACGAAATAAGCGCTTCGATTGGGGGAGGCGTGGTGGCCGGTCTGATGGCGTTCGCTTTTTTCAACAGCCGTATTGCGATTGCGGTGGGGGTGATTGCGACCGCGGTTCTCTTGCCCAACTTTATCGGTTTCTTGCGTGAGTACATCGTGCTGCTGGGTTCCTTGACCGCTTACGGAGTCAGCGCGGTGGTGTGTGTGGCATTGAGTCTGCGCAGCCAGGAGCGTTTTGATTTTTCCGTGCTGGCCGAGCGTGTGCAGTCGTTTCACTATGACGACACTCCCGCGCCGGGAAAGCAGAAAACGCGGCAGTCACAACAAGGCGAACCCGCCTCGGCCCGCGCCTGAGGGCAGGTTTAAACGACGTAGAAAGGAGAACACGATGCTGATGACAATTTACTTTTTGGTCTGGCCTGTGATGTCGGCCATCATTCTGGTCTTGCTGTTGGGTAATCTGATTCGTGATTGGCGCATGGCCCGCAAGACGGGTCAGTCCATGGTCTAAAAGCAGCAACCCCGTCCTCAGTTGCAGGACGGGATTTTTTTTGAGGGGGGCCGGGGCAAGGCCGGAGGACAGACCAGAGTGCAGACTCCGGACGCTGTTCATGTACACCCTCGACGACGGATTGCCGGCGTGCCCCGCCGCCCGCCGCTGCGTTGTAGGCCGGTTCTGGCAATGCATCCCCGGATGGCTGATACCTTGCTCCGCTTTGTCCGTCTGACGCAGAGGGGCTGCTCGCCGGGCCTGCAAAAGCTAAAGCCGATATTCCTGTCACTTGGCATCTGTCGATGATGAATAAGGCCATGGATCTGGGTTTTGTGAAGCGTAAGCATCAATAGGCGGTGCCAGTCTCAGATGCGGACTTGCTCATCGAGTGGTATCCGTCTGCGCACAGTGTGCCAAGGCGCTGGCCCTATAGGCTGGGTTTGGCTGTCGTGTGCCGATAAAGAATAAAGATGTTTACTTTTTTTGATGCTTTCTGCTGATGGCTGGAAATAATCAATAGACTAAATTTTGATTATTCATTAATCGAGTATTTCATAATGAATTCTCAATTCATCTTTTTTATTTTTGATACGGGTTATGGTCAATCCATTTAATTCTGCCGTATTTTCAACATGCGTTCCGCCGCAGGGATACTGGCCCAGCTTGCCAATTGCAATCTGACGGTGCCCCTGATGAATGTGGATGGAAATAGGGTGGGCCAACTGAATTTGTTCCCTGCAGCGGGCCGATAAGTCTTCCAGGCTAGGAGGCAGCGCATTGTTGGACTGACGAAACACGAGCCGTGCCTCGCCCGGCCAGTGATGCGCCTTGATCGCTTGCCAGCCAGTCTGCTCAAGCAGATGGCCGATCAGGTGGCCGGCCGTATGCAAACGTGCATGCGCAAGCCTGTGCATCTGATCGATTTTCATTTCTACCGGCCCCAAGGGCAGGCTCACCGGTAGATAGTGCAAAACCTGTCCGTCGCGGTTTTGGGTCACATGCAGAACTTCGTGTCCGTTTAATGTGCCTTTGTCGCAAGGCTGACCACCACCTTGGGGATGGAATAAAGTTTTATCCAGCCGAACGACATAACGCTCATTTTCCGAGTGATAACACTCGAGGATTTCTGTTTTGCCAATAAGTTTATGGCTGGTCAAATATAATTTATCGTGCATTTCATAATCAATGGGTGGGTGCTCATGCATTGTAGGCGTAGTAGACCCCCCTGATAATTGCAATTCAACGACATAATTTATTCCCTATGAGCACAAGTAACCTCACTTCCTTGATGAGCGACATGGTGGTGTTTGTCAAAGTCGTGGAGACGGGCAGTTTTTCCGAAGCTGCTCGCCAGCTGGGCAATACACCCTCGGCAGTCAGCCGTTCCATTGCACGTTTGGAAAAAGGGCTGGGAACCCGGGTGCTGCAGCGCACCACGCGTAAACTGCGCTTGAGTGACAGCGGTCAGGCAATTTATGAACATGCGCGTGACATGTTGGCCTGCGCACAAGCAGCGATGGAAATATCGGGGCAGTTTCAGACGGAGCCGGAGGGTCTTATACGCTTGAGTGTTCCTAAAGCGGTGGGGCATTTTCTGATTCATCCGCACATGCCTGACTTCTTGACCGCGTACCCCAAAGTGAACGTGGTGATGAGTCTGGATGACCGCTATACGGACCTGATCGACGATCAACTGGATCTGGCCATTCGTATCACCGACCAGCCGCCGCCGGGTTTGATGGGGCGGCATCTGAGCGATATTCGACATGGTCTGTATGCCAGCCCGGACTACGTGGCGGCACACCCGTTGCCCACGCATCCGCAGCAGTTGCGCGAGCACAGTTGCATCTATTTAGGGGAAGCGCCGAGCGATTCTCGCTGGCGTTTCAGCAAGGGCGGTAAGGTTTTGAACGTGACGGTTAGCGGCCGCTATGCGGCCAACCACACCGGAGTCCGGCTCGACGCCGTAGAGCGAGGGCTGGGAATCGGCAGCCTGCCGCGCTTTGTCGCCAAGGGAGCGGAGCAGCAAGGGCGTATCGTACGCGTCCTGCCCGATTGGGAGTTCCGGACGCAATACTGTGGCGCCCTGTGGGCGCTGTATCCGCCCACTCGCCATTTACCCCCCAAACTGCGGGCGATGGTGGAGTTTCTGGCGGGGCGGCTGGGAGGGGGTAAAGGGGAGGTCTGGGGGCCGTCGCCTTAACGGGCATCATCCGAATGGATGTGCAGGGCTTCCAGAAAACGCGACACCATATTGTAGGTGGCGATGGTGGCCGTCAGCTCAACGGTCAAGCGTTCATTGAAATGCTGCCGTATGGCCTGGAAGATGGCAGGCTCCACTTGTACCTGCAGGGTCATGGCATCGGTATAGGCCAGTACGGCACATTGAATGGGTGTGAACTGATCAGAGTCCTGCCAGTTGGATAAAGCATCGAGCTGCGCCTGACTCAGGCCCTCTGCAAGGGCGATCGGGGCGTGCTGATCGGCTTCGTAGGGAGCGCGGTTCAGCAAGGCCACGCGCATGATGACCAGTTCGCGCAAGTCGCCCGGCAGACTGCTGTGGTGGCGTATGCCGGTCAGGTGATTGAGCCAGCCCTTGGCAATGGGCGGGCTGTGCAGCAGCATCTGGTACAGGTGCAGCACGCTGCCGCGTTCGGCAATAATTTGCTCGACCAAGGGAGCCGCATCGGGGGCGCTCAGGTCTGCATAAGGTAGGCGGGCCATGATTCTCCTTTCTGTGTTGAGGGAAATGGCGGCATGTAGGCCGCCAGTTATAGGACAGAGCGCTGGCTCCTTGTCACCTGCTCGGGTGGTCAGGCAGACGCTCGGGACGTTCAGGCTTGACGAGGCAGGACGCGTTCCAGGGTGTGTGTCAGCCGCTTCACGATCTCGTGAATATCCGCTTCCGTGCAGATAAAGGGCGGTGCCAGCAAGATATGATCGCCGTGAACCCCATCAATGGTGCCGCCCATAGGATAGAGCATCAGCCCCTGTGAAAACGCCTCTTGCTTGATCCGCGCATGCGTTTTCAGGCCGGGGTCCAATGCCTGTTTGCTGGCCTTGTCCTGTACCAGTTCAATACCAACGAACAGGCCGCGACCGCGGATATCGCCCACATTGGGATGCTCGTCCAGAGCCTGGTGCAACTCACGACGCAGTTGTTCGCCCCGTTGGCGTACATTTTCCAGCAACTGCTCGTGTTCAATCACTTGTTGCACGGCCAGGGCGCCGGCGCAGGCCGTCGCGTGCCCCATATAGGTATGACCATGCTGGAAAAAGCCCGAGCCGTTCAGGATGGCCTGATAGATCCGGTCACTGGCCAGCATGGCGCCGATCGGTTGATAGCCGGCTCCCAGCCCCTTTGCAATGGCCATGATGTCCGGTACAACGCCATCCTCTTCACAAGCGTACAGGTAGCCGGTGCGGCCCATGCCTGACATGACCTCGTCCAGAATCAGCAAAACGCCGTGCTTGTCGCAGACCTGACGGATTTTTTTCCAGTAATCGCCCACGGGTGCCAGGGCACCGGCGGTTGCGCCAACAACGGTTTCGCCTACAAAGGCGGCCACATTTTGGGGCCCGAGACGTTCAATGGTGTCGTCCAGTTCCTGGGCCAGCCGGTCGGCGTATTGCTCGTCGCTTTCATGGCTGCCTTGATCGCGGTAGGGGTAACAGGGGGAGACATGCTGGGCAGGAGCGAGCAAGGGCAGGAAAGGCTTGCGACGCCATTCGTTGCCGCCGATCGCCAGTGCGCCCAGCGTATTGCCGTGATAGCTTTGGCGACGTGCGATAAAGATATGGCGTTCGGCTTGACCTATTTCCACGAAATATTGTCGAGCCAGCTTCAGGCTGGCTTCCACCGCCTCGGAGCCGCCGGACAGAAAATAGACATGGTCCAGATCGCCGGGCGCACGGCTGCTCAGAAAGTCCGCCAGACTCTCTGCGGCCTGGCTGCTGAAAAACGAGGTATGGGCGTAAGCAATCTGATCGAGCTGATGCTTGATGGCGTCAATCACGACAGGGTGACTGTGTCCCAGGCAGGAGACGGCTGCCCCGCCGCTGGCGTCGATATAGGACTTGCCTGTGCTGTCAATGATATGGATGCCATCGCCTTTGACTGCATAGGGCAAGGTTTGTTTTGGGTTGCGATGAAAGACGTGTGTCATGGCGCAGATCCGGAAAGTAAACGCATAAGGGTTTTCAACGTATGTTGAAACTATAATAATACTTTCAACAAATAAATCATCTTTGTTGAGGTGGCAGGGGTGGATAAAGACCTCACTGTTGCGTTCAGACTGCATTTGTACCCGATATATACTTGGTATCCCTTTTTAAGCGTGTTGGCCCATGAACTCCTTGAGCACTTTGACCGAGCGTATTCAGGCGGCTTTTGCCTGCATGTCGCCCCAGTTTCAGCAAAGCGCGCGCTATGTGCTTGATCACGCCGATCAGGTGCCCTTGATGTCCATGCGACAGTTGGCCGTACAGGCCCAGGTGCAGCCGGCCACGCTGCTGCGCTTTGCCCGGTCTTTGGGCTTTGATGGTTGGGCGCCGTTCAAGGCCGTATTCACCCAGGCCCTGCACGGTCAGGGGGCGCGACGCTATGCCGAGCAAGCCCGCGCCGTGGTGCGCAACCGCCGCAAAGAAGACCGCCTGGCGCAGGTGCTGACCGTGCAAATGGATAATCTGGCCGTATTGCGGGAGGTCAACGAAACGCGCTTGCCTCAGGCCGTGGCGCTGCTCAGCAAAGCCAAGCGGGTGTTTGTGGCAGGGTTCAGGGCCTCTTTCGCGCCCGCGTTTTCTTTTCATTACCAGTACCGCCTGTTTCGCCCCTCGATTGCCTTGTTGCGCGGCGAGTCCGGCACCCTGGATATGGATTTGCGGGCCCTGCAAAAGGGCGATGTGCTGGTCTTGTTCGGTTTTGCTCCCTATTCCCAGGAAGCGGTGTTGGCTCATGGGGCAGCCCAGCAGGCGCAGGCACATATTCTGGCGATTTGCGACAGCTTGCTTGCCCCTATTGCGCAGCAGGCAGATGCCACATTATTGTTTGGAACCGACAGCCCGTCTTTTTTTCCTTCTCTGGTTGCCGCTCAGGCGCTGGTCGAGGTCTTGCTGGAACAGGTTCTGGCCAAGGCGGGCAGTCGTGCTGTAAGCGGTATTGAGTTGGTTGAAAATCAATTGCACCAGTCTGGTGCCTACTGGAAATAGACGCGATGGCTAAGTTGTCCTATCTGGAGTTAACTGGTGGTCCCAAAGAAATTGGCCATTCTTTGGGACGTTTTGGAGCCCCCGCCGTGCATGCCTATTTGCTCAGCTCAACAGCTTGGCAAGGCATCATGCAATTTAAGGGGACGGCTGTTGCCGCTGAGCTGGCGCAGTATACCGAGCGTTATTTTCCCCGAATATGGACCGAGCTCCAGGGCCTGGCATTGGGTCTGGAGCTCCCCTTTGAGGACGTGTTTTTGTGGAATTGCCGTGGCGATTTGTGGGCCATGGCCCCGGACGGCTGCACGACCGTGCAGTTGCCAGCCCAGGGTGAGCCTCGACTGGTGCACAACGAAGACGGTGACCCGGGTTTTGTCGGTTATTGCGGGGTGGGCAAATTCATTCCTGACAGTGGCATGTCATTTGTGTCGTTCCTGTATCCGGCCTCCTTGCCCGGGCACAGTTTTGCCGTGACGCAGGCCGGGCTGGCCATGACGGTCAATAATGTCCGCGCCCGCCATGTCACCCCTGGCGTGCCGCGTATGGTTCTGACCCGCGCCATGCTGGATCAGCCTGACCTTGATCAGGCAGTGAGCCTTTTGCAGGACCATCCCCGCTCGGGAGCGTTTCACCTGAGCCTGGCCCAGCGGGGCGATACGCGCCTGCTAAGCGTGGAGTTCAGTGCGCAGGCCGTTTCGGTCCAGACAATTGAACGCAATCAGTTGCATGCCAACCACGCTGTGCACGAGTCCATGCAAGGGTTTGAACAGCGTATTACCCGATCCTCCGAATTGCGCCAGGAGCGCGGCGACGAGTTGCTCTTGCAAGCCGGTTCAGCCGTCGACCCCTTGAAAGTTCTAGCGGACCAGCACCACGTGCAGTTCCCAATCTGGCGTTGTGACCCTGATGACAGTGACAGGGAGAACACCTTGGCAACCGTGGATATTCAGGTGGGCAGCCAGTCTCTGAAATGGCAGGTCTACGAAGATCCGACCGATCAACCCGTGCTGACCTTTGCGGATGTCACCCGCATCGATCAGGTCTGAAGATGAAAATAAACAGGGCCCTGTCAATGCAGGGCCCTGTGCGCAACGGGGTAACGCGCTACGACGCAATCAGCTTGTGGACGATTCGTGGCGCTTGGGTTCCCAGAGGACATCGGGGCGGCCCGCATGGCGGTTGAGGGTACGCGCCAGCACAAACAGCAAATCCGACAGCCGGTTCAGGTACAGGCGTGGACCATCCTGTGGCAAGGCCTCCGAAGGGACGGCCACGACACTGCGCTCGGCACGTCGTGCCACGCAACGCAGCACATGCGCCTGTGCCGCGGCCGGACTGCCGCCGGGCAGAATAAATTCCTTCAGTATCCCCAAGGGTTCGTTGTAATGGCGTATTGCCGCATCCAGGCGCTCCACATGGACTGAACCGATGACCTGATGGCCAGGAATGCACAGCTCGGCTCCCATATCGAACAGATCGTGCTGGATATCGGAGAGCAGGGCGTCGACATCTTCGGGCAGCTCCAGGCTGCGCAGCACACCAATATGGCTGTTCAGCTCATCCACATCGCCCAGGGCGTGAATCAGGGCTGCGGTTTTGGGCAGGCGGCTGCCATCGCCCAGGCCGGTCGTCCCGTCGTCGCCCGTGCGAGTGCTGATAATGGAAAGTCGTGTGGACATAATTTAGCCTTGTGCTTCTGCGGGCACGGGTGTGCCATTGGCCATATTGACCAGGGCCTCTCCGGTGACACGCACCACGCGCCAGTCTTGCAACACCTGGGCGCCTTGATGCTGATAAAAATCAATGGCGTTCTGGTTCCAGTCCAACACCACCCATTCCAGGCGGCCGCATCCCTGAGTCACCGCCATCTGCGCTAGATGGCGCAGTGCTGCGGCACCCAGACCTTTTTTACGGTGGGCAGGATCGATGTACAAATCCTCCAGATAGATGCCGCGGCGATCCAGAAAGCTGGAGTAGTTGTAAAACCACATAATGTAAGAAATTATGGTGTCGGGCTGGCCCTCAGGGGTGATGACCAGACAGTAGGCGCTGGGCTCATCCGAGAAGAAACTGTTGCGCAGCGACTCGGCGCTGGCCTTGAAAATATGCTCCAGTTTCTCAAAGGAGGCCATATCGCGCATCAGGCCCAAAATGGCGGGAATGTCGGCGGGAGTGGCTGGACGCAGCACATACCCTTTAATAAATTCGCTCATGCTTTTGCAAAGGTTTAGCGTTATGCTTGATCGGAAACAGACGCAGCAGGCGTCCGAAAGTAGGCATTATGAGCTAATTGTTCAGCTCTGCCCAATTTGCAGGAGTGAAAAATGACGTGGACAAAACGGGGCGCGGCTCTGGCGCTGGGAGCCTTGGGAGTCATGGCTGGATCGGCTTATGTCGTGGTGGCCCAGGCCCAGGAAGCCAGTGCATCGGGCGAAGTTCGTCGACTGGACACGGCAGCAGGCAAAATCACCATCAAGCATGGTGAGATCAGCGAACTGGAACTGCCCGCCATGACATTGGTGTACAAAATTGATCCTGCCTTGCTGGCCGACATCAAACCGGGCGACAAGGTGAAATTCACGGCCAAGCGTGACGGCGGGGATTACGTGGTCATCAAGATCAGTAAATAAGCCGTGTCAAAAACCATATGAAAAGCCGGGTTCGCCCGGCTTTTTTCTGCCCCAGGCAATCAGGCGGTCGGTCACGGTATGTAAAGTCGCGTGATAAGTGTAGAGGCGGTCGACATAGAGGGCCGACGAGTGGGGCGGGATGGGCAGCGACGCTTGGTGCTCTGGACTTGCAGGGAAATGGGACGGGATAAAAAACGGGGGCAGATTCTTCTGCCCCCGTTTGTGCTACTACGACTGTCCGCCGCTTACAGCACGTAGCGTGCCAGATCCTGGCTAGCTGCGGTTTCCTGCAACTGCTTGTTCACATAATCGGCGTCGATGACCACACTTTGCTCACCGTGGCTGCCAGCGCTGTAGGACAGTTCTTCCAACAGTTTTTCCATGACGGTGTACAAACGACGGGCGCCGATGTTTTCGGTGCGTTCGTTTACATCGAAAGCCAGTTCGGCCAGACGCTGGATGCCGTCTGGGCGGAAGTCCAGTTTTACGTCTTCGGTGCCCAGCAAGGCGGTGTATTGCTTGGTCAGGGACGAATCGGTGGCCGACAGAATCTGCACAAAATCTTGAGCGCTGAGCGATTCCAGTTCCACACGAATAGGGAAGCGGCCTTGCAGTTCGGGAATCAGATCCGAGGGGCGGGACAAATGAAAGGCGCCCGAGGCAATGAACAGGATGTGATCGGTCCGCACCACACCGTATTTGGTGGTGACGGTGGTGCCTTCTACCAGCGGCAGCAGGTCCCGTTGCACGCCCTGGCGGGAGACGTCGCCGCCACTGCCTTGGCTTTCGCCGCGCGCGGTGATCTTGTCGATCTCATCCAGGAATACAATCCCGTTCTGTTCGGCATTGGCTACCGCGGCCGTGCGCAAATCGTCCTCGTTCACACGACGGGCAGCCTCTTCTTCGGTCAGTTGCTTGAAGGCTTCCTTGACCGTCAGCTTGCGGGCTTTGGTCTTTTCCTGGCCTAGGCCGGAGAACATGCCGCGTAATTGCTCGGTCATTTCTTCCATGCCGGGAGGGGCCATGATTTCCATGCGAGGCATGGCCTGGGCCATCTCGATTTCAATCTCGGTATCGTCCAGCTTGCCTTCACGCAGGCGCTTGCGAAACACTTGGCGTGCCGAGTTATCTTCACGCTGCGGTTGGCCGTGGGCATCGCGCGAGGGCGGCACCAGCACGTCCAGAATGCGGTCTTCAGCGGCTTCCTCCGCCTGAGTGCGGACACGGCGCATCTCGATCTCGCGGGTTTGTTTGACCGAAATATCCACCAGATCGCGGATGATGGTTTCGACGTCACGGCCCACATAACCCACTTCCGTGAATTTGGTGGCCTCAACCTTGATGAAAGGCGCATTGGCCAGCTTGGCCAGACGGCGGGCGATTTCGGTTTTGCCCACGCCGGTGGGGCCAATCATCAAAATGTTCTTGGGCACGATCTCGCTGCGCAGGGGCTCGGCAACCTGCTGGCGGCGCCAGCGATTGCGCAGGGCCACGGCCACGGAGCGCTTGGCCTTGCCCTGGCCAACGATATGCTTGTCCAGTTCGGAGACGATTTCTCCGGGAGTCATATTAGGTGTAGACATGGTGGTGTATCCGGCTGTCAGAGTGTTTCGACGATATGGTTCTGGTTGGTATAGATGCACAGATCACCTGCGATCTCCAACGATTTCTTGACGATGTCGGCAGGTGCCATATCGGTGTTTTGCAGCAAAGCCAGGGCTGCGGATTGCGCATAGGAGCCCCCCGAACCAATGGCAGCCAGGCCATGCTCGGGCTCCAGCACGTCGCCATTGCCGGTCAGCACCAGCGTGTGCTCTTTGTCCGCCACCAGCAGCATGGCTTCCAGACGGCGCAGGACGCGATCGGTACGCCAGTCGCGCGTCAGTTCGACGGCAGCGCGCAACAGGTTGCCCTGATGCTTTTCCAGCTTGGCTTCAAAGCGTTCCTGTAGGGTGAATGCGTCGGCAGTCGCGCCGGCAAAACCGGCCAGGATGCTGTCGTTGTACAAACGGCGGATCTTGCGGGCCGTGCCCTTGATGACAACATTGCCCAGGGTGACCTGACCGTCGCCACCGATGGCGACTTGATCTCCGCGGCGTACACAGACAATGGTAGTGGCGTGAAATTGTTCCATGATTTCCTTCCTTTAAGTTCTCCATCTGGGGGCCGGGTAAAAAATTTCAAGCGCGTGACAGCAGGAAGTTTTTTCAGGGCCTGGCGGGAGTTTGTCTTTGGGCAAGACAGAGGATAAGCGGGACGGAGGGCCAGGCCGTGCATGGCGCACTCAGCACGGTTCGGGCTGTGCCGCTTGTCAGGCTGCCCGCCCGCCGCCAGTTCTGCGTGTCAATCCGCTTTAGCTGCTGCGGGTTCGCCTGGGCCTACGTGTTTCCTGGCTGATTCGCCTGGCGGGGCGCGTGAAACGCAGGGGCAAAAAAAACCCGCCAGAATGATCAGGCGGGCTTTTTGTCGGGGCATGAGCGAATCAGCCTATCAGTCCCCAAACATCTTTTGACGCTTCTCGCGACGTTCCTGGGCTTCCAGCGACAGGTTGGCGGTCGGGCGGGCCAGCAAACGGGGCAGGCCGATCGGCTCGCCGGTTTCCTCACACCAGCCGTATTCGCCCGATTCGATCAGGGCGATGGACTGTTGCACTTTCTTGAGCAGCTTGCGCTCGCGATCGCGGGTTCGCAGTTCCAGAGCGTGTTCTTCCTCGATCGTGGCACGGTCAGCTGGGTCAGGAACGAACTGGGTCTCACGCAGGTTTTCCGTGGTGGCACCCGCATTGGCCAGAATTTCCTGCTCAAGCTGGCGCAAACGATGCTTGAAAAACTCCAGCTGGGCGGCGTTCATGTAGTCTGACTCAGGCATCGCCAAAAGCTCCTGCTCGGTCAGCAGGGTTGTAGTACTGTCATGTGACTTAGTTGCCATGATGCTTACCTCTTGTTGACGTCTGGGAGCCTGTAACTGTCGTCACGCGCAATCGCTCCGCATTTACTGAATAATTATTAATTCAGACCAGGCAATTCTCCAGGCCCTGGGTGAATATATCTTGGGGCAGCTTGCGGCCAATAAAGACCAGCTTGGTGCCTTTCTTATCTTTGGCCAGCCAGGCATTGCCGGGCTCGGCGCTCATCATCATGTGTACGCCTTGAAAGAGCATACGACGATTGATGCCCTTCAGATACAGAATGCCTTTATAGCGCATCAGATCTGGTCCAAATACCTGAACAATGCCCGACAGGAAATCTTCGAGGCGTTCGGGGTCAAAAGGACGATCCGAACGGAACACGAAGGCTCCGATTTCGTCATTGTGAGCGGCGTGTCCGTGGTGATGATGGTGGTGATCGTGGCCGCAGCCCGGACCGCACTCGCCTTCATCGCCGTGGGCATGATCGTGGTGATGATCATGGTCGTCAGCCGCATCGGGATGCTGCTCTGCCAGGAATTGCGGATCAATGTCCAAAATGGAGTTCAGGTTGAAACCGCTGACTTCCAGCAAATCCTTGATATCGGTTTCACCAAAGTGAACCGGCGTAATGGTGGCGCGCGGATTGATACGGATCAGACGGGCGCGCAGGGCCTCGTACTCGGCATCGTTGACCAGATCTTTTTTGGAGATCAGCAGGCGGTCCGCAAAGCCAACCTGTTTCTGGGCTTCTTCCTGCTGGTCCAGCGTGGCCATGCCATGTTTGGCGTCCACCACGGTGATGACCGCGTCCAGCCGATAGTAGTCGGCAATATCATCGTCCATGAAGAAGGTCTGACAGACCGGGCCGGGGTTGGCCATGCCGGTGGTCTCGATGATGACGCGTTCAAACTTCAGCTCGCCCGCCTCGCGACGCACACGCAAATCGTTCAGGGTGCGCATCAGGTCGCCACGTACCGTGCAGCAGACGCAACCGTTGCTCAGCTCAACGATTTCTTCTTCGGAGTCCTGTACCAACAACTCATTGTCGATGCCTTCCGGTCCGAATTCGTTCTCGATGACGGCAATGCGTCGACCGTGATATTCGCTCAGGATGCGCTTGAGCAGCGTGGTCTTGCCAGCGCCCAAAAAACCAGTCAGCACCGTGACTGGAACCATGTTTTTCAGATCTGATGCCGCGTTCATAAACATGCCTCGCAGTGGCGGGCGAAAGGTACAAGGCACGGCCCTTGCCGCGGCTTCCTGTACCCCCCTGCTCCGCACGAAAACAACGTGCGATTACATCACAGCCTTGCCTGTTGGGCAAACGGTGATCTGTAAAAATTCACAGAGGTTTGCCAATCGATCGAGGAATATATACTGATTGGCGGCAAAATACCATGTTTTAGCGGGCAGATAAGGGTTTTCGCTCGTTTTTAGCCGCGACGCAACGCTGGCACACGCCGCGCAGCTCGGTTTCGTGGCCCGACAGGGCAAAGCCGGCACCGCGTACGCAGTCAGCCAGCCTTTGGCTCAGGTCCGGTGCGCACAGTTCCACCACGGTGCCACACTGGGTGCAGACAATCAGCAAGTCGTGGGGGTGGCCGCCGGCATCCACACAGGCAGTCCAGGCATTGACGGCATCCAGACGGTGGATCAGGCCTTCCTCTGTCAGAAAGTCCAGGGCGCGGTACACGGTAGGGGGCTTGGCCCCAGGCTGGAACTCGCGAACCAGATCCAGCAGTTCGTAGGCGCGCAAACTGCGCTGGGCCTGAATCAGGATTTCCAGTACCTGACGGCGAATTGAAGTCAGCCGTTTGCCGCGCTCCAGGCAAAGCTGGTCCGCGGTAGCAAGCTGGTCTTCAATGGCGGCGGGCGTAAGAATATGTACAGGCATGGCGCTTGATGGGTTGTTTGTTATGTTATAACATCTTTAGAGAAATTAAATATCCTCATCCAGCCGCATTATCCCTGTTTCATGTCCTGTCCTCAATTTCCCTCGACTTTCCGCAGTCCGGCGCCGCGCCGTTCGCTCTTGCTGGCCTCGGCCGGGCAGCGCGTACTGGGCGCTTTGTGCGTGGCTGCTGCGCTGTGGCTGCTGACGGCCTGGGCCATGGGCGCGTGGTAAGGGCATGAGTTCACATCAGACCTTGATCGAGCTGGATCATGTGGCGCTGGGCTGGAAAGACAAAATTGCTCTGCGTGATATCAGCGGTTGCTTTACCCGAGGCTCCTTGACAGCCATTGTGGGGCCAAACGGGGCGGGCAAGTCCACCTTACTCAAAGGCTTGACCGGGCAGATCAATCCGCTCAAGGGGCGGATTGTTGTCGATAGTGGCTTTTTGAATGAATTGGCCCTGTTGCCGCAGATGGGGGATCTGGACAAGAGCTTTCCCGTGACGGTGCATGACCTGGTTGCCATGGGGGCCTGGAAGCGGGTCGGAGCCTGGGGCGGTTTCCCCAGGGCGGAGCATGAGCGGATTGCCCATGCGCTCGAACAGGTCGGTCTGGCGGACTTCGCCCGGCGTTCCATTGGCACCTTGTCGGGCGGGCAGCTACAGCGTGCCTTGTTTGCGCGCATGATCATGCAGGACGCCCAGATTCTGTTGCTGGACGAACCCTTTGCCGCGGTGGATCGCGCGACATCGGATGAATTGATGAGCTTGATTCTGGATTGGCATCAACAGGGCCGTACGGTCATGGCCGTGCTGCACGACCTGGATATGGTGCGTAGCTGCTTTCCGCAAACGGTGCTGCTTGCCGGACAAGTTGTTGCCTGGGGGGAAACCGAAGCCGTGCTGACGCCGGAGAATCTGCATCTGGCCCGGCATTTGTGCGCGGGGGACTATCTGTGATGGCACTCATTGATGTTCTGTTCGGCCCTTTCATGGACTTTGGCTTCATGAAGCGCGCTCTGGCCGGCTCCTTCGCCCTGGCCGCAGCGGCCGGGCCGTTGGGCGTGTTTCTGGTGCTGCGTCGCATGAGTCTAATGGGCGATGCCATGGCGCATGCCATTTTGCCTGGGGTGGCGGTGGGGTTTCTGACGGCCGGCCTGTCTTTAAGTGCGATGGCCATAGGGGGCATGATTACGGGCCTGGTGGTGGCCTTGCTGGCCGGATTGGTCGCGCGCCTGACTCCACAGCGTGAGGACGCCAGTTTCGCCGCCTTTTATCTGGTGTCTCTGGGGTTGGGGGTGCTGCTGGTGTCGCTGCGCGGCTCCAATATGGATTTGATTCATGTGCTGTTTGGGACGGTACTGGGCCTGGATGATGCGTCCTTGCTGCTGGTCACCAGCAGCACGACGGTCACCTTGGTGATCCTCGCGCTGGTCTTTCGGCCCCTGGTGCTGGAGTGCATGGACCCGATTTTTTTACGCACCCAAGGGGGCCGCGGCTCGCTGGTTCATATGCTGTTTTTGTTCATGCTGGTCATTACCCTGGTGGCCGGCTTTCAGGTTCTGGGGACCTTGATGGTGGTGGGGATCATGATGCTGCCCGCTGCCTCGGCCCGGTTCTGGGTGTATTCCGTGGGCCGGCAAATGCTGGTGGCGGCCTTGCTCGGCATGATCAGCGCGTATCTGGGCTTGCTGTTTTCCTACTACTACAACGTGCCGGCCTCTCCCGCGATCATTCTGGCGGCTGGTGCGTTTTACTTTCTTTCCATCACCTTTGGCCCTCAAGGCGGTTTGCTGCGTGCGTATTCCCAATGGCGCGCGCGGCGTCGGCGCATGGCCTCTCTCTTGGAGCATGATCGATGAAAATGCGAGACATTCATTCAGGCCGCGCCGTACTGGCGCTGGGCTTGCTGGCACTGAGCCTGTCCGTACAGGCGGAACCCTTGCGCGTGGTCAGCAGCTTTTCGATCCTGAACGACATGGTCAAGGAGATTGGCGGCGACAAGGTGATAGCCAGCACGATTGTGCCCGCCAATGGTGACGCCCATGCCTTTGAGCCACGCCCCAGTGACGCCAAGTCTCTGGCCAATGCGCAATTGCTGGTAATTAACGGTCTGGAGTTCGAGACCTGGCTGCCCCGTTTGCAGCAGGCCGCGGGTTATCAGGGCCCGCAGGTCGTGGCTACGGCGGGCATTACGCCCTTGGCGTTTGAGGGCGGTCACGATGACCATGCCGACCACGACCACGACCACGACCACGACCACGACCACGATCATGATCATGCCAAGGAACCCGCCCACGCCCATGAGGCCGGACATGCTCCACAGGGCGAGAAAGAGCCCGGCACCCATGATGATAGCCATCAGCATGGCAGTCAGGACCCACATGCCTGGCAAAGCCTGGCCTTGGCGCAAATATATGTGCGCAATATCAGCCAGGGGCTGGAGCAAGCGGACCCAGCCAATGCGGACTACTATCAGCGCCGTGCCAAGGATTATGCGCAACGCATTCAGGAACTGGATGATTCCATCAAGGCTCGCCTAGAGGCAGTGCCGGTCGACAAGCGCAAGGTCATTACGTCCCACGATGCCTTCTCCTACATGGGCAAGGCCTACGATATTCGCTTTATTCCTCTGGTGGGCGTCTCCAGCCAGGCGGAGCCCTCGGCGCGAGACATTGCGCAAATTGTTCAGCAGGCTCGTCGTGAACAGATTCAGGCCATTTTCGTGGAAAACACGGTCAGCGCGAAGCTGGTAGAGCAAGTTGCGCGTGAAACTGGGGCGAAAGTGGGCGGGACTTTGTATTCCGACGCCTTGGGGGAGCCCGGCTCCGGCGTGGACACCTACTTGGGCATGATGCGCTCAAACACGGATCAACTGGTCAAGGCCTTGCAGCCCTGATTTATTCATCCGCCTGCTCACTGGTCCGCTGCTTGCGTTGTGCCCGAGGGTGGGCCTGATCGTAAGCCTGGGCCAGGTGCTGAAAGTCCAGCCGTGTATAGATCTGGGTGGTAGAGATATTGGTATGACCCAAGAGCTCCTGTACCGCCCGCAAGTCCTGGGCCGATTGCAGCAAATGGCTGGCAAAGCTGTGACGCAGGCTATGGGGATGCACATGGACGGGCAGGCCGCTGGCTCGGGCGTAGTTTTCCAGTTCCTGCTGGACGACACGCGGGTGGATCCGCGCTCCTCGTGCTCCCAGAAACAGCGCGGCATTGGCATCTGCGTTAGGGGCCAGCGAGGCCAGAATCGGACGTTTTTTCAGCCACGCCTGCAAGGCCTGGGCGGCCTTCTCGCCAACCGGCAGGCGCCGCGTCTTGCCACCTTTACCACTCACAAGCAGTTCGCGCTCTTGCAGCAATAACCAGCTTTTGGATTGATGCTGGGGGCTTTGGTGATAATGGGTGTCCAGGCTGACCAGTTCGGCCAGGCGTAGTCCGCTGGAATAAAACAGCTCGAACATGGCCTGATTGCGCAAACTGACCGGATCGTCCTGAATAGGTGCGCTGACGTGGTCCAGCAGTTGCTGGGTCTGGTCTACGGACAGTGCTTTGGGCAGAGGTCGGCCTATCCGGGGAGCCTTCAGGCTGGCGGCAGGATTCAAGGGCCAGCCCAGCGCTTGGGTACGCGACTGATAATAGCCGCGCCAGGCAGCCAGAATGCGGGCCAGACTGCGTGGTGCCATGCCTTGGGCATGCAAGCGGGCCGCGGCCTGCCGTAACTGGCTTTGATTTAGCGTGTCGGGGTCGGTGCCGGGATACTGCGCCAGCAAATGACGTAAGTCGTTCCGGTACGCACTGAGAGTGTGTTCCGAATAGCGTTTTTCCTGCCTGAGTTGATTTAGCCAGTTTTGCATGGCCGGACTGAGCACCGGGTGGGCGACAGATTGCCCTGGCGAGTGGTCCTTGCTAGCGGTGTAGTCTGGTTTTTTCAGGCCGGACATTCGTTTTGATTAATACGGCTGGGTTTGTGTAAACGCTGCAAGGCCGCGCTGCACAGTTCGCCGATGCCTTCCAGAAAGTCGGTGCCCATATCGACGGTAAAGCGAGAGTCCTCGGGGGAACCCAGCACCAGCAGGCCAAACAAGGTATCGGATTCGGGGAATCTCAAGGGCACGATCGCCACTGACTGGGCATCCTGCTGCAGGTCAGCCAGAAAGTCTTGTTCACGCCGGGGACCGCAATAGGGTTTGAGCAAAGTATAGGCCCAACTGACCAAGGGGTCATCGGCCAGTACCTCGTCCGGATTCCAGCAATGCAGGCGCACGACTGGCATCTCGAAGATGCGTTCCAGGCTGCTGCAAATCAGAGCGGGCAAGGCCGCGGGATCAGACTCGGCCAGCATCTGGCAGTTCCATTGATGCAATTGGCGCGAGATTTTTTCATTGCCCCGGGCATTGGCCACCAGCATGGCCAGTTGGCGTTCGGTTTTCTTGCCGCGTTCGCGCAGCAGCATGATCTGGCGCTCGCCCAGGGAAATGGCGCGGCTTTGATGCGGGTGGGGCACCATCAGTTTGGCAAAAACGTCGGCGTGTGCGTCGAAAAAATCAGGGTTGGCTTTCAAAAACTGGGCCACGTCCACGGCGCTAAGGCTGTTGGGGGTATCCATGTCTAGAAGGTTTCCTTTCTGGCTACGGATGCACACAGTGCATCAATATCGACTTGTCCGGTAAAGACGGTTTGGGCCGGGCCGCTCATGCGTAGCGCCTGTCCGTCCCATTCAATGCGTAGACTGCCTCCACGAGTATCAACGACAACCGGGCTTTGGAGCAATCCCCGGCGTATGCCTGCCACCACAGCCGCACAGGCGCCGGTCCCGCAGGCCAGCGTTTCACCCGCACCGCGTTCGTAGACGCGCAGCTTGATATGGTGGGGATCAAGAATTTGCATGAACCCGGCGTTGACCTTGTGGGCAAAACGGGGGTGGGACTCGATAAACGGGCCGACCGTGGCAACGGGAGCCTGCTTGACGTCATCGACTACTTGCACCGCATGGGGATTGGAGATGGACACCAGCGACAGGGAGACGGGTTCGGCTTGATCGGGCACGGGCAGCAGCCACAGCGTATCCTCGCCCTGAGCTTTCTGTTCCAGCCCGCTTGGGTCAAAAGCAACATCGGCCGGCGTAAATCGGGTGGTGCCCATCATGACCTCCACGCCGCGCTCCGGATCATCATTCAAGCTGATGATGCCGGTGCGAATTTGCGCACGCAAAGGGTTGGCCGACGACAGGCCTTGCTCATGCACGAAGCGGACAAAGCACCGCGCGCCATTGCCGCAATGTTCGACCTCGCCGCCGTCGGCGTTGAAGATCCGGTATCGGAAGTCGGCGCCGGCTTCGGTTGCCGCCTCCACCAGCAAAATCTGATCGGCACCAATCCCGAAATGGCGATCTGCCAGAGCGCGGGCTCGTTCCGGTGTCAGTTCGATGTCCTGCGTCACACCATCCAGCATGACAAAGTCATTGCCCGCACCGTGCATTTTGCTGAAATGCCAGATTGTGGCTGCGGGTTGGGGTGCAGGAGAGCGATACATGATGGGGCCTAGTAGATGCCGGGTTGCCCTTCAGGGCGGGTTTTGAAGCGTCGATGTACCCAATAATACTGCGGCGGGTCCTCGCGCACATAGTTTTCGATCAGGGCATTCATGCGTTCGGTGGCCTCTTCCAGGCTGCCTTCACCCGGAAAGTCGGCCATGGGTTCCAGCACCTGAATATGGTAGTGGCCGGTTTGTGCGTCCAGTCGCGAAATCACCGGAATGACCAGCGCGTCCTGGTTTCGGGCGATCTGCGCGGTGGACAACAGCGTGGCCGCCGGAACATTGAAAAAGGGCACGAACGCCGCGCCTTTGGTGCCGAAATCCATATCGGGCAGGTAATAAATTGGCTGACCCTTTTGCAGCGCGCGCATCAGGCCGCGAATACCGTCCTTGCGTGAGATCAGCGGCACCGAGGAAAAGCGGCTGCGGCCTTCATACATCAGGCGATCCACATGGGGGTCGCGTTGCGGAGTGTAGAACGCCACCAAGGGTGAAATGGACATGGACAGTCGTGTGCCCGCTGCGTCCATCCCCAGGAAATGCGGGACCAGCAGCATGACCTTGCGGCCTTGTT
The DNA here is from genome assembly GCF_051948705.1 of Alcaligenes sp. Lyrl_28. NCBI lineage: Bacteria > Pseudomonadati > Pseudomonadota > Betaproteobacteria > Burkholderiales > Alcaligenaceae > Alcaligenes > Alcaligenes sp. Lyrl_28. Next base: position 151,265 of record NZ_JAYJLG010000007.1, read on the forward strand.
CCAGGGCTTGGGTAATGTGTTCTTCGCCCGTCAGGTGCAGGGTGTTCAAAATGGTGCTGGGCAGGCCGAACCAAAGCAGGCCCCGGTCCAGATAGGATTGAGCCAGCAGGCGAAAGTGTTGCTTTTCCCATTCACGACGGGTGTTTTCGGGGGTGTCGGGAAAACACAGGTCCAGATTGGTACGCACAATATGCCGGCGGCGCGAGGCAAAGCGATGTACTAGTCCGCCCAGCACAGTGCCCCAACGCTGGCGCGTGCGTACCGGGACACGACCAAAATAGGAAAAAACGGATTTGAGCAGCGGGTAAGAATTAAAACTCATGGGGTGGTATCGCCAGGCAAAGGGGGCGCATCGTGAGGAATTTTGTAGCGGTTATAGCCCCACAGGTATTGGGTGGGGAAGCGCCGGATCATGGTTTCCATGGACTGGTTGATCAGGGTAGCCAGTTCTGTCGGGTCCTCGGGCAAGGGCTCGGGCAGACGCAAGGTATGGATATGCCATCCACGACCTTTGGGCAGGCGCTCGGCAGCAGTCACAATCACAGGCACGTTGGATTGGCGTGCCAGCTTGCCCGCCAGCGTCATTGTCAGGGCAGGGCGACCAAAGAATGGCGCCCATACACCATCTCCGCCGCTGGGAACCTGATCGGGCAACATGCCGACCGACTCGCCCCGGCGAAAAGCACGAACAAATTCGCGCACGCCTTTCATGTTGGCGGGGACGGCATGCATTCCTGGTAATTCGCGCGACGCTACCATCAAGGGCTCCAGGAAGGCTTGGCGGGGGGGGCGGAACATGACGGTCAGCGGTCCTAAACCGGCCAGATAGCGCGCAATCATTTCAAAGCAGCCCAAGTGTGGGGTCAGGTAAAGCACACCGCGCCCTTCGGCATGGGTAGTCTGGAGCAGGGTGGGGTCGTCCGCAGTGCAACGGGCCAGGCACTTTTCCGGATACAACCAGACGCGTGGCGTTTCCAGGATCATGGCGCCGGTTTCTCCGGCCGCTTGTCGAAAAAAAGCGGGGGAGTCGTAACCCGCTTGCCGACAGTGGCTTTGCAGACGGCGGCGATAGCGTCCGGGAAAAGCGTAAATCAGGCGTCCGATTCCTTTGCCCAGCCCATGCAGGACGGGTAAAGGCAGACGAGCCATCAGACGTAAAAGTGCCGCGAGCATGGGCCTGGCAATCCTTTAGTGTGAAGTTTTGCTGAAATAAATACGTATTTTCGCTTAAAATGGAATGTATCGCTGAGTTAAACGACAACTTGCGGAGCGATCAGGCAGCAATCTGCCCACTATAAACCGCTAAAGCGTCGCGCCCCGTCTATCGTATCCACATCGCTGGCTTCGAGGTGCAACGCAGTTTGTTCAACCTCGTGCTGATTATCAGCCCTTATCCAAGGAAGCTACGCTGTGAACCACAACGACTTTCTCTTTACGTCCGAATCCGTCTCTGAAGGGCACCCCGACAAGGTTGCCGACCAGATTTCCGACGCCATCCTGGACGCGATTTTCGAGCAGGACCCGCAAGCGCGTGTTGCCGCTGAAACCCTGTGCAATACCGGCCTGGTGGTGCTGGCCGGCGAGATCACGACCCACGCCAACGTGGACTACATCCAGGTAGCCCGTGACACCATCAAGCGCATTGGCTATGACAATGGCGACTACGGCATCGATTACAAATCCTGCGCGGTTCTGGTGGCCTATGACAAGCAATCGCCCGATATCGCCCAGGGCGTGGACCGTAGCCCTGAAGAGCTGCTGAACCAGGGTGCCGGCGACCAGGGCCTAATGTTTGGCTATGCCTGCGACGAAACCCCTGATCTGATGCCTGCTCCGATCTGGTATGCCCACCGTCTGGTGCAACGCCAAAGCGAGCTGCGCAAAGATGGTCGTCTGCCCTGGTTGCGCCCGGATGCCAAGTCCCAGGTTACCTTCCGCTATGTGGACGGCCATCCTGCCGAAGTGGACACCGTGGTGCTGTCCACCCAGCACGCGCCTGAAATGTCCCAGAAGGACATTCACGAAGCGGTCATTGAGCACATCATTCGTCCATGCTTCCCATCGGATCTGTTGACCGAGAAAACCCGCTTCCTGGTGAACCCCACCGGCAAGTTCGTGATTGGTGGTCCTCAAGGCGATTGCGGTCTGACTGGCCGCAAGATCATTGTGGACACCTACGGCGGAGCCTGCCCGCACGGTGGCGGTGCCTTCTCCGGCAAGGACCCCTCCAAGGTGGACCGTTCCGCGGCCTACGCGGCGCGTTACGTGGCCAAGAATATTGTGGCCGCCGGTCTGGCGCGTCAGTGCCAGGTGCAGTTGAGCTACGCCATTGGCGTGGCCGAGCCAATCAACATCACCATTTACACCGAAGGCACGGGTGTGATTCCGGATACCGAAATCGCCAAGCTGGTGCGCCAGCATTTTGACCTGCGCCCACGCGGCATTATTGACATGCTGGATCTGCAGCGTCCCATCTACTCCAAGACAGCCGCCTATGGTCACTTCGGCCGCAGCGAGCCTGAGTTCAGCTGGGAGGCCACGGACAAGGCGCAGATTTTGCGTCAGGCCATCTAAGCCTTTTGGGCGAACAGGCAAAGGCCGCATGAGCGGCGCTTTGCAGACGTAGTATCGCGTTGTGGGTTCCCGATCCGGGTGCCCGCAACGTGGGCTGAGGCGGGCCAGACTCGGACTCAGACAAAGAAATGATGTTTTTTACCAGTGAGGCTGTCTTCCCAAGAGGAGCCAAACAGGTACAATCACCAACAGTAAATTGCCATCCTCGAGGGGCGTTGCGACAAGACACTGATCTTGCCAGGCTCGGGGTATGGATAGGTGGTATCCACCTTGGAGAACGACGCTCACCACGACCCGCATGGCGGGCTGCTGGTGAGATTCATTTGCTCTCCGTGCAGTCCGCGTGCCGTATAACGGAGCCCGACTGTGACTTTTACCGATTACAAAATTGCCGATATTTCCTTGGCTGAATGGGGCCGCCGCGAGCTGACCATTGCCGAGACCGAAATGCCTGGCCTGATGGCCACCCGCGAGGAATTTGCCGCCTCGCAGCCCCTGAAGGGCGCACGCATTGCCGGCAGTTTGCACATGACCATTCAAACCGGGGTGCTGATTGAAACCCTGACGGCTCTGGGCGCTGAAGTGCGCTGGGCCTCGTGCAATATCTTTTCCACGCAAGATCACGCTGCTGCGGCCATTGCCGCCTCCGGTGTGCCCGTGTTCGCCGTCAAGGGTGAAACCTTGGAAGAGTACTGGCAGTACGCCCACGACATTTTTGACTGGCCCGGCGAACAGGCCAACATGATTCTGGACGATGGTGGCGACGCCACCCTGTTGCTGCATCTGGGCGCCCGTGCTGAAAAAGATCTGTCCGTTCTGGACAATCCCGGCAGCGAAGAAGAGCGCGTCATGTTCGCCTCCATCCGCGCCCGTCTGCAAAACGACAAAACCTGGTATTCCACCCGCCTGGCCCAAATCAAGGGTGTGACTGAAGAGACCACCACAGGCGTGCACCGTCTGTACCAGATGGCCAAGAAAGGTGAGCTGGCTTTCCCTGCCATCAACGTGAACGACTCGGTGACCAAGTCCAAGTTCGACAACCTGTATGGCTGCCGCGAGTCCCTGGTGGACGGCATCAAGCGTGCCACGGACGTGATGGTTGCCGGCAAGATCGCGGTGGTGTGTGGCTTTGGCGACGTGGGCAAAGGGTGTGCGCAAGCGTTGGCTGCCTTGCGCGCCCAGGTTTGGGTCACCGAAGTGGACCCCATCTGCGCCCTGCAGGCCTCGATGGAAGGCTACCGCGTGGTAACCATGGAAGAAGCTGCCGACAAAGCAGACATCTTCGTGACCGCGACAGGCAACTACCATGTCATCGACCGCTCGCACATGGAACGCATGAAAGATCAGGCCATCGTGTGCAATATCGGTCACTTTGACAATGAAATCGATGTGGCCTCGGTGGAAGACCTGGAGTGGGAAGAGATCAAGCCCCAAGTCGATCACATCATTTTCCCCGACGGCAAGCGCATCATCCTGTTGGCCAAAGGTCGTTTGGTGAACCTGGGCTGCGCAACTGGGCACCCCTCGTTTGTGATGTCGGCGTCGTTCACGAACCAGACCATTGCACAAATTGAATTGTTCACCCGTGGCGAGCACTACGAAGCAGGTAAAGTATATGTACTGCCCAAGCACCTGGACGAGAAAGTAGCTCGCTTGCACCTGAAGAAACTGGGTGTGAACCTGACTACCTTGTCCCAGGCGCAGGCAGATTACATCAACGTGCCTGTGCAAGGGCCCTTTAAGGCTGAGCACTACCGCTACTAAAACACACCGGCGTCTTCGGACGCCTGTTCTTGGAGCCCTATCATGACTTTGCTACTTGTCTGGATCCTGAATGCTGTTGCTTTGCTGGTTGTTGCCTACATCCTGCCCGGTATTACCGTGGCCTCGTTTGGCTCAGCCCTGATTGCGGCGCTGGTATTGGGCTTGCTCAATACGTTGGTCAAACCTTTGCTGATTGTGCTGACCTTGCCCATTACCATTGTGACCTTGGGTTTGTTCCTTCTGGTACTGAATGCCTTGGTGTTCTGGTTTGCCGGTTCTATTCTCAAAGGGTTTCAGGTTGAAGGATTCTGGTGGGCGGTGATTGGGGCGATCGTCTACAGCCTGGTTTCCGGGCTGCTGTCGGGATTGTTAATTAAATGAGCAAGAAGCAAACCTTGAGCCTGGAGTTTTTCCCGCCGCGCGATAGCGCGGCGCAGGAAAAACTGGTGCGCACTGCCAAGACCCTGATGGGCTTGAATCCGGCCTATGTCAGCATGACGTTTGGAGCCGGTGGCTCCACACGTGCTGGTACGGTCGATGCGGTGGCATTGCTGCAAAACCTGGGCTTGGATGTGGCACCGCACCTGTCGTGCATCGGTACGGCTCCGGCCCAGTTGGGCGAGATGCTCGATACCTACCGCGATCAGGGCATACGCCGTATTGTTGCCTTGCGCGGCGACTTGCCCTCGGGCATGGGCGGTGACACGGGTGAGCTGCGCTATGCCAGTGATCTGGTGTCCTTCATTCGAGAGCACTATGGCGAACACTTTCACATCGAAGTGGCTGCCTACCCTGAAATGCATCCTCAGGCCACCAGCCTTGAGGAAGACCTGGGTCACTTTGTGAACAAGGTCAAGGCCGGGGCGCATGGCGCAATCACCCAGTATTTCTTCAACCCGGATGCCTACTTCAGTTTTGTGGAGCGGGCCCAGGCTCAAGGTGTCACCATTCCGATCACGCCGGGCATCATGCCGATTACCAACTCGTCTCAGTTGCTGCGTTTTTCGACCATGTGCGGTGCGGAAGTGCCACGCTGGATTCGTTTGCGACTGGCCGATTTTGGTGATGATCGGGCATCGATTCGCGCTTTCGGGATCGATGTGGTGGCGCGCTTGTGTCAGGATCTGCTCGATGGCGGGGCGCCGGGTATACACATGTACACCCTGAACGGGGCCGATGCCAGCATGGCTATCTTGCCGAATCTGACTTGGCGTTAAGTTCTCCAGCATCAAAAAAAACCCGCCAGATGGATTTGGCGGGTTTTTTCATGACCCGGCTCAATGGCTCACACCGAGCGTTGCGTCATACGATGCGCGGCGCGGGGGGGCCGGCAAAGCCGGGTTGGCGAACCAGGTGCTTATAGCTGCGGTGCAGGTACGGCCCAGCCTTTGTCGGTCAGCACACTGTCCAGCCGTTGGTCGTGGGGGGCGGGCTGATAAGGCAGGCCCGACAGGTCGCCCACTGCCCAGGCAATACCAATGCTGGTAAAGGCATGGTTTTGCGCTTTTAGCGCCGCCAGGGTCCGGTCGTAGTACCCTTTTCCATACCCTAGGCGGTCGCCTTGGCGGGTGTAGCCCAAAGTAGGGACCAGGACAATGTCCGGTTGCAGGGTTTGGGAGGAGCTCGGGATTTCTATGCCGTAGCGCCCTTTTTCCATTTTCGTCTCGGGTGTCCACTGAACAAAGCTCAGGGGAGCGTCCGCTTCTTTGACGACAGGAAGACAGACATTGAGGCCTTCTTCTTCCACCCATTGAACCAGCAAAGGGCGCAGGTCCGGTTCGTCGGCCATTGGCCAGAAAGCTGCAATGGTGGTGGGTTCGGCACGGCCTTGTTCACGCAGGCGAGTGCGGTTGGTGGCCAGCCAGGTGAACAGGCGGCCCCGGATCAGCAGGGCGCCCCGGTTGGTGTCAATGGAGGGCTGCCCGGCTCGCAGGTCTTTTAGTCGCGTGCGCAGCGCGGCTGCGTTATGCTCTACGTTCTGAATCATGGGTGATTTTCTAAAGGCCGTCACTATGGGTATCAACCAGCTAAAGTACCAGAAAACACCAGCTTGGGGCATGGCCGGCGCGCTTCCACGTCCGTCCTTGAGCGCCCTGGTGGTGTTCGCACTGGGTTTGGTCGGCTGTGCGGGTTCGCCCTCGCCGCAGGCCCAGACCCATTCCCCCGAAGCGACAATCACGAATCAAGCCGTACTTGTGCAGCCTGCCAAAGAGGCGGTACGGCGCTGGGATCGCGTCCCGCCTGTTCCGCCGGTGGCACGCCAGGCGCTGATCGACGCGCGGCAAGCCATGCAGGCCAAGCGCTGGAGTGCGCTTGACGCCCTGGCCCCCGTGGCAGCAGACGATCCCGTCCTGGGTTCCTATGCCCAATACTGGCGGCTGCGTCGCCTGTTACAGGACTCGACCACGCCGGTGCCAGACGAGCAAGTCCGTTTGTTTTTGGCCGGCAATCAAGACGAATACCTGGAAAATCGCCTGAAGTCTGATTGGATCGTGGCGGCAGCACGGGCAGGTAACTATGCGCTGGTGCGTGAACTGGCGCCCGTGCATGCGCCCAGCTCGGCGGTGAAGTGCGCCGTGGCGACAGCCCGGAACGTGGCCGGAGAGTCGGTCGATGTCGACGATCTGCTGGCTTCTTTTGCGCCCAGCCAGGCTTGCTGGTCCGCGCTGGATCAACTGTACGCCCGCAAAGTGATCAGCAAGAATCAGGTCCGTGACCTGATGCGGGACGCGCTTGAAAACAACCGTACTGCTCAGGCCCGACGCCTGGCGGCAATTATTTTCACCGCGCCGCAGATGAAGGATTACACCGCCTTGATGGCCTCGCCACAAAAATGGCTCGACCGTAATGTGAACAATAGTTCGGTCAATCCCGAACTGGTGTCGCTGGCCTTGTCTCGCCTTGCCCGCGGTCAGCGGGATTCGGCAGCAGCCTATATCGATCGCACCTGGGCGGGCAAGATTCCCCAGGAAAACCTGAATTGGGTCTGGGGCCAGTTTGGTCTGGTCAGTGCCTTGCGGGTGGAGGATGATGCGGCCAAATGGTATCGCCGCTCCGGTCGTACCCCCATGACGGATTACAACAACGCCTGGCAAGTGCGCGCCGAGTTGCGTCAGGCCACGATCGACTGGAAGCAGGTGGCTGCAGCCATCGATAAAATGAATGATGCGCAAAAGGCTGAGCCGGTTTGGGTGTACTGGTCAGGACGTGCGCATGCGGCCTTGGGACATAAAGACAAGGCTCGTGCCCTGTTTCAGTCCATTGTGGGAGACCTGGGCTTTTATGGGCAACTGGCAACCGAGGAGTTGGGGCTGACCCCGTCCTTGCCGGCGCAACCGCAGCCTTTGACGCCTCTGGATATGCAAGATGCTCGTACCAATGCGGGTCTGTTGCGCGCGGTGGAGCTGTTCAAGCTGGGCTGGCGTCCTGAAGCGGTTCCCGAGTGGAATTTCGCTTTGCGCGGCATGAACGACAGGCAGTTGCGTGCGGCGGCCGAGTTTGCCCGCGAGCAGCATATTTACGATCGGGTGGTCAACACGTCCTTGTTGACCAAGAACGAGATCGACTTCAGCCAGCGTTTTATTGCTCCTTTCGAGGGGCGCGTGACCGAGCAGGCCAAATCCATCAATCTGGACCCAGCCTGGGTGTATGGTCTGATTCGTCAGGAATCGCGCTTTATTACCGATGCCCGCTCGGGTGTGGGGGCGTCGGGCCTGATGCAATTGATGCCCGCCACCGCCAAATGGGTGGCCAACAAGATTGATATGCACGATTTCTCGCCGGCACGGGTGAATGAGTTCGAGGTAAACACGGTATTGGGTACCAACTACCTGAACATGGTTCTGGGTCAACTGGGCGGGTCACAGGTATTGGCCTCGGCAGGTTATAACGCGGGACCTGGCCGTCCCATTCAATGGCGTTCGCGTCTGAACGGGTCGGTTGAAGGGGCCATTTTTGCGGAAACCATCCCCTTTACCGAGACACGCCTGTACGTGAAAAATGTGCTGTCCAACGCGAACTACTACGCCATGATGTTCAGTGGCCGGCCTCATTCGCTGAAGGATCGCCTGGGTGTTATTGCTCCTGGCGGAACGACGACGGCGTCCTTGCCTTGAGGATGGCCTGCTCCATGCTTGATGACAGACAACGTGCAGCCCTGGCGGCCCTGATGGGGCCGCCAGATCCGCTGCTGGCGGGCTTGCAGGTGTATGTGGTCGGCGGCGCGGTGCGTGACGCCTTGCTCGGTTTGCCGGCCGGCGACAAGGACTGGGTGGTGGTGGGCGCCCGACCCGAAGACATGGCTGCGCGCGGCTTTGTCCCGGTAGGCGGCGATTTTCCTGTGTTTTTGAATCCTCACAGCAAAGAAGAGTTCGCGCTGGCCCGGACTGAGCGCAAATCAGGTCGCGGCTACAAAGGCTTTACTTTCTACACGGGTACCGATGTCAGTCTGGCCGATGATTTGCGTCGTCGGGATCTGACCATCAATGCCATGGCGGTGGATGCAGCGGGCAATCTGCATGATCCTCTTAATGGGCTGGCAGATTTGCAGGCCCGCTTGTTCCGGCATGTTGGCACCGCTTTTAGTGAAGATCCCGTGCGCCTGTTACGCCTGGCACGCTTTGCTGCGCGCTTTGTCCAGTTCACGGTGGCTGATGATACCTGGGCCTTGGCGCGCGAGCTGGTGGAGCACGGCGAGGTTGACGAGCTCGTGCCCGAACGTGTTTACCTGGAGGTGGCCAAGGGCCTGTCTGCCAGTCAGCCTGCCCGGATGTTTGAGGTGCTTCAGGAGGTGGGGGCGTTGGAGCGGATCATGCCCGCCCTGACCTACAACGAGCAGGTCGGTCAGCAGGTTCAGATCGCCCGAGATCGGCAGTTGGATCTGGCAGGATGCTTTGCCGTGCTGTGCCATGTTTCCGAGACGCCCGCACAGGTTGCTGAGCAGATACGTGCACCGTCTGAATGGCGTGACCAAGCCCGTTTATTGCCCGTTCTTTTAAGTAGTCCAGCCTTGTTGCAGCCCCGCTCGCAGCCAGAGTTCGCCTTGCAGGTCATGGAGTCTTTGGATGCTTTGCGTAAGCCTGATCGTTTCCAGCAACTGATTCAGGCCGCTGCCTGTTTGAAGGCCGTTCCCGAGCAGGATTGGGACACCTTGCGTCAGATTATGGCCAGTGTGGATGCAGGGGCTGTTGCTGCGCAACACAAGGCTGAACCTGGCAAAATCCGGGAGGCAGTGCGCGCTGCCAGACTGGCGGCCCTGGAGCAGTCGCTCTAGCGTTCCTTCGCTACAGGCCGTGTGCAGGTTCCCGCTTTGGCCGATGCAGCCCATCGATCGCTTAACTCGTCACCTTGTCTTCGCGACAAGGTGAAGGGTGATCCGCAGAATCACAGTCGTACTGCAGCCAAAGGACGGTTGGGCGCGCTTAACGGACGCTCAAGATGGCAGGGTCGATATCTTGCCATTTCATGGGCAGGGGTCCCGCCCCTGGGCAAGCGGCTTTCAGGGCTCGACAGGCAATGTGTTTACAGGCGCTCGCGTCGATCTCCGCTCATTGTTCCTAGTACCGGGGCCGGAATATCACGCCCGATAATCAGCACTTTGAACAACTCGCCCATTTCCGCCTCAGACAGCAGCTTGTTGGCAGCACTCATGGTCTGCGCCCATTGCTGCTGGGCGGCAGGGGAGGGATCGTCGGGAGGGGAGGCCAGGTAGTGCGTAATACCGCAGTTCATCAGGAACCGGGCCTGGCTGGTATAGCCCAGCACATCCAGCCCTGCCTCCAGAGCGGCGTCAGCCATGGCTGTGAAGTCCACGTGGGCGGTAATGTCTTGCAGACCCGCCAGCACCAGAGGTTCGGCATGGGCAAAATGACGGAAATGGCACATCAAGGTGCCTTTATCGCGTTGTGGGTGGTAGTACTCGCGCTGTGGAAACCCGTAGTCGATCAGAATGGCAGCGCCGTGCTTTAACCAGGTGCCCATGCTACGCACCCAGGCTTCAGCCTGCAGATTGATCTCGGACAGGTAAAAAGGCTGCGCCTGAACACGTTCGGCGACCAGCAACGCCAGATGTTCAGGAGCGGGCCGGGTTGCCAGATAGAAGGGCGCGGGCAGGCCCTGGGCGGTGCTGTCGTCTGCGGCAATGACGCCCACTTCCAGCACCTTGCCCTCTACGTCAAAGGTGAACAGGCTGACGGGCATGGCGTCCAGAACTTCATTGGCAATCACGCAGCCCTTGAAGCTATCAGGCGTGCTGTCCAGCCATTGCACTTGAGCCTGCAGGCAAGCCAGACGTTCTTGCTGGCGGGCGCGCAAATCAGGGGATACTTCCAGAATGAAATACTGCGGTTCGATGCCTTGCTGGCGCAGTTCGGTAATCAGCGCGTAAGCCAGGGCGCCGCTGCCCGCGCCAAACTCCAGAATGGACAGGGACTGGCTGCCTGCCAGGACTTCTTTGACCTGATGGCTCAGGGTTTGTGCAAACAGGGGCGAGAGCTCCGGCGCAGTGGTGAAGTCTCCTGTTGGCTGATTGCTGCCGAATTTGGTGCTGCCGCCGGTGTAATACCCCAGATGCGGTGCGTACAGCGCATGGTGCATCCATTGATCGAAGGGCAAAAAGCCGCCTTCATCTTCAATGCGCTCCAGCAGGTAGTGGTTGACCTGCGCAAGGTGCTTTTTCAGCTCGTCCGACAGTGGGGGCAGGCCGTGTGGCAGGGCGGGGGCGGACAGTACATTCATGGCGTCAGTGGGGCTTGTCGTTAGGGGTCTCGGAAGAAGCCGGGTTGGCGCTTCTTGCGCTGGCTTTTTTGGCCTGGGTCACTTGGTGCAGGGTGCGGATCATGCCCACCAGCATCCCAATCAGGATGGACGTGGCTGCAGCCAGGATGAAGTTGCCGTAGATAAACCATAGTGGCAGGCACAGAACGGCCATCAGCAATATGGGTTTTTGCAGCAGGACTTTCATACACCCTCAAAAAATAGCGTGGAATCCGGGCCAATTGTAGCCCAGGCCAGCGGGGAGCTTGAGCTTGTCCCCCGCTGCGTTACCATGAGCGTTTTGTCTGCTGAGCAAAGAGGTAAGGATGAACGACAGGGGACAGGCCAGCGCCTGGTTACAGGCTTGGGCCCACTTGATTCCCAATCCGGGCACCGTCCTGGATGTGGCCTGTGGCCGGGGGCGCAATGCGCGCTGGCTGGCCCAGCGCGGCAATACCGTCATTGGTGTGGATCGGGACCCGGAGGCGGTAGCGGCTACCTCGCCCTACGGTGAAATTGTCCAGGCTGATATTGAAAATGGTCCCTGGCCGTTTGCGGGGCGCAAGTTCAACGCGCTGGTGGTGACCCGGTATCTGTGGCGTCCCTTGGTGCCGACATTGCTGGAGAGCCTGGAGCCGGGCGGGGTTCTGGTCTACGAAACCTTTGCGGTGGGGAACGAGCGCTACAACGGGCCACGTAATCCGGACTTCCTGCTGCAGCCTGGGGAGTTGCTGCGTTGGTGTGTCGACCTAGATGTCGTGGCTTATGAGCATGGTTTTCAGGCTGAGCCGGACCATATTGTTCAACGTATTGTGGCTGTGCGGCCGCGGGACGGGGGCTCGTTCAGTGACTACCGGCTCAATCCGTAAAAGAGGGGTGGCATCAGGTGTGAATTGCCGAGTCGGCAGGACCTTGCGTTTCGTCCCCTGTCCTAAAACAGATAGGTGCGGGCCAGCATGGACAGGGCGACCAGGGCAGTCAGAATGCTAAAGCCTTGCTGTAGACGCACAGGAGGAATACGGGGAGCCAGTTGTCGACCTATCATCATCCCACCCATGGCGGCGGCTACAAACACCCATCCGCTAAGAGGAATGACGGCCCCCTGAGCCAGGCTCATGCCGGAGGCGCTCAAGGAGATAAGGGCGATCAGCATCAGCGAGGTAGCGACAATGCTGTGCATGGACAGATCGCTAAAGCGTTTCAAGGCGGGGACGATCAGGAAACCGCCGCCTACCCCCAGCATGCCCGAGAACAAACCGGCCACTGCGCCAATGGCAGCCAAGGTGAGCGTGCCAAGGGGTGTCCAATGCAGGCGCCCTGTTGTGGGGTTCACGCAGCAGGGTGTGTGGGCATGTTCCGTTACGGTGGGCCGCCGCAGCATCTTGGTGGCAATCCACAGCATGATGAGCACAAACAGGGTTACCAGTACCTTTTCCGGTAAAGCGTGGCTGATGCTCACACCCAGTGACGTCACCAGCGCGCCTGTCACGGCCATGAAGACGGCTGCACGATAGCGCACGATATGTTTGTACAGGCCGTCCAGCGCACCCAGCAAAGCGGCCGCGCCCACGGCCAGCAAGGCGACGGGAGTGGCCGCCGTCATGCTGTAGCCCATGCCCAGCACCAGGGCGGGCACGGCCAGAATTCCCCCGCCTGCGCCTGTCAGGCCCAGCGACAGACCAGTGAGCATTCCCAGAATGATTGCAAGTACCATAAACCAGAGGGCGTGATCCCGGTAAGGATCACGCCTTATACAAAAAGCGACGTAATGGCTTATTGTACGCCTTTAACTTCTTTTGGAAATTAGCTTATTTATAAAAGTAATTAAAAAAGCCGATTTTCTGGTTTCTGCTTTAGCCCGAGTTACGCAGCCCTGCGGCAATGCCGTTAATCGTCAGGTGGATGACGTGTTGCTTATTGACACCACTGCGCGTTGGCTGACTGGCTTTTTGCCCTTGGCGGCGATGGCGGCGCAGCAGTTCCACCTGCAAGTGATTCAGCGGGTCAATATAGGCAAAGCGTTCGGTCAGGGCATCTCGCAATGCCTGATCGTGCGCCAGCAGCTCATGACCGGTAATTTCACGGAACAGTCGGTGGGTGAGCTCGAACTCGTCGCGGATTTGCGTGAAGATGGTCTCGCGCAGCTCCGGGTCTTCGACCAGCCCGGCGTATTTCAGGCCGATGTCCAGGTCTGTTTTTGCCAGCACCTGTTCCATATTGGAGAGCAGGGTACGGAAAAATGCCCAGTCCCGTGCCATGGCTTGCAGCTGGGCCAGGCGCTTGGCACGGTTCAAGCCATCATCGGGCAACCCTGATTCCAGGTAGCGATGCAAGGCGGTGCCCATGCCGTACCAGCCTGGAATGGGCAGGCGGCATTGTGCCCAGGAAAAACTCCAGGGAATGGCGCGCAGGTCTTCAATGCTTTGCGTGGCCTTGCGAGACGAGGGACGCGAACCAATGTTCAGGCCGGCAATTTCCTTGATGGGCGTGGACTGGAAGAAGTACTGATCAAAATTGGGCGTGCCGTAGACGAGCTCGCGATAGCTTTGATGTGCTTGCTCGGACATCCAGGCCATGATTTCGCCGTAGGCGGCCAGATGTTCGTCATCATTCGGTGCCCCTTTGCGTGCGCCCAGACTGGCTTCTAGCGTCGCAGCGACAAAGAGCTCCAGATGCCAGCGCCCCACGTCTGCATCTTTGTACCGTCCCTGAATCATCTCGCCTTGCTCGGTCAGACGGATCTGGCCGTTCACGGTGCCCGGAGGTTGGGCCAGAATGGCGTCGAAGCTGGAACCGCCGCCTCGGCCTACCGAGCCGCCACGGCCGTGGAACAGTCGCAGACGGATTTTGCGGCGCGAGAACACCTGGGCGAATTCACGTTCGGCACGGTACAAGGTCCAGTTGGAGGTCAGGTAACCGCCGTCCTTGTTGCTGTCCGAGTAGCCCAGCATCACTTCCTGCACACTATCCTGGGCATGGCGTACACGCTGGCGTATTTCTGGCATGTCCAGCCATTCCTGCATGATTTGCGGGCCCCGTTCCAAGTCGGGGATGGTCTCGAACAGGGGAACGACCATCAAACCCTGGTGTTCAGGCTCATCGGAGTTGGGCACGATCAGCCCGGTCTCCTGCTGCAATACCAGCACTTCCAGCAAGTCGCTCAGCGTTTCAGTGTGCGACACAATCGTCTGCTCCAGAGCCCGGGCGCCAAAGCGGCGACGACATTCGGCCGCTTTGCGCAGGATGGACAGTTCTTTTTCGGTTTCTTCCGAGTAGCGATACCAGGGCGAGACCAGGGGGCGGTGATGGCGCAGTTCGGAGCGCAGCAAGTGGACACGGTCCTCTTCGGACAACTGGCGGTAGTTGACCGGTTCGTCCTTGTACAGTGTGCCGGCCACGCGAAACAGCTCGTCCAGCACGCGTTCGTGGACATCGGAGCTTTGGCGCAGATCCAGGGTGGCCAGATGAAAGCCAAACACTTCCACGGCTTGAATCAATTCGTTCAAACGCAGGCCGGCAATGGCGCCGCCTTTGTTTTCTGCCAGCGAGTCCGCGATGATCTGCAAGTCGGCCTTGAACTCCTGGGGACTGGCGTAGGGCGGGGCGGCGTAAGTGGGGCGATCGGCCAGATCGCGACCTAGCAAGGTTTGCGCCGTGGCAGCCATACGGGCGTACAGATGGATGAAGCTGCGACGATAGGGCTCGTCCACCCGGTGTGGCGAGCGGTCCTGGCTGCTGGCCGACAAGGCCGCCAGGTCTTTGCTGACCCGATTTAACGCGTCGGACACCGAGATTTCCGTACCGAGCAGACGAATCTGTTCCAGATAATGCTGAAGGGCGCGGGTGGACTGACGCAGTACCGCCTGTTCAACTGTCTCCGGGCCTACATTGGGATTACCGTCACGGTCGCCACCAATCCAGCTGCCCATGCGCAAAAAAGCGGGAAGGGCTCGGGTTTTCTGATCCAGCAGGCTTTTCTTGCCCGGTTCCAGCAGGCGGTCCAGATCGTGGTAGAGCTGGGGGATCGTAGGCAAAAAGGTGGAGCCGTAATAGGCCAGCGCATTGTCGATCTCGTCCAGTACGGTCAGCTTGTGATCGCGCAGCATGCGGGTTTGCCACAGCAGCGACACCAGACCGGTCAGCTTCTCCTGGGTGCGGGCCGATTGCGCGGCGCTGGCCTTGTGGTCCAGGCCGTTTAGCTCATCGGCAATCGCCATATGCACGGCCAGGGTACTTTGGCGCTGAACTTCGGTTGGGTGAGCCGTCAGCACCGGCATCACACATGCCTCTTGCAGATAACGGCGAATTTTCTTGGCGCTCAGGCCCTGATCCATCAGGGTCTGGATGGCGTGCTGCAGGCTGCCCAGCAATTTTTCCGGGTCCTGCTCTTCGCGGCGACGATTCTGGTCGCGGTCCTCGGCAATGTTGGACAAGTGCAGAAAGTAGGCAAAGGCACGGGCCACTGAGCGGGCCTGGGCATCGTTCAGCTTGGGAATGTCTTTTTCCAGAATCCGTGCTTGCTGCGGATCGTGTTCACGTCTGAAACTGACGGCAGCCCTGCGCAAGGCTTCAATCAGCGTGAAGGTCGCCTTTCCTTCGCTGTCACGAATCACCTCTCCCAGGGTCTTGCCCAGAAAGCGGATGTCCTGTCTGAGCAGGTTGGAAAGGTCAGGCACGGCCTGCGGCATAATCAATCTCCTGTTAACTAAGGGGTTTTGCTGCAAAGGATTCTGGGTGCCAGATCGGTAGCTGCCCTATGGTAAGACGCCTGCCCGACCTTGACGCGCACAAAGCGCCTTGGGACGTTTATGATAGGTATCTTTACATAATTTTCCTGTTCAGAGAGTAGTCATGCCCCAATATCGCTCCCGTACCTCGACACACGGTCGGAATATGGCCGGCGCGCGTGCCCTGTGGCGCGCCACCGGTATGAAAGACGAGGATTTCTCCAAACCGATCATTGCGGTGGTGAACTCCTTTACGCAATTCGTACCGGGTCACGTACACCTGAAAGACATGGGTCAGTTGGTGGCCCGTCAAATTGAAGCGGTTGGTGGCGTGGCAAAAGAGTTCAACACCATTGCGGTGGACGACGGTATTGCGATGGGCCACGGCGGCATGCTCTATTCCCTGCCTTCGCGCGAACTGATTGCCGATTCGGTGGAGTACATGGTCAACGCGCACTGCGCCGATGCCATGGTGTGTATCTCCAACTGCGACAAAATCACCCCCGGCATGTTGATGGCCGCCATGCGTCTGAACATTCCCGTGGTATTTGTGTCGGGCGGACCGATGGAAGCGGGCAAGGTCTACTCGCCAGATGGCAAAACCGTGGTGCAGAAGCTGGATCTGGTCGATGCCATGATTCAGGCAGCCGATCCCAACGTGAGCGATGAACAGGCCGAAGCCGTGGAGCGTAGCGCCTGCCCCACCTGTGGTTCCTGTTCGGGCATGTTCACGGCCAATTCCATGAACTGCCTGACCGAGGCGCTGGGCCTGTCCCTGCCGGGTAATGGCACCATTGTGGCGACGCACGCGCGTCGCCAAGGCCTGTTTGAGCGCGCAGGCAGCCTGATCGTGGATCTGGCCAAGCGTTACTACGAGCAAGACGACGAATCCGTTCTGCCCCGCAACATCGCCACCTATCAGGCTTTTGAGAACGCCA
The DNA here is from genome assembly GCF_051948705.1 of Alcaligenes sp. Lyrl_28. Classification (NCBI taxonomy): domain Bacteria; kingdom Pseudomonadati; phylum Pseudomonadota; class Betaproteobacteria; order Burkholderiales; family Alcaligenaceae; genus Alcaligenes; species Alcaligenes sp. Lyrl_28. The sequence goes on from NZ_JAYJLG010000007.1 coordinate 168,021, forward strand.
TGACGCTGGACGTGGCCATGGGCGGTTCCACCAACACCGTTTTGCACTTGCTGGCCGCAGCCCAGGAAGCCGGGGTGGAATTCACCATGGCCGATATCGACCGCATCTCGCGCCGTGTACCTTGCCTGTGTAAAGTTGCGCCTGCCACCCCCGAATACCATATGGAAGACGTACACCGCGCAGGTGGCATTATGGCGATTCTGGCCGAGCTGGCTCGGGCTGACCTGCTCAATCTGGACGTGGGCAACGTACACAGCGGCACCTTGCGTGAAGCCATCAAGCGTTGGGACGTCAAGGGCGACAACGTCAAAGCCATCAACGACTTCTTCCGTGCTTCCCCTGGCGGCATTCCCACCCAAGTGGCCTTCAGCCAGGACCGCTACTATCAGGAACTGGACACCGATCGTGCCAATGGCTGTATTCGTGACAAGGCCCATGCTTACTCGCAAGACGGCGGGCTGGCCGTGCTGTACGGCAATCTGGCCATCAACGGGTGCATTGTTAAAACGGCAGGTGTGGATGAAAGCATCCTGACCTTCACTGGCACAGCTCGTGTTTACGAAAGCCAGGACGATTCCGTTGCCGCCATTCTGGACGGTGTGGTCAAGGCGGGTGACGTGGTCATCATTCGCTACGAAGGCCCCAAAGGTGGCCCCGGCATGCAGGAAATGCTGTACCCCACCTCCTACCTGAAATCGATGGGGCTGGGCAAAAGCTCGGCGCTGTTTACCGATGGTCGCTTCTCGGGCGGGTCGTCCGGCTTGGTGATTGGTCATGCTTCCCCGGAAGCGGCCGAGGGCGGCAATATCGCCCTGGTACAAGATGGCGATACCATCGAAATCGATATCCCCAACCGTCGCATTCACCTGGCGATCAGCGATGAGGAATTGGCGGCACGCCGCGCCGAAATGGAATCGCGTGGTGCCAAGGCCTGGAAACCCGTGAACCGCGAACGGGTTGTGTCGCAGGCCCTGAAAGCATATGCCGCGCTGGCTACTTCGGCAGACCGTGGTGCTGTGCGCGACGTGTCGCAACTGGATCGTTAAGCCTATTTAAGGTCTAGCTGATGAAACCCCATCTGTTCTGGCAGATGGGGTTTTTTTATGGGTTTTGAGGGTGGGGCTGGTGTTGATCTTCGTATAAACGTAGCCCAAGCCCGCAGCCCCTGGCTCCAGGCGGATGGCTTGCCGATGCTGCGCACCGCTACCTTTGTCTGAGTTTGCCTTCGGGCGCACGCTGAACGCGCGCGATAGCTCATCTGCCGGACGTACTATAAGCGTCGCGCTTAAACAGCAGAGTGCGTGAATCCCGAAGACAGACTCCCCCTGCGACAAGCTGTCTGACTCGTCTGGAGCCAGGGGCTGCGGGCTTGGGCGGCTTTAGAGGAGCAACAGTCCCTGGTTTTCTGTTGTGTTGGACTTTCTGGCCCAGCACAGCTTGCTTACGCATTAAATAACGGGAGATGCCTCTCTCGTCTGGCACAGTTTCTCCAGTCCTTTACAATCGAATTATTGTTCACTTTGTGTAGAGAGCCTGCGCCATGACTGATGATCAACGCGCTTTGCAAGCCAGTATTCGTGCGGAATTGGGAATGATGGATCATTTCGACGTTCAGCAGGAAATTGAACGTCGCGTCCGCTTTCTAAGTGACTATCTACTGCGCACCGGTTGCCGTAGCCTGGTCCTGGGGATTAGTGGGGGCGTGGACTCCCTGGCGGCAGGATGCCTGTCTCAGCGCGCTGTCGAGCAGGCGCGGGAGCAAGGCCATCAGGCGCAGTTTATTGCTGTCCGTCTACCCTACGGTGAACAGGCCGATGAGAAAGACGCTCAAGGAGGCCTGAAGGTCATCAATCCCGATCAGACGCTGGTTGTGAACGTGAAGCCTGCCTCGGATGCCATGCTGGAACAGTTGCTGGCCTCCGGCCTGACATTTCGTGATGCGGCGCAGCAGGATTTTTTGATGGGCAATATCAAAGCTCGCCAGCGCATGGTGGCTCAGTATGCCATTGCCGGGGCCAGGGGGGGGCTGGTGGTCGGTACCGATCACGCCGCAGAGGCCTTGATGGGGTTTTTTACGAAATTCGGTGATGGCGCCGCAGACATTACCCCCCTGGCGGGCTTGAACAAACGACGTGTACGTGCTCTGGCCTCCGCGATGGGGGCCCCTGATGATTTGGTCTTTAAAGTCCCGACCGCCGACCTGGAAAGCCTGACTCCCTTGAAGCCGGACGAGGAGGCCTTTGGAGTCAGCTACGAGCAGATCGATGACTTCTTGGAAGGTAAAGTCATTGATGGCGAGGCGACACAGATCATCATCAAGACATTCCGTGCATCGGCGCATAAACGCGCCTTGCCGGTGGCGCCCTGATCGGGGAGGATAAGGGATGATCGGCCTGCGCTTACCGACTCTCGTGCTGAGAGGGGCCCACTTCCCGGACTGATAAACACAATAAAACGCCCAACGGCATGGTGCCTTAGGGCGTTTTTACGTCTGCCTGGATAGCGGGGCGAGTCCACCTTCCCAAGCTGGCCCCAAGCCTCCTGTCCGCCTATCGGTATACCAGACCCTGCTTGGTGAAAGAAGCGTTTAAGCGGTTTCACAGCAGCAGGAGTAGACTTGGCAAAACGTGGTGCGAAGCAGAACACACGAAGGGCAAAGAGCCGCCTCGCTCAAGTCAGGTAGCCTTCCCCTTTCATACTGCGACAACCCCCGTTCTGATGAGTCTTGACCTGTGCGGATCGCGCCTGCGGCCCCAACCCTGTCATAAGCTGAAGAACCGTGATCAGCTTGTTGTAAGAAACGGGTATTCCTTGGCCTGCGATCATGCTATCGTCAAAAAAACTTTCGGGCACCGACCCATGCCCAGACCAATAGACAAGAGGGTCTCCACCGTTTATGCAACCCGTCTTACCCGCATTTCTCATCGCTCGCTGGCTATTGCTGCTCTTGCTGGCCGCAGGCGTCTATTTTTTGAAGGGATTTCTGGTCCCTGTTCTGGCCGCACTTATCATTGGCCTGGCCGGTTGGCCTTTATATAAACGCCTGGTCGTCCGGTGCAATGGACGTAACGCATTAGCCGCCACCCTGGCCTTGCTGGTCGTCATCGTCGTGCTGGTTGTGCCCTTATCCCTGGCCTTGTCCTTTGCCATTCAGGAAGCCAGCAGCTTTATCACCTGGGCGCTGGCCGCCAACCGCTACGGCACACCCACGCCCGAGTGGATCAAGGCCATGCCACTGGTGGGCGAACGTCTGACCGCGTATTGGCAGCTCTATCTAGGCGAACCCCATGCACTGGGTGAACTGGTGGAAATGGTCAGCGGCCAGCATCTGGGCAATATCTACCGCATGGTGCTTTCCGCCACCGGCAACGTGTTCCACTTGTTGCTGACCGTATTGTTCATGCTGATCACGCTGTTTTTTATTTTCAAAGATGGCGACCGCTTACTGGCTCAGCTGGACATCGTGGGCGAACGCATCCTGCCGGGTCGCTGGCAGCGTTTCTCCCGCGTCGTACCCGCAACCGTGAACTCCACGGTGACCGGCATGGGCCTGATTGCCTTGGGAGAGGGTGTAGTCCTGGGGATTGCCTATTGGATTGCGGGTGTGCCGTCACCCGTATTACTGGGCGTTATCACCGGCTTCATGGCGCTGATTCCCGGTGGCGCACCCTTGTCCTTCACCCTGGTCTCGCTTTATCTGGTCGGTTCAGGCCACCTGGTTGCGGGCGTCAGCCTGTTTCTGTGGGGCGCAATCGAACTGTTCATTGTGGATAAAACGCTAAGACCTCGCCTTGTCGGCGGCCCGGTAAAACTGCCTTTTCTGCCCACCTTCTTTGGTCTGGTGGGCGGGGTTCAAACCATGGGTATTGTGGGTTTATTCATCGGCCCGGTTTTGATGGCCTTACTGGTCGCGATCTGGCGTGAGTGGATACGTAACGGACAGGTGGCCGCTGCGGACTAGCCCCTTCACGCCGAGCAGAAGACGGAGCAGGCCAGGGCAATGCACCTGGCCTGTTTTTTTGCAGGCCTAGGAAGGTGAATCAGACCAGGCCGGGCAGAACTCAGGCCTTGTGAAAAGGGCTTGTCATAACTTAAGCAACTGTGACAAAGCGGGCGGAAAAGATGCAATAAAAGGGGAGTTGGACAGAAGATCGGCCGAGCTGGCGCTGAAACAAAAAAAATTGCCTGGGTACTTGCCAAAATCTTCAAAAATCTGCGTATAATAACAATCTTTCCTTCCAAGCCTGGATTCCCAGGTTGCCATACCTAGCCCGGGTGGTGAAATTGGTAGACGCAGGGGACTCAAAATCCCCCGCCGCAAGGCGTGCCGGTTCGATTCCGGCCCCGGGCACCACTCTGATAACTCATTGATTTTCAATGCAATCTCTAGCTAACCTCCACGGTTCGGCTAAATCTCCCTTGTACACAGTTTTTTCTTGTGCACAGTCCTGTGCACAGTATTTTTGCCTTTGCAAATTACTGCACCCAGGTTGCGAGTTTCGATTGCATCTCACCTGGTACGCACCCTCTACTCGCTACGCAAGCAGTTGCTTACCCGGACAAGCATCTTTCGGGCACTGACGCACTTTCTCTGAAAGTGCCCCCATCATCCTACCCTTGCCTTCCTATACTCAGCCGGACGTCAGAAGACGCCACCGGACCCAACGATGCTCCCCTATCGCTTGGTAGAGGAATACATAGAGGTACCAAGGACAATCTTCCGGATTCACTTTGGGGGAAGGAATTGAGTAATGCATACAACAGAGTCTTTTTTACGCATCCGCGATGTACTGGCGATCATTCCCGTTTCTCGGGCAACCTGGTACGTAGGCATCCAAGCAGGACGATATCCAGCACCAGTGAAGCTAGGCCCTCGAGCCTCGGCCTGGCGACGCAGTGACATTGATCGCCTAGTTGCGACGCTGAGCGAGAATGCAGAGTAGCGCTGCCCTCAGATGAGCAGCCATTCGGTTGACCAACGCATATGCCCAACCGAGAAATAGATAAGCCCGAAGCGGTGACTGCTGCTTCGGGCCTGGGTGCGAACCTTCCTTCGCTGACACTGTACTCACGAATAATGTGAGTGCCATCCTGTCATAACTTCCGCTGAGCTAGTGACATACCTTGCAGCCACCCATCAGACTAGCTAAGCGGCCGCATGAGCAATAGGTCGTCCAGCTCACTCATTGAAAGGCTGTAGACTGGCCGATCTAATTCAAAAAAGACCTGGCCATCGATGAGCCGAACCGCCAGAAAGACCGGACAACTGGCCTCCGGCGCATCCTCGCCGTCGTGATCATTAGGATTGAGCAACGTGAGCGCTTTCGCGCACTCCGCGAGCAGAGCCCGGATAGAAGAGGCAGAGCTCTCTAACTGGTTCAGGCCGGCGGCTGCACCCAGAGTCTCAATAGACACAGTCAGAGTCCCACCGGTACCTCGCTGAAGGCCCAGCAAGATCAAAATACGAAGAATCCGTTTTGCTGGCTCGCTCAAGCAGTCAGTATCAAACGCGTTAGGGTGAAAGTCGGTCATCGTACGTTCCATGAAAAAATCCTGGAGCATATTTTTTGGCGTCTAGCGTGGAGAAATTATCGCCGGTGGCGTCAGGCTCCCACTATTGGTGGTCGAAAGTTAGGTGCCGACGTGACCTATACGTGATAGGGCATGTGCCCGATCACAAAATAGGCAATCAACATGAGAAAGGAAATAGAACAGAAGGGCCATCATCTGAGGCTGGCGCTTCGTACGGCCATGCATGAGAGATCCCACGGCACGTCATACGTCGCAAAGCAAGTGGGAATCAGCCAGAGCTATCTGTCAGAGCTCATGAGGGGTGATAAACCGATGGAGCAAGTTAGCGATAAGCACTTGAGAGCATTCGCTGCTTACCTGGGCGTACCTCCAGTCGCTGGGTTTGTACTTGCAGGCAGACTCGATGCGTCGGACTTCCTTGAGGTTATCCCCTCATTGGAAGATAGGCTAGAAAAGACGTTGAGGTTGGTATGTGAGTCACCATCGGCAGCTGAGGCTCAGATCCAGGAAAGCGATCTAGCGACGTTGCCAGTACCTGTGAAGATGCTAATTGTCTTGCTGTACCAACAAAATCAACAGGCTGATCTCTTCCGACCCTCGCAGGCCTGGTGGGAGTCTAGGCGTATTGTTTTCCAGGACTAAGTAAATGTACTTTGCCCCCTATTCACGGTCTGACTAGGGGGCATTTTTCTCAACAAATTTAGGGGGAGTCAAAAAAAACGACCCATTGCTGCCGTTTAAACCTCGCCGGAGTATACCTGCTGTGCAGCGGATAACGCCGCCCGCGGATAACCGCCTCAGACAGTGAACACGTCATAGCACAAGGCACGAGATGCGACTTTCTGGATGTTGGTAAATCGAGGAGGCGTGTCGCTTTCGAAAAGCTTAGGGCAAGCCCCGAAATCAATATCTCTGCTAACCGAAATTGACTCTTTCGAGGTGACGGCAATCCAAAATCGACGTTCCTCATAAACCTTTTTGGTAAGCATAAACGCTAGTGCACTCTGTATCTGGTGATTCGAACTTTTAAGCACTAACATACTGCACAGAACAAACCGTATCAACTTGTAGATTGGTACGGAACAAACGGAGGAGGACAAGATGACAGTGCCAAGCCGCCAGCTTCACCTGCACACACTGGAAAGCCTGTGTGTCGACTTAGTGTCCGGTTTATCAATCGGAGTGGGAAACAGCGGGGAGACATTCCGGCTTCGGTCTGACGCTTCTCGAGGAATCTTGTCCTGGTATGGGCGTAACAGACCGAAGTGGGCTGCAAATGTCCAGACTGTCGATGTTGAAGCCATTGTCGATGCGGCTGGCACCGTGCCACCCAACTCACAGGGTTCAAGCCACGCTCAGGCTTTGGCAACAACTCCCCGTCGATTCCTGCTTAAGTCGATAAAGGCACATCAATTTGCAGGCCTGCATCATGCAGGCACCTCCAAAACCAAGCCGGATGACTTTGAGTTTGAGTTCAGGGAAGGTGTGACTCTCTTCGAGGGTTATAACGGATGTGGGAAAACATCCCTTCTAAACGCTATTATCTGGGCCCTGACCGGAGAGGTTCTGCGACCGCAGCGGGCACCAGAGCCAGCGAACAAAGATTTCGATTTCGAGGTTGACAAGAACAGCACCCACACTGCTCCACCCGTAGTCCCACTTCCTGACCCCGCACTTGAAGCCCTTACTACCAAAGCAATTCCTGTAGACACGTGGGTTGAATTGGGGTTCGAAGACCAAGACAAGAAAAAATACCAAGTTCGTAGAAGTCTGAAACGTGCCGCCCGAGATGTCTTGAAGGAAGAAATAACCGGCATCGCTGAACTTGGCCTCGACCCCATCAGTACACGAGTCGGAACAACCATGCCTGGCATTCTTCCATATGTACAAGTCGGGTCCTCCTCGGCACTGGGTAAAGCCATTTCAGAGCTCACCGGTATGGCCCCACTCGTCCACCTTGCCAACCATGCCGGCAAAGCAAAGAAAAAGATTGATGGTGATTTGTCGAAAGCTAAACGGAACCAGATTGAGGGCACAGATGAGGCCTATCTGCGCTCACGAACCGACTTGGTTGAACTAATTCGCAAGCACAACCTAGCTATCAAGGAAGGTGACGTCCCATTACCTTCAGACGATTCGACTATCGAGACCAAGCTGGAAGAGTTATCAACCAAGCTAGACAAGCTCAAAGAGGACGGACTCAATCACGCAAAACAAGTCCTTGGTGAAACATTTGATGCTCGAGATGCCGTGCAGAGGTCAAATTTAGTCAGCAGCATCGCGCCAGCCCTGAGCGCTGTTACCAGGCTGGGCTCACTTCCTTCGATGGCACGTTTGGGCGGGCTCACGAAGCTCACAGAAGCAGACACAAAGCAGGTGCGTGAGTTCGTTACTGAAGTACGGATTGAGGCGTCTAAACTGGTGGAGATTGCTGCGGAGCCAGATAAGGCCGCTCGACTGCGCCTCTACTCTCGCGTAGCTGCATGGCTAAGTGACCATCCAGGCTTAGTACATGACGATAACAACTGTGCAGTCTGTGGACAGGGCCTCACCGGCATCGTAGACAGCATCACTGGTCTGATGGTGAAAGAACATCTCGATGGAGCCGCAAAAGAGGGAGACTTTGCTGGCAAGACCTTCAGTGCTTGGGCAAAACACGTACTCGGCGAATTCGCAACTCTGCTTCCCGAATCTCTCGCTTCAGAAGTTAGACTCGAACCGCCCGAGGGACCGACATCGCTTATACGACAAGCATTAGTTGAAGAGCTGTTTAATGATACAGCCTTCTCAGGCAGCCTCAGACCACTTGGAGAGCAGGTAAGTAGTGCTTGCGACCGCGCCTTTCAGGCATTCCCTGCATTCGACTTCACTGCACCGCCGGATTTAGGCGCCGGGCGTCAAGAGTTCCAAGAGCTCAACCAGTTCATTTATCGCGTCGAACGCGCTTTGGCCTACTCCAGTTGGCGGACGAGCGCGAAAGATGCTGTAGCGAATTTTATGCGAGAGGTGGTCGGACAAGCTGCGACCGGAGAGCGGCAGACCGAACCAGATTCTTTGATGGGCCAGTTGCACAAACTACAGACCATGGTCACCGCAATTGAGCCAGTCGACGATGCCGCGGTGAAGCATGAGCGCATGCTATCTGATATCAAACAACGTCGAGGATTCGAGCGACGACTAAAGGCCTACGATGAAGCGAGCCTAGCCTTACAGGAGTGCATAGCAGTCGGTGATCTTGTTGAGCAACAAGTAGCTCAGCTACAGCAGCAGCTTCACACCACTGCCTCTCACTGGCGCAACAAAATTTATTTAAGCGCATTTCCCGCCACCAGTATGGAATTAGTCGATTCTCGAATGAGCGGTGGAGGTGACCTCCAACTTTTAGTTGGGGCACCCAGAGTCGCCGCACCCGCACAGCACGTATCAAACGCGTCTGCCCTCCGAGCAAGTTTGCTCGCCTTCTATTTGGCCTACTGGCAGCACATGCTCAAAGAGCGTGGAGGTTTGCAGTTACTGGTTATGGACGACCCACAAGAGCTGCTTGATGGTGACAACCGTGACCGTCTTGCTGACGCAGTACACGACATCTTCAAAGCCAACGCCCAACTGGTATTGACCACACATGACACCCGTTTTGCGATGGCAGTAGCGAAGCGTACACAGCTGAAGTCCGTGCCATTGAACCACCAGTACGTACACCCTGCTACAGCTAGGAGAGGCACCATATTTCTTACTCCTAGCGTTGCCAAGGTTCAGCAACTCCTCGACCGTTTCAACGCAAACCCCGACGACCCAGGGGCCGCTCAAGACTACCTTTCTGAGTGCCGCATCTTCCTGGAGGGGCGTATGGGAGACCTTTTTGATGACCGCACCTATCCTGCGGCCACGACGGCTAATTTTTCTCCCACCTTGGTAGACCACTTAAGCAGGCTCCGAGGCTTGGTGAAGACCGCCCCAAACGAGTTGTTCAAGAGCTCAGCCATTACTACGTTCGTCAACGATCCGGCGCTGAAGGACGGCGCCCCGCCCCTGATTCTGCTCAACAAGAGCCATCACCGGGATAAGTCAGCGATTCGTCCTAAAGAGGTTTACGACATAAAGGCTGAACTCGACCGACTACGGCAACGCGTTGAACGAGCGCACGAGGAGTTCCGTAATTTCAATCGCCGGGAACCTCTGGTGCCGCCAGCAAATGAGCTTGCGTCATTGAGCCCGGCCACAGTACCTTCATTCCGAATTCCAGTAGTGGCGTCGCTCAAAGCGTTCGTCAGAGATGCCACATACGGTGACTCCCAAGAAGCTGAGCTCGAGGAAATCACCTCAGACTGGTTCAAATCCAAGGCATTCTTCTACGTCAGGTCGAACACCCTAGGCTTCGCCGGTCCACAGGGCAGCATTGCTATCGTCGACCTGGATGCAGCTACGCCGGGCGATCGTCAGTTAGTTATCGCACGAGTTGGGAAAGAAACTTACGCCCGCAGGCTATTAAGGCCAGATAAGTCCGAGTTTGTCGCACTGGCCGCAGAGACCCCCGACCCTCGCAAGAGCCCGCCGACTCAGTTGCTACGGGAGCAGCAGGTCTCACTGCACCCTATTGTTGGGTTGCTCTTCGGCGATCTCGCTAACGTGCCCACATCAAAGACAGAGGCTGCACAGATATTGGAAGCTCCCCAACTCCTGAAAGTCCGAACTGCGTACCGCATTAAGGAAGAAAGTGCCATTCCACTTGCACTTCCCGGACAGGTGGCGCTCGGCGGAGCAGCAATTCCATTGGATGAGCTCGATGCTCATATCGACGAGTACGTGGCATTGCACCTTAATGATGGCACTAACCTTTTCAAGCGAGTAGGAGAGCGACTTCCATCACCACTTCAACATCTACGGAAATTTGAAACTATCGGAGGGCTGGGAGTGGCTGATGTTATAGCAATCGGGTGCGAGCACAATGGCTTTAAATCGGTCGTGCATGCTGTGTCTGTCATCGGCGTGCTGCACTAATAAGATGATGAGCGATCGTTACGACGTCAAAATGGCAACCTTTTGCTCCTCCATGTCAGCTTCCTGTCGATAGTAGCCGCTCACGATACCCGGCTTGACACCCGTTATCCATCATCCTGACCCTCCTTTGGGTACTGCCCCCTGATATCCTGAGCGGCACACACCAGCAAACGTTCCTACATCCGCTTGAACGAACTATCCAGCAACTCAGCCATGCGCTCACTACCATCGTTTGAGCGCAGCCATGCATAGTGGCGCTCTACCGTTACAGGGCGATCATTGAGCACCAGCGCAGCTGTCTTGTAGTCCCCTCCATCCGCTTTCAGGATCGATGTTGCGACAATATGTCGAAAGGCATGCGCACGGACACCGACGCAGCGCACAAGGTACCGCGCCGTGAGCCTGGCCACATGCCGGCTCAACCCCTCCCATGGCCTATGCTCCGTAACGCCATGAGAAGACATCGCCAAGAAAACTAAGTCAGTCGGCTCGCGCAATAGTTTGGGACGGAAAATGAACAGGTAACGCTCAATATCTCGCCAGGCAGACGCATGGACCTGGCTGTCATAATCCCGGTCACCAGCAGCACCTTTCACGTTCTTGAACTTCGCCCTTGAGATGCGAACCCACCATGACTTATCAGGACGCTGGTAAAGCTCGCCCGTGTTATCGGCTCTCCAGGTCAAGCTTGCGAGCATACGAAACCGCAACGGGTTGCTTATCAACACCCTCAGCAACACCAAGTCACGGGCCCAAAAAGCCTCTCTGCGAGGCTGACCGACAGGGCGATCGGCACGAATCCGCTGGATCATATCGGCCATGGCATCCATGGGCTGCGTGGCTTGCAGGATGTGCTTCAGTGGCTCCATGGAAGATCTTGAAGCGACAACCTCACCCTTGTAGGACTGATTCAATTGATCGAGCAATTCAAACTGACGCTGACACAATGCCTCCCAGTCGTAACCCCAGTACTTCTGCGGGAGTGTTTTCAGGAGCTCAGGGCGTTGCCGCAAGTAGCCGACCTCAGGACGCACCACCGACCCAATGAAGCCAAAAAACTGCGGCACTCCGCGACTCAGTACTCCCACTCGTTTGCGTTGCCATTCTATGTATTGCTCGATGTAGTCTGGCACGGCCAACCACGCCATTGTTTCGGCAGTCTCTTTAGCCATGCCTAACCCGCCTTCGTTTTTGTCAAGACCAAGCCAGCCGAGGTAAGACGCCGTCTTGTGCCAATTGATTCTCGCGGTAGCGACTTCTCGACCATCCAGAAACTCAAACCAACTCGATGGTCTAAGCGGTGTGATGGGGCAGGGGGAAAACCGCCACTTGGCCAAACGGCTGCGTTTATAGCTTGGTACGGCTGATGTTTTATACCGGAGAAATTCGGTCCACTGCTCTCGTAACAATGATCCCTCCTCAGGCTTTGCGCAGAACGGCAACTTAGTGAGCTCCACAATCTTTTGATTGAACGGCACAGGAGCTGGCGTGCCGCCGACAGTTGGCTTGAAACCGTAAGGACGCATCCCGGAAAGGTTAACCAGTAGATTCCTCTCTAGGCCGAAAAAGCCTTCTAGGCGCAGAAGGTAGCGAGCACTGCCGGCGCGAGGAATCTTTCCGCGCAACCAGCCCCAGAGCATGTCTTTTGGGATGCCTGCTCGTCTTGCTACGTGGGCGACGGGTAAGTCTGCAATTACGCTTCGGAGTGTCTCCTGGAACGGCGTCTGACTGCCGGCGCTAAGGGCAGCTGTTGTGTCCAGCTCGACGACGGCCTCCTTCCAACGTCGCATCATTGAGCGATTGTTGGAAATATCTCGGTTCGACTTGCCTTCGTCTGCCAAATAGTTGAAGAAGCGCTCCAGGGCCTCAATGTGGCTAACGCGCATCTCACTGCCGATGACATCATCCATGCTCAAGCGATTGGCCCGTAGAAAGCTTCGCAGTACGGTCGCGCGGTTTGCCGCGGTCTGCGCATTGATGGTTTGGATCTCGACTTGACGATTCAGGTTTTCCAGTAGGGTTTGATAGGTTAATGGTTGGCTCATAAATCTCTTTCTAGCCGAACCACCTTGGTTTTCTGCCGTCTGCGAAGCAGTTATAGACGACGGAGTGAAATACCTGACGATTTTGTAATCAACTGATTTGTTTGATTTTTTTCCTTTCACGGGTTTCCACCTTTGAGCTGCAAAGGGGCACAAACCTCAGGTAATCATCGAGCGAAGGTGGCTCAGCAAAAAAAGCTTCGCCTCCTGTATAGGCAAATGAGCCGAACCATGACCAGAATCACGTCCGTGCGATGAGCTTGGTGAGTGACTGAGCTACTACACAGATTTCCAATCCACCTTGTGCACTTCAACCTTCATGCCATCCGCTGTGAAACGATATTCAGCAATCTGGCACGATCGTGGCGTACCAGGAGCCTTGAGCTTGTCGAGCGCCTCACACAACCCCTTCCGGAAATTGCTGAACCTGGACTCGTACCCAGAAAGGTCATAGAGCTTCTTCACTTCGAGCCAAAGCGGAGCTTGATGCGTCGCATAAAAGCTTGCCAACCACCCCTGGAGCCCAGTGTAGTGCGCCATCTTTTGATCAAACCCCGTCCATGCTCCAGGACCAAAAAGCTCAGCAACAGACTCTCCCACTCGTAACCATAGACGGTCGCTACCCATAGGCCGCCCTACCCTGAGCAGCGATCCGGCACCCTGTTCGCTGTCTTCGAATGAAGCCGAGAGAAGCTTGGGTACCTCAAGGTTTAGTCGCTCTCTCCGGATACGCAGTTGAGCAAAGCTCAGGCGCAACAAGCTTGCTCGTATCGAGCGATGAAGAATGGTGCTGTATGAGCGCCCCATCCTCTGCGAAAATTCATAAAAGTTGGTTTCCACATACCTGCTCTCCACCTCGCGGGAAAGAGGACGCTCGCGGTAGTAGTCTAGGCATGTTGCATAGACTACTCGATCGAACTGGCAAAGCTCATATCCGCTAAGCTCAACCGTCACATTGTTAAATGAAGCGATTTTCTTGTTGGCAACAAGCAAGGATGTATCACCCGTTAGAACCTGCTCATTCTTTGCCTGCACCGTACGATTGCTGGAGAACAGTGAACAACGCAGTAATTCGTGTGGCATGACTTGGACGAAATCAGACAGGCTCGGCAAGTAAGTGTCTGCACCGTGTCGAGTCGCCTGACGGCGCCGTGATAAAGCGACCTCTGCCTTGGTGGCATTCGACGGCAAAGTCTTGACGGGATCATCGTTCCCTTTGATGTGTCGCTCGCTGGATCGCGCCAGGGAAGATAGCGTATTCGACGCTTCGAGCAACTTCTCTCGAGCCAGAGGGGCAGCATCCATCGCTGCCTTTGCAGTGGCGTCCGCAAGAACGCGAAGCTTTTGGGTACGTGAAGCGTGCTGGAACTTAGTCATTCTTCCTACCATCCTGGTTCAGACGCACAAAGCTGGTCATCAAAGACCGCAAAACTTCTGATGCGTTATAGCCAAGCTCTTGGCATGTGTCCTGGAAGCTACCGCGCACACCTTCGGGAACTCGGAAGACTACTTGAACTGTCTCGTGACGAGACACCTTCTTCTTGACGGACGATATTTCTGCGCGACTCATAAGCTTGAAAGAAAATTGAATTCCAGTGTAT
>NZ_JAYJLG010000008.1:0-91690 GCF_051948705.1 Alcaligenes sp. Lyrl_28
CCCCTGGTAGCGCGCCAGCCCATCCCTAGACTCAGATCATGGCCTAAGCAGCTATTTCTGTCGTGAAGAATCGCCGGATATTCTTCTGCCTCTCACCACTCTCTCCTCTATATGGAGGGAAAGTACATACCCTCCCCACGATCGTCACCAGTCCTAGTGCTTGCTTGCTTGCCTGCTTGCTGGAGGAAATACTGAGAAGGAGAAATATATAGATGGCGGCCCAGCATAGTAACGGTCGCAAGAGCACGGCAGCAGCCCTTCCACTCCAATTAGTAGTATCTCTATATAGATAGAGACTTGAGTGACCTCCAAGACCGAGCACTATTTAGGACTGTTAGCCGCTCGGAGCCCCGAGAAAAGGTGTTGGGTCGAGTCAGACGACTTGCCGCAGTCGGAGTTGCGATCGGGGTTACAAAGTCTGCTGTTTGAGCCCAAGATTTGTGATTGGTCCGGGGGACCAATCGCTGTGCGAGTTCAGACTGCGCCCCGATGGTGACTCGGACAAGGGGACCGGCGCGTTGCGCCGGCAAGTAGTCCGTCCCAACACCCTGCCCCGGGGCTTCGAGTGGCGACCTATGCGGAACCGCTGGAACGATGAAAGTCACCCTCTATATAGATAAGTCGTTCATCATTGCGACTCTACTTCCTATATGCATATAGGAGACGGGCCTCCCCAAGCGGTAATCCAGTCCTTGCCCCCTCTATCCCTCAATGCCCTTCAAAGTCCCTCTGAGTCTCAACCTCTTTGCCTCTAAGTCTCTAAGTCTCTAAGTCTCTAAGTCTCCATTCATGAGAACACCAAACACATACCCCCTCTCTTATAAAAACCGCTCTGCCTTCTCTCATCTATAAAGCTGCCTCTCTGTAGACACGCTCTATAAGGAGAGAAAACAAAGGCACACTGACCTGATAGATAGACCCAATCACATAAACACAATCGCCCCCAAGGCGAACTCCAAGCGAAGCCCCCCCTTCCTCTCTACTCTATATAGATAGACCGCCCCCCTTACACCTCCAGCCCCCCTTACACCTCCAAGCAATAAGCTAATCCCCAATTCATTGTTATTTTCTGTCGCTGCGTTCATTACCATTCCTTATGCCTTTAATCCTCTAAGCAGCACCCTGCTTACTCAAGTGAGTAATAATGATCAGACCTCTCCTCATCTCCCTGGCATTTGCCTTCAGCACGGTTCTGACACCGTCTGTGTCCGCAGAACCAAGCGCAGCCGAAGG
Organism: Alcaligenes sp. Lyrl_28; assembly: GCF_051948705.1. Lineage (NCBI taxonomy): Bacteria > Pseudomonadati > Pseudomonadota > Betaproteobacteria > Burkholderiales > Alcaligenaceae > Alcaligenes > Alcaligenes sp. Lyrl_28. The sequence continues at coordinate 1,234 of NZ_JAYJLG010000008.1, forward strand.
GGCTTCCAAACCAGCCCCGCTGATTTCAGCTACCGACCTGGCAAACCAGCTGGACCAGAAAAACCTGCGTATTCTAGATATCCGTACAGATAAGGAATACGAAGCGGGCCATGTACCCGGCGCTGTTCACACCCCTTACGGCGCCTATCGCGGCCCAGCCGAAAACGCAGGCGCGCTGCGCTCCGAGGCTGACCTGTCGGCTCTTTTCAGCAAAGCAGGAATCTCCCCAGACAGCTATGTGGTCGTCACGTACGCAGGGGCCAACCCCACAGACTTTGGCGCAGCGGCGCGTGTGTACTGGACCTTGAAAGCTGGAGGCCTGACACAGTTGTCCATTCTGGACGGCGGCCTGCAAGCCTGGGAAGCCGAAGGTAAACCACTCAGCAAAGACACGCCCACCATCACCCCTACCGACTTCAGCTACCACTACAACAAGGACATGGTTGTCAGCACACAGGAAGTGGCCGACTACATCAAGAACGGCCAAGCCCCAGTCTTGCTGGATGCTCGCCCGAGCGAATTTTTCAACGGTGAGAAGCGTGTTGACGCCGCCGCTCGTTACGGCACTTTGCCGGGCGCACGGGAACTGGATTTCAACAGCTTCTTTCGAAGCGACAAACCTATCCTGAAAGACACCAGCGAAATCGTGGCAATCGTCAAAGAGCAAGGGCTGAATGACAAACCCACTGTCTCGTTCTGCAACACCGGGCACTGGGCGGCCACTAACTGGTTTGTCCTGTCCGAGCTGGCTGGCAACCCGAATGTGAAGCTCTATCCTGAATCGGTTGTGGAATGGAGCCGCAGCAACCTGCCCATGGATAACCAGCCCTCACGCTTTGAGGTCCTGAAACTCGATGCCAAGCGCGCCCTTAATTAACGAGTTGGTATTCGATCATGCTTTATCTGACTAGACTGGGCTTTATCCTGGCCAGCCTGGCCCTGGTTGTCGGGGTCGCACTGGTAGGGGGCCTGCGCCAAGGGCTGCTTGCCTTGTTGGGCATCGGCTTTGGAGCCGTGCTGCAAGGAGCTCGTTTCGGTTTCACGACCGGCTGGCGCAACTATATCGAGCGTCGAGATCCTCAAGGCATCTGGGCACAAATGCTCCTGCTGGTCTTGGCTGCCGCCTTCACCCTGCCCTTGATCGCCGATAGTGGTGGCGAACTGGTCGGCGCGATTGCTCCCTTGACCATTAGCCTGGTGCTGGGCGCTTTTCTATTCGGCGCAGCCATGCAACTGGCTGATGGCTGCGGTTCGGGCACCCTGTATAAAGCAGGTGCTGGCGCACCCATTTCTTTCGCCGTCCTGCCCACCTTTGCCATAGGCAGCTTTCTGGGTGCCTCACACCAGCCGGGCTGGATCGCCTTGGGTGGCTTGCCCGCCATTGACCTGAACACTTCCTTGGGGTGGCCCACGGCCTTGCTCATCACCGTGCTGGGCTGCGCCGCCGTATCCTGGCTGGTCGCTCGAGGCGCACGCCGCCATCAGAACGAGCACAAGAGCCCACCGGCAAAATGGGAAATGCGCTGGTGGATGGGGGCCTTGCTGCTGGCCGTCTTGTACGCCATCCACATGATCGTGGCCGGCCAGCCCTGGGGTATCGTCTACGGTATCGGGCTATGGGGCGCCAAAGTGTTTTCGGCATTGGGCTGGTCCCCTGTCGGCGATGCATTCTGGGGCGTAGCTCCTCATGCACAACGCCTGGCTGAACCCGTCTTGGCTGACGTTACTTCGGTCACCAACTTTGGCTTGATCCTGGGCGCCATGGCTGCCTCTCGCTGGAACCACCCTGCCAACTTCAAATCACCCAATTCCCGCACCCTGTGGGTCGGGGCAATTGCAGGTCTGGTCATGGGCTACAGCGCGCGCATGGCTTTTGGCTGCAATGTGGGCGCCTTTCTGGGAGGCATTGCCTCGGCCAGCATCCATGGCTGGGTCTGGTTTGCCTTGGCCTTTGCCGGGTCTATCTTAGGCGTGCGCATTCGTCGCCGCGTTAATCCTTGAGTCGCGCAAGCATGAGCAAAACTACTTTCCGCCTTATTACCAGTAGCTTCTGGCTGCTCGTCGTCGTTTTAGTTGTAATGGACAGCCTGCAAGACTACCCCTACCGTCCCGAACCCGCCCCCATTGCCTGGGGTAGCGGTCAAGCCGCCAGCGGTGGCCACTGCTCGGGCCGTTAAACAATCCAGCCCACTGGCTTGACACGCCCCCTGATGGGATGAAAAGCAGACAGCCGTAATGCAGGCTGCCACAGCTTTCACCCTTGGGGGCTTTTTATTGTCCACATGACGTTGCGCTTTCCCCATGACGGCATGTAAATAAACAGATCTGCTGCCAGGTGCCATAGTTAAGCAGGCGACACAGCGCGACAGGGCAACCCCGTTGACGTGCTAGCATCAGGCTCGTTCCCGCCCTGACGATGTATCTACTCATGCTGAACTTCCTTCGCACTACCTTTAGCCGCAGCTTGCGCATGTTCTATACCGTCGCCCGAATCATGCTGCCCATCATGATTGTCGTGCGCGTCGCGGCGCAATGGGGCTTGATTGAGCAAGCCGGAAAGCTGATCGGCCCGATCATGGGGCTGGCTGGACTGCCTGCCGAGGCCGGTATTGTCTGGGCCACGACGGCATTGGCCGGCATTTACGCTGGAATAGGCTCCATGGCCGCCTTGGGCGACAGCTTGAGTCTGAACGCCGCCCAGATCAGCGTCCTGGGCACCATGATGCTGTTTGCGCACAATATGCCCATGGAACAGGCCATTGTGCGCCGCGCCGGGGCCAGCTTCTGGTTCACCGCCGGGCTGCGCATTGCCTGCGCCTTGCTCTATGGCTGTGTCCTGTCCTGGGGCCTGAGCAACGCCGGACTCTTGCAGGAGCCTGTTTCCCTGGCCTGGCTTTATGGCCAATCCAATGCCACACAGGGTGGTTGGCAAGGCTGGATGGACTGGCTGCAAGGAACGGCCAGCTCTCTATTCATGACTTGGCTGATTATTCTCGGCTTGCTTTTGGTACTGTCGGTTCTGGAAAAAATCGGCTTTACCCGCTTGCTGACCCGGCTCCTGCTTCCCTTATTACGCTTTTCGGGACTGGAGGAACGCGTCGCTCCCACGACAACGATCGGGGTCTTGCTGGGCCTGAGTTATGGCGGCGCCTTGATTATCGACGAGTCCCGCCAACAGAACTATAGCCCGCGCACCCGTTTGCTCGCGCTCTCGTGGCTATCGCTTAGCCACTCCCTGATTGAAGACACCATTCTCATTCTGGCTTTGGGTGCCAATATCTGGATTGCGCTGGTCGGCAGGCTTGTCCTGACCTTGTTGATCATCGGCCTGATGGCACGCCTGACCTTGCCAGGCAGCGCCCTGTACAGGCGCTACCTGGCTCCGACCAGTTCTTGCCCGGATGCTTAACTTTTGACCAGCAGGTCTTGAAAGCGCTGATAAAACGTTTTGAGCTTGGGCGCAATCACCATCTGGCAATAAGCCTGCTCGGGGTTGCGCGCAAAATAGTCGTGATGATAGGCCTCGGCTTCCCAGAACGTGGAGCTGTCCAGAACATGCGTCACGATGGGTGCATCAAACTGGGACTTGATTTCCTCAATGACCTCAAAGGCCTGGCGACGCTGCTCGTCGTTCTGGCAAAAAATGGCAGAGGCATACTGCGGCCCTTGGTCTGCTCCCTGACGATCGGGGGTGGTTGGGTCGTGAGTCAGGAAAAACACTTCCAGCAAGTCCCGGTAGGAAATGACAGAAGGGTCGAACTCAACTTTAACCACTTCAATATGGCCGGTTTGTTTGCCACACACCTGTTCATAGGTGGGATGCTCTACGTGGCCGCCACAGTACCCCGGCACCACAGAATGCACACCCTGCAAGGCTTTAAAGACTCCTTCCGTGCACCAAAAACATCCACCGCCCAATATGGCTGTTTCCTTCATGAACTCTCCTTTGACGTCGTATTGGCTAGACTCAGCAGCCAGACTGCAATAGCTTGCGCTTGGTCGGCGCTGATGCGATTTTGAGCAGGCATGGGAATCGCTCCCCAGTTACCCCGGCTGCCCTGTTGAATCTGTCGCTGCAAATAAGCCAGGGTTTCTTGCCCTGGCCCTGGCGCATAACGTTGGGCAATCTCCCGAAAAGGAGGGCCAACCCGTTTACGATCCATCTGATGACAGGACAAGCACTGCGCCTGCACGAGATCCATCAGCGCTACCGTATCAGCCTTTGCGGGCGGATTAAAGATCAGCAATCCACAAAAAACTACTAATGGTAAACGGCTGGTCCAAGAGGCTGAATGCAGCATGATCCTTCCCTTACAATTTACCCAGCTCATGCCTGAGCTCGCAGTCACGCTATTATCTGATATTCATCTCTGTAATGGGCACGCATGTTAATTCACCCGCAGTTCGATCCCGTCGCCATACAACTTGGCCCCCTTGCCATTCATTGGTATGGCTTGATGTATCTAGTCGGCTTTGGCCTGGTGTGGCTGGCCGGTACGGCGCGCATTCGTGCGGGCTACGCTTTGCTCACCCGAAAAGATCTGGAAGACCTGATTTTTTACTGCGTTCTAGGGGTGGTGCTGGGCGGTCGGCTGGGCTATACGCTGTTTTATCAACCAGCCTATTACCTGTCACACCCTCTTGAAATTTTGTATGTCTGGCAAGGCGGCATGTCCTTTCATGGCGGTCTGATCGGGGTGCTGGTCACGATCGCGCTATTTGCCCGCAATCGTCACCGACGTTTTCTGGAAGTCAGCGACTTTCTGGCCCCTTTGATTCCGCTGGGACTGGCGGTTGGACGTTTGGGCAACTTTATCAACGGGGAGTTGTGGGGTCGCCCCAGCGACGCGCCCTGGGCCATGATCTTTCCCCAAGTGGACACCATCCCGCGCCATCCTTCACAGCTCTATGAAATGGCCTTGGAAGGCATCGCCCTGTTTATCCTGCTGTGGTGGTTCACACGCCGCCCACGTGCGGTAGGCCAGACCAGCGCTCTGTTTCTGATCGGCTACGGTTTCTTTCGCTTCATGGTGGAATACACCCGCGAGCCTGATGGCTATCTGGGTCTGCTCAGTGCGGGTCTGTCGATGGGGCAATGGTTATCCCTGCCGATGATTGTGGCCGGACTAGCCTTGTACGCCTACGCCAGCAAACGGGGTGCCCAGCAGGGGTAAACCGTAACTAGCCAGGCAGATCCGAGACAAGAAAAAGCCCGTCCAGAATCTGGACGGGCTTTTTTGTAGGTGCCCCACCATTGCCGTCAAGACCGGCATCCTGGAACCGAGGGTCCAAGATCGGCTGTCATCAAGCCAGCTTCGGGTTCGTCGACGAGGACGATCGCTCCTACTGGCTAATCCAACAACCTGTATGCCAAAAGCATTGGTTCAAGGAATGTATGGTCGTGTCACGAACACGGCAGGGACTTACTGGGATGAAACGGCCCGCAAGGGACAACAAGAGACCGTATTCAAATCTGGTTCAACGCGATGTGCCCGAAGGCTCGATAACATCATCAATCATCGCGTGCATATCTTCAATTTTACGCTTGAAATCGCCAAAAGCAACATTAGCCAGCGGACCATCAGGTGCTTTAGCCGATAAAAATTCGCTGGCGATCTGAATAGCGGCCATAACAGCAATACGCTCGCTACCTGAAACACGCCCCGATGCCTTGATGGCCTGCATGCGCTGATCTACGAGTTTAACCGCATCGAGCAAACGGGCTTTTTCAGAGGGTGGGCAGGCCAAAGAGTAATCGCGGCCCAACAGGGAAATATCGACTCGTTCCATGACTTACTCCTGTACGGCCCCGGGTAAACGCATCAGGATCGAACCAATCTGGTCACGGGCCTGTCCTGCCACATCACGCAGCACTCCCATTCCCGCCCGAGCACTGTCCAGCTCGCGACGCAGGGCGAGCACCTGAGCCTGTTCCTGCTCCAGCAATCTTTTCAATTCTGCCTGTTCGGCTTGCGCCTGTTGCTGCACCACATCCAATTGACGTTGATGCGAGGCAACACCGGTGGACAGGGACTCAAACTCGTCTTGCTGACGCCGATTTTGCTGGCGCAGTGCGTCCAGCTCGGCATCCTGAGTTTTCAGACGAGCCAATAATTGAGCGCGTTCAGCGTGTAGCTGACGAGATTGCTCTACCAGTTGACCAATACGGTCAGCGAGAAAGTCGAGATCTTGCAACATGGGCCTTATCGTAAACCATTGCTAGCGTTACTGGGTAGAGGAATTTCATACTAATGATAACCTTTCACCCATCTTTCCATTACCTTTCAAACTTCTTTCAAAGCATGCCAACCCTCTCCCAACACGGTCCCAAAAAACCCTAATTTTCCGGAATTACCGGGAAAACCCTTAAAAACTAGGGTCAAGTCAGGGTTTTCAGTCTGCAAGTGCTCCATTACCATGCGTCACCCCTGTTCAATGCAGTCGGCACCGGCAGGGTTGTGGAGCAGAACTCCATCATAAAGAAGCTGACACAGGAAAAAGGAAAACTTATGCGCAAGGCAGACAAGGAGAATCCACCTTATGCAAATCAAAAATAAACAGGACTTCTGGTCCGGGGTCATGTTCGTGGTCGTGGGCGCCGCTTTCGCGCTGGGGGCCACCAGCTACTCGATGGGAACAGCCGCCCGTATGGGACCCGGCTACTTCCCCTTCTGGCTTGGTGTGTGCCTGAGCTTGTTAGGGGCGGTTGTCACCTTGAACTCCATGTCTCCCAAAGCGGAAAACACGGAGGTAGAGAAGTTTAACTGGAAAGTGGTCGTCGTTATCATCGGCGCCGTTGTCCTGTGCGGACTGACTCTGAACACCTTGGGGGTCTACGCCTCGATTTTCCTGCTTGTTCTGATCAGCAGCTTTGCCAGCCATGAGTTCAGCTGGCCTGTGGCGCTGGGCGCAGCCGTGTTTCTGGTGCTATTTGTCTGGCTGGCATTCATTAAGGGCCTGGGATTGGTATTTCCCTTGTGGCCGAGTTTTCTGGCCTGATTGGGGGTGAACGGAAATGGAATTATTTGACAACCTGATGCTCGGTTTTTCGGTCGCGGTGACGCCCGAAAACCTGGCCTACGCCTTGCTCGGCTGCGTGCTGGGCACTCTGATTGGTGTCTTGCCTGGCATCGGCCCTGTGCCAACGATTGCCATGCTGCTACCCATCACCTATGTCCTGCCGCCCGTGGCTGGCCTGATCATGTTGGCCGGTATTTATTACGGGGCACAATATGGCGGGTCCACCACGGCCATTCTGGTTGCGCTGCCAGGAGAGACATCCGCCGTGGTCACCGTACTGGATGGCCACCAGATGGCACGTAATGGCCGGGCCGGCGCGGCCTTGGCGATTGCGGCCCTGGGCTCGTTCTTTGCCGGTTGCGTGGCGACGGTGCTGCTGGCCGCTTTTGCTCCTCCCCTGGCCGAAGTGGCTTTCAAGTTCGGACCGGCAGAGTATTTCTCATTAATGGTCCTCGGCCTGGTAGGAGCGGTCGTGCTGGCCTCCGGCTCCCTGCCCAAAGCTATCTGCATGATCCTGCTGGGCCTGCTGCTGGGCATGGTTGGTACCGATGTGAACTCCGGTGTAGCTCGTTACGACTTTGGTATTCCTGAGTTGCAAGACGGTATCGACTTTGCCGTGGTGGCCATGGGTGTGTTTGGTTTCTCAGAAATCATGAACAACCTGGAGCTGGGCGACCAACGTGTCGAAATCACGGGCAAGGTAGGCAGCCTGTACCCCAATAAACAAGAGTTCAAAGAGTGCTGGCCTGCCGTGATTCGCGGGACTGCGATGGGCTCGTGTCTGGGCATCTTGCCCGGTGGCGGTGCGGTTCTGTCCTCCTTTGCGTCCTACACGCTGGAGAAGAAAATCTCCAAAAATCCGGAGCGCTTTGGCAAGGGTCACCCTGCCGGTCTGGCCGGTCCCGAGTCGGCCAACAACGCCGCTGCTCAAACCTCCTTCATCCCACTGCTCACACTGGGTATTCCCGGTAACGCCGTGACGGCTCTGATGATCGGCGCAATGACCATTCACAACATTCAGCCTGGTCCACAAGTGATGTCCAATCACCCTGAGCTGTTCTGGGGCCTGATCGCTTCCATGTGGATTGGCAACCTGATGCTGGTCATTCTGAACCTGCCTCTGGTTGGTCTGTGGGTGAAACTGCTCAAAGTGCCCTACCGTCTGTTGTTCCCTGCCATTCTGGTATTTTGTACGGTGGGAGTGTATTCGCTGAACTACAACGTGTTCGACATCCTGGTCACCGCCGCCTTCGGCTTTGTGGGCTATGTCTGGTCCAAGCTGCGCTGCGAGGGAGCCCCGTTGCTGCTGGGTCTGGTGCTGGGACCGATGATGGAGGAAAATTTCCGTCGCGCCCTGCTGCTGTCGCGCGGTGATTACACCACCTTCGTGACGCGTCCCCTGTCCCTGTCCCTGCTGGTTCTGGCGATCTTCCTGGTTATTGTGGTTGCCCTGCCATCCGTGAAGAAAAAACGCGAAGAAACCTTCGTGGAAGAAGACTAAACAACAGGCAATACCCGCTCTGTGTGAACACGTTTCCGTGCTCACACAGGGCAAGAAAAAAACCAAGGCCCGATTCCCTCTCTCCACGGAATCAGGCCTTTTTTCTTGCCCGTCAGCTTTTCCCCAAGGCGCCCAACAAGAGGGAAAAATATCTGGACCAGAGTGAGCCCGCCCTCTCGCCAAGGAGCAAGGCAGGCGAGCTGTCATGCCGCCGTCTCTCTTGCCGCAGCTTGTCATCCGTGCCTGGGGCCGGAGAAGTAGCCAGGCTCGCGCCGAGCGCTCTGCCCGGCACTTGAACAATCCAACCCCCTTCAATTCGCTGCCAGACGAGCAACACCGCCTGCACGCGTGCACCGCCTAAGCGCCCCCCCTACGCGCACCGCGCAACAACATACCGAGGGCAGACCGGAATCATCCAGAGACGCCAGACAACACCCCTCTCACAACAAGCATAGCGCCACAGAAAGACAAAAAAAGACTGCCTGGCTCCAAACAACAATGGCCTGAGTCCCTCTCGAAACCCAGGCCATTAGATAAACCACCCGCGTAAGGCTTACATGGTGCCTTGACGGCGCTTGTAGAAATTACCGATGTACATGGCCAACAGCACCAGCACGGTGGAGATCAAAATCATGATGATCCCCAACGCCGAGAGCTTGCCCCACAAACCGTCCTCGGCATAGCTCAGCACTTGCACAGCCAGTACTTCCGTGCCCGGGCGGGACAGCACCACCGATACCGTCAACTCACGGATAAACATGGTTGCCATCAAGATCCAGGCAGAGACCACACCGGGAATCAGCAAAGGAATGATGATTCGACGCATGGTGGTCCAGGAGCTGGCTCCGGCCACGGCTGAAGACTCTTCCAGGTGCGCATGCACCTGTACAAAGGCGGCTGATAAAGGCCGGATACCGTAAGGCAGATAAGCGGCGATATATGCCAGCAGCAAGGCGGTCAGCGTGGCGTACAAGGGCGTCTGCACAAAGAACCACATAAAGCCAATACCGATCACAATCCCCGGAAAAGAAAACGACAGGAAGCTCAGGGTATCCAGCAGTGCTGCGGCTCGGGTTCGCAACTTGACCACCACGTAGGCCACAAAAAGCGACAGCAGCACACCCAGACTGGCGCCGACCACCGCCAGGAACAGACTGTTTTTCATCGCCACCTTGGAGATCGGGTCCTGAATGACATCAATCCAGTTCGCCCAGCTCATCAGGGAGAAGGCTCGCGCACTCGGCACCATGGAGTAAGGAATCATGGAGGTATAGAGCAGAACCGTCACTGGCAAAACCACCATCAGCAGGCTGATAATGCCCACAATGATGAACAGGGGGATTTTGGCGCGACGCAGCTCCAGCTGAGTCGGCTTGAAACCGCGACTGGAAATGGTCACATACTTGCTGCTTTCTGCCGTCATGTAGCGGTACAGCGCAATCAGGGCAATCGAGGCCGACAGCACGCTCATGCCCAAGGCGGCCGCCTTGCCGTAATCCGGCGCGAAGCCCGTCGAGATCATCTCGAACAGATAGGTCGCCAGCACATCTACCCGACCTGGCGTACCCAGCACTCGGGGCACCGCATAAGAAGCCAGAGCGCGCACAATCGCCAAAATGAATGCAGCCATGATGGCTGGACGCAGAATCGGCAAGGTAATGCGCACCAGAGTACGCCACAGACCGCCCCCGAAGACGCGTGAGGATTCCTCCATGGACACGTCAAAAGAGGCCATGGCAGGGGCAATAATCAGATAGGCCACCGGCATGTTCAACAGGCCTTCGACCAGAATCATTCCCCACAACGAATAGATGTTCAGTGGCGCCTCCTGCAAGCCCAGTGTGTCTTGCAGGAACATATTGATCAAACCGTTGGACGGATTGAGCAACAGTGCCCAGCTTACCGAGAACAAGAGGTGCGGAATCATCATGGGCACGATGGACAGCACGGTGAACACCCCTTTCATGGGCATGTTGGTACGGGTGTTCAGATAAGCCAGAAAAACCGCCAACGCGGTAGAAAACAGCGAGGACCCCAGGACAAAGACCACCGTATTGAAGGTGACTTCCAGCAAGAAGGGATCGGTATAAGCGGCCACATACTTGGCCGTGGTGAAAGAACCAAAGGCGGTCAGCCCCTGAGAGAAACTGCCCAGCAGCAACATCAGAACCGGGCACAGCGTCAAAAAGCCGACAATGAGAATAAGCGACCAACTCAATGGTCTGCGCGTGTTATTCATGATGACCCGCCCTTATGCCGACAACAGCATGCAGTGTTCAGGGCACAGGTTAAAGCGCACGGTGTCGCCCTCCTTCACCTTGACATCCGGGTCGATGCATACCAGCAACTGTTCCTTGCCCACCCGAACCTCGGCCTCGTAGGACTCGCCAACAAACTCCAGCGCCTGAACCTGGCCATGGAACAAGTTTTGTCCCATCTCGCTGGACTGGCTGCTGACACGAATGAATTCAGGACGAATACACAGGGTGACGTCAGTGCCCACTGGCAAATCACGTTTCTTGCAATGCAGTTGCCCCAGCTCGCATCCCACGATAGTGGCATCAACGCGCTGCTCCAGCACCTTGGCACTGATCTGATTGGCTCGACCAATAAAGTCCGCCACAAACCGGTGGTCGGCATCGAAATAGATTTTTTCTGGCGTACCGATTTCCAGAATCTTGCCGCCACGCATCACCGCAATGGAGTTGGACAAGGCCAGGGCCTCTACACGGTCGTGCGTCACATACACAGCCGTAATGTCCAGACGGCTCAGGAACTCGCGCAGTTCCTTGCGCGTTTCTTCGCGCAGCTTGGCATCCAGGTTACTGAGCGGCTCGTCAAATAGAATGACTTTAGGCTCGGCCACCAGGGCTCGCGCCAGGGCCACGCGCTGTTGCTGCCCGCCCGACAGCCGCGTGGCGGAACGCTGGTCCACCCCTTCCAGCTGCACAAACTTCAGGATATTCGCCACTTTTTCCCGAATCACCTCTTTGCGTTCGCCACGCACTTGCAGCGGATAAGCAATATTGTCGAACACCGTCATGTGGGGCCAGATGGCATAAGTCTGGAACACCATGCCCAGACCGCGCTTTTCCACCGGTACAGCAATATTTTTGGCGCTGGACCAGACGATCTCGTCGCCAATGCGGATTTCACCCTCGTCGGGTGTTTCCAGGCCGACAATGCACCGTAGCAGCGTGGTTTTACCGCAGCCGCTCGGTCCTAACAGTGTGAAAAACTCATTAGCGGGAATCGTCAGGTTGATATTGTCCAAAGCTTTGAAGGTTTTGCCCTCTGAGACATAGGTCTTGCTCAGGCCGGTAATTTCAATTTGCATAATGAGTCAATGTTTTCTATAAAAATGAGGCGAGGCGCCGAGGCGCCCCGTTTTTTCTGATGAATCAGTCGTTCTCGTGCTGTCGATTAGCGAACGGCAAAGATGCGGCTGAATTCGCGGCCCCAACGGACCAGTTCTTCGTCACTCAGGTCGCGAATCGGCTCGACCTTGGCTTTATCAATACCCGCTACCGGCGGATGCACCCCAGGAGCCAGCACGTACTCACCGACCTTGTTGGCCAAAATACCCATGGCTTCATTGCCCAGCCAGAAATCCAGGAAAACGCGGGCGGCATCAGGATGCGGTGCGTTCTTGGTCAAGGCGATAGCACGGGGCGAACCCAACAGAGGTTGACCCGACATGGGGCCCCAGGCCAAGGGCGCAGGTGATTTGGTCACGATGTACTTGGGCATGGAAATGGCGACCAACTTCTCACCACTTTCAATCGGCGCAGGCGTAGGCCCAAATGAGGCCACGAACATGGGCTTGTTGGCCGCCAGGCCTTTGAGAAAGTCCAGCCATTGCTCTTCGCTGCTAAACACCTTTTCTTTCAAGCCAATCAGCCAGCCGATCGTGGAGGGGTGATTGGAGGGGTTAGCCATCACAATCTTGTCTTTCCATTTGGGATCGGCCAGATCTTCGTAGCGCTGCGGAGCGTCCTCGGCTTTGAGGTGGTCCGTATTATAGATATAAGACACATATTCGATGCCAAACTGGATAATCGAATCGTCTTGGATTGCCCATTCGGGATAGCCTTGTACGGCTTCGGACTGATGCGGGATCAGCACGCCCTGCTCTTTGAGCAGTTGCAGCATGGGCAGGGGAGCCTGAACCACGTCGGCCATCAGCTTGCCAGCGTTGAACTCGGTCAGAATCGTGGGAATGAATTTGGAACTGGCAATACGGGTGTACTTGCCTTCAATGCCCTGCGACTGCTGCAGCGCCTTCATGATGGGCTCTACCGCCGTGATATTAGCGTAAAAAACAGCTTCGCCCTGGGCCTTCGCTTTTTCCAGGACGGCGGCGTCTGCCGCCCACGCCGCCCATGGCAAAGAGGTACCCATAGACGCCAGTCCAGTAGCACCAGCCAGCTTCAAGAAACGACGACGATCGAAAGTGGTCATAAGGTTCACATTCCGGTTAATTAGCTAGGAAATAATGTGGGCCCATCATAATTCAGAAAGGCCAATCCCATTTATTACAGATCTATGACTGGTTTAGAACATGAGGGGGCTGACGGCGTCAAGCGCCAAACGCGTTGCCGGGTATTTGCCGGTACAACGATCTGGTCCGAAAAGCTGCGTTAAGCTCTCCGTCTGACAGAATGATTCTTAAGGAGATCGACACGGTGAGTTACGCCATTGAAGCTAAACACTATGACAGCGTCACCCCGCAAAAAGTGGCTTTCATCGGTCTGGGTGTCATGGGTTACCCGATGGCGGGACATCTGGCCCAAGCGGGACATCAGGTGACGGTGTACAACCGCAATCAGGCCAGGGCGCAACAGTGGAGCACGCAGTTCCAGCAAGAATGGGCCTGTACCCCTGCACAGGCAGCAGCTCAAGCGCAGGTGGTGATGGCCTGCGTGGGCAACGATGATGACTTGCGCGCTGTCTTTCTGGGCCCCGATGGTGCGCTGGCCGGCATGAAAGCAGGCAGTCTGTTCATAGACCACACGACGGCCTCCGCCCAGGTGGCCCGGGAACTCAGCGCGATAGCCGCCGACCAGCATGTCTCGTTTATCGATGCCCCCATTTCGGGCGGGCAGGCGGGCGCTCAAAAAGGCATGCTCAGTATCATGTGTGGTGGGCAGGAAAAGGATATGGAGCGAGCCCGCCCCTTGATGATGAGCTACGCCCAGGCCTGCACCCTGATGGGGCCTACAGGCTCGGGACAGTTGTGCAAGATGGTGAACCAGATTGCGGTGGTCGGCCTGCTGCAAGGACTGGCCGAAGCCATGGCGTTTGGTGAACAGGCCGGGCTGGATATGGAACGGGCGCTGTCCGTCCTGAGCAAGGGCGCCGCCCGGAGCTGGCAAATGGACACCAAGGGACCAACCATGCTGGCCCGAGACTTTCAACCCGGCTTTACCGTGAACTGGATGTTGAAGGACCTGGACCTGGTTGCGCAGGAGGCGCTGCGCAATGGTGCCCAGTTGCCTGCTACCCAATTGATTCAGGAGCAGTTTGCCAAGATTGCAGCACAAGGCCATCAGAATCTGGACATTTCGGCCCTGTTCACCTTGCTGGCCCACTCTCGTGATGCGGGGTAATCCTGCGCTTTGGGGAAATCAGGTGCTTGATCCTGGCACAGGGGAGTTCGGTGGCAGCAAAGGCAGGCGAAGTGTTGCCTTCAACCCATAGCCGCCCATATCGTTGGGCTCGCCATCGGTCAGCACGATCGTACCGCCATTGCGCTCGGCATAGGCAAGCGCAATGGCCAGCCCCAGGCCGGAACCTGAGCCGCGCCCACCCTTGCGTGCCGGGCCGCCCCGATCAAAGCGAACAAACACGCTTTCACGCAGGCTGGCGGCCAAGCCCATGCCATTGTCAGTCACACTGATCCACGCCAGTTTGTCGTCATGTCCGGCTGATACGGTAATGGCGCTGCCACTGCCGGCATGATTGATGGCGTTATGAATCAGATTGGAGACGGATTCATGAATCTCGGCATCGCTGGCATAGACCCACAACGGCGCCTGTTCGCCTTCCTCACCCGGCCCGATCCACCCCAGATCCTGACGGTGCTCGCGCGCCAGAGGCAGATATTGCAGCACCACTTCACGCCCCAGGCTGGCCAGATCAACCGGCCCCTGGCTCATGCTGGTCGTGTGGCTGGCATGAGCCAGAGCCAATAATTGCTCGGTAAGACGAGTGGCCTGCCCCAGCTGTTTGATAATCGCCCCCAAGGACTCACGCACTCGTTCGATGTCCGGTTCACGGCGGGCATACTGCGCCTGGGTATGAATAATCGCCAGGGGAGTGCGTAACTGGTGTGAGGCGTCCGCCAGAAACTGGGCCTGCCTATCCAACACGGAACGGTACAACTCGATATGGTGATTGACCGAGCGGACCAAAGGAACAACCTCTCGCGGCACGTCTCGCTCATCCAGAGGCTGCAAATCGTCCACACTGCGATTGCGCACCTCCTGACGCAGAGCCTGCAAGGGGCGCAGGGCCCAGGCTACCGCGAACCACACCAGCAGCACGGCAAACAGCAACATGCGCAGATTGCGGAAAATGCCCTCTCGCCAGGCCTCCTGCTGGGTACGCAAACGCAAATCCATGCTCTCGCCCACCATCACCAGCACTTGCCGGTGTTGGCCCTTATAGTGCAAGTCGCGCCACAAGGCCACCATACGCACGGTGTCATTACGAAAGTAGGAATCGTAGAAAACAGGCACACCTTCGTGATCGGCCAGATACGATGGCCGGGGCAAGCCCTCCATCCCCAGCAAGGTACGCCCTTTTAACTGCGTGGCATCCGCGCCACCCAGATTACGCACCAGGGGAATCACTTCCTCTACCCGAAAGTATTTGCGATTGCCCGGCCGGGACTCCAGCATGACCTGGGCATAAAAAGGCGGGTCAATGCGCAAACTGCCATCTGCATTAAATTCCACGCTGGTCTCAAGGACCTTGGCCGGCTCCAGCAAGGCGCTGTCGTAGACATTTTCCGTGACGGCGTTCATGGCCCGATAATCTTCCCAGCTGTCGTACAACAACAGGGCCACCACCCCTGGTATCAGCAATACCAGCAGCCAAAAGCGCAAACTGCCTTGCCAGACAGTGGCGGGGGGCGAGGAAGGGGCCGTCATGAAACGCCGGATTCCGCCTCAAGCACTTCCAGCATATAGCCCAGGCCGCGCACGGTGACAATATGCACATCGCTATTGGCCAGCTTCTTGCGCAAGCGGTGCAGGACAACTTCGATGGCGTCCGGGCTGGCGTCGCTGTCATGCTCGAACACCCGGGCGAACAGCTGAGATTTCTCAACCGGCATGCCCGAGCGGCTGATCAGCACCAGCAAGGCCGCGTGTTCACGCGGCGTCAAATGCACAATGGCGTTGTCCAGCAGGAAGGCCCGACTTTCCGGGTTGTATTCCAGCGAACCGCAACTGAGCACCGGAGCCACGCGCCCCCGGCTGCGTCGCACCAAAGCGGCCAGCCGGGCTTCAAGCTCTTCCAGGGCAAAGGGCTTGGTAAGAAAATCGTCTGCGCCCAGATTCAGGCCGCGGACACGGTCCTGCAAGGCGCCCTGAGCGGTCAGGATCAACACAGGCGTGTGATCGCCGCGCTCGCGCATCTCGCGCAATAGCACCAAGCCATGTTTATCAGGCAGGCGCAAGTCCATGACCACGGCATCGTAGTCATGGGCGGCCAACAGTACTTCTGCCGAGCGGGCATCGTGAGCGGGATCGGGCAAAAAACCACTTTGCGCCAAGGCCCGCTCCAGCCATGCGGCCATTTCCCGCTCATCTTCAACCAATAATATGCGCATGATCCCTGCTATCTACGGTATCGGCATCCACTGCGCTTTGTGGGCGCTGACGTAAATAACGATTCTCCTGACGCCGACGGAACAAAATATCCGACAGCTCGTTCAGCGCTTGCTGATAGACTTCCCGCTTGAACTCAATGACTGAATCAAGTGGCACCCAATACTGACTCCAACGCCATGCATCAAACTCCGGCGTCGAAGAGGAACGCAGGCAGACATCACTGTCTCGCCCGACCAGCCGCAACAAGAACCAGATTTGTTTCTGGCCCTTGTAGTGGCCACGCGCCTCCCGACGTACAAAATGATTGGGCACGTTGTAGCGAAGCCAATCTCGCGTCCGGCCTAATATACGGATATGCTCAGGCAGCAAGCCCACTTCTTCGTGCAGTTCGCGGTACATCGCCTGTACGGGTGTTTCACCGTATTTGATACCGCCTTGCGGGAACTGCCAGGCATGTTCCCGAATACGCTTGCCCCAAAAAACCTCGTTCTTGCGATTAACGAGGATAATTCCGACATTAGGACGGTAGCCTTCACGATCTAACATAGGCCACCTCTAACGAATTCAATACAATTAGATCTGATTATACGTACCTGACGAGTTCCCTACCATGCATGCTAGCCAGTATCACATTAATACCCTGAAAGAAGCGCCTACCGAGGCCGAAGTTGCCAGCCACCAGCTCATGACGCGCGCCGGCATGATCCGCAAAGCGGCCGGCGGCATCTACACCTATATGCCCATGGGCCTGCGCGTCTTGCGCAAGATTGAAAACATCATCCGTCAGGAAATGGACCGCTCCGGCGCCATTGAGCTGCTGATGCCTGTGGTCCAGCCTGCCGAGCTCTGGGTAGAGTCGGGCCGATGGGAGAAATATGGTGACGAACTGCTGCGCATCAAGGATCGTCATCAACGCGATTTCGTGCTGCAGCCCACCTCCGAAGAAGTCATCACCGACATTGCGCGCAACGAGATTCACAGCTGGCGCCAGTTGCCCGTCAATTTCTACCACATTCAAACCAAGTTCCGTGACGAGCGTCGTCCCCGCTTTGGCTTGATGCGCGGCCGCGAATTCACCATGAAGGACGCCTACTCCTTTGACCGCAACGCCGAGGACGCGCAGGCAAGCTACGACAATATGTACGCAACCTACATGCGCATTTTCGGTCGTCTGGGCCTGAATTTCCGTGCTGTGGCCGCTGACACGGGCTCCATTGGCGGCTCGCGCAGCCATGAATTCCAGGTTATTGCTGACACGGGCGAGGACTTGCTGGTCTACAACCCCGACACGGACTACGCTGCCAATATCGAACTGGCCCCTGCTCCTTGCCTGCTGGCCGAACGCGCCGCACCTGGACAGGCGCTGGTCAAGACAGCCACCCCCGACGCGCCCAAATGCGAGCTGGTTGCCCAGCAACTGGGGCTGGATCTGACCGCCACCGTCAAGTCCGTGGTGCTGGCCACAGAGGTCGAAGAGGACGGACAGACCAAAACAACAGTCCACCTGCTGCTGGTTCGCGGCGACCATGAAGTCAACGATATCAAGGTCTCCAAGCTGGCTGGCTTTGAAAAAGGTCACCGTCTGGCAACGGAAGAGGAAATTGTGTCCACTTTTGGCTGCAAGCCTGGCTATCTGGGCCCCATCGGCACGCGCCAGCCTGTGCAAGTGATCGCCGACCTGACCGTCGCCAACATGAGCGACTTTGTGTGTGGCGCTAACGAAGAAGGCTTTCACTACACGGGTGTGAACTGGGGACGCGATCTGCCCGAACCCATCACGGCGGACCTGCGCAACGTGGTGCACGGCGACCCTGCCCCCGAAGGCGGCAAGCTGGCCATCCAGCGCGGTATTGAAGTGGGCCACGTTTTCTTCCTGGGTGATGTGTACTCCAAGAAGCTGAACGCCACCTTTTTGGAAACGGATGGTAAACCGGCTGTCATGCAAATGGGCTGTTATGGCATTGGCGTCAGCCGCATTGCCGCCGCTGCCATCGAGCAAAACCATGATGAACGCGGCATGATCTGGCCTCGCGCCCTGGCCCCCTTTGAAGTGGTGATCTGCCCGATTGGCTTTACCAAGAGCGATGCCGTGCGCCAGACCGCTACCGACCTGTACAAGCAGCTCAGGGAACAGGGCGTGGATGTCATTCTGGACGACCGCGATGCCCGCCCCGGCATCATGTTTGCCGACTGGGAGCTGATTGGCGTGCCCTTGCGCATTACCATCGGCGAGCGGGGCCTGAAAGAAGGCGTGGTTGAAATGCAGGCACGCCGTGACGCCAGCAGCACCCACGTCCCGGTCGAGCAGATTGCTCAGGTCAGCGTGGAGCGTCTGGCAACACTGTAAGGACTTCCAGCAGGGCAGGCACGCAGCCTGCCCTGCCCGTCAACATAAATTCTTTTACGAACGACATGCTTAATGACAAGTGGGACACCCAGGCTCGGCTTGATATTCGCGTATATTACGAGGACACCGATGCCGGCGGGATTGTGTATTACGCCAATTACCTGAAGTTCTTCGAGCGTGCGCGCACGGAGTGGCTCAGAAACCTGGGAGTAAACCAATCGGATGTGGCCGAGCAGAATCAACGCCTGTTCGTAGTCAAGAAGGTTGAAATACAATATCTCAAACCTGCCCGGCTCGATGATTTGATCTCGGTGCGCAGCCGCATTACCCAGCTGGGTTCGGCTACCATCCATTTCGAACAAGGTGCCCTGCGAGGTGGGGAACTGTTATGCCAAAGCACCATCCAAATTGTTTGCGTTGACGCCAACACGCTTCGTCCAAGCAAGCTGGACTCTGATTTACGTACCCTCTTGGAAAAGGTTCAGGACTGACCATGCAAGCTACTAGCGACCTGTCGCTGATTTCGCTACTTCTCGATGCCAGTATTCCCGTTCAGCTTGTCATGCTGATCCTGCTGGGAATTTCGATTCTCTCGTGGGCCTATATTTTCAGCAAAAGGGCTGCACTTAAACGCACGCTGGAACAGACCCGCCGTTTCGAGGACGACTTCTGGGCCGGTGGCGATCTGGCCGTGCTTCAGCAATCCATTTCCTCGCGACGTGCCGAACATGGCGCCCTGGCTCGTATTTTTGAAGCCGGCATGACCGAATTCATCAAGGCGCGTCGCAGCCACAGCTCAGGCCCGGCGCTGCTGGACGGACCACGTCGTGCCATGCGCGCCAGCTACCAGCGCGAAATGGATACGCTGGAGACACACCTTAACTTTCTGGCCTCTGCCGGCTCGGTCAGCCCCTACATTGGCTTGCTGGGCACCGTCTGGGGGATCATGCACGCTTTTATCGGCCTGTCGGGCATGCAGCAGGCCACGCTGGCCTCGGTGGCACCCGGTATTGCCGAAGCGCTGATCGCCACAGCGATTGGCCTGTTTGCTGCCATCCCTGCCGTGGTGTCCTACAACCGCTTTACCAATGAGCTCGATCGTATCTCGATCCGCTTTGACAGCTTTATCGACGAATTCCTGAACATCTTGCAGCGGCAGGTGAACTGATGCCATCGATGCGTGGAAGCACCGGCCGTCATGGCCGTCGCATGAAAAACGAAATCAACGTCGTCCCTTATATCGACGTGATGCTGGTGCTGCTGGTGATCTTCATGGTTACCGCTCCCATGATTACCCCCGGCCTGGTAGAGCTACCCTCGGTTGGCCAAGCCTCCGAAGTGCCTGCCAAACCCGTGGAGATTCAGGTTGATAAGGACGGCAAGCTGGCCATACGCTTGCGCGATGCGGGCTCCGAGTTCATGAACATCGAAAAGTCCACATTGCTCAGTGAAGTGCGCTCGCGCATGCAAGCCGACAGCCCGGTTGTCATTGCCGCCGACGGCAAGGTTCCCTACGAGACCGTCATGGGCTTGATGGATGAACTGCGCTCCAATGGCATCAACCGCCTGGGTCTGATCGTCGATCGCAACAGCGATCCTGACGCTCGCAAATAATCTCTGGCCGGATAGCGTGTTCGCCATCCGGCGCGAAAAACCTGAACTGAATGAAGCACAGAACACGCAATACCCGCAATCAGGCGCTGCGCTCGCCTGAGCAAAAGGAAGATCGGCGCGGCCTGCTCATCGCCCTGGGTCTGCACGGGCTGTTGCTGCTCGCCATTTTTGCCGGCGCCCTTTTTTCTGCGCCCAAAACACCCAATGCGGTCCAGGTCGAATTGTGGATGGACGGTGTTGCGCCTGATGCAGCCGTCAATGCCGACCCGCAAGCTCCTGAGGCCGAAGCCGAGCCGCAGCCCGAACCCGAGCCTGAGCCAGCGCCTGAACCCGAACCCACGCCCGAGCCAAAACCCGAGCCGCCTCCGGCGCCCAAACCACCTCCCGAGCCTGCCAAGGTCACTCCTCCTGCCGAACCCGAAGTAGATCCTGAGATCGCTTTGGAACAGGCTCGCAAGGAGCGCGAGAAAAAAGAGCGTGAGGAAAAACTGGAGCAGGAGCGACAGGAAAAGCAACGCCAGGAAAAGCTGGCAGCGGAACGTCGTGAGCGCGAGCAGAAGGAAAAGCAGGAGCAGGAACGCAAGGAAAAAGCGGAAGCTGAGGCCAAAGCCAAGGCTGAGGCCGAGCGCAAGGCCAAAGCAGAAGCCGAGACTAAAGCCAAGGCCGAAGCCGAGCGTAAAGCCAAAGCAGAAGCCGAGGCCAAGGCCAAGGCAGACGCTGAAGCCAAAGCCAAAGCCGAGGCTGAACGCAAGGCCCGTGCGCAGGCTGCTGCCAAAGCCAAGGCAGATGCTGAACGCAAGGCCAAGGAAGAAGCCTTCCGTCGCGCCATGCGCGAAGGCGCTCCTGGCCGCCCCGGTGGT
The DNA here is from genome assembly GCF_051948705.1 of Alcaligenes sp. Lyrl_28. Taxonomy (NCBI): domain Bacteria; kingdom Pseudomonadati; phylum Pseudomonadota; class Betaproteobacteria; order Burkholderiales; family Alcaligenaceae; genus Alcaligenes; species Alcaligenes sp. Lyrl_28. The sequence goes on from NZ_JAYJLG010000008.1 coordinate 22,414, forward strand.
ACCGCAGACCGCAATCAGGCCGGTGGCGGCGGTGGTGATGGTGGCTACGCTGCCAAGGTGCGCGCCTGCGTGCAGCCCGGCGTGGTCTACAGCACCCCGCCCCGCTCTGAAGTACGCGGCAACCCCGCACTGCTGTATCGCGTGGACCTGAACGCCGATGGCACGCCCAATCGCGTTCAAATCAAACGATCGTCCGGCATCGCGCAGTTCGATGATGCCGTATCCAAGGGTCTTGCCCGTTGCAGCCCTTTCCCCAAACCGCCTAGCGGGCAGTATCCATCGTATATTGATGGCGAATACCGCATGTTCGATTAATCAGGAGATTGCATAATGACCGCCGCTACCCCTGCCCTGGCGACCTTAGGTCGTCATTGGCGCGCCACGGCCACCGGAGCGTTTGCCCTGGCTGCTGGCATGTTCGCCAGCCAACCGGCCCAGGCCCAACTGCGGGTTGATATATCGGGTGTGGGTGCTACCCAGTACCCCATCGCGATCGCCGATTTTGCTGACAACCCTGCCAGTCAATCCCTGGCCGAAGTGATCCGCGCCGACCTGACTCGTTCGGGTCAATTCCAATTGATCAATGCCACCGGTGCTGCCTTGAATGCGGAAAGCACCATTGCTTATGACGAGTGGCGCAATCGTGGTGCCGACTATCTGGCCTATGGCTCGGTCACTCAAGCCGGCGGCCAATATTCCGTCAGCTATCGCCTGGTGGACTCGGTCCGCCAGACCCAGCTCGATGGTGTGGCGTTTGCGGGCAGCGAGAAAGAACTGCGCCGCATTTCCCATCAAATTGCAGACCGGATCTATGAAAAAATTACGGGCGTACGGGGCGTTTTTTCGACCCGCCTCGCCTATGTGTTGCAAACAGGCAACAATTACGAGTTACAAATTGCTGACGCTGACGGCCAAAATCCGCAGGTAATGTTGCGTTCTCGACACTCAATCATCTCTCCCGCCTGGTCCCCAGACGGGAAAAAACTGGCTTATGTGAGCTTCGAGAACGACAAACCTGTTGTATATGTGCAAACCTTGGCCACCGGTCATCGTGAGCCACTGGCTAATTTCAAGGGGAATAACAGTAGCCCTGCCTGGTCGCCAAACGGCAATCAGCTTGCTGTTGTGCTCTCCAGAGACGGTATTTCGCAGATTTACACGATAAATGCAGACGGTTCGGGCTTGCGTCGTGTGATGCGTTCACCTCTGATCGATACTGAACCGAGTTTTACGCCCGATGGCAACTCCCTTGTGTTTGTGAGCGATCGTGGTGGCGCTCCGAACATTTACAAAGTGAGTCTGGGTGGTGACGATGCGCAACGCATAACCTTCAACGGGAGTTACAATATTTCACCGGAGGTCTCTGCAGACGGTACTAGGCTTGTATACGTCACACGCAGAAACGGTGCTTTCCGAATTGCCATTCAAGATATGGCATCAGGAGCAGAGCAACTGCTGACGACAGGTCCCGACGATCAGTCTCCGAGTTTCGCCCCTAATGGGATGCAGATCTTATATAGTTCTGTTCAGGGGGGCCGCAGTGTCCTAGCTGTGACATCCGTGGACGGTCGCGTTCGTCAGACCCTCTCGTCTTTGAATGGCAAAGTACGCGAACCCACCTGGGGACCATTTACCAACTGACATCCTGTGTGACTCTTTTTCAAAAGGAATTCAAATGAGCTCGCGCATTCTTAAAAGTCTTTCCCTCGCCGTTATGGCTGCTGCCCTTGCTGCTTGCAGCTCGGTTCCTCTGGATCAATCTGGCTCCGGTTCAACCGGCGGTACTGGATCGGACTCTGCCAGCGCAGGCCAGATCATGGACCCATTCAACCCTCAAAGCCCACTGGCACAACAGCGCTCGGTGTACTTTGATTACGACAGCTACGTCGTTAACGAGCAGTACCGTAGCCTGGTGGAAATGCACGCTTCGTACCTGAGCAGCCATCCTCAGCAAACCGTGCGCATCGAAGGTAATACCGACGAGCGTGGCGGTGCCGAGTACAACTTGGCTCTGGGTCAGCGTCGTTCCGACGCCGTTGCACGCATGCTGGGTCTGCTGGGCGTGAGCAACAGCCAGATCGAAGCAGTGAGCTTTGGTAAAGAGCGTCCAAAAGCCTTGGGTAACACCGAAGCTGATTACGCTGAAAACCGTCGCGCAGACATCGTTTACCAACGATAATTCCTGCATCGACCAAGTGGTTCCGACGCCGTGGCGGTAGTTAACGCCGCGGCGTTTTTTTATCGGCAGCATGCCCGAGCCACTGAAAATTCGTTATGCTGGACACCGGGCTCGCCAGGCCGGCGCAAAGCCCCAGGATGACCGCCCCCACAGAGGGGAGCCCTGCAGGCAGGGAGCCTGCGCACTGCGGATGCACATTTTTTAACGGACTTCACTATGCACGCTTATAAAAAGCCTTTTCGTCTCGCGACCGTCGCTCTGCTGGCGACGGCCGCCCTGTTTGCCAGCCTGCCGGCCAAGGCCTTTGCCGATGACGAGGCCCGACGCGCCATTTTGGAGCTGCGGCAGCAAATTCGTCAGATGAACGAGCAAAACACCCAGGCTCGTCTGCAATTGGCCGATCAAATTGATATGCTGCGCTCCGAGGTAGTGACTCTGCGCGGTCAGGTCGAGAAACTGAGCTGGCAAGCCAGCACCCAGGGTCAGAACACTACTGCCGCTCCGGGCCCCCAAAGCCCGCAAGCCGCTGACCCACAAGAACAAGCCGTATTCGATAGCGCCATGGATGCCTACCGGGCAGGTCAATACAAACCTGCCGCGGATGCCTTTGCCAGCTTTCTCGCCGCCTACCCCACCAGCGTTCTGGCAGACGAGGTTCGCTTTTACGAAGGCAGCAGCCTGTACGCCATCAAGAGCTTTAAAACCTCCATCCAGAAGCTGCAGGCTTTTGTGAAGGCTTCGCCCCAAAGCCCCCGCGCTGCCGATGCTCTGATGGTCACGGCCTCCAGTCAGATTGAGCTGAACGACCTGAGCGGCGCCAAGACCACGTTACAGCGCATTGTGAAAGACTATCCACAATCGGAAGCAGCCGAGACGGCCCGCAGCCGCCTGAAGCTGCTGGAATAGTCCTCCCAGCGCGTAAAGCCATACGGACCGGGTTCAGACCCGGTCTGTTTTTTTCAGGCATTAGCCCTGCCTGCTAACGATTGCTTGCCATGACAGACCCTTTTGCCGATTTCTCCACGCTTGAACTGACCGTCCAAGGCTATCGCCACACTTTCGTCGATCAGGGCCAGGGTGCGCCCGTTTTGCTCATTCACGGTTCCCTGTGCGATTGGCGCTACTGGCGCTGGCAGATTCCCGCTTTTGCCGCTCAGCACCGGGTTCTGGCTCCCAGTCTGCGCTCTTATTGGCCGGGTGTGCCCAGCCCCGGCAACTTCAGCACGGCGCGACACGCCCAGGACCTGCAGGCCCTGCTGGATCAGCATATTCCTGATGAGAAAGTGCATATCGTGGGGCACTCTCGCGGGGGGCATGTAGCCCTGCTGCTGGCTCAAAGGATGCCCGAGCAAGTGGCCAGCCTGACCTTGGCCGACCCCGGCTTTCCGACTCCTGGTGCGTATTCGTACGCTCCCTTGTTCCAGCAAGTGGCCGAACGCCTGGAACAGGGCGACCGTGATGGCGCCATGGCTCTGTTTGTGGATACGGTTAATGGCTCAGGGACCTGGAAGCAAATGACGCGCTGGTTCCGCGAGATGATTCAGGACAACGCCCACACCATGCTGGATCAGCAGCAAGAGCCCCATCAAGGTCCGGACCTGGAATGGCTCAAGCAAATGGATGCGCCCCTGAGCTTCATCACGGGCGAAAATAGCCCCACGCGCTACCACCATTGTATGGACATCATTCGTCAGCACCGACGCGAAGACCAGATGCACCGCATCCCGCTGGCCGCCCACGGCATGAATCTGGCTAATCCCAAAGCCTTCAACCAAGCGGTGCTGGACGCGCTGCAGGCCTGAAGCCCAATGGAAAACTGGCCGCATGCCGCGACCAGCTCCCGGTTTCCAGCCAAACGTTCAATGCGTTCAATACTCCTGTGTCTTGGCAGGACGCAACTCGCACTCGGCCTGAACCTGAGTATCGTCCGACAAATGCAGACTCAAGATGATGCGCTCGCCCAAGGCCAAATCCTCTTTGGCCTGACCCAGCATCACATGGAAAGCCCCCGGCTTCAGGCTCACTGTTCCGCCCGCCGGGATCTGCACCTCGGAGACATGAGACATGCGCGCCATGCCCTGGTTCTCGCTAGTTTGATGCAGCATCACATGCCCAAAGGACAATGAGCTGGCTCCTGTCACGGCGACGGACTGCTCACCCTTGTTCTCCAACTCCAGATAGGCGGCCGAAGGGGTGGGCTTGGGCAGCAGGCGCACCCAACATTGGCTGGCATGTACCTGAGTGCTTAAAGCGCGTACCGGCTCAGGCTTGCCATGACCGTGCCCGTCGTGCCCTTGCGCCATCACCGTGCCGGTCGATGCCAGCAAACCCAAGGCCAGAACAACAATGCTGCGTTTCATGATGCTCCTCGATTCTTTGTGATTGTTTAGAATTGGCCCTGCTCTATTGGCACAGGTGTCGAACTACCCCCATACGCAGGACGATCTGATACAGTACCAGCCAGTATGCCTTTCTTACAACGGCCCTCTTTTCAGTGACGACGTCATGACCCGCACACATTCTGCACCCGAGCCTAAAATCGATATTGTCCAGTTTCGTGATCTTCTAGAGCGTCTCCATCCTTTTGCCGCCGTTCTAGGAATTGATGTGGTGCATATTGGTCATGACAATGCCTGTTTGCGTTTGCCTGAGCGCAACGCTCACCAACGCATGGGAGGCATGGTGGCAGGCCCCATGCTGATGGGGCTGGCGGACCTGGCTTTGTATGCCGCTGTGGTGGGCGCGACCGGCAATCCGGATGCCGTTACCTCCAGCCTGACCATCAACTTCCTGCGCAAGGCCCCACCGGGCGACATTCTGGCTCATGCCCGGATTCATAAGACAGGCCGCACCTGTGCGGGCGATGTGCTGCTGGAGCCGGCCAGCGGCGGCCCGGCAGTAGCCCAAGTGATCAGCACCTGGTCTTTGCCGCGCATCCAATAAACCATGCTTGCACAAACCCACACCCCCGGCCCGAGCCAGCTCTGGCTGGCGGAGTTGCAATCGTCCCTGCGTCTGGGCGGGCCATTGATTCTGACCAATCTGGCTCAGGTCAGTCTGTTGGCCACCAACCTGATCTACATGGGCCGACTGGGCCCCGATGAACTGGCTGCCGGCTCCTTGTCGGCCAGTCTGTATCAAGCCTTCATGATTTTCAGCATGGGACTGGTATCCGCCGTGGTTCCCATGCTGGCAACCACGCTGGGGCGGCGGCTGCGTGATGTCCGAGAGTCGCAACAGATCATTCGTCACGGCTTTTTGACGGCTCTGCTCATCACCCTGCCCGCCTGGATGGTGCTGTGGAACGCCGAGCACATCCTGGTGATGATGGGCCAGGACCCCGTCGTGGCGGCACGCGCCGTATCCTATATGCACACCTTGCAATGGGCCCTGCTGCCTTATCTGGGATACATCGTGCTGCGCTCTTTTTTGGCGGCCATGGAAAAACCAGGATGGACCCTGGCGGTAGCGATCATCGCGATTGGCATCAATGCCCTGCTGGGCTGGCTGCTGGTATTTGGCAATCTGGGCCTGCCGGCCATGGGGCTGGCCGGGGCCGGACTGGCCACGACCGCATCGAGCATCTTCATGTTCGCGGCATTGAGCTGGATCGTGTTGCGTGACCCGCGCTTTCGACGCTACTACCTATTCAATGAAGCCTGGCAATGGAGCGCGAAACGGCTGTGGAAAATGTGGTCACTGGGCATCCCTATCGCCATTACCTTCACGCTGGAAACCCTGGTCTTTTACGCGGCCGTCATGATGATGGGGGTGCTGGGTCAATCCGATCTGGCCGCCCATGCGATTGCCATGCAGATCTGTTCCGTGTCCTACATGATTCCTTTGGCCTTTAGCCAGGTGGCCACCATACGTGTAGGACTGGCCGCCGGCCGGGTCGACCCCTTGGGCGCCCGTCGTGCTGGCTGGATTTCCTACATCCTGGGGGTGGGTTTTATGGGTCTGGCGGCCTTGGTGTTCTGGTTCGCCCCCCTGACCCTGATTGGCCTATTCCTGGATCTGGATGTGGCCGAGAACCAGGCTGTTATTCAGCTAGCTATCACTTTTCTGGCACTGGCAGCGCTGTTCCAGATCAGTGATGGAGCCCAAGCCGTTGCGGCGGGGATGCTACGCGGTCTGCATGATACGCGCATACCCATGGTGCTGGCCTTGCTGGGCTATTGGGTTCTGGGTGTTCCTACAGGCTCTTTGCTGGCCTTTCAATTCAATATGGGCGGCGTGGGCATCTGGATCGGACTGGTCACCGGCCTGTCTGTTGTGGCAGTACTGATGACACTGCGCTGGATGCGGGCTTCACGACGTCTGGGACGCAAGCGCCCTGCACAATCAGCCTAGCCTTGAGATCGTCACCTATCTAGCTGATTGGAAACAAAGCCCATAGCCACGCCACAACCCCAGCATGCCTGGCCACAACGTGAGCAAATGCCGACACGGCCGCCCCTAGCGGTATCCATAAGCCCCTTGGCGGAAAATCCGTCAAGGGGCTGTCGTGACTCTACAGTCGGCGATGCGAATTACTGCTTGGGCAGTTTGCTGGCCACGCCTTCCACGTAGTAATCCATGCGGTTCAACGCATCGTCATCCAGGAAACCGGATTCCAGACGCACTTTGCCGTCGTTGTCCTTGATAGGAGCAGCAAAAGGCTGCAGCGTGCCTGCCTCGATCTCGGCCTGCTTGGCCAGAACGAACTCTTTCACGTCAGCGGGTACTTCGGGACCAAAGCCTTCCAAAGCGGCCATGCCGGACTTCAGGCCACCCCAGGTGCTGTCATTCTGCCATTTACCATCCAGCACTTCCGTGGCTTTGCGCGTAAAGTAGTCGCCCCAGTGGTGAGTGACCGCAGCCAGTTGGGCTTTAGGACCGAACTTGCTCATATCAGAGTGGTAGGCAATCGCATACTTGCCGGCTTCCTCGGCCGCTTGTACGGTTGCCGTGGAGTCGGTGTGGTGCGTCACCACGTCCGCGCCCTGCCCCAGCAAAGTGACTGCTGCGTCGCGCTCTTTACCTGGGTCGTACCAGCTATTGGCCCATACCACGCGCACCTGTGCTTCCGGATTCACGCTCTTCAAGCCGATGGCGAAAGCATTAATACCCTGCAGCACTTCGGGAATGGGGTGAGCACCCACGTAACCGACCACATTGGATTTGGTCATCTTGCCAGCCAGCACGCCAGCCAGGTAACGGGACTCATAAAAACGGGCATTGGTGGTTGCCACGTTAGGAGCTGTCTTGTAGCCAGTGGAGTGAACAAATTTCACATCCGGAAACTGCTTGGCCACTTTCTGCGTCTGGTTCATGTAGCCAAACGAGGTTGTGAAGATCAGCTTGTTGCCTTGCTGGGCCAGATCGCGAATCACACGCTCAGCGTCGGCGCCTTCCGGCACGTTTTCCACATACTGAGTGACCACGCGGCCTTTCAGGGCCTCTTCCATTTGGCGACGGCCAATATCCTGCTGCCAGGTCCAACCGGCTTCACCGATAGGGCTGACATATACAAAACCGATTTTCAGGGGTTCTTGATCGTTTGCCTGAGCGGACACAGGCAAGGCGGCCAGGGGGGAAGCGATGGCAGCGGCCAAAAGAGCCTTGCGCATAAAGTTTCCAGTCATGTCAGTCCTCTAGTTGTTGGGATTGAAGTTTTTGCCAAGCGATGCAGGCATATTCAACCTGATCCAGTTAGCGTTTCGAGAAATTAATACCAGCACAATAATCGTGGCCAGATACGGCATCATGGCCAGCAATTGCGAGGCTACCGGAACACCCAGAGCCTGCGCATGATAGGTCAGGATCGTGACCCCACCAAACAAGTAAGCGCCCAGCATCACGCGCCAGGGACGCCAGGTGGCAAACGTGGTCAGCGCCAACGCGATCCAGCCACGCCCAGCGACCATATTCTCGACCCACATGGGTGTATAGACCAGACAGATGAAGGCACCGGCCAGACCGCAGCAGGCACCGCCAAACATCAAGGCGCCCAGACGAATGTAGCGCACGTTGTAGCCCAGCGAGTGCGCCGAGGCGGGCGATTCACCCACCGCACGCAGTACCAGACCGGAGCGGGTACGAGTCAGGAACCAGGCCACGGCAATGCACAGCACCCAGGACACATAGACCATGTAATGCTGCTGGAAGAAGGCGGGGCCGATCAGGGGAATATCTTTCAGCACGGGAATGGGCCACTTGGTCACAACCAAGGAGTTACCGGTAAAAGGCAGGCCGATATAAGCCGAGGCCCCGACCCCGAACAAGGACAGGGCCAGGCCACACGCGACCTGGTTCGCACCCAGCCACACCGTCAGCCAGGCAAAGGCCGCCGCCATCACCATGCCAACAAGTGCGCCCAGCACAAAGCCCAGAGCAGGGCTGCCGGTTTGCACGGCCACGGCAAAGCCTACAATGGCCGCCATCAGCATCATGCCTTCCGAACCTAGATTAATCACGCCCGACTTTTCATTGATCAGCAAACCCAGGGCTGCCAACAGCAAAGGGGTTCCGGCGTTGATGGTTGCGGCCAGCAAAGGGGCAATCGCGTCCATTACTTTCTCCAGACCAAACGCTTGGTGATGAACACGTCACAAGCCAACAAGGAAAACAAGAGGATGCCCTGAAAAATGCCGGTGATCGCATTGGGCAAGCCCAAACGGCTTTGGGCCAATTCACCACCGATATACAGCAAGGACATCACAAAGGAAGAGAAGATCAGCCCCAGCGGGTGCAGTCGTCCCACAAAGGCCACGATAATGGCTGCAAAACCATAGCCGGGAGAAATAGAGGGCGTAAGCTGCCCGACCGGGCCCATCACCTCTGCTGCGCCGGCCAGTCCGGCCAGTGCGCCCGAAATGAGCAGAGAGCTCCACAGCGCCTTGCGGGATGAAAAACCGGCATAACGAGCCGCCAGCGGGGCCATGCCCCCCACCCGCAAACGAAAACCAGCCATGCTGCGCGTCAGGAACAGCCAGGCTGCCACCGAGGCAATCAAGGCCAGAACAATACCGGTATGCAAGCGAGTCGCCGGCAAGACAGCGGGCAAGAGAAACCCGTCAGAAAACAGACTGGACTGCGGAAAACCGAAACCCTCAGGATCGCGCAAGGCACCGTGCACCAGATAGCTGAGCAGGTGCTGAGCCACATAAACCAACATCAGGGAAACCAGAATCTCGTTGGCATTGAAACGGTCTTTCAGAAAGGCCACGATCGCAGCCCAGGCCATGCCGCCCATCATGCCGCAGGCCAGCGCCACGCCAATCAGGAAAAAACCACCGTTGTCGCCATCGTCCACATGCAGTATGAACGCCCCGGCGGCCAAGGCTCCCATCACCAACTGCCCTTCCGCCCCAATATTGAAGATGTTGGCCCGGAAACAAATAGCCAGACCGACCGAGATCAGCAGCAGGGGAATCAGCTTGACGCCCACCTCGGCCCAGCCATTCAGGTCACGCAAGGGTTCCAGAAAAAAGACATTCAAGCCCGCCAGGGGATTTTTACCCAGGGACCAGAACAAGGTTCCGGCGACCACCATGGTCAGCAACACGGCCAGCAAGGGGGAACACCAGGCCATCAAGGTTGAGGGCGTGGCGCGAGTCTCAAGCCTGAACATGCTTGTCCTCCGTCCACAAACCGCTCATCCATTGCCCGATCTGATCAACACTGGCTTGCGCCACGGGAATAGAGGGAGACATACGACCTTTGGAGATAACAATCAGACGATCGGCGATCGCAAACAATTCATCCAGTTCTTCAGAGATCACCAGCAAGGCACAGCCGGCATCGCGCAGGGCCAGCAGTTCAGCATGAATCTGGGCAGCCGCCCCAACGTCCACGCCCCAGGTCGGCTGGGCAATCACCAGAATCCGGGGCTGACGGGTCACTTCACGGCCGATAATGTACTTTTGCAGATTCCCCCCAGACAGACTGTTGGCTGCGGCCTGCTCATTAGAGGTTTTGACTCGGAAGCGCTTGATAATCCCACCCGCCAGACGACGAATGCTGGAAAAGCGCAAAAAACCGCGTTTGACCGTCTCTTGATTCTGATGGGACAGCAGCAGGTTTTGTGCCAGCGACAATTCCGGCACCGCGCCCCGCCCCAGGCGCTCCTCAGGCACAAAGCCCATGCCCTGGTCACGGCGCCAGGCCGCGTCACGCTGGGCAATAGGCTGACCATCCAGCAAGATCATGTCAGCCTGTGCCCGGGTATCCTCACCCGACAAGGCGGCCAGCAACTCCTGCTGTCCATTGCCCGAAATCCCGGCCACACCCAGGATTTCGCCCTGGTGCAGATCAAAGCTGACATCCTGCAACTCGCAGGCAAAGGGGTGCGATTTGCTCAGCTGCAAGTGACGGACCTGCAAAAGCGTGCCCCCCTGCCGTGCACGGCGCTCGCCCAAGGACTGGGGTTCGGCGCCAATCATCAGGCGCGACAAACTGGCCGTGGTCTCCTGGCGCGGATCGCAGTAGCCCGTGACCTTGCCCATGCGCATGACCGTACAGGCATTGCACAGCTCACGGATCTCATCGAGCTTATGACTGATATAAACAATGCTGCAGCCTTCGGCAGCCAGCTGACGCAACGTGCCAAACAGGCGGCGCACGGCTTGGGGCGTGAGCACCGAGGTGGGCTCATCCAGAATCAGCAGCTTGGGCTTGCCCAGCAAAGCACGCACGATCTCTACCCGCTGACATTCGCCTACCGACAAGGTATGAATGTGACGCTGCGGGTCCAGGTCCAGCCCGTATTGACTGGCGGTCTCGCGGATGCGCCCCGCCAGCTCCTTCATATTGGTGGAAGCGGGCAGACCCAGGGCAATGTTTTCCGTAACGGTCAGGGTGTCAAACAGCGAAAAATGCTGAAACACCATCCCAATACCCAGTTGCCGTGCCGCTGCCGGGCTGCTGATCTGAACCGCTTGGCCGTCCCACAGAATCTCGCCCTGATCGGGCTTGACCACCCCATAAATGATTTTCATCAGGGTGGACTTGCCGGCGCCATTTTCCCCCAACACAGCGTGAATCTGCCCCGGCAGGATAGACAGGGAGACATGGTCATTGGCGACCACGGCCGGGTAGGCCTTGGTGATCTGGCGAAGCTCCAGGCGTGGTACCGCCTGGGGGTCTACGGACACCATTTGCTCACCGGACTCAGGAGAATGGCCCACGGGAGACGAGAGGGTCATGGCTGTATCAGCAAAAAAAGATAAAACGTCTGAGCAAGCACGTCAGGGCCCGCTCAGACGTAGAGAAAGAGAAGAAAAAGCCGGGGTTTAACGCTTGCCCAGGGCTTGTTCGATTTTCTTGTCGGTCTTGTATTGGCTAAGTGCATATACCGCCCAAATCGCGGCGGGAATCCATCCAATCAGGGTCAACTGCAAGATCAGGCAAATAATGCCCGCCACAGGCCGGCCAATCGTGAAAAAACCCAACCAGGGCAACAGGAGTGCGATCAGTAAGCGCATGGAAACACCCAACATTAGTAAGAAGTGGGCGCTATTTTACCCTTTATTGGCGCACCGAATCATTCAGGCGGAATCAAACCGGAATCGGGGTCCGGTTCTGCCTGGCAGAACCGGGTTGCGACGATGTCACTGAATTTACAGCAGCTCTTTGCGCAACTGCGCGGGTGACTTGGGCGAGAGCAGCCCAGGCGGCACATCCAGCACAGTCTGAGCACCGATCTGACCATTCTTGTTCATGCGGTAGGCGGCACGAGCGTAGGCCACCAGAACGCTGGACGTGAATTCCGGGTTGCTGCCCAGCTTCAATCCGTATTCCACCACTTGCTGCGAGCCCGCCGCAGACTGACCACTGCGAATGACAAAGCCACCGTGAGGCATGGCGGCATGATCTCGCGCCAGGGTCTGGGCGTCGATGAAATTCACTTCGGTGTCATAGTCAGCGAAATAGTCGGGCATGGTCACAATGGCTTCTCGCACAGCATCGGCATCCGCACCCTGCTCCAGCACGACAAAACACTGGCGCTTGTGCTTTTCACGGGTGCTCAGCTCCGGCTGTTCGCCATTACGCACGCGCTGGACCGCTGCTTCGACGGGCAAGGTATATTGCACGCCCCCGGCGACCCCGGCCACCCGACGGATGGCATCCGAGTGTCCCTGGCTCAGACCCTTGCCCCAGAAGGTGTAGGTCTGCCCCACTGGAAGCACACATTCCCCATACAGGCGGTTCAGGGAAAACAGGCCGGGGTCCCAACCCACGGCAATCAAGGCCGTCGTGCCAGCGCCTTGCGCTGCTGCATCCACCGCCGCGTAATACTCAGGAACACGGGCATGGGTATCAAAGCTGTCAACCGTCGTGAACCAGCGCGCCAGAGCCGGGCCTTGCTCGGGCAGATCATTTTTAGAGCCACCACAGAGAATCAGCACGTCAATATCATTACGGTAGTGCTCAATCTGGTCCAGGGCGCGTACGGGCACACCGGCACTTTGCAGTTGCAGGGAAGCGGGATCGCGACGGGTAAAAACGCCGACCAGCTCCATGTCCGGGTTTTGTGCCAGGGACAGCTCTACGCCTCGCCCCAAATTGCCGTAACCTGCAATACCGACACGGATTTTGCTACTCATGGTGTTTTCCTTAAATCTGATAAATAAGTGCTGTCAGAACGGCTGCGCTCTGAGACGGCCGGTTCAGTCGCCGATCATGCGGGCAGCAAAGCCCATGAACAGCAGCCCCACCGAGCCATTGCCCATGCGGGACAAACGCTGATGACGTCGAAACATTCCTGCCAGGCGGTCACCGCCAAAAATCAGCAAAGACAAATAGCAAATGCTGATGATCTCCACCACCAGGCCCAGCACCATAAAGGCCAAGCCCGTGTGACCTTTGGAGGGGTCCACAAACTGCACAAAAAAGGACAGGAAAAACAGGATGGCCTTGGGGTTTAACAAGCTCAGCAGCAAGGCTTTGCGGAAACGGGTTTCGTGACGCAGGCGCGTGTCCACGGACTGCACTGCCCCCCCTTGCCGAAAGGCCGACTGCAAGAGCCGCAAACCCAGATACAGCAAATAAGCGGCACCGAGCCACCGTATGCCCGTATACAACATCGGCAGTGTCTTGAGCAGCGAGGCAGCGCCCAAGGCGGTCAGCGTCATTAAAATACCATCGCCCACCACCACGCCCAAGGCCGCTTTATAGCCTTCGCGCACACCGTGACCGGCGCCACTGGCCAACACGTACAAAGAATTGGGGCCAGGCAAAAGCACGATGACCACCGTGCCCACAACAAACGCCCAGAAATTGACTACACCGATTTGCTCAAGCACGCCAGCCTCGCTAAACGCAGCACAATCTGCAATTTTAGCGCTAAAAAAATGCCCCTGGCACGGGTGAAATGCCAGGGGCGATCAGGTCAGCTTGTAAGGTCTGCGTCGCCGGACTGACTCGGCCACGCATTACCCGACCTGATAGACTACACGGCAAGGAGCTCCTGCGTGTGGAACTGCTCCTGTTTCATGGTGCCCTCTTGCTGAAAACGAACATGCCAGGACAACGCTTCTTCCAGGATATGGGGCGTATGGCCGCCACGCTGACTGGCGCGTTCAAGATAATCCAGCAAAGCAGGACGATAGTCTGGGTGAGCACATTTTTCGATGATGACGCGGGCCCGCTCCCGAGGCGCCAAACCGCGCAAATCCGCCAGGCCCCATTCAGACACCAGTACCGCCACGTCATGCTCGCAGTGGTCTACATGCGAGACCATGGGCACGACACTGGAGATGGCGCCGTCTTTGGCCACGGACTTGCTGACAAAAATGGACAAATGCGCATTACGGGCAAAGTCACCGGAGCCGCCAATGCCATTCATCATGTGCGTGCCGCAAACGTGGGTGGAGTTCACATTGCCGTAGATATCAAACTCCAGGGCCGTGTTGATCGCGATAATACCCAGGCGGCGAACCAGCTCTGGGTGATTGCTGATTTCCTGTGGACGCAAGACCAGCTTGTCGCGATAGTTTTCCAATCCCTCCAGAAACTGGGCCATCTTGGGAGCCGACAAGGTCAAGGAAGAGGCAGAGGCAAAGCTCAACTGGCCCGAATCCAGCATGGCAATTGCGCTGTCTTGCAGCACCTCCGAGTACATCTGCATGTCCGTGAAAGGCGAATCCAGCAAACCATAGGTCACGGCGTTGGCAATCGTCCCGATACCGACCTGCAAAGGCAGCAGGGAATGACTCATACGACCCGCATCGACCTCTGCTTTCAGAAATTCGATAATGTGACCGGCGATGGCCTGGGTTTCCTGGTCAGGGGGCAGCACGCTGGAGGGACTGTCCAAAGCGTCGGTCACTACGATACCCACAATACGGGCAGGATCAACCTCAATCGCGGTGGTGCCAATACGTTGGTCCACATCGGTCAACTCAATAGGCTGACGATGGGGGCGGGCCTGGGGTACATAAATATCGTGCAGACCTTCCATTTCCACCGGCATGCTCAGGTTCAGCTCGACAATGATCTGACTGGCCTGCTGGGCGAAACTGGCCGAGTTGCCAACCGAAGTTGTGGGCACAATCGCGCCAGTCTCGGTAATGGCAACGGCCTCAATCACCGCGATATCAATCGCAGGCAGATTGCCCGAACGCATGTGCTCGACGGTCAAGGACAAGTGCTGATCCGTAAACAGGACCTTGCCTTCATTGATGTGACGGCGCAACACTGAATCTACTTGAAACGGCGAACGACGGGCGAGCACACCTGCTTGCGCCATCAAACCATCGCTATCATTCCCCAGCGAGGCGCCGGTTACCACGTTCAGTTTTAATGGCTCGGTGCGGGCGCGCTCGGCCAAAGCTCGAGGCATGACCTTACAGTCCCCGGCACGGGTAAAGCCGCTCATCCCGACATTCATCCCGTCCTTGAAGAAGGCGACGGCCTCCTGAGCGGTCATGACTTTGTCTTCCAACCCGGGGAAACGAATGCGATCCTTGAACATCGTGTGCTCCTGTCTCTGTGTCATTGATCTACCTGCTGTTGCTTTCGGAAGGGGCCGGGGCCGAAAGCGCCAGGCGAGATCTTCACGCAACAGAACGACATCACGCTTTAAAAGTGGTGGCGGTAAGAGCCGCAAATAAAAAGCCGAAATCGCCCTGACAACAGGCGTTTATGTTTTTTGAACAAAGCCAGCATAGCATCGCCATAATGAATAAAATAACTGCACAAAAGTCGTAAAACTCATAGAAAAAAGGACATTGAACATGGACATCCGGTCCTTAAGATACTTCATTGAAACCGTTAAACATCAAAGCTTTACACAGGCAGCGCAGAGCCTGAACGTGACGCAGTCAACCATCAGCAAGATGGTGAGACAACTGGAAGATGAGCTGGGGGAACCCTTGTTGATCCGCGATCACCGGCACCTGCAGCTGACCGATTGCGGCAAAGTGGTGCTGGAGCGCGGGCAGGAGGTATTGCAGAGCATGCAGGGACTGCTGCGAGAGGTGCACGAAGTGCAGGCTTTGCAGCGTGGCCGTCTGGTTCTGGGCATTCCGCCCATGATTAATGTGCTGTTTACAGAAGTGCTCAAGACGTTCAAGAATCGGCATCCACGCATCGAGCTTATTTTGCACGAAGAGACCGGCATGGGAATTGAGCGCATGGTTGCCGCGGGCACGGTCGAAATGGGGTTGAGCATTTTGCCCCTGGGGCCCGAGTTAAATGTGTCGGCCACACCGGTGGCCAAGCATGCGGTCTGGGCGATTGGCCATAAAGACACGCTGCCCGCTGGACAAAAAACCATCAAACTGCGGGAGCTGGAAAAGCATCCTTTGATTTTTCTGGGCGAAGACTACGCCCTGACCCGCATGCTGCGGCGCGCCTTTGCCCACGCGGGCTTGCAAATCAATATCGCTGCGCAGAGCAATCAATGGGATTGGGTCGCGTCCATGGCGCAAGCGGGCATGGGAGTGGCCTTGTTACCCCAGCCATTCCTGTCCCGGCTGGAACCGGGCGATTGGCTTGCCAAAGAGGTGGTGGAGCCTGCACTGAACTGGGAAGTGGCTCTGCTCTGGAATGGGCGCTATCTGTCGCAGGCGGCCAGGGCCTGGCTGCAAGTTTGCAGCGATGTGCTGGGTGGAAACTGGCCGGAGCTGGAGGGTGATTAATCATTAGAAAGGGGGATCGCCCCCCTCCTCGATTGCCGAGACAGCGCTTTACCTGTCTGCTCGTCATCGACGGTGTACCCGGGTCGCAACACAAACGACGTTGAGCGTGAATGCTCCGCTCCGTACCAGACAGCCAGTCTCAGCAAGCCATGGGGCGGAGCTGGCGCTTACGCAGGGTTTGGAAAGACTCATGCCCTTAGCAGACCGGGTAAGCGCAGCCTTGCGCAGACGCTTACCGTCAGTGTCAATCGACTCTATTCCACATAGTGCTCAATGGGTGAATGATCATCCAGTCTCAACACCCGACCATCGATCAATAAGGACGGCAGCCGGGTGACACCAGCAGCAAGTGCATCCGCAACACATTCCTTCTGCTCCGAGAGATTGAACGCCTGATAGTGATGGGCAGGCGTGGAAAAGATCTGGCTCAGCAACGTATTAATATCCAAGCAAATATTACAGCCATCATGAAAGAGTGTGACCTTGATCATTGAACGTCCTTTATGTGTAAGAGTCTCGATGCATGGGAAAACTCGCCGTCGTACCGGCCTGACCCGCTAAGCCTTAAGCCGGAACACCACGTCCCAGGGATCAGGGCTCAGGCCCACTCCCCGAGTCAAGGCCTCAGAAGGGAACCAAGCAAACCTCGATTATGTCCTGTGACAGAAAAGCATCATAGCAAAAATAAACCAATGGCAAGCTGCCCGTTCGTCTCAAATCGCTATCCGAGACTCCACATCATTCGGGCCGACCCGTGCTCCCGCAGCAAACCATCTGACGAGCGTTCCCACACACGTCCTTGGGCTTGCATGCTGAGAAACCTTACCGCCTCACACAGGGCCAGCCTGGACTTTCAGGCAGGCTTTGCAAGAGGGGCACAATCGCCTCTCATTCGACCCGCTTTGCACATGTCCACGCCAATACAAGCCATAGCGATGCAAAGCGCCTACCCACGAGCAGGCGTTGCCAAAAGAACTGCATAAAAAAAGGGCCGCCCCAAACAGGGCGACCCTCTTGCACCAGCCAGTCCAATAATCAGAAAGACTTAAGCCGTTGCGTTTTCTACCACTGGCGCTTCAAGCTCGGCCGAACTGCGGATCAGGTAATCAAAAGCGCTCAAAGCCGCTTTGGCACCCTCACCGGCAGCAATCACGATCTGTTTGTACGGCACTGTTGTCACGTCCCCGGCGGCAAATACGCCCGCCAATGACGTGGCACCGCGTACATCGACCTCGATCTCGCCGTGGCGCGACAAGGCCACATCGCTACCTTTGAGCCATTCCGTGTTGGGCACCAGGCCAATCTGAACAAACACGCCATCCAGCTTCAGGCTCTTGGCTTGCTGAGTCGCACGATCCAGGTAGTTCAAACCGACCACCTTAGTGCCATCACCCAGCACTTCCGTAGTCTGAGCCTGCATGATGATGGTTACGTTAGGCAGGCTGCGCAACTTGTTCTGCAAGACCTGGTCAGCGCGCAAGGCATCGCCAAACTCGATCAGGGTGACATGCTTGACCAGACCGGCCAGGTCAATCGCAGCTTCAACGCCGGAATTACCGCCGCCCACCACTGCCACATCCTTGCCCTTGAACAAAGGACCATCACAGTGCGGGCAATACGCCACGCCACGGTTACGGTAATCCTGTTCACCAGGCACGTTCAGTTCACGCCAGCGCGCACCTGTCGCCAAAATGACAGACTTGGCCTTGAGTTGAGCGCCGCCATCGACATCCACCACAATCTGCTTGCCTTCACGACGAATGCCCTGGGCACGGTGCAGATTCATGATGTCCACGTCGTACGTTTTAACGTGTTGCTCCAGCGCGGTCGCAAATGCAGGGCCATTGGTTTCGACAACCGAGATGTAGTTCTCGATCGACATGGTATCGAGCACCTGACCGCCAAAACGCTCGGCCAGCACACCCGTGCGGATTCCCTTGCGAGCGGCATACACGGCAGCGGCTGCACCGGCGGGTCCACCACCCACAATCAGCACATCAAATTCGTCCTTGGCATTCAAGGCTTCGGCACGAGCCGAGTTATCACCCGTATCCAGCTTGGCCAGCAATTCCTCGGCACTGGCACGACCCTGGTGGAACATTTCACCATTCAGGAACACGGCCGGAACCGACATGATGTTGCGCTGTTGGACTTCGTCCTGGAACAGGGCGCCATCAATTGCCACGTGCTTGATACGTGGGTTGATCACGGACATGGCGTTCAGAGCCTGAACCACGTCAGGACAGTTCTGGCACGACAGCGAGAAATAGGTTTCAAACACAAAGTCGCCGGGCAGATTACGGATCTGCTCAATCACAGCGGCATCCAGTTTGATCTCGTGACCACCGACTTGCAGCAGGGCCAGGATCAAAGAGGTAAATTCGTGTCCCATCGGAATACCCGCAAAGCTCACGCTAATATCGGTACCGGGACGGTTGATCTGGAAGGAAGGCTTGCGCTCTTGCGCATCCGCATCTTCACGATAGCTGGTCTTGTCGGACAGACCATCAATTTCTTGCAACAGTTCGCGCAGCTCGACGGACTTGGCGCCAGTATCCAGCGACGCAACGATCTCGATCGGTTGCGTGATCTTCTCGAGGTATGCCTTCAATTGAGTTTTGATGTTTGCATCTAACATGTGATACGCCCTTTATCCTGTACTGAACGAAACAACATAGGGTGCCTGAACCGGTCAGGCACCGGGGTGGCGGCGCAGCGCGCCGACCACCACTCAAGACTCGTGTTTAAACGGTCTTAGATCTTGCCAACCAGGTCCAGGGAAGGAGTCAGCGTCTTGGCGCCTTCTTCCCACTTGGCTGGGCAAACTTCACCGGGGTGAGCGGCGATGTACTGAGCAGCTTTCACTTTGCGCAGCAGCTCGGAAGCCACACGGCCGATACCGTTGTCGTGGATTTCCAGAACCTTGATTTCGCCTTCTGGGTTCACCACGAACGTGCCACGCAGAGCAATACCTTCTTCCTCAATCAGCACGCCAAAGTTGCGCGACAGTTGATGAGTGGGGTCACCAATCATGGGGTAGTTCACTTTGCCGATGGCTTCGGAGGTGTCGTGCCATGCTTTGTGAGCAAAGTGGGTGTCGGTGGACACGGAGTAGACCTCTACGCCCATTTTTTGGAATTCGGCGTAATGATCGGCCAGATCTTCCAGTTCGGTTGGGCAAACAAAGGTAAAGTCGGCTGGGTAGAAAACAAAAACAGCCCACTTACCGGCAACGGTTTCGTTGCTGACTTCGATAAATTTGCCGTTGTGAAAAGCGGTTGCTTTAAAAGGTTTGATGACGGTGTTGATCAAAGACATATTTGCTCCGGTGAGTGATTAATCATTGACAGTAAAGCCATTATAGGAAGCCCCTGTCGATTAGTAAAATTGATTAATGCAATAACGCTCATTGCTATTAGCTATCGCACGTCGCATAAAAATTTCTTTCTATGCAGCGCACAGACTTATGCTAACAGAGACAGATGACAGTGCAACTATCAGCACTCAAGCTATAAGGCTTCTGCGTTCGGCACGCTCGTCGCGATCCGCCTTGCCGTGGCCAAACAACTGGCAAAATCGCTCCAAAAAGGGGCATCGTCGCCCAAGGAAACGTTGATGCGCATATAAGTAGATGGTTGCTGCTGCGGAGAAAACAAGGCCCCGGGAACGAGCAAGTGACCGGGGCGCCCCAACGCGCGCACCAGGCTTTCCGTATCCACCCCTGTATTCACCCAGACAAACATGCCCGCCTGCGCGGGAGCATCCGGTGTCAGGCCCAACTGAGCCAATTGTTCAAGCGTGCGCTGCCGGTCAGCGTCGGCATAACGACGCAGCCGGTCCAGATGTTTACGATAGGGCCCGTCTACCAACACCCGGTGGATCACGCGCTCACTCAATTCGGGCGAGGTCAGACCCGCCAGCATCTTCAGATTCACCAGCGACCGCAGCAACTCGGGGGCGGCCGCCATATAGGCCACCCGCAACCCTGCGGCCATGACCTTGGAATACCCTCCTACCAAGGTGACGCGCTTGAGCTGATCGAGCTGAGCCAGACGGCACGCGGGGTGGGCGTGCAACTCGCTATAGGTATCGTCCTCAATGATGTGAAAATCCCAGGTCTGGGCCAAGGTCAAAATACCGTGCGCAACCGCCGGGCTCAGGCTAAAGCCGGTAGGGTTGTGCACGACGGTATTCAAAATAACCAGCCGGGGGCGATGGTCGCGCGCCAATTGTTCCAGTACAGCCAGATCAGGGCCGTCCGCCCGGCGCGGCACACTGAGCACGCGCACATCCACGACTGCCAGACGGGCAAAGAGCAAATACCAGGCAGGGTCCTCGACCACCACGGCATCGCCAGGTCGCAGCCAATGACGCAATAGCAAGTCCAATGCCTGCGTCACACCACTGCACAATAAAAGCTGCGTGTCGGGGTCTGCCGGTATGCCACTGTCTTCGAGCTGCCCCGCGATATGCTGCCGCAAGGGCCGGTAGCCGTGAGAATGGCCATACCCCAGCAAACTGGAACCCGCACTGCGACTGACTTGCCGCAAGGCAGCCAGGATCATGTCGTTATCGAGCCACTGGCGCGGAATGCCCGCGTTGTCGCTATTGCCCATAAAGCTGTTGAGCATCCAGTTGACATCGATTTTGCACGGCTCTTTTTTCTGTACCTGCAAGGACTCCGAGCGCAAGCGCCGTGGACTGCGCACCCGTACAAAAAAGCCAGAACCGGGCCGCGACTCCACCAAACCCAAGGCCATCAACTTCTCGTAGGCCGCCACCACGGTGTGAGGACTGACCCCGGTGGACTGCGCCAGTCGGCGCACCGAGGGTAGACGGCTACCGCCCCGATATCGCAAATGCAAGGCCTGCTGCACCCACGCAACCAGTTGATCGCTGAGCGTGACATCCGAACCGCGTACGGGCTCCCAATCCATCCATTCCATCGTGCCGACCTTTCGAAAGAGTGCTGACTGTAACGCCTGCCTGAACAGTACAGTCTAGTTACCGATCGCCGAACTGTACCGCCACTGTATTGGCTATTTATTTTAAGCTCAATGTTGTGATAAACCTATTTCCTGACCGTGGTGATATTCATGAACCGCAGCACCAGCCTTCCCATGCCCACTGCCGCTCCCGCCTTGCTGACCTACCTCTACGCCTTTATCGGCGTTACCGTCTTTGCCTTTACCTTGCCCATGACGCGGCTGGCAGTGCAAAGCTTTGATCCCTGGCTGATCGGAATGGCACGAGCCAGTATCGCCGGGGTGTTTGCGGCCATCATTTTGCTGGCCACCCGCAGCCGTCGCCCCACTGCGTCGGAATGGCGCGGCATCGCCCTGTCCTGTACCGGTGTGATCGTAGGCTGGCCCGTGTTTTCCTCGATTGCCATGCAGACAGTGCCGTCTTCGCACGGAGCCGTGTTAAGCGGGCTGATTCCTTTGGCGACCGCCATTGTTGCCTCTGCCCGCAGCGGAGACCCCTTGAGCCGCCGCTTCTGGATGTTGAGCCTGCTGGGTGCCGTACTGGTTCTACTCTATGCTTTCTATATTGGTGAAGGCGCCCTGCAAACCGGCGATATCTGGCTGGCCCTGGCCGTCTTCATGTCTGGCGTGGGCTATGCCGAAGGTGGCCGTGTGGCTCGAACCCTGGGTGGCTGGCGCACTATTTGCTGGTGCCTGGCGGCCAGCCTGCCGCTCACCATTCCTGCCACCCTGTGGCTGGCCTTTCCCATGGCAGAGATGCCTTCTTCCCACTCTGTCCTGGCCCTGCTCTATCTGGCCCTGTTTTCATCCTTGCTGGGGTTTTTCCCCTGGTACAAGGCCATGGCCCTGGGTGGGGTCGCTCGTATTGGACAGGTGCAACTGGCCCAGCCTTTTCTGACTGTGCTCATCTCGGCCGTATGGTTGAGCGAACGTGTGGATCTGCTGACCTGGCTCTCGTGCATCGTCATCATCGCCATTATTGCCGCCAGCCGCCGCGCCTGAAAACACCATGACAAGGCGGCTAAATACAGCAGGGGCATATTCACCTAACTAATACTTCGTTCCCAGCGTGGGCTCGCGCAAGCACACTGGCTCATCATCCCATGAACCATGTAAGGCAATAGCGCGGCCCACGTGACTCCGTTTTGAGCCGGGCCGGCACTGGTATTGCCACAAGGACAGTCGATCATGCCCGCCCAAGCCCCTGCCGCGCTTGCCCTGAGCGCCCGGCCCCTGATGCTGTGGAAACAACTGCGCGACGATCTGCAAGTCATCGCGCACGAACATGCTGATGCCGTTCTGGCCAGTTCCCTGGCCGCGGAAGACATGGTGTTGTTTCATGCCATGTCCATCTACACCCCCAAGCTGGAAACCGTCACCCTGGATACCGGTCGTCTGCACGCAGAGACCTTGCAGTTGGGGCGCGACATCCAGCAACACTACGAACGCCCTATCCTGTTTTTTCACCCTGACCCGGACCGGGTGCAGGAACACGTCACCACGCATGGCACACACGCTTTTTACGAAAGCGTGGAACTGCGCAAAGAATGCTGCGCGATCCGCAAAGTGGAACCGCTGCGCCGTGCCTTGCAAGGCCGATCGGCCTGGATCACCGGCCAGCGTCGCGAACAGACCGCCAGCCGCACCGAGCTGTCCAGCAAGGAATACGACAGCGTCTTCGGGCTGCAGAAATTCAACCCCTTGATCGAATGGACGCAGGACGATGTCTGGGCCGTGATCCGCGGACTGAGCATCCCTTACAACCCACTGCACGACCAGGGCTACCCCTCCATAGGCTGCGAGCCCTGTACGCGCGCCATTCGTCCCGGTGAAGACGTGCGCGCCGGGCGCTGGTGGTGGGAACAGCGCGACAGCCTGGAATGCGGCCTGCACGCCAGCAATCTGAATACCCGTGTCAACACCTGAAGGAACCCCATGGGCGAACCACTCTCTACCCGTACTCACCTGGACTGGCTGGAAGCCGAAGCCATTTTCATTCTGCGCGAAATCGCAGCTGAAGCTGAAAAACCCGTGCTGCTGTTCTCCGGCGGCAAGGACTCGGCCGTTCTGCTGCAACTGGCCCAGAAAGCCTTTGCGCCCGGCCCACTGCCGTTTCCCTTGTTGCACGTGGACACCGGCCACAACTATCCGGAAGTCATCGAATTTCGAGATCGCCGCGCCGCTGAACTGAACGCCGAACTGATTGTGCGCAGCGTGGAAGAGTCCATCGCGCGTGGCACCGTGGTGCTGCGCAACGAAACCGCCAGCCGCAACGGTGCCCAAGCCGTCACCTTGCTGGAAGCCATTGCCGAATTTGGCTTTGATGCCTGTTTCGGTGGTGCCCGCCGTGACGAAGAAAAAGCGCGCGCCAAAGAGCGCATCGTGTCCTTTCGCGACGAATTCGGCCAATGGGACCCCAAAGCGCAACGCCCCGAGCTGTGGCACCTGTTCAACACCCGCATCCACAAAGGCGAGAACCTGCGCGTTTTCCCGATTTCCAACTGGACCGAGCTGGATGTGTGGCAATACATCCAGCGTGAGGCGATTGATCTGCCATCCATCTACTACACCCACTCCCGTGAGGTGGTGGAGCGCCAGGGCCTGATCGTTCCCATCACCCCGCTGACTCCCTTGCTGGAGGGTGAGACCTCCGCATGGCGCGACGTGCGTTTTCGCACCGTAGGCGATATTTCCTGCACCTGCCCCGTACTCTCTACCGCCGCGTCCGTGCAGGACATTATTGCTGAAACCGCCTTGGCCACCATTACCGAGCGCGGTGCCACCCGCATGGATGACCAGACTTCCGAAGCCTCCATGGAACACCGCAAGAAACAAGGATATTTCTAATGAACACCGTCAATGACGCCTGGCTGCAGGCTGCCGATCAGGGCGTGCTGCGCCTGATTACCGCTGGCTCCGTGGACGACGGCAAATCCACCCTGATTGGCCGTCTGCTGGTTGACAGCCAGGGCGTATTTGCCGACCAGATTGCGGCTATTCAGCGCTCCAAGTACAAGCGCGGCGACGATGCCGAACCCGATCTGGCCTTGCTGACTGACGGCCTGGAGGCCGAGCGCGAACAAGGTATTACCATTGATGTGGCCTATCGCTACTTTGCCACGCCCAAACGCAAGTTCATCGTGGCCGACACGCCGGGACACGAGCAATACACCCGTAACATGATTACGGGTGCCTCCACCGCCCAGGCGGCCATCATCCTGATTGATGCGCACCGCGCCAAAGACGGAGAGTTACTGACCCAGACCAAGCGCCACAGCACCGTTGCTAAACTGCTGGGCCTGCGTCATATCGTGGTGGCGGTGAACAAGATGGACCTGGTCGATTGGGACCAAGCCGTGTTCGAGTGCATCCATCAAGCCTACCGCCAGTTGGCCACGCAGCTGGGTATCGAACACTTCCATATCATTCCGCTCTCGGCCCTGAAAGGCGAGAACATCACCCAGGCATCGCCGCACACACCTTGGTATCAAGGCTTGCCCCTGCTGCCTTTGCTCGAATCGCTGGATCTGCGCGAGAACATTCAGCGCCCTGCCCGTTTGTTTGTGCAATGGGTGGCGCGTCATGGTGGCAGCAGCGCCGATGGCTTTCGGGGCTATGCTGGTCAGCTCAGCGGTGGCCGCCTGCAGGTGGGTGATAGCGTTCAGGTATGGCCCAGCGCCAAAACCGCACTTATCACCCAGCTCTTTCGCGCGGGCCAGGAGCAGATCCAGGTCAGCGACGGAGACGCCGTCACTGTGGTGCTGGATCGAGAACTGGATATTTCGCGCGGCGATTTATTCACATTGGCCCACGATCCCGTTAGCACCAGCAAACGATTTGATGCACAGCTATGTTGGCTGGACGAGCAGGCTCTCAACACCTCCCGCTCCTACTGGCTCAAACAGGGAACACGGCTGACGCAGGCCAAGGTGCAGGCGGTACATGCCTTGCGCGACGTACACAGCCTGCAAGAGCAGCAGGTAGCCGACACCCTGTCCTTGAATGATATTGGCCGCGTCAGTCTGGTCAGTCGGGACCCGCTGGTGCTGGACGACTATCAGGATCATTCCAGCACGGGCTCTTTCATCTTGATCGACCCCAGCACCAACCAGACCGTCGCTGCCGGACTCGTTCAAAAGGCTGCATGACATCCGCTGTGCGGCAGGACCTGTGCCTGCCGCATTGCGTGCCTGAGGTTACAAGGACCATCCCTGCCGCATCTGCCCAGCCTGGCGGGCACCACGTCGAAGCCTGATAAACGCCGCCAGCACAATGCAGGCGCTGACCCCTAAAGTCATGGCCAACTGGTAACGGTAGGCCTCCACCATCGCCATATACACCAGCACCGCCAGGATCAGGATGATGGACAAATAGGTCAGCCAGGGAAAAAGCCACATCTTGAAGGGCAGGTCTATGCCTTTTTTTTCCGCTTCGCGCCGCGACAACAGCTGGGACACAGCAATCACCAGATAGACCAGCAAGGCGATGGCCCCGGTGGTCGAGAGCAAGAAGGAAAATACCTGGCCGGGCAAGAGGTAGTTCACCAAACACCCTGCAAAGCCGGCCAAGGTCGAGACAAGCACCGCGTTATAAGGGACACCTTTGGGCGAAACCCGGGCAATACAAGCCGGAGCGTCGCCACGGACGGACAGGGAATAGATCATTCGAGAGGCCGTATACAGGCCGGAATTCATGCAGGAGGTCACGGCGATCAAGACCACCACATCCACCAGCAATTTGGCCTGGGGCAGTTGCAACACTTCCAAGGTACGCTGAAATGAACCCACCTGCGTGAGCCTGGGATCGTCATACCCCACAATCAAGACAATCAAGGAAATCGACAGCACATAAAACAAGGAGATTCGGTAGACCACCAGGTTAGTCGCCTTACGTATTTTTTCCTGAGGCTTATCCGTTTCGGCTGCGGCAATCGTCACAATTTCCGCCCCAAAAAATGAAAACATCGTAATCAAAATACCTGCCAGCACCGCCCCCATGCCCTGCGGCGCGAAGTTGCTGAACACGGGAACCATGGGTACCTTGCCCCCCTCGACCCACGGCCAAAAACCGGTCAGGGCGCACAGGCAAGCCACAATAAACACAATGATTGCCAACACCTTGATCAAGGCGAACCAGAATTCAAACTCGCCAAAATTCTTGACGCTAAACAGATTGGTCGCCGACAAGGCAACCATAATGACAATCGAAAACACCCACGAGGGTATATCCGGCATCCATTGATGCAGGATGTCGGCACCGGCAATGGCCTCGACCGGAATAATCAACCCCCAGAACCACCAGTACAACCAGCCAATGGAAAAGCCCGCCCACGGCCCGATCGCCCGCGCGGCATAGGTGGAGAATGAACCGCTGTCCGGGTTGGCCACGGCCATCTCGCCCAGCATGCGCATCACTAGCAGCACCAGGGCTCCCGTCAATATGTAAGACAATACCGCCGCGGGTCCGGTTTTCGCGATGGCATTGGCGGAGCCAATAAAAAGTCCAGCGCCGATAATCCCCGCAATCGAAATCATGGACATCTGTCTTGAGTTCAGGCCGTGCGCGAGCGCGCCCCGACCTGCCTGATCAGGCATAGTCATTCTTGTCTCCTCGCTTTTTTATTTCATGGCGGCACCAGCCGAGCCCGCCTGAGATGCCCTTGCGATAGGCTTGGCCGATCAGGGGCACCTCTTATCCATGAGCACCACCCTGTGCGGGTCGCAGGCCCTGCCGATCAGCGGTCAGGGCCGTCTTTCTGAGCACTCGAACAGCGTCAGAGGTCGAACTTCACGCCTTGCGCCAACGGCAGTTCCCGTGAATAGTTGATGGTGTTGGTCGCCCGGCGCATGTAGGCGCGCCAGGCATCGGAGCCGGACTCACGGCCCCCGCCGGTTTCCTTATCACCGCCAAAGGCACCACCAATCTCGGCTCCCGAAGTCCCGATATTGACGTTGGCAATACCACAGTCAGAACCACTGGCCGAGAGAAACGCCTCGGTTTCACGCAAGTCATTACTGAAAATCGCGGACGACAAACCTTGTGGCACATCGTTTTGCAGCGCCAGCGCCTCGGACAGCTCCTCATAGCGCAGCACATACAAAATGGGCGCAAAGGTTTCCTGCCGGACCGTGTCGGTCGGGCTATCCATTTCCACGATGGCAGGCCTGACGTAATACGCTGAGGGAAACTCGTCCTGCAACACTCGCTCCCCACCCGTAACCCGCCCGCCCTGTGCGCGGGCTGCCTCCAAGGCCGCCTGCATCGCCTCAAAAGCGGCCTGATCGACCAGCGGTCCCAGCAGCGTTCCCTCCTGCAAGGGATTACCGATCCGGAGCCTGCCATAGACCTGTTTGAGGCGTTCCACCAGTTGATCACTGATACTGCGATGCACAATCAAACGTCGTGTACTGGTACAGCGCTGCCCTGCCGTACCCACAGCCGCAAAAACAATCCCTCGCACCGCCAGATCCAGATCCGCATTAGGCGTGACGATAACCGCGTTATTGCCACCCAGCTCCAGCAGAACGCGACCGAAACGACGCGCCACACGAGGGCCCACCTCCCGTCCCATGCGTGTGCTACCGGTGGCCGACACCAGCGCCACCCGAGCATCATCCACCAGGATCTCACCCGGCTCGCGCCCACCGATCAGTACCTGGCTCAGGTGCGCGGGCCCGTCTTGAAAACGCGCCATGGCTCGCTCAAAGACTGCCTGGCAAGCCAAAGCGGACAACGGTGTTTTCTCCGAGGGTTTCCAAACGACGGCATCCCCACACACCAGTGCCAAAGCGGTATTCCAGGCCCACACCGCCATCGGAAAATTGAAGGCCGTAATCACACCGACCACGCCCAGGGGATGCCAGGTTTCCATCATGCGGTGACCGGGCCGTTCAGAAGCAATGGTCAAACCATAGAGCTGTCGGGACAGTCCCACGGCAAAATCGCAGATATCAATCATTTCCTGGACTTCACCCAGACCCTCACTCGTGATTTTTCCGGCCTCCAGAGAAATCAACTGTCCCAAGGCGTGTTTTTCGGCCCGCAGCTCCTGACCCAGCAGGCGGACCAGCTCCCCTCGTACTGGAGCCGGGACAGTACGCCAGGTCTGCCAGGCCTGATGGGCACGGGCAATGGCCTCTTTGACCTCCTCGCTGCCGTGAGGTCGCAGTTGGGCCAATTGGCTGCCATCAATAGGCGAGCGTACCGACATGCCCTGCTGGAAATCGAGAGCGGTCGTCACGCCCAGTCGGGCCAAAATGGAATGCGCGAGTTCGCTGGTATGCGCCGTGGCTGTGTAAGTCATGCTTGTACCCCATAAAAAAGTGCGGAAGATCGGCCTGCAAAAGCCCTCCCCTTCCTGAACATAAAGCGTCAGCCTTCGGGACAGGCAGGTCTGCCGCTATCGCCAGCAGGCCACTGCGTAACCCAAGGTTTGTCATCGGCTGAACGATCGACAATCTCAAGATCGGCGCTGTCCCGACAGGCTGCGGGCACCGACAAAATGCGCCAACTGCGCCCCGTATTCATAGCCCGCCTCCTTCAAGGGTTTGCATGAAACCGGTTTGAGCGCAGACACAGGCAGGGGCAAGTCCTGCACCTTGCTCCGCCCCACGATCAAATTCGCCAGTTCGCGCCCAAAGACCGTGCCGGGGGCAATGCCTCGCCCGTTATAGCCGCTAAAGGACCAGACCTGCCGCCCCAACTGGTGCAGACGCGGCACGGCATCCGACGTCATGCCTATCCACCCATACCACTCATAATCAAACTGCACCTGCTTCAGGGCCGGAAACAGCTGCCGCAAGGCACGTTGTGCCCAGGCCTTGTGCACTGAGCGCCCACGGTCGCGCAATGCCCCCACACTGCCAAAAACCAGGCGTCCGGCCTGATCGAAACGGTAGGAAGACAGAACCGAACGCGTATCCCAGACCCCCTGCTTTCCCGGCAGAATCTGGGCGCGCAGCGCGGCATCCAGGGGTTGCGTGGCCACATTGAAATACGGCAGACGCACCAATTCTGCAGGCAAGGCGGGCCAGACATCACTGGTGTAAGCATTGGTCGCCACAATCACCCACGGCGCCAGCACCTGGCCATCCTCGGTCTGCAGCACCCAGTGCGTGCGGCCGTCCTCAACCCGTCTGACCGCAGTTTGCTCATAGATGCGGGCCCCTGCTTGCATCGCGGCCCGCGCCAGACCCCGAACATAGGCCAAAGGTTGAATCGTGCCAGCACGCCGATCCAGCAAGGCCCCCGCATAGGCGGTGGTTCCCGTTGCCTCAGCCACCTGTATTTGATCGAGCAACTCGACTGGCGCCCCAAGCTGCTGCCATTGGCGCCAACGCTCACGGATATTGCGTAGACCACCCGCCCCTACCGCACAATGCAAGGTACCGGCCTGCACGGCCTGACAATCCATCCGGTGCTGGGCCACCAGCTCATACACCGCCGCCGGTGCCCCACTTAACAAATGCAGCAGGCGATCTCCGTAAGGCGAGCCCACTGTCTTGAGCAGCGTTTCCGGTTCAAGCCACAGGCCCGCATTGACCAGACCCACGTTTCGTCCCGATCCCCCAAAACCGATCTGCGCCCCTTCCAGCACGACGACCCGAACCCCGGCCTGCGCCAGATGCAAAGCAGCAGACAAACCGGTAAAGCCCGCACCCATAATGGCGACATCGGCCTTAACGGAGCCTTGTAAGCGCTCACACGCCGGCGCGGGCGGCGCGGAAGCCTGCCACAGGCCGTGACTGCGCTCGTGCGCATTCATGCTTTTGACTCCGCAAGAAAACGTTGCTGCAACGCCTGCTCGGAGCGCGTCTGAGCAGCCTGGTACAGATCAATCTCATCAAGCACAGGACTGCCCAGGTTGCGTTCAAATTCCGCGCGAGCCGCCTGCGAGACATAGTTTTTTTGCTCCGCATCACCCAGGTTGGACTGAAAAATCCCCGCTGCGCTGACCGGCAGAAAATCTTCGTACGTAATCGGGCTTAGTGCGACCACCCCGCGCTTGACCAGATCAGGCAGGTCCCAGGGCCGGCCAGCGGCCACTTCTTGCTGCCAGACAACCGGGTCCCGTGGCTCAAACCGGAAAAAAGCCAGTCCACGTTCATACAGCTCATGCTCGTCATCCGGGAACTGAGTAAAGACATGCTGGAGACGCTCGGTGTACGTCTGCGTAGACCTTGCTTGCGACCCGAGTTCTCTGGCCTGCATCAGCAAAGAGTCGTAAAGTGCGCGGCCTGCCCGCGTCAAGGCCACACCACGTTGCTCGATCTCGCCAAAGCGCGCGGTATGGGAACCGGCCCGCGTCTGGCCGACAAACTCAATCTCCTCTTCCAAGGCCTTGAAGCTGGTCTGACGCAGCAGGATGGGGTTGCGCCGTCGCGGCGGGCCTTCGATCAACTCTTTGGCGGGAATGCCCCGTTGAGGCATCGCCTCTTGTACGGCGTCAATGTCCAGAGTTCTGGGCGTAAGGTGATTGATGTGCGGCCCCTTGAAGCACACAATATCGGCCAGCAGACGATGCGCTGCATGGAACTTGCGATAGGTGTCCTGATCAACAGTGGCTTGGCGATGCCAGCGAAAAACCTCCGTGGCCGCCGTTACAAACTCCTTGGCCTGCGGCTCGGTCAGTCCCCCTGCCGCCTGGGCTTGCGCGGCCAGCTCCAACAGCCCGGGTGGAAAAATCGATCGCTGCGACAAGATGGCGGCCGCCTGTTGGCGCAGGCTCACATCTTCGATCAGTTCCAGCCTGAGTAAAGAGGTAAATACCCGAAAAGGGTTGATCTGCAGTGCGTGCTCATCCACAGGGCGAAACGCGGTGGAATGAACCGGCACCCCCGCCACGGACAGATCGTAATAAGCCACGGGATACATGCCCATGACCGCAAAAATCTGGGCAATCCCTTTGAGCTCCGCTGCTGTTCCGACCCGAATCGCACCATGACGCTCCACCTCCAGGCGGGTCAGCTCCGAGTGCTGCCGCAAGTCGCGCTCCAGCGTCGGCTCCCGCTCGAGCACGGCGGCGTTGATCTCACGCACCAAGCTCAACAAGGCACCGTACTGCGGCACCTCTTGCTGATACATGGCCGACATGGCACGCGAGAACCGGGAACGGATTTCGTCCTTGGATATAAAAACAGAGGTGTCCATAAAACCACCAGCAAGTTGCCTGACCTGACGACACGGCAAGGTCAGTCCATGAGTGAATCACTCCCGCTTACCGGCATGCGCTATTTCACATCGCAGTCCGCGGCAGCCCATAATCCTATAAGCCTGAAATAGTCGGCTATCTTGCACATCATTCTGTGAGCGGGGACAAGAGGGGTCAAACGATAATTCCAACTCAAGTCATTCCTGAATAGAATGACTCAACGTTTTCCCTTAGCTAGCCGGTATGTCCATTCCCAAGCGCTTTCTTCCCCCCATGCACGTCCTGGTGGCCTTTGAGGCTGCTGCACGCCTGGGCAGTTTCACAGCCGCGGCAGGCGAGCTGAGTCTGACCCAAAGCGCGGTCAGCCGGCAGATCCGGCTACTGGAGGAAATACTGGGCGCGGACCTTTTCATCAGAGAACGCCAAACCGTTCGTCTGACCCAGGCTGGCAGTACCTACGCCCAGGAACTAAGCGATGCACTGCGGCGTATTGCCAATGCCACCTTGGGATTCAAAGCCAATCCCCACGGCGGAACACTGAATCTGGCGATCTTGCCAACGTTCGGCACACGCTGGCTTGCCCCCCGATTGCCAGCGTTTCTTGCCACGCACCCGGGCATCACCATCAATCTGCTCACGCGCCTGCAGCCCTTTGACTTTCAAATGGAACATGTGGATGCCGCCATCCATTACGGCCTGCCCGACTGGCCGGGAGCCCATCTGGATTTTCTGATGTCAGAAACGGTGGTGCCGGCCTGTAGCGTCGGCATGCGCGAGCACTATCGGTTTGAGACGGCCGCGGATTTGCTCAAGGCCCCCTTGCTGCATCTGGTTTCGCGGCCAGATGCGTGGGAGCGCTGGTTCGGCGCCAACGGCGTGGAAAACGTGCGTATTCACGGCATGTTGCTTGACCAGTTTGCACTGATTACGCAAGCCGCCATTTCCGGCCTTGGGATTGCGCTGCTGCCCACCTTCCTGTTCAAGCAGGAGCTGGAGCGGGGTGATCTGGTTCTGGCGCTGGACTCGCCCTGCACGAATACGGAAGCCTATTACCTGGCATGTCCAGCGGGACGCGGTGATTACCCCCCCCTGCTCGCGTTTCGGCAGTGGCTGCAGGAAGAAATCGGTCGTGAACGCGCCCCGGCCTGACGCCGGGGCCTCAGGCAGCCCCTGCGATGTTAGGGGCTTGCCCGCACCAGAGCGAGAGACTGCTCGGCAATAACCCGTTCCTCATTGGTAGGAATGACCAGAACCCTGACCGGGCTGTCGTCTGTGGAAATGACGGTTTGCCCCTTCTGGTTACGTATCGGATCAATTTCCACTCCCAGCCATTCCAGGTGCTGCGCAATGCCTGCACGTATGGACGGGCTGTGCTCGCCAATACCTGCTGTAAACACCAAGGTATCGAGCCCCTTCAGGGCCACGCATAAGCCAGCCAAGTTCTCGGCCGTGTGGTAACAAAAGTATTGCACGGCCAGTTTGGCTCGCGGATCATCGGACGCCTCCAGTGCCCGCATATCAGCCTGTTCGCCCGACAGGCCTTTCAGACCGGATTGGGTGTAGAGCACGGACTGAATCTCGTCGTGATCCATGCCCTGCTCCAGCATCCACAAGACCACGCCGGCGTCCAGACGTCCCGGCCGTGTGCCCATCGGCAAACCATCGAGTGCGGTAAACCCCATGGTGGTATGCACGCTGCGCCCTTCTTTCAGGGCACAGGCCGAAGCGCCCGAGCCCAGATGAGCCACGACCACCCGCCCATCGGCCAGCTCGGGAAACTCCTGTCGCAGGTGCTGTGAAATATAGTGGTAGGACAGGCCGTGAAACCCGTAGCGGCGCACACCCTGCTCAAAGAAACGTTCCGGCAAGGCGAAATGCTGCAAATAAGGTACATGCCCCTGATGGAACGCCGTGTCCAGACAGGCCACCTGAAAAATTTCCGGATAGTGCTCGAAAATCACTCGCACTGGAGCCAGATTGTTCTGCTGATGCAAGGGAGCCAAGGGTGAAAGACTGTCCAGATAGGCCAGAACCTGCGGCGTCAGGGGCACGCTTTTGTCGTAACGCGCACCGCCATGCACGATACGGTGACCCACCGCAATGGGCCGACCCTCCACATGCTCCAGTAACCAGCGTGCCACCAGAGCTTGGGCTGTGTGCAAATCTCTGGCCTGCTCAGCGGCCAGATCCTGCTTGATCAGGGACTGCCCTTGCGCATTCTTGACCTTGAAAGCGGGCTGGGTACTGCCAATGCCCGAGACCTGGCCGCCAAACTCAAAGTCAAGCTGGTCGCCCGGCTGAACCTGGTACATATGAAACTTCAGGCTGGAGCTGCCCGCATTAACAACCAGAATCTGCTCGCTCATGAATGCTTGGCCTCCAAGGCAACTTTACGCTCCAGATAGCCGGCATAAATACTGGCCACCGCGCAAGAGGCCAAACGGGTCTGTGCACTGTCGGCGCGACTGGTCAGAATAATGGGCACACGCGCGCCCATCACAATACCGGCTGCCTGCGCACCGGATAGAAAAGTCAGATTCTTGGCCAGCATATTGCCCGCTTCCAGATCGGGGGCCACCAGAATCTGCGCCTTGCCCGCCACTGGCGACACAATACATTTGATGCGTGCCGCCTCGGGGCTGATGGCATTGTCCAGCGCCAAGGGGCCATCCAACACCGCCCCGGTAATCTGGCCGCGGTCGGCCATCTTGCACAAGGCGGCGGCTTCCAGCGTGGTCGGGATTTTTTCCGTCACCTGCTCGACGGCAGACAGGATGGCCACCAGCGGTGTACCCAGCCCCAGTCCATGGTGCAGATCAATGGCGTTTTGCACAATGTCCGCCTTGGTGCTCAAGTCCGGAAAAATATTGATGGCGCCATCGGTCACGAACAAAGGCTCGGGGTAACGGGGCACGTCCATAATAAAAACATGGCTCAGACGGCGTCCCGTGCGCAAACCCTTGCCCCCGGTACACAGCACGGCCTGAATCAGCTCATCGGTATGCAGGCTGCCCTTCATCAGCAGTTGCGCCCGTCCCGCCAGCACCTCTTGCACCGCCCGCTCGGCCGAGGCATGGCTGTGAGGCGTATCAATCAAGGTGATTCCTTCCAGACTCAAACCATGTTGCGCCGCCACGGCATGCAAACGAGCCTGCGGTCCCACCAATACGATATCGAACAGACCTTGTGCCCGAGCCTGCAAGGCTGCCCCCAAAGACACGTCGTCGCAGGGATGAGCCACCACACAAATCCGCTTGGGCTCTTTGCGAGCTTGCTCGATCAATCGGGAATAGTGACTGGACGGCGCGGGGCAATCCGCCGCCTCTGCGGTCGCACTCAAGCCAGCAGGGTGATTCATGATAGAGGACTCCTTGAAGTTAAAGGAAGGCTAACTCAACACTAAACCATTTATTCGCCCGTCTGTCTTTGACGGCGAACAGGGAAACTTCAATATTTTTACCTCTATTCATTTCAGGCCAGTACGGCTGAGACATCGAGATTACAGATTTAAAAAATCCGGTTTGGCGTTGACCAGACCGGATTTGTATTGCGTGGGGAGGTATCCACGGACCTTGTCCCGTTTCCAAGGACTCAGGACTTGAAATTACAGACCTAATTCACTCAAACCGGGATGATCGTCGGGGCGACGCCCCAAAGGCCAATGGAACTTGCGCTCGGACTGGGCAATAGCCACATCGTTAATACTGGCATGCCGTACCGCCATGTAGCCATGCTCATCAAATTCCCAATTTTCATTTCCATAACTGCGCCACCATTGCCCGTATTCATCCTGCCATTCATACGCAAAGCGCACCGCGATTCTGTTTTCATGCCAGGCCCATATTTCTTTGATCAAACGATATTCACGCTCTTTTTGCCATTTACGTTCTAAAAAAGATTGGACCTGATCGCGTCCCTGCGGAAATTCGCTGCGATTGCGCCAGCGCGTATCCACGGTATAAGCCTGCGAAACCTTGACCGGGTCACGGCTATTCCAGGCATCCTCTGCTGCGCGTACTTTCTGACGGGCGCTGTCCAGATCGAAGGGGGGCAAGGGAGGACGTTTATCCATGGTGATCTCCTAGAAAACAAGGGTGTAGCGGACAGTCTAACGGCAAAACGTAAGCGGTCTTTTACGGACTATCCTCTGCCCAGGGCGCACGCTCAAAACTGGCCACCAGAAAATCGATAAAGGCCTGCACCCGAGCCGGGCGCGAGCGGCCAGGCGGAGTGAGCAAATGCAAAGTCAGGCTGGGCAGATCCCATTGCGGCAAGACCACTTCCAGCAAACCTTGCTCGACCAGGTCACCGAGCAGAAACTGCGGCAGCACGGCCAAGCCCAGCCCCTGCAGCAACGGCGCCATCAAGGCCTGGGCATTATTGACCTGCAAGCGGCAAGGCACCGTTTGCGAGTAGTGCTCGGCCCCTTGCTGAAAGCGCCAGACGCTGCCTCGTCGCTCGTAGGCATAGCGCAGACTGCTGTGCCGGGCCAAATCGCTGGGATGCGCCGGCCTGCCATAGTTGGCCAGATAGGCAGGGGCCGCGACCAAACGCAAACGCAGATTGCACAACCGACGCACTAAAAGACTGGAATCGTCCATCGTGGAGATGCGCAAGGCCATGTCAAAGCCCTGCTCGACAATATTGACCTGGGCATCATTAAAGTGCAGATCCAGCAACACCGCGGGGTGCTGCTTCATAAAGGCTGGCAGCAAAGGCGCCAGATGCTCGAGCCCAAAAGACATGGGCGCCGCAATCTTTATCCGCCCTTGCAGGCTTTCCCACTGATCGCGCGCCAGCGCTTCAGCACCTTGCCCAGCGGCCAACACAGTTTGCGCCTGCTCCAGGCTGGCCAGACCGGTCTCTGTCAGAGATAGACGCCGAGACGTGCGATGAAACAAAGAAATATTCAGCTGCTTTTCCAGCCGGGCGATGGCCTTGGAGACAGTGGGCTGCGACAGGCCCAACACCTCGGCTGCCTGGGCAAATGAGCCGGTTTCAGCGACAGTGGCAAAAATCGCCCAGGCCTGAAGATCGGGGAGCGTTTTCATGTAATTTTTGGAATAAATACTATGCTATTGATTCTATTTTATTACGCCAACAAGCGGCCTAGAATGTTTTTCAATACGCAAAATCAAGGAGCGCATCATGATTGAACATCGGCCTTTTAATGAACTGGGCGGCGCCAACCACGGCTGGCTGGACGCCAAGCACCATTTTTCCTTTGCCAATTATTACGATCCCGCCCGGATGGGCTGGGGGGCGCTGCGTGTCTGGAACGATGACACCATCGCCTCCAATACCGGTTTTCCCCCTCACGATCATGCTGACATGGAAATCATCACGTATGTGCGTGAAGGGGCCATCAGCCACCAGGATAGCCTGGGCAACAAAGGGCGCACCGAAGCAGGCGATGTGCAGGTCATGAGTGCCGGCACCGGTATCCGGCATGCCGAGTACAACCTGGAAAGTGTCACAACCCAGATTTTCCAGATCTGGATTCAGCCAGCGCGCCGTGGCCTGCCTCCCGCATGGGGTGCCAAACCTTTTCCCAAAGCGGAGCGCTCGGGTCAGTTTGTGGCCTTGGCCAGCGGTTTTGACAGTGACACGGAAGCCTTGCCCATTCGGGCCCAAGCCCGGGTACTGGGAGCGACCCTGCAAAAAGGTCAGCGCACCAGCGTATCGCTGCCAGCCGGCCATCTGGCCTATCTGGTGCCTGCCAAAGGACGGGTTTTGGTCAATGGACTCGAATTAAATGCCCGTGACGGGGCCGCGATCCGCCAGGAAACGTTCCTGGATATTCAGGCGCTGGACGATGCAGAGCTGGTATTGGTTGAAACAGCACCATAAAAAAAGTGGTCGCAGCCTGCCAAGGGGGGGCCACGACGGCTCCCCCCTTCTTTATTGACACGAGGGACCCCGTTAGCGGCAGGACTGGTTCTGCTTTGGGGTTTAAAGCGGGCTGATACTTCCCCGCAGTCTGTTCCTGCAAGCGCCTAATTACCTGCCCAGTCTCGAAAAAGATGCATAAAGCAGATCAAAACGTCCTCTTTTGCACGATTAAAGTGTTTGTTCTCAAGCATCAAACGTTTGTCACACGGCAATATCGTTACAATTGTTGTAACGCCGGTTTTTAACCTTTTTTATTGCACGTCACTTACCGTGTCCTCACCCAATCAGTATTTCGTTCTGATCGTCCCTGCCTGTGCGGCTTTGCTGGGCATCGCCATGATCTACTGCTGGAGCCGCCTGCGCGATCACCGTTATCTGCTTTGGATTGCCAGCGGTTATATCGCCACCGCCATTCCCATGGGCATTCACAGCCTGATGCCCACCGAGCTGCTGGCCCGCTGGACCCTGCCCTTATCTTCCATGTATCTGCTGGGGGTATGGGCAATGGCCCAAGGGGTGGCCTTACGCTTTGGAGGGCGCAGTCATGCCGGCGGGGCCTGCCTGATCATGGCCACGACCTTGGGCCTGCTCTTTTATTTTTCCCGCGTCGATGATCAACTGTGGCTGCGTTTGCTGATCCTGAATTCGGGCCTGGCCTTGCTGGTTGCCTTGCCGGCCAAAACCATCCTGTATGGACACGCACCCACTCTGCCCCTTCGTACCTTGCTGCGGGCCTCCTACCTGATCGTACTGATCTATGCCTTTATCCGCGTTGCCATTTTGGCGACCGTGATTCCCCATGATGGGCAATTGGAACTGACTCGCTCGGGCTTTTGGCTGCTCATGCTGGCAACCAATATGTTCATCAGCATCTGGCTGGCGCTAGCCATCCTGACCAGCACGGCCATGTCCATTGTTCAGACGCTGGACCATGAACGCAGCCGGGACCCGCTGACGCGTCTGCTCAACCGCCGTGCTTTTTTTGAACAGGTCAAAAAACGCCTGGAACTGTATGGTCACAACGGCTGGGCCGTGCTGACCTGCGATCTGGACCATTTCAAGTCACTCAATGACACCTGGGGACATGCCGCTGGTGACCGGGCCCTGAGGGAATTCGGAGCCTTGCTGGCTCGGACGGTCCGACAAGACGATCTGGCAGCCCGCTTCGGCGGCGAAGAGTTTGTCATGCTGATACGCAGCACCAGCCTGCATACGGCCGTCCTGGTGGCCGAGCGCCTGCGCAGCAGTGTGATGAATCTGCCCATTGCCGCTACCGCCCATACGCTGACAGCCAGCTTCGGAGTCGTGCAGCTCAACAGCAATGGCGACATCAACCAGGCGATTGAACAGGCAGACCGGCTTTTATACGAGGCCAAACATGCTGGCCGCAACAAGGTCATTTGGCGAGCAAGCTAAGCCCAGTCCTGTGCTTGCTGATACCCTTAACGTCTCTTTTTATTCAAGACAGCCCTTATAGAGGCTGATTGATTTCACGATCACAGGCAGGGGCCAGTACCGGCCCCCAGGAGAGACTCCATGGCATTGACCGAACTTAGCGCCAGCGAACTGCTGGCAGGGCTGGAAAAGCAGCAATTTAGCGCCCGCGAAATTGCAGAAGAGCTGCTGCAGCAATCCCAGAAAATGGCCCATCTGGGCGGTCTGGCGCACCTGGACCCGGCGCTGTTTTATCAGCAGGCCGATCAATCCGACGCACGCCGCGCCCGTGGCCAGGCTCTCGCCCTGGACGGCGTACCACTGGTGTTGAAAGACAACCTGAACACCACCGACATGCCCACCACCTCCAGCACGGGCGCGCTACAAGGCCGTTTTCCTCTCCAGGATGCGCAGATTGTCAGCCAATTGCGTCAGGCTGGTGCCGTCCTGCCGGCCAAAGCCGTGATGCATGAGCTGGCCTTTGGCATTACCACCAACAATGCCACCACAGGTCCGAGCCGCAACCCGTATGATCCCAACCGCATTCCCGGTGGTTCGTCTGGCGGTACGGCTACCGCCGTTGCTGCCCGTCAGTTTCCCGCTGGCCTGGGCACCGATACCGGCGCCTCGGTCCGTTTGCCTGCCTCCCTGTGTGGCTTGTACGGCTTTCGTCCCACGGTAGGCCGATACTCGGGCCAGGGCATTGTGCCCCTGTCTCCCACCCGCGATACGGCAGGCCCCATGACGCGCAGCCTGGCGGACATCAGTTTGCTGGACTCCGTTCTGTGCCAGAAAGCCCCCTCCCTCATTGCCACGCCGTCCTTGAAAGAACTGCGTCTGGGCGTGCCGCGTGATAGTTTCTGGAAAAATCTGGATGCGGGCGTGGCTAAGGTCACCCTGGCATTCCTGGATGATCTGCAAAAAGCCGGGGTGACCTTGGTAGAGGTCGACCTGTCGCCACTATTGGCCCGGAATGCCCGTGTAGGCATGCCGATTGTGCTGTACGAGACCTTGCAGACCTTGCCTTTATACCTGGCTGAAAACAAGTACGGCATTGGGCTTGACGAGCTGATTGCGGGCATCAACAGCCCCGACGTGAAGGAAATCTTTGATGCCATAACGGGCGACTACACCATCAGCCAAGAGGCTTATGAAGAAGCTCTGAACCTTGACCGCCCCCTGATGCAGCAAGCTTACACCGACCTTCTGCGCAGCTCCGACATCAGCGGCCTGATCTTCCCGACGACTCCTCTGACAGCCTGCCCGATCGGCGACGATGAAACCACCCTGCTCAACGGCAAGGCGGTGCCTACCTTCAATACCTATATTTCCCGCACGGATCTGGGCTCCAACCTGGGCGCACCGGGCATCTCTTTGCCTGTCGGCCTGTCGGCAGGTTTGCCGGTAGGCATATTGGTCGAGGCCGATATTGGCGCGGACGATCACTTGCTGGCCCTGTGCCGGGCTATCGATCCGTTGTTGCCAGCGACACCCGCGCCAGACTTGAGCGCAGGCGCAAGCACGGTCTGAACCTGTGGGGAGCGACGCCCGTAGCCTGGCAGGACGTTGAAGCAAATTGAAAGAGGCCCCGCCCGATCTGCCCTGACATGAATAAACGCGTATGCTGAAGGGGGACGAACCGCAAAGCAGGATGCTGACGCTTGCCGTCGCCAGGCCTTTGTGTCCCCTGAAGCTCCACGCCCCAGGACAAATATGTAACAACACGACCCGGGTGCTCTTGAAATTAGAAAAGTCGTCCCTATAATTAGCACTCGAAGGGGCAGAGTGCTAAAACGCCTCGCCCCCAAAATCGGACCAACAACTAAAGTCATCTTAAACAGGAGTTTCTCCATGGCACTGCGTCCTTTGAACGATCGCGTGATCGTCAAGCGTCTGGACAACGAACGCACCACCGCTTCCGGTATCGTTATCCCCGAGAGCGCGACTGAAAAGCCCGATCAAGGCGAAATCCTGGCCGTTGGCCCCGGCAAGAAAACCGAGGACGGCAAGGTTCTGGCGCTGGACCTGAAGGTCGGCGACAAAGTTCTGTTTGGCAAGTACTCCGGCCAATCCGTCAAGATCGACGGCGAAGAGCTGCTGGTGATCCGCGAAGAAGAAATCTTCGCCGTGATCGAATAAGTACCGCCAACGAAAATTCAATAGGATTCAAACCATGACTGCAAAACAAGTTTACTTCGGCGACGACGCACGCACCCGCATCGTACGCGGCGTCAATGTTCTGGCTAACGCTGTTAAGACCACCATGGGCCCCAAAGGCCGCAACGTTGTTCTGGACCGCTCCTTTGGCGCTCCTACCGTGACGAAAGACGGTGTGTCCGTTGCCAAGGAAATCGAACTGAAAGACAAGTTCGAGAACATCGGTGCTCAACTGGTTAAAGAAGTTGCTTCCAAAACCTCCGACAATGCCGGTGACGGTACCACGACCGCTACGGTTCTGGCCCAGGCCATCGTTGAAGAAGGCCTGAAGTTTGTTGCCGCCGGCATCAACCCAATGGACCTGAAGCGCGGTATCGACAAGGCTGTCAGCGTAGTGGTTGACGAACTGCGTCAACTGTCCCGTCCTTGCACCACCAGCAAGGAAATCGCTCAGGTCGGTTCCATCTCCGCCAACAGCGACCACTCCATTGGTGAAATCATCGCCAATGCCATGGACAAAGTGGGCAAGGAAGGCGTGATTACCGTTGAAGACGGCAAATCCCTGGAAAACGAGCTGGACGTGGTCGAAGGCATGCAGTTTGACCGCGGCTACCTGTCCCCTTACTTCATCAACAACGCTGACAAGCAAGTTGCTGTTCTGGACGATCCGTTTGTTCTGATTTTCGACAAGAAAATCTCCAACATTCGTGACCTGCTGCCCGTACTGGAGCAAGTTGCCAAGACCAGCCGTCCTTTGCTGATCGTTGCTGAAGACGTGGAAGGCGAAGCTCTGGCAACTCTGGTTGTGAACAACATCCGCGGCATCCTGAAGACAACCGCTGTCAAGGCTCCTGGCTTTGGCGATCGTCGCAAGGCCATGCTGGAAGACATCGCTATCCTGACTGGCGGTACCGTGATCTCTGAAGAAACCGGTATGTCCCTGGAAAAAGCGACGCTGGACGACCTGGGTCAGGCCAAGCGCATTGAAGTGGCCAAAGAAAACACCACGATCATCGACGGCGCTGGCAACGGCACCGACATCGAAGCACGCG
Source organism: Alcaligenes sp. Lyrl_28 (assembly GCF_051948705.1). NCBI lineage: Bacteria > Pseudomonadati > Pseudomonadota > Betaproteobacteria > Burkholderiales > Alcaligenaceae > Alcaligenes > Alcaligenes sp. Lyrl_28. Next base: position 64,389 of record NZ_JAYJLG010000008.1, read on the forward strand.
TGAAACAGATCCGCGTCCAGATCGAAGAGTCCACCTCCGACTACGACCGTGAAAAACTGCAAGAGCGCGTGGCCAAGCTGGCTGGCGGTGTTGCCGTGATTCGCGTGGGTGCTGCCACCGAAGTCGAAATGAAAGAGAAGAAAGCCCGCGTTGAAGACGCCCTGCACGCAACTCGCGCAGCCGTCGAAGAAGGTATCGTTCCTGGTGGTGGCGTTGCACTGATCCGTGCTCGCGCTGCTGTTGCCGAACTGAAGGGCGACAACACCGATCAGGACGCCGGCATCAAGCTGATCCTGCGTGCTATCGAAGCTCCTTTGCGCACCATTGTGACCAACGCCGGCGAAGAAGCCAGCGTGGTTGTGAACCAAGTGGCCAGCGGCACCGGCACCTACGGCTACAACGCCGCTACCGGCGAGTACGGTGACCTGGTCGAGCAAGGCGTCCTGGACCCCACCAAGGTAACTCGCACTGCCCTGCAAAACGCAGCGTCGATCGCCAGCCTGTTGCTGACTACCGAAGTGGCTGTTACTGAAATCGTGGAAGACAAGCCTGCTGCTGCCATGCCTGACATGGGTGGCATGGGTGGCATGGGTGGCATGGGCGGCTTCTAAGCCATCTATCCGTACCCCGGTCCGGGCAGAAATTGATCACTTCTGCCCTGATCGCTACGCTTTTAGTTCAAAAACCGGATGGATTTTTCCATCCGGTTTTTTTTCGTTCAAGCAAACCCCTATAATCAGGGCACTTCAATCTGCAGCTTCCTTCATGTCAGACTCTCCGTTCAAAAGCAAAGGTGGTTTGGGCCGCCTATTCAATGCCTTGCGCTACTCCGGCCAAGGTCTGGCTGCCGCCCTGCGCCATGAGGCCGCCTTTCGTCAGGAACTGGCGCTGGCCGTCATCCTGACACCGCTGGCATTCTGGCTGGGAGAAAGTCCCGTGCAGATTCTGGTCCTGCTGGCCACACTGGTCTTTGTGCTGGTGGTCGAACTGTTGAACTCGGCTCTGGAGGCATTGGCCGACTCCATTACCCTGGAGCATCACCCCTTGATCGGACGGGCCAAGGACCTGGCCAGCGCCGCCGTCCTGCTATCCCTTATTTTTGCTGGCGCCGTCTGGCTCAGCTTTTTATATAGCCGTTTACTTTCCTGATTCCCATGACATTCATAGAAAAACTGAACCGTGCCTGGACGGACAACCAATCCATGTTGATGGTGGGTCTGGACCCGGACCCTGCCCGTCTGCCTTTGGAGCTGGCCGGCAAACCCGGAGCGATTTACGAATTTTGCAAGGCGATTGTGGATGTTACCGCCGACTACACCTGTGGCATCAAACCGCAGATCGCCTACTTTGCCGCCCAGGGCGCCGAGGATCAGTTGCAAGACCTGTGCGACTACATCCGCAACCGCTACCCCCATCTGCCCATCGTGCTCGATGCCAAGCGCGGAGACGTAGGCTCAACGGCAGAGCAGTATGCTCGCGAAGCCTTTGAGCGCTATCGCGCAGACGCCGTCACAGTCAGTCCTTATATGGGTTTTGATTCCGTCGAGCCTTATCTGGAACACCAGGACAAGGGCGTAATCGTGCTGTGCCGTACCTCCAACCCCGGTGGTTCTGACCTGCAATTCATGGAAATGGCTGACGGCACTCCCTTGTATCTGCATGTAGCCAGCCTGGTCGCAGAGAAGTGGAACACGAATGGTCAATGTGCTCTGGTGGTTGGCGCCACCTTCCCTGAAGAAATTGGCAAAGTCCGTGCCCGGATTGGTGATATGCCATTGCTGGTACCTGGCATCGGCGCGCAAGGAGGGGATGTAGTCGCCACCGTGGCCGCTGGCATGGACTCACAAGGCAACGGCATGATGATCAATTCCTCGCGTGCCGTCCTTTACGCCAGCCGCAGTGATGACTGGCGGGACGCCGCACAGGCCGCCGCCATTGCCACACGCAATGCCATTAACGATGCCCGCAATAAACAACGCTGAACCCTGTATCTCGCCACTTGTTAAAGCAACAGGCAGCCGGTGCCTCAGCCCAGGCACCGGACCGCAGCGACAATCGCGAAAATAAGGACAGAAATGATGGGGACTGTGGTGGCGACCGAGACAAGGACAGGAATCGCGCCAGCCACCCTCTATCAATAAAAAAAGCCCTGTTCATCGAGATACCATCTCGATGAACAGGGCTTTTCACCAGGCGCTCGATTCAGCCAAGCGAAGGCTGCTGTTTTTCACGCCACTGTTTCAGCTCAGGACTCTGAGCGCCCAGCAGACTCTCCAAAGCCTGATCGGTATGCTCCCCCAGCTGGGGCGGAGCCATGCGATAAGAGACCGGGCTATCCGAAAAACGCATGGGGCTGGCTGTCATGCTGACTTTTCCCGCCTGACTATGGTCCAGCTCAATACGCATCTTACGGGCCTGCACCTGCGGGTGCGAGAACACCCCATGCAGGTCATTGATCGGCCCGGCTGGCACGCCAATCTTGTCCAGAGCTTCCAGCCAATAAGCACTAGGATGCTTCTGCATTGCGGAGCTCAGGATTTGCTCCAGCTCATCACGGTGCTTGACCCGCTGACTGTTAATGTTGAAACGCGAATCCTCAACAATCTCCGGGTGACCAATCGCTTCGCAGTAAGCCGCGAACTGACGGTTATTACCGATGGCCACAATGATGTGACCATCTTCTGTCGGAAACACCTGATACGGCACCAGATTCTGGTGGGCGTTGCCTGCCCGCCTGGGTGCCTGCCCGCTGACTAGATAGTTCATATTCTGGTTTGCCAGCATGGCAACCTGACAATCCAGCAGGGCTATATCAATATGCTGCCCCAGGCCGCTGCGCGTGCGCTCGAACAAGGCAGCCAGAATGCTGCTGGTGGCATACATGCCCGTCATCAGGTCCGCCACGGCAACCCCCGCCTTCTGGGGGCCACCACCGGGCTTGTCATCACGCTCGCCCGTCAGGCTCATCATGCCACCCATGGCCTGGATCATGAAGTCATAACCCGGACGCTCGGCATACGGACCTGTCTGGCCAAACCCGGTAATCGAGCAATAAATCAGGCGAGGGTTGATTGCTTTCAAGCTGGCGTAGTCCAGCCCGTATTTAGCAAGGCCACCCACCTTGAAGTTCTCCACCAAAATGTCGCATTCCCGTGCCATGGCACGCACCACGTCTGCCCCTTCCTGGCTGGCAATGTCCAGACTGATCGACTGCTTGTTACGGTTGGCCGACAAGTAATAGGCCGCCTCAGCCGTATCTTCCCGATCGGGGGTCTGCAAAAAGGGAGGGCCCCAGGCGCGCGTGTCATCACCCGTTTCGGGACGCTCGATCTTATATACATTGGCCCCCAGGTCCGCCAGGTTCTGCGTACACCAGGGACCGGCCAGAATCCGGGTCAGGTCCAGAACCCGGATTCCCTCCAAGGGGGCGGGACGCCTAGCATCACAGGGCTGCTGATCGCTCACGTTACAGTGCTCCATTTAACAACCATTAGTCCAGCGTGATACTGGCTTGCTTGATCAGACTGCCCAGCTTCTCGTTCTCCTGTTGCAGAAACGCGGCGTACTCGGCAGGAGTGGACGACTTGATCTCCACGCCTTGGCGGCGAAACGTTTCCACAAACTCGGCATTCTGGCTGACGGCTTTCATGGACTGGCTCAAACGCTCCACAATTTGGGCCGGGGTGCCGCTGCTGACATGAAAACCAAACCAGGCCGTCACGTTATAGCCCTGGTCCAGACCCAGTTCCGCAAACGTGGGGACCTCTGGCAACAACGAGGAACGCTCGGGCCCGGACACGGCCAAGGGACGCACCGTATTGGCGTTGATATGCGTGATCGCCGTTCCCATGCTGTCGAACATGAAAGAGATGTGACCACCGAGCAGATCTGTCATCGCAGGCGCACTGCCTCGGTAGGGAGCGTGAATCACATCAATATCCGCCATCGTGGTGAAAGCCGCTGCCGACAGGTGCGAGGAGGAACCGTTGCCAAAGGAAGCGTAGGTCAATTCTTCAGGATGGGCGCGAGCATACTGAATAAGCTCTTGACCGGACTTGAAGGGGCTTTGCTGAGCGTTCACCACCAACACGTTCTGACCTTCCGCCACCAAGGACACCGCCGTTAAATCCTGCTCAGGCTTGTAAGGCAATTTCTTATAGAGATGGTTATTGACGACGGCCTGACCCACTGCCGCGAGCAGCACGGTGTAGCCGTCGGGCGCGGATTTGGCAACAAAGTCCGTGGCAATAATTCCACTTGCGCCAGGCTTGTTTTCCACGATGATGATCTGACCCAGGTCCTCGGACATTTGCTGTGCGACACCGCGCGCAATCACATCAGTGACCCCACCCGGCGTAAAAGGCACAACCAAACGAATGGGCTTGTCGGGGTACGCCGCCTGAGCACTCAGCGCTGTGAGCAAAACACCTACTCCGGCTAGAAACGGAACCCATTTATGGATCAGAACATTCTTCATGTATCACTCCAAACTTATTTTGTTCGATAATCGAACTTGATTATTAAATTGCTAAGTCTTGTTTTTTTTACAATTTATCATCGATAATTCTCGACAATCCCAACAAGTTCGTTAATCGAACAAAACAAATTTGGCCCCTTCATCTCGCCATGACAAAAACCAAAGAGAGCGCCCCCGCCACCATCAACTACAAAGGCGATCCAGACTATATGCAGTCACTGGCCCGTGGCCTGCAGGTTATTACCGCTTTCTCTGACCGCAGGCGACCCTTGCGCGCCGCTGAAATTGCCTTGAAGACCGGCTTGGCACGGGCCGTGGTACAGCGCTGTCTCTATACCTTGCAGGCGCTGGGCTATGCCGAACAGGATGGGCCGTTCTGGAAGCTGCGCCCCGCCATTTTGCAACTGGGCCATGCCTATTTTTCGTCAACCTCAATCGTCAGTCTGGCCCAGCCCATACTGGACGATTTGAGTGACAGGGTCGGGGAAACCTGCGCCTTGGCGTTGCTGGACGGGGACGAAATTCTGTATCTGGCGCGCGCCCAGCGGCAACGCGTGCTGACGGTCTCTCTGGGCCTGGGAAGTCGTCTGCCCGCGCATTGCACCTCGATCGGACGCATGATGCTGTCCCAGCTGCCACAAAGCAGGTTGGAGGCATATCTGGAACCGGCGCCGTTCAAAATCATGACGCAATACACCGCCCATACGCGCGAAGCCTTGCTACGCGAATTAAAGCAGGTTCAGGAGAAAGACTATTCCCTGATCAAGGAGGAGCTTGAACTGGGTTTGACGGCCATAGGCGTTCCCGTACGCAGCGCCAGCGGACGCGTCGTAGCGGGAATGAGCATCAGCATCAAGGACTGGCAGGACTCGGAAGAAAAGCTGATCGAACGCTGCCTGCCAGAACTTCGTTCGAGCGCCCGGCAGCTGGGTTTGATGCTGCCGGCCTGACGCAGAAATCAGGCGGGATTGAGCATGGTCAGCGCACTGGTCAGCGCATATTCCACGGCCTGCTGACGGACTTGCGCCCGGTCGCCGTTAAAGATGCGGGCAGAAGCACGGGTCACAATCCCATCGCCACGGCGCTGGGCAAAGCCAAAGCACACCAGTCCGACCGGTTTGCCGGGGGTCGCGCCATCCGGGCCGGCAATGCCGGTTGTCGAAATCGCCAGTTCTGCATCCGCGCTGGCTTCGAGCGCACCGGCTGCCATTTCCATGGCGGTCTCTTCGCTGACAGCCCCGAAACGATCGAGGGTTTCCTGGTTGACGCCCAGCTCCTGCACCTTGGCCTTGTTGCTGTAGGTCACCAGGCCGCGTTCAAACCAGGCGCTGGAACCGGGCAAGTCTGTCAGGGCTGCGGCCAGCAGGCCGCCCGTGCAGGATTCGGCACAGGCCACCATCCAGCCACGATCGTTAAGGGCTCGCCCCAAGGCCAGGGCGGCGTTGCCGTGCTCGTGTTCGCTCATGAGAAAACTCCAAAACGTACCAGAACCGCCATCACCAACAAGGTGTACGCTGCGGCCAGCAAATCATCCCACATCACGCCAAAGCCGTTATGCAAACGGCGATCAAAATAGCGGATAGGCGCAGGCTTGAGAATATCAAAGAAACGAAATAACGCGAATGCAATTCCCTGCGCCAGCCAGGTCTGCGGGATCAGCCACAACACCAGCCAGAACGCCACCATCTCATCCCAATTCATGCCACTGTGGTCAGACACGCCCAGATCGTAGCCGGTACGGTGACAGGCCCAGCAGCCCAGAAAAAAGGAAACGGACAGAAAAAGGGCCATATGGGTATCAGTCAGCACGTGCAGACCCAGAACCCACAAAACCCAGGCCAGCACTGTGCCCCAGGTGCCCGGCCCCGGGCGCAATACCCCCGTGCCACCGCCAAAGGCGATCAGACGCCAGGTTTTTTTCACGACCCAATCCAGGGTGGGACGTTGAATAGGATTCAATGAAGGGTCCGGAAAGGTGCTCATGACACAGCCTCAGCCACCAAAATGATCAAAACCGCCCTGGGCAGGAGCAGGATGCAGGCCCTGTTGATCACGCACATACACCCCGCTGCCACGCTGCATGGTGCCCACGCGGCTTAGCGGCACACCCTCGCGCTGGGCCAGTGCCATGACGGACTCTCTTTGCTCGGGCGCTGCCGTAAAACAAAGTTGAAACACATCACCCCCCACCAGTGCCGCTTCGCGTTGCAAGGAGGCAGGCAGTCCCAGCAAGGCGCGGTCCAGCGGCAAGGCATCCCAATCCAGATGAGCGGCGCATTGGCTGGCTGTGGCGATATGCCCCAGATCCTGAACCAGACCGTCGGAAACATCAATGGCGGCGTGAGCCACGCCTGCCAGAGCATGCCCCAGACGATAGGGCGGCCAGGGCTGCTCCAAGGCTGCGCGGCTGGCAGCCAGACGCGCAGGGTCTGCCGTCAAACGTCCTTGCAGCAGACGCAAGGCAATGTCTGCTGCCCCCAAGGTACCCGTCAGCCAGATATCGTCACCTGGCCGGGCCGCGCTGCGCCGCAACGCCTGCCCCGCTGGGACTTCGCCCAGTACCGTAATGCTGATCACGACCCCTTGCCGGCTGCGCGTGGTATCGCCACCTATCAAAGGGCATTGCGCCTGATCGGCCAGTTGGAATAAACCAGCGGAAAAGGCCTCTAACCATGGGGGACGGACGTCAGGCATGGACAAGGCCAGCAGGCACGCCCGTGGCTTAGCTCCCATGGCACCCAGATCCGACAGATTCACCGCCAGCGCTTTGTGGCCGAGCAAGAAAGGGTCGACGTCGGCAAAGAAATGCTGACCTTCGATCAGAAGGTCCACGCTGCTGGCCAGTTGCCAGCCCGGCGTCGGTGTAAAGAGGGCGCAGTCATCGCCCACTCCCAAATAGCCTTCGGGAGCGGGACGATTGAAATACTGCTGGATAAGACCGAACTCGTTCAGCACGGCGCGCCCTGCTTTAGCGGCGGGCCTGCTTGGCGACTTCAGGGGCGCGTACGTCGGCAGCCAGTTTGTCCAGCACGCCGTTCACGAATTTGAAGCCATCGGTACCGCCAAAGGATTTGGCCAGTTCAACCGCTTCATTAATGGCAACACGGTAAGGCACTTCAACGTGATGCACCAGTTCGTAGCTGCCAATCAGCAAGATGCCGTGTTCAATGGGAGAGAGCTCTTCCAAAGGACGGTCCACGTACGGCAAAAAGCGCTCGCGCAGCACGGGGGCCTCGCGCATGACGCCAAACAGCAGGGTTTTGAACCAGGCTGCATCGGCTTCGCCAAACTCCTCGTCACCGCGGATATGGGCGTCGATGGAGGTGGCTTCCTGCAGGCCATCAGCGCCTCGCAACAGCCAGGAGTAGATGCCCTGCAGGGCAAATTCGCGCGAACGGCGGCGCGCGGATCGTCCGTTGGCCTTGGCGGCCGGGACTTTATTTGTCGTCGTCAAGATCTTCGTCCTCGTAATCTTCGTCCTCATCGTCGTCCAGCTCAGGCTCGAGGACGGCGATAAGATTGCCCAGTTCGACCGCTGTACGGGCGCACTCGCGACCTTTTTCAGCAGCGCGAACTTCGGCTTGTTCATCTGTGTTGGTGGTCAGTACCCCGTTGGCAACCGGGATGCCGGTGGCCAGGGAGACCTGGGTAATGGCCGACGCACTTTCGTTGCTGACCACTTCAAAGTGGTAGGTGTCGCCACGAATAACCGCGCCCAGCGCGATCAGGGCATCAAACTCGCCGGTTTCAGCCATCTGGCCCAGCGTGATGCCCAGTTCCAGCGCGCCCGGAACGGACAGAACCGTTACATCACGCTCGTCCACGCCCAAGGCTTCCAGCTCTTTCAGGCAGGCTTCCAACTCGGTCAGGCCGATGGATTCGTTGAAACGCGCACGCACAATACCGATGTGCAGACCTTCCCCATTCAGGTCAGGGGTAACAATGTAAGGATTCATGTTGGAAGCTCCGCTTAGGATTGAGAATCTGGTTCGCTATGGTAACCCGTCACGGTCAATGCAAACCCGGCCATGCTTGGCATTTTACGTGGTCGCGACATTAAACGGGCCTTGCCAACATTGAGGTCACGCAAAATCTGTGCACCAATCCCGTAGGTGCGCAGATCGTTGCGGCTGGAGCGCCCTCGTGGCGCCTGGGCCGGACTGTTCTCGCCCCAGGCCTGGATCTGCTCAAAACCATGTTCCTCGGAGCTTTGGCAGTTCATCAACAGCACCACCCCGCTGTCCGATTGGGCAACCGTACGCAGCGCCACGGGCAAGGTCCAGCTATGCCCCACATCCCCTTCGATCAGTACATCCAGAACCGTAGTCGGTTCATGCACGCGCACCAAGGTTTCCACCTCTGGCGTAATCTGGCCGTGTACCAGGGCCAGATGCAGGCCCCCGGAGGACAGGTCGCGATATGCGTGACACTCGAACTCGCCATACGGTGTCTTGACGGGCTTTTTGTGCAGGCGCTCGATCATGGATTCGTGCTCGCTGCGATATTGGATCAAGTCCGCAATCGTCCCCACCTTGATGCCGTGTTCACGAGCAAAGACCAGCAGGTCCGGCAGGCGGGCCATGGTTCCGTCCGGATTGAGCACTTCGCAAATGACAGCAGCCGGGGTCAGACCCGCCATGGCCGTCAGGTCGCAGCCCGCCTCGGTATGCCCGGCGCGCACGAGCACGCCACCCTTGGCCGCCTTCAGGGGAAAGATATGACCGGGCTGCACCAGATCCGCAGGACGCGCATCACGCGCCACGGCGGCCTGGACGGTGCGGGCGCGGTCAGCGGCGGAAATACCGGTTTCCACGCCTTCCGCCGCCTCGATGGAGACGGTGAAATTGGTGCCAAAGCGCGTGCCGTTGCGCGTTGCCATCAAGGGCAGGTCCAGTTGGCGGCAACGCTCTTCAGTCAGGGTCAGGCAAACCAGACCACGGCCATGCGTCACCATGAAGTTGATCGCCTCGGCATTGACGAACTCGGCGGCCATCACCAGATCGCCTTCGTTCTCGCGGTCCTCTTCATCAACCAGAATGACCATGCGACCTGCGCGCAGTTCCTCAACAATCTCTGGAACGGGAGCGATTGGACTGGTACCCAGGTGACCAGCGTCGGACTGAATTTCTTGATTCATCGTGCTCTTTGCTCAGACAGATAATAATTAAGGCCATTTTACGACACCCGGGCCCCCGCGGGCAGCTTGATTAGTCGGTACACTTAAAGACCGTGTCAATCCGCTCCAAACCTCTATGACCGAACCCATTTTGCCTGCTCTGGACGAAAAACGTCGTCGCATCCAATCCATTGAAACAGGTTTTGGCCTGTTGAAAGTGCTGGTGGACAGTGGTCAGCCCATGATGTTGCGCGATCTGGCCACTCGGGCAGGCATGAGCTCGGCCAAGGCCCACCCTTATCTGGTCAGCTTTACCAATGTAGGACTGGTACAACAGGCGCCGGCTACCGGACTGTACGAGCTGGGGCCTTTTGCCTTGCAGATGGGGCTGGTCAGCCTGCAAAGTCAGAACCCGCTCAAGATCGCCCTGCCTGTGGTGCAGGCCTGGGCTTCGCGCATCGGCCATACCTTGGGCGTGGCGGTGCTGGGTTCGCATGGCCCCACCATGGTTCACATCAGCGAGGCCAGCTACCCCGTGCATGTGAACATGCGTTGTGGAACCGTGATGTCCATGTTGCACACGGCCACCGGCCATGTCTTTGCCGCCTGGTTGCCCCCGGAAGTGGCCCGCCACTATATCGAGCGCGAGGCGGGCGACAGCGCCGTTGTCACCAGTATCAGCCCTTTGCGCCCCGCCCCCAAAGCACTGACAGCCATGTTGGAAAAAATCCGTGAACAAGGGGTGGCTCAGGCGTTGGGCAACCCCCTGCCGGGTATTGATGCCTTGTCCGTTCCCGTGTTCGATCACTCCGGTCATATTGTGCTGGCTCTGACCAGCCTGGGCCCGAGCACCTTGTTTGATGCCAGCCTGGACAGTCCTATCCTGGCTCAGTTGCGACAGTGTGCCAGCAGCATCTCTCATCAGCTCGGTTGGCGTGACCCTTTGGACAGACCCTCTTTGTAAGCGCAGACACGCCTGCAAACATTTATACGGGGTGTCCGCACTTCAAGTTTGTTGGCTTTACATGCAAAATAAGCGTTTTATCCGCCCACCTCTTGTGGGTGACACCTCGAGTGCGATGCTGTGCTAGAACAAGAACTGAAATTTTTTGTACCCGAGAGTGCCCGTCCCGGTTTATTAGCCGCTTTTGACGCGGTACGAACGGGTAGCATTACCTTGAACGCCATCTACTTTGATACCCCCGAGCGCGAACTGGCGCTATCGGGTATCGCTCTGCGACTGCGCAAGGAAGGTGAGCAATGGGTTCAAACCGTCAAGCTGCCCGGTCCCGATACCCTGTCCCGAATTGAGATCAATCATCCTCGACCAGGTCCCGAACTGGACCTGAGCCTGTATCAGAACACCCCGGCACAGGCCGCCCTGGCCCGGCACTCCGGGCAGATTCAGGCCCGCTACCAGACGCGGATACAACGTGAGCTGGCCCGAATCAGGCAAGGACAGTCTGAACTGGAGCTGGCCTACGATGTGGGCCATATCGAATCCCAGGGCCTCAAGCTCTTGGTCAACGAACTGGAAATCGAGCTCATCAGCGGTGAAAGCCTTGCCATGTTCGAGCTCGGGCAGCGCTGGCTGTACAAGCACGGCCTGATCCTGGAAATGCGCAGCAAGTCTGAACGAGGCGATGCACTGGCCAGTCTGGTGGATCGGCGCCGAGCCAAATCCGAGAGCCTGGACTTGTCTCCCTCACAAGTGGCCGCTGCCTTGACGCGCAAGGCGTACGACCTGCCCAAACCCCATGTTGTCGACGCCAAGGACCTGGAGCAGTTCTACTGTCTGAGCGCCACCATGAGCCTGGAGCAGGTCATTCGTAATGCGGCCCTGCTGGCAGGCGTGGATGGCATCCGCCCGGACGTCGCCCGCCAGGCTGATTATCTGGCCTTGATGCGTGTGGGCCTGCGCCGTCTGCGCTCCTGCCGCAAGCTGTTCAAGATGTGGCTGTCGGCCAGTGAAGGCTATGCCAACACCCGGTTGACCCATTATTTCGGCTTGTTTGGCAAGGCACGCGATCATGATCTGGTGCATCTGGAGATCACTCCCTTGTTACTGAAAGCAGGCATGCCAGGCCCCGCTCCGCAGCCCCAACCTGCCCACCTGGAACACGACCCCGTTCAACTGGCCAGTGCCGCCGAATTCCAGTCTTTGCTGCTGAGTAATCTGCAAAGTCTGATCTGCGGCCCCACGCTGGAACTCAATGGCGTGCCGGAGCCGCAAAACCTGATCGAGGCACGCATCAGCCGCTGGTTTCAGACGATTCAGTTGCGCAGCCAGCGCTTTGCACAGATCAGCCAGGACAAACAGCATCGCCTGCGTAACCGAATCAAAAGCCTGCGTTATTGCCTGGAGTTTTTACCCAGCGCGGCCGACAAGCAAGGGTTGCACAAGGTCTTGCGCGAGTGTCAGGCCCTGATCGGAGCCGTAACGGATGTCGATGTTGCGCTGGACTGGTATGCACAACATGCTGCCAATCCCGAGCAGGCGCAGTTCGCACGTCAGTGGCTGACCCATGCTCGCCAGGGTCGTGCGGCCCATGCCCAGCATGCCCTCAATGCCTTGGATCAGCATCAGCCGCACACTGAGCTGCTGCGACGCTAAAGGCCCCGCGAGGGAAGAAACGATCCTGCAGCAGTAGCGTGCTGGGTAGCTACACGGTGAGCACGGGCGAATAGCGCAAAAAAAAACCGGCGATCCCCTTAAAAGGATATCGCCGGTTTTTTTTTATCAGGCGTGAACTTAGGCGTTCATACCCAGCAAGGCCGAAGCAAACTCGCGCGCCACAAACGCTTGCAGATCCTGCATACCCTCACCCACCCCAATCCAGTACACAGGAATGGGTCGAACGCCCTGAGCACAGGCGGCAACCGCCGCTAGCGTCCCGCCTTTGGCCGTGCCGTCCAGCTTGGTGACCACCAGGCCCGTCAGACCCAATGCCGCATCAAAGGCACGAATCTGGGAGATCGCATTCTGTCCGGTATTGCCGTCCACAACCAGGAGTATTTCGTGTGGCGCCTGGCCGTCCGCCTTGCCGATGACGCGCTTGATCTTTTTGAGCTCTTCCATCAGGTGCAGTTGAGTCGGCAAGCGGCCCGCGGTATCCACCATGACCACCCCCATATCTCGGGCACGGCCCGCGTGTACTGCATCAAACGCCACGGCGGCGGGGTCTCCCCCGTCCTGGGCAATCACACTGACGTTATTGCGCGCCCCCCATTCAATCAGTTGCTCACGCGCCGCCGCACGGAAGGTATCGCCCGCCGCCAGCAGGACTTTTGCGCCCTGCTCCTGAAAGGTGTGCGCCAGCTTGCCAATGGACGTGGTTTTACCCGCACCGTTAACACCGGCAATCATGACCACCAGGGGTTTGCCCGAACCGAGTGGAAAGGACTTCTCCAAGGGCTTCAAATGATCGGTCAGGATGTCACACAGAATTTGCTTGACCTGGGCTGCATCGCTGACTTTTTCCTTGCGTACACGCGCACGCAAGGCGGTAATCAGCTTTTCCGTTGCCTCCACGCCGGCATCGGCCATCAATAAGGCATCTTCCAGCTCCTCAAACAAGGTTTCATCAACCTTGGCACCGACAAACAGACTGCTCAGACTTTGACCGGTGCGCGACAAGCCCTGTTTCAACCGGGACATCCAGGAGGTTTTCACCACAGGAGCGGCGGCTTCTGGTTCTGGGGTCGGAGCTGGTTCAGGTTGTGGCGCGGGGGCCGGTGCGGGAACAGGAGCAATCTCTGGCTCTGGTTCTGGTTTTGGCTCCGGTTCAGGGATCGGTTGCACCTCGGGCTCAGGAGTCCGATCTGGCTCCGGCACAGGTTGCACCTCCGGCTCAGGGGTACGAACGGGTTCAGGTACAGGCTGTACTTGCGGTTCGTAGACACGCGCAGGCTCGGGTGTCGGAACACTGGCAGGGGTCGGTTGTGGCACCTCTGGCTGCGTGGGCGTAGACTGCGAGGCAGCGCGATGTTCAGCCTGACTGGCTGCCTGGCGATCCAAAGCCACAGCAGGCGGGACTGCCGGCGTTTGAACTGGCGTGCTTTGCTCCTGCGCTACCGCAGGGGATGCGTCTGCCGCGTCAGCCTCGGGCTGGGCAGGAGAAAGCGGCTCGGTCAGCTCCGTTTGAGTGACTTGTGGCTCTGGCTTGGCCTTCTTTCTTTTAAAAAAACTGAACATACGATTTACACTAGAAAATTCTGTTGAATGACCACATTATCCGATCAAAGCGCTAATGAGAAAACATGCTGTCCGTATTGTAGGTGGGGATTATCGCCGCACACCCATTTCAGTGGTCGACGCCCCCGGTTTGCGGCCCACTCCGGATCGTGTGCGCGAGACGCTATTTAACTGGCTCAACCACTTCTGGGGCGGACAATTCAGCGACAAAAACGTGCTGGACCTGTTCGCCGGCAGTGGCGCCCTGGGGTTTGAAGCCGCCTCGCGCGGTGTCGCCTTTGTGCAAATGGTGGAGCGTCACGGGCCGGCTGTGGCCAATTTACGCGCTTTGCGCACCAAGCTGAAAGCCGAACACGTCCGCATTCATGCCGGTGACGCCCTCCATATTCTGGAGCGCAGTCAGATGCGCTACGATCTGGTCTTTGTGGACCCGCCCTTTGCACGCGACTGGATGGAACGTATCTGGCCCTTGCTGCCCAATGTGCTGGCGCCGGACGCACTGGTTTACATTGAGTCCGAAACCCCTATACAAGCCCCGGCTCAATACGGGATACTACGACAGGATAAGGCAGGGCAGGTACATTATCATTTGCTGCGATTTGCTGCGATGCAAAAAACAGTCAATAATGCCGAATTTTCCGGGACGCCTGCGCCGCTCTCCCCGGACTCCGACCTGCCAACTTGAACCCCTTACGCGGATGCACCATGATCACAGCTGTTTACCCCGGCACCTTCGACCCCCTGACCCGAGGCCATGAAGACTTGGTCAGGCGAGCCGCCAACCTTTTCGATCACGTCGTGGTCGGTGTGGCCTCCAGCCAGAACAAACGCCCCTTCTTCACGGTAGAAGAGCGTGTGGAAATTGCCTCCGAAGTGCTCAGCCACTACCCGAACGTGGAAGTAAAAAGCTTTTCGGGCCTGCTCAAGGATTTTGTGCGTGAACAAAATGGTCGCGTCATCGTACGTGGACTGCGCGCCGTCTCCGACTTTGAATACGAATTTCAAATGGCGGGCATGAACCGCCACCTGCTGCCCGAAGTCGAGACCATGTTCATGACCCCTTCGGACCAATACCAGTTCATCTCCGGTACCATTGTGCGCGAAATTGCCATCTTGGGCGGCGACGTAGGTAAATTTGTGTTCCCGTCCGTAGAGCGTTGGCTGCAAACCAAAGCCAAAGAACGCAATCAGCAAGCGGTTTCGGCGACCTGAACTCGCCCTGCACAGCGGTCCGTACTACACTGTAGGGTGACCGACGGGTCAATTCCAAAGACCACGCTTATCAGGACACTGCGCTATGGCACTGCACATTACAGAAGAATGCATCAACTGCGACGTATGTGAGCCGCAGTGCCCCAATCTGGCCATTTACATGGGCGAGGAGATCTACGAGATCAATCCCAACCTATGTACCGAGTGTGTCGGCCACTTTGATGAACCACAGTGCGTGGTGGTGTGTCCGGTCGAATGCATTGAGGTTCACCCTCAGCACCAGGAAAGCCAGGAAACCCTGCTCGCCCGCTACCATCGACTGCAAGCCGAGTCCACTTCCTGATGGAACCGTCATAAAAAAACCCTGCTTCTGGCAGGGTTTTTTTATGACTGAACGCCGCCACAGGGGGCATTTACGGGGAGGTAGCCAGACGCTTTAACAAACGTACTGGCTGGCCGATATAACGACTGAACCACTGCGCCGGCAAATCGCCCTCGTCGATCAATTGCACTGGCTGGCCGTTTTCCTGCCACATGGAAAACGAGTCAGGATCGTCTTCAATGACGTCTACCGCTATATCCAGACGCAACATGCCGGGAGCACGCAGCACCAACTGCCCAAAGCGCAGCTCCATGCTTAGTTCAGCCAGGACAGGCAAGGCCTGCGCGCCCAGAACCTGCCCCTGTTCATCGCCCAGAACCCAACGCTCCTGGCATGCCAGCGCCTTGCTATCGCTGAGCGCTGGCCCCCCTTGCAAAAGACAGACCGTGTCCAGTGGCTGGCCCGCATTCAGGCTGGCGTCCTGACTCATTGCTTGAACCATTGCTTCATGGCCTCACCCAGAGTTGGGGGCACTTTGGCTGCCAACTCGTCCTGAATGGCCTGTTTGACCTCAGCCTTCACCTCTGTCGTGGTTTCTGCCTTGGCCTGCGAGGCCTGTTGACTCAACAAGTCCAGCAACCCGTCTTGCAAGGCTTTTTTAATCGTGTCGCTGGCGATGTCCTTCCACTGAATCTGGTAGGACAATGCAGCCCAAGGCCCGGAGATGTGAATGGGGATCGACACATTACGCAGATCCTGCAAAGACTTGCGTTCATCAGCGGACAGACTGTTAGGGTTGAGGCGTGCCTGCAACGTCACCTCTGCCTGCTGAGTCACCAAGTCCAGCTTGGACCCCTTGGCGGCCGTGACATTCAAGAGAGGGGTCACGGCCCGGAAGTTGCGGAACGTGGCCTGCCCTTTCTTGATATCCAAGCTGCCTTGCAGGCGTTTTAACACCGTACGACGCAAGAGATCGGACTCGGGCAGCAACAAGGGAATCTGGCCGCTGAAGGC
This sequence comes from Alcaligenes sp. Lyrl_28, assembly GCF_051948705.1. Classification (NCBI taxonomy): domain Bacteria; kingdom Pseudomonadati; phylum Pseudomonadota; class Betaproteobacteria; order Burkholderiales; family Alcaligenaceae; genus Alcaligenes; species Alcaligenes sp. Lyrl_28. Next base: position 80,725 of record NZ_JAYJLG010000008.1, read on the forward strand.
ATTACGCACCGCCTCGTTGATATCCCGTACGCTTTGATCCAGATCGACACTACGCCAGCTGCCGTCGAGCAGATCCAGGCTCAGGCCCCCTTCCAGCGCATTCAGGCGCTCTTGCTGCGTGGCCCCCTGGGTCTTCAGATTCAGATCGACATTGCCTTTGCCGGCCAGATAATCATTGCCGAAAGCGTCCAGCAGCAGCGAGCCCAGTTGCATTTGCTGCAACTTCAGACCCAACTCCAGGCGTTTGCCCGGCTCTACCTTGGCCTTGGCCTGGAGCTGTCCTTCGTAGGCTTGCGCGGTGAACTGCGACAGATTAATCAGTTGTCCCTGATTCTTGACTTGAGCCTTGACCTGATCCATGACCATGCCCAGGCTGCGAAGCTTCTCAATCTCAACACGCAGATCGAAACTCATGGCATCCAGCCAGGCATAGGAAGCGGGTTGCGCATCCTCCTGCTCGGCCGCTACTGGCGGTTGGGCGGGGTCCGCGGGCTGTTCCTGCCCGGCTTCCTGCTCCTCGGCCTGTCCGGTCGCTGGCTCTGACTCATCAACCACCTCCGCGGGGGGGACCACCTCTGGGGCGGTTAGCCAGAAAATCGAGCGCAGCTCATCCAGATCGAGCTTGTCTGCCTTTAGCACAGCGGCCAGCAAGGGGCCTTTGCCTTTATCCTGAACACTGATATCCAGCTTGCCTTGAGCCTGCTCGATGTTGCTGCTTAGCTGCGCCTGGTATTGCTGCTTGCCTTTGTTCAGATCCGCCTGTCCGCTCAACGGCATCTCGAAACGGCTGCCCGCATCGGCCTCGTCCTCGACGCGAATGCTAGCCTGAATTTCGGGCAGACGCAGCCATTCATTCGACGGCTGCCATTGCATGGGCGAACTGGCCTTTAGTTGAGCGACACGACTGCCTTGCTTGACCGCTCCATCGAGCTTGGCCTGCTCAAACAAAAGCGCCTGGCTGTTGCCGGACAAGCCCTGCAGCGTCAAGCCCAGGCCCCAGACCTTGGGACCGCTTACTTTCAGGCTGGCCACCACGGGTGCGCCTTCGGCCTGGGCAGGCGAGACCTGAATGCGGGGAACGTCCAAGGCCAGATCCAGGTTCTGATCCTCGTTTTTGCCGCGGATACGCAAGGCCAGTTTCTCGAACGACACCAGATCACTGTCGCTGTCGATCTGCATCTTGGGCGTGTTCAAGGACGCATTCAGATCGCTGACCGGATACGAGCCCAACCATTGGCCTTGCAGTTGAGTATCCAGATTGGTGGCGTTGAACTGACGCTGCCCAGCCTTGTACGCCACATTGCCTTTGAGTGTCAGGCTTTGCGCCCGCAACTCGTCCAGATCGCCTACAAAGCTCAGGTTCAGCTTCTGCGCTGCGTATGATTGCGAGGCGGGGTCCAAACTGAGCTGGCCCTGCCCCTCCAGCGACCCTTCGGCCACTGGATAGTCGCCCGACAGCCGGCTTTTGAAGGCCACATCAAAAGGCTGGCCGAACGTCATGCGCCCCGTATTTACTTCCAGCTGCAGCAAGCGACCAATCACATTGCTGCGCTTGCTGAAGTAGTGAATTTCGCCCCCTTTCAAGCTCAGACCCGCAATGTCGATCTGAAAATCCGTCTCGCTGCCCGAACGCTTGGCAATCAGCTCGGGCACTGGCGAGGACTCGGGGGACGGCTCAACAGATTTGTCCTGTGGAGCCTCGGCCGCCTGCGCAGCAGGCAACAAGGACACCCCAGCACGGGCAACGGGCAGTTGAGGACCGACGGGCGGCGCTTGCAACAGGTCATCAAAGTTGAATGCACCCTGCTCATCACGCACAATCCAGGCCTTAAAGCCCGTAACAGCGACGTGGTCCACAACCAGACGGTTGTTGATCAAAGGCCAGAGGGCGACCGCAAACCGGGCACTTTCAAAGGACGCGAAGGGATCTTCCGAATTACGGTCGGACAGGGACAGGCCCTGCACGGACAGGCCAATGCGGGGAAATAAAGAAAGTTCGATGTCACCGTCAATCTTGAGCGTACGCTGATACTTTTGCTGGACGATGTCGGCCAGCTTCTGTTTGTACGAATTGGGATTGAAGGTCAGCAGGAAAATTGCCCCGCCAACCACTGTGACAATAGCCAAAACGACGAGGCTGAATAAGCCCCGCTTAAACCATACTTTCATGTAAGCCTCTAGGACCTCGGGGAAGGATGCAACATGCCATCTGCCCGGATACGAAATGCTACCCTATGTCGGGGCATTGCGAAGTAACGAAAATAAGAAATATCCACCTGCTCCTTAAAAAGCGGTGTCGTCTGTCAGCAATCCCTTATTATTACCTTAAGAAATAAAGGCATAGTATTAATGTCTTCGCCCTTAGATGCATTTGCGCACATACAAGGGTTATGCTTGCTCTGTCTTATATAAGCCACTTGATAATCAATTCCAGAATAAGCCATGAAACTAGAGACTCTTGCCATTCATGCTGGCTACCAGCCAGACCCGACCACAAAAGCTGTTGCTGTCCCGATTTATCAGACCACTTCCTACGCTTTCGACAATACGCAACACGGCGCGGATCTGTTTGACCTGAAGGTTCCCGGCAATATCTACACCCGCATCATGAACCCGACCAATGCCGTGCTCGAAGAGCGTGTAGCGGCACTGGAAGGCGGGATTGCAGGTTTGGCAGTCGCCTCTGGCATGGCAGCCATCACGTATGCTATCCAAACGATTGCCGAGGCCGGCGACAACATTGTGTCCGTCAGTAAACTGTATGGTGGCACCTACAACCTGTTCGCACACTCCTTCCCGCGTCAGGGCATTACGGTCAAGTTTGCCCCGCCCAATGACATCGAAGCGCTGGAAGCCCTGATTGATGATCGCACCCGTGCCGTTTTCTGCGAAACCATCGGCAACCCGGCCGGCAACATCATCGATATCCGCGCCCTGGCCGATGCTGCGCACCGCCATGGCGTGCCACTGATTGTAGACAACACCGTCGCGTCTCCTGCACTGTGCCGCCCTATCGAACACGGCGCTGACATTGTGGTGCATTCGCTGACCAAATACATGGGTGGTCACGGCACCACCATCGCTGGCATGGTGGTGGATTCGGGCAAGTTTCCCTGGGCCGAACATAAAGACCGCTTTGCCATTCTCAATACCCCCGACCCTTCCTACCATGGCGTGGTCTACACCGAGGCCTTCGGTCCGGCTGCCTTCATTGGCCGTTGCCGCGTGGCTCCGCTGCGCAACACTGGCGCAGCCCTGGCTCCCTTGAGCGCCTTCCAGATTCTGCAAGGCATCGAAACGCTGCCTTTGCGCATGGAACGCCACACGGAAAATGCCCTGAAAGTGGCCGAGTACCTGAACAAGCACCCTCAAGTGTCCTGGGTCAAGTATGCAGGTCTGCCCGACCATCCCGACCACGAGCTGGCCAAGCGCTACATGGGCGGCAAACCCGCTGCCATTCTGTCCTTTGGCATCAAGGGCGGCATTGAAGCGGGCACTCGCTTTATCGACGCGCTGAATCTGGTGCTGCGCCTGGTCAATATTGGCGATGCCAAATCCCTGGCCTGCCACCCGGCCAGCACCACACACCGTCAGCTCAATGCGCAAGAACTGGCGGCAGTGGGAGTCAGCGAAGATATGGTGCGTCTGTCCATTGGTCTGGAGCACATCGACGACATTCTGGCCGATCTGGAACAAGCGCTGGCTGCTGCAGCACGCGGCTAAGACAAAAAAAATCGGTACTGGCCGTCGCGCTCATACCGATTTGTCTGGCTCACATCAAAAAGCCTGGAATCGGTACGACACCCATTCCAGGCTTTTTCATTTTTTTCTTCCACGGCCCGCGGCGGGCCGCGCTCACGGCATCAATTCTCAGGGTTTGCGAAACAACTGCGTCAAGCCACCCAGCAAACTGCTGGCATCGGTAATATGGGATGGGTCAAACTGGCCATTGGGACTGGCCTGATTGATCAGGGAAGGCAACATGATTCTCAGGTTCTCCAACACGCTTTGCTGGGTCAAGCCCGACAAGTTCACCAACTGCGTGATCGCGGGCTGCCCCATCACTCCCAACAGATCTTGCTGAGCAATGTCCTGGTTGCTGCCCTGCGAAATCCAGGACGACACCACTTCCCCAAAACCACCGGCGCGAAAACGCTCAATCAGACCACTCAGGCCCCCCGGATAGCTGCTGATTACTTGAATCAGGGCAGGCAAGAGCGCGCCCTGCTCCTTGGATTTGGCATCTGCCGACGACAAGGCCGACACAACAGAATTAAGCAAACTCATTATTTTTCTCCCCAATGCACGGCACCATGCGGGCCGGTACTGATATCAGGCCTCATTATGCCGTGCTCACCCTGCAGGCGGGGCGGATTAATTGTCAAGGTGGGTCAATGGCCGCGTAACGCCCCAAGCCTATTGCCCTGGGCAACGCCTACGCTACACTGGTTTACCGATAGCTTGGCACGGTGTCTTGGCCAACAGACCGACTCAATGGAGATTCTGGAATGATGCAAGCTTCCTATACCATCCTGTCCGCTCAAGAAACTGCTCGCGCTTTGCCCTATCCAGAGCTGGTCGCCCAGCTTGGCATCGCCGTAGCCCAATCTGCCGCCGGCACTATCGTCGCCCCCGCCCGCCAGGTGCTTGACTATCCTCAAACCGGGCGAATGCTGTCCATGCCCGCGGTTTCGCACGATATAGGCGTGCACAAACTGGCCAATGTCATGCCGGACAATCCGCAGCAGGGCCAGGGCACTATCCAGGGTCTGGTCACTGTGTACGATGCCCACAATGGTCTGCCCCTCTTGATTCTGGATGCGCCCACCCTGTCCGAGCGTCGCACCGCCGCTGTGTCCATGCTGGGCATCCAGGCGCTCTGGCCCCAAGGGCCCGAACACATCACCCTGCTGGGTTACGGCCAACAGGCACGGGCTCATTGCGAGGCCATCATGACGCTTTACCCCAAAGCCGAGGTCACCCTGACAGGCCGCAGTCTGGAGCGTGCCCGCGCCGTCACCGCCTCTTTGCAGACCCGTTTCGGAGCAAGGGTCCAGGCAGCGGCAAGCGTGCCGGAAAAGACCGATGTGCTGATCAGTCTGACCTCCAGCCTGACACCGGTCTATCACGAACCAGCCCGACTTGAGCGCCTGTTGATCGGCGTAGGGGCCTTTACACCTGAAATGGCCGAGTTCGAAGCCCACACCGTCCTGGCCAGCCGCCTGTATGTAGACGATCTGACAGGCGCCCGAAAAGAAGCGGGAGACCTGCTTCAGGCTGACGTAAATTGGGATCAGGTTCAGGGCATACACCAGGTTTTGCGCAGCCCGGCGCCCAAAGACAAACCCGTGTTCTTCAAATCCGTCGGCTCCGCTGCCTGGGATTTGGCGGCCGCTCGTTGTGCCTTGCATCAGCGCCAGCAGATCTGAAACCCCAGGCCTCAATACTTAAGGGGCAAATCAACGGACCGGGCACACTAAATCGCGTCCAGAGTGTTACTCTGGCGCGTACAATCCCTTACAGTCACTTACCGATCTCTTTTTGCCGCGCTGCCATGACCTCTTCGCTCCCCCCTCTTGAAGACGATCCATTTCAAATCCAATCGAAGTTTGAAATCCTGCGTGTTTTACGGGCTATTGAAAAAGGCGGCCTGCTGTTGCACATGGAAGCCAACCACGGCAATGACCGGATTGTGACCACCATTTTGGATATCGATCTGGACAATAATGTGGTGGTGATCGACACCGCTAACAAAGAAGAAAAAACCCGAAATCTGCTGCAGTCCGAACACACCAGCTTTGAGACCTCTGTCGACAAGATCAAAGTAACCTTCCAGGGGCCCAAGCCCGAAGTGGTGACCTATGAAGGACAACCGGCCTTGGCCATCCCGATCCCCGAATCCATTCGCCGTTTGCAGCGACGCGAATTTTTCCGCGTGAGCGTACCGGTCAGCGAACCGGCCATGGTGATCCTGCGTCTGAATAACGAGGCAAAGAGTTTCATGCTGCACGATATCAGCGGCGGGGGCTTGTCGTTGGTCGACGAATCCCAAAGTCTGGCAGAGGTCATTGGTGCACATAAAACAGAGTCCCTGCTGGAGCTTCCTCAGGCAGGCTCTTTTGTCGTGGCGCTACAAGTGACACGAACCGAAACGCAACAACTGCCCAATGGCAAACAGATTCAACGCCTGGGCTGTACGTTTATTGACTTGTCTGCCTCCACGCAAATGGCCATCCAACACTATATTGGTCGCCTGGAGCGCCAGCAGATCGCCAAACAGCGCGGACACGGTTAATTCGAGTCAGGGGACATTCCCAGATCACTGGGAATGTCCACATCACGCAAGATCCCCTCATCCACCAAGGGCAGGAACAGGGTCTGATCCCTGTTGGCTTGCAACAAGCCACGCGCGCCTTGCTCATCGGGCAATGTCAAAAGCGCCTGCTGCCAGGCCAGACCAAAGCCAATCGGATTGCCCGTCTGCCCGTTCACAACCGGACGTACTATCCCAGCGCCATCCTGCACGGCCTGAGCGACCGCCGCTACTGTACTGGGCCGTACCCAAGGCATATCCGCCAACAAGACGACATAGCCATAAGAAGGCCGACTCGCCTGTATCCCGGCTTTCAAACTGACCCCCATGCCGCGCGTCGCGTCTGGCGCCGGTACAAAAACGAGCGGTAAATCGCCCAGCTCACGCCGCAGAAGCGGCTCATGAACATCGCAGACCAGTAGCACTTCATCCAGCACGGACAGCGCAGTCTCACAGACACGGCGCACCACCGTTTTGCCATCATCCATCCGGGCCAGCAGTTTCAGGCACTGACCTGAGGGATCGAACCGAAGACCCACACCGGCGGCCAGAATAATGCCCGTCACCCCCGAGACCCGCTGCTGTCCAACCATTCAATCTCCTTTACACTTCTGCGTGAGCCTACTGCGGCTCATTGTCTTTCACGATCAGCCTGAACAATACAAGTGATCGAGGCCAACAAGGCTCCCACAAACCGGGCTTCCAGTACATCGTTAAAAAAAACGGCAAATCCCTTGGTACTGTATCAAGGCCACAAGATCAAAGCATCGGACCCAGCAGGGAGATGGACTCAAAGAAACACCAAGAAGGATTAAGCCCGCAGGACGCCCTCCAAGAGCAGGTCGAGAACTGACTCTGAGAGAGCCAGCCGGGTAAGGCAAGCTCCCATTCAAACCTTAAGCACCCCAGCCCAGGCCCCGTTTAAAAGCACTGCCCGCCTATTTAAAACAATAAGTGTCCATTTAAAACAATCTGCTATATTTTCCCCACACTAGCTCAACGTCATCTTCTCGTGCAAGGCTCTCCTTGCCAACCTGAATGCCTCAGGCTCAACAAACTGCTTCCTCCACTTCAGGGGCTCCTCCGTGCAGACACTATTTCGCGCCTTGAATACCCGACCCGCCATGACACCCAACAGGCTATGGGCAGCACTGACACTGGCTATTGCCCCCCTGTCCGCTCACGCTCTGGAAGACAGAACCGTGGAGAACGCTGCCGGGCGCAGCGTATTCATCGCCCGGTTTTTCGACATTGGCGACGGCTCCTTTGACAATGACAACACCTCATTCTGGAGCTGGGAAGGCCATCAGGCCTACAAAAACGAGATCGTCGACGGCCTGGGCTATTGGGCGGAAATAATTCAGCCTCAGGGCAACAAGCCCGCCACCATCGTGAACATCGGCACGGTCGACATGCCGGGCAACGCCTACGGTGGCTCCCCCGTGGCCCAAGGGGGGCACAGCGCTTTGACGCAAATGCAACAAAACATCTTTGGTCTGTCACCCTCAACCGGCACCCTGCCCTTGGGCGGCCACGGCTTTTTTGGACTGGGCCAGGATGACTACGCACTCAATCCCGCTCTGACCCAAACGCCTCTTAGCGGCAAAGACAGCGTCCTGCTGACGGCCATACACGAAATTGCCCACGGTCTGGGCGTGTTAAGCAGCGTTGAAGACAAAGGCAATCTAGACGAATACAAGCCTTATTTTGAAAGTGATTTGAGCAGCTGGACGCAACTGCTCCGGGACGACAACGGCAATCCGGCACGCGCAAACCAAAAAATTGTCTGCAGTGCTTGCAACAACACCTACGACCCCGATGCGTTTGATCTACGCCAGGACAAAGGCTATCTGACCGGGACTCACATCGAACAGGTGCTGGCCGGTGGCCTGCGCGGTGTCCCTGTCAAGATACTCGGTGAGGAGGGAGGCGTAGACGATAACTTCATGAGCCATATCGAACTTCGCAACAGCGTCATGAGCCACCAGAGCTACCGCAACTATTCGGGCTTCATGGAGGCTGAACTGGCCGTCATGCAGGATCTGGGTTACACCATCGACCGGGCCAATTTCTTTGGGCGCTCCATCTACGGCGATGGCCTTGATCTGGTCAACACACAGGGCTTCTTTGAGCGCAATGCGGCGGGCACACAGTACCTGACTGGCCGCTACAACCTGTCGACGCTGGGTCTGGGCCTGCACATTTATGGCAGCAACAACCAGATCCGGCAAGCGGCAGACCTGCTGAGCGCAGGATCGGGTGGCGCAGGCATACGGGTTGATGGCGAAAACAACACCGTCATTATTGAGCCCGGCGTCAAAATCCACGCCAATGGCCTGAATGGACAAGGCATTCAGTTTGCCTACGGTCGCGGACACACACTGGTTCATCGCGGCGATATCCAGGCCAGCGGACCGCAAGGCGTCGGTCTGCGTTTTGATTTCGGCACCAATTCACTGGGCAACCATACCGAGCGACGGGGCTCCTACCTACGCAGCAGCGAGGGGGCCGATCTACCCCTGCTCCCTGAACTGAACGGCCCTCTGGTCCAACAAGCCGATATCAGCGGGAGGGTAGCCGGCCAAGAGGCCGCCATTCTGATTTCTGACAATGCCTACGTGGGACGGATCAACCTGATGCAGGGCGCCCAACTGGAAGGCGATATTATTTCGCGTTATGCGCAACGCGACGATACTCAGCAACTGCGCCTGACCACTGTGTCGTTTGGCCAGGCAGCGGACCGCGAAGGCCGCAGTATCAATCAGCCCGATGCGAGCTTTAACTTCAGCTACGCAGGCAATATCACTGGTAAAGACAATCTGACCCTGTCCTTTGACGGCGGAACCAGCCAGTTGGACGGAAACTTGCTCGTGCACAGTGCCACCATTCACGAAGGCGCTACCTTCAAGGGCAATGCGAGCTTCGATCTGGCCAGCGGCAACACACTGTTGAACGCCGGCACTCTGGCGCCTGGACACTCAACCGGACGCATCAGCGTCAAGGGAGACTTCCAGCAAACCGCAACAGGTCAACTGGAAACCGAGTTCGACAGCAACGGTGCCCACGACATACTGACCATCAGCGGCAAGGCAGAGCTTGCCGGCACCTTGAGCCTGCAGCCCCTGGCCGACTGGTATCAAAACTCGTGGGCAGTTGACACTGCGTCGCTGGTGGAGGCGAACAGCTACAGCGGCAAGTTCGACACCCTTCAGATCCACGCGGTATCCCCCACCTTGTCCTTTAATGCCGACGCCCTGGGCAATGAGCGCTACCGCTTGTCAGCTCACCGAGCCGACTACGCCTACAGTCAGTACGGCCAGAACGACAACCAGCAACAAGCCGGGCAAGCTTTGTTCAAGCTAGCCTTAGCCGGTCCTGCATCCGCCCAGCCCCTGTTCAGGGAGCTGGACTTCTCGGCGAGGAACGGCTCCCTGATCCGCGATGCCCTGGACCAGGTTTCGCCAGCCAGCTACAGTGCAGCGATGGCCGCCTCCCTGACACACGAGCGCGAAATCATGCAAACCGCCCGCCAGGGTTTTAGCCAAAGCATGGCGCGCCCCGGCAAAGACTGGCAAGGTTACGCCTTGATATCGGGTTCAAGCGCCGATCAGAGCACACGGGGCTCATTGCTTGGCTACGATGCCAACAGCTATGGCCTGATCCTCGGGGCCGGACGCAGGCTGGAGTCAGCACCTGATCTCGCCGTGGGTGCTCAACTGGATATTTCGGATCTGTCGGTCAAACCCGATGCTCCTTATGGCGGCAAGAGTAAAGCCACTGCGTTCGGGCTTGCGGCGCATCTGCAGTATCGTCCTGCTGCCCGCCACGGTCTTTTTGCGTTCAGCGGGCTGCGTCTGGGCCTGGAGCACGCTGATATGCGTCGGCACATCAGCCTGGGCAACTACCAGGCAAGCCACTCGTCTGACTGGACGGGCCGTCAATTGTCGCTGGATGCGGGCACAGGCTACCTGTGGCCGATCAGTCCGTCTTTGTCGGTCGGCCCTGTGATCAGCATGAACTATGCCTGGGCATCGCGGCCTTCTGTCGACGAATCGGGCAATGCAGCCACACGCCTTCAGCTGGAGAGCAAACGTGTTGACGCCTTGCGCTCCAGCCTTGGTCTGAGCGCTCTATGGAACCAAGACCTGGATGATGGCAGCAAACTGGCTGTAAATGTCGACCTCGGCTGGAACCACGAATGGTTGGACCGCGACCTGACTCAGGCTGCGCATTTTGCGATTGCCTCCTCGGACACCGCGTTTAACACCCGTAATCATGTGCTCCCTCGCGACACGATGAGCGTGCAAGCCGGGCTGAGCTGGCAGCGTGATGAGCGTCTGTCGATTGGCACAGGCATCCGCTCACAGTTCGGGGGTGGATATTCATCACTGCAGGGACAAGTCAACCTGCGCTGGGCGTTTTAAGTGTTGAGCCTGACAGGAGCTCGCGAGGGCCTGTGTCGTGAGAGACAACGAAGGAACGCACGTGCACGTGCAATGTGGGGGGAAACGAGCGGCGCACGTAGACGCGAGAGAGAAGAAAGGCAGGGGTATGTGGTGCCAGACGTATAAAGACATCGAGGGCACGAAAAACCTTGGGAGCCGGGGAAGGCGCTGACGCGCCTACCCGGTTCTAAACAAGGCGTTTTACAGC
>NZ_JAYJLG010000009.1:0-46253 GCF_051948705.1 Alcaligenes sp. Lyrl_28
GTAAAGAAAGGTACTCATTAATCTGTCCTTGGATTGAAACCGTCAGGTCCAAAGCCCGGTACTGCTAAAAGGCCCTGAACCCGATCCCTGAAAATTGCTGCTGCCTACACCGTTTGGGGCGTAGCAGCCAGCGCGGCCCGGACCACATCCGGTGTAAAGGGCACCTGCCGAAAACGTCGGCCAGTTGCATCAAACAAAGCATTGGCAATCGCCGAGGCACAGGGCACGGAGGCAGACTCGCCCGACCCCATCGGCGGTTCAGACTGCCTGTCCATCAAAATCACCTCAATGGGCGGGATGCGCGGGAAATCGATAATCGGGTATGCCCCCCACTCCGCGCTGACCACCCCTTGCGCGTCAAAACGCACCTGTTCATACAGGCTGCGGCTCAAGGATTGAATGACATTGCCGTGAATCTGGTGACGCACTCCCGCAGGATTGACCATCTGGCCCGTGTCCTGACCGACGTAAATCTGCTGAACCTCGATCACTCCCGTATCCTGATGCACTCGCAGGTCCAGCAACCAGGCCGACCAGGCTGCGCCAAAACCGGGAAACTTGCTGTGTATATAACGGGCATACGCCAGGCCACGACCATACAGATAGCCCTGCGCATCGGGCTGCCCGCGCGAACCACGATGTCCAATCTGCCACTGGCCTTTGTCCGCGACTGCCTGCAGCAGCTCCTGGGCGCGCACATCCTGATCCAGATAGCGCAGGCGATAACTCAGCGGGTCTACACCCGCCTCCACCGCCAGCTCGTCCAGAAAGCAGTCATGCGCAAACGAATTGGGCATGGCCGACACGCCGCGCAACCAGGAGGCACGCACAATCGCGGGCATGTCCTGGCACACAATGCGCTGCTTGGGATAGCTGTAAGGCGGCACCGCCGTGCGATCGCCCATCTCCAGTTGCCGGGGCGCCGCCGACTCCCGACCGGTCAGCAACAAAGCCAGATTCGGCGCATCATTGGAGGGGTAATGGGTCACGAACTCGTAGTGACGCAGTTGCCCCTCAACATCCATGGAACCGACCACGTCCATCAACTGAGCCGCACCTTTAGGCTCCCAACCGTGCTCCTGTTCACGCGTCAGTTGCACGCGTACCGGCGCCCCCACCGCCTGTGACAGCAAGAGGGCATCGGCACACACGTCGTCAGCGCAATTGCGACCATAACAACCCGCCGCTTCATGACGGATAATCTCCAGATCCGCCTCGTCCTCGCCCAGCAACTGGCTCAAGTGAACGCGCAACATATGCGGGTTCTGTGTGCCCGACCAGATCCGACTATGGCCTGGCTGATAGTGCGCCACTGCGCAAGAAGGGCCTATCGACGCATGCAACTGAAAAGGCCAGACATAAGTACGCTTCAAGCGTTTGCCTTCGGGCGGCAATGCATCAAAGTCCGGCCCTTTATCGACAAGCAAGCGCTCCGTCATGGGCTGACGACGAATCAACTGCTCCAGATTATTCATATCCTCCAAAGGAGGAATCGCTTTCCAGCGCACTTTCAATTCACGGGCGGCACGCATGGCGTGTTCTTCACGAGCCGCGACCACCCCAATAAAGTCGCCAATCACCACGACACGCACATCGTCGGCAATATGACGGATGGACTCCTCGTCCACGGATTCCAGGCTGCAACCGATGAAGTCGCCACTATCACGTCCGGTATAAGGAGGGCGCACAACACGGCCATGCAACATGCCGGGTACACGCACATCGTGTACATAGACCCACTGCCCCGCGACCTTGCCCGGAATATCGACACGCGCCTGGGCGGTCCCGACAATGCGCAATTGCTCGGCCGGTTTGGTGGGAGTTTCCTTATCCAGATAGGCCCGCAGTTCCTGACCTTCCAGCAATTGCCAGTACGTCAGGCTGCGCCCGTCCGGAGCAATGACTGTGCCGTCATCCACACGCAATTGATCGGCGGGCAGCGTCCAGCGTTGCGCGGCTTGTGCTAGCAGCAATTGACGTGCCTGAGCCGCCGCCTTGCGCAGCGGTACAGCATGAATCTGAATGGACGCGCTGGCGATGGTGGGACCCTGGTTGGGCACTGCATCGGTATGCCCCAGCACCATTTGCACACGGGCCATGGACACATCCAGCTCATCTGCCACAATCTGGCTCAGTGCGGTCTGAATACCCGTACCCAGATCCACATGTCCATGAAACGCGCGCACCCACCCCTGCTCGGACACCGCGACAAAAACATCGTCGTGCGCCTGCAAATATTCGGACACCACGCCGGGCTGACCGGGCGAAGGCTTGGGAGGCCGTACCGGTGCCGCTAAAATCAGCAAGGTGCCGCACGCCCTGAGCAAATCCTGCTGCTGGTGACGCGGCGCATCGTAAGACATCACTCTCTCCTGGCTGGGCTCTTTATAGAGGGTCTGGCACGGGACAGTCCGGGTTCGGCCCCTGACAATCCACCCAAGCGCTCGACAAACCTTCAATTACTAGCGTACACGCCCTAATAAAACAAATAAACCGCAACAGATCTTATTTTCCACAACTACTATAAAGATAAAATCAAGGGCCCAATAATCAGTGTAAACCCTATACTAAATGAGATTTCGCGGAATTTTTCATGACTTCCCACAAGGCCTTTGATTGATACCTCAAGGGAGTAGTAGAATCTATTTACTCAATAAATTAAAGTGTATACACTTAATTTAAGCATATCAATACCGAACTGATAAAAGCACCGCCCATCCTGTCCGACAACAAGGTGCGATCTACCCAAGGTGAAACCCATGAACCCTTGTACTCGCCCGCACACTTTGCGGGTCAATCAAGAGACCCACATCATCGAGGTGGAACCCGATACCCCGCTGCTTTATGTGCTGCGCAACGATCTGGAGCTCAACGGCCCCAAGTTTGGTTGCGGGCTGGGCGAGTGCGGCGCTTGCACCGTTCTGGTCGACGGCGTGGCCGCCCGCTCCTGTGTAGTGCCCGTCAGCCTGGTGGAGAATCGCCAGATCACCACGCTGGAAGGCCTGACCCACAACGGACAAGCCAATGATGTTCAGCAGGCATTCATTGATTGCCAGGCGGCACAATGCGGCTATTGCCTCAATGGAATGGTCATGACTGTCCAGGCTCTGCTGGACCGTAATCCGCAAGCCACGGAAGCACAGATTCGGGATGAACTGCGCTATAACCTGTGCCGTTGCGGCACCCATGTAGAGATCATGCAGGCCGCCCTGCGTGTTGCAAAGGCCCGGCAATGAGTCATTCAGTACAGGACTTTTCCCGAGCGCTGTGGCCCGAGCTGCCCAGTGACACCCGCTTGCTGCATGGCGTTGTTGTGCGCCCTCCTTACTGGTCCTACGAAAACGGCCAGTATCTGGGTGCGGAATTACAGACCGTCGACAAACAGGCCGCCCTGCACGTGCCCGGTGTCGTGGACTGTGTACATATCGGTAATTTCCTGGGCGTGCTGGCTGTTCAAGCCGAGCAGGCCCAACAAGGCGCCGCCTTGCTGGATGCTCGCTGGGTCACGCCCGTCGCGGCAAGCCAAGCCGCTCTGCCAGCGGATGACGCCCGCGCGCCCACGCTTACCTCCCCCGACCAAGGCTATGAGTGGCAGTCTGCCCTCGAGCACCCGCATACTGCCTGGGCCCGCGCTTGCTATCACAACAAGCAGCTTTTTGTTTGGGCGCACACCCGGCGCCCCGCGGCTCTGCTGATAGAACTGCAAGCCTTGAGCGGCCTGCCAAGTGAGCAGATCCATCTGCACGATACGGCCGACAATCAAGCCGATGCCTACGACTGCGCGATGGATGCAGCGCTCATGGCCTTTGGCCGCCCCCAGGCCGTGCAAGTTCGGGCCAGCCAAAGCGAAACCAGCATTCGCCTGAGCGTCTATCAAGGCGCCGCCGAGCCAAACGATCTGACTGCCCACTTGCAGGCGTGCCGTTGGCAATTGAACACCTTGTCCGGTGTGCGTCCTTCCCTGGCCGCCATTCTTTGCGGCCAGCAAGGCTTGCCCAGCAGTGGCCTGGCAGTACAAAGCGACTACTTTTCCGCCCCCCTTCCTAATAGTGATGGCGCTGCCGCCAGCAGTGACCCCGACAGTCTGGCCCAGGCCACCGTCTTTGCCCAAGAGTCACAGTTCGATCAGGCCTGCCACCAGTTGGGACTGGACCCCTTGGAGGCACGACTGGAGCATGTCCGCAGCCCGCAAGGGCGCGAATTGCTGCAACGCGTTGCGCAACAGTCAGATTGGTCCGGACCCCTGCCGGCTCACCAGGGGCCGATACGCAAAGGTCGCGGGCTGGCCTACAGTCATACTGTGGAACACATCCCTGGACAGGCAGCCCGTGAGCAGTGGTCAGCGTGGGCTGTAGACGTGAGCGTCGACACCCGCCAGGGGACGTTAAGCATAGACAGGCTGACCGTTGGACACGACAGTACGGAACAGGACAACCCGGAACGAGTACCGGAATCGGCCCCTGCCCTGGCTGACAGATTGGGGCGGTGGGCGCAGCAACTGCTGAACCAGGATCTGGGCAAAAGCGGTGCTCATAGCAGCAAGCCCCCTGTCACGGAAGCGATAAATAAATCTGCCGGCAAACCTACCGTCCAACTGGTCAAACGAGAAGCGGCCGTCGGCCAGCCCTTGGCCTGGAATCAGGGCGTGGAGCTACCCGCTGCGGCCGCCATTGCCAATGCCATTTTCAATGCCAGTGGCATCCGCCTGACCAGTGCTCCTTTTAACGAACAGTCTCTGGCACTGGCTTATCAGGCCACCACCAGCGCCAGCAGTAAAAAACGCAAAGCCTGGTGGGGAGCCTTAGCCGCGGTGGCAACCGGCACCATCCTGAGCGCCCTGCCCTGGCGGCCCGCCATTGCTCCAGTAGGGCACGTGGATACATCCATCTTTTCGGAGCGCGCCATCGAGCGTGGGCGGCTGGTTGCCATTGCGGGCGACTGCATGGTCTGTCACACGGCTGAAGGCGGCAAGCCCAATGCGGGCGGCCTGGGTCTGGAGACCCCGTTTGGAACGATCTACACCACCAACATCACCCCAGACAAAGAAACCGGCATTGGGGGCTGGAGCTACAAAGCCTTTGAACGCGCCATGCGCGAGGGCATCCATCAGGATGGTCGTCATCTGTACCCGGCCTTTCCTTACACCGCTTTTGCCAAAATCAGCGACGAGGACATGCAGTCGCTCTACGCTTATTTGATGACACAAGAGCCGGTCAAGGCCAAGCCACCCGAAACCAAACTGCCTTTCCCCATGAATATGCGGCCTTTGGTAGCGGGCTGGAATCTGCTGTTTCATCGAGACCCCAATGCGTATGTGCCCGACCCGACGCAAACCGTGCAATGGAACCGCGGAGCGTACCTGGTCAACAGCAGCGGACACTGTGCCGCCTGCCATAGTCCGCGCAATATGCTGGGCGCAGAAAAAAGCGGTGAAGCAAATTTCCTGGCCGGCGGTTTTGCGGACAACTGGGAGGCACCTGCGCTCAACAGCCTGTCCAAAGCCCCCATCCCCTGGACAGAACAGGAGCTGTACCAATACCTGCGCACCGGCTACTCCCCCCGTCATGGCGTGGCCGCCGGGCCCATGGGCCCGGTAGTCGCAGGACTGGCTGAACTGCCTGAGTCGGACGTGCGTGCCATGGCCCATTACTTGAGCAGCCTGAACCCGGTCGATCCTGAACAGGAACAAACCCATGCTGCGCAGGCTGCATTACTGGAGCAAAACAGCCGCAGCAATCAGGAAGTGATGGTGATGCCGGGCGAAAACCTGTTCAACGGCGCTTGTGCAGTTTGCCATGACCCGCGAGGTGGCCCGGTGCTATTTGGCGCCCGTCCGTCTCTGGCCCTGAACAGCAATCTGCACAGTGAGCACCCCGACAATACGATTCAGGTACTGATGCACGGCATTACCCGTCCGGCGCAGCCCACCCTGGGTTCCATGCCCGGTTTCAAGAACAGCATGAATGATGAGCAGATGGAAGACCTGCTGAACTATATGCGGGCGCGTTTTGCACCGGACAAACCGGCCTGGACGGGATTAAAAGACAAGATTGCGACCATACGAGAACAGAAAGGTCACTTGTAGACAGGGCGTGTCCGTCGATTGTGTTCAGACACACGGCAGATGAAACAAAGGCGGCTTCAAGCTTTCACTTGGCCGCCTTTGTTTTGGGCTCATTGCCGTCAAACTGGATAAAACCAGGAACTCTCAAGGCAGGCTCTCGACCAGCACGCTGAAGGATTGATCGGGAGCTTGAGTTTACGTAGATATTTGGGTTTGGGTTTGGGTTTGGGTTTGGGTTTGGGTTTGGGTCAAAGCATGGGCCAACAATCGAAACTTGTGTTCCCAGCAAGCCTAAGCTCCAGCGCCAATCACAATCCTGGCTCAGTTCTAGGCCCAGCCCAAATCAGCATCAGGCCCCGAATCCAAACCAAGACCAAGACCAAGACCCCAGCCTAGCCCAGACTCAGCACCCATCAACCCGAAAAACCACCAGTCTCCAGAAACTTTTGTTCTTCCGCTGTCGTAGTACGCCCCAGAATCGAGTTGCGATGCGGAAAGCGGCCAAAGCGCTCCACCACATCCAGATGCTCTTGGGCATGATCCAGCCAGGGACGGCCAATTTCCTGATTCAGGCGCACGGCCTCTTGCTGATCGGCCAGATTCTCGGCATGGGAATACGGCAGGTAGCAAAACACACGACGCTCTGCCGGAATGTGTTTATCCAGCCCCTTGGCCACCATCTCCTTGGCAATCGCCAAACCCTTTTCGTCGGTCGCATACATGCGAGGAGTGTGCCGAAAGGCGTTGCGTGGGAACTGGTCCAGCAAGATCAGCAAGGCGTAGGCCCCTTCTGCGGTCTGCGCCCAATCGTCCAGCTCGCCCTTGGCCGCACGCTCATGCCAGTCCAAAAATCGTTCGCGAAACTCCTGATCGAAGTCATCGGACTTGCGAAACCATTTCTCTGGCCCTGATTCGACCCAGAAGGCTATCACTGCCTGAGGATGGGGACGTGCATCTGCCATGGTGTTCTCCTGGAAACGGTACGCCCTCCTAATCGGAGCGTGACCTTAAACAGACAGGTAAGTGCGCCGCACCTGCTCGTTGGCGCTTAACTCCTGCATCGTGCCACTGTACCGTATTTGCCCTTTTTCCAGCACATAAGCCCGATCCGAAACCAGTTCGGCAAAGTGCAGGTTCTGTTCGGACAACAAGATACTGACACCGGCCTGCTTGAGTTCCAGAATCATGTTCACCATCTGCTCCACAATCACAGGCGCCACCCCTTCAGAAGGTTCGTCCAGCAAGACCAGATACGGATTACCCATCAAGGTCCGAGCCACGGTCAGCATTTGCTGCTCACCCCCGCTCATTTGTCCGCCAGGCCTGTCTTGCATCTGGCCCAGATTGGGAAACAGGCTGTACAAACGTTCGGGCTGCCAGTGAGGAGCTGCCGAGCCATCCGGCCAGCGCCGAGCCGGCTGACGGCCCACCTCCAGGTTCTCCGTGACGCTCAGGTCAGTAAAAATACGTCGATCTTCGGGCACAAAACCCAAGCCGGCACGTGCAATTTCGAAAGGCTGCTTATCGTGGATGACTTGACCCATAAACTCGATATGGCCTTTGGCGCGCTCCATCAAACCCATGATGGACTTCAAGGTCGTGGACTTGCCCGCGCCGTTACGGCCCATCAGCGCAACAACTTCGCCCCGCTGCACGGTCAAGGCAAGGTCAAACAGAATATGCGCCGCGCCATACCAGGCATTCAGGCCCTCAATACGCAGCAGGGCTTGCCCGTTCGCCCCATTTTCGCCAGCCCGTTCAGAACCGGCCCACACAGCCTGCGTCATGCTGACTCCTTGCTCTCGAATGTTTTACCTGTACCAAAATACACTTCCTGCACCTTGGGATGCTGACGGATATAGTCTGCATCCCCTTGTGCCACCAGTCGCCCCCGAGCCAGCACAAGCATGCGGTCCGAGTGCTCGAACACCACGTCCATGCTGTGTTCGGTAAACAGCACGCCCATATTGCGTTCGATCACCAGTTTCTTGGTCAGACGCATCAGCTCATTGCGCTCTTTGGGCGCCATGCCGGCTGTGGGTTCGTCCATCAGCAAAAGACGCGGATCATTGGCCAGCGCAATCGCCAACTCCACCCGCTTCACATCCCCGTAAGCCAGCTCGCTGCAGGGCCGCTCGGCCTGGCTCAGCATGCCCACCTGATTTAACAAGTCCAACGCTCGCGCACGCTCGAACTGAGCCGCCCGACGCCAGAAAGAGAAGAGCTTTTTCTGATGCGCCAGCAAAGCCATCTGCACGTTCTCCACCACGGTCAGGGACGCAAAGGTGGCCGCAATCTGAAACGTGCGACCCACGCCCATGGCCGCGATCTTGCGGGGCGCCAGCCCCACCAGTTCCTGGTCGCCCAGTCGCACTGACCCGGCCGTGGGCGTCAACTGCCCCCCTACCATATTGAACGTCGTCGTCTTGCCTGCGCCATTGGGCCCGATCAAGGCCAGAAACTCGCCGGCCTGCACATCGAACTCGATACCGTCCACGGCCAGATTGCCGCCAAACGCTTTTTTCAGCCCCCGTACTTGCAACAAACTCATGACGATGCCTCCGATGCCACGGGACGATGCGCCCAGCGCTTGAAAAAGCCAGCAATGCCCTGCGGGAAAGCCAGAACCAGCAGCAAAATCACGCCACCGAACAAGGCCCGCCAATACTGCGTGACGCCCAGAAAGAAATCCTGCAACAAGGTAAACACCGCTGCGCCTACCACCGGGCCAACCAGCGTTTGCAAACCGCCCAGCAACACCATGACCAGGCCGTCCACCGACTTGTTCACCGCAATCACCTCGGGCGATACGCTGCCTTTGGAGAAGACGAACAAGGCGCCGGCCAGCCCTGCAAATGTGCCCGCAAGAATAAAGGTCAACCACTGCACCCGCTTGACAGGTATGCCGATCGCCTCGGCCCGCAAGGCCGAATCACGGCTGGCACGCATGGCATAGCCAAAGGGCGAGAACAAAATACGCCGCAGCAGGAAGGCGGCAACCGCCACCAACAACAAAGCGAAGTAATAGTAGCGATCACCCGACAACCACTCTGCCGGCCAGATGCCCACCACGCCGTTGGAGCCGCCCGTAAAACTGTCCCACTGATACACGATTGACCACACAATCTGCGCAAAGGCCAAGGTCAGCATAGCCAGATAGACCCCGGACAGCCGCACGCAGAACCAGCCAAAAACCAGCGCCCCCAGACCCGCAACGGCCGGAGCCAGGATCAGGGACCAGCCCATGGACAAGGCCGCAGCCTTGAAAAGCAGGGCCGCCGCATAGGCACCCAGCCCAAAGTAGGCGGCATGACCAAACGAGTTCATCCCACCTGGCCCCATCATGAAATGCAGGCTCAAGGAGAACAGGGACAAGACCAGAATATCCAGGGCCAGCACAGGCGCGTAGGGGAACCAGTCGCTCAGTAAGGGCAAGGCAGCCATCACGACCAGAACCAGCAGCACCATGATCTGGAAGGCCGTGCTCCCGGCCCGCAGAGGAGCTTCAATCGGAGCCGAATTACGGCTGACCGCCTGGGCGCGACCAAACAAGCCCCAGGGCCGGAACACCAGCACCACGGCCATGAAAATAAACTCCACCACCAGCGTCAATTTGGGAAAGGCAAAATCCACGCCAAACATGGTGACAGTACCCAGAGCGATACACAGCGCCTTCAATTCAGCAACGATCAACGCCGCCACGTAAGCACCGGGGATGGAGCCCATGCCTCCGACCACCACAATCACAAAGGCGTCACCGATCACGCTCAAGTCCAGCAACAGATTGGCGGGCTGACGCGGCAACTGCACGGCTCCCCCCAAACCAGCCAGAAAAGCCCCCAGGGCAAAGACGCCGGTAAACAGCCAGGCCTGATTGACACCCAGCGCGCCCAGCATTTGCCTGTCATGCGTGGCAGCACGCACCAGCACGCCCCAGCGGGTACGGGTCAGCAACAACCACAGCAAGCCCAGCACCACCGGGCCGATCACAATCAGCACCAGGTCATAAACCGGAAAGAAGCGTCCTGCAATGGAAATGGAACCGGTCAGGCCCGGGGCCAGTGGCCCGAGCAGATCCTCCGGTCCCCATACGGCAAGAGTCGCATCATTGATGACCAGCACCAACGCAAAGGTAGCCAGTAACTGGAACAACTCGGGCGCTTTATAAATACGCCGCAACAGCACGATTTCCAGTAATGCCCCCAGGGCGCCCACCAGCAGCGCCGCCACAATCAGGCCGGCCCAGAAACCCAGGGCTGAACCGCCCAGAAATTGCACCGTGGAATACGCCAGGTAGATACCCAGCATATACAAGGAGCCATGTGCAAAGTTGACAATGCGTGTCACCCCAAAGATCAGAGATAAACCCGCCGCCACCAGAAACAAAGACGATGCCTCGGCCAGCCCGTTAAGGAACTGCACCCATAAACCCGATAAGGCCATTACTGCCTCGCGTCAGAAGTGGCGCGCCAGACGGCGCGCCGATCTACGAAATACTGCGTTCTTGGAATTATTGATTGGCCGCGGCAGGACGCCACTGGCTGACCTGCTCATCCGTAGGCTGTACATCTTTGCCATCGGCATAACGGATATGGGTCATGATGCCCTTGCCATCTTGCTTGGCCAGCACACCCACATACGCCCCTTGCGTGGACTGATGATCCTGCGTGCGGTAGGTAATGGGGCCAAAAGGCGTCATCACATCCAGACCACGGAAGGCCTTGATCATGGCCTCTGTGTCCGTAGAGCCGGCTTTTTCAATCCCGGCAGCAATCGACACAATGGTGCTGTAGCCAATAATGGTGCCCAGGCGCGGGTGCTCGTTGTATTTGTCCTGATAGGCTTTCAGGAACGCATTGTGTTCAGGGGTGTCGATGGCATACCAGGGGTAGCCTGTCACGATCCAGCCCTCGGGGGTTTCCTCGCCCAATGGGTCAAGGTATTCCGGCTCGCCGGTCAACATGCTGACCACGGGCAGGGCCGGGCTGAAGAACTGACGCTGATTGCCCGCCCGTACCAAACGAGCCAGATCGGAGGCAAAAAGCACATTAAAGACGGCATCAGGCTTGGCCTCGGACAAGGCCTGCACCACAGCACCCGCATCCACTTTGCCCAGCGGCGTGGCCTGCTCGGCCACAAACTCGATATCGGGCTGGGCTTCTTTCATCAAGGTCTTGAAGGTGGCAACAGCCGACTGACCATATTCGTAGTTGGGATACACAATCGCCCAACGCTTCTTGTTCAGCTTGACCGCCTCGGGCACGAGCATGGCCACCTGCATGTAGGTGGAATTGCGCAGACGGAATGTGTAGCGGTTGCCATCGGCCCAGACGATCTTGTCCGTCAGGGGTTCACTGGCCAGGAAAAAGACTTTCTTGTGCTTGGCAAAGTCCGTAATGGCCAGACCGATATTGGACAGGAAAGTCCCGGTCAGCACATCCACCTTCTCACGCGAGATCAATTCCTCGGCAGCGCGTACTGCATCGCCGGGATTGGAATTGTCATCCTTGATGATCAACTGCAACTGCTTGCCGTGAATCCCCCCGGCCTGATTGATCTGCTCAACCGCCAGCTCCATCCCGTTTCGATACGGCCCCAAAAATGCAGGCTGGGACTTGTAGCTGTTCAGCTCCCCAATCTTGATCACGTCTTGGGCAACAGCGGCGCTCCCCAAGGTTTGCAACATCATCGTTCCTGCCAGTGCTACCCCTGCAAATGTCTTGTTCATTGTCTTCTCCGTGGGCTTGTGAGGCGAAACACGACTCAGCAACTTGTCTTGTTTTAGTGATTTAAAGTGTACACATGGTATTTTTGCGAGTAAATCGGCCAAGACCTAGGGATATACCCTTGAACACTTTAAACATAAAACACAACAAGCCACGCAGAAAGCCGATAAAGCAAGGAAACCGAGAAGAAAATGAGCAGAAAAAGCTGTTTGCCCCAGGCTCGAGAAATTGCCGATATACAGTGACTACACTCAATAAGCCCAAGGATTACAACACTAGCACCCCGCTTCGTTCCTGCACGCGCCGAATCATGGATTTCATAAACTGCTCCATCATATCCGGCAATGGGGCATTAATCGGCTAAAAAACCCGGGATGAGGGGGGCGACCCGACACGTCAGCCACGGTTTGGGCCCGATCTCATCCACTGCGTGTCTCATGCACGTTTTGCCCCGCGGAAGGCAAATCATAGAGTTGGGGGGTACGGGTAGGATTGAAGTCCTGCCATTGGCCCTCGCTCCAGGTGCCATCCGCCCATTCGATGGCATAACCACCGCCCTGCTGCATCTGACGCACCAGCGCGGCCTCAACGGCCTGCCCCAGGCGCACCGCCAGCATGACTCCGGAGACTCGGTTCAAGGGTTCTCGGCCAGGTTTGCGGCCTCCCAGTTTCACAATCCCCCCCACCATGGCACCCACATACGCCCCCAGCGCCAGAAAGGCAATCAGCACAAACTGTGGCCAGCCCGTCATGCCAAGCAACCACCAACCCACCGCTAAGCCGAGCACGGCCCCCACCACCCCGCCCACCATGGCTCCCAGCCCGCCGCCACGCGCCGCCTTGTCCAGGGTCCTGTCGCCTCCAATCGGGTATTGGGCATGCTGGCCTCCAGGCTTGAGATAGAAAATCTGCCTATCTCGCTCTTCCACACCCTGGGTTCGCAGCATTCCGGCCACTTGCTGGGCTTGCTCAAAAGTATCGAACTGCGCGGCGATAATGCGTTCCATGACTTGGCTCCCTCAGGAAAATAGACACCCGTGACCCAGCAACTTCTGTTCCTGTCCGTCTTCGGATACTGGGGAAATCCTCTATAAAGCTTCAACTGGAAATATCAATACCTAAAGAATTTTGACGTTATATTCTCAGAATATAAAAAAACGTGCGCCTGCAAGGCAGCTCATGAGGAGACCTGATGTTGACTTCCCCCCGTCGCTTCCCATCCCGGCTAGGCCTGGGTCTGCTGACCACCAGCCTGCTACTGGCCGCCTGCGCCACCACGCCTCCTGCGGATCGCAGTGTCATCATCAAACGCGATCACTACGGCACACCGCATATTTATGCGGACAGCACCTACGGCCTGTTTTATGGCTATGCCTATGCAGTGGCCACTGACCGTCTGTACCAGATGGAAATTGCCAAGCGCTCGGGCTGGGGAACGGTAGCCGAAGTGCTGGGACCGGACTTTCTGGAGCTGGACAAAGTCACCCACACCAATATCGACCCGGACTCCATCCGCCAGCAACTGGCCGCCCTGTCCAACGAGGATCGCGCCATGTTTGAAGGCTATGCCGCCGGGTTTACCCAGCGCGTGCGCGAGGTGAAAGCCCAGCCAGATACCTTGATGCCCAAGGAGTTTCTGGATAAGGGCTTTGAGCCGACCGAATGGCAGCCCGAAGACATTGCCATGGTTTGGGTGGGCCTGATTCTGAACCGCTTCTTTGCCGGGACGGCAGAAGTGGCCAATCTGAATCTGCTGGAAACCCTGAAGGCTGATCAGGGTGCGGAGCGTGGCGAACAACTGTACAAGCAATTGCGCTGGCTGAACGACCCCACCGCCCCCACCATCATTCCCCAGCCCGAGGTCAAGACCGCGCTGGCCGATCTGCCCAGGCATTTGCAAGCCCTGTCCTCGCAAGCGGCGCAAGACTATCTGCATAAGCAAGCCCTGGCCCTGGGTCCCACCGTGGCCGCTGGCACGCCTACGGCCAGCAATGCCTGGCTGCTGGGCCCCGCAAAGACGACTCATGGTCATGCCGTGCTGTACAACGGTCCTCAACAAGGCTGGTACACCCCGTCCATTACCTATAGCGTTGGCCTGCACGGAGCCGGTTACGATCTGACAGGCAGCACCGCCGTTGCCCTGCCCGCTATCCTGTTCGGTACCAATGGCCAAATTGCCTGGGGCTCTACCGTCGGTTCGCTCGACACCAACGACGTCTACCAATTGCGCTTGAAAGAAGGCGACCCGCACCGTTACTGGTACAACAACGCCTGGCGTCCCATGGAGCACAAGCAGGTGCGTATCAAAGTGCGCGGGCAAGACGATGTGATGCTGGATGTATACCGTGCGGCTCAAGGCTATGTCAGCAGTTGGGACCAGAAAAACAACACCGCCTACGCCAACCGCCGCAGTTGGGAGGGTCGGGAAATTGAAACCCTGCTGGGCTGGGCTCATGCGGCCAAAGCCAGGAACTGGGAAGAGTTCATGGCCCAGGCTGCCCGCGTCAGCGCCTCCATTACCTGGTTCTATGCGGATACCAAAAACAATATCGGTGCCGCCGCACTGGGTCTTTTACCCCAGCGCCCGGCCAGGCAGGCCATTCAGTTCCCTGCCGCCGGCGATGGCAGCATGGAATGGCAGGGCTTTCTGAGCTTTGACCACAACCCCAAAATCCTGAATCCGCAGCAAGCTTATATTGCCAGCTGGAACAACAAGGCCTATAGCGCCTTGCTGGCAGACAACTCCAACTTTTCCTATGTGGACCGCGTGCAGGAATTGCTGGCTCCTTTGCAAGCCAAACAACGCCTGAGCGACGAAGAGATCTGGGGTATCGATTCCCTGGGCGCTCGCTCTGACCTGAATGCGCGTTACTTTGTGCCCTTCATTCAGGAGGCGGCCCAACTACCCCACGCCAGTGCCTTGGCTCGTCAAGCTGCCGAACAATTGAAAGGCTGGGATTACAAGCTGCACGTGAGCAACGATGGCAAGCACTACGAAGGCAGTGCCCCGGCCATCATGCAAGCCTGGATGCATGCCGCGGTGCCCGTCTTTCTGCAAGATCGTTTGCCTGACAGCATCTACAAGACCTACACGCAAAACCTGTATCCCGCCATGGATGACCCGCGCAGCGCGCAGCCAGCCGCTGCGGCCAAACTGATCTGGAATGCGATCCAGGGCCCGGCTGCCGGTGTCCCGCAAACAATTGATTTTCTCCAGGGCCGCCCTGCCCCGGAGCTGGTCCTGGAAGCGTTGGAGAAGGCCGTCGTCCATTTGCAAAAGTTGCAAGGCGCACAGCCCGCACAATGGCGTGCCCCGGCAGTTTCCATGCTGTTTGCAGCTCGCAACGCGATCGGGGTGCCGTGGTCTGACCCCGCCTATGAGCATCGTGTGACGCCGTATCTGAACACCGGCAGCGCTCGCTTCCAGTACGTAATGGACCCAAGCGGGGTGCGTATGTGCTCGATCATGCCGCCAGGACAAAGCGGCTTTATCACCCCCAAAGGGCAAGCCGATCCGCATTACTCGGATCAGCTGGACATGTTTGCCTCGTTCAAGTGCAAGCGCGATGCCATCAGCGCATCAGACATAGACAGCGCCAGTGAAACTACCCAGACCTTGCACTACTAACACGGCCATGAAAAACGGGACCTGAACCACATCAGGTCCCCTTGTCCTATGAGCCGACGGTAGGGATCGATTCCTGGGTCACCACCTGATTGCGTCCCGCCCGCTTGGCCTGATACAAAAGCTGGTCAGCCCGCATTAAGGCCTCTTCAATGGCCTGCCCAGGCTGACACGGCGCCAAGCCTAGGCTGGCCGTAATCTGAAAAGGCTCACGGTCGTGGTTATAAAAGGTTTGTCCCTGGACCTGCTGCAAAAGAATATGGGCAAAGCTCAAAGCTTGCGCGTCGCTGCGGCCAGCCAGAATCAAGACAAACTCTTCGCCACCATACCGGGCCGCCAGATCATGGGCTCCCAAATGCGCCTTGAACAAAGCCGCAGTGCGCGTCAGGACATCATCCCCTACCGAATGGCCGTGCGTATCGTTGATCTGTTTGAAATGATCCAGGTCCACCATCAATACATGCAAACGCTCCTGTACCGGGCCCTGCCCCAGTTGGCGGCTAACCGCCCCCCGGTTCAGCAAGCCGGTCAAGGTATCGTGCGTGGCTTGTCGATACAGCCGCAATAACAAGCCAAGGTGAAAGTAATTGGCGGTCAGGGCCACCACCAGCAAGGCGCTCAAGAGCCAGAGGTCCTGCAAGCCTTTCGCGCTGAGCCAGGTCCCCGAGCTGACGCTGGCCAGAATCTGCAGGGCAATCAGGGCGCCCCCCACCAAAGCGGATTCAAGCAGCGTAAACGGAAAAATACTTAACGTGGCCACCAGCAAAAAAGGGATAAAGCCATACCCCAGCACGACATAATGCGCGGCCCCTGACAGGGTCAACAACATATATGCATAAAAGGAAGCTGGCAAAATAAACACCAGGCCACTCAATACATAAATACGGGTAATGCGTTGATGGCCGTGGAAGGCCAGCCAGACACACGCGATCAGGCCCGCCAGGCTCAGGATACGGACTGCCATCAGGTGAGCAGGCCAACTGGGCAAAACCAGCCAGTCCATCAAGGTCCACAGCGGGGTGAGCAACGCGAACAGCAAACCGACCAGAACTACCCGGCTGCGCAAATACTCCATACGGGCATGAATGAAGTCACGAGAATGATACTTCCCGCTCAGTGTGTCGCGCACCGAGCTAATACTGATTGCTTGCAAGTTTTTCCAGCCTTTCAGAACTGTTCCCATCAATCAATTCGCCAATAAGAAACAAAGTAACATAACGGCAATTTTTAGTTACACGGATATAAAAAACAAGCTGTCAGTTCTTTCAGGGTCGGCCAGCGCCGACCCCTTTTACATTCACGCTGCTTGCGCCTGTTGACTCATCCAGCTAATCACTTCTTCCAACATCGGTTCGCCCGAATCCTGCGGGCGCCACAACAGGCCCAACTGACCGTGCAAACGCTGATCACTCCAATCCAGTTCCAGGATGCACAGTTCCGGGTAGACCGGCACCATGCTGCGCGTCATGGGGACTAGAAAATCACTGCCTACCGCCACACGTGCATTGGTATGTGCGTAAGCCGATTCAATGGCACAAGTGGGATAAACCAGACCCTTGGCATCCAGACTCAACTCGAAACTGCGTCGCATAGGGCTATTCCGAGGAGGCAGTATCCAGGGATAGTCCAGCGTTTGCTCCCAGGTAATCTCCTTTTGCTGGGCCAGCGGATGCTCGCGCCAGGCGGCCACGCCCAACGGCACCATGCCTAGCGGCAAATAGGCCATTGCCGGATTGCGCCCGGCCTCATCCACCCGGCCAATCACCAGATCCAGCTCGCCCTGTTCCAGATTGCGGCTCAAGACATCCAGGGTGCCCTCCTGAATGCGAATATGGCACTGGGGATCACGCTGGTGCAAATACACCAATAACTGTGGCAAATAAACTGCGGCCACCATCGGTGAAATACCCAGCGTGAACTGCTGACGAAAACCCTGCCGGTATTGTTCCAGCGTGGCATTCATGCGATCGAGGCGATTGAGCACACCCTGCGCCTGGGAAACCAATGCCAAGGCAGCGGGCAACGGTTCAATACCCCGCGCATGGCGCTCAAATAAGGGCATGCCTATATTGTCCTCAAAATCCTTGAGCCATTTGGACAAGGCAGGCTGAGTCATATTGGATTGCCGGGCGACATCGCTCATGCTTTTTTGTTCACACAAACGAATTAAAACCTGCAAATGCTTCAAGCGAATGCGTTCACTCCAGCTCATGACTTACCTATATGAAAGGGGTATAGATACCTGCCAGTTATTCAATTTAACATTATGGCCACAGCTTCCATAATGGGTATACCCAAAGCTACAAAATAGGCAATGCATGTCTCAATCCGTACCCAATTTTTTACTGATCATCGCCGATCAACTCCGCGCGGACCATTTGGCTTGTTATGGCAATAAAGAAATAAAAACACCCAATTTGGATGCATTGGCAGCCCGCGGCTGGCGTGCTGACCGATTTTACGTCGCCACCCCCATTTGCATGCCCAATCGTGCTTCGCTGATGACGGGCCGCATGCCTTCCTTGCATGGGGCCCGTCACAACGGCGTTCCCCTGCCGCTGGAATCCAATACCTTCGTCGATGTATTGCGCCAGGCCGGCTGGGGCACCGCGTTGGTGGGCAAGGCACATCTGCAAAATATAACGGATACTCCGCCCTTGTACCCACGCCCGGCAGATCCCCCTACCCGGGGCGAGGCACGCGCACCTTTAGCGACCAACGATTACGGACAGGAATGCGGGCAATGGTGGCGTGATCGCGCCGATCACGGTGTGCAACTGCCGTTTTACGGCTACGAGCACGTAGATCTGGCTATCGATCACGGCGATCAGGTCTGGGGCGACTATGGACGCTGGCTGCAAAACGAACACCCTGACATCGCCGCCCTATCTGGCCCTGAAAACGCCATCCCGACCCCGGACTATGCGTTAAGCCGCATTGGACAGGCCTGGCGCACCCGCGTGCCAGAAGAGTACAGCACCACGGCCTGGATTGGGGAGCGCACCCGCGCCATGCTGGATCACTATGCACAGGAACAGCAACCTTTCTTCATTCAGTGCTCCTTTCCCGACCCACATCATCCCTTCACCCCCCATGGCCAGTACTGGGATATGTACAAGCCGGAAGACGTCAGCCTGCCCGACTCCTTCCACCTGGGCTCGCACCCCTTGCCGGCCCACCTGCAACTGCTTCATCAATTGCGCGATGAAGGCAAGGCAGTCAAACATACCCCTACGCTGTTTGCCTGCACCGAGCGCGAGGCCCGGGAGGCCATCGCCCTGAATTATGGCTCCATCACTCATATTGATGCCGAGATCGGTCGCATTCTGGACCATCTGGAGCATACGGGACAGGCGGACAACACCATCGTCATGTTCATGAGCGATCATGGTGACTTCATGGGCGATCATCAGTTATTGCTCAAGGGCCCCTTGCACTACCAAAGCATTATTCGCAGTCCCTTTATCTGGTTTGATCCCCGAGCTGCGCAAACGCAAGGCACCAATGCAGCGGTCTGCTCTACCATTGATATCGCGCCTACCGTGCTGGAGCGTGCAAACCAGTTACCTTACAACGGCATTCAGGGCCGCTCCTTGCTGAAACTCATGCACAATGACGCCCAGACCTGGCGCAGCGGCGTGCTGATCGAAGAGGAAAACCAGCGCAAACTGTTTAATACCCCGATCCGCACCAAACTGCGTTCACTTGTGACGCCACAGCATCGCATCAGCTTGTATGAGGGTGGACAGATCGGCGAGCTGTATGACCTGCACGCCGATCCGCTGGAACAACATAATTTGTGGAATGAACCCGATGCGCAAGCCTTGAAAACCAGGCTTTTGTGTCAATTGATCGATACCATGATGGCTCACAGTGAAACCAGTCCCTTGCCTTTGGCGATAGCGTGAGCTGACTACTCTTAACCATCCTTATCTGGAGACATCTATGCCCACCCTTTCCTTGCTGCGCAACGTAAGCATTTGTGCGCTGATCCTACCTTTGGCTACACCCGTCCAAAGTGCCGAGGTGGCCACCATTGTGGTCAGCTCCGTAGCAGGCGGTCCGCTGGATGTCCTGGGTCGCATGTTGGCCCGCGAGGCCAGCGAAACGACGGGCCAGACAATTGTGGTGGAGAACCGTGCCGGTGCGGCCGGCACCATCGCGGCCGAAGCGGTAGGGCGAGCCAAACCGGATGGCAATACCTTGCTGTTGACGCTCGATACGGTGGCCACGGCCAACCCGCACATTTACGTCAACAGCAAGTTCAAGATTGACGAGTCTCTGGAACTGGTTTCCTTGCTGGGCACTTTTGACCAGGTTCTGGTGGTACCCAGCAAAACCGGCATCAAGTCTCCGGCAGAGTTCCTGGAGCGCGCCCGCGAGAAACCGATGAATTATGGCTCCGCAGGCATGGGGTCGCCCGGTCATTTGATGATGTCTGCCCTGACACAGGACAGCGGCATCAAGCTCGATCACATTCCCTATCGCAGCAATAGCGCGGTGGTCAACGATATGTATGGCGAGCGCCTGGACAGCGGTTTTCTGACGATTGCCGGTGTTTTAGGCCCCATCAAGGAAGGCCTGTTGACGCCCCTGGCAACCTCTGGCGGCAAGCGCAATCCTTTGCTGCCCGAGGTCCCGACCTTGGCCGAAGCCAAATTGCCAGGTTTGGAAAACTTTGACGAGAGCTTCTCGTACCTGGTTTTCACCACCAAGGGTTCGCCCCCAGAGAAGGTCAAGGCCTGGAACGCGCTGCTGAGCGATATCGTCAAGCGTCCTTCTACCGCAGAAACCTTGCGGATGCTGGATATTCAGGCGTACGACTCGTCCAAGGTGTCTGCGGCCCAGTGGGTGCAGCAACGCAGCGCTCGCTGGGAGCAGATCGTGCGCGACAACAATATTCGCTCTGATCAGTAATCATTGAGCTTAGGGCCCCTGATTTCAGGGGCCCTTTTTTATGGGCAGACTAGTGCAAAGACATGACTGAGGGCCTGCTTGCTTCGTTGCCTTGTCTTGAGGTGAAAACACAAGGGATGGTCACGATGCCGCTCATCATCGCTTCCGTCTACACAGCACCACACCACGTTTGAATGGCCTGGGCATGAGCCCTTGGAGGCCGGGTGCGACGTGGCGCCCGACCCAGCACGCTGACCAGGGCAACCATGCGCGGCGTGGGCAAGCGCCCTGCCAAGACACGCCAAGCCCCGGATCAAGCAGCACTCCATCAGTCCAAACTAATCCCAGCCTTAGTGACGATGTCATGCCAGTAATCCGCCTCCGCAGGCAATCCCTTGCGAAACTCCTCGGCAGAAACCTTGGACAGCAGATAGCCCTGATCCAATAGCTTTTGACGAATCTCGGGATTTGCCAGCACGTTCTCCAAGGCAGTTTCAATCTTGCCCACAATGTCCGTATCCGTCCCTGCCGGAACAGCCAGGGCCCACCAGTTGCTGATCACCACATCTTTGTAGCCCAGCTCGTCCAAAGTCGGCACATCGGGTAAGACCGGGAGACGCTCTGGCAAGGCCACCGCCAAGGCCTTCAGACGCCCTTCTGGCAAAAAGGCGGCGCCCAGTCCATAGCTGCTGACAAACATCTGCACCTCATTGCTCAGCAAAGCCTGAATACCCGGTGCCGAACCCCGGTAATGAATGCCCAGCATGTCGCCCTCCATCACCTCGGACAGCTTCCAGGCCGACAACTCGGGGGTGGTTCCCGCTCCTGGTGTTCCATAATTCACCTGGCCTTTGCGCTGCTGAACATACTCCCGGAACTCGGCCATGTTGTTGACCGGCAATTGCCCATTCACATAAACCAGCGCCGCCGCATCGGCCACCTTATTGATCACATACAGATCCTTGAAAGGGTCGTAACCCATGTTCTTGTACAAGAACTGATTGATCACAAAGTTATTGGTCGCCGAAAACAACAAGGTGTAGCCGTCCGGCTTGGAGCGGGCCACCATTTGCGTGCCGATATTACCGCCCGCCCCGGTTTTGTAATCCGTAATCACCGTCTGCCCCAACTCGCGGGAGAGTTCGGGCTGCAAAATACGAAAAATAATATCCCCCGCCGCGCCCGGAGGGTAAGGAATCACCACCCGCACAGGGTGATCGGGATAATCCGCCCAGGCCGGCGCCGCCGCCCCCATGCAAAGCGTGGCCATCAGGCCCAAAACTGTTTGTTTGATTACCTGCATTTTGTCTCCCCCGCGTGCCTTTTACAGGTCTATACGCATCAAGTCTGTTGCCAGTCGCAAATCGCCTTTATAGCTCTTGCGAATATCCCGAGCCACCTCGTCCAGACGCTCCGGGCCCATCAGATCAACCGGCAGGTGATTCGCGGCCGCACGTTTAATCACTGGACTGGTAGAGTCGTAATGCCCGAAATGCGTGGCCACTAAACTCTTCACATTGGCACGGCGTGCAATTTCCCCCAATTGCAACGGACTGGTATGGGCAAAGGTGCCCACCCCGGACTCGGCGCGATGTTTCAGGAAGGACTCGGGGAAGGTGCATTCGTGAATCAGCAAATCGGCATCCTGCGCCAAACGGATCATGGACTCGCACGGCGCGGTATCGCCACTGAATGCCACCACCTTGCCTTCGGCTTCCATACGAATGCCAAAACAGTCCGTAATTTCGCTGGGGATATGGTCAACCACGTCAATGTAGATCTTGACGTCCTCATCTTCATACATCAGACCTGGCTCCACCTCGAACACCTCGGGGCGCACAGCCTCGATGTTCTTCTGACGAGCCGGGTAAGCCGCACGGGCCTGGATATCCACGCGAAACGCGCCGTTCTCGAAAGAATGATCCACAAAATCCTGAGTGCCTTTCGGGCCGAAGACCTTGAGCTTGCCTTCGCGGTTAAAAACCCAGCTGGACAGCACAAAAAAGGGCAGTCCGCAAACATGGTCATAGTGCAAATGGCTTAAAAATACCCAAGGCACATCCGCCGGATTGATATTGGCCTTGACCATCTGGCGCGTGGAGCCTTCGCCGCAATCGAACAAATAGTTCTTGCCGTTTTCCAGGGTCACCAAAATGGACGACTGGGCACGGTCGGGATCTGGCAGCGCAGCGCCGGTGCCAAGCATGGTTATCTTCACGTCAAACTCCTTCAAACTGATAAAAATATCCGGCACCTGAACCGTGCCTCTTCCATAAAGTCATAAAGTCATAAAGTCATAAAGTCATAAAGTCATAAAGTCATAAAGTCATAAAGTCCTATTTTTAGGACTTTATAGGAAAAGTGTACACTCCGCGCTCACGACGAATAACTTGGTGTTTTTACCTAGAAGGCGGACAGACGCGCGCCACGCCTGGATTAAGGAGCGTAAAGTCCGGGGGTCAACTCAGTCTGAATGCTGAGATACTTGGCCGGATAAAAGACCTGCGCGGCATAGACCAGTTGATTGTCACGATTCACAATCAAACGAATGACCCGCACTACGGGCATGCCTATGTCCATATGCAAATGACGGGCCAGATCCGCATCGGCTACCCGGACCGTCAAGGTCTGACGAACCGTATGGATCTGCTCACGCGCCAGACGGTTGAGCACCAAAAGCACCGGCTCCTTGCTCAAATCAGGCTGCAAGGTCTGAGCCAAGGAATCGAGCACATAGACCGTATTGAGACTATAGGCCACCCCGTCGGTATAGTTAACGCGGCTGGTCCACCAATAATCATCAGGCAGGGACTGGCCAGTAATCTCGATAGGCAAGGGCCCCCGGCCCTGGCCCAGCTCCACCATCATCGAATCCAGACGCGTCAGATGCTCAATCAGGGCCTGCCAGTTGGTTGGCAACATCAGCCAATGATCCTGCGCAACGTCGCCAATCACAAAGGTGCCCTTGCCTCGGGTGCGTTCGATCAGGCCTTCTTGCTCCAGCTCGTCCAGCGCGGCACGGACCGTGGCACGAGAAACGCCATATTCCTCCATCAGCTCTTCCAGCGTGGGAATGCGGGTTCCCACAGGCCACTCCCCCCGTTCCAGGCGCGCCCGCAAGGTATATTTCACTTTCAGAGAAAGAGGCAATTTGGACTGCTTGCGCAGTGAAGAGCGTGTAGGGTCCACCATACAAATAGGCATGCCAGCCCAAGAAAATAATCAGCCCACATCATAGCCTGCGATGTGCGGGGTCGCCGATAGGGCAAAAAAGGTTTAATGCAGGACAGCCAAGGCGTTTATTTTTGCAAAATTTCGTAAACGAAAATTAAACGGATCGGATACATTATCCCAATCATTGCTTAACTCTTGATACGAGCCCGAGCCCATGGATGTTCTGCCCTCCTCTGCCTCGCACTTGGCCCAAATTTACCTACTCGGCACCTACCGATTACGGGTTCAAGGACAATGTCGCGCCAATATTATCAATTACGATAAAGCGCGGATTCTGCTGTCCATGCTCGCATTGGCGCAGGGCAAACCCATCAGCCGCAGCCGTCTTGCGGAAACAATCTGGCACGAAGACCCCATCAGCGTCGGGCGTGCCCGTTTGCGTCATGCACTGCATGCCTTGCGCCGGGCCTTTGAAGGGTGCGATCAGGTCTTGCACATTACCAATGACACCTTGGCACTGGACCCCTGTCACGCCCAGGTAGACGTACTGAGTCTGCTGCAACACCCCAGCCAGCCAGCCTTAAGCGATCTGGAACGCCTGAACCTGTATCAGGGTCCTTTGCTGGGACAGGTCAAACTGCATCATGGCGAGCAATTGCAAGACTGGCTGCAAGAGACGCAACAAACCATTCGCCAAACCCTGTCGCACTGCCGCGACCGGTATATCGAGTCCGGGCTGGACACGCTGCCCCCCGCGCAAGCGATCAGTTATCTCAAACGCTGGCTGCTGATCTGGCCCGAAGAAGAGAAACTGCATCAAGCGCTGATCCGCCTGCTCAAGCAAGAAGGCCAACACGAAGCCGCGTTGCAAGCGTATGAACAGTGCTCGGTCTTGCTGGCCGATCGTCTGGGGTGCGAACCCAGCGCCCAAACACGCAGTCTGGTCGATCTGCCCGTGCGCTCGGCTCCCCATGCCAAAGCCTTGTCCACCACCGTCCAATTGCGCCTGCGTCCCTTGGCCGCGGTCGGCTTTTGCCTGCGCTTTGAACCCGGCCATCGTCATGCCCGTGAAAAAGGCGGTCAACTGCTCGAGCAAAGCCGCCAGACCCTGCTCCAGTTGATCGAGGATCATGGCGGCTGGGCCAGTGAGGCGGGCCCCAGTCAAGTGCTGGCCTATTTTGGCTACCCGGACCTACTGGAGTCGCCCATCACCCAGGCGGCGACCTTGGCACGGGTTGCGGCCACCGTGCGCATGGATGAACATATCAAGCTGAGCATCGCCATTCATGCAGACCTTGTCATGGACGATCAAAGCCCCTGTCCAGACCCGTGGGGACAATTGGCCCAGGTGGTCTTGCCCTTGAGCTGGGAGGCGGCCCCCGGGGCGCCGCGCGTCACCTTTCAGGCCGCATTGCGCCTGGAGCCCAAAGATGTACAAGGCCCGGTGGGTCGCCACAATGAAGCGCTCTGGCTCAACCTGAGCCCCTCAGACATTGACGCTGTACGGCTGACCAGCCGTGTCTACGGCCGCTCTCAAGAGTTCGATCATCTGGTGCAGGCCTGGTCGTATATAGGCCCCAACCGGTCCCTGCATCACATTGCCATCCATGGCCGAGCCCATATTGGTAAAAGCCTGCTGGTCCAGTCTCTGGCAGATTATGTACAAAAAACCGCTCATCACTGCATCGTCCTCCATTGCCGCGAAGATAAGCGCCGTGTCGCCTGGCACCCCATCCGTCTTTGGCTGCACGAGCAAATTGCCAATTACATCACCGCACAAACCGGTAAACAGCGCGACCCCTTTTCCATTCAAACCCTGCAAGAAGCGCTTGAACTGAGTCCCAAGCAAGCGCAATCCCTGCATGAGTGGCTAAACAGCGGGCCAAACGAACAGGACTTGAACGAGCCCTCTACGGCGCATACCGACCTTCTTTTCAATCTGCTCAGCGGCCCAGGCAGCGCCCCGCGCCGTCGCCTGCTGATTATCGAAAACGTGCAATGGGCCGACCCGCCCACCCAGCGTCTGATCCGACTGCTCTCGCATACCACGCCCCGTCATCCAACCTTGCTGCTGACCACCAGCCGCAAACCGGGCCACGGCATGGAACGCGCCGAACACCTGAATCTACGGGCACTGGACCGCTCCAGCATCAACAGCCTTCTGAGCGGGCAGCGCGGGCAGCGTCTGGCACGCGACAAACGCAGCCGGCTGGTCAAGCTCAGTGCCGGCAACCCGGGCCATGCCAATGAACTGCTGCGCTGCCATGAGCTCAATTGCGAATGCAGCCACGCGCTGCGCCTGACTGACCTGATCTGCACGCAATACCACAGCCTGTTGCCCGCGACGCGACACATCCTGACCAGCATTGCCCTGCATGAGCAGGCTATTTGCATCAACGAGCTTGGCCTGATGCTGCGTCTGGACAATACGGCCCTGAGTAGCAGCCTGGATACACTGGCCACGCTGGACCTGATTGATTTAGACGGCAAACACGTATCCTGCCTGCCGCTGATCGCCCAGGCGCTGGAGCGTGTGGCCATGCAGGAGGAGTTGCGTCAGGCTCACTATGCCATTGCCCAACACGGCATACGCCGTCGCCAGGCGCCCGCCCATATTGCCCTGCACCTGTGCGAGGCGGAAAGCCCTGAAGCGGCCTTCTGGTGGCAGCGTGCGGCCCGCGAGGCCCTGGCACAAAGCGATCTGCGTCAGGCCAGTCAGTATTTGCAGCGTTCACTCAACCGCAGTGAGCTGATTGAAGACCTGCAGGTGCGTCAAACCCTGCAATTTGAATGTCGCATGTTGCAAGGCGCGATTGAATCGTCCCTGTACGGCCCGGCCTCGGCCTCGACCGCCATGGCCTATGAATTGGGTCATGAGCTTCAGGACGAGCAGGATTCCGACCAGGTCATGATCAGCCTGTGGACGGCCTGGTCGGCATTGCATGCACAAGGCAACTTTGAGCAGGCTTTGCACAAAGCACGCCAACTGCTGGCGCTGGCCAATGAAACCAACCATGACCAGAACCGCAGCTGGGCCTTGTACGCGATCGGTCAACACGAACTGTGGAAAGGAAACATCAACAATGCCATTCAGACGCTGAATCTGAGCCTGGCCGTCTTTGATGATTTGAAAGAGCAAAACAGCCGACGCGCGATTGCCGAGCATTTTCCCCAATCGATTACCTTCGGAACCTTGAGTGTGGCCCTGGCCCTGAAGGGCGATCAGGATGCCTCTCAACAGCACGCGCGCCTGGCCTTGCAAAGCCTGCGTTCGGACACCATTTTTTCGCTACGCGCCATCACCCATTTGTTCGTGATGCAGGCCTACTACCTGATGGAGCAACTGGAAGACTGCCTGCAAGTGGCCGAACTATCCTTGCACGAGCTTCAGAAGTCACACAATCCCGAGCCCTGGTCGGCGCTGAGCCGCTCGTTCCTGTACTACTGCCAGGTCATGTTGTACGGACGGGAAAGCAGCATGCAGTTCCTGCTCGATTGTGTGCAAATTGCCCAATACGGCCTGCCCATCAGCACTGATGGACTGATGAGCCGGATTGCCCGCGCCATGATTCGCCTGGGACGCAGCAATGAAGCCATGCCCTGGCTGGACAAGGCTGCCGCTCAGGGGCTGCGCTATGACACGGGCAGCATGGGGGCCGAGTTGCATTGTGTGCGTGGCGACGCCTGGATGGCGTTGGGGGAAAACGCACAGGCCTTGCAGGAATGGAATCTGGCTGAACAGCAGATGGAAAAACACGGCCTGTATCGCTACGCCGACTGGATTCGGGACCGTCGGCAAGCCGTTCAAAAGCTCAAGGTCTAGCCCCACCTTGCCGGTGCGCTTGCCAGCAGCAGCCTTGCGCCGTTTAAACAGGATAGCGGAGCTCGCACTGGCAGGAAAACGGCTTACAGCAGCCACTCAATCGGCAGGACGGACAACACACCCACGCCCGCGCGCCGCCAGATGCTGGCATCGGGTTCGGACGTGAACCGGCGCTGGGTGCCGTCTTCATTGAGCTGAATCCACACCAACTCATCCTTGTCGTCCAGTTCCACCCGATAACTGCGGTAAGGCAGCACTTGTTCAAAACTTCTGGACAGGGCCTGCGCCATTTCAGGGCTTTCAATGATGAAACCCAGCTCAGTATTCAAATTGACCGAGCGCGGGTCGAAATTAAAGGAGCCCACAAACAGACGTTTGCCATCAACGGCAAAGGTTTTGGCATGCAAGGCTGAGCCAGAGCTGCCAAAGGGGCCCGAGCCATGACGGGTCGGCTTGTCCATCGTGGGACGCAACTCGAACAACTGCACACCCGCTTCCAGCAAGGCTCTACGCCGCTTCGCGTAACCGGCGTGCACAGCCGTGACGTCCGTGGCGGCCAGCGAGTTGGTCAGAACACGAATCTGCATCCCTGGCCGCTGCATCAGCCCTTCAAACGCCCGCACCCCCGCAGCGGTAGGGACAAAATACGAGGACACCAGATCCACCTGATGAGCGGGTTTGCCCAACAGCTCATCCATTTGCCAAACCAGCAGTTTTTCCGGACTGACCGGCCCGAGGGCCTTGGCCGGATCATCGCTAATCATGGTGGTACGCGCCCACTGAAAATCCAGCTGGCCTTGCACCAAAGCGCTGACCAGATTCGATTCACGTAATATTTGCTGGTACTTTTTGGCGCGGGGCTGTACTTCGGCATCCTGCAACTGCTCCTGAAACGCCGCAAGGGTTTGAGAGCTTTCAGTCTTTACGAGCCGATCGATGGGATACGCAGACTGGCTGGCCCAATAAAGATCAAAGTCCTTGGAGACCTCCTGCACCACCGCCCCAATCGCCATCACATCCAAATCTGCAAACAGAATGTCCTGCGTGGCGCCAAAATACTCATCACCCACGTTGCGGCCGCCAATAATGGTGACCTGATTGTCCACGGTGAACGATTTGTTGTGCATGCGCCGGTTCAGACGCGAGAAGTCAGTCAGGAAGCCCAGGGGCTTGGGCCAGCGCAACACAAAGGGATTGAACAGGCGCACCTCGATATTGGGGTGGGCATTTATGGCCGCCAGCGTGTCGTCCAGGCCCGTGATGCCATTGTCATCAATCAACAGGCGCACCCGTACACCCCGCTCGGCCGCCTGCATCAACATGCCCAGCATCAAGGTGCCGGTCGTATCGCCGCGCCAGATGTAATACTGCACATCCAGCGTTTTTTGAGCCGCAAACGCCAGCAGGGCACGGGCGGCATACGCATCGTGCGGGTCGAACAACGGATAAATACCCGATAAACCGGGATGCTGCTGTGCCAGAGGGTCCACCGCCCGGCCGATCGCAGTGTCACGAGCCTGCTCCAGAGGCAGCGCTTCGCTGTGGCTGCGTCCTTCCAGAGAGGGCAAGGCACAGCCTGTCAAAGCGGCCAGCAAGGCTCCCCCCGCAATCAGGGTACGCCAGACGCTGGACGCAGCCTGCCCCCGCAAGCGGGGTAACGTTGGCTTTTTGACGGGGTCGATTTTCATGAAGGCATCTCTGTGAACATGGGCATCGTTCCACATAGTAGCACCGCCCTGGCGCCCCAACCGCCAGCCCGTGTCACAATCACCACTTGCAGCCCGTGACAGGGCGGACAACAATAAAGCATCCGCCTATTCTTTAAGCCTGAAACAAGTAGCATGCCCACCGCCCAATCTTCTGCCTTACTGCCCCGCCACCTTGCCATTATGTTGCTGTTAATGCTGGGCAGCTCCTTTGCCGCCAACCATATTGCGGCCAAAGTGGCACTGGACCATGGCACCGGACTGATCATTTCTGTTATTTTGCGCTCGGCTGCCGCCACCCTGGCGCTGAGCGTGCTGCTGATCTGGCGCAAGCAGGCCCTGTACGTGCCACGCCCCTACCTGGGCTGGCAACTGCTGCTGGGCGCACTGATCACTGTGCAATGCATGTTGATCTATTCCTCCATTGCCCGCATCCCCGTCGCCCTGGCATTGCTGGTGGCCAATATGTACCCGATATTGCTGGCTTTGCTTACCTGGGTACTGGGCGGACACCGTCCCACTCGCAAGACAGCCATCATCATGGTGGCCATTCTGGCAGGCCTGCTGCTGGCGCTGGACACGCCCAGTCTGATCAAAGGCGCCACCGTTGATGCCCAGTGGATTCTGGGCGTGGTGTGCAGTTTGCTAACCGCACTGGCCTTTGCCATTGGCCTGTGGATTACCGAGAACAAACTGGCACCGCTGCCCGGCCTGGTGCGCAGCTTTTGTACGATTAGCCAGACGCTGGTTTGCCTGATTGCACTCAGCCCCCTGGGCCTGCTGCCCGGCGGCTCTTCCCTGCCCCACGATGCGGTAGGCTGGATAGCCCTGTCGTTGGTCTGTGTCCTGTACACCACGGGTTTTGTAACGCTGTTTGTGCTGGCACCCCGCCTGGACATGACCCGCAATGCGCCCTTCATGAATATGGAGCCGGTCGCCTCCCTGATTCTCGGCTGGCTGATCCTTAAGCAGACCCTGAACTCCACCCAACTGCTGGGCGGAGCCATCGTGCTCAGCGGTATTGTCGCCCTGGCCTACCGGCGCACGCCCCGCACGTAAGAATCAGGCGCTGGACAAAAGTCGCTGCCAGACACGCGGCAACACCGCTAGCAGGTCCTCCGGAATCAGCCCAGGACCGAATTCCAGTGCCGCTTGTGAGTGCAGCCAGACTGCGGCCCCCGCCGCTTCAAAAGCTGGCATGCCTTGCGTCAGCAAACCACACACCAGCCCGGCCAGCACATCTCCGCTGCCGCCGGTAGCCAGCCAGGGCGGTGCGCAGGCATTGATCAAGGCCCGACCGTCGGGGGCGGCAATAATCGTATCCGCGCCTTTGAGCACCACCACGGCCCCGCATTGGGTGGCCGCCAGCCGCGCCGCTTCCAGACGATCAGGCGCCACGTCAAAGACACGGGCAAACTCGCCTGAATGGGGCGTGAGCACACATTGTTCGTGCAACGCCGCCCATAACGGCTGCGGCTGTTGGGCAAAGCTGCTGATGGCATCGGCATCCAGCACACAAGGACGCTGGGTTGCCAGCAGGGCCAGTGTCAGACGACGGGTTTGTTCTCCCAGGCCCGCTCCCGGCCCCACCAGCCAGGCTCGGATGCGTTGATCGGTGGTCAAGGCGTCATCCCAAGGCGCCACCATGATGCTGTCCATCGCACTGGCATACACCGGCCAGACTGAAGAGGGGACCGCCATGCTGACCAGCCCTGCTCCTGCCCGCTGCGCTGCGCGGGCCGCCAGTCGGCTGGCACCCGTCATGCGTTCGCCCCCCACCACCAGCGCGTGTCCGCGTGTGTACTTGTGACTTTGTGCATTGAGCTGGGGAAGATCGGCCTGCCACAGGGCTGGCTCATTCAACCAGGTATCGGGCTCGGGCAAGGACGGGCCCGGCATGCCAATATCGGCCAGTTCCAACTGACCACACAAAGCCCGGCCCGGATACAAAACGTGACCGGGCTTGTAACGCACAAAACTGACCGTCACCGTCGCGGGAGCGGCCACTCCCCTCACTTGTCCACTGGCACCATCCAGCCCGGAAGGGATATCGATGGCGCAGACGGGCACTTTGGAGTCGGCCAGAGACTGAATCAGCCCTGCCGTCTCACCTTGCACATCCCGATCCAGACCCGCACCCAGCAAGCCATCCACGACGACGGAAAAGCGCCGGAAATCCGGGCACTGACTCTCCCAACGGCCCTGCCATTGGGATTGCGCCCAGGCTGCCGTTCCTTGCCGTCGGGATGGGTCTACCAGGCTAAAGACTGAAACCTGTCTTCCCTGCTCACGCAAAATCTGCGCGGCCACCAAGGCATCTGCACCGTTATTCCCCGGCCCACATAGAAACAGCACCGCACCTTGCGGCCAATGGCGCTGCACGGTGCGCGCCACCGCGCCTGCGGCCGCCCGGATCAGTTGCTCGACCGACACTCCAAAACCCGGGGCCGCCCTATCCATGCGGGCGCACTGAGCAGGACTGTACAAGGCCTGTTTTCCTGGGGGCGCGCTCAGGGGCAAAAAACCATATTGGGACACAAAAGGCATAGCGGGCTCACAAAAACAGAAATCAAATCCATTCCTGAGGGCATAGGCGACTCTTGGTCAGCAAAGTTCCAGCACCATGATTCCCAGGTCCGGGGCGGGCCATCTAAAAAAAAAAGAACGGGTCACCGCCCG
This sequence comes from Alcaligenes sp. Lyrl_28, assembly GCF_051948705.1. Lineage (NCBI taxonomy): Bacteria > Pseudomonadati > Pseudomonadota > Betaproteobacteria > Burkholderiales > Alcaligenaceae > Alcaligenes > Alcaligenes sp. Lyrl_28. The sequence goes on from NZ_JAYJLG010000009.1 coordinate 31,694, forward strand.
TTCTCTTATCTTAGTGCCAATTGTCCGAATACAACACGATGGCAGCGCCACCTTCTTAAGCGGAAGTCTGCTCCTGCCTGTCTTTGACAGAAGCTACCGACAGCTCCCGTGGCACCTGCACCCCGTTTTTAACAGCGATAATTTCCGCCATGATGCTGACCGCAATCTCTGCCGGCGTTTTGCTGCCTATATACAAACCAATCGGACCTTTGAGCTTATCGATTTCCTGAGGCATCAGGTCAAAGTGTTCGGCCAGACGTTCACGACGGCTCTGATTATTGCGCCGCGATCCAATGGCCCCCACGTAAAAAGCACTGCTCTTGAGGGCTTCCAGCAACGCCATATCGTCCAGCTTGGGATCATGCGTCAGGGCCACAATAGCGGTTCTTCGATCCGGCACGCAGGCAATCACTTCGTCGTCGGGCATGCCGCGCACTACCCGTGCTCCGGCCACACTCCATCCCTGAATATGTTCGCTACGCGGATCGCACACTGTCACGTCAAAACCATTGAACAAGGCAATGGTGGCCACGTACTCGGACAACTGTCCGCCGCCGATCAGCAAGAGCCGGTAAGACGGCCCGAACGTCACGGACAAGCAATCTTCGCTTACATGCAAGGCCGCCGGCACACGGGCAGCACTGCTCCAAGCGCGGCCCGTGTGCAAATCCACGTGCCGCTGCACCAAATGGCGCTGCTCCAGCAAGGTCAGCACCTGCGCCAATGCCTGCGGACAAGGGTTGAACTCGACCAGCAGACGGATTGTGCCGCCACACGGCAAGCCAAACCGGTGTGCTTCATCAGCACTGATGCCATAGGTCAGCAGTTGGGGACGATCCTCATCCTGCCAGCGCTTATCCGCCCCGGCAGTCTCGTGGTAAGCGCGGATCAGATCGTCCTCGATACAGCCACCCGAGACCGACCCGACCACCGCCCCTCCTTTTTCCAGAGCCATGATGGAGCCCTCCGGACGGGGGGACGAGCCCCAGGTCTGCACGACGGTGACCAATATCGCGTCCCGTCCCTGTGCGCGCCATTGCTGTAACTGGCGCAAAACCCTGACATCCAGGCTCTCCATACGTGTCTCCTGTCTTTCCCGTGTTTACTTGAATACCGGCATGCCGCCACCCGAATCATCAAAGGGATTCAGGTCGGAACCGTATTCATCCTGCATTTCAATCGTGACCGTACTCGGATCAACTTTGGCGCCGGTTCCCTTGTAGTGCGTGACCATGCCCGGAAACAGAAGCACCACGGCAATCATCACAATCTGGATACCAATAAAGGGTACGGAGCCCCAGTAAATGTCGCCTGTGGCCACACCCGGGATCTTCTTTTTCGTCACTTTGTCGATGTAATCATCCTTAGGGGCCACCGAGCGCAAATAAAATAGTGAGAAGCCAAATGGTGGATGCATAAAGGATGTTTGCATATTAACGGCTAAGAGCACGCCAAACCAGATCAGATCAATACCCATCTTGTCGGCAACCGGCCCCAGCAAAGGCACGATAATGAACGCCAGCTCGAAAAAGTCCAGGAAAAAGGCCAGCACAAACACCAGTACGCTAACCAGTACCAGAAAGCCGTACTCACCGCCGGGCAGATCAATCAGCAGATGCTCCACCCACAGGTCGCCGTCCACACCCCGGAAGGTCAACGAGAAGATCGTGGAGCCGATCAGAATGAACATGACAAAGCAGGACAGCTTGGCCGTGGTATCCATGGCTTGCTTGAGCAGATCAACACTCAGACGCCGACGACTGACAGCCATCAGAATCGCACCGACCGCTCCCATGGCCCCACCTTCCGTAGGGGTGGCAATGCCCAGAAAAATCGTGCCCAGAACCAGGAAAATCAGTCCCAGGGGAGGAATCATGACAAAGACCACCCGTTCGGCCAGGGTCGACAACAAGCCCAGCTTGAGCCACTTGTTGATCAGGGCCAGCACAAAGGCCACGCCGCCCACCAACAGGATGCAGATAATGACTTTTTCGTCGACTGGCCCGTTCGGGTCTACCCAGTACTCGTCCAGCAGATAGCCGGCCACCAGCGCGATCAACAGCAGCACACACAAAGAGCGTGCGCCGGAACGACCATTGGCCTGGGAGTAAGTGCGGTGCTCTGCCGGAATCGGGGGCACGTCTTTGGGACGCAACACGGCCAGAATCAGAATGTAGAGCAGGTACGAGCCGGTCAACACCAGGCCGGGTACCATTGCGCCACGGTACATATCGCCTACCGAACGTCCCAACTGGTCAGCCAGCACGATCAGCACCAACGAGGGGGGAATGATCTGCGACAAGGTGCCCGAAGCCGCGATCACTCCCGTTGCCAACCTGCGGCTATAACCGTAGCGCAGCATGATAGGCAAGGAGATCAGGCCCATGGAAATCACCGAGGCCGACACCACCCCCGTGGTTGCCGCCAGCATGGCGCCCACAAACACCACCGCAATAGCCAGGCCACCGGGCATGGAACCAAACAGCTGGCCAATCGTATCGAGCAGGTCTTCAGCCATGCCCGAACGCTCCAGAATCAACCCCATGAAGGTGAAAAAGGGAATGGCCAGCAACGTGTCGTTGGCCATGATGCCGAATACGCGCAGCGGCAGTGCCTGAAACAAGGACCAGTTAAACAGGCCCAACTCCACACCAATCAGGCCAAATACCATGCCGTTGGCGGCCAGCGCGAAGGCAACTGGAAAGCCCAGCAGCAGAAAAATAATCAGTGACACGAACATCACTGGCGCCATATTGGCGACAAATAAATCCATCATGATCGGTTTCAGCCTTTGTGTTGTTGCGCTAACTTGGCCTGGGCTTGCCGTGCAATGTCTTCAGCGAGCAATTCCTCAGGCGTTTTTTCCAGCAACTTCTTGTTGGGATTGGGGCAGGCCCCGCGCAAGAAGCCGATGCACTTGATCAGGTGCGAGATTCCCTGCAAGGAAATCAGGGCAAAACCGATGGGAATGATGAGTTTGGCAGGCCAACGGATCAGCCCTCCCGAGTTGGAGGAGACTTCCTGGCTCAGGTAAGAGTCCATGAACACCGGCCAGGACAAGGCCATAATGGCAAGGCAGGCGGGCAGCATGAACAACACCACGCACACGGCCTCAATCACAATTTGCGTGCGCTCGGACAGGCGCGAAGCCAGCACGTCCACCCGCACATGCTCATTGCGCAAGAAGGTATAACCGCCAGTCAGCAGAAAAAGGGCACCAAACAGATACCACTGCACCTCCAGCCAGGCATTGGAGCTGGTATCGAAGAATTTACGTGCGAAAGCGTTATAGGAGCTGATCACGACAACCAGCAGAACCACCCACATGACCACCCGGCCACAGAGCTGATTCAGGCTGTCAATCGCCCTTGATAGTTTGAGTAGAAATTGCATCAATCCCCCAGATTTTCTGCGTTGACGTTAGTTGGAATCTCATTGGACAGGAAACGGGCTGCAGGCTTGTGCGGGGCGCGATCCGCCATCCCTCTGGCGCCGCCTGCTGGCGGCCCCGGTCAGGGGGCGCACGCGCCCCCCGAAGCGATGCGCTCTGTCATCTCCTCAGTCCCGTTTTATTAATCGTTTTGCCTTGTCCAGCGCCTAGGCGCGTCGGAAAAGCCCCTTGAAGCGGTCCCACAAAATGCTGAAAAACATTTTGACCGGATTGAACTCGGCCACCACTGGCTCCTGCCCTTCAGCCAAGGGGTTTTCCAGACGCAGGTTCACGTTTTTGCCGAACTCCGCAATCATGCGACGCACGAAATCCCGTACCAGCCCGGAACGCGAGAACTGCGCCAGCGGCCCTTGCAACGAATACACCAGCTCCACGTGCACGCGGCTGCGCTCTTGACCGTCTGGCTGAACCTGATAGCTGACGTCACCGCGCGCGCGCGATTGACTCAAGGAGTCCACCCCTTCGCCCCGCAACACGGCGGCACGACGCTCGTTGTCTTCTTCCAGCGTGGCATTGCCCTTGAACGCAGCCGACATGGGGCCAAACTTGATCGCGATTTTTCCTTGTACCGTGGCCCCTTCCTGAGACTCGATGATCGCCCCCGGCAGACAAGCCGCCACTTTGGGCAGATCCTTCATGAAAGCCCAAACCTGATCGGCCGGGAAACGGGCATCAAAACCACCTTGAATGGCTTGCCCCTTGCCCTTGTCGGCATTACCGGGCGCAGCCGCAGCCACCGGAGCGGGCATCTGCGCTTCTTCCTGGACAGCGTCAAACGTCGTAAAGCTGTTCTGGTCCCAGTCTTGCGGCACGTTCTGCACGACAGCCGCGCGCAAGGCTTCCACCTGGGCATCGGGCTGATCGCGCAAGGCCTGCAGCACGGACAAAATGGCGGCCGTAATGCCTTGATAGCCAGTGCAGCGGCAAATATTGCCGGACAGCTCAATACGCACACGGGCTTCGTCCGCGTCGGGCAAACGCAGCACAATGTCGCGGCTGGTGGCCAGCATGCCAGGCGTACAGAAGCCGCATTGCAAGGCGTGTTTTTCCGAAAAAGCCGTACGCAGACGGCTCATGATCGGATCGTCGTCGTAGCCTTCTACGGTGGTGACTTCGTGTCCATCACAAGCACCGGCAAACGTAATGCAGGAGCGCACCGGACGGCCATCCACCAGCACCGTACATGCGCCGCACACACCGTGTTCACAGCTCAGATTGGTGCCGGTCAAACGACTTTTTTCACGTATGAAATCACCCAGATGGGTGCGTGGCTCGGCCTCGTGCTTTTGCTGGCGACCGTTAACTTGAATCGAAATTTCTGCCATGTCTTAACCTTTCACGCCCAGCGCCTGCTTCAGGCTGCGCTCTACGACCGTACGGAACAGCACCTGATGGGCCTCATCCCGTTGTGCCAGATACGGCTGCAAGGCCGCTGCAATCGTGTCCCCGTCCAGAACGGCCGCTCCTTGTGCCGCCACCTTGACAGCCAGTTCGGGCACGGAGCGCGGCGCGCCTTCCATTGCCCCCATCACCACTTTGGCGATGCGCGTGGCCGGATCGAAGTAACAGGCACAACTGGCATCGGCAAACTCGCCCACTTTACGGGTGAACTTGTAATAGCCCCAGCGAGCCGAACCTGATACCTCGGGCACATCCACGGACTCGATGAACTCACCGGCCTCCAGCACCGTGGTATAGGCGGCCAGCATGAATTCACTCATGGGCACGCTGCGGCTACCGTGGGGACCACGCACATTAATGCGTGCGCCCAAGGCGGTACAGGTCAGCACCCAATCGGCAGCTGGGTCTGCATGCGCGAGACTGCCGCCCAGGGTGCCACGATTGCGCACGCCCCGGTACGCGATACGACCGGCCACTTTCTGCATCATGTGACCGCGCAGCAGCTCGTGGACCCCGTCCTCAATCTCGGCATGCGTGACGGCGGCACCAATACGCACCCATCCCTGTGCAGCCTGTACCTGACGCAGCTCCGGCACAGCCGACACATCCAGAACACGGCCGGGACGCACCAAACGCAGATTCAACATAGGGCCCAGAGACTGGCTGCCCCCCATCAGGCGCAGCGCCGACGGGTCGCTGCCATAGGCTTGCTGGATCTGTTTCAGGCTGCGGGCCTGTTCGTATTCAAACTTGGCGGCCTTCATGCCTGCACCTCCGACACGGGCTGTTTGTATTGCTGAGTGGCGCACGGGGCGGCGGCGCGAATGGCGCTCAGCAGCCGATGCGGTGTCACAGGCGTATGCGAGACCTGTGCCCCCGTCGAGCGCAATGCATTATTGATGGCGGACATGATGGCGGCCGGCGGCGCAATCGCCCCACCCTCTCCCATGCCCTTGGCACCGAACTCGGTATTGGGCGAGGGGCTTTCCATGTGTTCGATATGGATATTGGGCACTTCGCAGGCACCTGGCATGACATAGTCGGCCAAGGTCGATGCCAATGGCTGCCCGAACTCGTCGTAAGGCATCTCTTCATACAAAGCGGTGCCGATCCCCTGGGCAATCCCGCCAATCGTTTGCCCTTCCACAATCATGGGGTTGATCATCACGCCACAGTCTTCGACCACCACATACTTGAGCACCTCCACCCCGCCCGTGCGCGGATCAACCGCCACCACCACGGCATTGCTGGCATAGGTAAAACTGCCGGTATCGACCTTGGGCTTGTAACCCACGGACAGTTCCAGACCCTGCGGGTCCACATCCTCTGGCAAATACTGCGGGTTGATGTACCAAGCATCAGCCACTTGAGCGATGCTGACCTGACGACCCTGGGCGCTGAACGTGTCGCCCTGATGCTGCAGACTGTCCTCATCGGCATTGAGCATATGGGCGGCAATCTTGCGCACACGCGGCAGCAATGCCTTACAGGCTTTCGAGACTGCGCCGCCCGACATCACCAGCGAGCGCGAGGCGTAAGTGCCGGTGGAAAACGGCGTGCGGCCGGTATCCCCATGCACCACTTTGATGCGTTCTACGGCAATGCCCAGGATTTCGCTGGCGATTTGAGCAAAAGAGGTTTCCATACCCTGGCCATGCGAATGCACTCCCACGCGCACCTCCAAACCACCATCCGGCGTCATGCGGACAAAGGCCTGGTCGAAACCGGGAATGACTGCTGTCCCCCAGCTGGCAAACACAGAGGTGCCGTGCGCGGACTGTTCGGTGTAGGACGCCACCCCCAGACCAATAAGGCGGCCATCCGGTTCGCCCTGGGCCTGACGCGCCAGTACCCCATCCACATCGACGGCCGCCAAGGCGCGGCGCAGGCTTTCCGGGTAATTGCCCGAGTCGTAGTGCTTATTGGCCACGTTGACATAAGGCATTTGTTCGCCTTGCACCAGATTCATCAGGCGGATTTCCCACGGGGTCTTGCCTACCGCCAGCGCGATCTGATCCATCATCTGTTCAATGGCCAGGCAAACACCCGTGCGGGCAACGCCGCGATACGGCATAAAGCCCGGCTTGTTGGTTCCCACGCCGCGCGTGCGGCAGCGGTACCCCCGAAAATCGTAAGGGCCGGGCAGATTGCCCAAGGCTTGACCAACCTCCAGACCCACCGTAAAGGGCCAGACGGAATACGCTCCGCCATCAATATCAATTTCGGCATCCAGAGCCAGCAAACGGCCTTCATCGCTGATGTGTGCTTTGAGCCGGTACTGGTGCTCCCGGGTATTGGCCCCCGCAATCAAATGCTCGCGGCGGTCTTCCATGAAACGGAACGGCTTGCGAAAGGTCTTGGCCAGCCAGGCCACACACAGCTCTTCCTGATGCAGCACGCACTTATAACCAAAGGCACCGCCCACATCAGGAGAAATCACACGCACCTGCGCCTGATCCATCCCCAGGAACTGGGCAATACCGGTGCGGTGCATGTGAGGGATCTGACTGCCGCAATACACCACCAGTTGATCGGCCTGGAAGTCCCAGTACGCCAGTACCGCTTTGCCTTCCATCGGCAACATGCACTGTCGCGACAGACTGACCGAATGCTCGATCACGCGGTCGGCACGGGCGGCATGCTCTTCAAAAGCAATGTCTGAGCGCAAGGTCACAAATACATTGTCCTGCCAGCCTTCATGCAACAGCTCACCTTGCGCGGCCAAGGACGCCTGAACGCTGCCATAGACCGGCAACTCATCGTACAGAGCCTCTATCTGCTCCAGAATGTCCTCAGCCACGGCCCGGCTTTCACCAAAGGCCAGGGCAACGGGTTCGCCAACATAGCGCACGCTGCCCAAGGCCAGCGGCGGCATGCGGGAGGACTGATAACTGGGCAGGGTGGAAGCGGCGTAAATATCCTGACAATCGGGCATATCGGCGCGGGTAATCACCTGCGCACGTGCCCTGTCTTCAATATTGATCTGACGAATTCGGGCATGGGCCATGGGACTGCGCAAGAAGGCGACTTCCTGCAGCCCCGGCATGGTCATGTTGCCGATGAAGTTGCCCCGGCCATTGAGATGGCGCGCATCCTCCTTGCGAAGAACGCGCGCGCCCACTCCTTGGCCACCCAGGCTTGACGGGTGACTGTGCTGACTCATTTCACTACCTTAAGAATGTACTGCTTAACCGCGCTTGCCCAACTCGCTGAAAGTGAAGTTGTCCAGGGCGCTTTCTGCCACCCGGAACCAACTGGCTTCCTGCTCCTGGAAGGTCTTCCAGCTTGGATAAATCTTGGCAAAATCGGCGTTGCTATCCGACAACTCCTTCCACAGCTCCTGAGACTTGTCGTAGGCAGCCTTCATGACGTCTTTGGGGAAGTAGCGCAGTTTGGCGCCATCGGCCACCAGCTTGCGCAGGGCGCCGGGGTTCAGGGCATCGTATTTGGCCAGGCACAGCATGGACTGCTCGTTACAGGCGGTCTCGAAAGCAGCCTTGAAATTGGCAGGCAATGCTTCCCAGGCATCTTTATTGACCATGGAGGTCAAGGACGCACTGCCTTCAAACCAACCGGGGGAATAGTAGAAGGGAGCAACTTTGTTCAAGCCCAGCTTTTCGTCGTCGTAAGGCCCAATCCACTCGGCAGCGTCAATCGTGCCTTTTTCCAGCGAGGAGTAAATATCGCTGGGAGGAATCTGCTGAGGCACCGCGCCCAGTTTGGACAAGACCATGCCGCCAATTCCACCGATGCGCATCTTCAGGCCCTGCAGACTTTCCAGGTCCTTGATTTCCTTGCGGAACCAGCCCCCCATCTGCACGCCCACGTTACCGGCTACAAAGTTCACGATGTTGTATTGGCTGTACATGTCACGCAGCAATTTCAGGCCGCCACCGTAGTGGATCCAGGAATTGTGCTGACGGGCATTCATGCCAAACGACAGGCCAGTGTCAAACGTCACGGCGGTGTTCTTGCCCACAAAAGCGGTACTGAGCACGTGATTGCATTCGACGGTACCATTGCTGATGGCATCCATATTCTGCGCGTAAGGCACCAGTTCACCACCGGGAAAAGCGCGAATCTCGAATTTGCCCTCGGTCAGTTCGCTGACACGTTTGCACAGTGCCTCGGCCGAGCCATAAATGGTGTCCAGGCTTTTGGGCCAGCCGGTGGACATGCGCCAGCGCACGGTGGGACTGTTTTGTGCAATTGCAGGGGCAGCTACCGCTGTCAGACCCGCACCGGCGACCGTTGCCGATTTCAACAGAAAACTACGACGCTCCATCACTCACCTCTTTGTATTTTTTAATGTATTTACACCCCTTGCTCGACAGGGGTCTGGGTTGTGCCCGCCAGTCTGGCCTGATGCCCGGACAGCAGCGGTCCAAACCTTGCCAAACCGTCCCCCCCGAGGGGCCAGACGGACGTTCCAAGCGGTGTAACTGCCCTGTGAAATTCACACTTACCGCTTCGATAATAGTAAGTGTGCTGATTAATTAATTTTTGGTCAAGCAGGGAAACTACTGACGCATGTCCTTGATGGGATAAAGGAAAGACGCATCAATAGCTTAAGCCTCAACTAGCGCAATCCCTTATAAAAACGATATTTTATTTTTCAATTTATACAGTATACTGACTAAATTGAATGCATAATCTGGAGACGACTTTGAACTGGATAAAAATTTCCGAAACCGACGCCATCGACAACGAAGAGTCCCTGGCTATCGACTGGCAAGGCAAGAAATTGGCCCTGCATAAACTGGACGACGAGTTCTACCTGACCGACAACGTCTGTACCCACCAATATGCCCTGCTCTCTGACGGCTATCTGGAAGATGGCTGTGTGGAATGCCCCCTGCATCAGGCCAAGTTCTGTTTGCGCACGGGCAAGGCCATGAACGCGCCGGCCACGGTGGATATCAAGGTCTATCCGTTACGCATTGAAGGCAATGATATTTTGGCCGACCTCAGTCAGGCCTGAGTTTTTTCCAGCGGACGAAACCAGCAACATCATGGCACACTACACCTCCGTACTGATCATCGGCGCAGGCCAAGCGGCGTCGGTACTGGCACGCGAACTGCGCGGCCTGGGCTATAGCGGCAGCATTACCGTGGTAGGGGAGGAGACTCACCTTCCCTACGAGCGCCCGCCACTGTCCAAAGACGTGCTCAAAGCCAGCGCGTCCACCGAAAGCGTTTTCCTGCAAAAGGCCGAGTTCTATCAAGAACAGAATATTGAGCTTGTACTGGGCACCTCGGTGCACTCTCTCGATTGTGCGTCCCGCCAAGCCCACCTGAGCAATGGGCAAACCTGGAGTTTTGAACACGCCGTGCTCGCCACGGGCGGCGCGGCCCGCGAACTGGCACTGCTGCCTGCGACCCAGGCTAACGCCTTGTACCTGCGCACGCTGGATGATGCCTTGCGTCTGCAGGCCCGTTTGCATCCAGGCGTGCGTGTGCTGGTGATTGGCGGAGGCTTCATGGGTCTGGAGCTGGCCTCGACCGCCCATGAAACCGGCGCACAGGTCACCGTGGTTGAGGCAAACGAGCGCTTGCTGGCCCGCAACGCCCCTGCCCTGCTATCGCATTGGTTGCTGGAGCGCTTTGAATCGCAAGGTATCACGGTGTGTTTGGGCCAAGGGGTAAGCCAGGCTCATTTTGCAACGGACAAGGAACATCCGGTTGAACTGGAGCTTAAGGATGGTCAGCGTTTACAGGGTGATGTAGCGCTGGTCGCCGCTGGCCTGACCGCCAACTCCGCCTTGGCCCGAGCCAGCGGCATTGCCGTAGACGAGATGACCGCCGGGATTATTGTGGATCGTCAGGGCCGCACCAGTGTGGCGGGCATTTATGCCGCAGGCGATTGCACCACACAGATTTGCCCCGAGACGGCGGTGCGCACTCGCACGGAATCCTGGCAGAACGCCAACGAGCAAGCCCGTCAGGTGGCCCATGTGATTGCCGCACAGCCAGCGCCTGCCGCGCCCGTGAGCTGGTTCTGGACAGATGTGCTCGGTTGCAACATTCAGATGCTCGGTCAGGGCAGTCCGGATCTGGACTATCAGGTACGCGGCGTCATGGACAGCCAGGCCGATGCCATCAGCTTCATGCTATTGGCTTTCGAAGGCCCCTATTTGCGACATGCAATCGCCGTCAATGCCGGAGCGGACTTGCGCGCCTTGCGCAGCATCATGGAGCAGAACGTGCCCGTCGATCCAGCTATCGTGCTGGACCCATCGACCAAGCTGCGCCAGTACGTGAAAGAAGCGCTGCGTACAGCCCACGTCTAAAAAACAGAAGCGGCCTGCGCCGCCTTGTCATCACGATTCATTAAAGAGTTATCAGAGGAGAACCCCATGTATCAGACGCAAACGGTGATAGGCCAGACGGTCGGGTCCAAAGACCGCCCTGTCGAGCAATGCACCTGGCCCGAGGATGTACTCAACACGATTCCCGATTGGGTCTACACCAGCAATGACATCTACAACCGCGAGATGGAGCGGATTTTCCACGGTGACACCTGGAATTTCGTGGCCCTGGAGGCCGAAATTCCCGATTCGGGTGACTACAAGCGCTCGTATGTGGGCGCCACACCCGTGGTGGTCGCTCGTGCCGAAGATGGCAGCATCAACGTTTTCGAAAATCGCTGTGCACACCGTGGCGCTGAGTTCTGTCGCCACAACCAGGGCAACACTAATGAGTTTGTGTGTCCCTACCACCAGTGGTCCTACAGCCTGAAGGGCGACCTGCAAGGCATTCCCTTCAAGCGCGGCGCTAATAAAGAAGGCGGCATGCCGCGCAGTTTCAAAAATTCCGAGCATGGCCTGAAAAAGCTGCATGTGACAACGCACAATGGCGTGATTTTTGCGTCCTACAGCGATAAGGTCGAGCCGATTACGGAGTACCTGACCCCTGAGATTCTGAAGGACTTTGAGGCCGTGTTTCCCGGCAAGAAACTCAAGATTCTGGGTTACTACCGCAACGAGCTGCCTTGCAACTGGAAGATGTACCACGAGAATCTGAAGGACCCCTACCACGCGACCTTGCTGCATTCGTTCCTGGTGGTCTTTGGCCTGCTCGTAGCGGGCAACAAATCGCAGATGTATGTGGACCCTGTGCATGGCCGTCATGGCTATATGGCTTCGGCCAAGTCCGAGGACAAGTACGCCGAGGTCAGCGAGGACAACAAGAAGGAAATGCGTTCCTTTGTGGACGATATGCGTCTGCGCGACGAACGTTTCCTGGACTACATCAAAGAGTTTGATTCGCCTTGGTCAGTAACCATGCAGACCATCTGGCCCAACCTGATTGTTCAGCGTGAAATGAACACCTTGGGCGTGCGTCAGATTGTCCCCAATGGCCCCAACAGCCTGATCATGCAATGGACCATGTTCGGCTATGAGGACGACACTGAGGAGATGACGCGACATCGTCTACGTCAGGGCAACCTGATGGGACCGGCCGGTTTCCTGGGCCTGGAAGACAACGAGGCCATGAAATTTGTGCAAGAAGGCGTACGTCGTTCCAGTAGCGAGGTGAACATCATCAAGCTGGATGAGAGCAAGCTGGGCACGTCCAATACGCTGATCTCGGAAGCGGCCATTCGCTCCATGTACCAGTACTACCGCCAAGTGATGGATCTGTAAGACGAGCTGACTTATGAAAATGGATTTTTCTTTCAAACCTGCCCAGGTGCCTCTTGAGCGTGCTGTGACCCTGAAGGCGGAAATCGAGCTGTTCAATGCCGAGTACTGTGCCACCTTGGATCGGGGCAATGTCGAAGACTGGCCAATGTTTTTTGTGCAGGATGCCTTGTACCGGGTGACCTCACGCGAGAACGCAGATCTGAATCTGCCCGTGGGTCTGGTTTATGCAGAAGGTCGCGACATGATGCACGATCGTGCCGTGGCGATTGCTCGCACGCAGATGTACGCCCCGCGCTACATGCTGCATCTGGTCACCGATGTACGAGTCATCAGCGAGGCTGACAATGGCGATCTGGAAGCCGAGGCCAATTTCATGCTGATGCAAACGCTGGTGGAAGGGCCTTCTACCGTGCATCTGGTGGGCAATTACTTCGATACGTTCACACGTGTGGACGGTCGTTTGATGCTCAAGGAGCGTCAGGTGATTTTTGATACGTCCATTCTGGCGAACGATCTGGTGTTCCCCGTCTAGACCTGGTGTCTGCCTGTATTTTTAAAACCGTTTTTTGTGTGCTGTTTCCGAGCCACTTGAGTCAGAGGGTTTTCTGATTCTTTTAAGCACTCTTCTTTGTTGAGGGGTGCTTTTTTTTGCTTATTTACTGGGCACAGGGCTTATGGCTGGCGCAGTGTCAGAGATATGAGTCTTTACGACGGGTAGCGCAGGCTTGGGAGGACTATCAGACCTGGGGACATTCAGCTTAGTCAGGGTCGGGAATAAAAGGTCTCTGTGAAAACGCCATTCAGTCGGTCTGCTGGGGTATCCGGGCTGAGCACTTGCCGGTGCTGCGCACCGGTGCCCTTGTCAGGAGATAGCTACGGGCGCATCCTGAACTCGCGGGGTGATCCGTCCCCCGGACGGACCACAAACGCCCCGCTCAAACAGCAGGATGCTTGCACCCCTACGCTATCTCCTGCCCGCGGCAAGTACTCTGATCCGCCATGACACCCCAGCAGACCGACTGAACGGCTCACGATGGCTTTTTATCTACCCATCTCTTACAGGCTCTTTGAACAAATAGGGCCCTTTACCTTGCTCTTCTGCGTTTCCTAAGCGCCTAGCGATCTGCTTCGCGTAATAAGCCATAGGCAGTAAGCAGATGAGCATAAAGAACATTAGCTCTCTCCCACACGCAACGATCACCTCTCCCCCAAACACTCCACTGTCACGATGAGTTTTACATTCCCTCCAAACACAAAGAAACCATCAAAAGCCCCGCAATTTAAACTGACAAGCTGCAAGCCTTTGGCCTTTGGTCTTTGCCAAAGCAAACCCCATCTCCCCTTCCGTTCTCCACCCATCCAATCTGAGTCCCTACCCTCCACTCCCCTCTGCCAGTGTCGTTTGGGCTTTAAACAATGTTGCTTGTTTTCTTGTGGGGCCCGTGTTCGGCTTGGCGGGCGAGTCAGGGCCCTTGCCGCGGGCAGAGTACCGGGGTGGGAGGCAAGGGTCGCGCTGTTTGAGGAGCACGCTTGCGGTTTGTCCGGGGGACAAACCGCGCTCCGAGTTCACGACCCGCCCGCCCCGGGACTCTGACAAGGGCACCCACGAGCAGCGTGGGCAAGGGACCCGCCAAGACAAGCCGAACACGGGCCCCACAAGAAAGCTCCCCCTCTCTGACACAAAGCCCAAACAGCAACGTCCAGAAGAACTCCTCTAGTGCTCCCAAAGCTCCACCAGACCCTTCTTAAAAAGATTCACAAGACAGCCCTCCCGACAGACAATCTGTCGATATACCATCCCCTTACTCAAGTCCGGTGACAGCAAGCCCTGCAAACCCATAAGGCGACCAGAAATAAAAAAGCCCCCGAGAGCCATACGGCTCCCAGGGGCACAGGTCCGATGGCCCGCCCCCAAGCGGCAGACCATCGATACTCAATCACAAGACTATCGAGACAGACTTGTTAACGACGACTCATGTCCATCAAGCACGGACGCCCATCCAGGCCATGATGAACCATCTTGTTCTTCTCAAACATTCAAGAGCTTGAATCGCTTTAAAGA
>NZ_JAYJLG010000010.1:0-41033 GCF_051948705.1 Alcaligenes sp. Lyrl_28
GTCATCACCGGCAATGGTGTCGATGGTGATGGCAGCTTCAGGAGCGTCGGTATCAACGTCGTATGGACGTTCTGCATTGGCGGAAGCGGGGTTGCCTGCTTCGTCCTCAGTCGTAACCTTGGCGTCAACTTTAGCGTGACCCAGCAGGTCCACGCCTGGAACGTTCACGTTCCACGTTTTGCCATCGGCATTAACCGTTGTAGTGAACTCTTTGCCACCAATAGTGATAGTGACCGTGTCACCAGCCTTGACGTCCTTACCAACCGTACCGGAGATGGTTACGTCTGATTCGGACTCAGCCTTGTTAATGACGTCATCTTCAGCGATGACATTAATAGTGATCTCGGCTGCAGGAGGTGTGACGTCGACGTCGTATGGCTTCTCGTCAGTCGCGGTCGTGGTGTTACCAGCGTCGTCGGTCGTGGTGACTTTGGCCTCAACCTTGTCGTTGTTGACCAGTTCGGAACCAGGAACGTCCACATTCCAGGTCTTGCCGTCTGGGTTAACAGTGGTTTCGTATTCTTTACCGCCGACAGTCACAACAACCTTGTCGCCTGGCTTGATGTCTTTACCAACGGTACCGGTAATCGTGACGTCGCCGCCCGATTCGTCCTTGTTGATAACATCATCGCCCGTGATCGGATCAATCTTGATCTCGGCTTCGGGAGGCGTGACGTCTACGTCGTAAGGCTTCTCGTCAGTTGCGGTCGTGGTGTTGCCAGCCTCGTCAGTCGTGGTGACCTTGGCTTCAACCTTGTCGTTGTTAACCAGTTCGGAACCAGGAACATCCACGTTCCAGGTCTTGCCGTCTGGGTTAACAGTCGTTTCGTATTCTTTGCCGCCGACAGTCACAACAACCTTGTCGCCAGGTTTGACGTCTTTACCAACCGTACCAGTAATAGTTACATCACCTTCAGACTCTTCCTTATTGATGACGCCGTCTTCAGTAATGGAATCGATGGTGATTTCAGCTTCTGGAGGCAGAGTGTCGACCGTAGTTGTGTCTTCGCCGCCGTTACCTGGGGTACCAACTTCGTTGGTGTAGCTGCCGTCAGGCACTGTGATGGTAATGTCGCCTTCGTAGTTCGGTGGAGGAACCAGCGTACCCGTCCAGTTTTTTGGATCATTGTTATCGGGCGTCAGGCCTTCAATGCGACCGCCGCCAGTGACCACAATGTCTCCAACATCGAAGCCAAATGGCACTTCAGTGAAGGTGAAGGTAACCGTGCCGTCATCATTGATCTTGACCGTAACAGAGGGAGGAACCAGGGGGCCGGCTTCCTCTTCGCCTGTACCGCTGTAACCGCCCAAGCGCACGTTTTCAACAGTGGGCACGCCAGGACGTGGATATTCCAACGCCAAGGGACGGGTAGTTTCCACAATGCTGACCAGACGGGTAAAGCTGCTGCCACCGCCTTCGCCACCACCGGTCAAGACCGCAGCGGTAGGATCAAGTTGGGAAAATGGGTCATCGCCGGCTTCCAAAGCGGCCAACACAGCCGTAATGGCTGGATCGTCGGGATTGGCCAAGGCGGCTGCAACAGGGTCTACATCCGTTTCTGCAATATCGCCGCTCACCAGGAAGGAGCGGTTGTCAGAAATAGTCATGGGTGGGCTGCCCGGAATTTCTAGTTCAACGGTCGCGCCGGTCTCGGTAATGATTTCAGCATTGACAGGGACGCGCATCCCTTCTTTAACAGCTACTTTGGAGCCATCGCTGGTACGAATCCATGCCGTACCTTCAACTCGTGTCACTAAAACTGTATCCAGTGCCATGACTGTCTGATTCCTAAAAAAAGACTGCCGCAACGCAGCAGTCAGAAATGGACTTTCTTTGTTTAGAGAATAGCGAGTTGGGTCGCTACTCGGTATTGGCGTCGCCGCCAGTTCGCTGTTTTATTTATAGTTATTGACTGAACTTAACAATGCGAACAAGACGGCAAGCAGCTTGTTAGGCTATGCCGTGTACTTTTAGCGCCAACATCAAACGATCTGTTACATTTAGTTTTTCGAAAACAGCCTGAAGGTGGGCACGAACCGTCCTTTCAGTGATACCCAAATCATCTGCAATCAATTGATTGGAATGGCCCAGAGAGGCACGTTGCGCAACCTCGATTTC
The DNA here is from genome assembly GCF_051948705.1 of Alcaligenes sp. Lyrl_28. Classification (NCBI taxonomy): domain Bacteria; kingdom Pseudomonadati; phylum Pseudomonadota; class Betaproteobacteria; order Burkholderiales; family Alcaligenaceae; genus Alcaligenes; species Alcaligenes sp. Lyrl_28. The sequence goes on from NZ_JAYJLG010000010.1 coordinate 2,120, forward strand.
CCGACTGGTCAGCGAACTTTCCCAGCCCGACTTGGGTTCCAGACGGCGGGTCACGTCACTGAGCAAACGGCTCAACAGCGACTCGCCCACCCAGACCTGACCGCTTGCAACATGATCCAAAGCCTGAATCAGTAAAGGCGACGAGCTGTAAGCGTGAATATAGCCACGAGCGCCCTGAGCCAGAACGGCCTGACCTTCGGTATCCGAAGGACGGGGGCTGGCGACAATAATTTTCATGCCCTGCACCGCCTGAGCCCATTGTGGATGGTTCCACAATGCCAAGGCGCTATCGACCACCACCAGATCTCGATGCTGTTGTTTCCAACGCAACAAATCGTCCATCCCGTGTCCTCTGGCAGGCAGCCAGGTGACGGAATCCAGATGACGCCAATGCTGCCACAACGCCTCATCGGCCGTCAGAAATAAAACCGAATTTACTTGTCGCATACCGCTTTTCCCTTACTGGTAACACGAGCTATAAGCCATCAGCTCTTGGTCTGACTCGGGTGTTACACCTCTATCGTCAGCGCTACTCCCCCAACGGACCAATCGGCCTTAACGCTCCCTGAATGCGTTGGATCTGGCCCTGAGAATAGGTTTGAGTAAGTACTGCATAACGGTCCGCTTACCCGTCAGAATGTGCACTTCGGCCACCATGCCAGGCAGGATCGGACGGTTATCGTCACCGACATACACCGTGTCAGTACGTACTTTAGCTATATAAAATGAATTGCCTTTTTCATCGGTAATGGTGTCAGCACTGGTCTGCTCCAGCACGCCGGGCAGCCCGCCGTAAATGGCAAAGTCATAGGCAGTGAACTTCACTTCGGCACTTTGACCAGCGTGCAAAAACCCGATATCGCGTGGGTTGATGCGCACTTCCAGCAACAAGGTGTCATCGGTAGGCACGATCTCCAGGATGTCCTTGCCAGGTTGAACCACTCCACCTACGGTATTGGCCGACAAGGTTTTGATGGTGCCACGCACGGGCGAACGCACTTCAGCCAGTCGTACCCGATCGGCCAAGGCACGTTGGCCCTGTTCCAAAGAAGCCAGCTTGGCGCGTGTTTCCGCCAGCTCGGTACGAGCCTGATTGCGGAACGTAATTTCCACCTCACCGATCCGGTTTTGAGCTTCCTGAATCGAAGCCTGAATACGACTGATCTGAGCCGTGGCCGCTTTTTGCTCACCACAGTAACGAGCCACATCGCGCTGCAGGCGCAGCAAATCCACCTCGGACACCGCTCCGCTTTTGAGCAAAGGACGGGTCATTTGCAACTCTTGCGAGGTCAAACCGCAACTGGACGCCGCCTGATCACGATTAGCTTGTGTTTCGCGCAATTCCTGCTGGCGCTGATTCAACTGTTCCTGAGCCACGGAAATATTGGAACGCAGCTCCTCAGTGCGAGCCAGCCAGACGCGGCGCTCCCCTTCGGCCAGATCCGGGGCCTTTTCCAGAACTTCGGCAGGCATGTCCAGGGGCTGGTCGGCGGCAATGGCTTCCAAACGAGCCGCCTTGGCCTTCAAGGACAAGGATTCTGCTTCGTTCTCCCCCAACGAGGAGGAGGCGCGCGTGGGGTCAATACGCAACAGCACCTCACCGGCTTCCACAGACTGGCCGGGGCGCACCAGAATTTCTTCTACTACCCCGCCATCCAGACTCTGCACGACCTGAACCTGGCGAGACGGGACCACTTTACCCTCACCACGTACCACTTCATCAATACTGGCCAGACTTGCCCAGACGATCAGCAAGCAGATGGCCAGCAAAGTCAGCCAGATCAGCAGCGTGGAACCTCTGACGTCCTGGTATCGGGCGGTCCATGATGCATTTTTGAGCATATTGCTGCCCGGCGGCGGCGAAGTGGTATCTTGAAGCTGCGCACGCACCCAATTGATCAGGTTCTGTATCTTCATGCTGCACTCCGGGCCTTGCCAATCTGCCCGCTACGCAAAGCGGCAATAACCTGATCTTTAGGGCCATCCGCCACAATGCGCCCCATATCCATCACGATCAGTCGATCGACCAATTCCAGCAACGCTGTGCGGTGTGTCACCAGCACTACAGTCTTGCCTTCACATTCCTTCTGCAAGCTGCGACGCAGGGCAGACTCGCTCTGGTTATCCATATTGCTGCTGGGCTCATCGAGCAGCAATATGGACGGGTTGCCGATCAAGGCACGGGCCACGGCAATGGCCTGACGCTGGCCCCCAGACAGGGAATCACCCCGCTCGCCAATCATCATGTCGTATCCATCGGGATGGAGTCGGGCGAAATCATCTACCCCTGCCTGGCGGGCGGCCGCCAGCATCTGATCATCGGTCGCGTAAGGAGTACCCATCATCAGATTGTGTTTGAGGCTGCCGTAAAACAGCATGGGGTCCTGCGAGACATAACCCATGGAGCGACGTACGTCTGCCGGGTCGATCTGCTGGCTATCGATACCATCCAGCACCACAGTCCCGCCCGTAGGCTTGTACAAGCCCAGAATCAGCTTGGACAAGGTGGTTTTACCGGAGCCGATGCGACCAATAATGCCGACCTTCTCGCCCGCCTTCAAAGAGAAGCTGACTTTATCAAGCACGTTCTGGCTTGCACCCGGATACGCAAAACTGACGCTACGAAACTCGATGGAACCTTCCAGGTAAGGCCGCGGCACAAAATGTCTATCTTCCGGATGCTCGATGGGCATCGTCATGTAGGTATCCACCGACCCCAATGACGTTCGGGCATTCTGGTATTGCATCATCAGGCCGGCGACCTGCCCCAAGGGCGCAAGGCAGCGTCCCGCAATCATGGACGCAGCAATGATGCCCCCCATGGACAATTTCGTCTCCTGAACCAGATACACACCAATAATGACCACGCTGATAGTGACCATTTGCTGCAGCATCTGTACCGTGTTGACGGTCAAGGTCGAGGTCATCTTGATGCGTGCACCCTGTCGCGCCAGATACTCGGTGGACTGTTCCCAATCGCGCTGGGCATTGCTTTGCGCGTTCAGAACCTTCAGAGTTTCCATACCGGCCAGGGATTCGATGAGGCCGGCGTTACGCTGGGCAGCTGCCTGAAAGGTTTGCTTGGTCAGACGTTCCATACGCGCCTGAGCAAACCAGGAGATGCCCAAGATGACCACAATGGCCACCACGGGCGGGATCAGCATCCAAGGCGAAATCCAGGCCAGCACCGCCAAAAACAGCAGCACAAACGGCAAGTCGACCAGCGTGGTCAGACTGGCCGAAGCGATAAAGTCGCGCACTGATTCAAAAGAGCGCAGATTGGCCGCGAAAGAGCCTACCGACGGCGGCCGGTTTTCCATCCGCAAGTCCAGCACCCGCTCCATAATCCGCGCGGACAGCTGGATGTCCACCCGTTTACTCGCGACATCGACCACGTAGGCACGCACTGTACTGAGCACCATGTTCATGATCAGCACCAGTCCGATCCCGATCGACAGCACCCACAAGGTTTCAAGCGCCTTGTTGGGAACCACCCGGTCGTACACGTTCATGGTGTAGAGCGGAAGGGCCAAGGCAAACAGATTGATCAACAAGGCAGCGCCAAGCGCATCGCGATACAGTCGCCAGTTCTGCACCACGGCGGTCCAGAACCAGTGCTTGCCCTTCATAGGGGCTACACCATCCTTGGCACGCGCCTCAACCCGGAAATCGGGTTTGACAACGACCAACAGCCCGGAATACTGCGCTTGCAGATCATCCAGGCTGATTTCGCTGGGGCTCCCGCTTTCGGGGAAATGCACGTGCGCACGGCCTTCTTCCAGCCCCAGCAAGACACATGCCCGGTTGTTCTTCAACAACAAAATGACCGGGAACAAGCTGGCGTCCAGCTCGGTAAATACCCGGCGCCAGATCCGCGCCGTGCAATGACCGCGTGCCGCCGCCCGATTCAACAGTGCAGGCGTCAAGCGCCCCCGCTGCAAAGGCAAGCCCGCAGACAAGTGCTGGGGCGTGCAGGGATTACCGTGTATACGGGTAATCTCCGCCAGGCAGGTTAGAAGAGGATCATCATGAGTCAGATGAGGCGGGACACTGAATTCCCCGCTTGTTGGTGCCGTGCTATCAGATGAGTGGTTCATCGTCATTAATCAAATCCAACGAATCCCGCAGGCGCTGGCGGGTCAGTTTGCGCTCATTCAACTTGGCCAAAGCCTGGGGAGGCAGATCAGTCATGCGAAGCACACCGTTTGCAACCAGTGCGTCAATCAAATCTTCCAGTACCCGGATAAAACTCGCATCCGAGGCCGAAAGCTCTTGTTTGTAATCGTCTTCGTTCTGACTCATCCATGCCTCCTTTTTCTATCTAGTACGCCATCAGGCAGATATTAAAGTCCGGCTGCCTTCTCGCGCAGGACAGGCGGGGCCATGCCGTCGCGATAATCAACAGAGACTGGCGTCAGGTTAGACGTATCTGGAACCGGTGTCATACATGCCTTGAACGCTTCTTCAGGAAAATCGAGCTTGGCCGCTTCTTCAGGTTGTTCCGAGTAGGGCTGGGACAGGCCTACGGACGACACCAGGCGGTGCGACAAAGTCAACCAACGGTATTCAGCTTGCTGGAGATCGTAAGTGGCATTGGCCAGCGCGCGACGGGCATCAAACAGCTCGTTTTCCGTATCCAGCAAGTCCAGCAAAGAGCGTTGACCAATCTGGAACTGCTGCATATAGGCAACTCGCACCTTGGAGGTCGCCAGTTCGTGCTGCTTCAGGAAAGGCAACTGGGCACGCAGACGCTCGATATTGTTCCAAGCCACTGCCAGATCCTGCTGTACGTTGCGGCAGGTGTAGTCGCGCACATCGCGGGCAGCATACTGTTGAGCCGTGGTTTGACGGATGCGGGCGGCATCAGCACCACCTCGGAACAGGTTGTACGACAGCATCAACTGCACATTGCTGCTTTGTGAATCACGGTAGGCAGATGCACCTGGGGGGTCAGTCTTGTCTTTACCAGTGGCAGCGCGCAACTCCAGCGTTGGCGACAGACGACCTTGGGCTACATGCTTGCCCGACTCGGCGGCCTGGTACAAAGCTTGTTTAGCCAGAATTACCGGGCTGGTACGCAAAGAAGGCAGGAAGTCCACGGTCTTGGCAGGGATGGACTCGCTCAGGCTGGGTGCGGCCTGCAATACTTCCGGCGCAGGCACGCCCACAATACGGCGGTAACGCTGCAACACGTCATTCAGATTGCCCGCTTCGGTCATCATATTGCTTTGGGCCAGGGCTTGGCGACCATAGGCCTGTTCCAGATCCACACCACGGCCTACGCCCGATTCGGAACGCTCCTGAATCTGGCTCAGAATGTTCAGGTGCATGCCATAGTTTTCACGGGCAAGCTTTTCCATTTCGCGGTAACGCAACACATCAATGTGCGCATTGGCCGCTTCCAGGGCCAGCGAATCTACCGACGCCAGCAACTCATAGTAAGTAGCCAGTTTTTCGTAGCCCAATTGACGCACTTGATTGATCGAGGAGAAACCATCAAAGATCAATTGACGCAATTGCAGGCTGTAGCCATTACGGGTCCAGTTGACCGATGGCGCACTCGATGTACCACCCCGCCATTCTTTACCGACCCAGCCCTGAGCATTGATTTCGGGCATCAAGGCACCCCGGCCCACATTCTGGCCTTCCAGCGCCGACTGGAAATCCTGAAAGCGAGCGCCAAGTTCAGGGTTGGACATAATTGCCCGCTCAATACTGTCCTTGAAGCTCAAGCTGTTTTCCTGCTGGGCAAGCGCTGGCTGCGCCAGTAGTAACGCTGTCAGCAGCGAACTTACCGTTAGAGTTTTCTTACCACGCACGTCGGCCTCCGTAAGATCCTGAGCCGCGTCCGCAACAGACGTCCTCGCGTCAGCGTTGCAACGCATGGCCGGATCATATTTAAGTACAAAAATGAAAGAAGAGTGGGATCGGTGTGCCACTTAAGATAAGCGAAAGGAACACCACCCGAGGGCCCAACACCTATGTATTGCACATAGGATTTACATCTAAGGCTGGCAAACCTGACGCCAGCCGCAGCAGTATGTTCATAATGGACCGGGGCAAGACAAGGCGGAGCTACAGGCTTCTGACCTGTATTCTTGGAGCATAACCTTGTGTCTATTTGTGACTTTTCGTGTAGAGAAAGGTGAAACTCTCTACGTCGATCACAGGACAAATTGTATCTTAGATTACAAAGCTCTTCGTCGATCACAATGTTAAAAATGATAAATAGCCTGTGACAAAATCAGCAATAACGCCATGAAATTAAACGACTCCAAGATATTAGGCGCTTAACGACAAACCATTGTGTCATAAGTCACGCTCAGCACCGTTGGTAATAAATCTACAAAAAACTTTCACCTTAATAAGCATTTGGGTTACATCGTCTGCCGATCTAAATCTCATCTGTCGGTAAAAGGAATTTACGGGGCCAACATATAACTTTCTTTATTGTCGACAATAACTCACTTGTAACCGTTTCCCATTGCAGTTTGGTTTCTTTTTACTTCCTTGTACAAGGAATTGAAAAAAATACTTGTAATCAAAAACTTATAGCAATCGCGCGTTCCCCCCTGTGCCAGGCCCCTTTGGTCGCTTCTTAGAACCATCGCTTACCAGTTGTCCACTCCCTGGCGCTTGTCCCACCTCTGCCTGCCCGATACCATCGGAAGATACGTATTCAGTGAGCAACACTCAACTTGGAGGCCGCACATGTATCAACACCTGGCCCTGTATATCAATGGTCAATTTCTGGATGGACAAGGTCGCCAGACCCAGGCCGTCATCAACCCGGCCAACGGCAGCACGCTAGGCCAACTGCCGCTGGCGTCACAGGCCGATCTGGATGCCGCACTGAGCGCCGCCCAAGCCGCATTCAAAAGCTGGCGTCACAGTTCCCCGATGGACCGCAGTGCCATCTTGCGCAAGGTGGCGGAACTGTCCCGTGAACGCGCGCAGGAGATTGGCCGCAATTTGACGCTGGATCAAGGCAAGCCTTTGGCCGAGGCCGTCGGCGAGATCATGTCCTGCGCCGACCATGCGGATTGGCACGCCGAAGAGTGCCGCCGGATTTATGGTCGCGTCATCCCTGCCCGCAATCCAAAAGTGCAGCAACTGGTGCTGCGCGAGCCTATCGGTGTCTGCGCTGCGTTCACACCCTGGAACTTCCCCTATAACCAGGCCATTCGGAAAATCTGCGCCGCCATCGGAGCGGGCTGCACCATTATTCTGAAAGGCCCGGAGGACTCCCCCAGCGCAGTCATGGCCATTGCCCAGGCCTTTCACGATGCGGGCTTGCCACCGGGCGTATTGAATATTGTCTGGGGCATTCCACAAGAGGTCTCGGATTATCTGATCCGCTCCCCCATCGTGCGTAAAGTCTCGTTTACCGGCTCAGTCCCCGTTGGCAAGCAGTTGGCAGCGCTGGCCGGCGCTCATATGAAACGCATCACCATGGAACTGGGAGGGCACTCGCCCGTTCTGGTCCTGCCCGATGCCGATGTCGCCCGCGCTGCTCGTCAGCTCGCCCGGTTCAAAATACGCAATGCCGGGCAGGTGTGCATTTCACCCACACGCTTTTATATTCACGACGACATCTATACCCAGTTCGTGGACCGCTTTACCGAAGAATTGGCGAATGTGAAGGTGGGAGACGGCCTGGACCCGGATACACAGATGGGCCCCTTGGCCCACGAACGCCGTATTCCCATGATGCAAAAGTTTGTCGACAACGCCCGTTCGCTGGGCGGCAAAGTCGTGCTGGGAGGCGAGCAGATCAAACGCGACGGTTTCTTTTTCTCGCCTACGGTACTGACCGACTTACCTGACGATGCACTGGTCATGACCGAAGAGCCCTTCGGCCCCATCGCCCCCCTGACCCGCTATCATGATCTGGACGATGCCATCGCCCGCGCCAACAGCCTGCCTTACGGTTTATCGGCCTACGCCTTTACGCAATCCTTACAGGCTGCGCATCGCTTGGGCACAGAACTGGAATCGGGTATGGTCAACATCAATCACTTCGGCAGCTCTTTGCCCGAAACTCCCTTCGGAGGAGTCAAAGACAGTGGCATTGGCAGTGAAGGCGGGACTGAAACCTTTGACGGATACTTAGTCACCAAATTTGTGACACAGATCTAAGAATGGCTCCTGGCCCCGCTTTACGGGGCTAGGGTGAACCCCTACTGTACTAATTGTGTATTCCCGTTAAATTATTCAAACACTCGTTTGAAATTAGGAAATGACGGTGAAACGCTCTGATCGGACACAGTCCGCCATTCTCGACGCAGCCGAGCATCTTTTCGCGCTGTATGGCCACGAAAACACCTCCATGCGCCAGATTACAGCGCAGGCCAAGGTGAACCTGTCGGCTGTCAATTATCACTTCGGCAGTAAAGACGGACTGACACAGGCTGTATTTCAACGCCGCCTGAACAGCATCAATCAAGAGCGGCTGGAAAAGCTGGCTTTTTATCGCCAGCAAGCCGGTGATGGACCGTTGAAAGCATCTCAGGTGGTCGATGCCTTTTTTGGCCCGCTGATACGTCTAGCCGGTTCAGGCAAGGGCGCTCCACGCTCGTTCATTCCTTTGCCCGGACAGGATCGTCCAGCGCCACAAGACTTCATTCAGTCCATCTGCTGGGACGAACAAGTCGCCATCTTTCTTCCTTTCAAGCAGGCTTTGCACGAGGCGCTGCCCACCGTACCGGAAGAAGAAATCATCTGGCGATTCCATTTCATGCTGGGCGCTACTTCGTATGCCCTGATGGGCACCCAATCATTGCGTCGGGCCTTGCAATTGCCCCTTAACGACTCTCCTGAAAGTGAGCAGCAATTGCAACAGCGTCTGATGAGTTTTCTGCTGGGCGGATTACGGGCCCCTTTGCCGGCCAGCAGCTGATCTGCGAGGTCCTGGCAGTCGGGCTGCACCGAGGCGAACCGTACTGTTAGGGAACGACAAGCCTCAGGTAAGCATGAAGGTGTTTTTGCCGCTGAGCCGTCCCGAGGGACAAAACGCCCCCCAAGGGGGCAACAAGCCAGCGGCGCAGCATGGGGGTAATTTTCCTACCGCCAAGCCGTCCCACGGTACAAAGCGCCCCCTCAGGGGGCAGCACGCTGAAGGGGCTGCATGGGGGCATTCTTTTTCTTTTTGAGCTAGTCCGGAGTTGCTATGTTTCTGACCTTGCTATTGATACTGCTGGTGCTTGGCTGCGTCTACGTTCTCAAAAACCGGAATCTACGCACTAAGTGGCTCAGTCGCCCAATTTACCGTGCCTTTTCCAGTGTTTTGCCCGCCATGTCCCAAACTGAGCGCGATGCGCTGGAGGCAGGGACAGTCTGGTGGGAAAGTGAGCTGTTTCGTGGAAAACCCAACTGGAATACCTTGAGCGCTTACCCCGCCTATCGGCTCACCGAGGAAGAGCGTCAGTTTCTGGACAATGAAGTCAATGTGGCCTGCGCCATGATTGATGACTGGCAAGTCAGCCAGGAAGACTTCGACATGCCCGTCGAAGTCTGGAACTACCTGAAAGAAAACCGCTTTTTCAGTCTAATTATTCCCAAGGAATACGGTGGTCGCGGTTTCTCGGCACAGGCGCACTCGGCCGTGGTGGCCAAGCTCTCGACACGCAACTCGGCCCTGTCCGTGTCGGTCATGGTGCCCAACTCACTAGGCCCGGCCGAGCTGCTACTGCATTACGGCACCGATGAGCAAAAGCAACACTATCTGCCCCGTCTGGCTGATGGCCGTGACATCCCCGCTTTCGCCCTGACCAGCCCATGGGCCGGTTCCGATGCGGCGGCCATTCCCGATGTAGGGATTGTCTGCAAAGGCGAATGGGAAGGTCAGGAAGTACTGGGCATGCGCGTCACCTGGGACAAGCGCTACATCACTCTGGCCCCGGTATGCACCTTGCTGGGACTGGCCTTTCGCCTCTATGACCCGGACGGCTTGCTCGGGGGAGAGAAAGACATTGGCATCACCTGCGCCCTGGTCCCCAGCGATCACCCAGGGGTAGAGACCGGTCGTCGTCACTTCCCTTTGAACGCCATGTTCATGAATGGCCCGACCCGCGGTAACGATGTCTTCATGCCACTGGAATTCATTATTGGTGGCCCTGCCATGGCCGGGCAAGGCTGGCGCATGCTGATGGAGTGTCTGGCGGCAGGGCGCTCCATCTCCTTGCCCTCCTCGTTTACCGGCATGGCCAAGTTAACCAGCCGCGCGGTAGGCGGGTATTCCGCCGTACGCACCCAGTTTCGCAGCGCCATCAGCAAGTTTGAAGGTGTGGAAGAAGCGCTGGCTCGCATTGCTGGCCACACCTATGCCATGGATGCCGCCCGCACCATGACAGCCGCGGCGGTGGACCTGGGCGAAAAGCCATCCGTCGTCTCAGCCATCGTCAAATACCATGTGACCGAGCGGGGCCGCATGGTGGTTAACGACGGGATGGATGTGATCGGCGGCAAAGGCATTTGCCTGGGCCCCTCCAATTTCCTGGGTCGCGCCTACCAACAAATACCAGTCGGCATCACGGTAGAAGGCGCCAATATTCTGACGCGCAGCCTGATTATTTTTGGTCAGGGCGCGATCCGTTGCCATCCTTTCATTCTGGAAGAAATGACTGCTGCGCTGGACCCGGATCGTGAAGCTGGACTGCGCAAGTTTGACCAAGCCTTCTGGGCTCACGTTCGTTACACTCTGGCCAACACGGGCCGTTCTTTCTGGCTAGGCCTGGGTGGCTGGCGTTTGCTAAGTGGCCCCACGGGCACAGCCAAGTCCATGCATCCCTACTACGGTCAGGCCAGCCGTTACAGCGCAGCCTTTTCCTTGTTGGCCGATGCTTCCATGCTGGTGCTGGGCGGCTCTCTGAAAATGCGCGAGCGCCTCTCCTCTCGTCTGGGAGATGCACTGTCCGAACTCTATATGCTCAGCGCGGTCCTCAAGCGTTACCAGGACGAAGGCCGTCAACAAGAAGATGCGCCTTTAGCTCACTGGGCGGCCCAGGATGCCTTGATGCGCACACAGCATGCCCTGGACAAGGTGCTGGAAAACTTTCCGAACCGACCTTTGGCTGGCCTGCTGCGCCTGCTGGTCTTTCCGCTAGGCCTGCGCCGCCTGGGACCCAATGACAAGCTGGATCATGCCGTCGCCAAACTGTTGACCCGACCCGGCCCCACTCGTGACCGCCTGACCTACGACACCTATCTGCCCAACGATGACAAGGAGCCCGTGGGCGCTATCGAAGCGGCATTGCTGGCGGCTCTGAATACTCGCGATATTGACGCGAAAATCCGTCAGTTCGAAAAGAGCGGTCAGTTACAGGACAACCCCAAGGCCAACGTACGTGATATAGCCGAAGCGGTCTTCCAGGCAGGCGGAATCAGCGCTCAAGAGTTCGAGCAAATTCAGGCGCGCGATGTCCTGCGCGACCGAGTGATCGCCGTGGACGATTTCCCTTTCGATCTGCGCCGGGAACGCGCCGCCACTGAAACCACCAGTGGGAGCCAAGCATGAGTTTTCAACCGGTCTATATTATTGACGGCGCACGCAGCCCGTTTCTGAAAGCGCGTAACGCGCCCGGCCCGTTCTCAGCGGGAGACCTGGCGGTACAAACCGGCCGCGAGCTTTTGCTGCGCCAACCCTTTGAGGCGTCGCAGCTCAGCGAAGTCATTCTGGGTTGCGCGGCTCCCTCGCCCGATGAAACCAATATTGGCCGGGTGCTGGGTCTGCGTCTGGGCACCGGCCATAAAGTGCCGGGCTGGACAGTGATGCGCAACTGCGCTTCGGGCATGCAAGCGCTCGATTCAGGTGTGCAGGCCATCCAAACCGGTCGTTCGCAACTGGTACTGGCCGGCGGCGTAGATGCCCTGTCTCACGCCCCCATCCTGTTCAGCGACGATATGGTTCGCTGGCTGGCAGGCTGGGGCAAAGCTCGCAGCATGGGCGCACGTCTGAAAGCACTGGGCAGCCTGCGGCTGTCTTACCTGAAACCCGTCATCGGATTGCTCAAGGGGCTGACAGACCCCGTAGTCGGCTTATCCATGGGGCAGACCGCAGAAATTCTGGCCCATCAATTTGGCATCAGCCGTCAGGACATGGACGAATTTGCCGCTCGCAGCCATCGTCTGGCTCTGCGTGCGCAACACGAACGCGCGTTTGAAGAGATCGTGCCGCTCAGCGATACGCGCGGCAACAGCTACCCGAACGATGATGGCGTACGTGCGGACTCCACACCTGACAAGCTGGCCAAGCTGCGTCCGGTCTTTGACCCGCCCTGGGGCAACATCACAGCGGGCAACAGCTCACAGGTCACCGATGGCGCTGCGTTGTTGATTCTGGCCAGCGAGACAGCCGTCAAAGAGCACCAGCTCAAACCGATAGGCCGAATTGTGGATGCCCAGTGGGCGGGACTGGACCCGGCCACCATGGGTTTGGGGCCGGTATTTGCGGCCACACCGATTCTGGAACGCAATCGTTTGGCCTTGAATGGCCCGGACTTGTGGGAAATCAACGAAGCCTTTGCGGCGCAAGTGCTGGCATGTCGCGCTGCATGGGACGATCAGCAATGGTGCCAGACGCATCTGGGACGTGATGCCCTGGGCTTGCTGGACATGGACAAGCTCAACGTGGACGGTGGCGCAATTGCGATCGGCCACCCGGTGGGCGCCTCTGGCGCCCGAATCGTACTGCATTGCCTGCATGCCCTGCGTCGTCGCAACTTGCGTCTGGGCATGGCCGCCATTTGTATTGGCGGTGGCCAGGGCGGCGCCATGTTGATCGAATCGCTGCAAGGAACTGAATCATGATGCCTGTCGCTACCTTGGATTTGCAAAACTTCACCCTGCATACGGACGATCAGCACATTGCCTGGCTGAAAATCGACTGTGTGGGCAGTTCGGTCAATCGACTCTCTGCACTCGTGTTGCAAGAACTGAATCAGGCCCTGGATTACCTGAGCGGCCATCCCCCAAAAGCGTTGATCATTTACTCAGGCAAAGCCGCCGGATTTATCGCGGGGGCTGATATCGACGAGTTTTCCGAACACGGCAACAATCCTGAAAAGGGTCTGGCATTGGTCACGCGCGGCTGGACGGTGTTCAACAAACTGGCCAAGCAAACCTATCCGACCCTGGCACTGGTACAAGGCCACTGCCTGGGCGGGGGACTGGAGCTGGCCCTGGCGTGTCGCTACTGCCTGGCCGTGGATCAGGACGACACGCGCCTGGCTCTGCCCGAAGTCATGCTGGGTATCTTCCCAGGCTGGGGAGGAATGTTGCGCCTGCCTGAATACATCGGCCCGGCTGCCGCCATGGACCTGATGCTCAGTGGCAAAAGCGTCGATGCGCGCAAGGCAGCCCGTCTGGGCATCGTCGATGCCTGCGTCCCGGTGCGTCTGGCCCGGCAAGCGGCCGTCAAGCAGGTTCTCAGCGGTAAAAAACCTCGTCGTGCCCAGGGCTTGCCCCGTCTGATGAACAGCAAGCTGCTACGTCCCCTGGTGGCTCGCCAGATACGCCAGCAACTGGAAAAACGTGATCCGTATCAACACTATCAAGCCCCTCGCGCCATTTTGGAAATTTGGGAGAAACACAATGGCAACGCGCTGAAAGCACCCGAGCTGATTGAACAGATCACCCGCTCTGACACCGCAGCCAACCTGCTGCGTGTCTTTCACCTGCAGGAGCGGCTAAAGAGCATCGGCAAACACGCCTCATCACAAGTGCTCAGTCATATTCATGTCGTAGGTGCGGGCGTCATGGGCGGCGATATTGCTGCAGTATGTGCTCTCAAAGGCCTGCGAGTGACCTTGCAGGATCAGGACCGAGAGCGGATCGCACAGGCTCAGGGGCGGGCCGCCAAGTTGTTCCAGCGCCGTCTGAAAGACCGCAGGCTGGTGCAGGCGGCGCTGGATCGTTTGATCCCGGACCCGAACGGTCATGGCATCGCTTCAGCGGATCTGGTGCTCGAGGCAATCTTCGAGAACGCCGACGCCAAGCGCAGCCTGTACACCACGATAGAGCCGTTGTTGAAGCCGGGGGCCATTCTGGCGACCAATACCTCCAGTTTGCCTTTGTCCGAACTCAGCCTGAATCTGATCAATCCGCAGCGGCTGGTGGGCATTCACTTCTTTAACCCGGTCTCTCGCATGCCGTTGGTTGAGGTCGTGGAAAGCGAATTGCTCGCACCTGACGTACGCAGCACCGCCTACGCCTTTGTGAACCAGATCGGCAAGTTGCCTTTGCCCGTCAAAGACAGCCCGGGGTTTTTAGTCAATGCCGTCTTGGCGCCCTACATGCTCGAGGCCATGCGCTGTGTGGACGAAGGACTGGAGCCGGCCACCGTGGACAAAGCCATGGTCCAGTTCGGCATGCCGATGGGACCACTTGAACTGGCCGACACGGTAGGTCTGGACATTGCCCGGGATGCCGGTGCGCAACTTAGCCAGCAGGCCGTCATGCCCGCCTGCCTGAAAAGCCATTTGGATCGCCAGGAGCTGGGTCGCAAAACGGGCCAGGGTTTCTATACCTGGAAAGATGGCAAAGCCCAGAAGCCACCCGCAGGAACGATACCCAGCGGTCTGGCAGATCGCCTGATCAAGCGCCTGATCGAACAGACGGAGCACCAGGTGCGCATCGGGGTGGTGCAAAACGAAGATCTGGCCGATGCAGGCGTCATTTTCGGTACAGGCTTTGCCCCCTTCCGAGGAGGGCCGCTGCATTACAAAGCAACACAAAAACAACGCAATTAGCTCGAATTGGCACAAATACCTATACGCCGATTGGCCTAGGTCATGCACCATAGAAAACAAACAGGTGTTTTAAAACTTGTCATAAGCCTCTGTCAGACGTCGCACCTATACCTTGGAGAAGAGACATGAAAAAGACGGTTGTAGCTTTGCGTACCATTCCTGCCTTGCTCATTCCTCTGGGAATGAGCGTGGGCATGGGCCAGGCCCATGCGGCTGGTTTCAACTTGCTCGAACAAAATGCGAGCGGCCTGGGCAATGCCTACGCAGGCTCGGCTGCCATTGGTGAAAATGCCAGCACGATCTACTTCAACCCGGCTGGCATGACCCTGCTGCCCGACAACAACTTCTCGGCCGGCTTGAATGTCATCAAACCCACGTTCAAATTCTCCGATAAAGGCAGTACCGATCCCCTGGCCCTGACCGGTGGCGCCAGCCGTCCGGCAACCGGCGGCTCGGGCGGCGATGCGGGTAAAGTAGCGGCAGTTCCCAATATTTATCTGTCTCACCAGCTCTCGCCCAAATGGTGGGTGGGTCTGGGTATTGGCGTACCGTTTGGTCTGACTACCGAATACGATGAAGGCTGGATTGGTCGTTATCACTCCGAAAAATTCGCCATTGAAACCGTCAACGTCAACCCTTCGGTGGCCTACAAGGTCAACGATCAATTGTCGTTCGGTGTGGGGGTGAACTGGCTGCACATTGACGCGGACTACCGCCTGGCCACGCCGGTCGGCTACCATCCTGCACTGGGCCCCCTGGATATGGACACCCGCGTCAAGATGAAGGGCGACGCATGGGGTTGGAACGCCGGCTTACTCTATCAACTGACCCCCAGCACACGTTTGGGCGTGTCCTACCGCTCCCAGATTAAGATCACGGCTGATGGTGACACCAAGCTGCGCAATCGCAATGTCCCCGCCGGCATTCCTGCACCCAATATCAACTGGGATGCCGAAGCCACCATCAAGCTGCCTGACACTGCTATTGTCAGTCTGGTACACGACCTGAACTCGCGCTGGCAATTGTTGGCCGACGTATCCTGGACCGGCTGGAGCAGCATTCCGCGCCTGACTATCGAAAACAGCGGCCCCGGCGCCCGGGATTCCGGTCTGGAACTGAAATTCAAGGACGCCTGGCGCGTCGCCCTGGGCGCCAATTACCATTACAACGAGCAATGGACCCTCAAAGGGGGGGTGGCCTGGGACCAATCGCCAGTACGTGATGAAAACTACCGCCCCACTGCGTTGCCTGACAGCGATCGTTACTGGGTGTCTCTGGGTGCGCAATACCGCCCCAGCAAAAACGCCACCTGGGATATCGGCTACACCCACTTGTTCCTGAAAAATACAGATATGAACAACAACACCGATGTCGTCAATCGCGGCCTGACTCGCGGTACCTATAAAAACAGTGGCGACATTCTGGGCGTGCAGTTCACCTACCGCTTCTAAGGATGCACCATGGCCCGCAGTCGCCGCATGGAGCTGCTCGCACGCCTGCCTCCCACCTGGCGTGCCCGCTTTTTGCAGCTGGGCTTTAACTGGCACCCCGCCTTCCGGGCGACCGGGGGGCGGGT
This sequence comes from Alcaligenes sp. Lyrl_28, assembly GCF_051948705.1. Taxonomy (NCBI): domain Bacteria; kingdom Pseudomonadati; phylum Pseudomonadota; class Betaproteobacteria; order Burkholderiales; family Alcaligenaceae; genus Alcaligenes; species Alcaligenes sp. Lyrl_28. The sequence goes on from NZ_JAYJLG010000010.1 coordinate 18,443, forward strand.
CCATAAAGTTTCCCCAAACCTGCAGCACATCGTCGTACGCCTGCCATTGCGTCGACGCACCCGCAATATCAATGGCTCCTTATTTGGCGGTTCCCTGTTTGCCATCACGGACGGCGTACACGCCACCATGCTGCTGGCCGGCCTGCAACGCCCTGTGATCGTGTGGGACAAAAATGCAGAGATCCAGTATCGCCGTCCCGGTTATCAGACTCTGTACGCCGATTTTCAAATCCGTCCGGAAGAACTGGACGCAATACGAGGACAGCTAGACCAGTATCACGAGGCTGAAGCCACCTTCACCGTACACATCCAGGACCCGCAAGGACAGGTCTACACCACGGTGGAACGCACCATCTACATTGCCGACGCCCACTTTTACAAGCAGAAATCACAATCACGCTAATTTGCAGGAGGACCGCTTCATGTTTACCCCCCGCTGTGCCGCCCTGATTTTAAGTCTGTCCCTTGGGCTACCCGCCGTTCAGGCGGCCACCGTCGCGCAGGTCTCCGTGCCTGATGCCGTCATGGTGGACCAACAAAGCCTGACACTCAATGGGGCAGGCCTGCGCAAGAAAGTTGTTTTTGATGTGTACGTCGCCGCCTTGTATACCGCCTCCCCGTCGCAGGATGCCCAAGCCATCATCCAGTCCCCCGGGCCGCATCAGGTTCGCTTGGTTCTCAAACGCGATCTGGATGCCCAAACCCTGATCGATGCACTGAAAGAAGGCATTCACAACAACCTAACCGATCCTGAAAAACAAGACCTGGACCCGGTCCTTAAACAGTTTGAGGATCTGATGCGCCAGGTGGGGCAAGCCAAAGAGGGCGATATCGTGATTCTGGACATGAACTCCCCCCAGGTCAGAATCCTGTTTAACGACAAAATGCTGGGCGAGCTCTCTCACCCGGGGCTGACCCCTGCCTTGTTGAAAATCTGGTTAGGCAAGAAACCTGCCCAAGAATCGCTCAAAAAGGCCCTGCTGGGATTGTCTTGAACCTACACGCCTCGGAGCGCTTCATGGATAAAGTCTGGCTGCAGAGCTACCCCGCCGGTATTCCTGCCACGATCGAAGATCAGGCCCAGCAGTACTCATCCCTGCTGGATGTATTTGAGCAAAGCTGCACCGAGTTCGCGCAGCGCACGGCCTATATCAGCATGGGCAAGCGCATGAGCTTTCGTGAACTGTCTGAAAATGCCCTGGCGCTGGCCAGTTGGCTGCAAAGCCAGGGTGTGAAAAAAGGCGACCGAGTCGCCCTGATGATGCCCAATATGCTGCAGTACCCCATCAGCCTGTATGGCGTATTGCGCAGCGGGGCCACCATTATCAATACCAACCCACTGTATACCGCCCGGGAGTTGCGTCACCAACTGCAGGACAGCGGCGCAGAGACCATCATCATTGCTGAAAACTTTGCGCACGTACTGCAAGAAATCCTGCACGAGACTCCCATCAAGCGAATTATTGTGACCAGTGTGGGAGACTGCCTGGGCAGCGTTAAAGGGTGGCTGGTCAACCAAGTGGTGCGCCATATCAAGAAGGGGGTGCCTGCCTGGTCCTTGCCCGGTTCCCTGTCCTTTAAATCGGTGCTGGCAAAGGGCCGTACCCGCCCCCCTGCCCCGGTCACCCTGACCCACGACGACATTGCATGTCTGCAGTACACCGGTGGCACCACGGGCGTAGCCAAAGGCGCCATTCTGACGCACGGTAATCTGGTCTCGAACCTGAGCCAGGCCCTGGCCTGGATTCGCCCCTACCTCAAAGAAGGCCAGATCGACTGCGTGGTGACCGCCCTGCCGCTCTACCATATCTTCGCCTTCACCGCGAACCTGCTGGTGTTTCTTCGCCTGGGGGCGGAGAACCTGCTGATCATCAATGCACGCGATATTCCGTCCATGATCAAGGACATGGCCAAGCTGCGCTTTACCGCCATTACCGGCGTAAATACCTTGTTCAACGCCATGCTGAACAATGCCGAGTTCCGCAAACTGGATTTTTCCTCACTTCGCTTTACGCTGGGCGGCGGTATGGCAGTACAGGAAGTCGTCGCCAAGCGTTGGCTGGAAGCAACCGGTAAACCCCTGGCACAGGCGTATGGCCTGACAGAAACTTCGCCAGCCGCCACCATCAACCCCCTGGATAAGCTGGAATTTACCGGATCAATTGGTCTGCCCGTACCCTCGACCGACATCCGCATCCGTGATGAAAACCAGAACGACCTGCCTTTGGGAGAAACAGGCGAACTGTGCATTCGCGGCCCGCAAGTGACCCCTGGCTATTGGCAGCGCCCCGATGAGACCGCCAAGGTCTTTGACCGGGACGGCTTTTTGCGCACGGGTGACATCGGCTATATGGATGAGCACGGATACGTGTTTTTGCTTGACCGTAAAAAAGACATGATTTTGGTTTCGGGCTTTAATGTCTATCCCAATGAAGTCGAAGCGGTTGCCGCGCAGCACCCGGATATTGTCGAGGCTGCCGCCGTTGGGGTTCCCGACGAGAAAGCCGGTGAAGTGGTCAAGCTCTATGTCATCAGCCGTAATCCCGCGCTGACTGAAAAAGAGGTCATTGCCTTTTGCCGCAAGAACCTGACCGGGTACAAGGCGCCACGCTATGTTGAATTCCGCGACGACTTGCCACGCACCAACGTTGGCAAAATCCTGCGACGGGAACTGCGTCCCTAGCACGTATTTGGCGCAGGCTTAGACGAAGATGAAAGGGGCTTATGCCCCTTTTTCATTAACCGGCATATTCATAAACAAATAAGAATCAGATCGTTCGTCACCCTGATACCGCTCTTTAGAATGGGACAAACTATTCATATAAGCGAGTGTCAGAATGCACGCCCTGTCCCGCCTCTCGGAAACGAATCGCACCGCGATTGCCCAAATCACCGAAGAGCTCGATCCGCTGTCCCTGAACTGGCTGTCCGGTTATCTCGCAGGGGTCGCACAAATACGCCATAACGGGCTTCCCGTTCAGGTGCCGGCCGCTCCTGAACTGTCTTTGGTACCGGCCGCCGCTGCCCCCGCCCAACGTCCTGCCACCATTGTGTTTGGCAGTCAAACGGGCAATGCTCAACGCGTCGCCGAAGCTTTTGCTCAACGGTGTGAGGCGGCCGGTATTGCCGTGCGCCTGCTGCGCGCCGACCGCTACCCCACGCGCGAGCTGAAAGAAGAGCGTTTGCTGTATGTCATTATCAGCACGCAGGGCGAAGGCGACCCGCCCGACGACTCCATCGGATTTTTCGAATTCCTCTCCGGTGCCCGCGCTCCCAAGCTGCCCGGATTGAAGTTTGGCGTGCTGGGTCTGGGCGACTCCAGCTACCCCTTGTTCTGTGGGATCGCGGAAAAAATCGATCAACGTCTGGTCGCTCTGGGGGCAGAGCGCATCCTGGATACAGGCCTGGCCGATCTGGATATTGATACGGTAGCCGCCCCCTGGCAGGACAAGGCTTTTGCTTTTCTGGAAACGGATCACCAGGCCCACGCTGTAGCAGCCTCGCCTGCTGCGCAATCGAGTAACGTCACCGTACTGGAAACCCCAGCGCGTAGCAGCTATACCCGTGATAATCCCTTCCAGGCCACCATCCTGCAAAGTCAAAGCATCACGGGCCGTGACAGCACCCGCACTATCTATCACTATGAGCTGTCATTGGAAGGCAGTGGCCTGCAGTACCAACCCGGTGATGCTCTGGGTGTCTGGCCTACACAAAATGCCAAGCTGGTTGAAGCCGTCATTCAAACCTTGAAGCTGGACCCGACGGAAACCGTCACCATTCAGGGCACCTCGCACACGCTGCAAGCATGGCTCAGCCACTACCGCGAACTCACCCAACTGACCAAACCTTTCCTGGTGGAACTGGCCAAACGCAACAGCGATACCGTGCTGCAAACAGCCGTGGGCCCAGACGGTTTGAACACCTTGCAAACGTTGCTGAAGACCCATCAAGTGCTGGACGTACTGGAACGCTTTCCGGCCACCTGGAGCGCTGCCGAGCTGGTACAAGCCTTGCGCCCTCTGGCACCGCGCATGTACTCCATCGCATCAAGCCAGTCCGAAGTGGACGAGGAAGTACATCTGACCGTCGCCAATGTGCACTACCAGTTCAACGGACAGGATCGGTGGGGTGTCGCCTCGGACTATCTGGCCAGCCGCAGCGAAGGCGATACCGTGCCGGTCTTTATCGATCCCAATACGCGTTTTCGCCTGCCTGAGGACAACGACCGGGACGTCATCATGATTGGCCCTGGCACTGGGGTTGCTCCCTTCCGGGCCTTTGTACAGGAACGCGGCATCCAGGGCGGTAAAGGCCGCAACTGGCTCTTTTTTGGCAATCCGCACTTTCACTCTGATTTCCTCTATCAGACCGAATGGCAGCGCGCCTTGCAGGATGGGCAGTTGCAGCACCTGGATCTGGCTTTCTCGCGGGATCAGGAAAACAAGATATACGTTCAACATCGCCTGCTGGAAAAAGCGGCCGAAGTCTATGCCTGGATTCAGGGCGGTGCCCATATTTATGTATGCGGCGATGCCACACAAATGGCTAAAGACGTTCACCAGACCCTGCAAAAAATAGCGCAGCAGGAAGGCGGACTGGATGCAGACCAGGCTCGCAGCTGGTTGGAAGAACTCTCGGCGCAGGGCCGCTACGCCCGCGACGTTTACTGAGAAGCAAGGACATGACAACAAAGAAAATCGCCGCTATCGAACAGGTCAAGATTGATAGCCACTATCTGCGCGGTAGCATTACCGAGGGTTTGGCCGATCCCATTACCGGCGCCATCAGCGAAGACGACAACAAACTGCTGAAATTTCACGGCAGCTATCAGCAAGACGATCGCGACCAGCGCGAAGAACGCCGCAAGCAAAAGCTGGAGCCGGCCTTTAGCTTCATGATTCGCGCCCGCTTGCCCGGTGGCGTGGTGACGCCTGCCCAGTGGCTGGCATTTGACAAGATCGCCTGTGACTGGGCCCAGTTCGGCCTGCGCATTACCACCCGTCAGACCTTTCAATGGCACGGCGTACGCAAGCCATTTTTAAAACCCACCCTGCGCGCCATTAACGACGCCTTGTCCACCACCCTGGCAACCTGCGGCGATGTGAACCGCCAGGTTGTCAGCGCAACCAACCCCCTGCTGTCCGAGCAGCACGGCCTGGTACAAGAGTGGGCTGACAAGATTTCTGAAACCTTCCTGCCCAAAACCCGCGCGTACGCCGAAATCTGGCTGGATGGCAAAAAAGTCGAAGACGCCATTGACGGCGAGGATTTCGAGCCGCTTTACGGCAAAACCTACCTGCCTCGCAAGTTCAAGATTGGTATTGCCGTGCCGCCTTTGAATGATGTGGACGTATTTGCGCAGGACATCGGCCTGATCGCCATTATCGACAACAATCAATTGCAGGGCTTTAACGTGGCGATCGGCGGCGGTATGGGCGCCACCCACGGAGATGAAACCACGTATCCGCGCCTGGGCAGCGTGATCGGCTTTGCGCGCCCCGAACAGATATTGGCGGTATGCGAGGCCATCATCACCACCCAACGGGACCACGGTAATCGAGATGAACGTCGTCATGCCCGTCTCAAGTACACCGTGGACAAGCTGGGGGCAGACTGGTTTCTGGAAGAGGTACAAAACCGCAGTGGTCATACTCTGGAGCCTTCAAGGCCCTATCACTTTGACCACAATGGCGACCGTTTTGGCTGGATTCAAGGCAACAATGGCCGCTGGCACCTGACCCTGCGGGTGGATTCGGGACGCCTCATGGATACCGAAACAGGTCCCTGGCTAAGCGGCATGCGTGAAATCGCCAAGATTCATCAAGGCCATTTCCGGCTGACCTGCAACCAGAACCTGATTATTGCCGACGTTCCCGAGGCGGATAAAACCGCTATCGACAAACTGGTGGCCGACCACAAGCTGGACGTATATCAAACGCAAAGTGGCATACGCAGCAGCACAATTGCCTGCGTCTCTTTGCCCACCTGCGGTCTGGCCATGGCCGAAAGCGAACGCTACGCCCCCATCCTGTTGCCCAAGCTGGAAACCCTGCTGGACAAATACCAGCTGCGTAATGAGCGCATTGTGCTGCGCATTTCCGGTTGCCCCAACGGCTGCGCCCGCCCTTACCTGGGTGAAATTGCACTGGTTGGACGCGCACTGGGCCGCTATGACTTGCGCCTGGGAGCCAACTTCAGCGGCGAACGTCTGAACGTGATCTATCGTCAGAATATTGCCGAACCGGAAATCCTGAGCATTCTGGACGAGCTGTTTGGCCGTTTCGCAGCCGAGCGTCTGCCAGATGAGCACTTCGGAGATTTCCTAGTGCGCGTCGGCGTCATTGCCGAACCCACGAGCCGTCTGATTCCCCTGGTTTTACAGCCGGCCTGACATGAACCTCTTTCCTTTATTCGCCAACTTGAAACAACGTGCAGTACTGGTGATCGGCGGTGGCGAAATTGCCGAGCGCAAAGTACGTCTGGTCCTGGCTGCCGGAGCTCAGGTCACGCTAGTCGCCCCTTATGTGGTGGACAGCCTGGAAGCTCTGGCTCGTCAGGGACGCATTACCCTGATCCGGGAACGCTACCAGGCCCTGCACCTGCAGGGGGCTTGGTTGATCATTGCCGCAACCGACAAGCGGGAAGTAAACCAGGTGATCGCCCAGGACGCCCAGGAAGCGCGCATTCTGGTCAATGTGGTGGACGACCCCGAGCTGTCCAGCTTTCAAGTGCCTGCTATCGTGGATCGTTCCCCCCTGATTATTGCCATTTCCTCGGCCGGTTCGGCCCCCATGCTGGCACGACGAGTCAGGGAGCAATTGGAAACCATGTTGGACCACAGTCTGGGGGCGATCAGCCGTCTGGCGCAAGAGTACCGCAGCGCCATTCGACGCGCCCGCCCCGAGCTGGGTGCGCGCCGCCGGTTTTACGACTGGTTGCTGGATGGCCCGGTGGGCGCCGCCCTTCGCAGCCACCAGGATGAACAGGCACGTCTTAGCCTGGAAAACGCGCTGCAAGAGCCTGAAGCCCCCCGTGTCTCTCAAGGTCGTGTCATTCTGGTGGGCGCCGGCCCAGGCGACCCCGGACTGTTGACCCTGCACGCCTTGCGCGCGCTGAACCGTGCCGACGTGATTCTGTACGATCGCCTGGTATCCGATCAGGTGATGGAACTGGCCCGCCGTGACGCCCATCGTATTTTTGTGGGCAAACAGTTGGGCGAGGACCATCATCAAACCCAGCACCGCATTCATCAGCTGATGATTGACTACGCCCGCGCTGGCCAGACCGTCGTGCGCCTGAAAGGCGGCGATGGCTTTATTTTTGGCCGGGGCGGCGAAGAACTGGAGCATCTGGCCGAGCATGGCATCGCGTTTGAGGTGGTGCCCGGCATCACGGCTGCCATCGCATGTGCCGCCTACAGCGGCATCCCGCTGACGCACCGTGAGCACGCACAGTCCGTGCAGTTCGTAACGGCACATCGCAAAAGCGGGCACGGAATCGAGGATTGGAATCCCTTGCTCGATACTAGCCAAACAGTCGCTGTCTACATGGGCTTGCAGCAAATCCTGGGCTTTAGCCACGAGCTGGTACAGCGTGGCCGCAGTGCCTCCACACCCTGCGCCCTGATTGAAAACGGCTCACGCCCGGAGCAGCGCACCTTGTTGTCCACCCTGGACACCATTGCCCAAGATGCCCAGCAACATCAGTTTGCCAGTCCGTGCATTTTGGTAATTGGTCAGGTCGTGACCCTGGGCAGTACCTTGTCCTGGTATGGCGAGTTGATTGATCAATTAAGTCCCCGTGCCGTCATTGAACCAACGTTGGACAAGGCGCTTGCCGCAGCCTGATTGCCAGCCCAGACACGGGCCTCGATCTCAAAGCAGGTTTTCTCGCCGCGCCGGGCCGTTATGGCGAGCAATTCAGACACAAGGTTACGTCTCTGAACAGGGAATCACCAGCAAGACAGGCAGAAGGACGACAAACTCAACCGGCGGCGCTCGCGGCTGACGAGGTCACTGACCGGCATGGTTTGAGAAAAAAATCGCCAAAGCCCTCAACATTCAAAAACGTTGAGGGCTTTTTTCTTAAGGCTCTTGGCTTGAGAGATGCTGACAGTCTGGAAACACTCATCACTGAGCAATTCCTCATGCTTCTGCACACACCAAAGGCGGGAGCACGCGGATAGACTCAAGCCCTTGGCCAGCCTTGAAGGGCCTGATCATTCAGCGCTGCGCAACAGCCGAAAACAGGGCACGCAAGGCGCTATCGAGCAAATAGCCAATCAGGCCAATCAGAACGATCACCGCCATCAGTTCGGAATAAGCCATACGATCACGCGTATCCAGAATCAGGTAACCCAAACCAGCGGACACACCCAGCATTTCGCACGGCACCAGCACAATCCATAACACACCAATAGCCAGTCGGCTGCCTGTCAGCACAGACCCGACAATACCCGGCAAAATCAGATACAACAGCGTCTCCAGCCTGGTCGCGGCCAAACTACGGCCCAACATCAACCAGCGCGGATTCAAATGCCGTACACCCGAAGCGGTATTGAGCAGGACCGGCCAAACACCGGCCACCCCCAGCAGAAAATAAATCGGTGCGTCCCCAATCCCGAAAGCCATCACGGCAATCGGCATCCAGGACAGGGGCGAGATCATGCGCAGGAACTGAAATAAGGGCGTCAAGGCGGCATGGGCACGGGCAGACAAACCCAGCAGCAGACCCGCGGGCACACCCACGCCCAGGGAGATAGCCAGACCAACAAAGATACGCTGCAAGCTGGCACCCACATGCATCCAGGTCTCTGACCAGCCCAGTATCTCCAGCAGGCTATGAAACGCAGCCGCAGGCCCGAACTGCTGCATAAGGGGGCTGCTGGACCATGCGGTGGCCAACCACCACAGCAGGACCCCGGCGGCCAGACCGCCCAGGCCCCACAAGGTGCTGGCTACCCAGGCGTTCATTTTGGGCCTGACAGTCGCTCGCTGAGGGGGCTGCGTCAAAGACGGCACGCTGGATGGGGGGGCAGACGCAGTCAAACTCATACCACGATGCTCTCATTGCGGGTGTATTGCTCGGACAAGCCAAACTGGGTCAGCCCGCCCTGCTTTTCCAAGGCCGCACGCACAAAGCGGTCGTCCACAAGATCTTTAGCCACCTGTTGTGGCGACAAACCCTCCAGAAAACCACGCTCGCCCTGAATCAGCGTGCCCTGCAACAGGTGCACCAGGGATTCGGTATAGCTGGGGAATGGGTAAGGCTGGAAGTCAATGCGCTGGTCATCCCAGTCCGGATGACGAATGACGCCGGACTTCACATACTGGGCACGGTCGCTCGAGTCCGGAGCCAAAACTTTCAACAGATTTTCCTGGGTGTGCGGGGTATAGCGATTCCCACCCTCACGCGACAGGATACGAGCCGCGTCGGCACGGTTATCCCGAATCCAGATCTGCGCCTTGACCAAGCCATCGACGACCGCCTGCGACCACTGCGGTCGCGCCTGCAAATCCTGCTCATGCATAAAGGCCACGCAACAGGCATGATCGCGCCAGACATCGCCGGTAAAGCGCAAGATGCGGCCCATGCCCTGGGTCTCCGCCAACGCATTGAACGGTTCAGCGACAGTGAAACCCGCAATCCGTCCTGATGCCAGCGCCGGCGGCATGTCGGCCGGCGCCATCACCACCAGATTGACCTCGTTGGGAGCCAGCGCGCCCGAGTTCTTCACCACCGGCGTCAGGCCATGGGCCTTGAGCACATGCTGCAAAACCACATTATGGATGGAATACCAGAAGGGAATCGCTACCGTCTGCCCACCCAGTTGCTCAGCAGAACTGATATTTTGCGCCACGGTAATGGCCGAGCCACTCATATGATTCCAGGCGACCACTTTGGCAGGCACCTTGCTGCCATAACGTGCCCACACCGTCATGGGCGAGAGCAAATGCACCAGATTGACCTGCCCGGAGATAAAGGCTTCGATCAACTGGGCCCAGCTACGCACCATGACAGGCTTTTCAACAGCAATGCCCGCTTCTTCAAAGTACCCATTGTGATGCGCCACCAACATGGCGGTAGCATCCGTGATTGGCAAGTAGCCGATACGCAAAGGCGCATTTGACTCACTTTGCGCACGGGCAGCCCCTTGGGCCAGCAAAGGTGCAGCGCCCGCGACTGTCAGCAGGGATGCCAGTTTCAGCAAGTCACGACGGGTACGGGAGGTAGGAGATTCAATCATGAAGTGCACCTTACAAAACAGAAGCGTGAACCGCCTGGGAGAGGCTTTGCTCCAGGCTGGCCACAATTTCCAGGCGTATGGCCTGAAGCCAGTTATCCAAATGAGATCGGGGATGTGCCGGGCAGCTCCACTCACGCTGCAGTCCGGCCGGACGGCCGCCTAAGAGCAGCACACGGTCAGCCAGCAACAGCGCCTCATCGATATCGTGAGTGACCAGAACAATGGCGCAGCCGGTCTGACCGCGAATCGACAGAATCAACTCCTGCATCTGACGACGAGTTACCTCATCCAGCGCCCCAAAGGGTTCATCCATCAACAAGACCTGTGGACGTCGTGCCAGACAGCGGGCAATCGCCACACGCTGTGCCATACCGCCCGACAAGGCACCGGGACGCTGGTGGCGGCTGTCATATAAACCGACCTGACGCAGTGCTTGTTCCACTCGCAGGCGGCGCTCTGCTGCAGAGACGCAGGGCTGACGAGCAAAGCCCAAACCAAAACCCGTATTGGCCTGCACGTTGAGCCATGGCAAGAGGATGGCCTCCTGGAAGGCCATGGCCAAGGCAGGGTGAACCCCTCGCACAGCCTGCCCTAGAAATGACACCTCACCCTGCGTAGGCCTTTGCAAACCCGCCAGCACCCGCAGCAACGAGGATTTACCGACTCCGCTGGGACCGAGCAGCGCGACGATCTCGCCCGCGCCTACGTTCAGGTCCAGGTTCTGCAAGATAGTCTGGCCACCGTAGCCCAGACTGATACCCCGCGCGGACAAGAGCGCGACCCCTTCAGAATCAGACGGCAAGGGGGTGGCGGAACTCATAGGGCATCCTGTCCAAGTTCAGCTTTCAGTTGCGCTACAGTAGGCGATATCAAAGGCACCAACATGGCTTCGCGGTAACGGCGCAGCAGTTGGGGGTGCTTGCCTTGCATATAGGTCGCCCCGCCAATCGCGGAGCTTTCCAAGGCCACGGCCTGCAACGCCAGACTGCTGAGCTCGATACGAACTCTGAACAGATCAGGCGGCGTGGCCGAGTCTGGCTTGCGCACGGCATCCAGCAGCACATCCGACAATTCCTGCACGCGATCCAACAAGCGGCGGGCGGGCTGTTCCTGCACCCATTGGCAGCGTGGCGCCTTGAGTACCTGCTTTAAGGAGCGACGCGCCAGCCCCATCGCCATGCCGCACTGCAACGCCATGAATCGAGGTCGCACCGAACGCACAAACAGGCCGGCATCAGGATGCAACAAACGCTCTTGTTCCAGGCGCACGGCATTAAAGGTCAAGGCGGCGGTATTGCTGCCGCGCAAGCCGACCAAATCCAGGTCCTCCGAACGCTCCAGCCCTGAATCACCCAACTGGGCCACCCATATACCCGCCTGATCGCCGGGCATGGCGGCCACAATAGCAACCAGACAATTACCGGGACGCAGATTGGTAATCCACGGTAAACGGCCATCAAACTGCCACTGACCTTGCTCGGGCCGGGCGCGCACTTGCAGCTCTTCAATGCCACCCAGGAACTTGATGGCATTGGACAGTCCGGTCGCACCTGCAATACTGCCGTCCAGCAAACCGGGCAGGTAACGCTCTCGCATGGCAGGGTCCTGAACCTCACGCAGATATTCAATAAAGGTGCGCTGACTCCACAGGACAAAACCCGCCGTCAGCGAATGCTCAGCCACTTCCACAATAGACTGAACGGCATCACCAAAATCGGAAAAGTCCGCTTGCAGACCCAGGCTCAACAAACCGTCTTGCGCCAGGCGGGGCAACAAGGCCTGCGACTGGGAGGCCTCACTATCCAGCGACAGGGCGTGCTCTTCGAGCCACTGGGCCAGAGCAGGCGATAAAACCGAACGCTCTGAGGCCAGCACAGCCTGTTCGGCGCGTGTTAAGGCGTTTCCCATGCGTAGGCCTCCAACTGGCTATTGAGCGGCGTACGAGCCAGATTATTGGCAAAGTTGCAGATGGTCGCCAAACCAATGCCGGTAATGACCTCCAGAGCCTGCTGATCGCCATAGCCCGCAGCACGGAAGGCGGCCAGATCCTGATCCGATACCTGACCACGGGTGTCAATCACCGCGCGGCTGAACAGGGCCAGGGCCTGGAGACGTTCATCATTGATCTGATCAAAACCACGAGCACGCAAGGCGGCCAGAATCTCTGGGTCCAGCTTGGCTTTGTTCGTCGCGATGGCGGTATGACCGGCCACGCAGAAGCGGCAGCCGTGTGTGGTACCGGCAACCAGCTGCACCACCTCGCGCTCGACCAGCGACAGGCTGGCGGTGGCATTCAAGGCAGACATGTCCTGGTAGGCTTGCAAGGCAACGGGGGCGTTCGCCAAAATAGCCAGCAGGTTAGAGAGAAAGCCACTACCACGCACAGCTTTTTCCAGGGCTGGTTTGACGGCCTCAGGGGCGGAGTCCACAGTATGCAACGTTAAGCGGGTCATGATCGCGACAATTCCTTAGTTAATCCGAGAAGGTTTTATTGTCGATTGACTGGCGCCTGATCTCCATGTGCGAACATAGCGGTATTCATATTAAAAATATCCACGAAAAGAAATAAGCATATTTTCCACATGAGTGATTCTGCCTTTCCTGACGGCCATTGCGCCCTCAACTCCCACGACACAGGGCGCCCTGTGGAAGAGCTGCTCTTGTCGGGGCTGGAGATCTCGGCCAGCCTGTTTCATTTGGGCCAGTATTGCAATCAATGGGAAAGCAGCCTGCACGGGCATCAACGGGCCGGCTTTCATGTGGTCTTGCATGGACCGTGCTGGCTACACATCCCGCATCAGGACACCCTGGCCCTGCAAGCAGGCGACGCCGTGTTTTTTCTGCGTGACATTCCTCACCGGCTGAGCTCATCGCCAAAGCCCCCAAACTGGAATGCGGCGTTGCAGCGGCAAAACATGCAAGGTCTGGAGCCTCAAGTGCCCCAGAGCACCGGCCTGCTCTGCGGCTTTCTGAATTTGGGTCGGGGTTTGAGTGAATTGCTTCTGGCAACGGTGCCTGATGTTTTGCTGATTGACGGTTCGCAGGCTGATGCCGATACGGGCCGTCCTTTGCTGGACTTGATCCAGGCGGAAATGCAGCGCCACCCACAGGCCAACCCCAGCCTGTTGGAGAAACTGGTGGAGCTTTTGCTGTTCTACACTTTGCGGCGGCAAATTGGTCAAACGCCCTCCGAAGGAGCCTTGCCAGCGGGCCTGATCCATCTTGCCAGCGACCCTGCTTTTGGTGGTCTGATCGAACAACTGCTGCGGGAACCGGCCAAGGCCTGGTCAGTCGATGACATGGCGGCCTATCTGAACATGTCACGCGCCGCCTTTCACCGACGCTTTACCCTGCTATGCGGGATGGCACCGGCCCAGATACTGTTGCAACTACGCATGCAACTGGCCAAACGGCAGCTGGAACAGGGGCTCACCATGGAACAGATCGCCGAGCGCATCGGCTACAGTTCCGCGGCGGCATTCAGTGCGGCATTCAGGCGCAGTGTCGGTGTCAGCCCGGCTCAATGGCGTAAGCAAGAGCCACGCACCTGAGCGGCCACACCGCCAGCCACGAACGACAGTCCAACCCTGTCATCACGCGGCTCATCCGTGCAGACAATCAGCCCCAAGGTGATCATTGTGATGCCGCGAGCGGCCTACCACGCCGGTCAGACAAAAGGCTTGTCCCACCCGTTCAGACTCAAATACGGACTCTGGTAATCATCCTGAGCCCTGTTCGCCCCTTACCTCCCTGATTTCCCAGCCTTCTCCCGCCACAGAGGGGCAGACAGCGGGGCATAAAAAAACCCCAATCTGTAAACAGATCGGGGTTTTTTTGACCTACCAGAGCCAGGCCAAGGCCTGACATCTGAGCAAGCGTTTAGATCACGCGGGCTGCTTCGATCAGACGCACAACAGTCCAGGACTTGCTGCGGCTGATAGGACGGCCTTCGGAAATCTCAACGGTATCGCCTTCGTTGTACTGGTTGGTCTCGTCGTGTGCTTTGTATTTATTGGAGCGCACGATGATCTTGCCATACAGAGGATGTTTAACGCGGCGTTCAACCAGAACGACGACAGTTTTGTCCATCTTGTTGCTGACAACTTGACCAATCAGGGTACGTTGACGTTTTTCGGTAGTTTGAGTTTCGCTCATCTTACTTTCCTGCGGTCTCAGCCATGACAGTGCGCACGCGAGCGATGTCGCGGCGTACTTTGCCCAATTGGCTGGTGTTGGAAAGCTGTTGAGTAGCACGCTGCATGCGCAGGTTAAATTGTGCTTTCAACAGGCTCTCGAGCTCTTTCTGGAGCTCGGCGGCATCTTTAGTACGGAGTTCGCTGGCTTTCATGACGTCTCCTTAAGCACCGATCTGACGCGTTACGAACGTCGTCGAGATAGGCAGCTTGGCAGCGGCCAGACGGAATGCCTCGCGTGCCAGCTCTTCGCTAACACCTTCCATTTCGTACAGGACCTTGCCTGGTTGAATCTCAGCGACCCAGAACTCTGGATTACCCTTACCGTTACCCATACGAACTTCGGCAGGTTTCTGCGAAATTGGCTTATCGGGGAAGATACGGATCCAGATGCGGCCACCACGTTTGATGTGACGGTTAATTGCACGACGTGCTGCTTCGATCTGGCGAGCAGTCAGACGGCCACGGTCAGTGGCTTTCAGACCAAATTCGCCAAACGAAACTTGCGCACCGCGAGTCGCCAGACCGGTATTACGGCCTTTGTGCTCTTTGCGATACTTTCTGCGAGAAGGTTGCAGCATGTTTATTCTCCTTCGGACGCAGCAGGAGCAGCGTCTTTACGAGGACCGCGACCACGACCACCTGGACGGCGGTTTTCAGGGCGGTCACCACGTGGACGACGTGGGCGGCGCTCTTCAGGGGCTACGGTGTCAACAGGCATTTCGCCGTTAGGCAGCATGTCGCCCTTGTAGACCCAGACCTTGATACCGATGATCCCGTACGTCGTGTGCGCTTCGGAAGTACCGTAATCGATGTTAGCGCGCAGGGTGTGCAGAGGCACACGGCCTTCGCGGTACCATTCGGTACGAGCGATTTCGATGCCGTTCAAGCGACCCGAGCTCATGATCTTGATGCCTTGGGCACCCAGACGCATGGCGTTTTGCATGGAACGCTTCATCGCACGACGGAACATGATGCGCTTTTCCAATTGCTGGGCAATGGAATCGGCGATCAGTTGAGCGTCGGTTTCAGGTTTGCGAATTTCTTCGATGTTAACGTGCACGGGCACGCCCAACAGGCGCTGCAGGTCAGCCTTCAGGCTTTCGATATCCTCGCCGCGCTTGCCGATCACCACACCTGGACGAGCCGAGTAAATGGTGATGCGAGCATTTTTGGCAGGACGCTCGATGACCACACGGCCAACGGACGCGCTTTTCAGCTTGCGTTTCAGGTATTCGCGCACACGGATGTCGTCAGCCAACATCGTACCGAACTCAGCACCGTCAGCGTACCAACGCGAGCTCCAGTTACGGTTAACAGCCAGGCGGAACCCAATTGGGTGGATTTTCTGTCCCATTGTGACTCCTTAAGCGCCGACTTTGACCACAATGTGGCAAGTCTGCTTCTCAATACGGTTACCGCGGCCTTTGGCTCGTGCAGAAAAACGCTTCAACGACTGAGCCTTGTCCACGTAAATGGACGTAACTTTCAGTTCGTCGATATCGGCGCCGTCATTGTGCTCAGCGTTGGCAATAGCCGATTCCAGAGCTTTCTTGATGATGCCAGCGGCTTTCTTGGGAGTGAAAGTCAGCGTATTCAGAGCGTGAGCAACGGACTTGCCGCGGATCATATCCGCAACCAGACGTGCTTTTTGCGCCGAAATATGGACTCCACGAATAATTGCTGTAGTTTCCATCACTTATCTCCGGGCCTTTTTGTCCGCAGCGTGACCCTTGAAAGTACGGGTCAAGGCGAACTCGCCGAGCTTGTGGCCAACCATGTTCTCGTTAATGTAAACGGGAATATGTTGACGACCATTGTGAACGGCAATCGTCAGCCCAATGAACTCGGGCAGGATGGTCGAGCGGCGCGACCAGGTCTTGATTGGTCGCTTGTCGTTACCCACAACGGCTGCATCAACCTTTTTGATCAGGTGAGCATCAACGAATGGGCCTTTTTTGATCGAACGTGACATAGTGTTCGCCCCTTACTTGCGCTTACGGCGCGAAACAATCATGTTGTCTGTGCGCTTGTTACGACGGGTGCGGTAGCCCTTGGCAGGCGTACCCCATGGGCTGACTGGCTCACGGCCTTCACCCGTACGACCTTCACCACCACCGTGCGGGTGATCGACTGGGTTCATCGCCACACCGCGAACGGTAGGACGAATACCACGCCAGCGAACAGCACCGGCTTTACCGATCTGACGCAGGCTGTGATCGTGGTTGCTGACTTCGCCAATCGTGGCGCGGCAGTCGATGTGAATGCGGCGAACTTCACCGGAACGCAGACGCACTTGAGCGTACGTGCCTTCACGAGCCAGCAACACAGCGGAACCACCAGCGGAACGAGCGATTTGAGCACCCTTACCAGGCAGCATCTCGATGCAGTGAATGGTTTGACCCACAGGAATGTTGCGGATAGGCAAAGTGTTGCCGGAACGGATAGGAGCTTCCGCGCCAGATACAACCGTTGCACCCACTTCCAGACCACGAGGGGCGATGATGTAACGACGCTCACCGTCCGCGTAGCACACCAATGCGATGTGAGCGCTGCGGTTAGGGTCGTATTCCAGACGTTCTACTTTCGCAGGAATACCGTCCTTGTTGCGACGGAAGTCGACAATACGGTAATGCTGCTTGTGACCGCCGCCACGGTGACGAACCGTGATGTGGCCGTTGTTGTTACGGCCAGCACTGCTGGATTTCTTTTCCAGCAAAGCCGCGTAAGGAGCGCCTTTGTGCAGTTCAGGGTGAACCACTTTGATCATGCCACGGCGACCTGGCGACGTTGGTTTTACTTTTACCAATGCCATATTAGTTCACCTCAGAAAAGTCGAGTTCCTGACCGGGCTTGAGCGAGACATATGCCTTGCGCACACTGCGGCGGCGACCCATGAAACGGCCAAAGCGCTTTTCTTTGCCCTTCTGATTGAGCACCTGAACCGACTCAACTTCTACCTTGAACAGCAGTTCAATAGCAGCTTTGATTTCGGGCTTGGTGGCATCAGGAGCGACGCGGAAAGCGATTTGCTGATTTTTTTCGGCAACGTACGTGGCTTTTTCAGTCACGACAGGTGCCAGAATGACTTGCAATAGACGTTCGGCGTTCATCCCAACATCTCCTCAAACTGAGCGACAGCCGCTTTGGTGACCAACACTTTTTTGTAGTGGATCAGGGACAGCGGGTCGGCGTAGCGTGGCTCAACCACAGCAACATGAGGCAGGTTACGCGTAGCCAGGTACACGTTCTCGTCCAGCGCGTCGGTGATGATCAACACGGATTCCAGGCCCAGGTCTTTCAGCTTGTTGGCTGCCAGACGGGTCTTGGGTGCTTCCAGAGTGAAGGAATCAACAACCAACAGACGCTCGTCGCGGACCAACTGAGACAGAATCGCGCTGATACCGGCGCGGTACATCTTCTTGTTGACCTTGTGTGCGTAGTTTTCTTCACCGGTGTTGGGGAATGCACGACCGCCTCCACGCCACACGGGCGAGGATGTCATACCAGCACGAGCGCGACCGGTGCCTTTTTGGCGCCATGGCTTTTTGGTGCTGTGGTTGACTTCAGCGCGTGTCAATTGCTTGCTGTTGCCGCTGCGAGCATTGGCTTGGTAAGCAACAACGATCTGGTGAACCAGAGCTTCGTTGAATTCACGACCGAAAACGTTTTCGTTGGCCTGCAATGTGGATGCAGCTTGGCCTTGTTCGTTCAGGAGCTTCAGTTCCATGGTTTAGGCTCCTTTCACAGCAGGGCGCACAACGATATTGGCGTTCTTGTGACCTGGGACAGCGCCCCGGACCAACAACAAGCCACGCTCGGCGTCGACGCGGATCACGTCAAGATTCTGAACCGTACGGGTAACGTCACCCATATGGCCCGACATTTTTTTACCTTTGAACACACGGCCTGGATCCTGGGCTTGACCAATGGAACCGGGTACGCGGTGCGAGCGCGAGTTACCGTGGCTGTTACGCTGGCCGCCAAAATTGTGGCGTTTGATGGTACCGGCAAAGCCTTTACCGATCGTGGTGCCCGTAACGTCAACCTTCTGACCCGCTTCGAAAATGCTTTCCACAGCAACTACGGAACCGGCGGAAAGCTCGGCGATAGCAGCGGGGTCGAGGCGGAATTCTTTCAGGATGCTGCCAGCTTCAACGCCAGCTTTTGCATAATGCCCTGCCTGGGGCTTGGTAACGCGTGTTGCACGACGGGTGCCAAAGGCAACCTGTACAGCAGCGTAACCGTCAACTGCGGGCGTCTTGACCTGGGTGATGCGGTTGTTGGACACGTCCAGCACGGTCACAGGGATGGACTCGCCTTCCTCTGTAAACACACGGGTCATGCCAACTTTACGCCCAACAAGGCCCAGCCGCCACGCGGCAGGCGTAGGTGTCGAGTTCGACATCGTTTTCTCCATTCCTGACTACGATTGGTCAGGGCTAACTGAGAGTACACGCAATAATTTGCGCGACGACCATAGCCAAAACTTTTTGGCTAAGCTAGTAAATATAGCACGGTGCTGTAAAGCCAAGCAAGATTTACTGCAAAAAATGGCCCGAAACTGCTTGATTGACAACAGTTTTTTCCCATTTGCCCCTGCACGCCATCAGGGCGCCATCAAGAAAACGGATTCCACCCCCGCCATTTATTGATGTGCCTTATTCACGAATCGAGCGACGTACTCATTGACCGGTTCATCCCGAATTTGCGCCGGCGTCCCGCTTTGCTCCACCCTCCCCTCACGCAACACCACAATATGCTGCCCCAGCCGCAATGCCTCATCGATATCGTGCGTAATGAAGATAATGGTTTTGTTCAGGCTGCTCTGCAAACGCAAAAGCTCATCCTGCATCTCGTAGCGAATCAAGGGGTCCAGGGCCGAGAAGGCCTCGTCCATCAGCAAAATATCGGCATCGACAGCCAACGCTCGCGCCAGGCCTACGCGTTGCTGCATCCCGCCTGACAATTCGTCAGGGTAGTTATCGGCATAATCATGCAGACCCACGCGCTCCAGCCATTGCCGAGCTTGCTCCCGGGCTTGCGAACGCTTGTCTCCACGCACCTCAAGACCGAAGGCGACATTCTCCAACACGGTCAAATGGGGCAGCAAGCCAAAGGCCTGGAAGACCATGCTGATTCCATAGCGGCGGAATTGTCGCAGGCTGGCCATGTCCAGCTGCAAGATGTCCTGCCCATCCACCAGCACCTGTCCGGCGCTGGGGTCGATCAAACGGTTGATGTGGCGCACCAGCGTGGATTTGCCCGAACCGGACAAGCCCATCACGCAGGATATCTGCTGCGCGGGAAAGCAGGCATCTACCCCCGCCAGCCCCACAATGCAGTCCGTCTGCTTTTGCACGGCCTGCTTGTCGACCCCTTGCTTTAACAAATCGATGGCTTCGGTCGCCCGATTACCAAAAACCTTATACACATCCCGCAGCTCGATCTTGCAGTCGGAGTCATGGTGGGAAGTAGGTATCGTCGTCATGCTTGCCTCCTGACCTTACGACGGTGACGCTGAGAACGACCAAAGGATTGGGTGATCCGATCAATGACAATCGCCAGGATCACAATCGCTACCCCTGCCTGCAAGCCACGACCGATATCCAGGGTCTGAATCCCCGCCAGCACGTCTTCACCCAAACCCTGAGCCCCAATCATGGAGGCCACCACCACCATGGAAAGTGCCATCATGGTGGTCTGATTGATGCCCGCCATGATACTGGGACGGGCCAGAGGCAAGGTGACCTTGGTCAACATTTGCCAGCGCGTGACCCCATACGCCTGTGCCGCTTCCATCACATGCTTGTCCACCTGTCGCAGTCCCAGACTGGTCAGGCGAATCAAGGGAGGGACAGCATAGACAACGGTGGCCAGGACGGCGGGGACTTTACCCAGGCCAAACAGCATCAGCACTGGGATCAAATAGACAAAACTGGGCATGGTTTGCATCACATCCAGCACGGGCGTCAGCACTTTTCTAAGCAGACGACTTCGGGCGCTAAGAATGCCAAGTGGGACACCGATCAGAATCGAAAAAACGGTGGCCACCAGCACCAGAGTGAAGGTTTGCATCAGCTTGTCCCACAAACCCATGGCGCCTATCAGGTACAGACCGGCCACGTAGAGCAGGACCGGCAGGAAACGTCGCTGGCCCCACCAGGCCAGCAAACCGGTCAAGGCCAGGATGGCCCAGGCGGGCACCTGCTGCAAGACCCGCTCCACCGGCAAGATGGCGTTCGTCAGAATCCAGGCGCTGATCTGACGAAAACCTGTGCCCCAATCCCGCACGGCTACCAGCAATTGGCGATTCACCCAATCCGCCGCCGACCACTGTGCAAAAAATGACGGCTGCGAGACAGCGACCTTCCCTGTTGACTGCGGCTCCAGGGAGGCCAGCAGCCGCTCTGCCTGTGCCGCAGGCATCCACTGGCGCCATTGCTCAGGGTTCTCTTTCAAGAATTTCTGCACCTGTGTACGGGCATTCTGTCCGCCTTCCGTCATACCCAGAATGATCTTGTTCATCTGCTCAGGCTCAAGCTGGATTTTTTCGAACAGATCCACCAGATCAGGATGCGACTGTACGAAAGGCGTGGAGGCCGCCACACCAATATGGGCCAGGATGAAGTCTGTGGGGCAAACCTGGCCTTTGCCAGACACCGCCGCTTCCCAGCAGCGTTCATTGAAAGGCGCGCTGGCCAGCTTTTTGAAGGAATACTTGGCCATGAGGCCTGCTGGCTGCCAGTAATAGAACAGGATAGGCTCACGCCTGTCATAAGCAGCACTGATGGCCGCATCCAGAGCCGCACCCGTACCGGGTCGGAAATTCTGATAGTGTTCGCCCAGACCATAGAGATCGAACAGACGGCTATTGAAGGTTTCACAGACCCAACCGGAGGGACAGTTATAGAAGCGACCTTTATGGGGCTGTTCCGGGTCGCTGAAAATAGTGGCGTAGCGCCCCAAATCTTCAACTTTCTGGAGATCGGGGGCAATTGGCTTGATTCCCTTGTCAGGATCACCCTCGACCACATAGTCCGGAACGTACCACCCCTGCTCGGCCCCACCCTTCAGCGTATTGCCCAGAACCTGAACCTGTCCGGCTTCAATGGCTTTCTCGATGATCTCGGTACGCCCGGACCAGATCTCGCCGATTACCTGGATATCATTCTGTGCCAACGCACTTTCCAAGGCAGCCGAGGAGCCCGGCACCCGTTCAGTCTTGCAGCCATACGCCCTTTCCAGAATCTGTTGATACAGCTCCGTGCTGAACGCGGCACTCTCCCAGCTCAAGTCAGCCAGACGTATTGGTTTGTCCGGCTGACAAGCTTGCGCGTATGCATGACCTCCCCACAGGCAAAGCCATAGGCCCAGGCAGTACCACAGGGCCAGAAATGGCTTTCGTATCTGATTTTTCATTCTCGTCCTCCTTCACCCCGCTCATCGTCGCATTTGTTTCCGGGTGAAAGTGTGTCCGGTCGTAAAAACAAACTAAAAACAGGTTTTACTCCACGGCGGCATCAGCGTGCATCGCTCACAACAGGGTCAAGGACGAGAGACAAAACCCCTGCTCAGAAAAAATGGCGGCTAGTCACCCTATCGTCTGAGTCAGACCGCTGCTTACGGACGAAAAAAAACGCCATGCAGTTGCATGGCGTTTCTTTCGATGTATCTCGAACTGCTAGGCAGAATTACTGCAGAGCGATTTCGACGTCAACACCGGCTGGCAAATCCAGACGCATCAGAGCGTCGACGGTCTTGTCGGTAGGATCGACAATGTCCATCAAGCGCTGGTGGGTACGCATTTCAAACTGATCGCGCGATGTCTTGTTGACGTGCGGCGAACGCAGAATGTCGTAGCGACGGATACGTGTTGGCAGTGGTACTGGACCACGAACAACAGCGCCGGTGCGCTTGGCGGTTTCTACGATCTCAGCAGCAGACTGATCGATCAACTTGTAATCGTAAGCCTTCAGACGGATGCGGATTTTCTGGTTTTTCATGGGTAATCCTAAAGAACGATATAAGTGGGGGCTTTTTGACTGGGCTTACCGATTGCTCGAAGAAACTCTGACTAAAAAGCACCCCTTTTGGGGGTAGCAAAGACGCGGCGGGAAGGTTTGCACCTTCACACCGCGATCAAGGCTTA
>NZ_JAYJLG010000011.1:0-21881 GCF_051948705.1 Alcaligenes sp. Lyrl_28
AAAAAGAGTAGTAATTTTGGGCGAAAGAGGTTAATATCCTCTTTTGCCTAAAGGCCAAACATAGCAATTTAACGCGCTATGATTTGTCACGGTATAGGGGTATAGCTCAATTGGCAGAGCGTCGGTCTCCAAAACCGAAGGTTGAGGGTTCGATTCCTTCTGCCCCTGCCACCACAGTCACTCGCCACCATCTCGCGTGGCGTCACTCGTCGGAATATGTCGAATACCAACGTAGAAACCGTTAACCGAGGTTCCGAGCGCATCAAGCTGGGCCTAGCGGTCCTAGTCGTCGCCGCCGGTATTGTTGGCTATTCCGTTCTGGATGGCCAAAATTCACTGGTTCGCGCTGGGGTATTTGTAGCCAGCTTAATCGTTGCCGCATTGATCATCTGGTTTAGCGATACAGGCCGTCGTCTGGTCGCTTTTTCTCGTGATGCCTACACGGAAGTGCGACGCGTCCACTGGCCATCTCGTAAAGAAGCAACGCAAATGACGGGCATCGTCTTTGTGTTTGTTTCCGTTATGGCCATTTTGTTGTGGCTGATTGACAAAGGGCTCGGCTGGATCATTTATGGCCTGTTGCTGGGCTGGAAATAAAGGGCACACATGAGCAAACGCTGGTATGTGGTTCACGTTTATTCCGGCATGGAAAAAAGCGTGCACAAGGCTCTGGTGGAGCGCATTGAACGCGCTGAACTCCAAGAAGCGTTTGGTCGCATTCTGGTTCCATCGGAAGAAGTCGTTGAAGTAAAGAACGGCAAGAAATCAATTACAGAGCGACGTATTTACCCTGGTTACGTCCTGGTCGAGATGGCCTTGACCGACGAAACCTGGCACTTGGTAAAAAGTACGCCGCGAGTCACCGGCTTTTTGGGCGGTTCCGGTAACCGTCCCGCTCCTATCTCCGAGCGCGAAGTGGAAAAACTCCTGTCGCAAATGGAAGAGGGCGTTGAGAAGCCACGGCACAAAGTGCTGTTTGAGGTTGGCGAACTGGTACGCGTCAAGGACGGTCCGTTTGCAGATTTCAACGGTAACGTCGAAGAAGTTAACTACGAGAAAAACAAGGTTCGTGTCACCGTTACCATTTTCGGCCGCGCTACCCCTGTCGAACTCGATTTCGATCAAGTCGAAAAGACCTGATTAACTACAACCCCCGGGAAGCCTGTCGCAGCCTGCGTCAGGCGTCATCACCCGCAAGGAGCTAAGCATGGCGAAGAAAATCGTCGGCTTTATCAAGCTGCAAGTCCCAGCTGGTAAGGCAAACCCATCCCCTCCAATCGGTCCAGCGCTGGGTCAGCGCGGTCTGAACATCATGGAATTCTGCAAGGCGTTCAACGCCCAGACACAGGGTCTGGAACCCGGTCTGCCTATTCCTGTGGTGATCACCGCTTTTGCTGACAAGAGCTTCACGTTCATCATGAAGACTCCTCCAGCAACCATCCTGATCAAAAAGGCTGCTGGCATCAAATCCGGTTCTGCACGTCCTAACGCGGACAAAGTCGGTACGCTGACTCGCGCTCAGGCTGAAGAAATCGCCAAGACCAAACAACCCGACCTGACCGCCGCCGATCTGGACGCCGCTGTGCGTACCATCGCTGGCAGCGCTCGCAGCATGGGCATCAACGTTGAAGGGGTGGTGTAAATCATGGCTAAAGTAAGCAAACGCGCAGCCGCTATTGCTGCCAAGATCGACCGCAACAAGTTCTACCCTGTGGCCGAAGCTCTGGCCCTGGTAAAAGAAACGGCCACTGCCAAGTTTGACGAGTCCATCGATATCGCTGTTCAGCTGGGCATCGATCCCCGTAAGTCCGACCAACTGGTTCGTGGCTCGGTGGTTCTGCCTGCTGGTACCGGCAAGACTGTTCGTGTTGCCGTTTTCGCCCAAGGTGAAAAAGCTGACGCCGCTCGTGAAGCAGGCGCCGACATCGTCGGTCTGGACGACCTGGCCGAACAGATCAAAGCCGGTCAAATGGACTTTGATGTTGTGATCGCCTCGCCCGACACGATGCGTGTTGTGGGTACCCTGGGTCAGGTTCTGGGTCCTCGCGGCCTGATGCCAAACCCCAAAGTGGGTACGGTAACGCCTGACGTTGCTACCGCTGTCAAAAATGCCAAGGCTGGTCAGGTTCAGTACCGTACTGACAAGGCCGGTATCATTCACAGCACCATCGGTCGTGCCTCGTTCAATGTTGAACAGCTGCAGACCAACCTGGTTGCTCTGGTTGATGCCTTGAACAAGGCTCGTCCAGCCGCTGCCAAGGGTGTTTACCTGCGCAAGGTTGCCGTGTCCTCCACCATGGGTGGCGGTGCACGTGTTGAAATTGCATCTCTGACTGCTTAATCCACAGTTAGAAAAAAAGAACTTTGGGCTGTGACCCTGTTTACAGGGTCATTGCTGTCAAAGACCGTTGGAGCAGTCAGGCTGACATAGCTGGCTACTTAATCAGGGCAAATGTCCTATCCAGCGTAGACGGCGCCCGTGGAAGAATTCGTTATAGAACTCGTCCAGGTGCGCCGCATTCGGTTGATGTTGGGAAGCCTTCCCGACATCGTTTGAAGGAGTGTTCAACCGTGAGTCTCAATCGTGAAGAGAAAGCGGTAGTCATCGAAGAAGTCACTGCCGAACTGGCAAAGGCCCAATCGATCATTATCGCCGAGTACCGTGGTCTGGACGTCGCTTCTGCTACCGTATTGCGCAAAAAAGCGCGTGAGTCTGGCGTGTACCTGCGTGTGTTGAAAAACACGCTGGTTCGTCGTTCGCTGACAGGTACCTCGTTTGACGGTATCTCCAGCCAGCTCGTGGGTCCTCTGATGTACGCCATCAGTGAAGATCCTGTGGCTGCGGCGAAAGTCGTTGCAGATTTTGCCAAGACCAATGACAAATTGGTCATCATGGGCGGTGCGCTGCCCAATAGCGTTCTGAGTGCTGATGGTGTTAAGGCTCTGGCCACAATGCCCTCGCGTGACGAATTGCTGGCGAAACTGCTGGGCACCATGCAAGCACCTATCGCTACTTTTGTGCGTACGCTTAACGAAGTTCCCACCAAGTTTGTTCGCGGCCTGGCGGCTGTGCGCGATCAGAAAGAAGCTGCGTAAGCTGTTTTCTTTCAGGAAACTTCGTCGTTGCGAACGACAACCAAACCTGGCATTTACCTAATATCTGGAGTTCTTAAAAATGGCTACTAAAGCTGAAATCCTTGACGCCATCGGCGCAATGTCCGTGCTCGAACTGTCCGAGCTGATCAAAGAAATGGAAGAAAAATTCGGTGTGTCGGCTGCTGCCGCCGCTGTTGCTGTTGCAGCTCCTGCTGCTGGTGGCGCTGCTGCTGCCGCTGAAGAGCAAACCGAATTTACCGTGTTCCTGGCTGACGTTGGCGCAAACAAAGTTAGCGTCATTAAAGTCGTGCGCGAAATCACCGGTCTGGGCCTGAAAGAAGCCAAAGATCTGGTTGACGGTGCTCCTAAGGCTGTTAAAGAAGGCCTGTCCAAAGCTGATGCTGAAGACGCTCAGAAGAAGCTGGAAGAAGCTGGCGCCAAGATCGAGCTCAAGTAAGAGTATCGATAGATGCCCGGGAATGCGTTTCAAGCCTTCCCGGGCTTTTGCGTTTCCAGAAAACCCACGATTTTTAATTAGTATTGTAGAAAGTCGGGTTTTTTAGAGTCGTAAACCAGGGCCGTGGTTGACGGTCCGTGTAACCCTTGAGTCGGAGTGCTCATGCCTTATTCGTACACCGAAAAAAAGCGCATACGCAAGAGCTTCGCCAAACGTGAAGACGTACAGCAGGTTCCTTACCTGTTGGCTACCCAGCTGCATTCTTTCAGAACCTTCTTGCAGAAGGACACGCCGCCTTCGCAGCGTAAGGTTGAAGGCCTGCAGGAAGCTTTCAGTTCCATATTTCCAATAGTAAGCCATAACCAAATGGCGCGGCTAGAGTTCGTGAGCTATACGCTCGGCGAACCGGTGTTCGACGTCAAAGAGTGTCAACTTCGTGGTTTGACCTATGCCTCCCCCTTGCGGGCGAAGGTTCGTCTGGTCCTGATGGACCGCGAGGTGAGCAAGCCTACCGTCAAGGAAGTAAAAGAGCAAGAGGTCTACATGGGCGAAATGCCCCTGATGACCGATAACGGCTCTTTTGTGATCAACGGTACCGAACGAGTCATCGTTTCCCAGCTGCACCGTTCTCCCGGTGTGTTCTTTGAACACGACCGCGGTAAAACGCACAGCTCGGGCAAGTTGCTGTTCTCGGCTCGCGTGATTCCTTACCGTGGTTCCTGGCTGGACTTCGAGTTCGATCCTAAGGACATTCTGTTCTTCCGTATCGACCGTCGTCGCAAAATGCCTGTGACCATCTTGCTAAAGGCCATTGGCCTGACGCCAGAACAGATCCTGGCGCACTTCTTCGAGTTCGATCACATCGAACTGCATCAGGAAGGCGGCAAGCTGCAATTCGTTCCAGAACACTGGAAGGGCGAGGTTGCCCGTTTCGACATTACCGATCGTGATGGTCGCGTACTGGTTGAAAAGGACAAGCGCATCAATGCCAAGCATTTGCGCGACCTGCAAGCAGCCAAGATCGAATACATTTCCATCCCGGAAGATTTCCTTCTGGGTCGTGTGCTGGCCAAGAACATCATCAACGCCGAAACCGGCGAGGTGATTGCCAACGCCAACGACGAAATCACCGAATCCATTCTGGCCGAAATGCGCGCAGCCAATGTGCGTGACTTCGAGACCCTGTACATCAATGAACTGGATCAGGGCGGCTTTATCTCCCTGACCCTGCGCACTGACGAGACGGCGGATTCCAATGCAGCCCGTATCGCGATCTATCGCATGATGCGTCCCGGCGAGCCACCAACCGAAGAAGCGGTTGAGGCCCTGTTCAACCGTCTGTTCTACAGCGAAGAGTCCTACGACTTGTCGCGTGTGGGTCGCATGAAGGTCAACAGCCGTCTGGGTCGTGGTGACAGCATTGAAGGTCCCATGACCCTGACCGACGAAGATATTCTGGACACCATTCAGGTGCTGGTGAATCTGCGTAACGGCCGCGGTCAGATCGACGATATCGATCACCTGGGTAACCGTCGTGTTCGTTGCGTGGGCGAATTGGCCGAGAACCAGTTCCGCGCCGGTCTGGTGCGTGTGGAGCGTGCTGTTAAGGAACGTCTGGGCCAGGCCGAGACCGAAAACCTGATGCCGCACGATCTGATCAACTCCAAGCCTATCTCTGCGGCCGTCAAGGAATTCTTCGGTTCCAGCCAGCTGTCGCAATTTATGGACCAAACCAACCCGCTGTCCGAAATCACGCACAAGCGTCGTGTTTCGGCTCTGGGCCCTGGTGGTCTGACGCGTGAACGTGCGGGCTTTGAGGTGCGCGACGTGCACCCCACCCACTACGGTCGCGTGTGCCCGATTGAAACGCCTGAAGGTCCAAACATTGGTCTGATCAACTCCATGGCGCTGTACGCTCGTCTGAACGAGTACGGCTTTCTGGAAACACCGTACCGCAAGATTGTTGACGGTAAGGTCAGCGAGCAGATCGATTACCTGTCGGCCATTGAAGAAAGCAATTACGTCATCGCTCAGGCTAACGCCGAGTTGACCGAAGACGGTGCTTTTGCAGATGATCTGGTTGCCTGCCGTGAGGCGGGTGAAACCATGATGACGGCGCCAGAGAACATCCATTACATGGACGTGGCTCCGTCGCAGATCGTGTCTGTGGCTGCGTCGCTGATTCCGTTCCTGGAGCACGATGACGCCAACCGAGCACTGATGGGCGCCAACATGCAGCGTCAGGCAGTTCCTTGCCTGCGCCCTGAGAAGCCTCTGGTCGGTACCGGTATCGAACGTACGGTAGCGGTTGACTCGGGTACGACCGTACAAGCCCGTCGTGGCGGTGTGGTGGTGGACGTTGATGCACAACGCGTGGTTATTCGTGTGCACGATGACGAGAACGTGGCAGGTGAGGTCGGTGTAGATATCTACAACATGACCAAATACACCCGTTCCAACCAGAACACCAACATCAACCAGCGTCCTATCGTCAAACGTGGCGATATCGTGGCGCGTGGTGACGTGCTGGCTGACGGCGCATCGACTGACCTGGGCGAATTGGCGCTGGGTCAGAACATGCTGATCGCCTTTATGCCCTGGAACGGCTACAACTTCGAGGACTCGATTCTGATCTCCGAGAAGGTCGTGGCTGACGATCGCTACACGTCGGTTCACATTGAAGAACTGACGGTGGTTGCCCGTGACACGAAGCTGGGACCTGAGGATATCACTCGCGATATCAGCAACCTGTCCGAAACTCAGCTGAACCGTCTGGACGATTCCGGCATTGTGTACATCGGCGCCGAAGTGCGTGCCGACGACGTGCTGGTCGGTAAAGTGACACCCAAGGGTGAAACTCAGCTGACCCCAGAAGAAAAGCTGCTGCGCGCCATTTTTGGTGAAAAAGCCTCCGACGTTAAAGACACCTCCCTGCGCGTGCCTTCGGGTATGGTCGGTACGGTGATCGACGTCCAAGTCTTTACCCGTGAAGGTATCGAGCGTGACAAGCGCGCCCAGTCCATCATTGATGATGAACTGCGTCGCTACCGTCAGGACCTGAACGACCAGCTGCAAATCGTTGAAGACGACGCCTTTGACCGTGCCTTGAAGTTCCTGGTCGGTAAAACCGTCAACGGTGGTCCCCGCAAGCTGCCCAAGGGCACTGAGCTGACCGCTGAATACCTGAACGATCTGGATCGCTGGCAGTGGTTCGACATCCGTCTGGCTGACGAGCAGCATGCACTGGTGCTGGAGCACACCAAGGAATCCTTGGAGCAGAAGCGTCACCAGTTCGACTTGGCTTTTGAAGAAAAGCGCAAGAAGCTGACCCAAGGCGACGAACTGCCTCCTGGCGTGCTGAAAATGGTCAAGGTTTACTTGGCTGTGAAGCGTCGTCTGCAGCCTGGTGACAAGATGGCCGGTCGTCACGGTAACAAGGGTGTGGTTTCCCGCATCGTTCCCGTGGAAGACATGCCGCACATGGCTGACGGTACCCCCGTGGACATCGTGCTGAACCCGCTGGGCGTGCCTTCGCGTATGAACGTGGGTCAGGTTCTGGAAGTGCACCTGGGTTGGGCTGCCAAGGGTATTGGCCACCGCATCAACGACATGATGCAAGAGGAAAAGAACGTGCAGGTTTCCGAACTGCGTGCGTTCCTGGACAAGGTCTACAACACGACCGGCAAGAAAACTCGTATTAACGAGTTGACTGACGAGGAAGTGATGAACCTGGCCACCAACTTGCAAAAAGGTCTGCCTCTGGCCACCCCTGTGTTCGACGGTGCCACCGAACAGGAAATCGACCAGATGTTGCGTCTGGCCTATCCTGACGATATCGCCGAGAAGCTGCAGCTGGCACCCCACCGCACCCAGGTCCGCCTGTTTGACGGTCGTACCGGCGAAGCCTTTGAACGCATGGTCACCGTAGGCTACATGCACTACCTGAAGCTGCATCACCTGGTCGATGACAAGATGCACGCCCGTTCCACCGGCCCATACTCGCTGGTTACTCAGCAGCCGCTGGGTGGTAAGGCGCAGTTCGGTGGTCAGCGCTTCGGGGAGATGGAAGTCTGGGCGCTGGAAGCCTATGGCGCCGCCTACACCCTGCAGGAAATGCTCACGGTTAAATCCGACGACATCGCCGGCCGTACCAAGGTCTACGAGAATATTGTCAAGGGTGACCACGTGATCGACGCCGGTATGCCGGAGTCCTTTAACGTTCTGGTCAAGGAAATCCGTTCCTTGTCCCTGGACATGGATTTGGAGCGTAAATAATGAAAGCGCTACTCGATCTCTTTAAACAAGTCACTCAGGACGAGCAGTTCGATGCCATCAAGATCGGCATCGCCTCGCCCGAGAAAATCCGGTCCTGGTCTTTCGGCGAAGTCCGCAAGCCAGAGACCATCAACTATCGCACTTTCAAACCTGAGCGTGATGGTCTGTTTTGCGCCAAGATTTTTGGTCCCATCAAGGACTACGAATGTTTGTGCGGCAAGTACAAGCGTCTGAAGCATCGTGGCGTCATTTGCGAGAAGTGTGGCGTTGAAGTCACCGTCTCCAAAGTACGTCGCGAGCGTATGGGTCACATTGAACTGGCCTGCCCGGTTGCTCACATCTGGTTCCTGAAGAGCCTGCCATCCCGTCTGGGCATGGTGCTGGACATGACCCTGCGTGACATCGAGCGCGTGCTGTACTTTGAAGCCTGGTGCGTGATCGAACCTGGTATGACCCCGCTCAAGCGCGGTCAGATCATGTCCGACGACGATTTCCTGGCCAAGACCGAAGAATACGGTGACGACTTCCACGCCCTGATGGGTGCGGAAGCCGTGCGCGAACTGCTGCGTACTATCGACATCGATCGCGAAGTCGAGCGCCTGCGTGCCGAACTGAAAGCCACTGGCTCGGATGCCAAGATCAAGAAGATCTCCAAGCGTCTGAAAGTGCTGGAAGGCTTCCAGAAATCCGGCATCAAGCCAGACTGGATGATCATGGAAGTGCTGCCCGTGCTGCCACCGGACCTGCGTCCGCTGGTACCACTGGACGGCGGCCGTTTTGCGACTTCCGACCTGAACGATCTGTACCGCCGCGTCATCAACCGTAATAACCGTTTGAAGCGTCTGTTGGAACTGAAGGCTCCGGACATCATCTTGCGCAACGAAAAACGTATGCTGCAAGAGTCCGTGGACTCCTTGCTGGATAACGGTCGTCGCGGCAAAGCCATGACCGGCGCCAACAAGCGTCAACTCAAGTCCCTGGCCGACATGATCAAGGGCAAGAGCGGTCGTTTCCGTCAGAACCTGCTGGGCAAGCGCGTGGACTACTCCGGTCGTTCCGTGATTGTGGTGGGTCCTCAGTTGAAGCTGCACCAGTGCGGTCTGCCCAAGCTGATGGCGCTGGAACTGTTCAAGCCTTTCATTTTCAATCGTCTGGAATTGATGGGTCTGGCTACGACCATCAAGGCAGCCAAGAAGCTGGTGGAAAGCCAGGAACCGGTCGTGTGGGACATCCTCGAAGAGGTGATCCGCGAGCATCCCGTGATGCTGAACCGTGCGCCTACGCTGCACCGTTTGGGTATTCAGGCTTTTGAACCGGTCCTGATTGAAGGTAAAGCGATTCAACTGCACCCCCTGGTGTGTGCCGCCTTTAACGCTGACTTTGACGGTGACCAGATGGCCGTTCACGTGCCGCTGTCGCTGGAAGCCCAGCTGGAAGCGCGCACCCTGATGCTGGCCTCCAACAACGTGCTGTTCCCCGCCAACGGCGAACCTTCCATTGTTCCTTCCCAGGATATCGTGTTGGGTCTGTACTATGCGACCCGCGAACTGGTGAACGGCAAGGGCGAAGGCTTGTTCATGGCCGACGTGGCTGAAGTTCAGCGCGCCTATGACAACAAGGAAGTCGAGCTGCAAACTCGTCTGACCGTCCGTATCGAAGAATTCGAGAAGGGCGAAGACGGTGAGTGGGTCAAGACCATCAAGCGTTACGAGACGACGGCTGGCCGTGCCTTGCTGTCCGAAATTCTGCCCAAGGGCATGCCTTTCAGCGCCTTGAATCGTGCGTTGAAAAAGAAAGAAATTTCGCGCCTGATCAACCAGTCTTTCCGTCGCTGCGGCCTGCGTGCCACTGTGATTTTTGCCGACAAGTTGATGCAGTCCGGTTTCCGTCTGGCAACCCGTGGCGGCATTTCCATCGCCATGAACGACATGGTGGTGCCTGCTGTCAAGGAAAGCATCCTGGCCCAGGCGAGCAACGAGGTCAAAGAAATTGACAAGCAGTACTCCTCGGGTCTGGTGACCGCTCAGGAACGCTACAACAACGTGGTGGACATCTGGGGTAAAGCCGGTGACCGCGTGGGCAAGGCCATGATGGAGCAGCTGGCTTCCGAGCCAGTGATCAACCGTTTTGGTGAAGAAGTACGTCAAGAGTCCTTCAACTCCATCTACATGATGGCGGACTCCGGTGCTCGTGGTTCGGCTGCACAGATTCGTCAGCTGGCCGGTATGCGTGGTCTGATGGCCAAGCCTGATGGCTCCATTATTGAAACGCCTATTACCGCGAACTTCCGTGAAGGTCTGAACGTACTGCAGTACTTTATTTCGACTCACGGTGCGCGTAAGGGTCTGGCCGACACGGCCTTGAAGACGGCTAACTCCGGTTACCTGACGCGTCGTCTGGTCGACGTGACGCAAGATCTGGTCATTACCGAAGACGATTGCGGCACCAAGGGCGGCTACACCATGAAAGCCATCCTGGATGGTGGTGAGGTTATCGAGCCCCTGCGCGATCTGATTCTGGGCCGTGTCGCTTCGACCGATATCGTCAATCCTGACAATCAGGAACTGGTCATCCCCGCCGGCACCTTGCTGAACGAGGACCTGGTCGACCTGATCGACAATCTGGGTATTGATGAAGTCAAGATCCGTACTCCGCTGACTTGCGAAACCCGTCACGGTTTGTGCGCAAGCTGCTACGGTCGTGATCTGGGCCGCGGTATGCTGGTTAACCGTGGTGAAGCTATCGGTGTTATTGCTGCTCAGTCCATCGGTGAACCGGGTACCCAGCTGACCATGCGTACGTTCCACATTGGTGGTGCGGCTTCGCGTGCAGCGCTGGCAAGCTCGGTGGAAACCAAGACGGCTGGTACGGTCGGCTTTGAAATCGGTCTGCGCTACGTGACCAACGCCAAGGGCGAACGTGTTGCGATCTCCCGTTCCGGTGAAATCGTCATTTTTGACGACAACCGCCGCGAGCGCGAACGCCACAAAGTGCCTTACGGTGCCACCATTACGGTGGGCGATGGCGAAGCGATCAAGGCTGGTCAGCGCCTGGCTAGCTGGGACCCGCTGACCCGTCCTATCGTGTCCGAGTACACCGGTACCGTTCGCTTCGAGAACATCGAAGAAGGCGTGACCGTGGCTCGTCAGGTGGACGAAGTAACCGGTCTGTCGACTCTGGTTGTGATCACTCCCAAGACACGTGGTGGCAAGATCACCATGCGTCCACAGATCAAGCTGCTGAACGAGCAAGGTCAGGAGATCAAGATCGCGGGTACCGATCACATGGTCAATATCTCCTTCCCGGTGGGCGCGCTGATTACCGTTCGCGACGGTCAGCAAGTGTCCGTGGGTGAGATTCTGGCGCGTATTCCTCAGGAATCGCAAAAGACTCGGGATATTACCGGTGGTCTGCCACGTGTGGCCGAACTGTTCGAAGCTCGTTCGCCCAAGGACGCCGGTCTGCTGGCCGAAGTTACGGGTACGGTTTCCTTCGGTAAAGACACCAAGGGCAAACAGCGTCTGGTCATTACCGACCTGGACGGCGTCAGCCACGAGTTCCTGATTCCGAAGGAAAAACAGGTTCTGGCTCACGACGGTCAAGTGGTGAACAAGGGCGAGATGATTGTGGACGGCCCAGCCGATCCGCACGACATCCTGCGCTTGAAGGGTATCGAGAAGCTGGCTAACTACATTGTTAACGAAGTGCAGGACGTCTACCGTCTGCAAGGTGTGAAGATCAACGACAAGCACATTGAAGTGATTGTTCGTCAGATGCTGCGCCGCGTGAACATTGTGGATGCCGGTGATACCAACTTCATCACGGGTGAACAGGTTGAACGCTCCGAACTGCTGAACGAGAACGATCGCGTCCTGGCTGAAAACGGTATCCCTGCTACGTACGAAAACGTACTGCTGGGTATTACCAAGGCTTCGCTGTCGACCGACTCCTTCATCTCGGCGGCTTCCTTCCAGGAAACCACTCGCGTGTTGACCGAAGCGGCCATTATGGGCAAAACCGACGATCTGCGTGGTCTGAAAGAAAACGTGATCGTGGGCCGTCTGATTCCTGCTGGTACCGGTATGGCTTTCCATTCCGCCCGCAAGGAAAAAGAAGCCTTTGAAATGGCAGAGCGCAAAGCAGCCCGTGAACTGGAGAACCCATTCGCGTCGGCTCCTGAGCCTTCGGACGATCCCGTCTTTGTGTCGGGTGCGACCGAGC
Source organism: Alcaligenes sp. Lyrl_28 (assembly GCF_051948705.1). Lineage (NCBI taxonomy): Bacteria > Pseudomonadati > Pseudomonadota > Betaproteobacteria > Burkholderiales > Alcaligenaceae > Alcaligenes > Alcaligenes sp. Lyrl_28. The sequence continues at coordinate 12,050 of NZ_JAYJLG010000011.1, forward strand.
CTGAGCAGCAGCCTCAAGCCCCTGAAGGCGAACAGGAATAAACGACCATGCAGGATTCCCACCCGGCTTACACAGGGGGTGGGGAACCAGCAGGATAGTCGGCATATAACTGGATCGCCCAGTAAAAAACCCCACATGGCTTTGCCACGTGGGGTTTTTTTATGGCCGTCTAGCGGCTGCAAGCAACGTATTAGCTGCCCAGCTTGATTTCGCCAGTCATGATGCTCCAGTGGCCGGGGAAAGAGCAGAAGAACGCGTAGTCTTCGCCTTCTTTCAGCTTGGAGACGTCAAAAGTGACGGAGGTGCTTTCGCCACCACCGATCACGTCGGTGTGAGCGATAACGCGCTCGTCACCCGCTTTGACGTAGTTGTTGTCCAGGCCGGCTTTCATCCCGTCAGTGGCAACTGCGCTTTCGTCGGATTTTTTCGAGACAACCACGTTGTGGCCCATGGCTGCTTTGGGCAGCTTGCCGGTGTGTTTCAGGTTGATCGTGAATTCCTTGCATGTCTTGTCAACAACGATGCTCTTGGTGTTGAACTGCATGGAGTCATTGCCTTCAATGCTGACGTCGCACGCAGCAAAAGCAGGCACGCTAGCCAATCCAAGAACGGCTGTAAAAGCGATTTTGGCAAACATTCTAGTAACTCCTCGAAAACAGACTTAAAAATGGAACGGGACACCCAAGTGTTGTTCCGGTCTTACAGCATAGACTGTCGCGCACTCAAGGTGCTTAACAAAACGTAGACCCGGACTATTTTACCGGCTTATGTTGCCCCGTCAGAGCTCGCAAATGATTTGTTTTCTCATCGTTTGATGTGGCTCTAACAGCTTTGCTCTATCGCCTCCTGGGTGCTTGACGGCTGGCGTGGACTGGCTTGTGCTTTTTGCAAGCTCAGGCTCCACCCAAGTGCGTAATGACATTTAGCAATGCGGCTGCTGCAATCAGGCACAGCAGCAGGCCGCAGAGCCGTTGCACATAGGGAAGATATTTTTCAATGTGGTGTTGCCAATGGGGATGTCCGATTAGTAGGGTCAGGAACAAGTCCCAGATCAGCACGGTCAGAAACATCCACAAACCCAGTAGCATCTGCACATGGGTGTCGGTATGGCGACTGGCCAGCACGGAGGCCAGGCTGGCATAGAACAGGGCGTTCTTTGGGTTCAGTAGCCCTGATAGCAGACCTAGCAGAGCATGGCGCCACCACCCGCCTGGGCAAGAAGCCGTGGCGGGGAGCCGATGCCGCGACGAGGGGCGACGGGCTGCCTGCAGAAATTTCACGCCTAAATACAGCAGATACAGTCCACCGGTGGTTTGCATCAGCAAAAAGAGCGGACTGTTGAGGCTGAGTCGGGCAAAGCCGGTCAGGGCCAGAGCGATATAAATCCCATTAGCCAGGGCGACGCCGGCGCAGACACCGCTTGCGACTCGTCGTCCATGGGTCAAGGTACTGTGGGTAATCAGGAAAAAATCTGGGCCTGGCGAAAGAAGTGCCAGAAAATGGGTGCTGGCGATCAGCAAGAACAGGGACACGGCGGTATATCCAGACAAAAAATGCAGTGTGCCCGGACAGGAAAGGCGCCGTATTGAATAAAAGTGCGTCTGTCTCCTCGTTGCGGTGGCGGGGAGAGCGGGAGATCGGCATTAGCCGCGATATTGCCCGGGGGTGACGCCGGTATAGAGTTTGAAAACGCGCTGAAAATGGCTTTGATCGGCAAAACCCAGACGATAGGCAATGTCTGCCAGCCCGTCCCCTTCCCGTAAGGCATGGCGAGCCAGATTGACACGTTGATTCAGTTGCCAGCGCTGCGGCGTCAGACCCGTGTGGCGACGAAAGGCTCGAATGAGCTGATAGCGGCTCAGCCCTGTTTCCTGAGCCAGCTCGTGCAGGGGCACAGTGGCTAGCTGGCCTTCAATCCAGCGTTTCAGGGTTTTTTGCAACAGGGGGCTGGGCGGAGGCGAAGGCACCAGGAGTTGAGCCTGATCTGGCCAGTGATGGAGCAAAAAGTCGATCAGTGCCGCCTCTTTGTTCAGTACGGAGGCCTCAGAGAACAAGACTGTGTTCAGCTCACAGTAGGCGGCATAAAGCGAGGGCTGGTGACTGACACGAACAGGCTCTGCGGTCTTGGGCCTGAACCCTGTGCTTTCTTGCCATAACTGTTCCAGCCATGTCGCGTCCAGGTGCAGCATCTGGTAGCTCCAGGTCTGGTCAGGTCGAGGGTTGCAGGCGTGGCTGCGATGGGCCGGGATCAAGACGACTGAACCCGGAGCAAGCGGCACGGGGCCGCCAGGTGCTCCGCTAAAGATACTGCCACCTGCGTCGACTGCGCCAATCGAATAGGTGGGGTGACTGTGTTGCTGGTAACAGACCCGGCTGTCGCAGGCACGGCGACTTTCCACATAAGGCAAGGCCGGGTCACGCCAGAACTCAGTCTTCATCGCTACTATCCAGGCGGGGCAGGGAGACGATAAAGGTACAGCCCTGTTCACGCGTGCTATCGAGCACGATATCGCCATCATGTTTGTTGATTACGGTTTTTACAAACGCCAAGCCCAGTCCGCTACCCGAAGGGGCGCCTGCTGTATTTTCATGGGCCCGGTGATAAGGCTCAAAAATACTTGCCCGTTTATCTGCCGGTACACCCCAGCCTTGGTCCATGACCCGGACCTGCACGGTTTGCGGTTCGGCAATCAGGTCTATGTCGATCCGATTGCCGTCTGGCCCGTATTTGATGGCGTTTTGAATCAGATTGGTAAAAGCGCGGCGCAGCATGGGAGCATTGCCCTTTATCCATATCAGATCCGAATCATTCAGATTCAGACTGATGGAGCGTTTGTTGGCGCTGGCCCAGGCATCATCCAGACAGTCTGCCAGCAAATCAGGCAGGCTCAAGGGGCTCAGCACCATTTCCATGGCTTCGGCTCGCGCCAGGCTGATGAAGTTGTCGACCAGTTCTAGGGTCTGCTCGGCATAACCCTCCATCTTGTGCAGGAATTGATCGGGTGGCAGTTTACTTTGATCCTGACGCTGTAAGCTGGTCAAGGCCAGAATAGAGTTTTGAGGCGCCCGCATATCATGTGAAATGAAGCGCAATGTCTCTTCCCGCTTGGTTTGTGCCTGACGCAACAAATTAATGGACTTGTGCAGCTGGGTCAGTCGATGGGGAAGGTTGCGCGTACTTAGACCGGACAGGCGCTCGTTCAGCGCTGTCCTGACATCGGGGTACTCCAGTTGCAGCTTGTTCAGTTCCTCGGTCACCTGATTGAGCGCCGCTTCCTGACTGCGCCAGTGCCAAAGGGGATAGGCCAGCAGGACAGTCATCAGACTGGCCAAGGGTGGAATCCACAGATCAAAGGTGTGCATGGCCACCCAGTTCACCAGCAAAATGGCAATGACCAAGCCGATCAGGCCCAGCAAGGTTGCGCGCGGTGACAGATAAAACAGCACCTGACAAGCCAGCAGAACGGGCAGGCAACTGGCCAGGGCGATGAACCAGGCCGGGGGAGTGCGTATCCAGTTGTCGCTGCGGACGGCCTGTAAGGTATTGGCTAGAATTTCCACCCCGGACATGCTGCTCAGGCCGGCTTTGGATAAGGGAGTGGGGAAGGTGTCGCCCAGCCCACTCCCCCAGGCTCCAACCAATACATATTTGTCCTTGAAAAAGGAGGGCGGGATATCGCCATTGAGGACATTAAAGTAAGGGACGGTTTGAAAGTGCCCGCTGCGGCCCAGGAAAGGAATGTGGGGCGTGTCGGATTGGCTGGCGTTCAGGGCGTGCAGGGCCAGATCCACATCGTCGCCCGTCATCAACATGGCGATCGTGAAGTGCGGCAGAATCTGGTCAGAAGGGGTGAGTCGCTGCAGGGCGACGCGTCGTACCACCCCATCCGAATCGGGTTCGATGTTGATGTAGCCTGCCGCTTTTGCGGCCAGGCTCAGCATAGGAATCGCGGTATTGACTTCCTGGCGCTGGGTGTCATAAATCAAGGGCAGTACAACGCGCCCGTGTTGCTCAATCGCTTGGGCCAAGGCACGGTCATCACTGGGGTAGACAGGGTTGGGTTCCTGAAACACCAGATCGATGCCAACCGCGCGTGCCTGTGCAAGACGGCCGAGCAGTTGCGCATGATGGATACGTCGCCAAGGCCAGAATCCCAGTTGGGAAATGCTGTAGTCGTCGATGGCGACGATAACAATATCTGACGGGGCGGGCTGCGTGAATGCAGCCGCCATGGTGAAGTCGTAGATCAGGTTATTGAGTTTGCCCAGCGCACCATCATCACGCACGACGCTGAACAGCAGGGTCAGTAACATGAGCAAACCCGACACCAGATGCCACTCTTTCCGAATCCGGTCCGAGAGGAGCTTGTTGTTTTCAGGGGCCGGGCTGCTCATGCCGTCTGCCGTTCAGGTTCTAGAACTGCGTCAAGAGAATGGGGTCGCCAAAACGGTTGACCACGGCTTGGCCATCCGAGCTGGTCAGGCTGGCGGCGCCTTCAAAGCTTTCGATCGTATCCGGGCCCATCAGCCCGTGGCGGTCAATGGCACGTACGGTGACGTAGTAGGTGCCGGGGCGTGAGGCACCGAACTGTATCTCCGTAACTGTTGTAATGTCGCGCGACAGCAGCTTGGCGCCTTGCGGGTCGGTGGAGGTCTGGACCAGATAGGCCTGAGCACCGGGCACAGCTTGAATCGTACTGTTCCATTGACCACCGCGACGCTCAGGCTTGGAAATCTGCGGGGCAGGCAACAACGGCTGCAATGCCAGAATACTGCCGTCCGTGCCCACTGCGGCACCCTGATTCTGTTTCAAACTTGTAGGAGTGTCGCGCTGCTGCGTGCCCAGCTCGGCACGGCCCGTCAGCACTTCGCTGTGTGCCATGCCACGCTGGGTGCGAACGCGCATCTCGGTCCCACGTACCCCCGTAATGCTGACTGGGGTGCGCACTTCAAAGCGGCCCACTCCATTTTTTTCAGGTGAAACCCGCGATTCCACATCCCCGTCGTCCAGGGCAATGATCGAATCGGTCAGGCCCGTCCCCTCAAAGGCCCGCAGACGCGTCACATTTAGTGAAGCCTGAGCAGGCACACTGAGTTGACTGCCATCTTTCAGTTCCAGTGTCAGGTAGCCATTGCTGCCCGTCTGGATCAGATCCCCTTCCTGTAAATGCGTGGTCCCCGCGGCCAGAGTCTGACCATTGACCAGGATCTGGCCGGTCTGATGGGTGATGCGGGCTGGGGCGTCCACTTCCGGGATCATGCGAAACGGAATATGCAGCTCCTTGCCAATGGGCAGGCGATACGGATCGGCCACCGCATTCAAGCGCTGGATCTCGGACCAGTTGCGCCCTTGGCGTGTGTATGTCTGGGAAATGTCCAGCAGGGTGTCTCCGGCCAGAACTTTGTAGACAAAATTTTCGCCACGAGCGCCCGAAGGCTGGGCGGACACAAGACCGCCCCAGATCAAGCCGCAGACAAGGGGGGCGGCGATACGCAGATTAATCATAAAAAGTGGACTAGCTAGGGTCGGTCAAAAGTTCAAGGCGATAGCCCAGGGCGTAGGACGCGGTCAGGCGTACCCCGTTTTCAGGGCGCAGCTGGAGCTTGCGGCGTATATTGGACAAATGCGTGTCCAGCGTACGGGAGGTGGCCGGAATCTCCCGATTCCAGACGGCGGAGCTTAAAACATCACGCGAGAACAAACGGCCAGGATTGCGAAACAGCAAAAGAGCCAACTCGAACTCTTTGGGGGCCAGGGTAACAGTCTCACCGGACAGCATGATCTGACCTTGCTCGGGGAAAATATCGTAACCGGCAAACGAGAAGCGGCTGTCCTGTGTGACGGTGGTGTTCAAATCCAGACGTCGTACAGCGGCGTTGACGCGCGCCACCAGCTCTCCCTTGCGCACGGGCTTATTAATATAGTCGTCGGCACCGGCTTGCAAGCCGGTGACCAGATCCTCTTCCTGGGTACGGCTGGTCAGAAACAGAACGGGCATAGCATGACCCAGTGTGGTGCGAACCCAACGCAACACATCCAGGCCGCTGACATCCGGCAGTTCCCAGTCCAGCAGCAGTAAACCGAAATCGTGTGGCTTGGCCAGGGCGGCCAGCAGGTCTTTTCCTTGATGAAAGGAGCGACACTCATAGCCAGCCTCGGTCAAGATCCGGGCAATCAGTTCAGCCTGGACGAGGTCGTCTTCCAGGGAAGCGATGATCATGGGTATTGTCCTTGTCGCAGAAGTGCAATAGCCCTGCAGTATAACGATATGTAGATAGCGAGTGACCAAGTGCTTCCATGCGTGTGCCCTGACAACGGGAAAGAGCCGGATTGGCGCCCAAATCGTTGACCTATAAGGGTTTACTGTGGTAAATTTTAGAGCTTACTTTAAGGATCCTTTGCCGGTACACCTTGCAGTAATTTGATGGCAGCCCTGAATTTAGGGGCTGCGGGCACTTTTTTGGTGTCTGAAATCAAGCCCAAGCCATGTGCAAGACCGCTCTTTTTCGTGTTTTATGGGGAGTGGTATTGCGCAATGCCGCTTCCGGTCCGGGGTTTCAATACCCGCCAACTGGACGGCGTTTTTCAAAACATATACGTCAACCAGTACGTAAAGTACGTTATAGGATACGTAAAGGTCATGCCAACCATTAGCCAGCTCGTGCGTAAACCGCGCGAAGTCAGCCGCGTTAGCAGCAAGAGCCCCGCGCTCGAGAACTGCCCACAGCGCCGCGGTGTTTGCACACGTGTATACACCACGACCCCCAAGAAGCCTAACTCCGCTCTGCGTAAAGTCGCCAAAGTGCGCCTGACCAACGGCTTCGAAGTCATTTCTTACATCGGTGGTGAAGGCCACAACCTGCAAGAGCACTCGGTCGTTCTCGTCCGCGGTGGTCGTGTTAAAGACTTGCCAGGTGTGCGTTACCACATTGTTCGCGGTGCTCTTGACCTGCAAGGCGTCAAGGACCGTAAGCAAGCCCGCTCCAAGTACGGCGCCAAGCGTCCCAAGTAATCCATGTATCCATTGATCAGTTCTCTGATCTGGATCCGTGCAACCGTGGCCTGAGCGCCATGGTAGGTAAGTGGTCATTTGTCATGAATGGCCGAGACCGCATAACGCGGTTCAACTGAATAGTCACAAGGAAATAAAAATGCCTCGCCGTCGCGAAGTACCCAAACGTGAAATCCTACCTGACCCAAAATTTGGCAGCGTTGAGCTGGCCAAGTTCATGAACGTGGTCATGCTGTCCGGCAAGAAAGCTGTTGCCGAACGTATTGTTTATGGCGCGCTGGAACAAATTGCGCAGAAAACCGGCAAAGATCCGCTCGAAGTGTTTAATGCTGCCATCAATAATGTAAAACCTGTTGTTGAAGTGAAGAGCCGCCGTGTTGGTGGCGCTAACTACCAGGTACCTGTCGAAGTGCGTCCCGTGCGTCGTTTGGCTCTGGCCATGCGCTGGGTGCGTGAAGCCGCCAAGAAACGCGGTGAAAAATCGATGGACTTGCGCCTGGCCGGCGAATTGTCCGATGCGGCTGAAGGCCGTGGCGGTGCAATGAAAAAGCGTGAAGACACGCACAAGATGGCCGATGCTAACAAAGCATTCAGCCATTTCCGTTGGTAATCTGAGGACATATAATCATGGCCCGCAAAACCCCTATTCAGCGCTATCGCAACATCGGTATCTCGGCTCACATCGACGCCGGGAAAACGACCACTACCGAGCGCATCCTGTTCTACACCGGTGTGAACCACAAGCTGGGCGAAACCCACGAAGGTTCGGCCACCATGGACTGGATGGAGCAAGAGCAAGAGCGCGGGATCACCATTACCTCGGCTGCTACCACTGCTTTCTGGCGTGGTATGGCGGGCAATTATCCAGAGCACCGTATCAACATCATTGATACCCCCGGCCACGTTGACTTCACCATTGAAGTTGAGCGTTCCATGCGTGTGCTGGACGGCGCTTGCATGGTTTACTGCGCGGTGGGTGGTGTTCAGCCTCAGTCGGAAACCGTATGGCGTCAAGCCAACAAGTACGGTGTGCCTCGTCTGGCCTTCATCAACAAGATGGACCGCACGGGCGCAAACTTCTTCAAGGTTTACGACCAACTCAAGCTGCGTCTGAAAGCCCATCCTGTGCCTGTCGTTATCCCGATTGGCGCTGAAGAAGATTTCCAAGGCGTGGTTGACCTGATCAAGATGAAAGCCATCATCTGGGATCAAGCCAGCAACGGCGTGAAATTTGAATACACCGACATTCCTGCCGAGCTGCAAGCTTCGGCTGAAGAATGGCGTGAAAAAATGGTCGAGTCGGCTGCCGAAGCCAGCGAAGACCTGATGAACAAGTACCTGGAAAACGGTGACCTCTCCGAAGAGGACATCAACCTGGGTCTGCGTACACGTACCATTGCCTGCGAAATTCAGCCAATGCTGTGCGGTACCGCGTTCAAGAACAAAGGTGTGCAGCGCATGCTGGACGCCGTGATCGACTACCTGCCATCGCCAGTGGATATTCCTCCTGTCGAAGGTTCGGATGACGAAGGTAATGTCATTCATCGTAAAGCCAACGACGAAGAGCCGATGTCCGCTCTGGCGTTCAAGCTGATGACTGACCCCTTTGTTGGTCAATTGACCTTCGTGCGCGTTTACTCGGGCGTTCTGCGTTCGGGCGATACGGTCTACAACCCTATCAAGGGCAAGAAAGAGCGTATTGGCCGTATTTTGCAGATGCACGCAAACAACCGTGCCGAACTGAAAGAGCTGGTGGCCGGTGACATCGCCTCCGTGGTGGGCTTGAAAGACGTGACCACGGGTGAAACCCTGTGTGACGCCAGCCAGCACATCATTCTGGAACGCATGGAGTTCCCCGAGCCCGTGATTTCGCAGGCTGTGGAACCAAAAACCAAGTCCGACCAGGAAAAAATGGGCGTGGCCTTGTCCCGTCTGGCTCAGGAAGATCCATCTTTCCGCGTCAGCAGCGACGAAGAGTCCGGCCAGACCATTATTTCCGGTATGGGCGAGCTGCACCTGGAAGTTCTGGTAGACCGCATGCGCCGTGAATTCGGCGTGGAAGCCAACGTGGGCAAACCCCAAGTGGCTTACCGCGAAACCATCCGCAAGACTTGCGACGAAATCGAAGGTAAGTTCGTCAAACAGTCCGGTGGTCGTGGTCAGTACGGTCACGTGGTCCTCAAGCTGGAGCCGCTGGAAGCAGGCGGTGGCTTTGAGTTCGTTGACGCCATCAAGGGCGGTGTGGTTCCTCGCGAATACATTCCTGCTGTTGAAAAAGGTATTCGCGAAACCCTGTCCGCAGGTGTGGTCGCTGGTTACCCAGTGGTGGACGTCAAAGCTACGCTGTTCTTCGGTTCGTACCACGATGTGGACTCGAACGAAAACGCCTTCCGCATGGCCGCTTCGATGGCCTTCAAGGATGGTATGCGTAAGGCTGCCCCTGTTCTGCTGGAGCCAACCATGGCTGTTGAGGTTGAAACTCCTGAGGAATACGCCGGTACTGTGATGGGTGACTTGTCCTCCCGTCGCGGTATGGTTCAGGGCATGGACGATATCGTTGGTGGTGGCAAGATCATCAAGGCCGAGGTTCCTCTGGCCGAGATGTTCGGTTACTCGACCAGCCTGCGTTCGCAAACACAAGGTCGCGCTACGTACACGATGGAATTCAAGCAATATGCTGAAGCTCCAAAGAACGTAGCGGAAGAAGTGATCAGCGCTCGCGGTAAGTAATAGCAATATCAGCCCGCCTCATGGCGGGCTGCTCAACAATTTTTTTGTTTTCCTGTAAAACATAATTGGGATAAATCATGGCAAAAGGT
>NZ_JAYJLG010000012.1:0-1500 GCF_051948705.1 Alcaligenes sp. Lyrl_28
CATAAAACAAAACCCCCGCAAGGGATGCTTGCGGGGGTTTTGAGCAATAAGAGCTTGACGATGACCTACTTTCACAGACGTCCGTCCACTATCATCGGCGCAAAGGCGTTTCACAGTCCTGTTCGGGATGGGAAGGTGTGGGACCACCTTGCTATGGTCGTCAAGCGTAACTGGTTGCCAGGCCGTCTTTAGGGGACGTCCCAGCCAATTGGAAGAAGCACACTGCCAGCGATCAGTACGGATCAGCTAGCAGCGGTTACGAAGGTGTCGAGCGCGGGTTGCGCTGCACTTCAATATTACGTTCTGTGGTCAACAACTTAACTCACTACAACCTCAAGGGTTATAGGATCAAGCCACACGGGCAATTAGTACTGGTTAGCTACATGCATTACTGCACTTCCACACCCAGCCTATCAACGTCCTGGTCTCGGACGACCCTACAGGGGGGTCAAGCCCCCGGGATACCTAATCTTCAGACGAGTTTCCCGCTTAGATGCCTTCAGCGGTTATCTCTTCCGTACGTAGCTACTCGGCAATGCCATTGGCATGACAACCGATACACCAGTGGTACGTCCACTCCGGTCCTCTCGTACTAGGAGCAGGCTCCGTCAAGTATCCAACGCCCACGGCAGATAGGGACCAAACTGTCTCACGACGTTTTAAACCCAGCTCACGTACCTCTTTAAATGGCGAACAGCCATACCCTTGGGACCGGCTACAGCCCCAGGATGAGATGAGCCGACATCGAGGTGCCAAACACCGCCGTCGATATGAACTCTTGGGCGGTATCAGCCTGTTATCCCCAGAGTACCTTTTATCCGTTGAGCGATGGCCCTTCCATACAGAACCACCGGATCACTATGTCCTACTTTCGTACCTGTTCGACTTGTCAGTCTCACAGTCAAGCACGCTTATGCCATTGCACTATCAAGACGATTTCCGACCGTCTCTAGCGTACCTTCGAACTCCTCCGTTACACTTTAGGAGGAGACCGCCCCAGTCAAACTGCCCACCATGCACGGTCCCCGATCCCGATAAGGGACCTAGGTTAGAACCGCAAACAGACCAGGGTGGTATTTCAAGGATGACTCCACGCGATCTGGCGACCACGCTTCAACGTCTCCCACCTATCCTACACAGGCCGGTTCACAATCCAATGCAAAGCTACAGTAAAGGTTCATGGGGTCTTTCCGTCTAGCCGCGGGGAGATTGCATCATCACAACCATGTCAACTTCGCTGAGTCTCAGGAGGAGACAGTGTGGCCATCGTTACGCCATTCGTGCAGGTCGGAACTTACCCGACAAGGAATTTCGCTACCTTAGGACCGTTATAGTTACGGCCGCCGTTTACCGGGGCTTCGATCAAGAGCTTGCACCCCATCACTTAACCTTCCGGCACCGGGCAGGCGTCACACCCTATACGTCCACTTTCGTGTTTGCAGAGTGCTGTGTTTTTAGTAAACAGTCGCAGCCACCGATTCACTGCGGCCTCTTCATGCT
>NZ_JAYJLG010000014.1:0-1444 GCF_051948705.1 Alcaligenes sp. Lyrl_28
TGTGCGCAGGCACATCACACTAATGAGGCATACCTTCTCCCGAAGTTACGGTATTAATTTGCCGAGTTCCTTCTCCTGAGTTCTCTCAAGCGCCTTGGAATATTCATCCCGTCCACCTGTGTCGGTTTGCGGTACGGTCTCGTAGAGCTGAAGCTTAGAGGCTTTTCTTGGAACTGCTTCCAGTTAGTTTAGAGCCGAAGCTCTATCCAGTCACACCCTTGAATTACGCACCCGGATTTGCCTAAGTGCCTTCTATGATGCGCCAACGGGGACATCCAACACCCCGATAACATTCTGCAATCCGTCCCCCCATCGCACTCTACGACGGTGCGGGAATATTAACCCGCTTCCCATCAGCTACGCATCTCTGCCTCGCCTTAGGGGCCGACTCACCCTGCGCCGATGAACGTTGCGCAGGAAACCTTGGACTTACGGCGAGGGGGCTTTTCACCCCCTTTATCGCTACTCATGTCAGCATTCTCACTTCCGATACCTCCAGCATTCCTCACGGAACACCTTCACAGGCTTACGGAACGCTCTCCTACCATGTGTACTAAAAGTACACATCCGCAGCTTCGGTCTATGGCTTAGCCCCGTTACATCTTCCGCGCAGGACGACTCGATCAGTGAGCTATTACGCTTTCTTTAAAGGATGGCTGCTTCTAAGCCAACCTCCTGACTGTCTATGCCTTCCCACTTCGTTTCCCACTTAGCCATAGTTAGGGACCTTAGCTGGCGGTCTGGGTTGTTTCCCTCTTGAGTCCGGACGTTAGCACCCGGTGCTCTGTCTCCCGTACTGTACTTGCCGGTATTCGGAGTTTGCCATGGGTTGGTAAGTCGCTGTGACCCCCTAGCCATAACAGTGCTCTACCCCCGGCAGTAATATACGAGGCACTACCTAAATAGTTTTCGGAGAGAACCAGCTATCTCCAGGCTTGTTTAGCCTTTCACTCCGATCCACAGCTCATCCCCTAATTTTTCAACATTAGTGGGTTCGGTCCTCCAGCACGTGTTACCGTGCCTTCAACCTGGCCATGGATAGATCGCCTGGTTTCGGGTCTACACCCAGCGACTGAATCGCCCTATTCGGACTCGCTTTCGCTACGCCTCCCCTATTCGGTTAAGCTTGCCACTGAATGTAAGTCGCTGACCCATTATACAAAAGGTACGCAGTCACACCACGAGGGTGCTCCTACTGTTTGTATGCATACGATTTCAGGATCTATTTCACTCCCCTTCCGGGGTTCTTTTCGCCTTTCCCTCACGGTACTGGTTCACTATCGGTCGATCACGAGTATTTAGCCTTGGAGGATGGTCCCCCCATATTCAGACAGGATTTCACGTGTCCCGCCCTACTTGTTCGATGCTTAGTTCCACGTACTGAATTTCGCCTACAGGGCTATCACCTGCTACGGCTGGACTTTCCATTCCATTCGACTATTCA
>NZ_JAYJLG010000015.1:0-1315 GCF_051948705.1 Alcaligenes sp. Lyrl_28
TGAATCGCTCCGGGAATCGAGGAGGCTGTTTGGTTAAAGTACAGCGTTCATCGGCACAGCGTCAGAGTGGGTACGGTGGTAGAGTTCTTCGGCCTGTGCAGGAGGAATATACCCGATTGATCCGAGCAGGCGCTGATGGTTGTACCAGGCGACCCATTCCAGCGTAGCCAATTCCACGGCAGCCCTGGTTTTCCAGGGCGCTCGGCGATGGATCAGCTCGGCCTTGTACAGCCCGTTGATGGTTTCCGCCAATGCGTTGTCATAGCTATCGCCTCGGCTACCGACCGACGGTTCAATGCCTGCCTGGGCCAGGCGTTCGGTGTAGCGGATGGACACGTATTGGACGCCTCGGTCGGAATGGTGGATCAAGGACTCGGCGGGACTCCGGTCATACAGAGCCTGCTCCAGGGCATCAAGCACGAAGTCTGTGCTCATGGTGTTGCTGACACGCCAGCCCACGATGCGCCGGGCAAACACGTCGATGACGAAGGCCACATACAGCCAGCCTTGCCAGGTCGACACGTAGGTGAAGTCTGAGACCCATAACTGATTGGGTCTGTCGGCGTGGAAGTGCCGATTGACCCGATCCAGTGGGCATGCCTGCGAACTGTCGGCCATGGTGGTACGCACTCGTTTGCCCCGGCGCACCCCCTGCAAACCGAGGCGGCGCATCAGGCGCTCGACCGTGCAGCGGGCCACGGCAATGCCTTCACGCTGCAGCTGGTGCCAGACCTTGCGCACACCGTAGACCTGCATGTTGGCTTGCCAAACACGCCCAATCTCTGCCATCAAACCCTCGTCGCGCTGGCTGCGCGCGCTGCGCAGTTCTGGACGTCGTTGGCGAGCGGCATGACGCCGATACGCTGATGGGGCAACCTGCAACACCGTGCAGATCGGCTCGACCCCGTAGACGTCCCGGTGCCGGTCGATATAGGCGTTTATTTCTTCAATTCGCGGTCGAGCGCCGCCTGGGCGAAAAAAGCACTAGCCGACTTCAGGATCTCGTTGGCTCGGCGCAGTTCTTTGTTCTCTCGTTCCAGCGCCTTCATGCGTTCGCGTTCGCTGCTGGTCATGCCATCACGCATGCCGCTGTCGATCTCGCTGCGCTTGACCCAATCGAGCAACGTAGCCGGTACGCAACCGATCTTCGGCGCTATGGACTCAACAGCCGCCCATAGCGAGGGGTACTCACCACGGTGCTCCTGTACCAAGCGCACGGCACGTTCACGCACTTCAGGGGAAAACTTGTTCTGCTTACTCATAGTGGCTCCATTCTCTCAAAGGTTGGAGCCTCCTCAAAACCCGGGGCGATTCA
>NZ_JAYJLG010000016.1:0-1306 GCF_051948705.1 Alcaligenes sp. Lyrl_28
TAATGCTGCTGCTCCGGCCACATGTGGTGATGCCATGGAGGTGCCGCTTTTATAGGTATAGCCGCCGTCCGAGTTGACGGCGTTGATGCCAGGATCCCACTGCCCCCCTGGCGCGGTCAAACACCACTCGGCGGCAACCCCACATTTATTGGCGTAGACGGCCAATGAACCGTCCTCCCCTACTGCCGTCACGGCCAGCCAGTTGTCTTTCAGCTCGGGGAACCAATAGGGAGAACCGGCCAGAAAATCGGGGTGGTCTTGAGATTCATTGCCGGTAGCAAACACCATCAGGGAGCCGGCCTGCGCACTGTTCTTGAAGGACTCAATGATCAGAGGGTGGGCCTCTAGGGCGCTTTGCGCTGAGCCATAGTCCACAATATGGCAGGGCGGGTTATAGGACCTTGAGCAGTCATTGAGCCCTAGACTGCTATTGATAATGGGTAGCTTGAATTGGGCGAGATAGTTCCAGCCATTAGAGAGCATTCGATCTTGAAAGGCCCTTATATCGTCTGGAGTCGGTGCAGTGCCGTCATTGTCATCATCATCATCACCATCATCATCATCATCGTCAGCAACCATGCCGTAAGCAGCGACAAAAAGCTGGCTATTGAAAGCGACCCCGTGCATGCCTGCTCCATCACGTCTCGCACCCATGATTCCGGCAACATGGCTCCCGTGCCCGGCAGGAGGCTGAGTATCGACTCCTTGGCCATTGGCGTAGAGGCTGTTGCTGGTAAAGTCAAAGCCTCCTGCAATAGCGCCGGCAAACTCCGGGTGATCTGCCTGAATGCCCGAGTCCAGATAACCGATCGTGACGCCCTGGCCCGTAAAGCCGAGCGAATAGGCTTTGGCGGCATTGATCATGTCCAGGCCGGGTTGACGCTTATATTCTTTGGTGCGCCATTGCTCCAGCGAGCTCTCAGAATCGGCGTGGACGATACCAGGTAAAGTCAGGCTTAACAAAGCCAACTGCACCAGCATAGAGGTGTTGCGTTTCTTGTTCGACATGTCTTATCTACTTGGATTTGCTAAGGAGGGTGGCCACTCGTTGTGAAAACCTGCCGTGGAGGTCCTCAAGGCATCTTTCATTTAACGGCATAGCCGTTTAATCCGGCTGTTAGGGACTGCAGTATTGTCGAGATCGTGTTCTTGTGGGGACCCATGCCATGCATGCGTATCGCAGGGATTTTTGTTGGTCGCCTGTAAGCTCGCAGCGGGTTTGGCTAAATGCCAAGCCCGCCTTGAGGGTTTCAATCAGAAGCGCAGTTTCATGAACAGTGAACCGGCGTGATCCTGGTTGCGGCCT
>NZ_JAYJLG010000017.1:0-863 GCF_051948705.1 Alcaligenes sp. Lyrl_28
AAGGAGGGCGCTTACCACGGTGGGATTCATGACTGGGGTGAAGTCGTAACAAGGTAGCCGTATCGGAAGGTGCGGCTGGATCACCTCCTTTTAGAGCGAATGGCTCGCAAAGCGAAAGCGTCCACACTTATTGGCTGTTAGTTTATGTCATGACCATTGAAGGTATCGCCCACTGGTGATAGATGGGTCAGTAGCTCAGTCGGTTAGAGCACCGTCTTGATAAGGCGGGGGTCGTTGGTTCGATTCCAACTTGACCCACCAACGATTACCTCGGGGGATTAGCTCAGCTGGGAGAGCACCTGCTTTGCAAGCAGGGGGTCGTCGGTTCGATCCCGTCATCCTCCACCACCGCTTTTATAGGTGGTTGTCGATACAGCAAGGTTCATGACAGAGTATAGGGCACAGACAAACAACGGTTTGCCTGGCGCTAGATTCAACGAAGAGTGTTCTTTTTAAAGAATACTGCTCGTTGGGTTATGCAACCCACGAATTGCTCTTTAACAATTAGGAAGAAGCACAACGAAGGTGTGTTGTCTAATAAACGCAAGACGATTAGTCGACTTGTGATGACAATACACGGGTTGTGATTGCAACAGAACAAATTATGTTCAACGAAAGTTCTCAAAAATATAGACGTTGTCTGATCTTCGGATTGGATAACAGCTAAGGATTGATGAACGGCAACAACGTATACTCATATTCCTATAACAGCACCAAGCGTTATAGGATCAAGCGAATAAGTGCATATGATGGATGCCTTGGCGATCACAGGCGATGAAGGACGCGGTAGCCTGCGAAAAGCTACGGGGAGCTGGCAAACAAGCTTTGATCCGTAGATGTCCGAATGGGGAAACCCACCGTAG
>NZ_JAYJLG010000018.1:0-642 GCF_051948705.1 Alcaligenes sp. Lyrl_28
ATCTATCTATCTATCTATCTATCTGTCTGTCTGTCTGTCTGTCTGTCTGTCTGTCGGCGAGAGCTTTTTAAGATAGGGAGCTGATGGACGAGCTTAGAAAGGGAGTGCAGAGCAAAAAGCCATGAGCTTGGGGGCTCTTCTATAGGCCATATCGATGGTTTCACCAGAGGTTCTCAAATTTGGGACATTCTCCACGACTGGATGGCCAGTTTTGTATTGTTTTGTTTCATTTTAGATTGTTCATATTTAACAAGGGCTTAGTGTATAAATTGATGGCTTGATGCTGATTTCCATGAAATAGTTAGGTAAAAAACTTGCAAAGCCAAATTTCATCGTGCTATAGTTCTTTTCTCGCTGCAGCACACACAGGGTTTTCCCTCAAAGCGCCGCAGAGAGCAGTTAGACAAGATTCACCGCCTTGGCCAAGAGGCCCGCACCGAAGCTTGCATGACTGAGTCAGGTAACTGACACGGTGTAAAACCCGGAGCTTGACAAATCAGAAAATTCTGTGTTAAAGTTCTAGGTTCTGCTCCAGAGAACGCAACGTTAAGTTTTTAGCTGGTTGTAAACAGCGCTGAAAATTTACCCTTGTTTGTGAAGTTGGATGGTTAGCCTCACGGTTGATTGTTCGCTAGATGGTTA
>NZ_JAYJLG010000019.1:0-579 GCF_051948705.1 Alcaligenes sp. Lyrl_28
AAGTTTGAACGGACTAAACCGCACGTCAACGTCGGTACTATCGGTCACGTTGACCACGGTAAAACCACTCTGACCGCTGCAATCTGCACGGTTCTGTCCAAGGCATACGGCGGCGAAGCACGCGATTACTCGCAGATCGATAACGCCCCTGAAGAAAAAGCACGTGGTATCACCATCAGCACGTCGCACGTTGAGTACGAAACGCCTAACCGTCACTACGCTCACGTTGACTGCCCCGGCCACGCTGACTACGTCAAGAACATGATTACCGGTGCTGCCCAGATGGACGGCGCTATCTTGGTTTGCTCGGCCGCTGACGGCCCAATGCCCCAGACTCGCGAGCACATCCTGCTGAGCCGTCAGGTTGGCGTTCCTTACATCATCGTGTTCCTGAACAAGGCCGACATGGTTGATGACGAAGAGCTGATCGAACTGGTTGAAATGGAAGTTCGTGAGCTGTTGTCCAAGTACGACTTCCCTGGCGACGACACCCCGATCATCAAGGGTTCGGCCAAACTGGCTCTGGAAGGCGACGAAGGCCCACTGGGCAGCCAAGCTGTTCTGGCTCTGGCCGAAGCG
>NZ_JAYJLG010000020.1:0-551 GCF_051948705.1 Alcaligenes sp. Lyrl_28
GGGCAAATGCTGCAAAGGGGGTGTCATTGCGCTGGATCATCAAGGACAGGCCGGGGCCGTAGAGCAGCGTTGGTGACAGGAATGCCATGTCGTACGTAATGTGGCTGTATTTCCCGGTCACGCCCTGGGCTGCGTCCACGAAGGAATAGGCGACGTTTTGACGGAAAGGGCCGCCGGCCAGCTTCAGGGTGCCGTCGATATGGGCGGCCCCCCCGACGACCAGACGATCGTTTGCACCAGCAGGGCCAACCTCCAGTTCATGTATTGAGCCAGCATGGGCGGTGTAATCGCCGCTGACGGTCAGTGTGCCCACCGAGTTGCCGGGGGCCAGGGTGCCGTAGTTATCGACCTGGGCGACGGTCCCGGAGCCTCCCAGGGTGCCGTCGCGCTCGACGGTGACAGCCGAGGCCAGGGTGCCATTGACGGCCAGACGGCCCCCACTGACGGTGGTATCGCCGGTGTAGCTGTTGTTGCCGCTCAGCTCCAGTGAGCCGGCGCCGCGCTTGTGCAGTCCACCCGTGCCGCTGATGTCATTGGCGAAGGTGGAGTGA
>NZ_JAYJLG010000021.1:0-551 GCF_051948705.1 Alcaligenes sp. Lyrl_28
AGGCAAATGCTGCAAAGGGGGTGTCATTGCGCTGGATCATCAAGGACAGGCCGGGGCCGTAGAGCAGCGTGGGTGACAGGAATGCCATGTCGTACGTAATGTGGCTGTATTTCCCTGTCACGCCCTGTGCTGCGTCCACGAAGGAATAGGCGACGTTTTGACGGAAAGGGCCGCCGGCCAGCTTCAGGGTGCCGTCGATATGGGCAGCACCGCCAACCACCAGACGATCTGTTGCGCCTGCGGTGCCGACTTCCAGTTCATGCACCGAACCGGCATGGGCGGTATAGTCGCCGCTGACGGTCAAGGTGCCTACAGAATTACCGGGGGCCAAGGTGCCGTAGTTATCGACTTGTGCGACCGTACCGGCCCCCCCCAGCGTTCCCTCACGCTCAACGATCACAGCAGAAGCCAGCGTGCCATTGACGGCCAGACGACCACCGCTGACGGTGGTGTCGCCGGTATAGCTGTTATTGCCCGTCAGCTCCAAAGAGCCGGCGCCGCGCTTGTGCAAGCCGCCTGTGCCCTTGATGTCATTGGCGAAAGTCGAGTTG
>NZ_JAYJLG010000022.1:0-524 GCF_051948705.1 Alcaligenes sp. Lyrl_28
GCACGATCGGCTTCGGTGGGCACCGTGCGAACCAGAATTTCAGGTGGCTCCACGGCCAGCAAAATCTTGGTACCCGACTTCAGAATGTCGATCTGCTCGGGCGAGAACAACAGGGTCATCAGGTCCAGCACCAGATCACTGGCCTTCAAGGCGGCGATCGCCGCCTCATTACCCGTCAAGGGCGTGGTACCCAAGTACGCCAGCGAGTCACGGCTCAAGGCTTTTTCCGCGTTGACCGGCAACAAGTCCAGGCGATTGACAATCGCTCCCATGGACTGGGCGGCAATCTGCGCGCACTGCAGGGTCTGCGGGTGCGTGGTCGAGCTGGTCAGCAAAGTCACCGTTTGACCCGCCTCCAGCTTGGACAGGCGCAGCACTTCTTGCCAGGCCTCGATGAGTTGATAATCACTAACTGCCATCTTGTCTCTCCTTGTGAGAGGCTCCGGCACTGAGGCGGAACCTCTGCATCACAACGGGCCGCCCATGCGGCCCTTTCAACATCACACCAGGCGCTGGCCCAGGAA
>NZ_JAYJLG010000023.1:0-496 GCF_051948705.1 Alcaligenes sp. Lyrl_28
CGACTCGCTCATTCCAAGCGCCCACACTTATCGGCTGTTAATTGTTAAAGAGCAGTGACAGTTACCTGTCGTTCCACTGACTAACCCGGCTGGCTCGTCGCGCTTGGCGCTTCGTGCCTTGCTGTGTTAGCAGCAGAGAAACGAGATTATGAAGCAGATCAGGCAGTGTGTCAAGCGTTTTTTTTGAAGAAGTTAGAAAGTTTTAAAACCGTCCAACTCGTCCCGCTTAAACCAGAACTTTCGTTCCGAACTGCCTGGCGAACAATCAACCGTGAGGCTAACCATTCAACTTCACAAACAAGGGTAAATTTTCAGCGCTGTTTCTAACCAGCTAAAAACTTAACGTTGCGTTCTCTGGAGCAGAACCTAGAACTTTAACACAGAATTTTCTGATTTGTCAAGCTCCGGGTTTTACACCGTGTCAGTTACCTGACTCAGTCATGCAAGTTTCGTTGCGGGCCTCTTGGCCAAGGCGGTGAATCTTGTCTAACTGCTC
>NZ_JAYJLG010000024.1:0-427 GCF_051948705.1 Alcaligenes sp. Lyrl_28
GGACTCGGACTCAGCCTTGTTGATCACATCGTCACCCGCGATGGTGTCGATGGTGATGGCGGCTTCAGGCAGGTCGGTATCCACACCGTAGCCACGGTCGGCTTCAGCGCTCGCTGGGTTACCCGCAGCGTCTTCCGTTTCCACCTTGGCGTGTACGTTCGAATCAGCAGCCAGCTCGGAACCAGGAACGTCCACGTTCCAGGTCTTGCCGTCAGCGTTAACCGTGGTCGTGTAGTCCTTGCCGTTCACGGTCACCGTAACGGTGTCGCCAGCCTTCACATCCTTGCCAACCGTACCCGTGAGAGTCACGTCAGACTCAGACTCGGCCTTGTTGATCACATCGTCACCGGCAATGGTGTCGATGGTGATGGCGGCTTCTGGCAGGTCAGTGTCTACACCGTAGCCACGGTCGGCTTCAGCGCTCGCT
>NZ_JAYJLG010000025.1:0-358 GCF_051948705.1 Alcaligenes sp. Lyrl_28
TGTCCAGACGGTGACGGGTGTAGGCAGCGCCGGCCAGCAGGTTCAAGCTGCCTGAGCCCATTTCCCACGCCTGCGTCCCGTACAGGGCGGCGCTGTAGCTGTTGCTGCGCGAGCTCTGACGGCGATCATCCAGTTTGATGCGGTTTTCCAGATAGCCCAAAGACGCACCCATGCGCCAGCCTTGTTCGCCGATGGAGGTATCGCCACCCAGGAACAGGCCGCCGACTTTGTGGCGTACATCCTGGCTGTCCTCGTTGCCGTCCAGATCGCGTTGTTGATGGATCACGTCCGCCCACAGCACGGTGTCTTGTCCTGTGGCATGACGGGCGCCCGAGGCTTGTTTGCCCAAGGTACGGGG
>NZ_JAYJLG010000026.1:0-311 GCF_051948705.1 Alcaligenes sp. Lyrl_28
ACCACGCTGGAGCGCACGCAACCACTGGTCACCGCACCCGCCACCAGCAGTGTTTGCACGCCACGCTGGGTCAGCCACGCCGCCAGGGGCGTACCAAAAAACGCCGACGGCACGTTCTTGCGAACAATAAATTCACCCGGTGCAGGAGCCAGCTCCGGCACGATGTGGCTGTTGTGCGCATCTTCGGTCAGACCCAGCATGCCGGGGACTTTGATGCTGAAGATATTGTGATCAGCGCCATCGTCGGCATACACGATACGCGTGTGCGCCACCGGCCAGCCCTGCTCACGCGCCGTTGCCAGCAACTTCTG